>NZ_JACIIX010000001.1:0-172895 GCF_014205675.1 Novispirillum itersonii
TCTGTTCCTCTGAAAATCTGCTGCGCTTCATATCGTCCGTCCTCTCGATGGGCGGACTCTACTTTAAACTGGAGGAGTTTTCTCGAGGCAGGTCAGGCGCATTGAAAGAAAACGGGCACATTATCGCGGCTATCAGCCGATCCAATGCTATCGCTGAATTTGATCTGTCAGGAAAAGTTCTGACTGCGAATGATATTTTCCTGACACTGACCGGCTACGGTCTGTCTGAAATCGTCGGGCAGTCCCATACTCTGCTGACCCCTGATCAGCCGCAGACGGCCAGCGGGGAAGAGTACGGCCTGTGGGATCAGCTGCGGCAGGGCATTCCCTGTTCCGGGATCTTCCGCCGGATGACCCGGAACGGCGCCGCCCTGTGGATCCGGGGCAGCTACATGCCGGTGATGAACGGCGGCAACCGCCCGTATAAGGTGGTCCTGCTGGCCACGGATATCACCGCCGACCGGCGGCAGACGCTGGACCAGTCCGGGCAGATCGACGCCATCAACCGGTCTCAGGCGGTCATTCACTTCAGCACCGACGGCACCGTCCAATGGGCCAATGACAATTTTCTGGCCGCCCTTGGCTACACCCTGCCCGAGGTGGCGGGGCAGCACCACAGCCTGTTCCTCGATCCGGCGGAGCGGGACACCCCGGCCTACCGCGCCTTCTGGGATACCCTGCGCCGGGGGGAATACCACGTCGGAGAATTCCGCCGCCGGGGCAAGGGCGGCAACGATGTGTGGATTCTGGCCAGCTATAACCCGATCTTCGATGACTGCGGCACTTTGGTGAAGGTGGTCAAATTCGCCACCGACATCACCCCGCAGATCCAGCGGCGGCAGGCCCGTGCCCAGACCCAGAAACAGATCGACGGCGAGCTGACCGATGTGGTGCAGGCGATCACCGCCGCCACCGATCAGGCCGGGCAGATTTCCGCCGCCGCCACACGCTCGGCGGAAACGGTTCAGGCCATGGCATCAGGGGCAGAGGAACTGTCAGCCTCGGTCGGCGAAATCAGCCAGCAGGTGGCACAGGCGCTGGAGATTTCGACGGCGGCCGTGGAACAGGCCACCCATACCAACCGGGTGGTTTCTGACCTGACGCAGGCTGCTGAACACATCAGCACCGTGGTCGGGCTGATCAACACCATCTCCAGCCAGACCAACCTGCTGGCCCTGAATGCCACCATTGAGGCCGCCCGCGCCGGTGAAGCCGGGAAAGGATTCGCCGTGGTCGCCAGCGAGGTGAAAAACCTTGCGACCCAGACCGGCCGGGCCACCGAGGAAATCTCCCGCCAGATCAGCACGGTCCAGCAGAACACCCGCGAAGCTGTCGCCGCCATTCAGGGCATTGCCGGGACCATCGCCCGGATCAATGCCATCTCGACGGCGATTTCCGCCGCCGTGGAAGAACAGACCGCCGTCACCCGTGACCTGTCCGCCAGCATGCAAAGCACCAGCGCCGGGGTTGCCACCATCACCGACAACATCGGTCAGGTCGCCACCGGCCTCAACAGCATTCTGGGCGCATCGGAACGGGTGAAGGGGCAGAGTGCCTCGCTGCTGTAAGGAAAAGCATGCCGGATGGCGCCGAAACAGCGGGGCGCCAATATTCATACGTATTCACGCATTTTTATACCTTTTTATATCCCCCTTTCCGTACCGGAACCCTTCACACTGGCCGGTAAAATGCCACCGCGGGAAGAGGGAAGGCGCACCATGCTCGGACGCAACCAGACCGAAAAACAAACCCTGCGGGCACTGGATCAATCCCACGCCATCATCACCTTTGCCCCGGATGGCATCATCCTGGATGCCAATCCTAATTTTCTGGGCATGATGGGCTATTCCCTGCCGGAGCTGCGCGGGCGTCATCATTCGGTCCTGCTGCCGGACGACCTGCGGGATGACCCCGGCACCTGCACCCTGTGGCAGCGCCTGAACCGGGGCGAGAGCGTTACCGACCAGGTCCGCCGCCGCAACCGCCACGGGGCCGATGTCTGGATCCGGGCGGTGTATTCACCGGTCAGGGATCCATCCGGAACGGTCATCAAAATCATCAAAACCGCCACCGACCAGACCACGGAACAGCTGGCCTCGCTGGCCAGCGAGGCCCTGATCCGCGCCATCAGCCGGTCGCAGGCGGTGATCCAGTTCTCGCCGGACGGCATCATTCTGGAGGCCAACCCGCTGTTTCTGGAAACCTTCGGCTACGGGCTCGCTGATATTGTCGGCCAGCATCACCGCATGTTCGTCCCCGGCCCGGACGCCACCTCTGCGGCCTATCAACAGTTCTGGGCATCGCTGCGGACCGGACAGGCGGAAACCGCCGAGTTTCTACGGATGGGCCGGGACGGACGGCAGATCTGGATTCATGCCACCTATACCCCGGTCTGTGATTCCGGCGGGCGGGTGATCAAGGTGGTCAAAATCGCCAGCAACATCACCGCCGACGTCGAAGAACGCCAGCGCCGGGCGCTGGTCCAGCAGCGGATCGATCAGGAGCTGGCCACCGTCATTTCCATCCTTGACCGCGCCACCGGCCAATCCGCCGATGTGGCGGAAGATGCCGCCCGGTCATCGGGGACTGTCGCCGGATTGACAGCGGACTCCGGGCAGATTGCCACCACCCTGACCGAGATTACCCGGCAGATGGAACAGGCCGCACACGTTGCCGCCGAGGCCGTGGACCGGGCCCAGCACACCGACCGGACCGTGACCGCCCTGATGGACGCCAGCAACCGGATCGGTACGGTGCTGGACATGATTGCGGCCATCGCCAGCCAGACCAATCTTCTGGCCCTGAACGCCACCATCGAAGCGGCCCGGGCCGGAGATGCCGGGAAAGGCTTCGCCGTGGTCGCCGAGGAGGTGAAAGCCCTGTCTCAGCAGACCCGGCAGGCCACGGCCGAGATTGCCACCCAGATCACCCGCGTGCAAAAGGATACACAGGATGTCGCCGGGGCCATCGGCGGCGTAGCCGACAGCATCAGCCAGATCAGCACCCTGTCCACCAGTCTGGCCGGGGCCATCACGGCACAGGGGGACAAAGCCCGGACCATGAGGGAGTCCATGCAGTCAGCGTCGGAGACGGTCAACCGGATCTCCAGCCGGATTACCGAAGTTTCCGACGGGCTGAAGGATATTCACGGCGCGTCGCTGCGGATCAAGGAACAGAGCCAGTCTCTGGAATAGGCCACCCCCTCAGGGCTCAATCGGCAGCAGGTTGGAGGCTTTCAGCTCACGCAGGGACAGGTTGGAGCGGATGCTGGTGACCCCGGGCAGAAACCGCAGGACGGTTTCGACGAACTGGCTGTAATCATCCAGATCCTTCGCCACCACCACCAGCAGATAGTCGGCCTCTCCCGTTGTATTGTGACAGGAGAGGACGTTGGCGCTGGCCAGAACCGCCTGATGAAACGCCCGCGTCGCCTTTTCATCATGCTGGACGCAGCCAATCTGGACAAAGGCCATCACCCCCAGCCCCAGCTTCCGGCGGTTGAGAACGGCCTGATAGCCTTCAATAATCCCCGCCTCCTCAAGGCGCTTCAGCCGTCGCCAGCACGGCGTCTCACTCAGACCGAGGTCACTGGCCAGTCTGGCGTTGGAAAGACGACCATCTTTCTGTAACCGGGCAAGAATCTCGGCATCCACTCTGTCTATTTCAGACATTTCGGCAAACTCTTTCTTCTGCTGGCTTCTTTCAGGAAGAATGCCCCTGAAAGCGGGCCGCTGGAAGCCCCTTCGGCAAGACCCTTCCGGCCGATTCCAGATATCCTGTCCGGATCTGCCGAACCCGGGACAGGAGACCCCCCAGATGAAAGCCGTGCTGTATACCGCCTTCAACGAACGCCCACAGATCACCCGCCTGCCGGACCCGACACCGGACCCGCATGGCGTGGTGGTGCGGGTGATGGCCACCGGCGTCTGCCGCAGTGACTGGCACGGCTGGGTCGGCCATGACCCGGATATCGCCCTGCCGCATGTGCCGGGGCACGAACTGGCCGGGGTGATTGAGGCGGTGGGCAAGGATGTCCGGCGCTGGAAGGTCGGGGACCGCGTGACCGTGCCCTTCGTCGGCGGCTGCGGGCACTGCCCGGAATGCCACGCCGGACACCAGCAGGTGTGCCATGACCAGTTTCAGCCCGGCTTCACCCACTGGGGATCCTTTGCCGAATATGTGTCGATCCACCGGGCCGACCTGAATCTGGTCGCCCTGCCGGACTCTGTCTCCTTCGCCACGGCGGCCAGTCTGGGCTGCCGGTTCGTCACCTCGTTCCGGGCGGTGGTCGATCAGGGCAAGGTTGCCGCCGGGCAATGGGTGGCGGTGCATGGCTGCGGCGGGGTCGGCCTGTCCGCGATCATGATCGCCAGCGCCCTCGGGGCCAATGTCGTCGCCGTTGATATCGCCGAAGACAAACTGGCGCTGGCCAGAGCCGTCGGTGCCGATATCACCGTCAATGCCGGTACGGTGGCCTCGGTCCCCGAGGCGGTGAGGGAAGCCACAGGCGGCGGTGCCCATGTCTCCCTCGACGCCCTCGGCCACCCGACCACCTGTTTCAACTCCATCCTGTCGCTGCGGCGGCGCGGCAAGCATGTGCAGGTCGGGCTGATGCTGGCCGACCACAGCACCCCGGCGGTGCCGATGAGCCGGGTGATTGCCCATGAGCTGGAAATTCTCGGCAGCCACGGCATGCAGGCCCACCGCTATGACGTGATGATGCCGATGATCCTGTCCGGGAAACTGAAACCGGAACGGCTGATCGGGGCGGAAATCAGTCTGGAACAGTCCATCGACGCCCTGATCAGCATGGACTCGTTCCGGGGCACCGGCACCACGGTTGTCACCACGTTCTGAGGGCGGGACCGGGAGGGGCCTGCGTCGGACAACCGCCCGATCCCTTCTGGGGATGATATCCCCAGATCCCTGTTTCTTTTTTCAGAAAACAAAGGGGAGGTCTGGAGGCTTCCGCCTCCAGACGGGTCCGGGCAGTCGCCCGTTCGCGACAGCGAAAGGACCGTCTTCTCCGAAGATCCACGGTCACTCTAAACCAACCTTGTACGGGGCCATGAAAATGGCCCCGTCCGGCGGCCCCACGGGCCGCGTCCTTTGAAAAACCATGTACGGGGCCATGAAAATGGCCCCGTACTGGCCAAAGTACGGGGCCGTTTCCCATCCCCGGGGCCAATCCCGAAAGATCGGCCGTCAGGGTGGTCCGCCGGACCCGGGAGACGCACAACCCCGGCCCGGAAGCACTATGATCAGTCAGCGCCGCAACGGCAGCCCTGCCGGGATTCCGGCAAGGCCTCAGCCACGCAGCGCCGAAATGTTAGCGGCATAGGTCCCGTTTTTGAAGACGGCACTGCCCGCCACCAGCACGTTGGCCCCGGCAGCGGTACAGAGCGGGGCGGTCTCCGGCGTCACGCCGCCGTCCACTTCCAGCTCAATCGGGCGGTCGCCGATCATCTGCTTCAGACGGCGGATCTTTTCCACCTGAGAGTGGATGAACGACTGGCCGCCGAAGCCGGGGTTCACCGACATCACCAGAATCAGATCAACGGAATCCAGCACGTATTCCACCACCGATTCCGGAGTCGCCGGATTCAGCGACACCCCGGCCTTCTTGCCGAAGGAGCGGATCAGCTGAAGGGTGCGGTGCAGGTGCTTTCCGGCCTCGGCATGCACGGTGATGATGTCCGACCCCGCCTTGGCGAAGGCTTCGACATAGGGGTCAACCGGGTCGATCATCAGATGCACATCAAACACCTTGGCGGTGTGCGGGCGCAGCGCCTGCACCACCGCCGGGCCGATGGTGATATTGGGCACATAGTGGCCGTCCATCACGTCGATATGGATGTAGTCGGCCCCGGCGGCGTCGATGGCGCGCACTTCCTCGCCCAGACGGGCGAAATCGGCAGACAGGATGCTGGGAGAAATCTTGACGGTCATGGCAGGATCCGGCGTCGGGGAGAAACGGGATATAGGGTCAGACTTGAAACGGCGAAAGGGCCGCCCCGCAGGGGGCAGCCCTTTCCCGTGGAACCGGACCCTTAGGCGAACTTCGGATCCAGAGAACCGTCAGCGTACCGCTTGGCCATATCCGCCAGCGGGATCGCCTTGATCTTGGAGGCCTTACCGGCCGCCTGGAAGCGTTCGAAGCGGTCAGCGCACAGCTTTTCCATGGCGTCCATCGCCGGCTTCATGTAGCCGCGCGGATCGAATTCCGACTTCTTCTCGGCGAAGACCTTGCGGATCGCCCCGGTGATCGCCATGCGGTTGTCGGTGTCGATGTTGATCTTACGGACGCCGTACTTGATGCCTTCTTCGATTTCTTCCAGCGGCACGCCGAAGGTCTGCGGCATTTCACCACCGTACTGGTTGATGATGTCCTGAAGATCCTGCGGCACCGAGGAAGACCCGTGCATCACCAGATGGGTGTTCGGGCACTTGGCGTTGATCGCCTTCACCACGTTCATGGCGAGGATATCGCCGGTCGGCTTGCGGGTGAACTTGTAGGCGCCATGGCTGGTGCCGATGGCCACCGCCAGCGCATCGACCTTGGTACGGGCGATGAAGTCAGCGGCCTGATCCGGATCGGTCAGCAGCTGGGAGTGGTCGAGGGTGCCTTCGAAGCCGTGGCCGTCTTCCTTGTCGCCCTGCCCGGTTTCCAGCGAGCCGAGGCAGCCCAGTTCGCCTTCCACCGACACACCGACCATGTGCGACATGCGGGTGACGTCAGCGGTGACGGTGACGTTGTAGTCGTAGGAGGCCGGGGTCTTGGCGTCTTCTTCCAGCGAGCCGTCCATCATGACGGAGGTGAAGCCGCTCATCACCGCCGACATGCAGGTGGAGCCGCTGTTGCCGTGGTCCTGATGCATGCAGACCGGGATTTCCGGGTACATTTCGGTCACCGCCAGAATCATGTGCTTGATCATGATGTCGCCGGCGTACTTGCGGGCACCGCGGCTGGCCTGAAGAATCACCGGCGCGTTGGTCTTGCGCGCGGCGTTCATGATCGCCAGCACCTGTTCCATGTTGTTCACGTTGAACGCCGGCATGCCGTAAGAATATTCGGCGGCATGGTCCAGCAGCTGGCGCAGGGTAATGACGGGCATTGCAGTCTCTCCTAAAGCGGTCTGCGGTTTATGCACCCCGGGGCGGCATGGCCTCCGCCCCGGGATGTCGGTTTTGTAACGTTAAGCCTTCACCAGCTCTTCCGCCTTGGCGGCGACGGCGTCGGCAGTGATGCCGAACAGCTCGTACAGCTTTTCCGCCGGGGCCGAAGCGCCGAAGCCGGTCATGCCGATCACCGCGCCGTCCAGCCCGGTGTAACGGTCCCAGCCGAAGGTGGACAGGGCTTCCACCGCCACCCGCGGGGCATCGCCCAGCACGGCCTTGCGGTAGGCCACCGGCTGGGCATCAAACAGCTCCCAGCACGGCATGGAGACGACAGCGGCCTTCACGCCCCTGGCGGCCAGCAGATCGCGGGCCTTCACGGCGATTTCCACTTCAGAGCCGGAGGCCAGCAGGGTGACATCGCGGGCACCGTCGGTTTCGGACAGCACATAGGCGCCCTTGGCCGACAGGTTGACGGAAGCGTCATCGCGCAGGCACGGCAGGTTCTGGCGCGACAGGGCCAGCAGGCTGGGGCCGGTCGCGTTTTCCAGCGAGATCTGCCAACACTCGGCGGTTTCCACCACGTCAGCCGGGCGGAACACCAGCAGGTTCGGCATGGCGCGCAGGCTGGCGACATGTTCCACCGGCTGGTGGGTCGGGCCGTCTTCACCCAGACCGATCGAGTCATGGGTCATGACATAGATGGTGCGGATGCCCATCAGCGCCGCCATGCGGATCGCCGGGCGGGCATAGTCGGTGAACACCAGGAAGGTGCCGCCGTAGGGGATGAAGCCGCCGTGCAGGGCCAGACCGTTCATCACCGAGGCCATACCGTGTTCGCGCACGCCGTAGTGGATGTAATTGCCACCCATGGCGTCCGGCAGGACCGATTTCATGTCCTTGGTGACGGTCAGGTTGGAATGGGTCAGGTCGGCAGAGCCGCCGACGATGGTCGGCAGGGCCGGAACGATGACTTCCAGCGCCATCTGGCTGGCCTTGCGGGTGGCGACCTTGGTCTTTTCCGCGATGGCCTTTTCCTTCAGCGCGGTCAGACCGGCATCCCAGCCCTGCGGCAGGGCCCCGGACAGGGCGGCATCGAAGGCAGCCTTGACGTCGGCCGGCAGGGCCGCCACGCGGGCATCCCATTCGGCACGGGCGGCAGCGCCACGGGCCCCGGCAGCCCGCCAGGCGGACAGCACGTCTTCCGGAATCTCGAACGGGGCATGCGGCCAGCCGAGCTTATCACGCATCCCGGCCAGTTCGGTGTCGCCCAGCGGCGCGCCGTGGGTCTTCTCGGTCCCGGCCAGAGTCGGGGCGCCGAAGCCGATCACGGTCTTACAGGCGATCATGGTCGGCTTGTCGGAGCTGCGGGCGGTTTCGATGGCGGCGGCCACAGCGTCCTGATCGTGGCCGTCAACGGCCAGCGTGTTCCAGCCGGCGGCGCGGAAGCGGGCATGCTGGTCTTCGGAGGTGGCCAGCGCCACGTCGCCGTCGATGCAGATCGAGTTGTCATCCCACAGCACGATCAGCTTGTTCAGCTTCCAGTGCCCGGCCATGGCAATCGCTTCCTGCGAGATGCCTTCCATCAGGCAGCCGTCCCCGGCGATGACATAGGTGAAGTGATCCACCGCAGCCTTGCCGTAACGGGCGGCCAGCATCTTTTCCGCCAGCGCGAAGCCGACGGCGTTGGTGATGCCCTGCCCCAGCGGGCCGGTGGTGGTTTCGGCCAGCGAGACATGGCCGTATTCCGGGTGACCGGCGGTCCTGGCGTTCAGCTGACGGAAGTTCTTCACTTCGTCGAGGGTGATGTCGGAATAGCCCAGCAGGTAGCCGAGGCTGTACAGCAGCATGGACCCATGGCCCGCCGACAGCACGAAGCGGTCGCGGTCCGCCCAGCGCGGGGCCGACGCGTCAAACTTCAGGAAGCGGGTGAACAGAACGGTGGCCACATCGGCCATGCCGAGCGGCATGCCGGGATGGCCGGACTTGGCCTTCTGCACCGCATCGGCGGACAGGAAACGGATCGCGTTGGCCATCTTGGCGTTCAGGGTCTGCATGGTCATTGTCCGGGGGCTCTTCAGTGACTCTCTGGTGCGGAGGGTGCGGGCGGAAAAACGCGGCGTGTCGGTTGGCGGATCTGCGCTGAGTGTGCAGTCTTGATTATGGCGTCATGAAGACGGTTTGTGCGGTCTGATACCGGATTCGGGTCAGATCGCATAGTGCCCCATTGCCGCTTTGATCAAATGATAGGTGATCAGCAGCTGCGACAGGGCCAGCGGATGGCTCATCCGGGTGTGCTGGTCCTCGTCCAGATACTGGCCGAGGTTGGCGCGCAGATGCCCGGCCTCCGGGATCAGATCCCACAGCAGGTCCTCCATCGCCTTGGCGCGGCGGTCCTCGACATCGCCCTCAATCTCCAGCACATCCACCGGCTTGCCGTCGATGTCGCGGGCCAGTTCCAGCCGGATACCGTTCTTGGCCCCTTCGACGATCGGCGTCAGATCCGGGTGTGGCAGGGTCGGGCGCAGAATGTGGCGGGCATTGAGGTTGTTGGTCCGCACCGGACTGACCGAGCCGTCGCGGCGGCGGAACGACAGCACCAGATCGGCAAAGGTCCGCTGCGGGCGGATGTGGGTCAGGGAGTCGCGCAGGCGGCGGTCCAGCTCGCGGCGGGCCTCGTCCTCGGTATAGCCGCGCTTGGCGATGTCGCGGCGCAGCTTCCACGCCGTGCGCAGTTCCTCTTCCGGCTCCAGATAGACCTTCACGTCGAAGCAGTCGCGCATGGCCCGGGTGGAATAGGTCAGCAGCCCCTCGACCAGAATGTAGTCCTTCGGCTCCACATAGACCGGGGCGCGCAGGGTGCCGTCGGAATGGTCGTAGACCGGCTTCAGGATCGCCCGCCCGGCGCGGAGCTGCTGGAGGTGCTGCTCCAGAATGTCCATGTAATTGGCCTGCGGATCAAACGGCGACAGGCCGCGCTCCGCCCGTTCCATGCGGGAATAGCGGTGGTAGTCATCGGTGCACAGCAGGGTCACCCGCTCCGGCCCGAAAATGGCGGCGATCCCGGCGGCCAGCGTGGTCTTCCCGGCCCCGGAGTCGCCGACGATCCCCAGAATCACCGGCTGTCCGGCCGGGCGGACCGGCAGGGTGGAGAGCGGCAGCTGTGGGGGCAGACGCGAGGACATCATGGCTGCGGCATCCCGGCTCCAGAAGCAGCCACGGAAACAGGGGCCACCGGTTGCCAGTTGCTGACCACCTGCCGCCCGCTGCCTTCGCCACACAGCAGCAGGGTTTCGGTCCGCACGCTGCGGCCCTGCCGTTCCACCCCCTGCAACAGCAGGCCGGTGGTGATGCCGGTGGCACAGAACACCACCTGATCGGAGCGGGCCAGATCCTCCGCCGCGTACCAGCGGTTGGTGTCGATTCCGGCGTCCTTGACCGCCATCCGCTCGCCGTTCAGCTGCGGATTCATCCGGCCATAAAACACCCCGCCCAGCGACCGGATGGCGCAGGCGGTGATAATCCCTTCCGGGGTGCCGCCGGTGCCCATCAGGCAATCAATGCCGGAATCGGGGATCGCCGCCATCAGCGCCCCGGCAATGTCCCCGGCCGGATAGAGGGCCACCCGGGCCCCGGCGGCGTAAATATCCTGAATCAGATCCCGATGACGGGGTTTTTCCAGCACGAACACCGTCAGGTCGTGCACCGGCTTACCGGTTTCGCGGGCCAGCACCGCCAGTTTCTGCGCCACGGTCATCGCTGGGTCGATCCGGCCGCGCACCGCCGGCGGACCGACGAACTTTTCCATGTAAAAGCAGGGACCGGGGCGGAACAGGGTGCCCTGCGGGGCCATCGCCAGCACCGCCAGTGCATTGGTCATCCCCCGGGCGAGGTAGGAGGTGCCTTCGACCGGATCAACCGCAATGTCAAAAGCCGGACAGCCAGCCGCACCGATCACATCCCCGGCCAGCAGGCTGGTGCCGTCGTCGCCCTGCCCGTCGCTGCCGCTTTCACCGACCACCACGGTGCCGCGCACCGGCAGGTTTGCCAGCTCCGCCCGCATGGCGGCCATGGCGGCGCGGTCGCCTTCCACCTTGTCGCCGCGCCCGATCCAGTCATAGGCCGCCCGCGCCGCCGCCTCGGTGGCAGCACGCATCCGGAACCCCAGAACCGACAGTTCCGCGTTGCTCACGCCAAACTCCTTAGGACCAGACACACACCATCAGGTAGAAGACCCCATCCGGGTGGGAGAGAACCACACCATCGGGCAGGATGCCACAAAAAACCATCCTTTTCCAAAGGTCACAGGACCCAAAGGTCACAGGAGGCCCGGTCAGAGGAGACCACCGGATCAGCGGGATACCGCGCGCAGGGCCTGCACCGCCTTTTCAATCCGGCCACTGGCGGCAATCTGGCGCAGCGCCTCCAGCACCGCCTCCCGGCTTTCCCCCTGCGCCGGAACCGCACAGGACACCGGCTCCGGCCGCATCAGCAGCAAGGGCACCGGAAACGGCTCCTGCGGCGGAACCGACCGGCTGCTCCAGCCGTACGTCATCCGGTTGACAATGCCATAGCGGGTGCGCCCGCGCGCCACCATCTTCAGGGCGGACCCTTCATCCGGGGCATCAGCCCGGGACAGACGGCCAGAGGCGAAGGCCTCCTCCAGCTCCGGATACAGATAGCCACGCACGGTGGCGATGGTTCCGGCCAGATCGGCCAGCGTTTCCGCCGGAACGCCGTTGACCACCGCCCCCGGGGCCATGGTGATCACCACATTCTGCTCGCTGAACAACGGAACCGACAGCACCACCCCCGGCCGCAGGTCAGCCGGGATCCACCCTTCCGCCAGCGTACAGAGAACATCGACCTGCCCCCCGGCCAACGCCGAAATCACCCGCTTGCGCGACACCGGCACCACCTCTGCCGGGCGGCCCAGCCGTTCCGCCACCATCCGCATCAGATCCGGCAACAGGCCGTTACCGAGGTCCCCGTCAATCCCGGCCCGGGGCGGGGCGGATCCTTCGGACAGACCGATCCGCAGCGGAGGAGCCTGAAGGGGAGAGGTCTGGAGCGGAGCGGTCTGGGCAGATGCGACATCCGGCCAGACCGGCAGACCCAGCAGACCGGCAGCCGCAGCACGCAGAACCCAAAACCCACAGCGCTGTCGCAGCGCCGCCATGACCCCTGGCTGTTTCCGGGACTGTTCCCGAAGCTGTTTCCGGTAATCCGCACCGGGATCCCGCGCCACACCTGTGCCCTGCTCCGCCACTCTGCCGCCTTTTCAGCGGCCGTCGCGCCCTTTCAGGTAATGCGCAACAGCCTGTGCCCGGTTGGAAACACCAAGCTTATCATACAGGTTCTTCAGATGAAACTTGACGGTGTTCAATGAAATATCCAGCTGGGCGGCAATCTGGGCATTGGTCAGCCCCCCGGCCAGCGCCGCCAGAAGTTCCTTTTCGCGCGGGGTCAGGCCGATAAAGGGGTCAGAGGCCAGCTGCGACACATCGACGAACGGGAACATCATCCGCCCGTCGGCCACCGCCGCCACTGTCTCCAGCAGCTGCGCCGGCGGGTCGGATTTAGAGCAGAACCCCGCCGCCCCCAGCGCCATGGCAACCCGGGGAATATCCGGGTTGCTCGACCCCGTGTAAACGATCAGGCGCGGCATATCGGCGCGGCCATGCAGGGCCTGCAACACTCCCCGGCCATCCAGATACGGCATTTCCCAGCCGATGATGCCGACATCAAAGCTGACCCGGTCAATCGACGACAGAAAACGTTCGCCGTCCGGCGTGGTGCCGACCAGCGCAAAGCGGTCGTCCCCGGCAAACAGTTTGATCAGGCTGCTCATCAGCAGCGGATTTTTTTCCGCGATGACGATTTCGATAGGGCGGCGGCGCTTGCCGGAGCCATCCCGGGTGCTGTCGGTCGTTTCTTCGGACATGCCCAATAAACTTTCACATACCCAAACGGCGCAGGAAGACTGCGCGGCCAGAACAGGTGGTGCCGGGCCAGTCACCGATACCCGGCCTGACCCTGCCCCGCAGCGGACACTGGACCGGCCCCGGCACGGTCCCCTCCCCACTTTGGTAGGGTGTACACTACCCTAAACCTGCCCCGGGTTTCCACCCTGATCAGCATGAGCAAAGCTGCACACACGGAGAAACCTCCGCCCGCCCCGCCCTTAGGTGTGGGAAGGTGCCGGACCGGTGCTGACCACATAGCGGGACTTGCCCTGATCCTTGGCCCGGTACATGGCGGCATCGGCCAGCCGCAGCAGGGTTTCCGCATCCCCGGCATGCTCCGGGGCCAGCGCGATCCCGATTGAGGCGGAAACGGCCCCGGTCAGCGGGCGGCCTTCGTGGGTGCCCAGCTCGAACGGCACCGACAGGCTGCGCAGGATCCGGTCCGCCACATCCCGCACGCAGGCTGTATCCTCAATCCCGCCCATGATCACGGTGAACTCATCGCCGCCCAGCCGGGCGACGGTATCGCTTTCCCGCACGCTGGAGGACAGCCGCCGCGCCGCCTCGCGCAGCAGAACATCCCCGGCGTCATGCCCCAGCGTGTCGTTAACCGCCTTGAAGCCGTCGAGATCAATGAACATCAGCGCCATCGGCTGGCCACTGCGGTGCATGGTCCGCACCGCCTGCCCCAGACGGTCGTGGAACAGCACGCGGTTGGGCAGGCCGGTCAGGCTGTCATAGGTGGCCTGATAGCGGATCCGCTCCTCATCCAGCTTGCGCTGGGTAATGTCGTTGACCACCAGCACCACGTGGCGGATATCCCCGCCGGGAGAGCGGATGCCCGACGCCGCCAGCCGGGCGGCAAACCGCCGTCCGTCCGGACGTTCCGCCCAGAATTCCTCCTCGGCATGCCCGGCACGGGCCAGTGCCTCCAGCAGGGCGGCCCAGCCGTATTCCGATCCGGTGAACAGAATCCGGTCCACCGTGCTGCCGGAGCGCGCCGGAATCCCGACAATACGGTCCAGCGCCGGGTTGGAGGCCGAAATGATCCCATCCGGACCACAGACCAGAATGCCTTCGGCGGTGGTTTCGAACACCGTCGCGGCGATCTTCAGGCGTTCCTCGACCATCCGCCGTTCGGTGATGTCGCGGACCACCACCACCGCGCCGGTGACGTCCTCCCCCGCACCACCCGGAATCGGGTTGGAGGTATATTCGGCAATAAAGGTGCTGCCGTCGCGGCGCATCAGGGTCATTTCCACCCGGTCGTGGAACACCCCGCGCCGCAAGGCCGCCCGCACCCGCACCGGCTGCCCGGCCCGGTCGCCATCCCCGTGGCGGAACACCTCGGTTGCCGACCGGCCGATCACATCACCGTGGACCCAGCCCAGCAGGCCGGTCATCGCCGGATTGGCGAAGGTGACGATGCCGTCGGCGTTGATCCCGAGAATCCCGTCCCCGGCCGCATTCAGCACGCCCTGACTTTCATGGGTCAGGCGACGCAGCTCGCGGGTCCGTTCCTCCACCTGCCGTTCCAGATCCTCGGTATAACGGCGCTCGGCCTGTTCCGCCCGGCGGCGGTCGGTGATGTCGCGGATCACCCCGGTCTGAAAGCTCTGACGGCCCAGCCGCAGGGCGCTGAAGGTCACCGCCGCCGGGAACAGGGTGCCATCAGCCCGGCGGGCCATGTGGTCCAGTTCCATGCCCGGCATCGGCAGCACCACGGAATCGTCCGGTTCCGGCAGAAACCGGCTGACCGGGGAGCCGATCGCCTCATCCGCCCGCAGGCCGAACATCCGCTCCGCCGCCACGTTGAAGGTCTGCACCACCCCGGCACTGTCGATGGTGACGATGGCATCGGCAACGGTGTTGAGAATTCCCTTCAGGCGGGCCTCGCGCTCCCGCACCCCTTCGGCGGCGCGGACCCGGGCACTGATGTCGCGGGCCTCCAGCACATGGGTACGGGTGCCCGGCAGGGCCACCACCCGGGCCTCGGCATCCAGCCCTTCACCGTCAGCGGTCATCAGCTTCAGCAGCAGAAGACCCGGTTCCTCGCTCAGGGTATCCAGCCCAAGGTCCAGCAGGGCGTGGTAGTCGGGGTGGATGATCCGGTCCAGCGTCTGCCCGACCACCGACTCCAGAGACGGCAGGCGCAGCACCTGCACCGCCGAGGCATTGACCATGGTGATGCGGCCGTTGGTGATCACCACCATCGCATCCAGCGCCAGATCGACCAGTGCCCGGTAACGCTGCTCGCTGGCCATCACCTCGCGGATCGTCTTCATGCGGTCGGTCAGGTCGCGGGCGTGCACAAAGTAGAGGTCGGACTCGCCCTCCAGCACCGTGACCCGGACCTCGCACTCCATCTGGCTGCCGTCATTGCGCAGCAGCAGCATCGGGATTGCCCCCTCCCCCGCCACATCGGCCAGCCCGTCCTCGAACACCGGGCGGTAATCGCCGCCGGTCAGTTCGGCAAAGCTGCGCCCCAGCAGGTCCGACTCCGCCGTGACCCGCAGGGCCTGCAACGCCACCGCATTCACCGACAGAATCTGCCCGCCCTGACACAGAAAAGCCGGGTCAGGCAGGCACCCCATCAGATGCCGGTACGATGCATATATGTGCGACAGGACCGTCATCGGCGACAGCGGCTTCCCCCCTTAATCCCCTGTGCGGATACGACGCCGCGGCACCGGAACGGCACCCGCCAGCGGACCCTGCACTCAGACTCCCGGTCCCGCGCGGACCGTTCGTCTCCCTGACCCTCTCCCCTGCCGTGCTTAAGGGCACGGACTTTATTCTGTCATATGGGGAAGTGACACAGCCGGAAGGTACGACGCATTGACCGGCGTTGCAACCTTTCCGGACACGGTTTAACACACCAGATCACAACCGATGGATGCGATACCCGGTCATCGCCGGAGCGGGACCGGAAGCCGCAGAAGCAACAGAACCGCCAATATCCCTGCGTAGAGAAGGGGTGTCCGCAGATCCGCCTTGACCATCATCGCATAATGCAACACCCCCAGCGGTGCCGCCAGATAAACCAATGCGTGCAGCCGTTTCCACCACCGCCCGCCCAGCCGCCGGACCATCCCCTTCGGAGAGGTGACGGCAAGGGCCAGCAGGATCACCACCGCAACCATGCCGACGGTGATGTAACACCGCTTCAGCACGTCGGCCCAGATCACCGCCCAATCGAAAAACTGATCGACCCCGGCGTAGATCAGCAGATGCACCGCCGCGTAAAAGAAGGCAAACAGGCCCAGCATCCGCCGCAGCCGCATCACCCCGGCCCAGCCGGTCAGCCGCCGCAGCGGGCTGACGGCCAGCGAGACCAGCAGCAGGGTCAGGGCCTGATCGCCGGAAAAGCGGATGGCGGTTTCAATCGGGTTGACCGCGACTGGATCCCCCGGCCGCAGCAGCCCCAGCCGCAGCACGAACCACAGCAGCGGCGACAGGGCCAGCAGGAACACCAGCGGCTTCAGCCAGCGGGGAAACCACCCCGCCGCAATCAGCGGACGGGCCGGGGCACGGCGGATCAGTACCATTTCCGCAGGTCCATTCCGGCATACAGCCCGGCCACCGCATCCGCATAACCGTTGAACATCAGGGTATCGCGGCGGAAGAACTCGCCGATGCGGCGTTCCTTGGCCTGACTCCAGCGCGGATGGTCCACCTGCGGGTTGACGTTGGCATAAAAGCCGTATTCCTGCGGGGCCTGCCGCGCCCACGAGGTCCCCGGCATTTCCCGCACCAGCGAAATCCGCACGATCGACTTGACCGACTTAAACCCGTATTTCCACGGTACCACCAGCCGCAGCGGTGCCCCGTTCTGCGGCGGCAGGCTGCGGCCATAAACACCGGTGGCCAGCAGGGTCAGCGGGTTCATCGCCTCGTCCAGCCGCAGCCCTTCGGCATAAGGCCAGTCCAGCACCTTCCACGCCTGCCCCGGCATGCGTTTGGGGTCATGCAGGGTCTCAAAGCGGACGAATTTTGCATCGCCGGTCGGTTCCACCCGCTTCAGCAGCTCCGCCAGCGGAATGCCAACCCACGGGATCACCATCGACCAGCCTTCAACGCAGCGCATCCGGTAAATCCGTTCCTCCTGCCCGATGCCGAACAGCAGGCGGCCAAGATCATAGGTGCCGGGTTTCGCCACATCGCCGTCAACCGTCACCGTCCACGGTTCGGTCTTGAACCCAACGGCATTGCGGGCCGGATCGTCCTTGCCGGTGCCGAATTCATAGAAGTTGTTGTAGGTGGTCACCGCCTGCCACGGCGTCAGCGGCTCCGGGGCCGCCAGATCGGGGCGCGGAGTGATCCCCGGCAACGGCAGCCCGCCGAGTCCCGGTCCGGGATCGGCAATCCCCCCTGCTCCCGCAGGCGTTGCCGCCCGCGCTGAGGCCGCCACCACCACCCCCGCCCCGGCCAGCAGGGCCGCCCCGCCGTGCAGGAAGGACCGGCGGCTGGCCCACAGGGCCTCCGGCGTGGTGTCGTTTTCTGTCAGATCCCAGGGGCGGCGGTGACGCAGCAGCATGATCAGGACTCCGGCATGATCGGATCAGGGGGAAAGGCACCGGACGGGGTATCAGAATGGGGAGAACGGTCCGGTGCCCCATCTGGTATGGGGGCAGACTGCCATGGTTGCGAGGGGAGCGGGCCTCACATCTGCGCGATCCGGTGGCATAAAACCGACACAAAGCGCATGTCGTATGCAAAAATGATGATTGCATTCCGTTCCGTTCCGTCGCAGGCTCCGCCCTCACCGGGGGATCAGGGCTGTCCGACCCGGCGCTGCGTCATGTCGCCGGTCAGGCGGCCCGATGCGGCCCGAACGGCAGCTGCGTCAGGTTTCCCCGGTCAGGTTTTCCCGGGCTGGCGGGTTGATCCCGGCAGCCTGTTTCACCCCCGCTCTCTGGCCTGCCCTTGTCGGCCCCAGCTCAGGATTGCATCGTGTTTTCCAAGGCTCTCCGCGTATCCCTTATTGCTTCTGCCGTTCTCTGCGCCGCTGTTCCGGCTTTCGCCGCAGACGATAAAGGTGCCAAGGTGCAGAAGTTCGGCAGCTGGTCGATGGGCTGCGATCCCAAGCAGCCAAAGGCCTGCCTGCTGCAACAGGATTATGTTGACGCCAAGAGCAAGACCCCGATGCTGCGGGTTGATATCGCCATGCAGGGCAATCCGCCGTCGCCGTCGCTGCGGGTCATCGCCCCGCTGGGCGTTCTGCTGCTGAAGCCGCTGGTGATCAACATCGACGGCAACGAACCGGCCAACCTGCCGTTCACCACCTGCCTGCCCGGCGGCTGCTCCACCGTGGTGTCGCTGGCCCCCCAGGCCATTGACCGCATGAAGGCCGGAAAGCAGATGAACTTCACCTTCACGCTGGCCAACCAGCAGACCGTCAACGCGACGATCTCGCTGAAGGGCTTCAACGAAGGTCTGGCCGCCCTGAGCAAGTAAGCCGCTGCCCCGGGTATGCCCGGACAGAGAGGCATCTGAAATCCGGCCGGGGTCCGTCTCCGTGCCGGGTTTCTGTTTTTTGGGCCGGGTTTCTGTTTTTTGGGCCGGGTTTCTGTTTTTCAGAACCGCTAAACTGTATTCTGCCCCCTGAACAGCCGCCCGTTCCGGACCGGCCCCGTCGAGGAACGCTGATGCCACTCTGCCCTCCCCGGCCGCACCGCCTGCGGGCCTTGGCACATCTTCTGACCGTCATGGCCTGTGGGCTGACGCTGTCATCCTTCTCCGGCTGCGCCCTGCCGACCTCCCTCGCCCCCCGCCCGGCCACCCAGCCGTGGGAGGCCCGGGCCACCGTGCCTGTGGTCAACGCCTTGCGGCCGGACGATCCTCCCGGACGCGGCTGGGATCTGCATCACCCTTCCCTGCGGTTCGGCGGGCTCTCCGGGATCACCCTGCCCCCGCCCCTGCCCGCCGATCCCCCCGGACGGCAGGCTTTGCTGGCGGTGTCCGACCGGGGGGCACTGGTCCGGTTTTTCCTGCGCGCCGATGGCAGCCCGGATCCGGAAACACTGCCGGTGGTGACCCCGCTGACCGGCCCCGATCTTCAACCGGTGTTGAGAAATGATCTCCGCGATGCTGAAGAAATCACCGCCCTGCCTGATGGCACCCTGCTGATTTCTTTTGAACAGAAGCACCGGCTGTGGGCTTACGGCCCCGATCCGGCCACACCCCCGGTGCCCGTTCCCCTGCCCGATGATTTCGGAACCGTTCCGAATAACCGGGGCATCGAGGCAATGGCGGTCCACCCGGACGGACGCCTGCTGCTGGTGCAGGAGGATCACATCACCGGCCCCAACGGCACCGATGAACTGCGCGGCTGGGTCGGCACCCCCGAACCCGGAGCCCCCCTGCATTACCGCTGGAAATCCCGGCGGATTGCCGCCTCTGGCAGCTTTGATGTCAGCGGGGCAACGGTGCTGCCGTCAGGGGCGGTGCTGCTGGTGGAACGGGACTGGGATTTTCCGCTGACCTTCATCACCCGGGTGCGGCGACTCGGCCCTTCGGTCTGGGAAGACAGCAACGGCGTTCTGGATGGTCCCGAGGTTTTCCGCCTGTCCACGCCCGACCTACAGGAGAATTATGAATCCGTGGTTGTTCTTCCCGCTGCCTCCGGCGCGGATGCGGATCGGAGAGTCCTGATATTGTCTGACAATAATTTTCTCAATATGCAAAAGACTCTGCTGCTTGATATAGGCCGTTCGGCTGATCTTGACGGATCGTGGCGGTAGGTCTTTCCTGAGGGGGCAGTCAGCAGTTGCGGACATCCGGCGGGCTCCGGTTTCCGGGATGGCACAATGGTTAAGGGTCCGGGCTGAGAAGTGGGGAAAAACAGATGAAGTTTCTTGTTGCGGATGATCACCCTCTGGTTCGGCGGGCGCTGGCGCTGACGCTGGAAAAGGTGTCTCCGGATGTCACCCTGCTCCAGGCCGACAGCCTTCAGGCTGCGCTGGATGTGGTGGGTCAGCACCCGGACATCGATCTGGTGCTGATGGACCTGTCAATGCCCGATACCTCCGGCCTTGACGGGGTGAAGGAAATGCTGCGGGTCGCCGCCCCGGCCCCGGTTGCCGTGGTGTCGGCGGAAGAATCCCCGGATATTGCCCTTCAGGTTCTGGCCCTTGGCGGCGCAGGCTATCTGCCGAAATCGCTGCCGGAAGACGTGATGCGGGCGGCCCTGTCGCTGGTTCTGGCGGGGGGAACCTATGTTCCGCCGCTGGTGACCAGCCGCGCCACCGCCCCGGCCGTGGCGACCTCAATCCCCGGCCTGATGCCGCGCGGCGGTGCTGCCGACAGCGGCACCCGCAGCAGCCGGGGCGTTCATTCGCTGACCCCGCGTCAGCGCGATGTGCTGGACCTGATCATTGAAGGCATGTCGAACAAGGAAATTGCCGACCGCCTACAGGTGGCAGAAGCAACCATTAAGGTGCATGTGACAGCCATCCTGCGCGCCTTTGGCGTCAACAGCCGCGCCAAGGCGATCAGCGCCGCCCGCCGGGAAGTGGAGGCCGCGTCCTGAGATCGGTTCGCCGTCGTGGGGTTCGGTGCAAGACATAAGAAAAGCGGACCCTCGCAGGTCCGCTTTTTTCATGCGCTCCTCTCATCCCCCCAGCGTGAGACACCGAACAAAAAAAGCGGAGCGCAGCGACTGGGCCATTGAGGCCCCGTGCCCGCGTGGGCACGTAAGCCAAGCGGGCGGACGCCCGCGCCCGGCGATTGAGGGACAGACAAATGGAGGGCTGCGCAGCAGACCGACTGCCCGCGCCCGCCGCCTGAGGGGCCGAACAAAAAACCAAACCCGCCTTCAGGCGGGTTTGGTGGCATAGGCGCGCAGGAAGACCCAGACCGCTTCATCGACCCAGCAGGCCGTCTGTTCGCGGCTGAGGGGCGCGCCGACCAACGCATGGGCGTGGGGATTACCCTTCACCAGATGCAGGAAAATCTCAGCCGACCGCACCGGGTTCTCCAGCACCAGATCCCCGCGCTGAACCAGCGCATCGAAGAAACGCCCGACCGACGCGCAGACGATTTCCGGCCCGGCGGCCCGGTAGGCGGCCACCAGCTCGGGGAAATGCTGCCCCTGAACCAAAAGGGTGCGGTAGGTCGCCAGCGCCTCCGGCGTCAGCACCAGATCAAGGAACCGCCACGCCAGACGCCGCAGCGCATCTTCCAGCGGCAGGGACAGCAGGTCTTCCGACACTGGCATCCGCGCTGCCGAAAACGCGCGCAGAACCTCGCCAAACAGATCAACTTTCGACGGAAAATGGGCATACAGCGTCGCCTTGGAGACACCGGCCCGGGCCGCCACCGCGTCCATGCTGGTATTGGTCACCCCTTCCTGACAGAACAGGGCCCGCGCGGCATCCAGAATCGCCTCGCGCTTTTTCGAACGCCGGGCCGGGCGGCTGCCGCCGCAGTCAAGCGCCGCAGCGGCTGAATCCGAGACCGATCCGGCATCATCACCGCAGCAGTCATCCCGCTGCGGATCCGCTGCGGGAAAATCGGGATTCGGCGTGGACTCCGCCATGATCGGGCGTTTCCTTTCCTGTCTGGGGAACGGGCGCAGATGTAAAAGCCTGCGGACGGGTTCCCTCCGTTATGACATCTGCCCTCCGGCGAATCCATCCCCGGCTTTCGCGAAAGGGTCCGGATCGGGAAGACTGAGGGAATTTTTCGTCAAACTGAACTGATCAGTTCAGGTTTTCCTTGACTGTTGGCATGTGAATCGGCACTGTCGACAAAACTGAACCGTTCAGTTTCACCTGTCAACCGTCTTCACGCATCCCCCGCAGCGGGGACCCCGGACGGAGGAGGCAGGCCGGAACCGGACTCCCCCTTTCCTCCCCCGGCCCTCCCGCCGGATGCCACCGCGAGCAAACAGATGGCCAAGCGTGCTGTACGAGTGTTGGTTCTGACCGGCGTGCTGACCGCCCTGATCGGCGGATCCGGCTGGTTCTGGATGTCACGGCAGGGGCATGAACATACCGACAATGCCTACATCCACGGCGATCTGACGGTGATCAGCCCGAAGATCAGCGGCCACGTGGTGGAGCTGGCGGTGGAAGACAACCAGCCGGTCCGCGCCGGTCAGATCCTGCTGCGCATTGATGCCCGTGACTTTCAGGTAAAGGTGGAGGAATCCGAGGCCGTCCTGCTGGGGGCCGAGGCCGCCATCACCGGCACTGACAAGCGGATTGCCGCCCAGAAGACCGCCGTCGAAGAGGCCGAAGCCGGGCTGCGGACCTGGCAGGCGGAACTGGATCTCGCCCAGCGGGAACAGGGCCGGACCGTCAGTCTGGTGCGGGAAGAGGCGGCATCGCGGCAGCGGCTGGACACCACACAGGCAACCCTGTCGAAGGCCCGGGCCGGTCTGGATCAGGCCCGCGCCAAGGTGGAATCCGCCCGCGCCCAGATCGCGGTGCTGGAAGCCGACCGTCTGCGCCAGCAGGCCGCCGTCGGTGAAGCCCGCGCCAAGCTGGACGCCGCCAAAATCAATCTGGCCAATACCGAAGTGACCAGCCCGGTCGATGGCGTGGTCGGCAACCGGGCTGTGCAGCTCGGCCAGTTTGTCGCCTCCGGCAGCCACCTGCTGAGCGTGGTGCCGCTGGACACCGTGTGGGTGGAAGCCAACTTCAAGGAAACCCAGATCGGTGCCATGCGCCCCGGCCAGCCGGTGACCGTCACCGTTGATGCCTACCCCGACCGGCCGCTGCACGGCACCGTCGCCAGCTTCTCCCCGGCGTCGGGGGCGCAGTTCAGCCTGTTGCCGCCGGAAAATGCCACCGGCAACTTCACCAAGGTGGTGCAGCGGATTCCGGTGCGGATCAGCCTGTCCGGTGACAATCCGCTGCGCGGCCAGCTCCGCCCCGGCCTGTCGGTGGTGGTGGATGTGCAGACCGGCAAGGGCGGCAGCGCCCAGGCCTCGGAACGGTAATCCCCCTCTTCTCCCGGCAGGAGCGCCGTCATGACCGCCATCGACACCGCCGCGGCCACTCATACCGACGACGAGGGCACGATCCTTGTCGATCACCCGGAGGGAAAATCCTCCAACACCCTTGGCTTCGTGGCGATGGTGGTCGGGATGTTCATGGCGATTCTGGATATTCAGATCGTCGCCAGTTCCCTGTCAGAAATTCAGGCCGGGATTTCAGCCAGCCGCGAGGAAATCTCGTGGGTACAGACCAGTTACCTGATCGCCGAAGTGGTGATGATCCCGCTGTCCGGCTGGCTGTCGCACCTGCTGTCAACCCGGGTGCTGTTCGCGGTGTCGGCGGGGATGTTCACCATCGCCTCCATGGCCTGTGCGGTGGCGTGGAATCTGGAAAGCATGGTGCTGTTCCGGGTGTTGCAGGGCTTCCTCGGCGGGGCGATGATTCCCACCGTGTTTGCCACCTCCTACCTGCTGTTCCGGGGATCCAAACAGGGGATGGTCACGGTGTTCATCGGTCTGGTCGCCACCATGGCCCCGACCATCGGCCCGTCGCTGGGCGGATACCTGACCGACACCTTCTCGTGGCACTGGCTGTTCCTGATGAACGTGGTGCCGGGCATCATCGTCACCATCGTGGTGTGGACCCAGCTGGATGTGGACCGCCCCAACCTGAGCCTGCTGAAGGGCTTTGACCTGCCGGGCATCCTGTTTGTCGCCCTGTTCCTCGGCTGCCTGCAATATGTGCTGGAAGAAGGCCCCGGCGACGACTGGCTGCAATCCGATGAAATCGCCCTGCTGTGTCTGGTCTGCGCGGTGTCGGCGGTGCTGTTCTTCTGGCGGGAGCTGACCACCGAACACCCGGTGGTGGACCTGCGGGCCTTCGCCAACCCCAACTTTGCGCTGGGCTGCCTGTTCAGCTTCATCGTCGGCATCGGCCTGTACGGATCGGTCTATGTGATGCCGCTGTTCCTGTCGATGGTGCGCGGTTACAACGCGCTGGAAATCGGCTGGGTGCTGATGGTGACCGGGGGCTTCCAGTTTCTGTCAGCACCGCTGGCCGGGGCGCTGTCGAAAAAGCTGGATCCCCGGCTGATGCTGGGGCTGGGGCTGGTGTTCTTCGGGCTGGGCCTGTACCTGTCGCACACCCTGACCGCCGACTGGAGTTACTGGGAATTCTTCCTGCCGCAGGCGGTGCGCGGCATCTCGCTGATGTTCATCTTCATCCCGGTCAACGCGCTGGCGCTGGGCACCCTGCCGCCGCATCTGCTGAAGGGCGGGGCCGGGCTGTATAACCTGATGCGCAATCTGGGCGGAGCGATCGGTCTGGCGGTGATCAACACCCTGCTGACCAACCGCCATGACCTGCACCTGTGGCACCTGAAGGAAAACCTGACCGCCGCCCGCGACAGCGTCGTCAACGCCCTGAACAGCATGACGATGATGCTCGGCCCGGCGGTGGGCAGCGATGCCCATCAGGTGGCGGTGAAAACCATGGCCCGGCTGGCGGAACGCGAGGCCTGGGTGCTGTCTTTCGGCGATATTTTCCAGCTGATGGCGATCCCGTTTGTCACCGGCCTTCTGTTCATTCCGCTGATGCGCAAGGTTGATCTGGGGGCGGCCGGCAAGGACGCCCACTGATCCTTTCCCTCAAAGCCCCCCCCCTGCGTAACCGCCATCACAGACAGCCGGGAAAAAGCCGCCATACTGCCGCCACCTTTCTGCGGTGGTCTGCATTCTGCCGCTTTTTCCGGCCCCGGCCCTGCCGGGCTGCCTTTACACCGGCCTGACGGCTGCGTCAGACTGATACGGATCCGGCGGCACCCAACCCGCAGGATCAACCGACCGGACGGGGGTCATGGACGTTCATCACGATTTCACCGGCATTGCCACGGTCGCCATGGCCGCCATGGCCTGCGGCATTCTGTTCGTGCGCCTGAAGCAGCCGGCGATTGTCGGCTATATTCTGGCCGGGGTGCTGCTGGGGCCGTCGCTGCTGGGGCTGGTGTCCGACCGCAAGAGCATCTCCCTGCTGGCCGAACTCGGCGTCATCATGCTGCTGTTCGTCATCGGGCTGGAACTGTCGGTCCAGCGCTTTTCCAAGGTCTGGCGGATCGCGCTGGCCACCACACTGCTCCAGATCGGCGGCAGCGTCGGCCTGATGCTGCTGGCCCGCAGCCTGCTGGGCTGGAGCACCGGGGCCGCCGTGCTGCTGGGCTTTGCGGTGGCGCTGTCCTCCACCGCCGTGGTGATCAAACTTCTGGAGCAGCTGGGGGAAACCAACAGCCCGGCCGGGCGGATGACCGTCGGCATCCTGATCGCGCAGGATATGGCGGTGGTGCCGATGCTGCTGTCCCTGTCGGCCCTGACCGGCAAGGGGCTGGACCCGATGGACGGCCTGCGCGTTGCCGGATCGGTGCTGATCCTGGCCGCCGTGGTGTTCCTGCTGCTGAAGCGCACGGTGCGCCTGCCGTTCATGCATATGATTTCCACCCATTCCGACCTCGGGCCGCTGGCCGCCTTTGCCGCCTGCTTCGGGGCCGCCACGCTGGCCGGGCTGCTGGATCTGTCGCCCGGCTACGGGGCCTTTCTGGCCGGGATGGTGCTGGGCAATTCCGGCGACGGCAAACGCCTGCGCCATCATGCCCACCCGATTCAGGCCCTGCTGCTGATGGTGTTCTTCCTGTCGGTCGGTCTGCTGCTGGACCTGAAGTTCCTGTGGAACAACCTCGGCACCGTGCTGCTGATGCTGGCGGCGGTCACCCTGTTCAAGACCGTGCTGAACATCACCGCCCTGCGGGTGCAGCGCGTTGGCTGGAGCGAGGCCTTTCTGGTCGGGGTGGCGCTGGCCCAGATCGGGGAATTCTCGTTCCTGCTGGCCAGCACCGGCGTCGCCCGCAAGGTGATCACCGGCAGCGAGGCCCAGCTGGTGGTGGCGGTGACGGTGCTGTCGCTGATGATCAGTCCGCTGTGGCTGGCCAGTGCCCGCCGTCTGGAGGCCTCCGGCAACGGCTTCTCCACCCTCGGGCAGCTGCTGGGTGCCGTCTACGGGCCGGAAGCCCGCCGGGTTGGCCTGATGTGGGGCGGATCCCGCCGCCTGCTGGTCCGCCTGCGGCAGCGCTGGCGCGGCCGCCCGGGACTGGAATATCCGGGGCTGGAACATCCGGCCGCCCTGCCCTCTCCGCCCCCCGCAGGAGAAACACTGGACACCACCCTCTCCTCCGGCAACAGTGCGGCGGCCCCAGAGGCCGCGCCCCCTGCCCCGGAGAGGAACCGATCCCCCGATGCCTGATTTTTCACTGGAAGACGCCTGCCGCACGGCCTCCGCTGACCCGGTGGTGGTCTGCGGCGTCGATGAAGCCGGACGCGGCCCGCTGGCCGGGCCGGTGGTGGCCGGGGCGGCGGTGCTGGATCCGGCCCGCCTGCCGGACGCCCTGCGCGACGGACTGGATGATTCCAAGAAGCTGTCGGCCAAAAAGCGGGAGAGGCTGTTCGCCCTGCTGACCGACCCTGCCACCCCCGGCGTCCAGTGGGGACTGGGGGAGGCCAGCGTCGCCGAAATCGACAGCCTGAACATCCTGCGCGCCACCCACCTTGCCATGCAGCGGGCGGTGGAAGCCCTGAGCGTGCGCCCGACGGTGGCCCTGATCGACGGCAACCAGATGCCGCGCAGTTTCCCCTGCCCGGTGCAGGCGGTGATCAAGGGCGATGGCCTCAGCCTGTCAATCGCCGCCGCCTCGGTGGTTGCCAAAGTGCACCGCGACCGGCTGATGCTGGGCCTGCACGCCGCCTTCCCGGTCTACAACTGGGCAAAGAACATGGGCTACGGCACCGCCGAACACCGCGAGGCCATGCGGATCCATGGCCTGAGCCCACACCACCGCCTGAGCTTCGGCGGTCAGCGGGAGCTGTTCTGAGGCAGCAAGCCCCTCCCGTCCCCACCAGCCGGGGCTGAACCATAAAAAGCCCGATGGGGAAAACCCCCACCGGGCCGGTTCCGTGTCACAACGCGCACACAACGGTCACAGGAGCGCCGGACCCGGAACCCGGAAGCGGGAAGGCTGCCGGATCAGCGGCAGGACGGCGGCTGATAGCCGTTGACCTCCGGGAACGGCCAGTCGGCCAGCAGTGACAGATCCGGGCGGAAGATCTCCACCTTCAGCGGATAGCAGGCGGCGATATCACTGGAATGGGTGCTGCTGCAATCGCCGCCCGGACAGGCCGACAGGCCGCCCAACAGATCAATCTCGGCGAAGAACTCGATGAAGTCCCCCGGGCGCACCGGGCTGGCCTTCATGAAGTACTGCTTGGTGTCCTTGGTGAAACCGGTGCACATGAAGACGTTCAGCACATCATGCACAAACGGTTCGGCCTCCTTGAACGGCAGGCCGGTTGCCTCTGACAGGGCATCGGTCAGGTTGGAATGGCAGCAGTGGTCATAAGTGCCACCCGACAGCAGCCGGTGGGTATAGGGGTCACAGCGGGTGCCGATCACATCATGCACGCCACCGCCATCGGCATCAAAGCCGTACCAGCCGAGGGTATCGTGGGTGATGGTCGCCATCGGCCGCAGGCTGGGCATGTTGCTCCACAGCCGGTCCCCGGTGGAAACGTGGGTGGCATGCAGGGCACGGGTCTTGCCGCTGAAGAAACGTTCCGACAGGTTATCGGCATTCCACAGGTTCAGGTCGCCGACCTGCGGCCCTTCGATGCTGACAATCCGGAAGAAGTGCCCCTTCGGCACCCGGAAGGTGCGGCCACTGCGCGGTGGCACAATCACCTCATCGGTCTTTTCCAGCGTCGCCCGCACCCGCTCCAGCGTTGCCATATCCGGCTGCGGCAGGGTGCCATTGGGGTAGACCACCACCGGTTTGACGGCCCGGCGGGCAGCGGCATCAGCAGGCTCGGTCACGCGGGAAGAAACGGTCATGGGGGGGTCTCCGGGCAGGGTTCGGGGAAGAAACTTGGTAAAGGAAACTGGGGGGAGAAAGAAAACCGGGGGAGTCCGGTGTGCATCGTCATGTCCTTCAGCCTGCCTGCCGGGACCGGGTCTGACAACCGGGTTTCTGCTTGACCGATGACCAAGCCTGACTTAGCCATATCAGGATGAAACTTCCGCCCCTGACCCATCTGCGCCCGTTTGAGGCCGCCGCCCGCCTTGGCAGTTTCCTGCGGGCTTCGCAGGAGCTGGGGATGACCGCCGCCGCCGTCAGCCAGCATGTGAAGGCGCTGGAGGACTGGCTGGGGCTTGCCCTTTTTGACCGCCATCCACGCGGCGTCACCCTGACCGCCGCCGGGCAGGAGTTCGGTGCCGCCTGCCACCGGGGACTGGAAGAGATTGCCCGGTCCGCCGAGCGCCTGAACAGCCGTGGCCGGGCCCGGCGGGTCAGTCTGGCCTGTCAGCCGTCGATCGTCAGCCTGTGGCTGGCCCGCCGCCTGCCGCGCTTCCGGGCGGAGCACCCGGACATTCAGGTTTCCATCGTCTATCCGCTGGGGGCCCGCACCCCGGAGGACGCCGGGGCAGACCTGCTGATCCGCCACGGCCCTCGCCCTGACCGCTCCGCCGATGCCATCCTGTCGGCAGCCACCCGCCCGACCGCTGCCCCGGCCTATCTGCACCGCAGCGGCCCCCTCGACACTGCGGCCGATCTGCTGCGGGCGGAACTGCTGCATGACGCCACCGAAGAGGCCTGGCGGTCGTGGTTTTCCGGCCATGGGCTGATGATGCCGCAAGGCACCGGGCCGATTTTTGCCGATTTCAGCCTGCTGGTCAGCTCGGTGCTGGCCGGTCTCGGCATCGGGCTGTGCCCCACCGCGCTGGTGGAGGACCAGCTGCGGGACGGATCACTGGTGCTGGTGTCTGACCACGCCATCGACACCGCCAAGGATTACTGGCTGCTGGGCCGCCCTGCCCCCACCACAGAGGCCGACCTGATGCGGCGCTGGCTGATGGACGAAGCCGGGCGCTGAAAGCGGCCCCTCCCACCAAAAAAGAGCCCCGCCAAAAAAGAACCAAGTCCAAAAAAGAGCCCCGGGGGTTTCCCTCCGGGGCAGTCTGTGCTTGAGCAAAAAGATCAGAAAGGTCAGCGAAACCGCCGGACTTACCGCTTGATGTTCACCAGCTCTTCCAGCATCTGGTCAGAGGTGGTGATGATCTTGGCAGCAGCCGAATAGGCGCGCTGGGTGGTGATCATATTGGTGAATTCTTCCCCGAGGTCGACGGTGGAGCTTTCCAGAGAGCCCCCGGCAATCTTGCCGGATCCGCCCGACCCGGCTTCGCGCACGGTCGGCAGGCCGGACAGGCTGGTCTGGTTGAAGACGTTACCGGTCGAGGAGGACATGCCGTTCGGGTTGACGAAGGTGGCAACCGGGATCATGAAGATCGGGGTGGTCACGCCGTTGTCGAAGCGGGCGATGACGATGCCGTCCTCACCGATGGTCACCCCGGCGAAATTCCCGAACTTGTTACCGTTCTGGGTCAGGCTGGTCAGCTGATAGTCACCGGCCTTCTGCTGCATCCCGCCCGCAGACGAGTTGTAGTTCCCGAGGAACAGGCTGATCGCCGGGCTGCCGCCGGAGGTGACGGTCGAGCCGTCCATGTTCAGCGCCCCGTTGGACCAGCCGATGCGCACCCGCAGACGCGGATCGTTGGCCGAGGTCTCATCGTAGCCATGGATTTTGTCGATGGTGCCGTCGCCGTTGAACTTCAGCGCGTTATTACCGGTCACACTGGTGCGGTTCCAGGCAACGTTGCTGGACAGCGGCGGAACGGTGTAGGTGACGTTCTGCTGCACCGACTTGGCGCCGTTGACATCGGTCAGGCCGGAGGCGTTGACCTCAATGCCCTGGCTGCTGTTGGACGAGAACTGACGGAACCAGATCGCGTTTTCACCGGCGACGCGGCCACCGAGGTTGGACGGCGGGCTCGGCGGCAGGCCATAGCCGCCGTTGATCGACTCAAAGGCAAAGGCGGTGTTGACCTGCGCCCCCAGCTGATCCAGCACCTGGCTCAGCGACTTGGCGGTGACGTTGATGTTGAAAACGCGGTCGCCGGGGAAGTTGGTGGCGTTGTCGTTGATGGTGGCATCGGTCGCCGGGGCACCGAAAGTGGTACCGGTGACAGCGGTCAGCGGCAGCGAGCTCTGGATCACCGCGCCGTTGGCCTTCACCCAGTTCCCGGCGCCAAGGCGGGTATCAAAGTACGACTCAGCAGCCTGCGCAACACGGCTGGCAAGGTCGGTGGCGGCAGTGACACCGGTGATATCAATTTCGGTGGTGTTGGAGGCAGCCCCCGACACCAGCGTGAAGGTCACGCCACCGATCACCACGGTATCCCCGGCAGCCCCGGTGGTGCCGACGGTGCTGGCGTTGGTACCACCGTTCTGGAGATAGTTGTTGTTGCTGTCGTCAGTGTTGACGAAGTTGAACGTGTAATCCTGACCGCCCAGCTTGAGCGTCATATTGGTCCCGGCCTTCGGCACGCTGTTGAAGTCCAGACGCCCGGCGGCGAAGGAGGTCTGGCGGGCCGAGGTCTGATCATCCAGCGCCACATAGGTGGACCCGGCCGGCGGCATCACTTCGTAGTCCCACGAGTTGGAGGCACGCTTGGACCAAGTGTAGTTCAGGTTATGGGCGTTCCCAAGGCTGTCATAAATCAGCGCGTTGGTCTTTTCCGTCGCCCCGACCAGCGCCCCGGACGGCAGGTTGGCGGCAACCCCCAGCGTCGAGGTGGCACGGGCGGTGCCGCCGATGTTGGTCAGGTTGAGCGGTTGCAGGTTGACGCTGTCAACCGCGTTGTCGTTCATGTAGTAGGTTTCACCGGCGGCGTTCTTGTACGACTTCATGTACACGCTGCCGTCTTTATTGACGATGGAAGCGGTGGCGGTGCCGTCCCAGTTGTCCAGCGGCCAACCCTGAAGGTAAGACCCACCGACGTTCTGGAGGTAGCCGTCCTTGTCGACCTTGAACGACCCGGCGCGGGAATAGGCGTAACCGACCGGGCTGGTGGCCTGTTCCGACACGATGAAGAAGCCGCTGCCGGAAATGCCGACGTCGGTGGACGACGTGGTCGCCTGCAACAGACCCTGCACGTCAACCCCCGCCCGCGGACGGGACTGCACGCCCCCGGCGCTGTAGGCGGTGGTGGACACCTGTTTGGTCACCAGAGTCTGGAAGTTAACCTTCGACCCCTTGTAACCGATGGTGTTGACGTTGGTCACGTTATCGGAAATGGCCCCCATGGCGCTGGACTGCGCAGCAAGCCCGGAAACGCCGGCAAACAAGGCTCCGTAAAGCGACATCGTGTGGCTCCTTGCCCAAGGAATTCTTTTGGTTCTGCGCGGTCACGTCATACCCGTGGGGGGCCGGTTTCTCCGGGGACGCTGCCTTCTGGGCCTGCCGCAGTTTTTATTTATCGTGTTATTTTCTAAGCACAAACCGTGCCAGATGGCTCAGGCTGCGGATCAGGTGGCCCCGACGACCGACGACACGGCAGATTCTGCCGTACCCATCTGCAAGGTGGCGATACCGCTGCGGCTGACCACACCGGTGACTTTGCCGAAGGTGGTCAGCACACTCGGGGTCAGGGTCTGGGCGCCGAGCTTGCCGGACACCGAGACCGAGTAGCTGCCATCGGCCAGCTGGTTCCCGGCATCATCCTTGCCATCCCAGGTGACGGAGGCATCCCCCTTGCTGGTGCTGCCCTCCAGCGTGCGGACGGTATTCCCGGCGGCATTCCTGATCAGAATCGTGGTCTTGTCGGTGCGGTCCGGCATGGTGTAGTGGAAGGTGGCGGCCTTATCCTGCAACGGCAGGACGTTGGTCTTCAGCTCCACGGTCTTGCCGATATACTGGATCGCCGAGCTGGCCAGAGACTGGGTGTTGGCGGCGACACTGTCAGAGGCCGACAGGATCTTCGACATCGGGGCCGCCAGCTTGTCCATGATCAGGTTGACCTCACCATCCTTATTGGTCACGCCGGTGACGCGGCCGAAGGCGGTGGTATAGGTCTCAATGGTACCGTTATCCCCGAGGGCGGTGACCGACAGGGTGTAGGACCCGTCCGGCAGCTGCTTGCCGCTGTCGTCCTTGCCATCCCAGCGCACTTCATGCACCCCGGCCGAGGGATCGCCGTCAAGGCCACGCACCACCTTGCCGGTGGAATCCTTGATCAGGATGCCGACCGTATTGGCGGTGGAGGCAACGCCGTAGGCGAAGCGGCCAAGCCCGTCCTGCAACGGCACGGCAGAGCTTTCCGCCTCGACATACTTGCCGATGTAATTCACGCCCATCGCCGACAGGGTGTTGTTGTTGGCGGTCAGGATCTTATCCAGCTTTTCGTTCTGGCTGATCTGCTGCTCGACCTGCGCATACTGCACCAGCTGCTGGGTGAACTGCGAAGAGTCCATCGGCGAGGTCGGATCCTGATTTTTCAGCTGATTGGTCAGCAGGGTCAGGAAGGTATTCAGGTCTTTCGCCAGCTTATTCCGGGAATCGCTGGAGGTCCCGCCATTACTTTTGGTGACCTGATCGTACAGGGCCTTGTCGTTTGCGGATGCGTTGACTGAAGGCATGGGACGAATTCCTTAAAAGCGGCGAAAACGGCAAGGACTGAAAACCGGCCTTAAAAACCAGCCTTAAAAAAACCGGGGGCAACTCCGGCCCCGGGCGAAGCGGCGTCAGATCCTGACGTCAACCCCGCCACGGGCGGCAGCCTGCGCAGACCGCATTGCATCAATCGTGCCAATTTCCGGGGACAGATCGTCTTCCAGCGAATGACCGACACTGTCATACGGGGTGCCCGGACCCTGACGGCCATTCTGGCCCTGATCCTGCTGCGCCATCTGCTGCTGGGCCCCGCCATCCTTCAGCGAAAAGGTGACGCTGCCCGGATCGGCCCGCAGCCCGGCATCATTCAGGGCCTTTTCCAGCCCCTTGACGTCGGTCTTCATCATTTCCAGCGTCTCGGAGGTCTCGGCGACCACCTGCGCGTTCACCTTGCCGTCCCGGATATCCAGCTTGACCTCGACCTTGCCGAGGTTATCCGGGCGCAGGGCGATCTTGATGGTCTCGCCCTTGGTGGCATCCTGCTGAATGCGGACCCGGATCTGTTCGACCGGATCCTGCTCCTCAGCCGCCTGCGGCCGGGCGGTCGCCTTGGCAGCCTGCGCCTTCGCCGCCTGTTGGGCCTGCTGCGGCCCGGACGCCGACTGCGCCGCCGCCGGAGCCGAGGTTGCGCCGGTCTGGCCGGTGCCGGAGGTCCCCTTGACCCCGTCAACTCCGCTGACGCCCTCAGCCGCCGAGGCCATCACGGCAGAATTTGCCGCCCCGGCCGGAGAGGCCGCCGCCGCAATGGCACTCAAGCCCAGCAACGGCTGCTGCTGCGATCCATCGGTGGACGGCGCAGAGGCCGCCGTCCCGTTGGCCGGGGTCTGCGGCCCCTGTTTGGCCAGATCATACCAGTTGGTCGGACCGCTATCGGTCGCCACATCGGCCTGCGCCACCGGCTGACGCACGGCGGTATCCGTCTGCACCTGCACCGAAACCGGACGGTCATCGCCGATCGCCTTGGCCAGCCCCTTGGACTGTTCAGCATTCACCGTGGTCAGCGGCCCTTCGGCGGGCTTGGCCGCCTCCGCCGCTGCACCGGCATTAGTTGCCGCCTGCTCAGCGGTCAGGGCAGTTTTTGCCGCCTTGGCCTGATGGTCCGCCAGAGGCGACCGGTTGGCGGAAGGATCCTGCCCGGCGGCCCCGTCATCGGTCAGCCCCGACTGGGCCTGCTGCTGGCCGTCGGAAACAGCCTGCACCGCCTGCGCGGTCTGGGTCTGAGCCTCATCCCGCGCCCCCCGGCCCGGCTGCGCCGGACCCTGCTGGGCCGGCCCCGCCGCCTTGGCATCCTGAGACACGGTCTGCGTCTGCGCCTGCACCGCCTGAGCGGCAGCCGCCTGCTCCGGCACCACGGCCTGATCGGTGACGGCAGCCGCCGCAGCGGCAGCGGCTGCGTCGGTCACCACCGGCGCAACAGGTACAACCGGAACAGCAACCTGCGCCGCCGCCGGATCAACCGCAGGCGTATTGTTGGTTGCAGGAACATCAGCGGCCTGCTCTGCCGGGGCCGCATCCTCAGCATCCGCACGGTCATCCCTGCGCGCCGCCTTGTCAGCAGACCGGGCCGCCGGTTCCGCCCGCTCCGGACGGTCGCGGTCCGCCCGCGGACGGGCCGGTTCCGCCGCCTTGGCATCCTGCCGGGTGGCCGCCGTCGCCTTCAGGGTGTTCATCAGCGTCGCCCCGGCACTGTCCGGAACCGACGTGCCAACCTGAGACGCCATCTGTGACAGCAGGGCGGAGAACTCGGCGGTCGCGCCCTCAGACGCCTGTGCGTCGGCGGTTGCGTCCGTCGGCAGAAGGCCGGGAACACTCTGCTGCCCACGCTGGATGCCACGAATGGTCATGGTCATATCCTCGCTGTATGCTTCAGCGGCGGCCGGACCCCCGGTGCCACAGATAAAAGAAAGAGCCAGACCGGATAAGCAAATTCCGGGCCAGACGTGGATTTCCGCCAGTTATCCACCGCTGCCCCGCCTCCGGGGCCGCTTTTGCGCCACGCCGGGCACTGTCCGGTAACGCCGCCCGGAAGGGCTTTGAATGGTTCAGGCAGAGTGGGCGGGGAGCGAACGAAAACAGACGGTCAATCCCCGACCCCGCGTTTCGCAGAAAGGAATATGTCACCGCAGGCCGGATCCTGCGGTGGGGCCGCCTGAATACAGTCCCCTTTTCATTGCTTTTTCATCGCGCGGAGAGTATCCGGGGCCTGATATTTTTATGAAGAAGGTAACCTGCCCTCCTCCGCGAAGAAAAACACCGCCTCTTCCCCGCAAACCGGCCTGCTGTGCGGGTTTGCGCGGACCTGTCAAGAAAATAAAGCGCAGGCAGGAATGGCGGAAACGCTTGCTTTAGGGCGGGAAGCGGATGAAACTCCGGCCGCACCGGGGATCTGGGGCACGCAGGACAGGATACTGCGGACGGCACTGCTGGGCAGGGCCGGACCGCAGAGGGGAGATCATCCTGCGGGACCGTTTCCGGGTTTCAGATTTTTCTTTTCCATTTGGTTGATAAACCCAAGGAGACCTTGAGCATGAACAAGAGCGATCTGGTCGATGCCGTCGCTGCTGAGTCCGGTCTGACCAAGGCGGATGCCGCCAAGGCCGTTGACGCGCTGTTCAACGCTGTGACCGACGCCCTGAAGAAGGGCGACGAAGTGCGTCTGGTCGGCTTCGGCACCTTCGCTGTGTCCGAGCGCGCTGCCCGCACCGGCAAGAACCCGCGCACCGGCGAGCCGCTGGAAATCGCTGCCTCCAAGCAGCCGAAGTTCAAGCCCGGCAAGGCCCTGAAGGACGCTGTCGCCTGATCTGGTGACATCTTCCGCCCCTCACGCGGAAAACCCCTCCCCCGGCAACGGAGGAGGGGTTTTTTGTTGCCATCGCCGCAACAGCGGTTCTGCGGCTGAATTCGGCCAGATCTCTTTCCCCGTCCTCTTTATAAAGAACAGCCATGTCACCGCAGGCCGGAGGGTGCCCACCCAGAAAACAGCCTATTCCGCCTGTCGCAACACCTCAACGCAGCGCTGAACGTCCAGTGCCTCGGCCACCGTCGCCAGCCGGTGCGGCTGCCGGGCCATCATCGCCGCCAGCCCGTCGAGGACCGCCCGCTGGGTCAGGGCATCCCCCTCCGCCACCGTTCCCGGCAGCAGCGGCTGCCAGTGCCCCTGCTGCCAGACCTGTCCGGTAAACCACCCGGTGGTGCGCAACCGCCCCATGGTGCCGTCGATCTGCCAGACATTATAATCATCGTCGTCCCCGCCGACGCAGGCCGTCAGCTCCACCGGGATGCCCCCGGCGGACAGCAGCGCATCCAGCCGGGTTTCGCAGCCGCCGGAAGCCGGATAGACCGCTTTGGCAGAGTGGATGGACAAGGCCCCAAAGGTCCGCAGGGTGACAAACAGGAAGTGAGACAGCACTTCGCGGATAAAACCGCCCTCGGCCCGCCCCGTCAGCCAGTCGCCCCCGGTGTGCCAGCCCCGGGGCCAACGGGCAAAGCGGGCCTCAATCCGCACCCCGGTCACGGTGCCGATCCCGCCTGCGGCAATCCGGCGCTGGATCTCCAGAACCGCCGGGGCCGTCGCCAGTGGATAATGTACGGCAACCGGGGCGCTTCCCGCTGCCACCTGCGCCGCCAGCCTTGCCCCTTCGGCCAGATCCACCGCCAGCGGCTTCTCGCACAGGCAGGCCTTTCCGGCGGCCAGCGCCATCAGGGCCTGCGGCACATGAAACGCAGGGGGCGAGGCCACATAGACCAGATCCGCCGCCTGCACCACCGCCTCCGGGCCGGAAACGGCACAGGCGGCGGCATCCTCCGGCCCCTGCGTCAGCAGGGCGGCCACCGCCGCAGCGGACGGATCCCAGACCGCAACCACCCGGAACGCCGGATGGGCGAGAAACTCCTGATACAGGGTGCGGCCGATCACCCCGCACCCAATGATGCCAACGGTCACCATCCGGGGCCCCCACAGACAATGAAGCAGGCAGTCTCCACCGCCTGACAGAAACCATAGGGACAGAGTGACCGGGCGGTCAACGTTAACCGGTCACCACCACCGGCAGCGCCTCGCCGGGCACCCGCAGCAGGCGGACCGGGCAGTCATAGACCGCCGACAGAATGTCTGCCGTCGCCGTGTCGGCCACCGGGCCTTCCGCCATCACTCTGCCCTGCCGCAGCAGCACCAGCCGGTCAGCATAGCGCAGCGCCAGCGCCAGATCGTGCAGGATCACCGCCACCGCCGCCCCGTCATCGGCCATCCGCCGCGCCAGCCGCATACACTGGTGCTGGTGCGCCGGATCCAGCGCCGCCGTTGGCTCATCCAGCAGCAGGGTGCGTTGCCCGTCCGGAGCCCCATCCAACTGGGCCAGCGCCCGGGCCAGATGCACCCGCTGTTTCTCGCCGCCGGACAGGCCGGGATAGGGCCGCTGCGCCAGTGCGGTCAGGTCGGTGGCGGACAGCGCATCGGCGACCACCGCCGCATCGCGGGCCGCCCACGACCGCCTGCGGTGCGGGGCGCGGCCCATGGTCACCACCTCCTCCACCGTAAAGGGGAAGGCCAGCGCCCCGGCCTGCGGCACCACCGCCCGGCGGCAGGCCAGTTCCTGCACCGGCCAGTCCGGCAGCGGGCGGTCATTCAGCCACACCTGCCCGGCATCGGGCCGCAGGTCGCCGGACAGCACCTTCAGGGCTGTGGTCTTCCCGGCCCCGTTGGGGCCAAGGACCACCGTCACCGCCCCGTCGGGCACGGTCCAGTGATGGTCCTCGATCAGCGCCCGGCCACCCCGGCGCACCGTCACACCCTGTACTGTCAGCATCGTCCGGCCCTTTCAGACCCCGCCTGCGGCACGGACCCGCAGCAACATCACCAGAAAGAACGGTCCGCCGATCCCGGCCATCACCAGCCCGACCGGCATTTCCGCCGGAACGGCGATGGTGCGGGCGATCAGGTCTGATCCGGTCAGCAGGATCGCCCCCATGCAGGCCGCCCCCGGCAGCACCCGGCGGTGGTCCGGCCCGGCCATCAGCCGCACCAGATGCGGCGCGACCAGACCGACGAAGGCAATGGTCCCGGCCACCGCCACCCCGGCCCCGACGCCCAGCGCCACCAGCACGATGCAGACCCGTTTCAGAGCCTCGACCCGCACGCCAAGGTGATAGGCCTCGGCTTCGCCCAGCAGCAGCAGGTTCAGGGCCCGGGCGGTGAACAGCACCCCGCCCAGCGCCAGCGCCATCAGCACCGCCGCCGGAATCAGGGTGCCGGGCGTCATCGCCCCCAGCCCGCCCATGGTCCAGAAGGTCAGCTGCCGCATCTGCGCATCATCGGCCAGATAGACGAACAGGCCGATCACCGCGCCGCCGAGGGCGTTCATGGCAATCCCGGCCAGCAGCATCAGCGACAGCGACGGCTGGCCGTCGCGGACCGAAAAGGTATAGACCAGCGCCGTCACCGCCAGCCCCCCGGCAAAGGCCGCCACCGGCAGCACCATCCCGGACGGCAGCGCCCCGAACAGCGGCAGGCTGCTGCCCAGCACGATGGAGGCCGCCGCCGCCACCGCCGCCCCGGACGACACCCCGATCAGCCCGGGGTCGGCCAGCGGATTGCGGAACAGCGCCTGCATCACCGCCCCCATCACCGCCAGCGTCGCCCCGATCAGGGCGGCCATCGCCACACGCGGCAGGCGGATCACCGACAGCACGGTGACGGTGGCTTCATCCAAGGGGGCCCCGGCCCACAGGCCGGTCCAGCCGAACAGCATGTGCAGCACCGCCGAGGCGGGCACCGCCATCGCCCCGGTCATGCCCGCCACCACCACGACCACGACCACCCCCAGCGCCAGCCCGGGGATCACCCAGGCGCGTGGGGACCGCAGGGCGGCCAGACCGCCGCCGGAGCGGCGGCCAAAGGCCAGCGCCGTCATACCGGCACCTCGGCCAGCCGCTCGGCCAGATCCCGCGCCGCCGCCGGGGTGCGCGGGCCAAGGCCCTGCAACAGGCTGGCCTCCACCGTCAGCACCCGCCCGGCCCGGGCGGCGGCACTGCCCGCCAGCAACGGCAGCGCCTGCAATCCGGCCAGACCGCCCATCTGCTTCAGGGCCTGATCCGACACCAGCAGCACATCGGGGTTCAGCGGCAGCAGGGCTTCCGCCGACACCGGCTTCCAGCCGCCCTGTCCGGCAAAGGCATTGCGGGCCCCGGCCATGCTGATCAGGCCGTCAATCGGGGTCTGGGCCCCGGCTGCCATCGGGGTGGAATGACCGATCAGCAGAAACAGCACCGACCGCCCGGTGGCCCCGGCCACCGGCAGGGCGGCCAGATCAGCCCCGATCCGGGTCGCCAGCGCCGCCGCCGCCGCCTCAGCCGACAGAACCGCGCCGCAGCGGCGGACCACCGCCACCAGACCGGCGGCATCGACGGCGGGGGGCAACTGTTCCACCCGCACCCCGGCGGCCCGCACCTGCGCCAGCGCCTCCGGCGGACCGGCATCATGCTGGGCCAGAATCAGGTCCGGCCGCAGGGCCAGAACCCCTTCCGCCGCCAGCTGGCGCAGATAGCCGGTGCGCGGCTTGTCGGCCAGCGTCGCCGGAGTGGTGGTGGTGGTATCCACCCCGACAATCCGCGACGCCCCGATCAGCGCCTCAGCAATTTCCGAGACCGGCCCCCCCAGCGTGACAACCCGCTGCGGGGCCACCGCCGCCCGGGCAGAACGGGCAGACAGCCCGCCGCCCGCCAGCAGGACGCCCCCGGCCGCCGCCAGCCCCAGCAGGGACCGGCGGGACAGGCTGTGGTTCAGCAGAGACAGACGGGACAGATCCCGCCGGGTGGAGACGGTCATCGCGGTACCCTCCTTACTCAGCGGCCTGCGCCACGGCGCGGCGCGGCAGGGCGGCCAGCAGGGCGCGCCAGTCGTCCCGCTCCTGCTCCCCTTCCCGGCGCTCGCCGAACAGGATGCAGAAGTTGTCCCCGTTGGCGTCATACAGTTCCAGCGAGGTCACATGGCCGTCGGCATGCGGCTTGCGCACCACCCAGGCGGAGGCGATGCCGTCTTCGCGCAGGTGCAGGGTGAAGCCGGGGTCCATGATGTTGAACCAGTTATCAATGATGCGGACGGTCTTCACCGCGCCGGTGTGGATCTGCACGTTGCCGCGGTTGCCGACGAACACCATGATCGGTACTTCGGCGTCCACCGCGCCCTGTACCACCTGCCGCAGGGCATCCAGCTGCACTTCCTCGGCAAATTCCGGGGCCAGCCGCAGGGCCTGATGGCGGCCGACACCGGCCTTCTTGACGATGCCATGGAACTGATGGACATCGGTCATGCCGCGCCACGCCGACAGCAGGGTATCGACATCCACCGCGTCATCCGCCGGATCAGCGGCGCGGTCCGGCACCAGATCGGCGATGAAGCCGGGGGTCTGGTCGTCCGCCACATGGGCGGCGGTCAGGGCCTGAAACGCCGCCAGATCGGTGGTATCCCGGGCGAAAATCTTCAGGATGGAATCGCCGTGGGCGTCAAACACCTGAATGCTGTGGCGCGGGCCGGTCTTGGTCTGGGTGGTCACCGCAAAGGCCACCGCCCACTTGCCGAGGAACATACGGAGGTCAATGGTCCGGTTCAGCACCAGCCCCATCGCCGGGGAAATGGTCATGTTGCCGAAGGTGCCGACCTTCTCATGCACCGCCCATTCATTGCGGGTCAGCACCATCACATCGCCACAGGCCGGCAGGCCTTCCAGCAGGGTCTTCCACTCCGTGGTCAGGCGGCGGACCGAACCATCGGCACAGCCACAGGCGACGATATGGGCTTCGGAAACGTGATGCTGGGCGGCGACATCGCGCAGGCGGCCATTGCCGGTTCCGGCGGCGGCGGCGGTCCACAGGCCGGTCAGGGTGGCGGTCAGGGCCGCATCGGGCGCGGCAATAAAGGCAGAGGCAGTCATGACGGGTCCTGTCTGATGAGAAGGAAAGAAAGGAAGGAACGGATCAGCGCAGACGGAACTGCACCGGAATCTCCACCCACAGGCTTCCGTGGTCGGAGACGGCAAATTTCCAGCCGGACACCGCCCTGACGGCGGCGGCGTCGAGGCTGTCCACCCCGCTGCCGGTCACGATACGGACTGTCCGGGGCACCCCGCCCCCTTCGACCAGAGCCCGCACCACAACCGTTCCTTCCAGACCAAGCTGAACGGCGCGGCGCGGATACTCCGGCGGCTTCGGGGGTTCAAGGTAACGGGCATCCCGGCTGACCGGGACACCGTCCTCCCCGCGGAGGAGAGACGGCTCCGCCGGGACTGGAAGGGAAACAGAAGAGGGCGCGGCGGCGACCGGACCGATCGGGGCCGACGGTGCCGCAGCGGCAGGAAGATCGGGGGCCGGAACGGGAGCCGGGGCCAGAGCCGGTGACGGCGGAACCGTCTTCATCACCGGCGTTGCCACGGGCCGGGGCCGGGCCGGGGGTTTTTCAGCCTGAGTCTTTTTAACCTGAGTCTTTTCAGCCGACGCCTTATCCCGGGGCTGCGGCTTCGGGACCGGCGGCGGGACGGACAGGTCTGTCACCGCTGCCGCCGTCAGCACCGGGGGCGGCACCTCGGCCGCAGGCTCAACGGCCTCCGACGGAACCGGCTCCGGGGGGATCCCGGGGGCAGACTGGACCGGCACAGAAGCCGGAGCGGGCGTGGCAGCAGGCGGTGCCGTCCATGTCAGGGAAATTGCGGGAGCAATGATCTGGGGGGCAGGGGCGGACGGGGTCGGCAGCGGATCCCGCAGCAACAGCAGGGCCACACCGGCATGGACCAGCAGCGAAGCCAGCGCCGTGGCGGTGGTAATGCGCGGATTGCGGCCCTGTGCCTCGCCGGGCAGCGGGCAGGCCAGCGGCGGCAAACCCGCCGCACCGCCAAAAGCCGGTGCTGAAAATCCCTGTGCCGTCGCCATGGCCTGCGCCATTGCCGCCTCTCCGTGCCATCCCGGCTGCCACACGGCAGGTCCGGGGGTGAAAACCCTCAGACCGCACCGGAAGGGACTCCCCTCAACGGACGGCGGCCTGATCCGGGCTGGCAGAAGGACGCAGGGCGTCCGGGCTGGCTGGGATGTCGGGCATAGTAATCAGGCCATTCCTGTTATGCAAATGAAAATGACTTGCATTCGTGATCCGGGGCCGGTATTCCCTGTCTCAGGCCACGGACCGGACGAGAGACCCGGCCCGCCCCAACCCCTTCCCAGACCAATCACCGCCCGGCCCTCCCTTTGGCCGGGTCCGCCGCCTGCTGTCTGCCGTGCCCCTGCGCGGCGGTGTCAGGCAGCCCCCGCCCCCTTTGTCTGGTCAAGAGATCGAACTGACATGACCCCCTTCTCCCGCCTCCTGCGTGCCTCCACTGCCATGGCGCTGGTTTCACCGCTGCTGGCCGCATCCCCGGCCCTTGCCCAAAGCACCACAGCCCAAAGCACCACCGCAGCCGCCCCGGCGGTCCCGACCTATTCGATGGGCGCGGTGACCGCCACCGCCGACCGTACGGAAAAGGCCGCGATCGACACCGCCGCCCCGGTCTCCGTCCGCACCAACGAGGAACTGGAGCGGTTCATGCCCTCCAGCGTCTCCGACATGCTCAGCGGCATTCCCGGCGTCACCGCCTATCAGACCGCCGGGCAGCCGGGCACCAAGATCAACATCCGTGGTCTTCAGGATTTTGGCCGCGTCAACGTGATGGTTGACGGGGCCCGCCAGAACTTCCAGCGCAGCAGCCACGGCCAGAACACCGTGGTGTTCATCGACCCCGACCTGATCGGGCAGGTGGACGTGGTGCGCGGCCCGTCCGCCGTCGTCTACGGCTCCGGGGCCATCGGCGGCGTCGTCAATTTCCAGACCAAGGATGCCAAGGACCTGCTGCGCAAGGGCCAGACCTTCGGCGGACAGGTCACCGCCGTTTACGGCGACAACGCCGCCGAACGGCGTGGCTCGGTCAGCGGCTATGCGGTGGCCGACTGGGTGGATGTCGTCGCCTCCGTCTCCGCCAGTGACCGTGGCAACTTCAAGGGCGGCGACGGCGTGAAGGTCAACGCCTCCGGCTGGGAAAGCGAAAGCGGTCTGGCCAAGATGACCCTGACCCCGAACGACGCCCACCAGCTGCGGGTGTCGGCCATGCGCAGCAGCTTCGACTACACCGCCGGCAGCGGTGCCACCGCCGACAAACTGGAAACCGACACCGACACCTTCACCCTGCGGCACCGCTTCACGCCGGAAAGCACCCGGCTGATCGACCTGACCACCAACCTGACCTATACCGACACCGACCAGAACGAAACCCGGACCGGCAGCACCTCCAACGGCCGCAAGACCCACGTGCAGGTCACCACCCCCGGCATCGACCTGTTCAACACCTCGCGGTTTGAGACCGGCAGCGTCGGCCACGCCCTGACCATCGGCGGCGATGCCTTCCATGATGAGGTCACCGCCACCCGTGGCACCGGGGCGCTGGAATTCACCCCCGGCGGCGAACGCACCATCGCCGGGGCCTATATTCAGGATGAAATCGCCCTGAATGAACGCCTGAGCCTGATCGGCGCGGTGCGGTTTGACACCTACGAGATGGAAAGCGGCTCCCAGACGGTGGAAGACACCGCCGTGTCGCCGAAGCTGACGCTGGGTTACGTGGTGACGCCGGGGGTGCAGGTTTACGGCTCGTGGGCACAGGCCTTCCGCGCCCCGTCGATCACCGAAACCCTGATCAACGGCACCCACCCGGCCCCGGCGCCGTTCCGCTTCGTCCCCAATCCGGGGCTGCGCCCGGAAACCGCCGAGAACATGGAAATCGGCACCAACGTCAAGTTTGACAACATCGCCCTCGCCAACGACCGCCTCCAGTGGAAAACCTCAGTCTACCGCTCCGAGGTGGACGACTACATCAGCGAATACTTCAACATGGTGTTCGGGGCCGGTGGCGCGCCCAATTTCTCCGCCTCCACCTACGGCTACCGCAACGAAGCCGAAGTCACCCTGCACGGGGTTGAATCCGAACTGGTCTATGATGCCGGATTCGCCTATGCCGGGCTGACCCTGACCAGTGCCCGGGGCAAGAACACCCAGACCGGGAAGAAGCTGACCTCCGGCCTTGGCGAACGCGCCAGCCTGACCCTCGGGGCCCGCGACCGCAGCAACGGCATTGACGGCGGCTGGAAGATGGATGGCCGTCTGGGCCTTCAGGATGTGCATGATTCCGCCGACGGCGCACAGGCCAGCGGCTACCTGCTGCATGGGCTGTATGTCAGCTACACCCCGCCGCAGCTGGATGACCGCCTGACCCTGCGGGCTTCGGTCGATAACCTGTTCGACACCGAATACCGCGACCGCCTCCAGACTGACTCTCTGGAGCAGGGCCGCACCGTTAAGGTCGGCGGCACCGTCCGCTTCTGATCTTCCTTCTCCTGCCCATCGGCGTGGGGCTGCACCGGTCTTTCCGGTGCGGCCCCATTCCTTATTCCCCCCTCCCTCTCTCCGGAGATCTCCCCATGTTTCACACCGTTCCCCCGGCCCCGTCGGTGGCCGTTGCCCTGCCGATCCTGATCACCGCCACCTTTGCCGAGACCCTCAGCCAGTACCGGCGGCTTGGGTTTGCCCCGGTTTATGAAGACAGCAACTACGGCATCCTGCGGCTGGGGCCGGTGGAACTCCACCTCTCCATGGTCAGCGCCGTGCCGCAGCCGCCCTGTGTTGCCTCCTATATCCGCTGCGAGGATGTCGATGCCTGGCACCGGGCGATGACCGCCAGCGGCGAACCCGGGTTTTCCCCGGTGGCTGACCGGGACTGGGGCATGCGGGAGTTCTATTTTCTTGATAACGCCGGAAACCTGCTGAAATTCGGCCAGTCGATCGAAACGCCGGCTGAAAACCGTTAACCGGTCCTGCCCTGCGGGGAGACCGCACACTGGAGTCTTTCTGACCGGGCGGGGCAGAACGGAAAGAAATGCCGTCAGAGTCTGCCGAGTCCCGGGGCATTTTTACCGGCCTCCCCCGCACCGCAGTATGCTTTTTCGCTGATTCACGGTCCGGGCGGGAACACCCTGAAAATCCAGCGCCCACGCCCGGTCCGGGCCGGTCCAGCCGGTTGTTTCCGGCGGATTTTTCCGGTCTGTCCCGGCAGGTTTTGCCTACCGTTAACTCCTTTTTCACCGTGCAGGCATAGGGTCTGATCAAACCAGTGTTGTGACGGGACGCCGACCAGCCCTTTCGGGCGGCGTAAACGAACAGGAACGGAAGCAGTGGACTCATTCCTTGCACAGATGCGCAATCTCGGCCCTGCCCGTCTGGCCGCCCTTGCCGGTGTTGCCATCGGGATGCTCGGCTTCCTGATCTATTTCGCCACCCGCTTCAGCTCCCAGCCGATGGAGCTGCTGTTCGGCGACCTCGCCCCGCAGGATTCCAAGGCGATCATCGCCGATCTGGATGCCCGCAAGATCCCCTACGAGCTGCGCGCCAATGGCACCGAAGTGCTGGTCCCCGGCGATCAGGTGCTGAAGCTGCGCGTGCAGATGGCGGAAAAGGCCCTGCCGATCGGCGGCTCGGTGGGCTACGAGGTGTTCGATAAGATGGACAGCCTCGGTGCCACCAATTTCATGCAGAACATCAATATGGTGCGGGCGCTGGAAGGCGAGCTGTCGCGCACCATCATGGCGATTGACCGCGTCAAGGCCGCCCGCGTGCATCTGGTGATGCCCAAGCGCGAGATGTTCACCCGCGAAACGCAGGATCCGACCGCCTCCGTCTACGTCAAGATGGCCCGGGGCCGTCTGGAGCGTGAACAGGTGATGGCGATCCAGCGCCTGATCGCCAGCTCGGTGCCGAAGATGAAGCCCGGCCATGTGGCGGTGATCGACGAACACGGGGCCCTGCTGTCCTCCCCCGATGATACCGATGCCATGGCGATGATCAGCAATCAGGAGCAGATGCGCCTGAAGGCCGAGAACCGTCTGGCCCGGTCGGTGGAACAGCTGCTGGAAAGCGTGCTCGGCCCCGGCAAGGTGCGGGCGGAAGTGCGCGCCGATATGGACTTCGACAAGGTGGTGACCAATCAGGAAGTGTTCGACCCCGATCAGCAGGTCGCCCGCTCCACCGTCACCCGTAACGAAAACACCCAGTCGACCGAAAACGACCCCGGCACCGTCAGCGTCGCCAACAACCTGCCCAACGCCCAGACCAACAACGGCGGCCCGGCGGCCAGCAGCCGCGAAAACCGCACCGAGGAAACCACCAACTTCGAAATCTCGAAGAAAGTGGTCAATCAGGTGAAGGAAGGCCCCAACGTGCGCCGTCTGTCGGTGGCGGTGCTGATTGACGGCCTGTACACCGGCACCGGGGAGCAGAAGCAGTACCAGCCGCGCTCCGAGCAGGAAATGGACAAGCTGTCGGCGCTGGTGCGCTCCGCCATCGGCTTTGACGCCAACCGCGGTGACCAGATTGAAATGGTCAACATGCAGTTCCAGGTGATTGATCTGGAAGGCGAAAAACCGTGGATGTTCCTTGGGTTCACCAAGGAGGAAGTCATGCGCATGGCCGAAGGGCTGGGGGTGGCGATCGTCGCCATTCTCGTGATCCTGCTGGTGGTGCGCCCGCTGATTTCCCGTGCCTTCGAAGGGGCCGCCGCGTCGGCCGACAACCAGCTGCTGACCGCCGAGGGCCTGCCCGGCACCCCGCAGCTGACCGGCCCGGCACCGATCCCGGAAGAGGAAGACATTTCCGACGAGCTGATCGACATCGACAAGGTCGAAGGCCGCGTCAAGGCCTCCAGCCTGCGCAAGATCGGCGAAATCGTCGAGAAGCATCCGGAAGAAGCCCTGTCCATCGTCCGCAACTGGCTGTATCAGGAGGCCTGAGGCTGACCGCCGGGCCGGGGCCGCTGTCCCCCGCCCGGCATGATCTGCCCCACAGGTTCCGTCCGTCATCTCCGGCCCCCCTGCCCCGGCAGCCGAGGCCACAGTTTAGGGAGTTCGCGCCTTGGGTCGCGTAAAGGAAGACTACCGCAGCCTCACCGGCCCCCAGAAGGCAGCCATCCTGCTGCTGTCGCTGGGCGAAGAGCACGCGGCGAAGATCTTCTCGATGATGGACGACGAGGAGATCAAGGAAATCTCCCAGATCATGGCCAACCTTGGCACGGTGTCGTCCAATATCGTCGAGCGTCTGTTCGTCGAATTCGCCGATGCCATTTCCAACACCGGGTCGCTGGTCGGGTCCTACGACACCACCGAACGCCTGCTGCTGAAGTCCCTCGGCAAGGACCGCGTCGATGCGATCATGGAAGAAATCCGTGGTCCGGCCGGCCGCACCATGTGGGACAAGCTCGGCAACGTGAACGAGCAGGTGCTGGCGAATTACCTGAAGAACGAATACCCGCAGACCGTGGCGGTGGTGCTGTCAAAGATCAAGGCCGACCACGGTGCCCGGGTGCTGGGCCTGCTGCCGGAAGGCTTCGCCATGGAAGTCATCATGCGCATGCTGCACATGGAAGCGGTGCAGAAGGAAGTGCTGGACGGCGTGGAAAAGACCCTGCGCACCGAGTTCATGTCCAACCTCGCCCGCACCGCCCGCCGCGATGCCCACGAGATGATGGCCGACATCTTCAACAACCTCGACCGCAACACCGAGGCCCGCTTCATGGGGGCGCTGGAAGAGCGCAACCGCGAAAGCGCGGAAAAGATCAAACAGCTCATGTTCACCTTCGAGGACCTTACCCGCCTCGATACGCAAGGCGTGCAGACCCTGCTGCGCCATGTGGAAAAGGACAAGCTGGGTCTGGCCCTCAAGGGCGCGTCCGACGGCCTCAAGGAAATCTTCTTCAAGAACATGTCCGAACGCGCCGGGAAGATGCTGCGCGAAGACATGGAAGCCCTTGGCCCGGTGCGCCTGCGCGAAGTGGACGAAGCCCAGAACGTCATCGTCGTTCTGGCGAAGGAACTCGCCAACTCCGGCCAGATTGTCATCTCCGAAGGCAAGGACGACGACGAGCTGGTCTACTGATCCGCCGCCGTTGTCCCCCTGCCCCCGTCTCCCTGCCCCGTCCCTGTTATCTGAGAAGGATCCATCCCCTTCATGTCGGCTCCGACCGTCCGCAAGTTTACCTTTGACCTCCGCTTCGACGAGCCGGAGGATCCCGGGCAGACCGTGGCCTCGGACCTGCTGTATGCGGGGCCGACCGGCCACTTTGTCGGCACCGAGGCCGACGAGGCCGACTATCTGGCCGCCGACGGCGTCTATGATGCCGAGCCGGAACCGCCGCCGCCGCTCTATACCGAAGAGGAAATGGAGCTGGCGCGCGAGGAAGCCTATGTCGCCGGTCATACCGCCGCGCTGGAAGAGGCCTCCGCCGCGCTGGAACAGGCGATGGTCAGTGCCCTGACCCGCTGCGCCGAAGGCATTGCCGGGCTGAAGCCGGGGCTGGAACGCGCCACCGGCGAGATCGCAGAACTGGCGGCACAGGTGGCGCTGGCAGTCTGCCGCAAGCTGCTGCCCCATACCGGCAGCCATTACGCGGCGGCGGAAATTACCGCGCTGGTCGCCGCCCTGATGCCGGAACTGCACGCCCATCCGCGCCTGATGCTGCGGGTTCATCCGCAGATGGTGCCGCTGCTGCGCGACCAGATCACGCAGGTGGCCCAGCGCGCCGGTTTTGAAGGCCGGATCGTCACCGTCGAGGACCCCTCGATGGTGCTGTCCGATGCCCGGCTGGAATGGGCTGACGGCGGGGCCGAACGCAACACCACCCGCCTGTGGGATCAGGTGGAGGAGCTGGTGGAGCGCAACATCCCCCGCTTTACCCGGGGCGAGGCGCTGGACCTGCCGGAGCCGGACGCTGACGCCGCCCCGGACCCGGTCCCCGAACCGGCCCCCACCCCCCCGGTGGTGCCGATGGACGAAGACGTCTGGCCCGCCATGGATACCGGCCGCTGGTATCAGCCGCCCCCGATCATCCCCGCTGAATGAGGACCGCCATGACCGCACTGCCGTTTCCCCGGCCCGCGCAGGCGGACTCCGCCGGAGCTTCCCCAGAAACGTTCAGACAGACGTTCACACAGACGTTCACGGAGACAACCCCGGTGACGCCCGCCGGGCTTCCGTGCCATAACAGACTGAAAACCGCCCCGGCGGCCCCGTATATTCCACGGACGCCCCCGGGACAGACCCTACAGGAGATGCCACAATGGCCGATCAGGACCTTGAACTGGATGAATGGGAAGCCGCATCCCGTGCCGCTGCCCCCTCGGCCGAAGATGAAATGGCTAACACCCTGATGGGGGAGGCCGTTCCCGATAAGCCGCGCTCGGCGGCGGATCTGGAAGCGGTCTATGATATTCCGGTCAAGGTGCAGGCGGTGCTCGGCAAGTCGTCGATGCAGGTCAACCAGCTGCTGAAGCTGGGCCGGGGTGCGGTGGTGGAACTGGACCGCAAGGTCGGGGAAGCGATCGACATCTACGTCAACAACCGTCTGGTCGCCCGTGGCGAAGTGGTGGTGGTGGAAGACCGTCTGGGGATCACCATGACGGAAATCATCAAGACCGACCGTAACTGACCCGGTTACAACCGGCCCCTTTCCGGGCCGGTTTCCGCGTTTTCCTCCCCGTTTTTCCCCTGTTTTTCCTCTGTCCCATCAGGAGCCCGGCATGGCCGAAGAGACCCGCCCCAGCAGCCCCCCCATTCTGCGGATTGGCCGGCGCTGGGGCCTGATCGACGGTGCCACCCTGTTCGGCATCGCCGGGGCCTTCCTGCTGATGGCTCTGGCGATCGTGCTGGGCGGATCAGTGCTGGCGTTCTTCGACTTCCCCAGTGTGCTGATCGTCATCTGCGGTACGGTGCTGATCACCACCGCCAGCTTCTCGTGGGGGGATATGCTGCGGGCGGCGCAGGATCTGGGCCAGACCGTGCGCCAGCGCACCCGCTCCGGCCCCGATGCGGCACGGGATGTGCTGCGGCTGGCCGATTTTGCCCGCCGCCACGGCATCCTGACCCTTCAGGGCAACATCGTCGGGGCCCTGAAGGACCAGCCGGTGCTCCAGAACGGCCTGAAGCTGGTGATCGAGGGCACCCCGGACACCGAGGTGGAAGTCCTGCTGCGGCGGGATATCGCCGCCCAGCAGAGCCGCATTGATAAATCGGCCACCGTGCTGCGCCGGGCGGCGGAAATCAGCCCGGCGATGGGCCTGATCGGCACCCTGATCGGTCTGGTGCAGATGCTCAGCCAGCTGTCCAACCCCTCCGCCATCGGCCCCGGCATGGCGGTGGCGCTGCTGACCACCTTCTACGGCGCCATCCTGTCCAACATGGTGTTTTCGCCGCTGGCCTCGAAGATGGAACGCAACAGCGCCGAAGACCAGCTGATCCAGCACATCCATCTGCTTGGGGTGCTGTCGATCTGCCGCAAGGACAGCCCGCGCCGTCTGGAAATGCAGGTCAACAGCCTGCTGCCCGCTGACCAGCGGGTGGAAGGACTGCAATAATCCGCTTTACCGTTCCCTCCCCCCGCCCTATTGCCCGCCCTATTGCCCGGCTGTCACAGCCCACCGCCTGCCGCTTGCTTTCTGGCCGCAGCGGTCCAGACTGTGCGGGTGATCCCGCTACGGGATCCCTGTGATGGGGCACGGCGTTATGGCGTTCACCTCAGTCCTTCCGGTATCAGTCGCAACGGTCCTGCTGCTGTCCCTGCCCGCCATGGCCGGGGAAGAAGATCCCCTGCGGCTGGTGTTCTTTGATGGCAGCAGACTGCGCGGACCGGAAGCCGCCACCCCGGAGGAACAGGGCCTGCTCGACCGCCTCAACCGGCTGTCGCCCCTTGTCACCATGACGGAGGAACTGCCGGTCCGCGCCGTTCCGCTGTTTGAGGCCGGACGCTACGACTGCCTGATCGACCTGCGGTTTGACACCTCCCGCCCCCGGCCGGATACCCTGTCCAGCCGCGAGCAGATGCGGATTGAGTACCTGTATTACCACCTGCGCGACAGCCCGCTGCCGGATGGCCCGGTGCGGGTGGCCCGGCACCGTGGCATGGCCGACTGGCCCGCCAGCCTGAACGGCATCCCCTACGCCGAGCTGATCGGCACCAACGATGTGGTGCAGACCGTCAGCCTGCTGAAGGCGCGGCGGGTCGATACGATTCTGGTTTACCCCGGAAACATGCCTGCGATCCCCGAGGTGCAGACCGGGGAGATCGTGCCGGTCCCCGGGCTGGCCCCGGCCCGGACCGCCCATCTGGTCATCACCTGCCACACCTCCGACCGCGCCCGCCGCTTCCTGAACCGGCTGGATGCGCTGACCCCGCCCGCCAGCCCCATCCCCGCCCCCGGCCCGATCACCCAGTAACCGCCGGTAAGCCTCCGCTCCCCCGGCATTTTTTGCCGGTCTCTAAGACTTTCTTCAGGATTGGACGCTAGGATCAGGACTGTATGCCTGCGCATCCGCCCGACTCCGGCCTCAGCCTGCCGGATTCCGGCAGCGGCGGCGCAGCGACAGGATGACCGGTTCCTTGGGTTCAGGAGTGGTGCGGATGCGGTTACTGATTATCGGTTCTCTCGGCGGACAGATCGGCGCGGCCAGCCAGATTGCGATCCGGCGTGGGGCCAAGGTCAGCCAGGCGGACGATATTCCGGCGGCCCTTAACCTGCTGCGCAGCGGTAAAGGCGCGGATCTGATCCTGATCGATGTCGGGCTGGACATCAGCGGATTGGTTTCCAGCCTGGAGGCGGAACGCTTCGCCGTGCCCGTCGTCGCCTGCGGCATCGCCAATGATACCCGCGCCGCCGTTGCCGCCATCCGCGCCGGGGCCAAGGAATACCTGCCCCTGCCCCCGGATGCCGACCTGATTGCCGCCGTGCTGGAAGCGGTGGTGGCACAGGACAATTCCCTGATTTTCCGCGATCCGGTGATGCAACGGTCGATGCGGCTGGCCGATCAGGTCGCCCCGTCGGAAGCCGGGATCCTGATCGTCGGCGAATCCGGCACCGGGAAAGAGGTGATGGCCCGCTACCTGCACCGCAAATCGCGGCGGGCCGGGCAGACCTTTGTGGCGGTCAACTGCGCCGCCATCCCGGAAAACCTGATGGAATCCGAACTGTTCGGCCACGAGAAAGGCGCCTTCACCGGGGCCGTCGCCCGCCGCATCGGCAAGTTTGAGGAAGCCAGCGGCGGCACCCTGCTGCTGGACGAAATCTCGGAAATGGATGTGCGGCTTCAGGCCAAGCTGCTGCGCGCCATTCAGGAGAAGGAAATCATCCGGCTGGGCGGCAACCAGCCGGTGAAGGTCAACGTCCGCATCCTTGCCACCTCCAACCGCAATCTTCAGGACGAGGTCCGCAAGGGCACCTTCCGCGAGGATCTGTTCTTCCGCCTGAACGTGGTGACCCTGACCCTGCCGCCGCTGCGCGAGCGCCCGGCGGATATCGAGGCGCTGGCCACCCACTTCATCCGCAAGTATGCCGATCTGAACGGGGTGCCGGAACGGCCGCTGTCGCGGGCGGCCCTGTCGCTGCTGCTGCGTCACCCGTGGCGCGGCAACGTGCGGGAGCTGGAAAACACCATGCACCGCACCGTGCTGCTGGCCAGCGGGCCGGAGATTGAGGCCGACGCCATCCTGCTGACCAGCGAGGACGGATCCCTCAGCGGGTTCGGCGCGGCGGAGAGCCATACGGCAACCCCTGCCTTCGCCAACCCCTATAATGATGGCCTGTTCGGCAGCCCGTCCGCCCCCGCCGCCGCCCCGGCGGCTCCGGCCATGGCAGCGGGCGGGGCCGGGCTGGCTTCGGCGCTGGTCGGGCGGACCGTGGCCGATGTCGAACGGGACCTGATCATCGACACCCTGCGCCACACGCTGGGCAACCGGACCCATGCCGCCAACATCCTCGGCATTTCCATCCGCACCCTGCGCAACAAACTGAAGCTCTATTCCGATCAGGGCATGACCGTGCCGCCGCCGCCCAGCAGTGACCCGGACGCCCGCCTGTAAGACGGCACCTTTCCGATCCCCACCCGCTCCGGCCCCCTGTGCGGGACCTGCCCTTAAACACCCCGCTCCCGGGGTCAGACAGTTGATGAGGACCGAATGGCCGACGATACCGGCACCACAGGAGAAGGCGGCGCCCCGGCAGCGGGTGGCGGGCGCTTTTCGCTGAACGCCGGAGCCCTGCGCGGCATGGCGATGGGCGTGCTGAAGCGCGGCGATCTGGCGCTGGCCATCGGTATGGCGATGGTGCTGGTCATCCTGATCGTCCCGATGCCGCCATGGTTCCTCGACATCATGCTGGCATTGTCGCTGACGATCTCGGTGCTGGTGTTCATGACCGTGATCTTCATCCAGAAGGCGATGGAGCTGAACAGCTTTCCGGTTCTGCTGCTGGTCACCACCCTGTTCCGTCTGGCGCTCAACCTCGCCTCCACCCGCCTGATCCTGCAATACGGGCATGAAGGCACCGCCGCCGCCGGTCACGTCATTCAGGCGTTCGGCGGGTTCATCATGGGCGGCAACTTCGTGATCGGGGTGATCGTCTTCCTGATCCTGGTCCTCGTCAACTTCATGGTGATCACCAAGGGGTCAACCCGTATCGCCGAAGTGACCGCCCGCTTCACCCTCGACGCCCTGCCCGGGAAGCAGATGGCGATTGACGCCGACCTGTCGGCCGGGGTGATCGACGAGCGGCAGGCGATCCAGCGCCGCCTTGACCTCCAGAAGGAAGTCGACTTCTTCGGGTCGATGGACGGGGCATCAAAGTTCGTGCGCGGCGATGCCGTCGCCGGGCTGATCATCACCGCCATCAACGTCATCGGCGGCATGATCATCGGCATGGCGCAGAACGGCCTGCCGTTCTCTCAGGCTGCCGATGTCTACACCCGTCTGACCGTCGGCGACGGCCTGATCAGCCAGATTCCGGCCCTGATCATCTCGGTCGCCGCCGGTCTGATGGTCTCCAAGGCCGGTCTGTCGGAAAGCACGGAAAAGGCCCTCGGCGGGCAGCTGACCCAGTACCCGAAGGCGCTGGGCATGGCCTCCGCCGTTGCCGGACTGCTGGCGGTGCTGCCCGGCACCCCGGCGCTGCCGTTCCTGCTGCTGGCAGGCCTGACCGGTGCCGCCGCCTATTACACCGACCGCAAACAGACCCGGGAACGGATGCAGGCCGCCGAGGCCGCCGCCGTCGCCGAACAGCAGAAGGCCCCGGTGGCGGAAGAGCCGATCGCCACCGCCCTGCGGCTGGATATGGTGCGGCTGGAACTGGGCTATGGCCTGCTGTCGATGATCTCCGGCGGCGGCAACCAGCGCCTGACCGACCAGATCAAATCGCTGCGCCGGGCGCTGGCGACGGAAATGGGCTTCGTCATGCCCAGCGTCCGCATTCAGGACAACATGCAGCTGGCCGCCAACGCCTATGTCATCTACGTCAAGGAAGTGGAGGCCGGGCGCGGCGACCTGCGCCCCAACATGCTGCTGGTGATGGATCCGCGCGGCGAGGACATCACCCTGCCCGGCGAAAAGACCCGCGAACCGACCTTCGGCCTGCCCGCCGTGTGGATCGAGGCATCCAACCGCGAGGAAGCGCTGTTCCGTGGCTATACGGTGGTGGACCCCGCCACCGTCATCACCACCCACCTGACGGAAGTGGTCCGCGACAACATGTCGGAACTGCTGTCCTTCGCCGAAACCCAGAAGCTGATGGACGAGCTGGACAAGGAACACCAGAAGCTGATCGCCGACATGATCCCGGCCCAGATCAGCGTCAACGCCGTCCAGCGCATCCTTCAGAACCTGCTGGCCGAACGGGTCTCCATCCGCGATCTGCCGACCATTCTGGAAGGGATTTCCGAAGGATCGGGCATGACCCGGAACGTCATGCTGATGACCGAACATGTGCGCATGCGCCTTGCCCGCCAGATCTGCGATGCCAATGCCGACGAGGAAGGCGTGATCTCGCTGGTCACCCTGTCGCCGGACTGGGAACAGAACTTCTCGGACTCCCTGATCGGTCAGGGCGAGGAAAAACAGCTGGCGATGCCACCGACCCAGCTGCACGAATTCATCAACTCCACCCGCCAGACCTTCGAGCGGTTCGCCATGCAGGGGGAAACCCCGGTGCTGCTGACCAGCCCGGTGGTGCGGCCCTATGTGCGCTCCATCGTCGAACGGTTCCGCCCGATGACGGTGGTGATGAGCCAGAACGAAATTCACCCCAAGGCCCGCATCAAGACGCTGGGACAGATCTGATGCCCGGGCCGTGGACCCTGATCCGGCTGATGCCGGTGCCCTGCAAGCGCACCCCCCGCCCTGAGCGGGGGACGGAACCGGGAGACCGCCGATGCGCCTGAAGAGTTATTCCGCCGTGACCATGTCGGAAGCGATGGCGATGGTGCGCGCCGAGCTGGGGGATGATGCCATCATCGTCTCCACCCAGCGCGCCAGCGGCGGACAGGGCGTCCGCATCACCGCCGCGCTGGAGGAACACACCAGCGATCAGGAAATCGCCGAGGTGCTGCACGGGTCGCCGCTGTCGCCGGTCAACGAGACCATCCGCGACTGTCTGGTCTACCACGGGGTGCCGCCGCGCCTGTGCGAACGGATGCTGGCCGCCGCCCGCTCCATCGACACCACCGACGCCACCATGGCCACCGCCGGGGCGATGGACGAGCTGTTCACCTTCGCGCCGCTGCCGTCGCGCAAGTCGCCGATGCCGGTGATGCTGGTCGGTCCGCCGGGATCGGGCAAGACCATCACCGTCGCCAAACTGGCGGCGCGGGCCCGGCTGGCCGGGCGCAGCGTCACCGTCATCACCGCTGATTCGGTGCGGGCCGGGGCGATGGAACAGCTGTCGGCCTTCACCAGCATCCTCGGCGTGGAGCTGAAAAAGGCGCGCGGGGCCTCCAGTCTGGAAGCGATGGCCGCCGAAGCCGCCACCACCAGCGATCTGGTCTATATCGACACCCCCGGCCTGAACCCGTTCAGCAGCGAGGATATCGGCTACCTCAACACCCTGACCCATGCGGTCAGCGTCGAGGCGGTGCTGGTGCTGGCCGCCGGGGGCGACCCGATGGAAGCCACCGAGGTGGCGGAAATCTTCGCACAGGCCGGGGCCACCCGCCTGCTGGCCACCCGGCTGGATATGACCCGCCGTCTGGGCGCGGTGCTGGCCGCCGCCGATGCCGGGCAGTTCATGTTCAGCGACGTGTCGATCAACCCGCATGTGGCCAACGGCCTGTGTTCGATCACCCCGGTGACCATGGCCCGCCTGCTGGTGCCGCCGACCGAAGAGTCGGTGGCCGCCGCCCCCGATGACTGGTCGGCCCGCCGCTCCGCCGCCGCGCCGATCCCGTCGTCGGCGCAGCAGGCACAGGCCTATGCCACCGAGACCGGGTATGGCGAAACCGGCTATGCCGAGGACGAATATGCCGGAGAAGGGTATACCGGAGACGGGTATGCCGCAGAGGGCTATGACACCGCCTACGGGGGCCCCCCTCTGCCCCCGGCGGACCGCACCTACGCCGACCCGGACCTGCACGACGATCCGCAGCCCTATGCCGGTGATTATTATGCGGCCCCGGCAGCAGCGGGCTATAGCCCTTCGGATTACGACTCGGCCGGGTACGGGCAACAACCCTATGGCCAGAACGGGTATGATCCGGCAGGATATACCAATTCACCTGCGGCGGGCCGGGGGCAGCCCGCCAGCGGGCGCGGAGCCTATCCGCAACCGACGGCGGCGGCGGATTCCTATGCTGCACCGCGTCAACGCAGTGCGGCATTCGCCCCGGCACAGGCCCCGCAACCCGCACCACAGGCCGATCCGCCCCGGATGCCGCGCCTGCGTTCAACCGCCGAGCCCCTAGCCCCGGCCCCGGCGGCCGGGCCGCAGCGCCCGCGGGCCGCAGCGCCGTTGCCCCGGTTACGGCAGCCGCAGCCGATCTCTTCCGGCTATGGCGGAGCGGGTGAAGACATGAGTAATATGCCTGACCCGGAACCGGAAAAGAGCCCGGATTTCTTCTCTTTCCTTGATACCGACAAAGATACCAACGAGGCACGCGGATGAGCACCCAGCTCCCCAATGACCAAACCCAGATGATGGCGCCGTCGCTTGCGCCCGGGTCCAGCGTGCGCTCGCGTGGCCGTAACGTTCTGGCTGTCGCCTCCGGCAAAGGTGGGGTCGGCAAGACATGGTTCTCGATCACGCTGGCCCATGCGCTGGCGCTGCGGGGTCGTAAGACCCTGCTGTTCGACGGCGACCTCGGGCTGGCGAATGTCGATATTCAGCTGGGCCTGATGCCGCAGCTGGATCTGGGCAGTGTCGTCACCGGCAAGGTGACGCTGACGCAGGCATGCAGCCATTACGAACGCGGCGGCTTTGATGTGATCGCCGGGCGGTCCGGCTCCGGGTCACTGGCCAACATCCCGCTGTCGCGCCTGCAACTGATGGCCGAAGACCTGTCGATGATGGCCACCGCCTACCACAAGGTGATCATTGATCTGGGCGCCGGGGTGGAAAAGAGCGTGCGCCAGCTGGCCCGCGCCGCCGGGACCATTCTGGTCGTCACCTCCGACGAGCCGACCTCGCTGACCGATGCCTATGCCTTCATCAAGGTGACGGCGCTGGAACGGCCGGGGGCGGATATCCGGGTGGTGGTCAACGCCGCCAACTCCACCCGCGAAGGGGAACGCACCTACGCCACCCTGCGCAAAGCCTGCGAAGGCTTCCTGAAGTTCAGCCCGCCGCTGGTCGGCATCGTCCGCCGGGATATGCGGGTGCGGGAAGCGATCCGCAATCAGACCCCGATCCTGATCCGCTCCCCCAACGCCGAAGCGGCGATGGATGTGGAGACGATTGCCGACAAGCTGCTGGCGGAGTGATCCCCCTGCCCTGACCGGGTCACAAGCCGCAAAGGACCACTGGCCGCAAAGGACCACTGGCAGCCAAAGACCACTGGCAGAAGGGAGCCGGGTATGAGCACGATCCCCTCGGTGCCGTCTGCGGTGGCCCCGTCCACCCCGGTGGCCCCGTCAAACACCGTGGTCGCCACCGATGTGTCCGATCTCCTGCGGGCCCTGCCGCCCGGCACCCGGATTGAGGTCACGACGCTGGCCGATCTGGTGCGCGGGCAGGTGCAGGCCAGCAGTGACTACGGCAGCCTGACCCTGCGCGGCGGACTGCCGGTTCTGCCCGCCAACAGCAGCCTGAGCCTGATGCTGATCGGCACCCCCGGCGATGGCGTCGCCTTCCGTCTGCTGGCGGTGAACGGCCTGCCGGTTGCCGGAGGAGCCGGATCCCCGGCCACAGTCCCGTTGCCCGGCACCCTGCCCCCGGCGGGGAGCATCCCCGGTGCCATGCCCTCCCTGCCCGGCGCTCTTCAACCCGGGGGGCTCCTGCCGGGCGGCGGCCTGTTCGGCACCGCCGCCGGGGATCCTCTCGCCGTCTTCGGCCCCCGCGCCCCCGGCAGCCTGTTACAGGCCGCTGATCAGGGGGATGCGGTCGCCCTCAGCCTTGGCAAGCCGCTGGCCGCCACCGTCATTCCCGGACCGGCATCTTTCCTGACCGCCGGGCCGCTGGCGGCAGGTGCGCTGCCCGGGGGTCCGGCCTCTCCGGCAGGGACCGGAGCGGGGACCGCCACCGCCCCCCTCCCCGGTGTTCCCGCCGATAATCCGGCCAGCCCCGGCACAGTGCCGGGCGCGGGAGCCGCCCCCCCGGCGGGCGGCTTTGCCGGAGCCCTGACCCCGCACGGCCTGCTGGCCGCCCTGCGCCATGCCGCCCATGCGGTGGCCGAAGCCGCCGCTGAGACCGCAGGCCCCCACTCTCCCGCCCCGGCCCCGGCAGGCCCCCTGCTGCCCCCGGGCAGTCAGACGCAGGTCCGGCTGACCAGTGTGCTGCTGCCCGGCGGATCACAGGCCCTGACCGCCCCCTCTGCTTCGGCCACTCTGCCGCTGGCATCACTGGATGGCACCGTCACCGCCACCCCCGGCGGCGGAACGGCGGTGATCCAGACCCCGCAGGGGATGCTGCTGGTCGATGTGCGGTCCCCCCTGCCGGTCAACAGTCAGGTGCATCTGGATGTTCTGGCGGTGACGCCCCCCACTGCCGCCAGCGCCGGGCCGACCGTGCCCGCCAGCGGCGGGATGCAGACCTTCGCCGCCCTGTCGGAGGCACAGGACCTTCTGGCGCAGAACGATGCCGAGGCCGCGCAGGCCCTGACCCGGGCCATCCCCGCCGCCGATGGCCGGATGGTCACCACGATGATGGCGGTGGCCACCGCCGCCCGCAGTGTCGACCCCAAAAGCTGGCTGGGCGAGCGGCCGGTGAAGGCGCTGGATCGCCCGGAAGGCCGGGGCCGCGCCGTGCTGAAAGATCTGGAAGAGTCCACCCGTGAGACCACCCGCCCGGCCCGCGACGGCGGCGGCGACTGGCGGATGATGAACCTGCCGTTCAGCTTCGGCGGTCAGGTTGACCGCATCACGCTGGTCACCCGCCGCACCGGCAGTGCCGCCGTTGACGAGGACGGATCCGGCGGCGGCAGCGGTCAGGGTGGCGGCGTGCGGTTCCTGTTCGCGCTGGATCTGTCGCAGATGGGGCCGATGCAGTTTGATGGTCTGTACAAGGGCGGGCCTGCCGGGCAACCCGGCCACCGCCGCCTGTCGCTGCTGATCCGCACCAGCCGCCCGCTGGAGCCGGACGTGCGCCGCACCATCCTCGGCCTGTTCAGCCAGTCGTCGGAAGCGATGGGCCTGACCGGCAGCCTGTCGTTTCAGGTCTCCGCCGCCTTCCCCGGCCCGGCGGAGGCTCTGCCACCGTCGCTGCGGGCCGCCGGGGGGGCCGCCGGGGGAGCCGGAGGATTTACCGCCTGAAACCACCCCATCCCCGAAGGCCCCCCCGGCAGGTGATGATCGGGGGGGGCCGGAGGATTTACCGCCTGACCCCGCCCGATCCCCCCGCTTTCAGCCGGTTGGCACCGCTCCGGCATACTTTCCCGTGTGCGGCGGGCCAAAAAGATGATACTCCGCAGCATGGATTATCCTGCGCCGCCCACCGGCAGTTTCCGAGACCATGACTGACCCTGAGATCCGCCGCGCCCCTCTGCTGACCCGGCCCACCCCGGCCCCGGGGCTGGATGCCGTTGCCGTGCTGTGGCGGACCCTGTCCGGTGGCACCGCCGTACAGGTGCGTTTTGTGCCGGACCGTCACGTGCTGGCCGCCGGGGCGTGGGAGGCCTATACCACCCTGCTGGACCAGCCGGAACACGGCTTTGCCGCTGATATCCCGGAACGGCTGGCCGCCGCCGTGCTGTCGGACTGTGCCAACCAGCTGGTGCCGCGCTGGCTGGAAGTGACCGTCACCCGCCACAGCGGCCCGCCGGAGACCGCCGGGCACCGGGTGCGGCTGGAGGAACGCCAGCCCGGCTGGGCCAACCCCGACCTGATGAACCGCCTGTACACCGATGATGCCATCGGGTCGGCCCTGCGCCCGCTGCCGCGCCTGCCGGAGACCCCGGTATGAGCGGCGGCCGGTTTGATATTGATCCCGCCGATCCCCGCGGCTTTTACGCCATGCTGAAAGTGGCCCCCACCGCCAGCCCCGCCGAGATTAAAAGCGCCTTCCGCCGCCGCGCCAAGGACCTGCACCCCGACCGCAACCCCGACCCCGGGGCCAAGGAAGCCTTCCACCGCCTGACCGCTGCCTATGAGGTGCTGTCAGACCCGGCCCGCCGGGCGGCCTACGACAGCCGCCGCACCGGCGCTGCCGGAAAGCAGGGTACGGGACAGGGTACGGGTCAGGAACGCCCCTCCTCCCGCCATACCGCCTCCTCCGGCAGCCGCAGCGGCCCGCAGGCCCGGCAGCCGCAGGGCAACGACCCGACCCGGGCCTACCGCCAGACGCAGGCCCGGACCCAGCAACGCCCGACGGCGCAGCGCCCGCCGCCGGGGCGCGCCGCCGCGCCGCCGCTGTCGTGCTGCTGCTGCGGCAAGGTGGCGGCCCAGCCGCGCTTTGTCGAATTTGTCACCGTCACCGGTACCCTGCGCCACACCCGCGAACAGTGGACAGACGGGGTGTACTGCCGCGCCTGCGCCGACCGCACCGCGCTGAAGGTGGCGGCCCGCTGCTGGCTGACCGGATGGTGGTCGCCGGGTGGCCCGCTGAAGACCCTCCGCGCCCTTGGCATCGCCCTGCGCGGCGGGCGGCTGCCCCGGCAGAAAAATCACGCCCTGCTGATGCAACAGGCGCAGGCCTTTCTGGCACAGCGGGACCCGATGATGGCCCATGCCGTGGCCCTTCAGGCACAGATGTTCGCTCCGGACGGGGTCAGCCGCCTTCAGACCGATCAGCTTCTGGCGCAGATCCGCGCCGCCGCCCCCGGGAAAACCCTGCCGCCGCTGAAAGACCGCTGGCGCGGGGCCAGCCTGCTGCAACTGCTGCAACTGTTGCCGGTCTATGTGCTGATTGTGGTGCTGGCCCTGCTGTTCTGGCCGGGCCGTCAGGCGGCTGACGACGACATCGATCCCCCGCCAGCGACGGTCGCTCCGGTGTCCGCCCCGGCGGCACCGGCCCCTTCGGGGACGGCGGGATCACCGGCAGGCGCGGTTCCGGCCCGGCCCGGCGGCCCGCAGTCGGTGCCTTCCGCCACGACGCCAGCCCCGTCCCCGGCGGCTCCGCCGCCGATTGTGTCCCTGTCGGCAGGCGGGGTCCGGGCCGGGCAGTATCACGATATCCGGGTCGCTGCCACCGCCCTGCGCACCGGGCCGGGGCAGGAATTCCAGACCCTGCTGCTGCTGGGGGCCGGGGAAACGGTGATGGTGACCGAGGTTGCCAGCGACGGTCAGTGGGCCCGGGTGCAGACTCTGGACGGCCGCCCCGGCTTCATCAGCAGCCGGGCTCTGTCCCTGACCGACCCGGCCCGGGCCGAGGCCCTGCGGCGGGAGCAGAAGCGCACCGGGCGGCCCTGAGGCGGGGCCGGAGCCAGCAGCCCGGCCTGACACCAAGGCATACGCCGATGTGATGAAGGATATTCATTTGCCTAATACCAATTTGCTGATTGTACGACCCGCGTATTCCCCCTAGATGTCATTCTGATGAACACAGCGGCCCCTGCGGCGGGAGTCACCCACCCCGCTGCCCGTTCCGCCCTCTCTTCCGGTATCCGGACCCCGATGACCCTCCCCATCCGGGGGCTGCCGCCCCTGATCCTGGCAGCCCTGTTCCTGATCATGTCCCTGTGGCCGGCGCTGGCAGCGCAGCGGCCGGAACCGGTGCGCCCGGCTTCCGGCAGCAGCCACGGCGGGCCGATGATCGCCCGCTTCCCCGCCCCGCTGATGGATGATGACCCCCGCGCCTATTACACGCAGGCGCTGATCGAGCTGGCCTTTGCCGAAACCCCGGAACAGGGGCCGGGCTATGTGGTGTTTTCCACCAGCCCGCAGGAACGGCTGCGGATTGAGGCGCAGCTGGAAAAGGGATCCCGCATCAACGTCTACCTGATGCCGGGGGCCAACAGTTACGATTCCCGGTTCCTGCGGGTGGCGGTGCCGGTGGACCGGGGACTGCTGGGCCTGCGGGTCGGGGTGGTCCGCACCGAGGACCGCAGCCGCTTCAGCGAAATCCGCTCCCTCGGCGATCTCAGTCAGGTCCGCATCGGCAGTGTTCTCGGCTGGCAGCTGACCGACATCCTGCGCCATAACGGCCTGACGACCGAGGTGGTGGCCACCTTTGAGGATCTGTACAAACTGCTGGACCGCAGCCGCCTCGACCTGATCTCGCGCGGGGCCACCGAGGTGCTGCGCGAGCAGACGGAAATGCGCTTCGACTATCCGGATACGGTGATCGACACGGCCCTGCTGCTGCGGATGCCGCTGGCCTTCTACATCTACGTCAGCCCGAATCACCCCGAGCTGCACCGGCGGATTGAAACCGGCCTCCAGCGGGCAGTGGCCGATGGCCGGTTCGATGCCCTGTTCCGGCAGTGGTTCGGCCGCGATCTTGACGTGCTGCAACTGGATCAACGCCATGTCATCGACCTGTCAGTGCCCGATCCGCATCTGCCGACGGTGATGATGGATCCGTCCCTGCGGCTGCCGCTGCGCTCCCCCGGGGCCAAAGCCCAGACCCGGTAAAAAAGGGCTTCCTTGCCGCACCACCATCCTTCGGGTATGATCGAAGGATGATCAACACCCCCGCCGCCCCTGACGGCCTGAAAGACGGCCCCGTCATCGCCACCGTCGCCGCCCTGATCGGGGATCCGGCCCGCGCCAACATGCTGACCGCCCTGATGGACGGCCGGGCGCTGACCGCCAGCGAACTGGCCGCAGCCGCCGGAATCACCGCCCCGACCGCCAGCAGCCATCTGGCCCGCCTGTGTGCCGCCGGGCTGCTGGTGATGGAAAAGCAGGGCCGCCACCGTTACTTCCGCCTGTCCGGGCCGGATGTCGCCGCCGTGCTGGAAGGGCTGATGGGGCTGGCCCAACGCGCCGGGGCCACCCGCACCCGCACCGGCCCGCGTGACAGTGCCCTGCGGCAGGCCCGGGTCTGTTACGATCATCTGGCCGGGGAAACCGGGGTCGCCCTGCTGGATGGCCTGTACCGTCAGCAGGCCCTGATCCCCGGGGCCGATGCGGACAGCCCGCCGCGCCTGACCGACCATGGCCGGGCCCTGCTGAGCCGCCTCGGTCTTGACCCCACACCACTGGAAGGCCGCCGCCGCCCGCTGTGCCGGACCTGTCTGGACTGGAGCGAACGCCGCCACCATCTGGGCGGCAGTCTGGGGGCGGCTCTGCTGGACCATGCCCTGTCGCACGGCTGGATCCTGCGCGGCCCCGGCCGCAGCCTGACCCTGACCGCAAACGGGCAGGCGGCGTTACGGCCCCTGATGACCCCGGAGATCTGATCCCCGGCGATAGAACACCCGACGACAGGGGGGGCCGCCCCTTAATGGGCCAGCACCGCCGCCGCGTCGCGGGTCCGGTCAAAGGCACTCTGGGCCTGTGCCACGGCGGCACTGATGGTGACAACATTCTCGGTGACCCGGGCCACGGACCGCGCCGCCGTCTGCATGGTGGAGGAGATATCGCGGGTCACCGCGCTCTGCTCCTCCACGGCGGAAGCGGTGCAGACCACCTGATCCCGCACCGTCTCAATCGAGCGGCGGATGGAGCCGAGGGAGGTCATCACCTCCGCCGAGACCTTCTGCACCCCTTCAATCTTGCGGGAAATCAGGTCGGTGGCCCGGGCCGCCTGCGTCGCCAGCGTCTTCACCTCTCCGGCCACCACCGCGAAACCCTTTCCGGCATCCCCGGCCCGGGCCGATTCGATGGTGGCATTCAGCGCCAGCAGATTGATCTGCCCGGCAATACCGTTGATGGCCCCGACGATGCCGGTCATTTCCTGCGTGGCCTCCGCCAGCCGGTGAATCGACCCGTCGGCCACCTGCACCGTTTCGCTGGCCAGCGTGCTGGCCTGCTGCGACTGGCAGATACTGGCGGAAATCTCGCCGATCGAGGCCACCAGCTGTTCAGTCCCCGCCGCCACGGCCTGCACGTTCTCCAGCGTTGCCGAGGCGGCACTGCCGGTTTCCTGCGTCAGCTGGTTGGAATGGATGATGGCCTCATCAATTTCGCGGAAGTTAACCTCGATGATCTCCTTCAGCTGATGCAGCAGCTGCACATGGCCGGTGATGTCGGTGGCAAACTTCACCACCTTGATCAGGGTGCCATCCAGATCAAACACCGGGTTATAACTGGCCTGAATCCAGATATCGGTGCCATCGCGGCGGATCCGCCGGTACTGGCTGGCCTGATACTGCCCCTGCCGCAGGGTCTGCCAGAAGGCGCGGTACTCCGCACTCTCCCGCTGCCCGGCAGGCATGAAAATGCGGTGATGCTGGCCGACGATCTCGTCCAGCCGGTAGCCCAGCGCCGTCAGGAAATTTTCGTTGGCGGTGATGACCGTGCCATCCGGATTGAACTCGATCACCGCCTGAACCCGCAGGATGGCGTTGATCTTCCCCAGAAGATCAATGTGTTCCATCTTGGTGTCGGTCACATCGGTGGCAAATTTGATGATCTTCTCAACCCTGCCGTGGGCATCCAGAACCGGGGTGTAGCTGGCGCGCAGCCAGACAATCCTGCCATCCTTGGTCATCCGCCGGAACTGGCGGCGCTGGATTTCGCCCCGGCCCAGCGCCGTCCAGAAATCAGCATACCCGGGGCTGCTCCGGTCTTCGTCAGTCAGAAACAGGCGATGATGCTGCCCGACGATCTCACTGAGGCTGTACCCCATCAGATCAAGAAAGATCTGGTTGGCCGACAGAACGGAACCGTCCGGACTGAAGGAGATCACCGCCTGCGTGGCGTGCAGCGCCCGCAGAAGATCCGCAGAATCAGGGTCCAGTCTTCTGATGAACATAATTGGCGCCCCTTCTTCCGGCGGTTTCAGGTCTGTTTTCGTGATTGTCCGGTCTATCCGCTGTAGTTTATGGATGCGTCCGCCAGCCCGCCATGGGGCGATTGGACTATGTTAAATATTGATTTTATTTGTGGATTTTTCTTTTTTTAAATCATTCTAATTAATGCCACGCCCGGCTTCTTAAGACCAAGGCGTGAGCAGGCCGCCGCGTTTCCGGCCCTTCAGGAGATCTGCCGGAAATTTTCCCCGATAGGATGTATCGCAATTTGCATACAGACAATCTCCGGGGCACCGATGTGGCCGGGCAGACACCGGTTTGACAGCCGGGCCCCCCGCCCGGCTTCCGGCGGTTGAAAACCGTGGCCGGATCTGCCAGTCTCGGCCCGCTTCAGGCAGGAGGACGACCTCCCCCATTCTGGGATCAGCACTCGGGACGGCCCGCTGTGAAAGGGCCGCAGACTATGCGCACACCGTGGGACCGACTCCGTCAGGCGGTCAGCTTTGAACTGCTGGGACTGATGATCGCCACGCCGCTGGGGGCGTGGGTGTTTGATGCCAAACCCGAAGACTTCGGGGTGCTGGTCATCATCGGGGCCAGCATGGCCACCGGATGGAATTATCTGTTCAACTGGCTGTTTGACCATGCGCTGCTGCGCTGGCAGGGCCATGTCCGCAAAACCGTGCCGCAGCGGGTGATCCATGCCATCGCCTTCGAGGCCGGGCTGACCGTCGGCTTCCTGCCGGTCACCGCGTGGTGGCTGGGCGTCAGCCTGTGGGAGGCCCTGCTGGTCGATATCGCCTTCTCGGCGTTTTATCTGGTCTATGCCTTTGTCTTCACCTGGGCCTACGACACGGTGTTCCCGGTGCGCACCACCGCCACCGCCAGCGCCAGCGAAGACGCGGCGGCCTGAGTCCTCAAGGCCGGGACAGATAAAGGGCCGGACAGAAACAAGCCGGGCGGCAGAAGGATCTGCCGCCCGGCTGTGTCATTGGGTCCTGTACGGGCTCTTACCCGACCGCCTTGGCCTGCTCCGGCTGGCTGGGATCGCGCAGCACATAGCCCCGGCCCCAGACGGTTTCGATGTAGTTATCCCCATCAGAAGCCTGCGCCAGCTTCTTGCGCAGCTTACAGATGAACACGTCGATGATCTTCAGTTCCGGTTCGTCCATACCGCCGTAAAGGTGGTTGAGGAACTGTTCCTTGGTCAGCGTCGTGCCCTTGCGGATCGCCAGCAGCTCAAGGATTCCGTATTCCTTGCCGGTCAGATGCAGCGGCTTGGTGTCGATCATCGCACTGTGGGTGTCCAGATTGACATTCAGGCGACCGACCGACACCACCGACTGGGCATGACCCTTGGAGCGGCGGACAATTGCCTGCATCCGCGCCACCAGTTCCGCCCGGTCAAACGGTTTGGTCAGGTAATCATCGGCCCCGACCCCCAGCCCGCGCACCTTGCGGTCGGAGTCTGACAGCCCGGACAGGATCAGCACCGGGGTTTCCACCCGTGCCGCCCGCAGCTGGCGGATGACGTCCAGACCGTCCATGTCCGGCAGCATCATATCCAGCAGGATGATGTCGTAATCGTAAAGCTTGCCGATCTCCAGCCCGTCTTCGCCCAGATGCGTGGAGTCGACCACCCACTGTTCTTTGCGGAGCATGAGCTCGATGGTTTGACGCATCGACGGATCGTCTTCGACGACTAAAACGCGCATTCCAGCCCCTGTGACAGCACGGTGGGAGAAAAACAAGGCCCGGCGGCGGCCGGTCCGGTATAAAGAGACGGGTCAAGGACAACCGGGCAGCGCGGCGGTTCCGGCTGCTGCGGACCTGTCTGGCGCAGCGGCGGAACCGGGATCCGGCAAATCCCGGCGTTAACCTCGGTTAACCCGTCGTTAACGATAGGATGCTTGATTCAGTCTGGCAAGGGTCTAACCATCCCTGTATCTGGAATTTCTGATCTTTTTCCTGTGGATCAGTCAGTTGTTTCACAGCGAAGATTCAGGCCGCCTGTCGTTTTTGTGTCATCTCTGCGTTTTTGTGTCGTCTCTGCGTTTTTCCTGTGCCGGAGTCCCCGCCGTGAGCAGTCTGGTCCACAATTTTCTGACCGAACTTGGCCGAGTGCCGGACCATCAGGTGTTCGGCCGGGTGGTCGGGGTGCAGGGACTGTTGGTTGAGGTCGGCGGCGTGCAGTCGGCGGTGTCGGTCGGCGACCGCATCCTGGTGATGGGCCGGGCCGGGAAGATGATCCCGACCGAGGTGGTCGGGTTCCGTGAAGGCAAGACCCTGCTGATGCCCTTCGGCAGCGTTGACGGCATCAGCCTCGGCGCGCGGGCGGAGGTGGTGGCCGGGGCCCCATCGGTGCAGCCCCATGCCAGCTGGCTGGGCCGGGTGGTCAACGCCATGGCGGAACCGGTGGACGGACTCGGCCCGCTGTTGCAGGGGCCAGTCCCCTACACCATCCGCAACACTCCGCCGTCGGCCCACAGCCGCCAGCGGGTCGGCGGCAAGCTGGACCTTGGCATCCGCTGCATGAACATCTTCACCACCTGCTGCATCGGCCAGCGTATGGGCATCTTCGCCGCCTCCGGGGTCGGGAAGTCGTCGGTGATGTCGATGATGGCCAAGTTCTCCTCCGCCGATATTATCGTCTGCGGGCTGATCGGCGAACGCGGGCGCGAGGCGCGGGAATTCATCGAGGACGATCTGGGTGAAGAGGGCCTGAAGCGCTCGGTGGTGGTGGTCGCCACCTCTGACGAGCCGCCGCTGATGCGCCGTCAGGCCGCCTATCTGACCATGGCGATTGCCGAATACTACCGCGATCAGGGCATGAACGTGCTGTGCCTGATGGACAGCGTCACCCGTTTTGCCATGGCCCAGCGCGAAATCAGCCTGTCGGCGGGGGAACCCCCGGCCAGCAAGGGCTACACCCCCACCGTCTTCGCCGAACTGCCGAAGCTGCTGGAACGCGCCGGGCCGGGCGCACGCGGACAGGGCAATATCACCGGCCTGTTCACCGTGCTGGTGGAAGGCGATGACCACAACGAACCGATCTCCGACGCCGTGCGCGGGATCCTCGACGGCCATATCGTGCTGGAACGCTCCATCGGTGAACGCGGCCGCTACCCGGCGATGAACGTGCTGCGGTCGGTGTCACGCACCATGCCCGGCTGCAACAGCCCGGAACAGAACGATCTGGTCCGCGCCGCCCGCAAGGTGATCTCCACCTACGAGGATATGGCGGAGCTGATCCGGCTGGGGGCCTACCGCGCCGGATCGAACGAGGAGGTCGATGCCGCCATCGAGCTGTATCCGCGCATCGAGGAGGTGCTGCGCCAGCGCAAGACCGAGCCGACCGACCTGAACACCTCCTACACCATGCTGGCACAGGCGATCGGCATGGAACCGCCGCCGCCGCAGTACGGATAAGGGGATAGAACCGCATGGCCAAGGGCCTGAAGGGCGTCATCCGCCTGCGCAAATGGGATGTCGATGAAAAGCGCCGCGTCCTGCGCCAGTTGCAGGAGCGCGAGGACCAGATCCTCGACTTCATGCGCCAGCTGGCCGAGCAGAAAAAGGCCGAGGCGGAGATGGTCCGCCGCGACAGCACCGGGGCCGGGTTCACCTTCGGGGCCTATACCCAGTGGGCCCGCAAGCAGCAGCAGGATCTGGAAACCGTGCTGGGGCTGGTGCGGCGGGAGATTGAACAGGCGCAGGATGCGGTGGCGCAGGCCTTCAAGGAGCTGAAAACCTTCGAGATCGCGCAGGCCAACCGCGAAGCCGCCGCCCGCGCCGAGCAGGACCGCAAGACCCAGATCATGCTCGACGACATCGGGCAGGAAGCCCACCGCCGCAAGCAGAAAACCTGACCCGGAAGCCAGACCCTTCCAACCCTTCCCTTTTTGGGTGCTCTGAAAAAAGAAAAGGGGTCTGGGGATATCATCCCCGGATGGGTTCGGGCGAGAGCCCGATAAACAGGGACGAAACCGGACGAGTGCCCGGGATCCGTCACACACTCTCTTCATCTTATACCGGCTGGAGATCCAGCCACTCCTTTTATTACACCGGCTGGAGATCCAGCCGGAGGAACCGCTCCGGCCGCAGCGTCACCCGCATCACCGGGTGCACCGCCGGGGCCTGTGGCGACACCGCCAGCCGGAACCGTTGCAGCAGCAGCGCCGCCACCGTCACCGCTTCCGCCATGGCCAGCCCCTGCCCCAGACACACCCGGGGACCAGCCCCGAACGGCATCCACGCCCCGCGCGGGATCTCCGCCGCGCCGGGGGCGAAGCGGTCAGGGCGGAACGCCTCCGGATCGGGGAACCAGCGGGGGTCCCGCTGGATCAGCATCACCGGAATCATCAGCAGGGTCCGCGCCGGAATCCGCCAGCGCCCGAGATCCAGCGGCGCGGCGGTGCGGCGGCTGAACAGCACCGGTGCCGGGGGATACAGCCGCAAGGCTTCCTGCACGCTGCGGGTCAGGCCCGGCAGACGGCCCAGCGCCTCCGCCGTCGGGGCCCGCCCGCCGAGAACCGCAGACACTTCGGCCCGCGCCCGTTCCTGCTCCTGCGGATGGCTGGCCATGCACCACGCCCACCACGTCAGGGTGGCCGCCGTGGTTTCAAACCCGGCCAAAAACGCCGTCACCGCCTCATCCCGCACCCAGCGCAACGGCCAGCCCTGCGGGTCCTGCCCGTGCAGCGTCAGCAGGTGGGTCAGCAGATCCGCTGGCCGCTGCGACGGCGGCACCGCCAGCCGCGCCGCCACATGGCGGTCAATCACGCCGTGCAGAACCGCCAGCGCCTGCCGCTGCTGCCGCCCGACCGGCAGGAACGTAGACAGCGGGCGGTAGAAATCGGCATCCATCTGCCGGGACAGGGTGAACAGGGCCACCGCCACCGCTGCCGCATCGCCGCCCCCGGCCGAGGCCAGACGGCGCAGGATCACCGCCATGGTCAGCGCCGTCAGATCCTCCTCCACCGGGCGGACCGGACCGGGCTGCCAGCGGTCGAGCGTCTCCGCCGCCACCGCCGCCAGATCAGGCTGAAACGCCGCCACCGCCTGCGGGGAAAACAGCGGCTGCAACGCCCGGCGCTGCCGCAGCCAGTCCTCGCCCTCCGCCACCAGCACGCTGTCGCCGTGGATGCGGGCAAACACCCGCAGCCCATGCTCCCACCGCGTCAGGCCGTCGTGGTGACGGATCAGCACCGCCCGCGCCAGCTCCGGGTCCGCCAGTACCACCTGATGTTCCGGCCAGATCCGCAGATGGAACACATCGCCGTAGGTCTCCCGCCATCCGGCCAGCGCGGCCGGCAGATCGGCGGCCATCTGCCGCAGCAGCCCCCAGCCGGTCAGGCCGGAGGGCGGCCCCGGCGGCCAGACGGGGGAGGACGGCGCAAACGGAAACAGGGCCATGGGAGTCTTCCTTCTGCGGGACAGCAACCGGACGGCAGCCTAGCCCCGGCCCCGCCGGACGGTCTTGAACGGAACCGACACCCCGGACCGGCAGAACAGCCCGCGCAAAAAACCGCAGGCTGCCGCCGGAAAACCGTTTTATCCTGTCGCGATGACCGCTGAATCCTCCACCCCGCCCGCCCCGGAGGCCCGCGCCCCCCGCGCCCCGGCCTGCCCCACCGTGCTCCTGCCCGCTCCCCCGGCCCTGCAAGGGGCGCTGGTGGCGGTGATTGTGCGCGACACCCACGGCGTACCCCTGACGGCGGAGCAGCGGCTGAGCCACTTTCCGGCCTCGCCGCTGCTGTCCCTGCACTGGTATTCCGATGTCTCTGGCGGCCTGCTGCATAGCGGAGACGGCTGGCGCCCCCTGCCTGCCGACGCCTGCGTTTCCGGCAGTCAGGCCCGCCCGGTGACCAGCTGGTTCCCCGGGCCGGTGCGGGCCGGCATGGTGTGCTTCACCGCCGATATCGCCCGCAGCCTGCTGGGGCTGGATCCGGCGGCGGTGCAGGATCGCTGCACCGGGGCCAGCGCCGTGCTGCCGGGGGATCTGCATCCGCTGCTGGATGACCTGCGGGCCGCCGCCGATGCCGCGGCGGTGCTGGCGGCCCTGATCCGCCACCTTGGCCCGCGCTGGCAGGCCCTGCGCCCGGGCGTGCCAATCCTGACGCCGCTGCGCCGGGCCGGGCGGCACTGGGTGGAAACGCTGGCGCTGTCAGCCCGGCAGTGGCGCGGCACCCACAGCGAACGGCAGGTGGAACGGCGGATCCGCGCCTTCAGTGGCCGGTCCCTGCGGGACTGGCAGGCGCTGGTGCGGACCGAATCCGCCTTCCATGCCGCCCGCGACCACGCCGACCGGGGCACCCCCCTGCCGCTGGCGACACTGGCCGCTGAGGAAGGCTTTGCCGATCAGGCCCATTTCAGCCGCGAGGTGCGACGCATCACCGGCTTCCCGCCCGGGGATTTTGCCCGCCGCTTCCAGCAGGATGAGTCGTTCTGGCTATACCGGCTGTGGGTTTAAAAGCCAGAGTGTCTGAGGGACAAAACAAAAGAAAGCGGAGCGGAGCGCAGCCACTGGCGCGTTGAGCGCCCGCGCGACCGTTCGCGTGTAAGGCAAGCGGGCGGACGCCCGCGCCCGCCGCCTGAGGGGCAGATAAACGGAGGGCCAACGGCCCGACTGGGCCATTGAGGCCCCGCGCGACCATTCGCGCGTAAGGCAAGCGGGCGGACGCCCGCGCCCGCCGCCTGAGGGGCAGATAAACAGAAACCTTACAGGCGTTCCGGCAGGAACAGCTTCGGCGGCACCGGCAGCAGATCCTGCGCCGCCACCAGCTGCGGTTCAATCTCGCCCAGCCGCAGGGTCAGGTCGATCACCGCATACAGCGCCGACATCGCATGCGACAGTGCCTGTGGCGGCGCTTCGCCGTTCAGCAGGCAGCCCAGCATCAGCGCGGCACAGGCATCGCCGGTGCCATGGATCGGCTGCGGCAGGGTCAGGCGCGGGGTGCGCACCAGCCATGCCTCCTCCGCCGTCACCGCCAGACAGCCGATTTCCCCCCGGTCCGGCAGCGGCATGCTGGTGCCGACCACCAGCCTCGGCCCCATCGCCAGCACCGCCCGGGCCGCCGTCACCGCCTCGGCGATGGTGGTGACCGGCAGGCCGGTCAGCAGGTGCAGCTCGAACCGGTTGGGGGCCACCACATCGGCCTGCGGCACCAGATGCAGCCGCATGAAATCAGGGATATCCGCCGCCGCATACATCCGCCCCTGCCCGTGGGCATCGTCATCGCCCATCACCGGGTCGCACAGGTACAGGCCGGTGCCCTCCCCGGCATGCAGCGCCTGCACCGCCCGCAGGATCGCCCCGCCGATTTCCGCCCGGCCCAGATAGCCCGACACCAGCCCGGAGGCCCGGCCCAGATGCCCGGCCGCCGCCAGCCCGTCGAGAATGTCGCCGACATGGTCCGCCGTAAACGCCTCGCCGCGCACATCGGGGTAACCGATCCGGCAGGACAGCTGGCAGGTATGCACCGGCCACACCTCGAACCCCAGCCGCTGCAACGGAAACACCGCCGAGGCATTGCCGACATGGCCATAGGCCACATGCGACTGCACTGACACCACGGTGCGCTTACGGCTCATTCTTTTGGTCCTTTATCAGGTTTGGTCCCTCAACCACCCCAGACCCTAGAACCACTCCGGCCTGCCGGAAAGAGGCTTTTTTGCAATACCCACCAGTCCGGTTTCCGATTTTCCGCATCGGCCTCCGCCGGTCATACCGTCGCCCCCACCCCCGCCATAACGCACTGTGGTCTTGTACCCCGCCCCGGAATCGGTACTATGCTGCATGCGCGAATGCGCAACTTTGTTAAAGACGCACCACCAATCCAAAAAATCATCTTGCGTCTGGTCCGGCCAAGACCGACGCCATCCGGGAGGTTCCCCTACCATGCCGACGCAGTCCCGTCCCCGCCGTTCCATGCTCTATATGCCGGGGTCCAACACCCGGGCGCTGGAAAAGGCCCGTGGCCTTGCCGCCGATGCCCTGATCCTTGATCTGGAAGACGCCGTCGCCCCCGACACCAAGGTCGAGGCCCGCGCCAATGTCTGCGCCTTCGCCGCCACCTATGGCCAGCGCGAAGTGCTGATCCGCGTCAACGGTCTCGGCACCCCGTGGGGCCATGACGACATCGCCGCCGCCGCCCGCAGCGGGGCGCACGGCATCCTGATTCCCAAGGTGGAAAGCGCCGATATGGTGCGGCAGGTCGAAGCCATCATGAATGCCAGCGGTGCCCCCGCCGACATGGCGGTCTGGTGCATGATCGAAACCCCGCTGGGCGTGCTGCATGTGGAAGAAATCGCCCGCGCCACCCCACGCCTCGGCGGGTTTGTGATGGGCACCAGCGACCTTGCCAAGGATATGCGCTGCCTGCACACCACCCTGCGCCTGCCGTTCATCGCCGCCTTCAACCTGTGTGTGATGGCCGCCCGCGCCTATGGGCTGGCGATCCTCGATGGCGTGTACCTTGACCTGTCTGACGATGAGGGCTTCGCCGCCGCCTGCCAGCAGGGCCGCGAGCTGGGCTTTGACGGCAAGACCCTGATCCACCCCAAGACCATCGGTGCCGCCAATGCCGCCTTCGGCCCGACCGAAAAGGAACTGGACTGGGCCCGCACCATCATCGCCGCCCATGCCGCCGCCGAGGCCGAGGGCAAGGGGGTGGTGGTGGTCGACGGCAAGCTGATCGAAAACCTGCACGTCGTCACCGCCCGCCAGACCGTGGCACTGGCCGGGCAGATCGCCGCCCTTGAAGCCGCCGCCGCCTGAGCCGAAGGACGCATGACGATGACCACTCCGTCCAACAAGACCAACAGCGGCAATTTCTTCGAGGATTTCCGCATCGGTCAGGTGCTGGCCCACGCCACCCCGCGCACCGTCACCGAAGGCGACATCGCCCTCTACACCGCCCTTTACGGCCCGCGCTTTGCCGTGCAGTCCTCCGCCGCATTCGCCACCGGGCTGGGGTTCGAGGACATGCCCGCCGATGACCTGCTGGCCTTCCATATCGTCTTCGGCAAGACGGTGCCGGATATCTCGCTGAACGCAGTCGCCAACCTCGGCTATGCCGACGGCACCTTCGGTGTGCCGGTCTATGCCGGGGATACCATCACCACCACCTCCACCGTCATCGGCCTGAAGGAAAACTCCAACGGCAGGACCGGGGTGGTCTATGTGCGCTCGCGCGGGGTCAACCAGCAGGGCGAAATGGTGGTGGACTATGTGCGCTGGGTGATGGTCAACAAGCGCGACGCCGCCACCCCGGCCCCGGCCGAGGTGGTGCCCGACCTGCCGAAGACCGTACCGGTCGCCGCCCTGAAAGTGCCCGCCGGGGTCAGCTTCGACAGCGAAGCCTACGACACAGTTCTGGCCGGAAGCCCGCACCTGTGGGACGACTACACCCCCGGCGAAAAGATCGACCATGTTGACGGCATGACGATTGAAGAAGCCGAACACATGCTGGCGACCCGGCTGTACCAGAACACCGCCAAGGTCCACTTCAACCAGTTTGAACAGGCCAAGGGCCGGTTCGGCAAGCGGCTGATCTACGGCGGGCACATCATCTCGCTGGCCCGCGCCCTGTCATTCAACGGGCTGGGCAACGCCTGCAAGCTGGTGGCGATCAACGCCGGCAGCCACTGCAACCCGACCTTCTCCGGCGACACCATCCATTGCTGGACTGAAGTGCTGGAGAAGGCCGCCTTCCCGGAACGCGCCGATGTCGGGGCGCTGCGCCTGCGCACCGTCGCCACCAAAGACCTGCCCTGCGCCGGACATCCTTATAAGGATGCCGAGGGCAAATACCTGCCCAACGTGGTGCTGGACTTTGATTACTGGGTGCTGATGCCGCGCCGCTGAGCGGCCCGGCCGTCATGACAGCCCCCGGGTCGCCCGCCGCGGCCCGGGGGCTGGTGTTCCGGAGTCTGGTGTCCGGAGTCTGCTGTTCCGGGATCCGTCAGAAGAACTGGCTGTAAGCGCGGCGGATGTCGTCAACCCGGGCCAGCGTCCCGGACAGATGGCGGCGGACCGCATCCTCCGCCGCCGCACTGTCCCCGGCCTGCATGGCGGTCAGGATCTCCCGGTGGGCGGACAGAATGGTGGCCCCCTTGCCGGGGTCCATCAGGTTCAGCTTGCGCAGGCGGTCGATATGGCCGGAGCGGGACTGGATCAGATCCCACAGGGCAGGAACCCCGGCGGCCTCGTACATCCCCTGATGGAACTGCCGGTCCAACTGGCCGAAGCGCTCCACATCCCGGTCGATGGTCAGGGCGGTTTCCTGCTGGTCAAGAATCCGCGCCGCCACCCCCTGTGCCGCCGTGCCCGGTGCCCCGCACAGCGACCGGACCACCTCCAGTTCCAGCGACAGGCGCAGGAACTGGGTTTCGCGCGCCTGCTGCACGTCGATCCGCGTCACCTCGGTCCGCGACTGCGGGATCACCGCCACCAGACCTTCCTGTTCCAGCATTTGCAGGGCATCGCGCACCGGGGTCTGGCTGACGCCATACTGGGCGGCCAGATCATTGCGGGACAACTGCATCCCCGGTTCCAGCTCCAGCGCCATAATACGCCCACGCAGCAGGTTATACAGCTGATGGGCGGTGGAGGTCCGGCGCAGGGCCGTGACAGACCCCGCAGCCGGGGCAGGCCCGGCAGAACCGGCGTGAAGACTGGATCGGTGGGTAACGGACATCCGGCTGGCCCCTTTTGAAGTCCGCCCACTATACCGGGGCTGTTGACAGTGCGGAACTAATATATTAGTGCAGTGGTGCAGAAGAACAAGAGCCGAGTCACCGGCCCACTGTCCATAACGGGAGGACCCCATGACCAAGACGTCACTCCGGCGCGGCCTGACCGCCGCCTGCGCCGCCGCTGCCCTGTCCTTTGCCCTTTCCGGCACCGCCGCCAGCGCCACCGAAACCCTGAACATCCAGTCGTCATTCAACGCCGGCGACTTCACCATGCAGTACCTGACCGAACACTGGCTGCCGAAGGTGCCGCAGGTGACCGGCGGGCGCTATGCCATCACCCTGAAGCCGAACGGATCGGTCGTGCCGGCCAAGGAAACCATCGACGCCACCGCCTCCGGCGTGCTGGACGGGGATTTCACCTCGGTCAACTATTTCTCTGGCCTTGAGCCGGCCTTCGCCATTATGGCCGACCTGATTTCCGGCTATGACACGCCGGAGCAGATGCTGGGCTTCTGCAAGACCGATCAGGGCGAGGCGATGGAACAGAAGATCGTCGACACCGTCGCCCACGGCGATGTGCAGGTGGTCGGCTGCGGCCCCTACAGCCGGGAATCCCTGCCCGCCCGCGTGCCGATCAACGGCTTTGCCGACATGAAGGGCAAGAAGATCCGCGCCCCGGAAGGCCTGGCCTCTGCCGTGTTCGCCGCCGCCGGGGCCAGCCCGGTGTCGATCCCGTTTTCGGAAGTGTATGGGGCGCTGGAAAAGGGCATCGTCGATGCCGCCGATGCCTCGGCCTATATCAACAACGCCACCACCGGCCTGCATGATGTGGCGTCCTATCCGCTGTATCCGGGCATTCATTCGATGCCGCTGATGCAGTTCACCCTCAGCAAGGACCGCTGGTCGAAAATGTCGGCCGCCGACCGCGCGGCCCTGCGCGACTGGTGGTATGCCGCCATGGAAGACCTGATCAAGGTCGTTGATGAGCAGGACAGGGCCCGGGTCGCCAGCGACAGGGCCGCCGGCAAGATCCACATCATCAACTGGGCGCAGAACGACCGCGACAGGATGCGGGGTGTCGCCCGCGGTGAATGGCTGAAGTACGCCGACAAGAGCCCGCTGGCCCGCGAAGCCCTGAACGCGCACATCGCCTACATGAAGAAGATCGGCCTGTTCAAAGACTGATCCGGGTTAACGGACCACCCCGGCCACCCGACCAGACGCCCCCGTAGGGTGACCCGACCGCTCACCCCTGTCGGGTTCCCCGACCGCTCACCCCTGTCGGGTCACGCCTGATCGGGCCGGGTGGCCGGTCCCCTTCCTGCGCCCCTGCCCCCGAGGCCATCATGAAACGCCTGCTGTCCTGCGCTGCGACCGGCATAGACCGGATCAGCATTTTCATCGGGCAGAGCAGTTCCGTGCTGCTGTTTGCCTGTATCCTCGCCTCCGCCGTCGAAGTCCTCCTGCGCTATGGCTTCGACAGCCCGACCCTGTGGTCCACCGAACTGTCGATGACCCTGTGCGCCACCGCCTGGGTTCTGGCGGTCGGCAGTGTCACCCAACGCAACCGCCACATTGCCATCACCATGATCGAAGGGCTGATCAGCCCGGCGGCATGGCGCCGCCTGCGGCTGGTGCAGATGCTGGCCTCGGTGCTGGCGGTCGGCACCCTGACCGTGGCGCTGTGGAAACCGGCGATGAAGGTCCTTGCCCGCCCCGAATACTCCGGCACCGCCATGAATTCCCTCCAGCCAAGCTATCTGAAGGTGCTGCTGCTGGTGGGCTGCGGCCTGTACCTGCTGCAACTGGCAGCCAACATCATCCGCTGGGTCCAGCGCACCGAGAAGGAGATCCCCGGTGGGCATTGAAATCATCACCCTGCTGATCGTCGCCGCCCTGCTGGGGCTGATGGCGCTTGGCATTCCGCTGGGCATCACCACGCTGCTGGTGTCGCTGGGCACGGCCATCCTGTATTTCGGCGAACGCGCCGGATTCTTCATCGTCACCGCCAACGTGACGGAAGTGCTGCATAAGTATGAACTGATCTCCGTCCCCTTCTTCGTGTTCATGGCCAATGTCCTGGAACGGTCCGGCATTGCCCGGTCACTGTTTGAATCGATGGCGATCATGGGCGGGCGCTTCCGCGGCTCGGTCGGGGTGCAGACCTGCATCGTCGCCGTGGTGCTGGCGGCAATGTCGGGGATCATGGGCGGCGAGATCGTGATGCTGGGCCTGATCGCCCTGCCGCAGATGCTGCGCCTTGGCTACGATAAGAAGCTGGCGATCGGCCTGATCTGTGCCGCCGGGGCGCTGGCCACCCTGATCCCGCCGTCGGTGGTGCTGATCGTCTACGGGCTGGCGGCACAGGTGTCGATCACCGAGCTGTTCGCCGCCTCAATCGGGCCGGGGATACTGCTGGCCTCGCTGTATATCGCCTATATCCTGATCCGGGTCCGCCTGAACCCGGCGCTGGCCCCGGTCTATGACATCCCGGAAACCGGCCTGCCGTTCCTGAAGCGCCTGCCCTTCCTGAAAGGGGTGATCCTGCCCGGCATCCTGATCGGGGCCGTGCTGGGGGTGATCTATTCCGGCATTGCCACTGTCACCGAAGCCGCCGCCATCGGCGCGGTCGGGGCGGTGGCGGTGGCCGCCATCCGCCGGGAACTCAGCTGGATCATGCTGCGCGATGCCATGCGCCAGACCGTGCAGACCGTCGGGTCGATCATCTGGCTGGTGCTGGGGGCCGTGGCCCTGATCGGCATCTACAACCGCATCGGCGGCGGCGACTTCCTGCGCGGCGTGCTGACCTCCCTCGATGTCGCCCCGATCGTTGTGATCATCGTGATGATGCTGATCGTGATGGTGCTGGGGACCTTTCTGGAATGGATCGCCATCCTGTTCATCACCGTGCCGATCTTTGCGCCGGTGGTGGTGGCCCTTGGCTTCGATCCGGTGTGGTTTGGCGTGCTGTTTGCCATGAACATCCAGATCTACTACCTGTCGCCGCCGTTTGGTCCGGCCTGCTTCTTCCTGAAGTCGGTGGCCCCGAAGGAAATCAGCCTACAGGACATCTTCGCCTCCGTCCTGCCGTTCATCGCCCTACAGGGGGTTGGCATGATGCTGGTGCTGTTCTTCCCGCAGATCGCCACCACCATCCCCGCGCTGCTGAAATAAGGAGGCAGCCATGACAAAGCCCACAACAGACCCCACAACCGGCCTGACCCACGACCTGCTGAAGGGGGATGAGGATATTCCCCCCGCCGACTTCGCCGCCGATGACGACGGCCTGTTCGGCAACTGGCCGGAATTCATCGGCCTGATCGGCACCGTCGTGCTGATCTGGTTCTCATTCGCCTTCAGAGGGTAAGGCCATGACTCGCAAGACATACGACCGGCTCCGCTCCGCCCGCTGGATGGTGCCGGACGACCAGCGGTCCTTCGGCCACCGCTCCCGCACCATGCAGATGGGCTACGACCCCACGGACTGGGAAGGCCGCCCGATCATCGCCATCATCAACACCTGGTCCGATGCCCAGCCCTGCCACATGCACTTCAAGGACCGGGTGGAGTGGGTGAAGCGCGGCGTGCTACAGGCCGGGGGCTTCCCGATGGAGCTGCCTGCCCTGTCGCTGTCGGAAAATTTCGTCAAGCCGACCACCATGCTCTACCGCAACATGCTGGCGATGGAGACCGAGGAACTCCTGCGGTCCCACCCGGTGGACGGGGCGGTGCTGATGGGCGGCTGCGACAAAACCACCCCCGGGCTGGTGATGGGGGCGGTATCGATGGGCCTGCCCTTCGTCTACCTGCCCGCCGGACCGATGCTGCGCGGCAACTATGCCGGAAAGTTTCTGGGATCGGGCACCGATGGCTTCAAGTACTGGGACGAACGCCGGGCCGGAACCATCAGCAAGGAAGAATGGCAGGGCATTGAAGGCGGTATCGCCCGCAGCTATGGCCACTGCATGACCATGGGCACCGCCAGCACCATGACCGCCATCGCCGATGCCATGGGCCTGACCCTGCCGGGGGCCTCGTCGATCCCCGCCGCCGATGCCAACCACCAGCGGATGAGTACCCAGTGCGGCCGCCGGGTGGTGGAGATGGTGTGGGAAGACCTGACTCCGGATAAAATCCTGACCCCGGCCGCCATCACCAATGCCGTCACCGTCGCGATGGCCACCGGCTGTTCCACCAACGCCATCATCCACCTGATCGCCATGGCCCGCCGCGCCGGTGTGCCGCTGGAGCTGGCGGATCTGGACCGCATCGGCCGCACCACCCCGGTGCTTGCCAACATCCGCCCCTCCGGCGACAGCTACCTGATGGAAGACTTCTATTACGCCGGGGGCCTGCGCGCCCTGATGAAACAACTGGGCGACAGGCTGGACTCCGCGGCCATCACCGTCACCGGCAAACCGCTGACCGACGGGCTGGATCAGGTGAGGATCTGGAACGAGGACGTGATCCGCCCCCTGTCCAACCCGGTCTATCACGAAGGGTCTCTGGCGGTGCTGAAGGGCAACCTCTGCCCCGATGGCGCGGTGATCAAGCCTGCCGCCTGCGACCCGAAGTTCCACCGCCACACCGGCCCGGCGCTGGTGGCTGACAGCTACCCCGAGCTGAAGAAGATCATCGACGACCCCGATTATCCGATGACGCCCGACACCGTGCTGGTGCTGCGCAACGCCGGGCCGCAGGGCGGGCCGGGGATGCCGGAATGGGGAATGATCCCGATGCCCAAGGCCCTGCTGAAACTGGGCCTGCGCGACATGGTGCGCCTGTCCGACGCCCGCATGTCCGGCACCTCCTTCGGGGCCTGTGTGCTGCATGTCGCCCCGGAAGCCTATATCGGCGGGCCGCTGGCCCTGCTGCGCACCGGCGACCGGGTGGAACTGGACATCCCCGCCCGCAGCCTGAACATGCTGGTCGATGCCGACGAGCTGGCCCGCCGCCGCACCGAATGGACCCCGCCGCCGCCACGCTATGAACGGGGCTACGGCACCCTGTTCAGCAGGCACATCGAACAGGCCGACAAGGGCTGTGACTTCGACTTCCTGCGCAGCGACTACGGCCGCCCGGTCGATGAGCCGGTGATCTACTGATCCCTTATTTCTCCTCTTCTCCCCCGGAGACATCCATCATGACCACCCCCGCCTACACTCTTTCCGCTGAAACCCGGGCCCGGCTGGAAGGCGTCTCCACCGCCTCGGTCGCCACCGCGCTGTTCAAGCGCGGGCTGCGCAACCAGTTCATCCAGGGGGTCAGCCCGGTCTGCTACAAGGGCAGGCGGATGGTCGGACAGGCCTTCACCCTGCGCTACATTCCGGCGCGGGAAGACCGCAACCCGATCACCGTGTTCCGCAATGCCGACCACCCGCAGCGGGTGGCGGTGGAAACCTGCCCGCCGGGCTGGGTGCTGGTGATGGACAGCCGCAAGGATGCCCGCGCCGCCTCTGCCGGGTCGATCCTTGTCACCCGTCTGGCCCGGCGGGGCTGCGCCGGCATCGTCACCGACGGCGGCTTCCGCGATGCCGAAGGGATCGGCGCGCTGGACATGCCCGCCTACCACCAGCGCCCGTCAGCCCCCACCAACCTGACCCTGCATGAAGCGCTGGATCTCAACGTGCCGATCGCCTGCGGCGATGTGCCGGTGTTCCCCGGCGACGTGCTGCTGGGCGACGGCGACGGCGTGATGGTGATCCCTGCGGCGCTGGCCGACGAGATTGCCGCCGAATGCACCGGGATGGAAAGCTTCGAGGACTTCGTGCTGGAGCAGGTCAACGCCGGGGCCGCCGTGATCGGCCTGTATCCGCCCACCACCGACGCCGCACAGGCCGACTATGCCGCCTGGCGCGACAGGACCGGCCGCTGAGGGATCCGCACCATGACCTTTACCCCCCATGGCCGTCACCTGATCGCCGGAGAATGGGTGGCCGGTGACGCCACCTTCCCCTCTGCCCCGGCCACCGGCCCGGCCCATGCCTTTGCCGTCGGCACCCCGGCCGATGTCAGGCAGGCCTGCGCCGCCGCCGCTGCCGCCTTCCCTGCCTATGCCGCCACCAGCCGGGCGGAGCGGGCGGCGTTCCTGAACACCATCGCCGACGAGATTGAGGCCCGCGCCGAGGCCATCACCGCCATCGGCACCAGCGAAACCGGCCTGCCCGCCGCCCGCCTGACCGGCGAACGCGGCCGCACCACCGGACAGTTGCGGCTGTTTGCCCGCCACATCCTCGACGGGGCCTACCTCGACCGCCGCCACGACGCCGCCCTGCCGGACCGCCAGCCGCTGCCCCGCCCGGACCTGAGACTGATGCAACTGCCGGTCGGGCCGGTGGCGGTGTTCGGGGCCTCCAACTTTCCGCTGGCGTTCTCCACAGCCGGGGGCGACACCGCCGCCGCGCTGGCCGCCGGATGCCCGGTGGTGGTGAAGGGCCATTCCGCCCACCCCGGCACCGGAGAAATCATCGCCGGGGCGGTGGACGCCGCCCGCCGCCGCTGCGGGCTGCCCGGCGGGGTGTTCTCGCTGATTCAGGGGGGCAACCGCGCCGTCGGGGAAAGTCTGGTCACCGATCCGGCGATCAGGGCGGTCGGCTTCACCGGGTCGCTCGGTGGCGGACGCGCCCTGTTCAATCTGTGTGCCGCCCGCCCGGACCCGATCCCCTTCTTCGGGGAACTGGGGTCGGTCAATCCGATGTTCCTGCTGCCGCAGGCGCTGGCCGCCCGGGGCGAGGCCATCGCCACCGGCTGGGCGGCATCCCTGACCATGGGGGCCGGACAGTTCTGCACCAATCCCGGGGTGGCAGTGCTGCCAGCCGGGCCGGAGGCCGATGCCTTTGCCGCCACCGCCACCGCAGCCCTGTCAGCCGTGGCCGCCCAGACCATGCTGACCGATGGCATCGCCGCCGCCTACCGGCAGGGCTGCGGTCGCATCGGGGCCACGCCGGGGGTCAGCAGCCTGCTGGCCGGGCCCGCCGGGCCGCGTCAGGCCGCACCGCACCTGTTCCGCACCCCTGCGGCGGCATGGCTGGCCGATGACGGCCTGTCGGAGGAAGTCTTCGGCCCGCTGGGGATCATCGTCACCGTCACCGACGCCACCGAAATGCTGGCCGTCGCCAACAGTCTGCACGGCCAGCTGACCTGTACCCTGCATCTGGACGATGCCGACGCCGACACCGGCCGCGCCCTGCTACAGGTGTTGCAGCACAAGGCCGGGCGGGTGCTGGCCAATGGCTTCCCCACCGGGGTGGAGGTCGCCGACAGCATGGTGCATGGCGGGCCGTATCCGGCTTCCACCAACTTTGGCGCCACCAGCGTCGGCACCCTGTCGATCCGGCGCTTCCTGCGGCCGGTATGCTACCAGAACCTGCCGGACAGCCTGCTGCCGGAGGATCTGGCCGCTTTCCCGTAACCACGGCAGCAGACCGGCGTTCTGGCCTTCTAAAGGCCGGGCGCCGCTGCCATGCAGCGCAGACCGGCCCTTCATGGACCCCGTTAAGCCCCCCTGACCTGAAGACCGCAGAAGGCACCCGCGTTCTGCGGTCTTTGTCGCAGTGCAACCGTCGCAGTGCAAACATTCTGTTGACCGCGCCGCGCAGACGTGGTTATCTCCCCCTCGATTGTCTCGCGATCGCGCGAATGACGGTGGCGCCCAGGTGGATATGCCGGGCGCCTTAATCGTCTTTCCCGAGCCCTTCTGAAAGCGAAACCGTCCGGTCCCCCGTCGCGCGTGGTGAGCGGACACACTGCGTCCCGAGTCTGGTCCCTGCGGGGAAGATCGGGCGCTCAAAGGATTTTTGACGTGACCGATATGGAAACCGGCGCCGCCGTTGCGGGCCAGTCCACCACTTTTGCCTCCCTGTCGCTGGCTCCGGCCCTGATGCAGGGCCTGACTGATAATAATTTCACCTCCCCCACCCAGATTCAGGCGGAAGCCATCCCCTACGGCCTGAAGGGCCATGACGTGCTGGGCATTGCCCGCACCGGCACCGGCAAGACTGCCGCCTTCGTGCTGCCGATGATGAATGCGCTGGTGGAATCGCGTGGCAAGATGCCGCCGCGCCACATCCGCGCCCTGATTCTGGCCCCGACCCGCGAACTGGCGGTGCAGATCGACGACGCCATCCGCCAGCTGGGCAAGCACACCCGTCTGCGCTCCTTCGCCGTGCTCGGTGGCGTCGGCCGCCGCCCGCAGGTGGACCGCATCTTCCGTGGCGTTGACATTGTCGTCGGCACCCCGGGCCGCATCAACGATCTGATGAGCACCGGCGACCTGCGCCTTGACCTCGTCAGCCACTTCGTGCTCGACGAAGCCGACCAGATGCTGGACTTCGGCTTCATCCACGACGTGCGCAAGATCGCCAACGCCCTGCCGGAAGACCGTCAGTCGATGCTGTTCTCCGCCACCATGCCGCCGCAGGTGGCCTCGCTGGCGCAGACCCTGCTGACCGATCCGGTCCGCGTCGAAGTGGCCCGCACCGGGGAAACCCCGGCCAAGATCGACCAGCACGTCTACTTCGTGGAAGGCGGCGCCAAGCAGGACCTGCTGGTGCAGCTGCTGGAAGACAAGGGCATCACCCGCACCATCGTCTTCACCCGCACCAAGCACGGCGCCAACCGCCTGAGCGAAAACCTGTTCAAGGCCGGGATCCGTTCCGAAGCCCTGCACGGCAACAAGAGCCAGGCCGCCCGCCAGAAGTCGCTGGACCGCTTCCGCGCCGGGGAAAGCCGCGTGCTGATCGCCACCGATATCGCTGCCCGTGGCATTGATATCCCGGCGGTGTCGCACGTCATCAACTACGACATCCCCAACGTGCCGGAAAGCTACGTGCACCGCATCGGCCGCACCGCCCGTAACGGCGCCAGCGGCGTTGCCGTGTCGTTCTGCGCCAGCGATGAAGCCGGGTATCTGCGCGACATTCAGCGCCTGACCGGCCACGATCTGGACATTCTGGCCGGTGACTGGCCGACCCGGATGCCGAAGCGCGGTGCCGCCTCGCAGGGCCGCCGCCCGCCGCAGCAGCGCGACGGCCAGAGCCGTTCCTTCGGCGACCGCGCGCCGCGTGGGGACCGTCCGTTCGGTGACCGTCCGCAGCGTGATGGCGAACGCTCCTTCGGCGACCGTCCGAACCGGGGTGACCGTCCGTTCGGCGACCGTCCGCAGCGCGATGGCGAACGCTCCTTCGGCGACCGTCCGAACCGGGGTGACCGTCCGTTCGGTGACCGCCCGCAGCGCGACGGCGAACGCTCTTTCGGCGACCGTCCGAACCGGGGTGACCGTCCGTTCGGTGACCGCCCGCAGCGGGCTGACCGTCCGTTCGGCGACCGTCCGCAGGGTGAACGCTCCTTCGGTGACCGTCCGAACCGCGGTGACCGTCCGTTCGGCGACCGCCCGCAGCGGGCTGACCGTCCGTTCGGCGACCGTCCGCAGGGTGAACGTTCCTTCGGTGACCGTCCGAACCGGGGTGACCGTCCGTTCGGTGACCGCCCGCAGCGGGCTGACCGTCCGTTCGGCGACCGTCCGCAGCGCGATGGCGAACGTTCCTTCGGTGACCGCCCGAACCGGGGTGACCGTCCGTTCGGCGACCGTCCGCAGGGCGAACGCTCCTTCGGCGACAAGCCGGCCCGCCGCGACTCCATGCCGCGCCCGTTCAAGGGCAAGGGTGAATTCGCCGCTGGCAAGGGTGGCGACTTCGGCGGTGACCGTCCGTACCGCGCCGCCGACCATGGCGACCGTCCGGTGGGTGACCGCCCGATGAAGGCCCCGCGCAAGGATTTCGGTGATCGTCCGCAGGGCGAGAAGAAGTCCTTCGGCGGCAAGAAGGCTTTCGGTGAAAAGTCTGCCTTCTCCAAGCTCCGCAAGACCGACGCCGCCTAAAGCGGTAACGGTTCAGCCGGAAAAACAGAAACACCCCCCAGCGCAGGCCGGGGGGTGTTTTTTTGCCCTGACAGCAGGGTCACCGGGCAGACGGAGACCGGTGGCCCGGTGACATGGTCCGTTTTTGGCGGCCAGCAGGCCCGGGCGGTGCCTGACCGTCACCGTCCCGGCAGGGGACGGCACAGAAAAAGGGCCGGAGACTCTGCCCCGGCCCTTCGTTCTTGCCTGAACCGCCCGGCCTTACAGCCAGCCGACGGTCTTCAGCACTTCATTGCTGCCGCGCCAGATCATGCTGAGCGACACCCAGACAATCATCGCCAGCCCCAGATAGCCGATCCAGTGGTACTTGGTCAGCGCCTTGGCGATGTAGGTGGCCGCCACCCCCATCAGCACCACCGACAGGACCAACCCGGACACCAGCACCCAGGTATGGTCCCCGGCGGCCCCGGCCACCGCCAGAACGTTATCCACCGACATCGACAGGTCGGCCAGCGCCACCTGCACCACCGCCTGCATCACCGTCTTCCCCGGCCCGGCGGAGGCAGCCCCGCCCGTGCCATCGGCGACCAGATCGGCGGCCTCTTCCTCTTCATGGCCGCTGCGCAGATCGCGCCACATCTTCCAGCACACCCACGCCAGCAGCAGCCCCCCGGCCAGCGTCAGGCCGATGATTGCCAGCAGCTTGGTCGCCAGCACGGCAAAGGCGATGCGCATCACCACGGCCGCACCGATCCCCATCAGGATCACCTTGCGCCGCTGCGCCAGCGGCACCGAGGCCGCCGCCATGCCGACGACAATCGCATTGTCCCCGGCCAGCACCAGATCAATGAACAGCACCTGTAAAAAGGCTGTCAGTTCCGACATCAAACCTGCATCCATTATCCCGCTCTTCCTGTCCTAAACCCCGGCGCTCCGGTCTCATGGTGTCCGGATACAGCAACGGTCCGGCGATGACAAGCCGACGCAGGGGCACAGACCCTTTGGGTCAGCCTGTTTTACCGGTAAACCACAACGTGACCGGCATCGCCGTGTCCCAGCCGAGAAAGCTGCCGACCGGGCGGGCCTGTGCCACCGACAGCCGCAGCAAATCACCGCCCCAACGGGCCTGAAGCGCCACCAGCCGGGCTTCTGACTGCACCGTCACCGCCGTCGCCATCATCCGTCCGCCCGGCTTCAGGGCGTCGTAACAGGCTTCCGCCACCCCGTCGCGGGTGATGCCGCCGCCGACGAAGACCACATCCGGCCCCGGCAGGCCGGTCAGGGCCTCCGGTGCCCGGCCTTCCACCAGATGCAGGTCCGGCACGCCAAGGGCATCGCGGTTGTGGCGGATGTTGGCCTGCCGCTCCGGGTGCGATTCAATGGCAATCGCCCGACACGACGGGTGGCTGCGCATCCATTCAATACCAATGGAGCCACTGCCCGCCCCGACATCCCACAGCAGCTCCCCCGGACGCGGAGCCAGCCGCGCCAGTGTCACCGCCCGGATATCGCGCTTGGTCAACTGGCCATCATGGCGGTAGGCCGCATCCGGCAGCCCCGGCGTCACTGCCAGCGGCACGGTGCCGGGGTCCGCCACCGGCTCCACCGCGATCACCGCCAGATCGGGGAATGGTCCATCGCCAAGGGCCGCTGCCGTCCCCTGCCAGCAGGTTTCGCGCGGCCCGCCCAGATGGCCGAACACGGTGATCCGGCTGGCCAAAAACCCGCGCAGCCCCAGCAGATGCCCCACCGCCGCCGGGGTCTCCGCCCCCTCGGCCAGCAGCAGTACCCGCACCCCGGGGTGCAGATGCGCCGCCAGCCGCGCCAGCGGGCGGCCATGGGCAGGAATCACCACCACATCCTGCACCGGCCAGCCCAGCCGGGCCGCCGCCAGACTGACGCAGGACGGGGCCGACAGCACCCGCACCGCCTGCGGGGTCACCGCCTCCGGCGGCAGCAGCCCGGCCAGCCCGGCGGCCAAAGTCGCGCCGATGCCATAAAACATCGGGTCACCGCTGGCGAGAACACACACCGGCTGCGGATACAGCCCGGCCAGCAGCGGATAAGCCCCGGCAAACGGGCTCGGCCACGGCAGCCGGATCTGCCCCGGCTGATCGGGCACCAGCGCCAGATGCCGGGCCCCGCCGACCACCACCGCCGCCTGCGTCACCGCCTGCCGGGCGGCATCGCCCAGCCCGGACAGCCCGTCTTCGCCAAATCCCACCACCGTCAGCCATGCGGCCATCCCGGAGTCTCCTGTTCTGCATGCCTTCTTCGGTCCCCACAGATGCCACATCCGGGCCGCCCCCGGCTACGGCTTCGCGGCGGCCTGCCTGAAAAAGCGAAGATGCCAGCCCCTTTCATCACCGTTATTTTATATGTGTGAATATATATGTCTGATCAGCCTCAACCTGTCCGGAGGCCTTCGGACAAATCAAGGCCTGTATTATGAAGGATCAATCACCGGTCGCTCCCGGTTGATCCGCACTCTCGCAAAATGCGGCGCAATTGGGCAGCCCGCTGTCAGAATGGTTCTAAAGAAGGCAACTCCCCCCAGCCATCCGGCCCATGGACAATCCCGGAAAGCCTGCTCTGCCCCCTTGAAATCAGGCCGCTTTTCAACTCCGGCAAGTGGCACAGAGTTTGCTGTTACAGCTTTCGAAAACGTTTTCAGCCGTATGGTCAGCAGGCCTCGCGGCATCCAGCGGAGACCCTCCATGACCAGCACTGCCATCAGCCTTGACCGCGATGCCCGCCTCGCCTTCCTGCACATTGATGCGGGCACCCGCGCCGCCGTGCAGGAATTCCGGCCGCTGCTGGAAAAGCATCTGGAGCCGATGCTGGACAAATTCTACGCCAAGGTCGGATCGGTGCCGCATCTGGCCAAACTGTTCAGCAACCCCGATACGCTGCGCCATGCCCGCACCATGCAGGCGAAGCACTGGCTGAACGGGGTGTTCACCGGAACCTTTGATGACGACTACATGAAGCAGGTCACCATCATCGGCCGCACCCACGAACGGGTCGGGCTGGAACCACGCTGGTACATGGCCGCCTACTGCTACGTGCTGAATGAAATGGTCGATCTGGTCCGCCGCCACTACGGCAAGGCCACCGATCAGGCCGCCCGCATCATCTGCGCCATCAACAAGGTGGTGTTCCTCGACATGGAACTGGCGGTGTCGATCTACATCCAGACGGCGCGGGACTCCGCCCTGTCGGTGATTGAGGTGTTCGAGCGCGAGGTGGATGGCATGGTCGCCATGGTCACCGATGCCGCCACTGAACTGGAACAGTGCTCCACCGCCATGGCCCGCAGCGCCGACACCACCAGTCAGGAAGCGCAGGAGGTGTCACAGGCCGCCGATGCCGCCGCCACCAATGTGCAGACCGTTGCCGCCGCCGCCGTCGAGCTGCATGCCTCGATCAGTGAAATCGCCCGCCAGATGGACGGGTCGTCCCGCATCTCCGGCGAGGCGGTGGTCAAGGCGCAGCGCGTCAACGCGCTGGTCGACGGCCTGTCAACCTCCGTTGACCGCATCGGCACCGTGGTGCGGCTGATTTCCGACATCGCCAGCCAGACCAACCTGCTGGCCCTGAATGCCACCATCGAGGCCGCCCGCGCCGGAAGCGCCGGAAAAGGCTTTGCCGTGGTGGCGGGCGAGGTGAAAAGTCTGGCCGGGCAGACCGCGCAGGCCACCAGCGAAATTTCCGGCCAGATCGGCGCGGTGCAGAAGGCCACCCGCGATGCGGTGGTCGCCATTCAGGCGATCAGCGACACCATCGGCGAAATGAACGTGGTCGGCACTGCCATCGCCAGTGCCATTGAAAAACAGAGCGCCACCACCCAGGAAATTGCCAGCAACACCCAACAGGCCTCCGACGGCACCAATGCCGTCACCGCCCGCATCTCGCGGGTGTCCAGCGCCTCGATGGAGGCCGGGGCCGCCGCCCGTCAGGTTCTGGCCACGGCGCAGGACCTGACCGTCAAATCCGGCGGCCTGAAGGACCGGGTCCGCGACTTCGTCGAAAAGATCCGGGTGGCGTAACCCGGCCTTTCCCGATCCCGGGCCTTAGCTGACCACTCCCGGCGGGCTTGCCGCCGGAACAGAACCGGCGGGAGCAGGCACCGGCGGCACCGTCACCGGCGGCGGTTCCGGGACCCGGGGCGGTGCGGGGCGGGTCAGATCCAGCAGCACCACATCGGCCCCGACGCTGTAGGCCAGACGCCCGCCATCCGGGCTGAAGGCCACCGTGCCCGGGGCCGGATCATCATGCACCAGCCCGCCGACCACCGCGCCGCTGGCCATATCCCACACCAGCACATAGCCCTTGGCGGCCCCGGCGGTCTTTCCGGCAGCGGCAGCCACCCGCTGTCCGTCCGGGCTGACCGCCAGCGCCTGCGGACCGGCAAGGCCGGTGGCATAGGTCATCAGCAGGCCGCCGCCCCCGGCGGACCAGCGCTTCACCTCGCCCCGCGGCGGCTCTGCCGCCGTCGCCCGCAACGGTCCGGCGGTCAGCAGCGACCCATCCGCCGGATTGACCACCAGCGCCGAAACCTGCCCGCCGGAAACGGCGGTAAAGTCCGCCACCCGGCGGCCATCACTCAGGGCCCACAGCTGCACCTGCCCGCCGCTGGCCAGCGCCAGCCGGTCGCGGCGGCGGTCCACCGCCACGGCGGACACCGGGGCCGCCGCAGCGGAAATGCCGGGGTCAAGGCTGCGCAGCAGCCGCCAGCGCCCGGTCTCAAACAGGCCGATCCGCGTGCCGCCCAGCGCCACCGCTGCCATCCCGTCATCCAGCGCAAAGGCGGTGGCCTGATTGACCGCGCCCGGGCTTTCCCGGGTGGAAACGGTGCGCATCACCCGGCCATGCAGCACCGACAGCAGGGTCAGCGCTGCCTCCGGGGTGTCAGACGCCACCCCCGCCGTCGGCGTCACCACCGCCAGACCGTCGGCGGTAAAGGCCAGCGAGCGGATCTCCGCCCCCGCCACGGCGGCGCGGTTGGCCTGCCACTGCAACACCCCGGTGGCGGTGTTCCACACATACACCTGCGTGTCGGAGGCCGACACCGCCGCCAGCAGGCTGCCATCGCTGCTCCAGCTCAGGGCGTGCAGGGGCTCCGGCGCGGTAAAACGGCTGATTTCGGCACCCGGCGGGGTCAGGGCGACCGGGGCCGCCGTCTGTGCGCCGCCACCGGCACATCCGGCCAGCAGCGCCGCCAGTCCGGCCAGCAGCACCCCGGTCCGCATCCGCCCGCCCATCCGCCGCAACACCCGCGTCGCCATGCCTGCCCCCTCTCTGTGTCTGATCGGCTGATCTCCGTTCGGTTCTACCTTACGCGCCCCGATCAGGACAGCCCTAACACCGGAAGGAGGGCTTAAGATGAAGCCCCTCCTCCCCAGAAAAACAGGAAACCCGGCGGGGCTCTGCCCCCAAAAAACAGGAAACCCGGCGGGGCTCTGCCCCCCAGAAAAACAGGAAACCGGCGGGGCTCTGCCCCGCTGGAGCACCCCGCAAAGGGCCTTCAGGCCCTTTGATCCCCTTAATAATCGTTTGATCAAAAAACCGGGTGTCAGAAGCCCAAGGATCCCCCCGAAATTCCTCAGGTCAAGGAGCCCAAGGCTCCCCCCCGAAAGTCCTCAGGTCAAGGAGCCCAAGGCTCCTTGTGGGGTTTGGGGCAAAGCCCCAAGGAAAACAGGATGCAGGGCCAAGCCCTGCGGGGTGGGGTTTGGGGCAAAGCCCCAAGGAAAACAGGATGCAGGGCCAAGCCCTGCGGGGTGGGGTCTGGGGCAAAGCCCCAAGGAAAAGCCCCCAAGAACACGATGCAGGGCCACCCCCTGCGGCCCTACCCCCGCAGCCGCCGGTACAGGGTATTGCGGCTGATGCCCAGCCGTTGGGCGGCGCGGGACATGTTGCCGCCGCAGGCCGTCACCGTGCGTTCCATCAGCTCCAGCGACAGGCTGCGCAGGTCCCCGTCCTGCGGGCTGTGGGTGGGGTCGGGGCTGCGCATCTCCTCCGCCACGTCATCGGGCAGATGGTGCCAGTGGATGCGGGTATCACCGGGATCCAGCAGGGCGACGGCGGTGCGCAGCACGTTGGCCATCTGCCGCAGGTTGCCGGGCCAGCCGTAGCGGTCAAACGCCGCCGCCACCGGATCAGACAGGGTGATGCCGCTGCCGGGGGCCAGACCATCCAGCACCCGCCCGGCCAGCGCCAGCCGGTCGCTGCGGCTGCGCAGCGGCGGCAGGGTCAGGGTCAGGCCGTTCAGGCGGTAATAGAGGTCGGCGCGGAACTGCCCGTCAGCCACCGCCTGTTTCAGCGGCTGGTGGGTGGCGGCGATCAGGGCAAAATCCACCGCCACCGGCTTGCCGCCGCCCAGCGGCACCACCTGACGGTCCTGCAACACCCGCAGCAGGCGGGTCTGCAATCCGGCGGGCATGTCGCCGATCTCATCCAGAAACAGCGTGCCGCCCTGCGCCTGCCGGATCCGCCCCGGCGCGCCTTCACGCCGCGCCCCGGTGAAGGCCCCGGGGGCGTAGCCGAACAGCTCCGCCTCGATCAGGTGTTCCGGCAGGGCGGCACAGTTGACCGCCACAAACGGGGCCTTGGCGCGCGGGCTGCTGTCGTGCACGGCGCGGGCGAACACCTCTTTCCCCGCCCCGGATTCCCCCATCACCAGCAGCGCGATATCCTTGCCCGCCACCTTGCGGGCGCGGTCAATGGCCTGTGCCATCTGCGGGTCGCCGCTGTCCAGCGCCGCCAGCGCATCCGCCGCCGAAGGCCGGGGCAGCGGGACAGACCGCAGGCGGGTCCCCGCCGTTACGGGGGCCGGGGTGGGGGCCAGCCCCTCCGCCCGCAGGAACAGCGCCTGACCGCCGACCGTGCGCACTGCCACCGGGTCTCCGCCCTGCCGCAGCAGATCGGCCAGCCGCCCGGCGGAGGTTTCCAGCACCGCCTCCAGCCGCTCCCCCAGCCGGGCATGGGTCAGCCCCAGCAGCGCCAGCGCCGCCCGGTTGACGCCGCAGATCCGCCCGTCGCCATCCACCGCCAGCAGCCCTTCCGCCAGCGTGCCGATGCCATCCGGCTGCGGGTGAAGATGCAGCCGCAGGGCGGTGCCGTGCCGGGCCTCGAACAGGCGGTTTTCAATCATATGCGCCGCCGCGCTGACCAGCCCCGCCGTATGCGGGTGGCGGCTGCGGTGATGGCCGGAGATATCCAGCACCCCCAGCAGATGCCCGTCCGGCGCCACCACCGGGGCGGCGGTGCAGGTCAGAAAGCTGTTCTGATCCAGAAAATGTTCGCCGCCATGCACGCTGACCGCCGCGCTTTCCGCCAGTGCGGTGCCGATGGCGTTGGTGCCCCGGTGGTTTTCGTGCCACGACGCCCCGGGCAGCAGCGCCACCCGCTCCGCCCGGCTGAGGAAATCGGCGTCGCCCAGCGTTTCCAGCAGCAGCCCGCGCTCATCGGCCAGAATCACCATCGATCCCGACCCCCGCGTCTGCGCATGCAGGTATTCCATCACCGGGCGGGCCCGCATCACCAGATCACGGCGGCGGTCCTGCGCCTCCCGCAGCAGCGGGGCCGCCAGATGCGGGGCCTGCGCCGCCCGCCACGGCGCCAGACCGGCCCCCTGACTGCGCCGCCACGACCGTTCCACCAGCGGATGGATCAACCCGGACGGCAGAACCTGCCCCCGCTCCAGACAGGCCCGCGCCTGCCGCAACGCCTGCCCCGGCGGAACCCCCTTGGCCAGATCCATCAACGATCCTCCCGTTTTTCTGACAGGGCTTTATGCCCCTTTCGTCACAGCACACACCTTGACCTATCGTAAACCACTGCCCCATCGGCCTTGCCGACAGACCTATAAAAACGGGCTTTGCCCGCACCCACCAAGGGCCATTGGCCCTTGGATCCCACTTTTTGGGGCCTTAGGCCCTTGGATCCCCTTTCTTGGGGACCTCCGTTTTTAGGGCCATAGGCCGGAGCACTTCCGCCCCTTTCCTGTTTCCGCAGGGCTTTGCCCTGCAACACAAACCGCACGCCCCCCCCCTTTAAGCCCTGAGATCAAAGAGCCCAAGGCTCCCCCTCTTCATCAGGTCAAGGAGCCCAAGGCTCCCCTGAAAGTCCTGAGGTCAAGGAGCCTAAGGCTCCTTGTGGGGTTTGGGGCAAAGCCCCAAGGAAAACAGAATGCAGGGCCATTCCCCCAAAGACAGACCTGAAACCCTGCGTTGTTTGAGTGTCGGGGACAGCGGCGGTGCAGCGCAACGGTTTCCTGAGTGTGCGGCGCAACTGTCCCATTCTGACACACCTGTCCCGGAGCGGGACATGCTGCGGGCGCGGTAACAGGCTGAAAACACAGCATTGCTGTCTGGCACGCCCTGTGCGGAGTGTTCAGCAGGCCGGTGGCACAACGCCGGGCCGTAACAGAAGAAACCCACAGGGAGTACCGTTCATGATCTATGCCGCCCCCGGTTCCGCTGATGCTCCGGTGCAGTTCAAGGCCCGTTACGACAATTTCATCGGCGGCAAGTGGGTTGCCCCGGTCAAGGGCCAGTATTTTGACAACGTGACCCCGACCACCGGCAAGGTGTTCTGCCAGGCGGCCCGGTCGTCGGCGGAAGACATCGAAATGGCGCTGGACGCCGCCCATGCCGCCGCCCCGAAGTGGGGCCACACCAGCGTTGCCGAGCGTGCACTGGTGATGACCCGCATCGCCGACCGCATGGAAGCCAACCTTGAAAAGCTGGCCTATGCCGAGACGGTCGATAACGGCAAGCCGATCCGCGAGACGCTGGCCGCTGATATTCCGCTGGCGATTGACCACTTCCGCTATTTCGCCTCGTGCATCCGGGCGCAGGAAGGCAGCCTGGCCGAGCTGGACGCCGACACCGTCGCCTATCACCTGCACGAGCCGCTCGGCGTGGTCGGCCAGATCATTCCGTGGAACTTCCCGATCCTGATGGCGGCGTGGAAGCTGGCCCCGGCGATTGCGGCGGGCAACTGCGTGGTGCTGAAGCCCGCCGAACAGACCCCGGTCGGCATTCTCGTGCTGATGGAGCTGATCGCCGACATTCTGCCCGCCGGGGTGATCAACGTGGTCAACGGCTTTGGGGTGGAAGCGGGCAAGCCGCTGGCCTCCAGCCCGCGCATTGCCAAAATCGCCTTCACCGGCGAGACCAGCACCGGCCGCCTGATCATGCAGTACGCCAGCCAGAACCTGATTCCGGTGACGCTGGAGCTGGGCGGCAAGTCGCCCAACATCTTCTTCCCCGATGTGGCCGCCGCCGATGACGACTTCTTCGACAAGGCGATTGAAGGCTTCGTGATGTTTGCCCTCAATCAGGGCGAAGTCTGCACCTGCCCGTCGCGGGCGCTGATCCACGAGGCCGTCTATGACCGCTTCATGGAACGGGCGCTGGCCCGCGTCGCCGCGATCAAGCAGGGCAACCCGCTGGACACCACCACCATGATCGGGGCGCAGGCCTCTTCCGAACAGCTTGAAAAGATCCTGTCCTACATTGCCATCGGCAAGGAGGAAGGGGCTTCGGTGCTGGCGGGCGGCGGGGCCGCTGATCTGGGCGGCGACCTGTCGGGCGGCTATTACGTCACCCCGACCGTGTTCAAGGGCCACAACCGCATGCGGATCTTCCAGGAAGAAATCTTCGGCCCGGTGGTGGCGGTCACCACCTTCAAGGACGAGGAAGAGGCCCTGCATCTGGCCAACGACACCCTGTACGGCCTTGGCTCCGGCGTGTGGACCCGTGACGGCAACCGCGCCTACCGCTTCGGCCGGGGCATCAAGGCGGGCCGGGTGTGGACCAACTGCTACCACCTGTATCCGGCCCATGCCGCCTTCGGGGGCTACAAGCAGTCCGGCATCGGGCGCGAAACCCACGCCATGATGCTGGACCACTACCAGCAGACCAAGAACCTGCTGGTCAGCTACAGCCCGAAGGCGTTGGGATTTTTCTAAAGTCACGGCTTCGCCGGGACTTTAGAAGGTTTTGTTAGGTCCCTCAGGCGGCGGGCACGGGCCATCCGGCCCGCTTGCCTCACGCGCGAATGGTCGCGCGGGCCCTCAATGGGCCAGTCGCTGCGCTTTGTTGTTTTGTTAAGTCCCTCAGACGCCGGGTGCGGGCGTCCGCCCGCTTGGCTCACGTCCGCACGGGCGGACGGGCCCTCAATGGGCCAGTCGCTGCGCTTTGTTGTTTTGTTAAGTCCCTCAGACGCCGGGCGCGGGCGTCCGCCCGCTTGGCTCACGTCCGCACGGGCGGACGGGCCCTCAATGGGCCAGTCGCTGCGCTCCGTTTGTTTGGGGACACTCAGGCGGCGGGCCCAGTCGCTGCGCTCCGTTGTGGCTGAGGGAATAGTGTTCATGCCGCTGCTACGGCCCCGGCGGGGGCCTTGGGGGCAGTGCCGGATCAGTTGACCTGCGCTGTCCCTCAGGAACCGGACGGAGGGAGCGGAACCCTCCGTCCGGTTTTTTACCGCCCGACTCAAGCGTCAAAAACTCAAGAAACAAGAGGGGTTGGTCATGTCCCAGACCGCATTCTACATTCCATCCGTCAACCTGATGGGTTCCGGCTGCCTGACCGATGCCGTCGCGCGCATCAAAAGCTACGGCTATGGCCGGGCGCTGATCGTCACCGATGCCGTGCTGGCCAAAATCGGCGTCGCCGCCAAGGTTGCCGCCCTGCTGGAGGCCGCCGGGATCACCGTCACCGTTTTCGACGGTGCCAAACCGAACCCGACCATCGCCAATGTTGACGCCGGGCTGGCCCTGCTGCGGGCCAATGCCTGCGATGTGGTGGTGTCCCTCGGCGGCGGATCGCCGCATGACTGCGCCAAGGGCATCGCCCTGTGTGCCGCCAACGGCGGATCCATCGCCGATTACGAAGGCGTTGACCGCTCGGCGAAGCCGCAGGTGCCGCTGGTGGCGATCAACACCACCGCCGGCACCGCCAGCGAGATGACCCGCTTCTGCATCATCACCGATGAAGCCCGCCATGTGAAAATGGCCATCGTTGACAAGCACGTCACCCCGGTGCTGTCGGTCAACGATCCCGACCTGATGCTGGCCAAGCCGCCGGGCCTGACCGCCGCCACCGGCATGGATGCCCTGACCCACGCCGTGGAGGCCTATGTCTCCACCGCCGCCACCCCGATCACCGATGCCTGCGCCCTGAAGGCGGTCAGCCTGATTGCTGCCAACCTGCGGCAGGCGGTGGCGCATGGCGATGATCTGGCGGCCCGCGAAGCGATGGCCTATGCGCAGTTCCTCGCCGGGATGGCGTTCAACAATGCCTCGCTGGGTTATGTCCATGCCATGGCGCACCAGCTCGGCGGGTTCTACGACCTGCCGCACGGGGTGTGTAACGCCGTGCTGCTGCCGCATGTGGAAGCCTTCAACGTGCAGACCAGCGCCGCCCGCCTGAAGGACGTGGCGGCGGCCATGGGCGAGCCGGTGGCCGGGCTGTCGGATGCCGACGGCGCGGCGGTGGCGCTGGCGGCCATCCGCCGCCTGTCCGCCGACATCGGCATTCCCGCCGGACTGGGCGAACTGGGGCTGAAGGAGGCTGACATTCCGGTGCTGGCCGCCAACGCCCTGAAGGATGCCTGCGGCCTGACCAATCCACGCCGGGCAGATCAGGCGGAGATCGAAGCCATCTTCCGCGCCGCGGCGTAACCGGGTTTTCCTCCCCACCTTCAGGGGGGACACTCTCAGGGTGTCCCCCCTGCTTTTTTTTCCGGGAGGAAAACCGGAGGGGACCCCCACCGCCTGAGACCTGCCTGACACCTGCCTGAAAGGGAACGCAATGAGCACCACACCCCCGCGTGTTCTGGCCACCGATGCCGCGCTGGACCTGATCCGCCTGCTGGAAGGCAAGCATGGGCCGCTGATGTTCCATCAGTCCGGCGGCTGCTGCGACGGCAGCGCCCCGATGTGCTACCCGCTCGGCGAGTTCCTGACCGGGGACAGCGATGTGCTGCTGGGGCAGATCGGCGGCTGCCCGTTCTACATGGGGCGCGCCCAGTTTGAATACTGGCAGCATACCCAGCTGGCCATTGATGTGGTGCCGGGCCGGGGCGGAATGTTCTCACTGGAAGGGCCGGAGGGGCTGCGCTTCCTCACCCGTTCCCGGGTGTTCACCGATGCCGAGGTGGCGGCGCTGGAGGCGCAGGAGACCGGCAGCCGGTAAACCCGGCCCCCTCTTCCGGCACAGCGGAAGGACCGGATGACCCTCTGGCAGGAACGGGTTTTTCTGTGCGGCATCAGAAAGAAGGATGACCATTACGGCATCCTTCTTCTTTTTTATCTTTTTCGCAGAATCAAAGTTCTACAAAGGCATTATTCGTGGACATGTGAAACAGGCCGCCGTTTAACCGCCTGAACGTCGGAACCGGTTCGGTACCAGTACGGAACCGGTACCGTACTGGTACCGTACTCCTTCCGCAGAGGGAGAGGGAGGGAAGGAGGAAGGGAAGGAGGAAGAGAAGGAGGAAGAGAAGGAGGAAGAGAAGGAGGAAGGGAAGGAGGGAGAGGAGCAGGAGGAGGACCCGCAGGCTGCTGCTGCTGCTGTTGCCCCCGGCTTGACGGTAATTGGCAAAGGTTGGCAGACCGGTGCGGATCGCGCAGTGTGGACAGGCCCCCTCTTGCAGCCGCCGTTTCCGCCCGCATATGGGATCCAGTCCCATCCCCGGACCCCCCCGCCCGGAGAGCCTGCCCGATGCCGATCCTGCTGCCGTTCCTGCCCCAGCCCTCCCCGTCCCGGCCCGTTCTGTCCGCCGCCATGGTCGCGGCCGCGCTGCTGCTGCTGCCTGCTGCGGCCACCGCCGCCGACTTCAACGATGCCCTGCCCAATGCTGCCGCCCAGCGCCCGGCCTTCCCCGGCCAGACCCGCGCCCCGGTGATTGCCGACACCACCCGGCTTCAGCGCACCGTGGTGGCGCGCGGGCTGGAACACCCGTGGGGCATGGCAGAGCTGCCGGACGGCGGCTGGCTGGTGACCGAACGGCCCGGCCGCCTGCGTCTGGTGCGGGCCGATGGCAGCCTCTCCGCCCCGATCCTCGGGCTTCCGGCAGTGGAGGCCACCGGTCAGGGCGGGCTGCTGGACGTGGCGGTGCGTGACGACTTCGCCACCAGCCTCCGGGTGTGGTGGAGCTACGCCGAACCGCGCGGTGCCGAGGGCAACGGCACCGCCGTCGCCACCGGCACCCTCTCCGCCGATGCCACCCGCCTGACCGATGTGCGGGTGATCTTCCGCCAGACCCCGGCATGGCGCTCCTCGCTGCATTTCGGCTCCCGACTGGTGTTTGACCGCGACGGCGGCCTGTTTGTCACCACCGGCGAACGCTCAGACCGCGCCGCCCGCCCGCTGGCGCAGGACCCCGCCACCCTGCTGGGCAAGGTGGTGCGGATCCACCCCGACGGCGGGCCGATGCAGGCCGATCCGGCCTTCCCCGGCGGCCTGCCGGAAGTATGGTCCATCGGCCACCGCAACGTGCAGGGGGCAACGCTGGCCCCGGACGGCACCCTGTGGACGGTGGAACACGGCCCGCGCGGCGGCGACGAGCTGAACCACCCGCAGCGGGGCAAAAATTACGGCTGGCCGGTGATCACCTACGGGCAGGAATACAGCGGCAACCCGGTCGGCACCGGCACAACCGCACAGGCGGGGATGGAGCAGCCGGTGTATTACTGGGACCCGGTGATCGCCCCCGGCGGCATGGCGTTCTACACCGCCGACCGCATCCCCGGCTGGCGCAACAGCCTGCTGATCGCCGGACTGGGCGCACAGGCGCTGGTGCGCCTGACGCTGGACCCGGTCAGCAAACTCGTCACCGGCGAAGCCCGCTACTTCGACGGCACCGCCCGCATCCGCGACGTTACCGTGGCCCGCGACGGCGCGGTGATGCTGTTGACCGACGAAGACGACGGTGCCCTGATCCGGGTGGATCTGGCGCGGTAGGGGGCGGGATGAGGGGGATGAGGGAAAAAGCGCGGGCTGCCGCCCGCCCCCGCACGGGGCCATTGGCCCCGTACCCCGGGAGTAAGCATCAGTCAGAGCGTTTTTTGATGAACGGAATAGGCAGATACTGGATCAATCTTTTGCCTATCTTCCCTTGGCAATTTCAATCTTCAGACTGGGATCCGTTTCATGGGCATCGACGATCGCATTATAACGTTCCAGCAATTCCCCGATTTTAACGATGCGCCTGTCTGGAGAAAATTGCCCCAGTTCATAAATGTTAGCCGCAAGAAATTGCTCGAACTCGATGATGTCGAGCCGATCATAAATCCCTGCATTTTCGGATAAGCCTTCGGCCGTTGTTGCTCCACGTCGTGTCGTAATAATGAGCGGTTTCAGTCCACAGTCCAAGTTCGCCACACACTTACGAATCAGCGCCTCAGACGGAGCTGTGCTCACGTGAATCGAAACATCGTGAAGATTGAAGTCTCCGGTTCTGCCCTCTGCTGCATCATTCTGGTTCGAGCCGTGATGCTGGACTTTGCCCTCGCCAAGCACAAGATCCAACTTAGCTCCGACAAGATGCTGTAACATCGTGCCCAGAAACATTGTTCCAGACATTTCCCGCTGACGGTCCTCGGCCTGTCGCATCAGATTTCGGATAACCGCGCGAAGGCCTAAATTCCCGTCAAGCTTAAGGGAAAACGGCTTTGCCGCAAAAAAATTGCGGACACGGGCAATCCAAAATAGCTCAATCTCGTTCAAATCGATGGCAGAGTCATCAGTAGAGAGCTTATTCAAGAATTCAACATAGACACGCATATTCCCCAAGCTGCCGCGAGACGTTCTACCGCCCTCCTCGGCCAAAACGCGTGTAATGCCATGACGGCCAAGGATGGCTTGGACCTTTCCTTTGCCCAGCCCCAGCACCTGACCTTCGCCTTCTGTGATGAGTTGGGCGGGGTCAAGCGGCAGCCCCCGCTCCCGCGCATGGTCCGTGACAACCAAGGCAACACAAAGCGGTCCCTTGCCTCGGAATTTATGTTTTTCGGCAAAATCAGAAAGGGCTTTAAGCATGGTTATTCCGCGGCGGCGGCAACAAACGCGTTGCTTGCCAAAATGGGTTCAAACAGTTGTGCGGCCAGCCATCTGACGACAGGCACGGCCACCCCGTCTCCCGCCAGATGATACGCCTCGTTATATTTACTAGGTAGCAGATAGGTATCGGGAAGTCCCATCAGCCTTGCCGCCTCACGCGGGGACAGTAGACGGGAACGAACCCGCGCGCCCTCCACCAAGATAATGCTTTGCCGCGACGAGCCTCCGCCGGGAGTGCGCAAGCATCCTGCCAATTCGTCAAATCTCACCTCAGCTCGCTGCATCTTCACGCCGTTTTCGATGCGGGTGCGCTTGTAGACGCCACCGACCACACGCCGACCAGCCTTCTTCGCGGCCTCGACTTTGCCAAGATGCAGAGGGTTCATCATCCCAATCAGCCTCGCCGTCTCCTGAGGAGAATGCCATTCGCAGCCCTCGGGCACCTCCTGTATCAGGTCGGCGAAGCGAGCCGACATGGCTGGCGGCGAGGGCAGATTCCACCAAATCCAACCCTGTCGGGTCTTAGATGGCATCCTCGCCCAAGCGTCCCGCATGGCTTGGGGATGCCACATAGGTGACGGCTCCCCACAAAGCTCGGGCGGAATTTTCAAATCTGGATGAACGCCAATAATGAACACCCGGGGACGGGATTGAGGCAAAAAGAGCCGGGCGTCCACGACCAACGCTCCAAAGCAATACCCAGCCTCGGAAAAGGAACCGGCGATAGCTGCAAAATCGCCCCCCCCATTGGACGTCAGCGCGCCAAACACATTTTCCAAAGCGATGATTCGGGGTGCGCGCGCCTGTTCCATAAGTTGGCGCATCAGGCTCCAAAACGGCCAGAACGTACCTGACCGCGTCTGTGAACGCGAGTCTGGGCGACCAATACCTTCGTAATTTCCAGCCAGCGACAGGTCCTGACAGGGAAAAGAAGCCCACGCCAAATCAGCCCGGCGCTCGGGAAGCTGGGAAGCGGAAATCAGATTGATGTCCTCGACAAGCAGATCGTCACCACCCCAGTTTCGTCGATAAGAACTCGCTTTGGTTTCGTCGAAATCATTGGCGAACAAACAGCTCCAGCCAGTTCCCAGACCGGCACGAGCCATTCCACCCCCAGCAAAAAACTCGAGAAACTCAGGCATCGTCTCGTCTCTCCATCACGCTTCCGGCTTTCGCATGATCGCGCCCTTTCTTCTCCTGAACGGCTGGAGCGACCCTGGTATTACGAGAAACGTTCCCCTGCAATTCCTTTCTCAAGACACCTATGGACCCGTAGATTTCCGGTGCCGGTCGGAGATTAAGGCAATGCTCAATTTTCATGCTCGGGCCAGAATGGCACCAGACAGGTGCCAAAACAAGTATATCGCTGAGAGCCAACCCCTTGCTCAGGCTGCGGGTTGCTGACCCCAGACTGACCAGCAGAAAAATTCCATATTTTCATGTAGTTGAGGAACCTAATTGCGTCATCCCATACATGCAGATGACGGAAAAGGGCTACGATGGTGACACTGTCCGCCAGAAGCATGCTTTTCTACGATATTCTGTTCTTTACCCCGACCCGCGGCTGAGCCGCCTGCAACTTCGGACAATACAAAGATCTTTAGCCCCGACATTTAATGGTGCGGATTAAGCCTGAAGCTCATTTTTGGATGAACCCTTTTTCTGAAAAAGGGTTCGCCCCATCGCCCGCCGGGCGATCCCACACCCCAGCCAGAGAGTCCACAAACACCTCAGGCGGCCCCCTCGCCGGGGCCGCCTGAGATTAAAACCGGGTCAACACACGCCCCGGTCCGGTCAGCAAGGTCGCCGCAGCGGCGCTTACGAGCAGCCGCTGGTCGATCCGCAGGTGTCGCACTTCATGCAGGTGCCGTTGCGCACCAGCGTGAAGTTGCCGCATTCGCCGCAGCTGTCGCCTTCATAGCCCTTCATCCGGGCTTCGCGGATTTTGCCGAGGCGGGTGTCTACCGTGCTGGTCACAGTGGCATCCACGGTCACCGCTTCGTAGTGGGTGTGGGTGTGCAGGGTCTGCACCGTGCCGCCACCGGCCCCGGCGGCCACGGCCTTGGGGGCCTCTTCGCTGCCCGATCGCAGCACCACAAGGTTCTTGAGGTCGGAGGAACGGACGTAGCCCTTCGACACCGTACGTTCCACCAGCGTACCGCCCCAGTGGGCGAGGTCGCCTTCGTCGTGGCCGTCGCCCAGCGTATCCGGGTGGGTGTCTTCCGGAATCACATGGGCCAGATCGGTGCGGCCGAGGTAGCTGATCGCCACTTCGCGGAACAGGTAATCGAGGATCGAGGTGGACATCTTGATGGCATCGTTGCCTTCCACCATCCCCGAGGGCTCAAACCGCACGAAGGTGAAGGCCTCGACGAACTCTTCCAGCGGCACGCCGTATTGCAGGCCGATCGACACGGCAATGGCGAAGTTGTTCATCAGGGAGCGGAACGCCGCCCCTTCCTTGTGCATATCGACGAAGATTTCGCCCAGCGTGCCGTCTTCGTATTCCCCGGTGCGGAGGTAGACCTTGTGGCCGCCGACCACCGCCTTCTGGGTGTAGCCCTTGCGGCGGTCCGGCATGCGGCGGCGCACGGCGCGGTGGATCACCTTTTCGGCGATCTTTTCCGCCACCACGGCGGCGCGTTCCGGGGTCGGGGCGGTCTTCATCGCCTCGATCAGGTCCAGCGCCGCATCCTCGGCATCCTCATCGGGCAGGCTGTCGTCGATCAGCGCCGACTGAAGCGGCTGCGACAGCTTCGACCCGTCGCGGTACAGCGCATTGGCCTTCAGGCCCAGCGACCACGACAGTTCGTAGGCGGCCATGCAATCCTGCACCGTGGCGGTGCCGGGCATGTTGATGGTCTTGGAAATCGCCCCGGAGATGAACGGCTGCGCCGCCGCCATCATCAGAATGTGGCTCTCCACCGACAGATAGCGCTTGCCCAGCCGCCCGCAGGGGTTGGCGCAGTCAAACACCGGCAGATGCTCCGCCTTCAGGTGCGGCGCGCCTTCCAGCGTCATCGCACCGCAGACGTGGGTGTTGGCGGCCTCCACCTGCGCCTTGGAAAAGCCCAGCGACGCCAGCAGATCAAAGCTGAAGTCATCAAGCTGCGCCTGTGACAGGCCGAGGGTATGCAGGCAGAAATCCTCGCCGAGAGTCCACTTGTTGAAGGCGAACTTGATGTCGTAGGCGGTCTTCAGCGCCTGTTCCACCTTATCCAGCACGGCGGTGGTGAAGCCCTTGGCCCGCAGGCTGTCGTGGTTGATGTGCGGGGCGGTGGCCAGCGTGCCGTGGCCGGTGGCATAGGCGATGATGGCGTCAATCTCCGCCGGGCCGTAGCCCATCGTCTGCAACGCCAGCGGCACCATGCGGTTGATGATCTTGAAGTAGCCGCCTCCGGCCAGCTTCTTGTACTTCACCAGCGCGAAATCGGGTTCAATGCCGGTGGTGTCGCAGTCCATCACCAGCCCGATGGTGCCGGTGGGGGCGATGACGCTGACCTGCGCATTGCGGAAGCCGTGGGCCTCGCCCAGCGTCAGGGCGCGGTCCCAGGCGGCGCGGGCGGCTTCCACCACCTTGGGGTCGTGGCAGGAGCGGCCATCCAGCGGCACCGGGCGGATGGTCAGCCCTTCGTAGCCATCGGCCAGCCCATGGGCGGCGCGGCGGTGGTTGCGGATGACCCGCAGCATGTCGTCGCGGTTATCGGCAAAGCCGTCAAAGGCCCCCAGTTCCGCCGCCATTTCCGCCGAGGTGGCATAGGACGCCCCGGTCATCAGCGCCGAAATCGCCCCGCACAGGGCGCGGCCTTCATCGGAGTCATAGGAAATGCCGTTGGCCATCAGCAGGCCGCCGATATTGGCATAGCCCAGTCCCAGCGTGCGGTAGCGGTACGACAGTTCGGCAATGCGGGCAGAGGGGAACTGCGCCATCAGCACCGAGACTTCCAGCACCACGGTCCACAGCCGCACCGCATGTTCAAACGCCGCCACGGCAAAGCTGCCGTCGGCATTGCGGAACTGCATCAGGTTCAGCGAGGCCAGATTGCAGGCGGTATCATCGAGGAACATGTATTCGGAACACGGGTTAGACCCGTTGATCCGCCCGGACTGCGGGCAGGTGTGCCATTCGTTGATGGTGGTGTCGTATTGCAGGCCGGGGTCGGCGCAGGCCCATGCCGCTTCGCCGATCTTTTCCCACAGGGCGCGGGCCTTCAGGGTTTTCGCCGGTTTGCCGTCGGTGCGGCGGATCAGCGACCAGTCGGCACCGGTGCGCACCGCATCGAGGAAGGCATTGGTGACGCGGACGGAGTTGTTGGAATTCTGGCCCGCCACGGTCAGATAGGCTTCGGAATCCCAGTCGGTGTCATATTCCGGGAAGTCGATGGCGGTGAAGCCCTGCTTCGCGAACAGGATGGTGCGCTGGATGTAGTTATCCGGCACATCGGCCTTGCGGGCAGCGCGGATCGCCTTGCGCAGCGGCAGGTTGACCGCCGGATCAAAGCGGCCTTCGGCGGTGGCGGCACTCTCGCCCGGGGCCACCCAGCCGGTAACGGCGTTGAACACGGCGGTCAGGTGGCGGCGGCAGGCCTTCGACCCGGCCACCAGCGCGGCAACCTTCTGTTCCTCCACCACTTTCCAGTCGATGAAGGCTTCAACATCGGGGTGATCGACATCAACGATCACCATTTTGGCGGCGCGGCGGGTGGTGCCGCCGGACTTGATCGCCCCGGCGGCGCGGTCGCCGATCTTCAGGAAGCTCATCAGCCCGGAGGACTTGCCACCCCCGGCCAGCGGCTCGCTCTCGCCGCGCAGGTTGGAGAAGTTGGTGCCGGTGCCGGAGCCGTATTTGAACAGCCGGGCTTCCCGCACCCACAGATCCATGATGCCGCCTTCGTTGACCAGATCATCGGCAATCGACTGGATGAAGCAGGCATGCGGCTGCGGGTGTTCGTAAGCCGAAGAGGACGGCACCAGCGCCTTGGTCTCCGGATCGACGTAGAAATGGCCCTGCCCGGCGCTGTCGATGCCATAGGCCCAATGCAGGCCGGTATTGAACCACTGCGGGGAATTCGGCGCGCCCATCTGCATCGCCAGCATGTAGCGCATTTCGTCATAGAAGGCGCGGGCGTCGGCTTCGCCGTCAAAGTGGCGGCCTTTCCAGCCCCAGTAGGTCCAGGTGCCGGCCAGACGGTCAAACACCTGCCGGGCGTCGGTCTCGCCGCCGATGCGGGCTTCTTCCGGCAGGGCGGCCAGCGCGTCGGCATCGGCGGTGTGGCGCCACAGCCACTGCGGCACGCCCTTCTCCCGCACCGGCTTCAGGGCGGCGGGCACACCACGGCGGCGAAAGTATTTCTGCGCCAGCACATCGCAGGCCACCTGCGACCATGCCGCCGGAACGGCGATCTCGCTCTGCCGGAAGACCACCGATCCATCGGGGTTGCGGATCTCGGAGGCGGTGGTGCGGAATTCAATCTCCGCATAGGGGGATACACCGTCCTGAGTGAACACGCGCTCGAACTTCATCGCCGCCGTCTGCCTTTCTGTGCCTGTTGTCTGGTCCGGTGTCCCGGCGCGGGCCTTGTTCCGCGCCATCCCTGTCGCCGGACCGGGAATAATCAAGAGGATCGGCAGGCCCGCTCAGACCCGCCGCCGAGGACTGCGGCGCACTCCGGGCAACACGGTGTCCCCGGCGCGCATCCCCTTCGCACGCACCGCGCAACACCCCGGCCCGACGCCGCTGATGACTGTAACCCCGTGACATCCGCCTTCTGCGGATCGGTGTCTCTGGAAGCACCCTGTGGAACCACCGGAACGGCTCCGGCCCGAGCCGGAGGGGACACCCCCCGAAATACGGACAGAAATCCCGCTTCCGCACAACATATTGTGGTTTTGTGCAGGTGCGGCCACAACACTACGCATCACGACCCGTCACATCAATCCCTTTTTTAACGGTCCGGAGTCCCTTTTTTCAGTTGCAAAAACCGCCCTGCTGGTCCGTGGGCCGCGTCGCCGCCACCGGGGGAAAACACCTTCGGATCCGGCGCTGCCCCCGTTCCGACTCCGCTGCCCCGGAACGGTTCCAGCCTTCGGACACAGGGGGACCGCAGCACCGGCGAAACACCAGTGCTGGCAGGAAAAAATGACATGGGATACCAGATGTCGTGGAGGCTACCGCAACCGCCCTGCCCTGCCTGTGACGGGGCGCACTCGGCCCGGCTGAAGCCGGGCCTTGGTTTGTTTGGCCCCTCAGACGCCGGGCGCGGGCCTCCGCCCGCTTGGCTCACGTGCCCACGCGGGCACGGGCCCTCAATGGGCCAGTCGGGCCGCTGGCCCTCCGTTTATCTGCCCCTCAGACGGCGGGCGGGGGCCTCCGCCCCCTTGCCTCACGCGCGAATGGTCGCGCGGGCGCTCAACGCGCCAGTCGCTACGCTCCGCTTTCTTTTTTCGGCCCCTCACACGGCGGGCGCGGGCATCCGCCCGCTTGCCTCACGCGCGGGGCCTCAATGGCCCAGTCGGCCCGGCTGAAGCCGGGCCTCCGGGAATTTACTGATCAGCTTCTGAACAGTCCCTTGTATGTTTGGCCCCTCAGATGGCGGGCGGGGGCGTCCGCCCCCTTGCCTCACGCGCGAATGGTCGCGCGGGGCCTCAATGGCCCAGTCGGCCCGGCGATGCCGGGCCTCCGGGAGGTTCCCGACCCGCTTCTGAAAAGCCCCTCAACGGCAGACACCGACCCTCAGGCCGTGGTCAGGGCCGGATAATCGACATAGCCAATGCTCTTATCCTCCAGCCATACCCCGTAAAAACTATCCGCCCGCACCTCATTCAGGGGCTGCCTGGCGGCCAGACGGCGCGGCAGGTCCGGGGTGGCGATGAAATCCTTGCCGAAGCTGACCGCGTCGGCCTCCCCGGCGGCGATCACCTGTTCCGCCGTCTCGGCGGTAAATCCTTCGTTGGCGATATACACCCCGCCGAAGGCCGCCTTCAGGTCCGGCCCCAGACGCGGCCCGTCCAGCGATTCCCGCGCAAACAGGAAAGCAATGCCCCGCTTGCCCAGTTCCGTCGCCACATGGGTGAACAGCGCGCGCGGATCGCTGTCGCTGACCTCATGCGCATCCCCACGCGGCGACAGGTGGACCCCGACCCGGTCCTTGCCCCACACGCCGATCACCGCATCCGTCACCTCCAGCAGCAGGCGGGCGCGGTTTTCAACACTGCCGCCATAGGAATCGGTGCGGTGGTTGGTGCCGTCATGCAGGAACTGATCGAGCAGATAGCCGTTGGCCCCGTGGATTTCCACGCCGTCAAACCCGGCGCGGCGGGCATTCTCGGCGGCCCGGCGGTAATCGTCGATGATTCCCGGCAGCTCGGCGGTGTCCAGCGCGCGCGGCACCTCATAAGGCTGCTTCGGGCGCAGCAGGCTGACATGGCCGGTCATGGCGATGGCACTGGGGGCCACCGGCAGCGCCCCATTGTCTTGCAGGCTGGAATGCGACACCCGGCCGACATGCCAGAGCTGGGCGAAGATCCGGCCCCCGGCGGCGTGGACGGCGCGGGTCACGCCCTGCCAGCCCACCACCTGCTCCTCCGACCACAGGCCGGGCGTGTCGGGATAACCGACCCCCTGCGGGCTGACCGAGGTGGCTTCCGACAGGATCAGCCCGGCCGAGGCCCGCTGGGCATAGTATTCCGCCATCAGGGCGGTCGGCACCCGCCCGGCCCCGGCGCGGGCACGGGTCAGCGGGGCCATGATGACACGGTTGGGCAGCACCAGATCGCCGACGGTCAGCGGGGTAAACAGAGTGGTCATAACGGAGACTCCGGCAGGGGCAGGCCCGGATCAGGGCCGCCCGGAGAAGACAGGGAAGATAAACCCCATCTAGGGACAGCCCCGCCGGTCGCGCGAGAGGGAAAAGTGTCAGCGGGTGTCACTGCGCAGACTGCGGCGGTACTCTTCCACCGGCAGACCGCCGACGCCCCAGTCCTCCGTCGCCACCTCGTCGATGACCACAAAGGTGGTGGCCGGGTTTTTATCCAGCACCCGGACCAGCAGGTCGGTAACGCCCCGAATCAGCTCGGCCTTCTGGGCCGGAGTGGCCCCTTCGCGGGTGATCTTGATGTTGACATAGGGCATGGTTCAAACCTCGTTTTCGATGATCTGGAACACTTTGGCGATGATCCGCCACTGGCCGTCGACCTGTACCAGCGTCAGGAAATCGACGAAATCGCGGGACCCGATCGAACAGCGGACCCGGGCGCGGGCGGTGTTGTCCCCGGCCAGATCAATGCCATCGATGTGGTCGCACCGGGGCTCCCCGCGGGAGGCCGGGGACTGCCGGGCCGCCACCACCGGCAGATATTCCGCCATGGTGCGGTAGAGGAACGGCGCTTCATCCGCCGTGGCATAGATCGCCTGCGGATGAAACACCGCCTGCAACAGGCCGGTGTCACAGAAATACAGGGCATCAAAATACTGATGCAGAACGGCAGTGATGCGGGCAAAAGCCGGGGCATCCGCCGCCGGAGACGGCTGGAGGGGCATCGGATTAATCCTTGAAAGGGGGCAGGCTGACAGCAGCAGCAGCGCTGACATAACGATAGGCAGCGGCGTCCCCGGTGCCAACCTGATTTCCTTTGGTTACCGGATTATCAGGTTCCCGATCCGTAACCGGCCCCATCGCGCCGCAACAGGGTTTCGGCCCCCATCCTGCCGGGGTGGCAGGGCTGCAAAGGGCTCCTTGGACTGAACCCCGGCGGTGTTTTGGTCCCCCCACCCCGCCGGGGTGGCAGGGCTGCAAAGGGCTCCTTGGACTGGACCCCGGCGGGGTTTTGGTCCCCCTGCCCCGCCGGGGTGGCAGAGCTGCAAATGACTCCTTGGGCTGGACCCCGGCGGGGTTTTGGTCCCCCCACCCCGCCGGGGCGACAGGGCTGCAAATGACTCCTTAGGCTGGACCCCGGCGGGGTTTTGGTCCATAGTCGCGCCGATTTACAAGGCCCCGCCCCGAGCGGGCCTGTTGTGCTGTAGGCGTAAAACCGCACCGGCCCCCGAAAGAGAGACGGGTGCCCCCGGCGGAGTCAATGGAGCGTGCAAGGATGATCACCGGCACCCTGATCGATACCTGGCTGAATGGCCGTCTGGTTGGCACCGATGAATTCGGCAACCGCTATTATGAAGACAAGCGGACCCCGAAGGCGGGCCGCCGCCGCCGCCGCTGGGTGATTTACAAGGGTGACATCGACGGCTCCCGCGTGCCGCCGCAGTGGCATGCGTGGCTGCATTACACCACCGACACCCCGATCGACACCGAAACCCGCCCGTGGGAAAAAAACCACAGCGCCAACCCGACCGGGTCCGCCGCCGCCTATGTGCCGCCGGGCGATGACCGTGCGGGCGGTGTCCGTTCCGGGGCCACCGGCGATTACGAGCCGTGGCGTCCGGCCTGATCTGACGGGTCCGCGCTTCCGCCCCCTGCTGACAGACGGAATCCATGTCACGTTCGCATGCCCCCCGCCCTGCCCTGACCGACCTGCGTGAAACCCTGATCGGAGCCCTCGTTCTGGGGGTTCTGGCGGTGGCCCTTGCGCTGAATGCGGCAGACCGGGGCCGGGAGGACCGCGCCGACGGCTACACCCTGACCGCCAGCTTCCAGCGCACCGACGGCATCGCCATCGGCGCGCCGGTGCGCATGGCCGGGGTGCGGATCGGCGAGGTGGCCGGACAGGCACTGGCCGGGGGCTTCCGCGCTGAACTGAGCCTGCGTCTGGACACCGGGGTGGAAATCCCGATGGACAGCGCGGCGGTGATCGAGACCGACGGCCTGCTCGGCCCCAAGTACGTCGAGATCCACCCCGGTGGGGAAGAGGACATGCTGAAGCCGGGTGGCCGGTTTGAGTATGTGCAGGATGCGATGGTGCTGGAAGACCTGCTGGCCCGGATCGTTGAACAGGCCCGCCAGAAAGCACTGGAACGGGCCGGAGCCCCGGCCGCCGCCCCGGATGGGAACGACGGGGACGGGGACGACGCCCTGCTGGCCCCGGGCGGACTGGTGCCGTCGCTGCGCGACCTGCTGAACAACCGGACCGAAGAGGGTGACAAGGCGCTGGAACACCTGCCCGACACCACCCCCAACGGGGTGTTGCCGCCGCCCGATCCGCTTCCGGGCAAGCCCGGCTTCGGCACCGCGCCGGGGCAGCCACCGGCCCAGCCGCCCGCAACCGGGCCGGGTGCCAAAGGCCAGACCAGCGGCCTGATGTCCGCCCCGTCAACCGGACCGGCCTGACCCTATTCGTCACCGGGACCGGCACCCGGACAGTTCGTTACCCAGACAGTTCGTTAACCGGACAGTCCGTTAACCCGTCGGACAGTCCGTCAAGACCCAGAGCCACACCGTCATTCCGGCCCCCGGCCGGGTGTGCCGGAACACTGAAAGGGCACAGATGAGCCGCAATCCGATCGAAACCGTGATGGGGGCCGTGGTGCTGCTGGTTGCTGGCAGCTTCCTGACCTTTGCGGTCAATTCCGCCAGCCTGCGCCCGGTGTCCGGGTATACGGTGAAGGCGGTGTTCAATAAGGTCGGCGGGCTGAACGTCGGGTCGGATGTCCGCATCTCCGGCATCAAGGTCGGCACCGTCACCGGCCAGATGCTGGACCCGCGCACCTACCGGGCCGTCGTCACCCTGTCGGTGCTGCCCGATGTGAAGCTGCCCGCTGACACCGTCGCCTCGGTGGCGTCCGACGGGCTGCTGGGCGGCAAGTTCGTCAAGCTGGAACCCGGCCAGTCCGGGGCCTTTCTGGAAAACAACGCCTCCCTCAGCCGCACCCGCGACTATCAGTCGGTGGAGGATCTGGTCAGCGAGCTGATCTTCATCGCCACCAAGGACCCGCCGCCGCAGTCCCCGCCGGGAGCCGGAAAGCCGTAATGATGACCCGTCCGCGCCGTTTTTTCCGCCCACTGCTGCTGACCGGCCTTGCCGCCTGTGCCGGAATGGCCGCAACACTGGCAATCCACCCGGCCATGGCGGGGGAACCGCTGTCGCGCAACACCGCCGTGCTGCGCTGGCTGGATAAAGGCGCGGCCCGGGTGCAGACGCTGGAAGTGCCGGTCAACCAGACCGTCACCATCCAGACCCTTCAGGTGATCGTCCGCGCCTGCCAGCAGACCCCGCCGGAAGAGCCGCCGGAAAGCGCGGCCTATGTCGATGTGTGGGAAACCAAGGCCGGGCAGCCGACCGAGGACGTGTTCCGGGGCTGGCTGTTCGCCTCCAGCCCGGCGCTGTCGGCGCTGGAACATCCGGTCTATGACCTGTGGATGCTGGATTGCAAGGATGTGGCCGGAAAGGACGCGACCGCGAAGGATCCCGCCGCGCCGCCGGTCCCCGCCGTTGTGGTGCCGACACCGGTGGCCCCGGCCCAGCCCGCCCCGGTCAAACCGGGCACCGCCCCCACCCCCAACGGATAATTCCCCAACGGATAAGACCGGGATCGGATCAACCCCCGTTGACCCGACCCCGGACCCCCGCCCTGACCGCAGCCCCGTGGCGTATACTCGCCCGGGGCTGCATGGTTTCGGCCCCGGTTCTGTCTGTCGAGGGATCCTGATGTCCGCTGCCTGCGTGCTGTCCGTCCACCCGCTGCCCTGCGCCCTGCCGGGCCATGCCAGCCTGACCTATCCGCGCTGGCGGCATTGGCTGCAACCGCCGGAGGGAGCCGACAGTGCCGACCCGTCCTCGCCGGTGGCGGTGCAGGCGGTGTGTGCGGCCGATGACGGCGGCACCCCGGTTGGTCTGGCCCTGCTGCATCTCCCCCCCGGCCACACCGGGCGGCTGCTGTCGGTGATGGTGCTGCCGGACCGGCGGCGGCAGGGGATCGGCTCCGCCCTGCTGCGGGCGGCGGCGGACTGTGCCCGTCATGCCGGAGCCCCCGCCCTGATGGCGCAGCATAACAGCGCCGCCACCGGGATCGACGCCTATGACGCCTTCATGGCCGCCAACGGCTGGCCTGCGGCGGAAACCCGCGAGGTGCGGGGCTTTGGCCGGGCCGGATGGGGGCGGACGGCGGGGAAGACCTTCGCCCGCCACCGGGCGGCGCTGGTGCGCCGGGGCTATGCCCTGACCCCATGGACCGACCTGACCGAGGACGACGCGGCGGCGATCCGCGCTCTGGTCGCCTCCGGGGCGGTGCCGGATGGCTATGATCCGTTCCTGATGCACGGTCTGGATGCCCCGGACCTGTCCGCCGTGCTGTATCGCCACGGCGCGGTGGTCGGCTGGGCCAAGGCCCACTGGCAGGATACCGCACGGACACAGGCCTTTTACCACAGTGGCTGGGTGCTGCCGGAGGTGGCGCGGCAAGGCTGGCTGGCGGTGGCGATGATCGATCTGTCAGCCCGGCAGGCCGACCTGTACGGCGATGACAGCCTGACCGGTCTGGCCACCGATGCCAACAACCTGCCGATGCAGGGCATCCTGTTCAACCGCTTCGGTATGCTGGCGGAACGGTTCGACCGCCTGATGCAGCGGACCCTGCCGCTGTAAGCGCCCCGCACCAGAAAGCCGGGGATCAGCCGAGGTAACGGTCCAGCACGATCAGGGTGGTGATTTCGGCAATGCCCGGCAGGGCAAACACGGCGGAGCGGGTTTCCTCGATTTCGCGGATGGTCGCCGCCTCCACCCGCAGCATCATGTCAGTGGCCCCGGCAACCGCATGAATCGCCACCACGGCAGGCATCCGCCGCAGGTGCGGCAGCAGCGGCGCACAGCTGTGGCCGGGGTGATGGCGGATCAGCAGATGGGCACAGGCCCGGGCTTCCGGGGCCTGCGGCTCGACGGTGGTGAAACCGCTGAGGACGCCGGTCTTCAGCAGGCGGTTCAGCCGGTCCTGCGTTGCACTGCGCGACAGGCCGATATCCCGGGCCAGCGCCACCAGCGGGCGGCGGGCATCGCGGCGCAGGGCCGCCAGCAGCAGCCGGTCTTTTTCGTCCAGTGTGGTGTCCGCAGCCATTCTCTTGTCCTGTCCCACCCCAGCCCTGTCACACCACGATCCTGTCCCACCGGCAGGGCATGCCGCCCGTCTATCCTGTTCTATCTTATCACTGAAACCGTCAGACGCTATCCGGCAGACCGCATCAGGGGCCCCCAAACCGGCAGAATGCCGGTGGCGCCGGTATCTTGCCGGATGAAACCGGCAGCGCCGCACGGCAGGATCAGATCCACACCGGCTCCCCCCGATCTCCCGCCCCCGCTCTCCCGCACAGGATCTGCCCCGATGGCCGTTCTTCCCGAGTTTGACATCAAGACCACCGTGCTGCTGCCGGTGGATATGCAGCAGGCCTTCGATGAACCGCGCTGGCCGCGCCGCTGGAACCGGGCAGTGGACAGCAACGGGCTGGCCCTGCTGGCGGCATGGCGGCGGGCGGGCGGCACCATCCTGCATGTCCGCCATGATTCGACGGAACCGGCCTCCACCCTGCGCCCCGGCCAGCCGGGCAACGCCTTCCGCCCCGGCTTTGAGCCCGCCCCCGGCGAGGCGGTGATCAGCAAATCGGTCAATTCGTCGTTCATCGGCACCGACCTTGACCTGCGGCTGAAGCGGCTGGGGGCGACGCAGGTGGTGGTGTTTGGCATCTCCACCGACATGTGCGTGTCCACCACCGTCCGCACCGGCAGCAACTTCGGCTGGCGGATGACGCTGGTCGCCGACGCCTGCGACTGCTTCGACCTGCCGGACGGGCGCGGCGGCACCATCCCGGCGGAACAGGTCCATGCCGCCCATGTGGCGACGCTGGGGTTTGAGTTCTGCACCGTCACCACCACCGATGCGGTGGTGCTGGCACTGGCGGACTGAGACAGCCCCGGCCTGAGCAGGGGGCGGGAGACTCCCCTTTTTTCCCGCCCCCTCCCCCGGAAGATCAGCGAGGATCAGCGAGGATCAGCATGCCCCTGTTCCCGGTCTCTCTCCCCGATTTTTACGGTCTGCTGCTGCTGCTGGTGATCATCATGCCGATCCCCCTCGCCCTGCTGGTCACCTGGGATGGCCTGACCGGCCCGCTGCGCCGCCTGCTGTTCACCGTCGCCGGGGCCAATCTGGCGTCGCTGATGCTGATCATCCTGCTGGCCGACGTGCTGTGACCGGGTCTTCCTTATTCCCTTTAAAGACGAAAACCGTATAGAGTTCTTCACCCTTAAAGCGTGGACGGAGCCGAAGATGACTGGCCTTCAGGCGGATGTGCTGGGGGCCTATGCCCTGTCGGTGATCGCGATGATCATCATCCCCGGGCCGGTGGCGCTGCTGGTCACCGGGGCCGGTCTGGCCGGGGGCCAGCGCCGCGCCCTGCGCACCATCGCCGGAACCAATCTGGCATCACTGGTGCTGATCGCCCTGTCCGCCCTGATGGTGCAGGGGGTTCTGACGGTCAATGATCTGGCATTTGCCGCCCTGAAACTGGCCGGGGCGGCCTATATCGCGGTTATGGGCCGGGAGATGTTGCGATCCCGGCCCGCTCCGGCCCCGGACGGGGCCGGGACATCCCCGGCGGTGGGGGGCTTCCGCCGGGGATTCGTCATTGCGGTGTCCAACCCCAAGGACATCATCTTCTTTGCGTCGTTCTTCCCGCAGTTCATGACCGTCCTGCCGGACAGCCTGCACAGCCTGACCCTGCTGACGGCGGTGTGGATCGTGCTGGATTTCGCCACCCTGCTGCTGATGGCCGTTCTGGTGCAGCGCCTGCTGCGGCCTTCCGTGCAGGCGGTGACCCTGCGCCTGTCCGGCGCGGTGCTGCTGGCGGTGGCCGTCGCCGGGGCGGCCCTGACCGTGCGGGACCTGCTGTAAATCCGGGAGCGGGGAACCGGGAAGCCGTCACCCCGCCATCAGCGGCAGCACCCGTTCATACAGGCGGTCGATCCGTTCGGCGAAGGCCCCGAAGCGGTCGGACAGGATGCCCTGCATCGCCAGATTACGGCCATGGGTGCCATAGGCGGTGATGGTGTCCGGCCCGGCCAGCGCCGCCTGACGCCGCGACACATCAATCATCGCCATCACCAGCCAGCCCTGCCGGGCCAGATCCGGCCGCACCCAGCCGGTGTGGTAATACACCACCGACGGCGGCTGATCCGGCGGTGGCGGCTCCCACCGCGCCTTGATCCAGCCGCAGACCTCCGGCCCCCGGTACAGCAGCACCGACAGGGCCGGGTCATCCTCCGCCTCGGTCAGGAACGGATCAAACGGCAACCCCGCCCCGGCAACAGACTCCGCTGCCGGGGCACCGGTCGCCAGCAGGGTCCGAGCCTGTGCCACCCCTTCAGCCCCTGCTTCAGCCCAGCCCCGGACCGCATAGCCGCGCCGGACCAGCCGGGCATAGGGCCGGGCGTAGGTCAGAGCCGCATCATCGGCCCAGCGCGCCGGGGCCTGCTCCCGCACCATCAGCAGCTCCGCCGGGGACCAGCCCCCGGCATCCAGACAGGCGGAATAGGCCTCCAGCGTTTTCAGGCGGCTGTTGTGCTGGGCGATCAGGATCTTCGCGCCTGCCGCCCGGGCCTGTTCCGCCGCAGCCACCAGCAGGGCACGGCCAATGCCCCGCCGCCGGAAACGGGCTGGAACCATCACCGACATCAGCCGGGCCTGTTCCCCCTGCCACAATACCAGCGCCAGACCGGCGGGCAGCCCCCCGACCGATGCGCAGACCGCACAGCCGGACGGACGGCGTTCAGGATCTGTCTCCGACAGCAGTGCCTGATAACGCGGATAGGTCAGCCCCACAAACGCCGAAAGCCGCCCCCCCTGACCTGGGGGGAGCGGCAACGGGACAGACTCAAAGGTCGGGGCAAGGGTCGGGGCAAGGGTCGGGGCAAGGGTCGGGGCAACATCCACCCCGTCAGCAGTCATCGGGAATCCGATCGGCTGCCCTTTCCCTTAACGGCCAAAACCGCTGCCCTTGGTCAGGCCCTTGTCAAACGACGGGCGCGGCGGGAACCCGGCCGCCACCATTTCCAGTTCGTCGTCGGACAGCACATCATCGTTGTCCGCCACCGCCACCGGCGCTTCCGGCAGCACCAGCGTCAGGGTCTGTGCGGTTTCCTCGACCACCGTCATCGTCACACCATCCGGGAACTCGATCCCGAACGCGTCTTTCAGGGCGGCCTTGGGGTCGGCCAGCAGGGCAGTCCGGAACACCGGATCGGTCTGCGCCTTCAGCACAATGGCGCGGTACTGGGCAAAGCGTTCATCAAGCGCGGTATCAACAACAGCGGTCATCAGATCCTCCTGCGGACGGGGGAAGACGGAAGAGGCCGTCATTCCTGCTGCACTCAGGTATAGCAGCCTTTCCCCGGTTGCGGGGTGCGACGGGCATCACACCTCAACGGCGGTTGAGATCGGTCTGACAACGGCAGGCCTCCATCAAGGCCAAAAGCCGCCCCCGGGCGGGGAGCGGCTTTTGGCATACAGGGATCCGGGACCGGCACTCAGTGGGGGTTGCGCTGCTTATTCATATAGTTCCACAGCCCCTTACCACCCCCGGCGGCCACCGCTTCCAGATCATCATCGGACAGGGCATCGTCGTTGCTGGCCGCCGCCACCGGGGCCTGCGGCAGCACCAGCGTCAGGGCCTGCGCGGTTTCCTCGACCACCGACACCGCAATCCCGGCGGGGATCTCCACCCCGAAGGCCGCCTTCAGCGCCGCTTTCGGGTCGGCCAGCAGGGCGGCGCGGAAGACCGGATCGGTCTGCGCCTTCAGCACCACCGCCCGGTAGTCGTCCAGACGCTGATCCAGATACTGTTCAAGGGTCGCCATTGTCTTATCCCTCATCGGCCCGGCTGCCGGTGTCCGGCCCCGGGCCTTGCCATGGGTTGGTGCGGGGGCAGGAGGCCCGCCCCGGTTGCGCCGGGGCCGGACGGCGGCAAGACCGCTCTCCCCCTGCACAGACGGTATAGCAGCCCGGAGATACCCCCGGAGTGCGATGCCCGTCACACCTCAACCGTGGTTGACGGAGGCCGCCCCGGTCACGACCGCGCCACCGCCGCCACCGCACTGACCAGCGCCCCGATTTCCTCCTCCGTCGTCAGCACGCTGACCGAGGCCCGCGCCACCTCCGGCAGGCCCCGCGCCGCCATATCCAGCGGACCATAGGCGGCGGCAATCGCCCCGATGGTGATGCGGTCACGGGCCAGCGCATCGCGCACCGCCCCGGCGCTGTGCCCGGCCACGGTGAAGGCCACCAGCCCGGACCGCTCGGTCCCGGCATCATGAATCCGCACCCCCGGCACCGCCGCCAGCTCCGTCCGCACCTGTTCCGCCAGTGCGTTGATCCGCTGCCGGATCGCCGGAAGCCCCAGCGACAGCGCCAGCCGGATCCCGTCCCCCAGCCCCAGTTGCAGGGCGATGGCGGCCTCCGACATCTCAAACCGGCGGGCATCGGGGCGCAGGCACGGCAGGCCGGTCTGCCACGGGGCCGCCTGCACATCGACGTAGGGCGGGTCCATCTGATCAAGGAAGCCCCGGCGCACATACATCACCGCCGTGCCGCGCGGCCCGCGCAGGGCCTTGCGCCCCGCCCCCTTCAGCATGTCGCACTGAAGATCCCGCACATCCACCGGCATCTGGCCCAGCGCCTGCCCGGCATCAATGAAATACGGCACCCCGGCGGCGCGGGTGATCCGCCCGATCGCCGCCGCCGGATTGACCACCCCGTTGGTGGCCGGGCACCACGTCAGCGACACCAGTTTCACCCGGTCATCGAGCATGGCGGCCAGCCCGTCCGGCGACACCGCACCGCTGTCATCGCAGGGGATCACCTCCACCGAGGCCCCGCTGCGCGCCGCCGCCCGGTGCAGCACCGACAGATTGCCGCCCCATTCATGGCGCCCGACCAGCACCCGGTCTCCGGCCCGCAGCGGCGGCAGCGAGGCAAAGGCCACCCCCCACAGCTGCGATCCGCCGGTGCCAAGGGCGATTTCGTCGACATCGGCATTCAGCAGGGTGGCAGCGGCGCGGCGGGTGTCCTGCACCGCCTCCGCCGCCGCGACACCGGCTTCTGACGGGCCATCCAGCGCCTCGCGCTGATGATGGGCCCGTACCGCTTCCAACACCTGCCGGGGTGGCAGGGTGCAGCTGGCGTTGTTGAAGTGGATCAGCCCGCCGCAGCCCGGGGTCTCGGCCCGCAGGGCCGCCACATCCAGCAGCCGGGACGGTGCATGGACCTGAAGACCGCTCATTGCCCGGCCTCCAGCTCGACCACCGCATCAATCTCCACCGCCACGCCGCGCGGCAGGGCCGCCACCCCGACGGCGGCGCGGGTGTGGCGTCCGGCCTCGCCGAACACCGCCACCATCAGGTCCGACGCGCCGTTGGCCACCTGCGGCTGCCCGGTGAAGTCGGGGGCACTGGCAACATAGACCCCCAGCTTCAGCACCTGCCGCACCGCCGCCACGGTGCCATCGGTGGCGGCGGCAATCTGGGCCAGCACCCCCAGCGCCGCCGCCTGTGCCGCCCGCAGGCCATCCGGGGGGCTGACGGTATCCCCGATCCGGCCCAGAAAGGCCGGCTGCCCGTCCACCATGGAAATCTGGCCGGACACATACAGCAGCGCCCCGCTGCGCCGGGTGGACACATAAGTCGCCACCGGGGCGGTGGCGGCGGGCAGGGTCAGGCCAAGGGCGGCCACCGCCTGCGCGATGGTGGGGGGAACGGGCTGGGTCATTGCTCTCTCCGGCAAAGGGCTGTCTGTCTGCGGCATCCTGCCCGGCCGGGGCGGCCCCGTGCCAATTCAAAACCGGTGGCCGGTGATCGATCTGGCTCATGGGTCGCCGGACATGGTAGCCTGTGGCCCCCGTCCTGCCGGATTCCCCGCCGATGCGCTCCAGCCCGACCCTGCCGCCGCTGCCCGCCCTGCGCGCCTTCGAGGCGGTGGGCCGCGCCCTCAGTTTCCGCAAGGCCGGGGAGGACCTGCTGATCAGCCAGAGTGCGGTCAGCCACCACATTGCCCGGCTGGAGGCCGATCTGGGGGTGACGCTGTTCATCCGCCATGCCCGGGGCGTGACCTTCACCCCGGACGGGGAGCGCTATTTTCAGGCGGTGACGGCGGCGTTCTCCGGGCTGGCGGCGGCCACGGCGGCGCTGCGCCCGGCGGCGGCCCGCCCGCTGCGCCTGAGCGTTCTGCCCGCCTTTGCCCGCATCTGGCTGGTGCCCCGGCTGGCGGACTGGACCCGCCGCGCCCCGGAAACCGGGCTGGACATCAACTCCACGCTGGCGGTGGCCGATGTGGCGGGCGGCGAGGCCGATATCGCCATCCGCTACGGCAGCGGCCCGTGGCCGGGGGTCAGCGCCCGCCTGCTGCTGCCGGAACGGCTGGCCCCGGTGATCAGCCCGACGCTGGCGGCCCGTGGCCCGGTCCTGACCGCCCCCGCCGATCTGCTGCGGCATACCCTGCTGACCAACCTGCGCCCCAGCGACTGGCAGAGCTGGGCGGCCAGCACCGGGCTGGACCTGTCAACCGCCCGCTGGCTGCAACTGACCGATTACACGCTGGTGATGCAGGCGGCACAGGATGGTCTGGGGGTGGCGATGGGGCGGCTGGAGCTGCTGTCAGCACCGCTGGCCACCGGTGCCCTGCGCCCGGCCCTGCCGGACCTGCCGACAGTACCGGGGGCCGGATACTGGCTGGTCACCGCCCGGGGCGGCACCCCGCACCCGGCGCGCGCGCGGTTCCTGCGCTGGATCAGCGGTCAGCCGCCGCTGGCCTGAGGCTCCGGCACCACCGGCCGGTGCAGCACCACCTGATTGCGCCCGCCGTCCTTGGCGGCATACAGCGCCGCATCCGCCGGACCGAACAGATCCCCCACCGTCACCGCGCTGATCTGGTCACTGCCGCAGACGCCAAAGCTGGCGGTGACGGTCAGCGCTGCCGGGCCCGCCGTCATCGGCTGCCCGCCGACCGCCCGCCGCAGCCGGTCGGCGACGGCAGCCGCCGCCACGGCACAGACACCGGGCAGCAGCAGCACAAATTCTTCCCCGCCGATCCGGAACAGCTGGCCGTTCTCCTCCAGCCGCAGCGCCCCGCGCACCCGGGCCACCACCGTTTTCAGCACCTGATCTCCGGCGGCATGGCCGAAACCGTCATTGACCCGTTTGAAGTGGTCGATATCAAACACAATCATGCCAAACCGGGTATCCGGGCCACAGGCGGCCCGGCAGGCATCATCAAACACCTGCCGGTTGAGCAGGCCGAGCAGCGGATCGTGGGTGGCGGCATAGGTCAGGGTTTCCTCCCGCCCCTTTTCGGCGCTGACATCGTGCAGCACGCCGATCATCCGCAGCGGCACGCCGTCCGGACGGCGGTCGGCAATCCGGCCATCGGCGCGGTTCCACACCCAGCCCCCGGCGGCGGTGCGGATGCGGATATCCAGACTGCACCGCGACAGATCACCGCCCCGGAGCTGCTGCCACAGGCCGCGCAGCACCCGGCGGTCCTCGGGATGGATCCGCCGCAGCACCGTGCGCAGACGCGGCGGCCAGGCAGACCGGCGGTAGCCAAGGCTGCCGATCACCCGGTCGGCGATCTCCATCCGGCCACTGTCAAACCACAGTTCCCACAGCGACAGCCCCCCGGCGAACAGAGCAAAGCGCAGCCGTTCCTCCGCCTCGCGCAGGCGGCCTTCCGCCCGGCGCTGGATCACCCGGTCACGCAGGATGACGGTCAGGATCAGCAGGGTCATCACCGCCGCCCCGGCGGCCACCCCCATCACCGTCAGCAGGCTGCGTTCCGCCCCGGCCATGAACACCGCCTCCGGGATCTGCACCGACACCACCAGCGGCAGGCCCGGCACCCGCTGCGACGCCAGAAACAGCCCGTCAGACCACCCGGTCTGCACCGCCGAAACCGCATCATTGCTGTACAGATCCAGCACCGCCTTATGGCGCTGCGGCGACAGCCACAGCTGCCCGGCGTCGCCTTCGGCACTGCGGCTTTCAAACAGCAGGACCCCGCCCTGATCCTGAAGGCGGATCAGGGCGTTCTCAAACAGCCGCCCGACCACCGCCTCGCGCAGCGCCGACTCCAGAGACAGGAAGGCGACCCCTGCCCCGGTGAACTCGCCGTTCTGGGTCCACTCCCCGCGTTCCAGCGCCAGAAACCACGCCTGTCGGCCCATCGGCCGCGCCACCCGCACCACCGGGCCGGACCAATGGTCACGGTTGCGGCTGACCACCGCCGGGCCGGAGAACGCCCGCATATCGGCCCGGCCTTTCAGGAACTGGTCCAGAATTTTTCCGTCTGCCGTCACCGTCACATAGCCGTCCAGCGCCGGGGTCCAGCGGACATCCCGGGTCAGCGAGTCCCGCAGGACGGTGAACCCTTCGTCCTCGGCCCGGAAGGCGCTGAGGCGGGCCGCCGCCACCGCCAGATGGTCGGCCCGCTCCAGCAGGGACGCCACCCGCTCGGCATATCCGGCGGCGGCCAGACCGACCCGTTCCACCCCGGTGGCTTCCGCCCGCCGGTATTCCTGAAGGGTCGGCACCGCCAGCACCGCCAGCACCAGCACCAGCAGCAGCAGCGCCAGCCCGACGCTGAGCACCACAATCCGCCCGCCGCCCCGGCGGGACTCGCCGTGCGGATCAGCCGCCGGTCCTCTGGTTCCGTCGATCATGGCAGACCCGCCTGCGACAGGGCCGCCGCCACCTCGGCGGACACGCCCAGCCCGCTGAGAAAGTCCGGTTGCAGAGCCACCAGCCGGGCCCGGGTGGCGGTCAGGTCCGCCCCGTCGGGGACAGTCAGGGTGAGCCCGGCGGCCTGAAGGGTTCTGCCGGCCTGCTCCTGACTGCTGCGGGCCGCCTCGCGGCCGGTTTCAATCCCGGCCTCCCACGCCGCCCGCACCGCATCGCGCTGCGGCGGGCTCAGCCGCCGCCACACATCGCGGGACGCCATCGGAATGAAGAAGGAATAATACTGGCCGCTCAGGAAGCCATGCCGCAGCCCGGCGTCCCACAGGCGGCCACTGACGACGGTGCTGGCGGTGGTCAGGATTCCGTCCACCCGGCCCGCCCGCAGGGCGGCGGGCACCTCCGGCCACGGCACCAGCACCGGCACCGCGCCCAGCGCCTTCAGCACCATCTCGTTGGCCGCCCCTCCGGCGTAACGGATCCGCAGCCCGCGCAGGTCGGCAAAGGTCCGCACCGGGCGGCTGACGGTGAAAATATGGGCCGGGCCAAGGTCCAGCCAGCGGCCGATCACCACCACATCCAGCGACCGCATCAGCCCGGCATTCAGCACCGCCCCCAGCGGGCCGTCCACCAGGGCCTCCAGTTCCGCCGTGCTGCGCCCGGTCAATGTCGGCATCAGCAGGGCATTCAGGTCGGTGTTATAGCTGTCGAGATTCCACAGGCCGGGGGCGGCAAAGGCAATGCGGCCATTGGTCAGGGCTTCGGCTTCGTCCCGCCCGCGCACGGCATCGGCGGAATGCTTCAGGATCAGGCTATGGGGATGCAGCGCCGGGGTGACCGCCGCCGCAAACTCTTCCAGAAAACGGGCCTGTGGATGATCCGGCGTGTTTTCCGTCGACATCACCAGATCCGCCGCCCGCAGCGGCAGGCTGATCATCAGGATCGCCACCGCCAGAAGACCCCCGATCCTCATCCGCGCCCCCACCGCGTACCGGCCCGACTATCCTGTTACAGTACGGGCTTACCGTTGTTCTTTTCCGATTAGTAACATATTGGCCTTTCAGCCGACAACGGGCCATAGGACCCATGAGGTTGAAGCGGGCCATTGAATAAGACTATTTTTAATTGATGACTTTATTGCCCTGAAAAACATACGGAATTCGACACACACCATTGAGTGCGCCGCTGTTTTGCGGGAAATCCTGTTGCAGATTGCAAAGGCCGGGGCGGCCGGATCAGGGTCAGGGCCACCACCCCAGAAGAAATTTCGCGAACCGTGCAAAAATTTTTCGCGAAACACCTTGCAGGCAGATTTTCCGGTCTTACATCCCGGTCATAGGCACTTTCTTCGGGATCAAATCTCGCCATGGACCACAACGACAAAGCCGCCATTGACGGACTCTTCGACCGCCTGCGTCAGGCCGAAGCCGGAAGCCCGCCGCGCGACACCGCCGCCGAGGCCCATATCCGTGACACCCTGTCCCGCCAGCCCGCCGCGCCGTATTACATGGCGCAGGCCCTGCTGGTGCAGGAACACGCCCTGCAATCCCTGACCGCCCGGGTCGAGGAACTGGAACGCGAGCTGGCCAACCGCCCGGCGGCGGGCGGCGGCGGCTTCCTCAGCGGCCTGTTCGGCGGGCCGCGCCCGCAGGCCCCGGCCAATGGTTATGGCGCCCCCAGCCACGGCACCCCCGGTTATGGCGGCCAGCGCCCCGGCATGGGGGCGATGGCACAGGGCATGCAGCCCTTCCAGCAGGCACCGCGCGGCAGCTTCCTGTCCGGCGCGCTGCAAACCGCCGCCGGAGTGGCGGGCGGCCTGATCCTTGGGAACATGCTGGCTGACATGATCAGCGGCGGCAACGATGCGCAGGCGGCGGAACAGCCCGCCCCTGCCCCTGAACCGGCCCCGGAAGAAGAGTCTTTCGCCGATTTCGGCGGGGATGACGAGTTCTTCTAAGGCCCGGTCCGGCCCCTCCCCCCGCGCGGGGCCGGTTTTCCTGTCTTCTCCCGTCCGGTCCGGTGCCCACCCCCCGGGCACACCCGGACGGGGGAATCCCCTGCTTTTTCCTGCTCCTTCCCACTTCCCCGTTCCGCCCCAGCGGGACGGGGTTTTTTCTGTCCGCTCAGCGGTCCTGCGGGATCAGGTCAGCCACCGCCTGTCGCCCATCGGCGCGCAGGCCTGCCGCCACCCTGGCCCGGTCGGCGGCAGAGCGGTTCTGGCTCATCTTCGCCTTGCCCTCAATCCGCGTCAGCGGCATGCGGAAGCCGATGATCGCCCCCAGATGCGCCGTCAGAAAAGGCTCCGGGGCATCGTCAACCCGCCACGGGTCGGGACGCCCGGCCTCGTGCCGGTCAGTCAGGGCCGACACCACCGCCCGCAGGCGGGGCAGATCGGTGAAAAATTCCGGGATGCCCCAGGCGTGGACGGTCACGTAGTTCCACGTTGGCACCACCTGCCCATGCTCGCGCTTCGACGGATACCACGACGGGGTGACATAGGCCTCCGGCCCCATGAACACCGCCAGCGCCTCCGCCCCCGGGGCAACCCGGGCCTGACGGTTGTTGCGGGCAACATGGCCATACAGGGTGCCGAACGCCCCTTCCTGCGGGGCAAGCACCAGCGGCAGCGGGGTGGCCAGCAGGCCATCCTCCCCATGAGTGATAAAGGTGGCCAGACCGGCGGCGGCGATCACCCGGTGCTGGTCGGCAAGGGAGTCAAGACGGAAGGCGGCGGGACATTCCATGGCACAGATCCTGCGGGGAGCGGTCAGACAGCGACGGTGCCGCATCACAGGGAAGACCGGCAGCCGGTTCCGGGGGCTTGTAACCCGGAACCGGACTGCCGGACAGGGCCGGTTTTTACTTTATTGACCAGTCCACTAACCCTGCCGGATGGCAAATGGGGGACATGTCCCGGCAGGGGTATCTGTGGGGACGCGGCTGGTCAACCGTCCGGCCGGACCCCGGCCGTCCGTCGGGGTGACGGACCGGGGCCTGAACACGGTTTCCGGCGGGCAGACGGGCACGGCAGAAACCGCGTTCTGATCTGATACGTGCCAGCGGCGGAAATCCGGCGCAAAAATGTTCGCCGTCACTCAAGGCGTGACAGAAACCGCCGGAAGACTTCAGCCGGGAACCGCACTGCCACTGCTGCAACGGACAGGGCCACACCCGAAAAATATTGCCAATCTTTTGCCGCCGGATAGAAAGAGCCGGATAGAAAGAAAACGATGAACACGCGCCCTCACGACTGGACCCTGATCGCTGCCTTTCTGGCTGTCATGCGCACCGGCAGCCTGTCCGCCGCCGCGCGGGCGCTGGCGCTGACCCAGCCCACCCTGCGCAGCCGGATCAGCGAACTGGAAACCCTGACCGGCACGCCGCTGTTCGTGCGCGGGCCAACCGGCCTGACCCCGACCGCCGCCGCCCGGTCCCTGCTGCCCGATGCCGAGGCAATGGACGCCGCCGGACATGTGTTTTACCGCCGGGCCGCCACCGGAGGACATCCGCTGGCCGGGGTGATCCGCATCGCCGCCAGCGAGGTGACCGGCACCGAGGTGCTGCCGTTTGTGCTGGCCCCGTTCCTGCGGGACAACCCGTCGCTGCGGATTGAGCTGGACGCCAGCAACGGCGTCACCGATCTGCTGCGCTGCGAGGCCGATCTGGCCGTCCGCCATTCCCCGCCACAGCAGGGGGCGCTGGTGGCCCGGCAGATGCCGCCGGTTCCGCTGGGCTTTTATGCCTCAGACGCTTATCTGGCCCATCACGGCAGCCCGCAGGACTGGGCGGAGCTGGCCGCCGCCCATCCGTTTGTCTCCGACGACCGCCGGGGCTGGATGGAGGCCGGATTTGCGCAGTATCAGGCCACCCCGCCGGACAGCACGGTGTGGAAGACCGATTTCGATCTGTCCGGCATTGCCGCCGTACGGGCCGGAATCGGCATCGGGCTGATTCAGGTGCCGGTGGCGCAGCGGCTGGGCCTGACCCGGGTGCTGCCGTCCTTCTCCACCCCGTTGCCGGTGTGGATCGTGATGCACGGGGACATGCGCGGCAATCCCCGGGTCCGGGCCGTGTTTGACGTACTGGTCGCCGCCTATCTCGGCGGACTGCTGTAGGCAGGCCGGAGCATCCGGCCGCCGGTTACAGTCTACGGATCCGGTCAAAGAAGGTATCAACCTGCGCCTTCATGGTTTCCGACTGCCGCGCCAGCTCCGCCGCCGCCGACAGCAGCTGACCGGCGCTGTCCCCGGTTTCCCGGGCCCCTTCAGTCACGCTGATCACACTCTGTGACACATCCTGTGTGCCCTTGGCGGCCTCGGCGACGTTGACGGCGATCTCCCGCGTTGCCTCGCCCTGTTCGGCCACCGCCGCGCTGATATCCCCGGACAGGGCATAGATTTCCCCGATCACGCCGGCGATTTCGCGGATGGCGGTCACCACCTCATCCGAGACCGTCTGGATGGCGGTGATCTGCGCCCCGATCTCGCCGGTGGCCTTGGCGGTCTGGTTGGCAAGGGATTTCACCTCGTTCGCCACCACGGCAAAACCCTTTCCGGCCTCCCCGGCGCGGGCGGCCTCGATGGTGGCGTTCAGGGCCAGAAGATTGGTCTGACTGGCGATATCGTTGATCAGGCCGATGATCTGGCTGATCCGCGCCGTGGCCTCCACCAGCGACTGCACGGTGCTGTCCGTCCGCTCCGCCGCCTGCCGCGCCCGGTCGGCCACCGTCTGTGACTGACCGGCCCGCTCGGCGATATGGCTGATCGAGGTGGCCAGATGGTCCGAGGACGCCGCCACGCTTTTCACGTTGACCGAGGCCTCTTCGGTGGCCGCCGCCGCCGTGGTGGCATCCTGCGCCGAGCGCTCTGCCGTGCCGGACAGCACCCGGGCAGTGGCTTCCAGCTCCGTCGCCGCCGAGGTCACGGTTTCCAGCACCTTGACCATCTCACGGTCAAAGCCCTGCACCAGATCCTCCATCTGCCGGGTGCGCCGCTCGCGGGCTTCCAGCTCCGCCTGCTGGGCGGCTTCCAGACGGTCACGCTCCTGCGCGTTGTGACGGAACACCTGCACCGCCCCGGCCATCGCCCCGATCTCATCGGTGCGGTCGGAACAGGGGACATCGGTGGTCAGATCCCCCGCCGCCAGCCGCTTCATCGCCGTGGTCATCGCCAGCAGCGGCCGCGCCACCAGCGCCATCAGCGCCTGCCGCATCACCGCCACCATCACCAGCGCCGCCAGCACACAGGCCACCACCACCGACCAGCGGAACGCCCGCAGCGGGGCAAAAGCCTCCTCGCGGTCGGCGGACAGCAGCAGCGACCACTGCGCCCCCGGCAGGCTGACCGGCACCAGCATCACCAGATCGTCCCGCCCGGCCCCACGGGCCTGCTGCATGCCCGGCCCGACCGCCGGGGTCAGATCCGGGTACAGGTCTTTCAGCGGTTTGTTGATCAGCGCTTTGTCGGCATGAATCAGGATGGTGCCCTGCGCATCAACAATCAGCGCCCCGCCCTTCTGCCCGAGATGGATGTCTGACAGCATCCGCACCAGACCGGCGATGCTGAAATCGCCCCCGGCCACCCCGGCTAGCGCCCCGCCCCGCATCACCGGGGCCGCCGCCGTCACCGTCAGCTGCTGGGTTGAGGCCGAAACATAAGGCGCGGTGATCACCGCCTTGCCCGCCGACCGCGCCAGCTGATACCAGCCGCGTTTGCGCGGATCATACCCCTCCGGCTGCTGGCCCGGCGGGGCCCGCAGAAAGGCACCGTCGGCCTGAAAGCCGATGTAATCCATCTCAAAGGTTGCCCCCAGCAGCGGGGTGCTCAGCATCTCCGTCAGGCGGGCGGGGTCGGTCTGCCCCACCGCCGTCTGCGCCACCTGATCAATCAGGGCAATCCGGGCATTCAGCCAGTTGCTGACACTCAGGGCCGACACCCCGCCGACCTGCTTCAGGTCATCCTCCACCGCCTCTTCGATCAGCCCATGCTGATAGCGGTCGGAATAGAGGGCGAAAACCAGAAAAACCGCCACCACCAGACCGGACAGCGCCAGCAAGATGCGCGTCATCAAACTCGATCTCATCATCCGCTCCTTCCCCCCCTTCGCTGAAACAGCCGCTTCAATGGCTGCCCCGAACACCAGATTAGAGCATACAGTCATGCAATGACCGCAAGGCCGGATTACCGTGTTTGTGTTCTCTCCCGGTATAGAATTATAGGTCCGTCACAAAAAATTAAAGGAAACCAGATTATAATATTACAGTCTGTTCATATTTGTAATTTCTTTAATTATTGATAGACCCTCTCTTCTTCCGGAGACCGCCTCGCCAGACAGTAATCACCACCCGCCATCACAGCGGCCCTTCTTCAGAAAAGTCAACTGCAAACATGCAAAATGAGGCGGCCCTTCGACCGCCCCATTTCCCCCTTTCCAAACCGGTATCTCACTGTCCGGCCTTCCCTGTCAGGTCCCGGCATCCCCTTCCCAGTCCGGATCATCGGCCAGATCCAGCGGACGGCCGATCCGGTGGCGCGGAAACAGCCGGGTCAGCGGCCCGACCGGCGGATACTGCCTGCGGGACACCTCGCGGGCCAGCACTTCGGCGGGCATATCCTCCGCCCGGCCCCGGCCCCAGCGGGCAAACTCGCGCGGACTGATCCGCTTGCCCGGCTGCACCGGCAGCGGTGCCCCGGGAATCCCCCCGGGGATCACGGCGGAACTGGGTGAAAACAGTCTGGGTGGTGCAGCCCAGCGCCCGCGCCAGCACCGCCACCGCCACCCCGGAGGACCGGCACTGATACAGCCAGTCCATCAGCTCCGGGGACCACAGAATGCCGTGCCGGACCGGATCCCGCCGGACCGGCGGCGGGCAGGACGGCTTCTGCTGCGACACCGGACGGCCAACCCGGGCCGGACGCGGGGCCTCCGGCACTGGCACCGGCACCGGCACCGGAGCAGCACCGGCAGACAGCACCGGCGGCGGGCCAACCCGTGGGGCCCGGCGGAACCCCTGAGCGGCCCCGGCAGAGCCGGACGCAGCGGCGGGCAGACGCCGCCGGTCCCCCCCGGCGGCGGTATAGAAAGCAGTCATGGCAGATCTTCCTGTTCAGGTGCGGTGCCACCGGATACGGTCTCAGGCCCGGACCGACCGGTGGCACGACAGTCTTCATTCGGCACGCAGGCCCGGAGGGCATGGCCACCACGGGGTCGCGTTGCGAGATAGTTGCGTTTTTTACATCGACATGTCAATGCGAAAAGCGCAATATCGCATCAGTTCCAAAACCCCAATAATGCAACCATGACTTTGATCGACACCATCAGACAGGCCCTGCAAAGCCCCGGCAAAAGCCAGCGCGGGCTGGCCCGGGCCATGGGGCTGGACCCCGCCGCCGTCAACCGCATGCTGAAAGGCGAGCGCCAGATCAAGGCGCACGAACTGACGGCCATCCGCGAGTATCTCGGCCTCCCCCCGGCCGAGGACCTGCCCGCCCCCACCATCCCCCGCAGTCCCGGTGCTTCCCCCGGGCAGACGGAGCCGCCCGGCCTGCCCGGCTGGCGGCAGCCCCCGGCTTTTGCCGAGGAATTCGCCATGGTCCCGGTTTATGATGCCCGCGCCTCCGCCGGGCCCGGTGCCATCAACACCGATGCCGAACCGGTCTGTTTCAGCGCCTTCCGCTGGGAATGGCTGCGCCGGGTCACCCAGGCCCCGCCCGATCAGCTGGCGGTGATTCAGGTGGCGGGGGACAGCATGGAACCGACCCTGCACCATGGCGACCATGTCCTGATCGACCGGACCGTCACCCGCTGGACCCGGGATGGCCTCTACGTGATCCGCTACGCCATTTCCGACGAACTGATGGTCAAGCGGCTGCTGTGGATCCCCAGCAGCCGCACGTTTTCGATCCGCAGTGACAACCCGGCCTATGGCAACACCGACGGCGTCGGCCCCGATGACCTGAGCGTGGTCGGTCGGGTGCTGTGGCTGGGGCGGAACATCGGCTGATGCGGCTTGACGGGTTGCATGTTGTTGCGAAAATCGCAACAATTAGCATTCCCGCTCACACTGCCACCGAGGACACCCGATGTACCTGCCCTGGACCGTCACCCTGACCACAGACGACGGCGCCCTGATCCAGCAGATTGATCTGGTCGCCGAAATCACCCCATACCGGGATGCCGGAACCGAAACCGGGGAGGCGATGATACAGGACCTGTATGTGGATCACCGCCGCACCCCGCTGGCCCCCCCGGCCCTGAGCCGGATCACCGGGCCGCTGGCGGTGGCGCTGACCGATGCGCTGGAAGCGGACCCCGCCTTCCACGACCGCGCCCGGGATGGTCTGACAGCCGACGCCGCCCCCCGCAGACCGGACCGGACCCAGCGCCGGACCGCCATCGATGGCAGCGGCGTCCGCTTCGGCCCGTGGCAGCGGTAAGCCTCCCGGTCTGCCGGGAGTCGCCCCGCCCCGCGCCCCGGCAGCCCGTTCTTTTCCGCCGGACGCAGCCCTCCCGGAGCCGGGACCGTCACGATCCATCCGGAATTGTTGCTGCACCGCCACAGATTGATGGTATTAATCCTTAAGACTCACACCGTCGGCCGGGGGCATGGTTCAACCGGCTGATGCGGGGTGAAAATACCGGCCTCAGCCATTCTGCGGAACCGGAAAACCACACTCATAAGATGCTTTACTACCAAAAAGATCTTCCCGCGCAGCTCTGTTGTCTCCTTTGGGAGAGGTCCCTGCCCTATGCGGACGACACGGAAAAATTGCGCTTACCCTACAGGCTGTTACAGTATCAGTATCCTTGCATGCGCCTGCTGACCGGGCAGGCCGCACCGCCGCAGGTGCTGTGCCGCAAACGCCGCACGGCACCGGCAACACACCGACTGATGGGAGCACGGTCCGGATGGCCACCTTTGGCTTAAGAGCCAAATCCCTGCTGCTGATGGGGTTGGTCAGCCTGCTGGTGCTGCTGGTCGCGATGACGGCCAGCTGGCAGATCATCGGCGGGGTCCAGTCGTTTTTTGTCGAACAGTACGCCCAGACCACCACCGCGCTGGCGCGGGAACGTCTGGTCGCCCCGGTCAGCCGCCAGCTGGCGCTGGCCCGGCGCTTTGCCACCCTGACCTCAACCCGGGCGTGGCTGGCGGACGAGAGCGACCCGGAGAAGGCCCGGCGCTTTTTCACCGAGGCCCGGACCTACAGCCAGTCGTTTGAGGACCACCTGTATTTTGTCGGCAGCGCCGCCACCCTCAACTATTACCTCAACGATGCCTTCAGCCCGGAAACGTCGCAGGCCCGCTACCGCATGCGCAGCGGCAATCCGGCCAACGACTGGTTCTTCACCTCGATGGCGGGCCGGGCATCCTACAACATCAACGTGGACACCGACCCGGCGGTCAAAGGGGTCAAGGTGTGGTTCAACACCGTTGTCACCGACAGCGATGACCCGGCTTCGGCCCGGCGCATCGGCGTCGCCGGAACCGGCATCGACCTGACGGGGCTGCTCCAGGATTACATGACCAGCCTCGGACCCGGCATCCTGCCGATGGCCATCAACCGCGGCGGGGCGATCCAGATGCATCCGGACTGGTCGCGGGTGGCCAGCAATTCCACCGCCGGGGGACTTGAGGACCGCACCACCAACCTTCTCGCCAGCCTGTCCCCGGCGGATGCGGATGCCCTGCGCGCCGCCATGGTGCGCACCACCGCCCTTGATAAGTCGATCGAGCTGCTGCCGGTGACGCTGGACGGCACACCGCGCCTGCTGGCGGTCACCTATCTGGAAGAGATCCACTGGTATGTGATCAATGCCTTCGACCCGACGGCCGTCCGCCCGGCCCGGGTCCAGACCCTGATCATCGGGGCGGTGGTCACCGCGGTGCTGCTGCTGGCGGCGGTGCTGGGCATCGGCCTTGTGGTGTCGCGGATGGTGCTGCGCCCGTTGCAGCAGCTGCAACGCGGGGTGCAGGCGGTGGCACAGGGCCGCTACGACATGCCGCTGCCGGAGAACCGCCGCGATGAGTTCGGCGACCTCAGCCGGATGTTCCGCTTCATGGCGCAGGAGGTGCAGCGCACCACCCAGACGCTGGAACAGCGGGTGGAGGAACGCACCCGTGATCTGGCCGAGGCCAACCGGGTGATGACCGTCGCCCAGCGGCAGATCAATGACTCGCTGGACTACGCCCAGCTGATCCAGCGCGGCCTTCTGGCCAAGGATACCGTCTGGACGGACCCCGGCACCGATATCGGCTGGCTGTGGCTGCCGAAAGATGTGGTCGGCGGGGACTTCCATTTCTGCCGCCGCAGCGGCGACACGCTGGTGATCGGGGTGTTTGACTGTGCCGGGCACGGTGTGCCGGGGGCGCTGATGACCATGCGCACCCATGCCGCGCTGGAACAGGCGCTGGCCGCCGCCGCCCCCGGCGATCCCGCCGGGGTGCTGACCCGTCTGGATGCCCTGCTGCGCAACAATGCGCTGGCCGGGCCGGACGGCGATGGCCGCTTTGTCGCCACCGGGGTGGATGCCGGTCTGCTGATGGTCGATACCGCCCGCCGTTCCGCCGTGTTCTCCGGGGCCCGGATTGACCTGTACTGCCGGCCGCCGGGCGACGTGACCCGGGCCGGAGCCGTCACCTGCATCACCGGCAGCCGCCGCTGTCTGGGGGATGGCAAGCCCGGCACCTACAGCAATGCCGAACTGCCGCTGCTGCCCGGCCAGACCCTGTATATGGTGACCGACGGGGTGCTGGACCAGTCCGGCGGGGCGGAAGGGTTCGGGTTCGGGCGGCACCGGCTGCTGGACCTGATCCTGTCGCACGGCACCGCCGCCGCCGCCGCCCAGATTCAGGCCCTTGACGCCGCCCTGACCCTGTACCGGGCCGACCGGCCGCAGCGCGATGACATGACCGCCCTGTGCCTCCGCCTGAAGTAGTATCCGTCCGCGTCCGTCTGCGTTACCATCCGATCCAACCGCCCATTCCATGCTGCCGCAGGACCTGCCATGAACCCGTCCGTCGTGAACCCGCCCGTCATGAACCCAATCGATCTGTTTTCGCTGCGAGAGCGCTTTAACCAGACCAATATCATGCTGTGTTTCAACGGGCCGATGTCGCGCAGCCTGATTGAGGAGATCGGCAACGCCCTGAAGAACTACCTGACCGCCGATCAGGCCCACCCGGCCGCCGCCACCGATGTGTTCGGCACCTATATCGAGCTGACCCAGAACATCCGCCATTACACCCATGCCAAGGCGTGGTCGGAGCAGGATGCCGGGGCCACCGTGGTGATCTCCCGCGAGGCGGACGGCCGCTATGTGGTCTGCGCCGGCAACCTGATCGAACAGCAGGATGGCGAGGCGGTGTGTGCGCTGGTCGATCAGCTGGCCGGTCTCGACAAAGCCGCCCTGAAGGCCCTGTATAAGGAACAGCTGCGCAAGCCGCGCCCGGATGCCAGCAGCGGCGCCGGACTGGGGCTGATCCACGTGGCCCGCACCGCCACCGCCCCCCTTCAGGCCACCCTGCACCCCCTGCCCGATGGCCGGGCCTTCTTCAGCCTGCGGGCGGTGATCTGACCACCCCCTTCCCCCCTTCCCCCGGCCTCTCTTCCCGGCCTATAAAACCGACAGCCTGCCCCCGAGGATCCCGATGCAGAGTTTTGAAACCACCGGCACCCAGTCCACCCCCACCATCCGCGCCAACTGGGAAGAGGGCACCCTGTTCATGGAAGGGGATTCCTATCCGGAAAACTCCTACGAACAGTTCCGCCCGGTTTTTGACTGGATCGAAGCGTTCCTCAACACCGCCGGACGCCCGCTGCTGCTGGACCTGCACCTGCTGTACCTGAACACCAGCAGCATCAAGGCGATGATGGATATCTTCGACCGCCTTGAAAGCGCCCATGCCGCCGGACAGGCGGTGTCGGTGCGCTGGAGCTATGACCGCCGCAACGAACGCGTCGGCGAACTGGCGGAAGAATTCCGTGAGGACTGCTCCTTCCCGTTTGCCATCGAACCCTCGGCCTGAGGACCGGCTCCGCCATGACTTCCGCCTTTCCGCCGCCGTCATCCCTTGAATCCCGGATCAGTCAGCTGCTGGCCGATCCGGTGTATGACGGCCACCCGCTGCGGCAGGCGCTGGAGGACCTGTGGGAGACCCACCGCGATCTGGACCGGCGGCTGGACCGGATCGCCCGGGTCTCCGACGCCTTCCAGAGCATGGCGCGGGAGCGGGAGCTGGGCCTACAGGAACGGATGGAGCGCGACCTGCGGCGGCTGGAAAAGCTGGCGCGGATCTCTGACCGCTATCAGTCGATGATGCGGGACCTGAATGTGGCCCTGACCGAGGCCTCCACCCACGACAGCCTGACCCGCCTGCCCAACCGCCGCCTGCTGACCGACCGCCTGAAGGCGGAGGCCGAACGGGCGGACCGCTATGACCGCAGCTTTACCGTGGTGATGATCGATATCGACCACTTCAAGCGCATCAATGATGCCTGTGGTCATGACGTCGGCGATTCCGTGCTGATCGAGCTGGCCCATGCCATGGGGGCGGAGCTGCGGGATCAGGACTGTGCCGGGCGCTGGGGCGGCGAGGAATTTGTGCTGCTGCTGCCGGAAACCCCGCTGGATGCCGCCGTACAGGTGGTGGAACGGGTGAGGGACCGGCTGAACCGGGTGCGGGTGCCCTATCCCCATCCGACCGGATCGGTGACCGCCAGCGCCGGTCTGGCCGAACACATTCCCGGCACCCCGGTGACCGCCACCCTGACCCGCGCCGACACCGCCCTGCTGACCGCCAAGCGCAATGGCCGGGACCGGATTGAACGGGCCGGGGCCGACACCCCGGCGGATCTGGCGGTTCCGTTCCCGTCCGAAGCCTGATCCCTGCGGTTACCCCGGCGGATCCACCGGGGTCAGCAGACCGTCAATCAGCAGACTCAGCAGGTCGCCCCGGCCACTGGTGCCGGACTTGCGGTAAATCGCATTCAGATGGGATTTGACGGTGCCCTCGGCATTGCCCCGGGCCTGAGCGATCTCGGCAATCGACAGCCCCTTGACCAGAAACAGGGTGATATCCCGCTCTGCCGGGGTCAGCCGCCAGCGGTCACAGTGGGCCTCGATCACGTCATGCAGCGCCTGCGAGGCGACACTGGCGGCCTGTTCCAGATGGGCCTTCCGGCGCAGCAGCCACAGCAGCAGCCGGGCCTCCACCGCAATGGCGGCAAACAGCGACACCGCCGCCGCCGTCTCCACATACAGATGCAGACGGGACGCGGCGGCGGTGCTGTCTTCCAGATAATCGGACACCACATCGCTGAAAAAGAACACGGCACAGGCCACCTGCAACCCGACAAGGCACAGCAGCAGCAGGGGCAGAGAGCGGTGCGACACCAGAGAGGACGGCATAAGCCCTCCGAATCCGTTCAGGCGTGGGGGACATCCTTGTACCCGGTGACCATCGCCTTGGGAAGATTGATGCCGGTGCGGCGGCTTTCCCACAGCACCGCCGCCACATGCAGGCCGACGCAGATCTGTGCCCACAGCACCGCCGCCTCATGCACCTGTTCCGGCCACTCCACGCCCCAGAAGGCATCGGTGGTCATCAGCCAGCCGGACCCGCCGATCACCAGCAGGCACAGCAGCAGGTTATAAATCATCAGCGCCCCCAGCGGCGTATGGCCGACATGCAGGGGCGTGCGGCCGGTCGCCAGATCGGACACCTGTTCCAGCGAGGCTGACACACTGGGCGGAAAGTCAGAGAACCGCGCATGGCGGCTGCCGACCAGCCCCCACAGCCCCCGCACCGCCACCAGCCCAAGTACGGCATAGCCGACCCAGTGATGCAGACGGCTTTCATCATCAACAAACAGGCTGTTGGCGGCAAACAGCCCGACCAGCGACCAATGGAACAGACGGACCAGCGGGTCCCACACCCGGATGCGGCGCATCATGGCTTCCTTTCCTGACCAAAGCCCCCCGCTCCGGCCGGAGCGGGGGGTGTGGAGCCGGGACTCGCCCTTAGTTCTGGGTTTTGGTGCGGACCACGGTCAGGGTCTGGTCAAGGAACAGTTCCTGCTTCTTACCGTCCTTGGTGCGGACATAGGCTTCATACAGCCCGTCCTCGGTCTTGATCTTGCTGACGTCATAGCCTTCGGCGGTCAGCTTGGTGCGGATCGCCGCTTCGGTCTCCGGGGTCAGCGTGACGCCGGAGGCAAAGGCCTGCGGGGCGGCGGTCAGGGTCAGAGCGGCGACAACGGCGGCGGCGAACAGAGTACGCATGGACAGTCTCCAGAGATGAGAGCGGGGAAGATGTAACGCCCCGGACCCTGCCTGCCCAGCCCGGCCCCGTCTATCCACCGGCAGTGCCAACCTGTTGATCTATAACGCCGGTTTACCGCCTATAACCGGGGTTCAGGCCCCCAGCCACACCAACGCCAGCGCCAGCGCCGCCGGAACGGTCTGGATGAACAGGATCTTCCGCGCCGCCGTCACCGCGCCGAACACTCCGGCCACCGCCACACACAGCAGAAAGAACGTCTCCACCCCGCGATAGGGCTGCCCCTGCCCGGCCAGCCACAGGCCCCACAGCAGCCCGGCGGCGAGAAAGCCGTTATACAGGCCCTGATTGGCGGCCAGAACCTTGGTGCTGGCAGCAAAGGCAGGCTCCAGCCGGAAGGCCCGCCGCCCGCGTGGGGTATCCCACCACAGCATTTCCAGCAGCATGATATAAAGGTGCAGCAGCGCCACCAGCAGCACCGCCCCCTGCGCAACGTACAGCATTGGCTGTTCCTCCCCTGTTGTTATGACCGTCAGAGTGATAGGTTCCGCCGGAATTACAATCCCTGCCAGAATGATAATCCCTGACTGAAAAAGCGAGGCTGCTGATACGCATGCGCTGTCCGGTGGGTCATGGCAGCGCCGCCACACCACCGGCGGCCTCCTGCCCGGTTCCGTCACCCGCATATGGAAAACCCCCGAAAGGTTTCCCTTTCAGGGGTTTATAATGGTGCCCGGGGCCGGAATCGAACCAGCGACACTGCGATTTTCAGTCGCATGCTCTACCAACTGAGCTACCCGGGCATTTTATGCTGCAACAGCGGAAGTCACCTTTGGTGCGGTGCGCCGGAACAGGCTTTTCTGTCTGCCTTCACCATCCCGGATTGACCGGGTCGGCTTCGGCGGGAAAGGACAAGGCCCCGACGCAGTAACGTCGAGGCCTTGATGGTGCCCGGGGCCGGAATCGAACCAGCGACACTGCGATTTTCAGTCGCATGCTCTACCAACTGAGCTACCCGGGCATCTGGCCTTGCAACTGCGTCTGTCACCCTTGGTTCGGTGCGCTGCTGCGGCATCTATCCCCTTCAGTCTTCAGCGCTTTTCAGTTCAGCGCCTCAGCGTCGGGAGCCGCTTTTTATGATACTCTCCCCCCCCTGTCCAGCGCTTTTTTCATTTTTTTTGCAGACATCGGGTCCAGATTGCCATAAACCTCCACCAACACACTGATTTACAACGGTTTATTCATCCTCCAGCCCGACTGGCATTTCCGGTTCGTTGGTCGGCACGCGGTAGACCTCGCCCAGCCAGCGGTGCAGGTCCACATCGGCACAGCGGCGGGAGCAAAACGGGCGGTGGCGCGGAGTCACCGGGCCGCCGCAGGTCGGGCAGGCAGGCCCGCCAACGCGCACCGCATCCGGACGGGGGGGACTGTCATCGGTCATCGGTCACTCTCCTGCGTCACACATATCCCACATCAACCCAACCGGGGGCGGCCCCGGCCACCACCTCCAGCCCCAGCGGGCCACCGAGGGTGGCTTCGGCCTCCTGCCGGGCCGGGCGCAGCGGGCCATCCAGAAGCCCCGCCACCGCCGCCGAGGCCCGCAGGCGCGGCCAGCGCCCCGGCATCGACAGCCCCATGCGCACCGCCCGGTGCAGGGCCGCCAGCGCCACCGCCTCCGGCAGCGGGGCCGGAGCCGCCGGGGCCAGCATCAGATCGGCCAACGGCGGGCGCAGACGGTCGCGGCGCAGCTCCACCAGCCCCAAGGCCGACACCCCCAGAACCTGCACCGGCACCGGGTCCGCACTCAGGGCCTGCCGCAGATCCTGCGCCAGCGCCTTTTTGGCGGTGAAGACATCGCGCCGGGGGGCGACAAAATCAATCACGATCATGCCCGCCAATGCCCGCAGCCGAATCTGGCGGGCAATTTCCGCCACCGCCAGCCGGTTGGCCTCTTCCGGCTTCAGCGGCCCGGCATCCACATCAATGGCGGTCAGGGCCGCCGTCGCCTGAATATGCACCGCCCCGCCCCCCGGCAGCGGCACCATCGGGGCCAGAAGCCCCTCAATCTCCTCATCAAGTCCGGCGGAGGAAAACAGGTCCGCCACCTTGGCCGCCACGATCACCTCTGTCAGGTCGGGCCGGGCCAGACGGGCCTGCCGCACCGCATCGCGACCATCACACAGCACCTCGTCCACCCGCCGCCCCTGTAGGGCCTGCGCCAGCGGCAACGGGCGCTCCCCCTGCGTCTGGAGGGTGTCCCAGCGCTGCCGGGCCAGACGCAGTTCCGCCTCCAGCGCCGCCTCCGGGGCCGTGGTTGCCTGCGTGCGCAGCACCACCCCCTCATCCCCGGCCAGCGCCCGCCGCCCCCAGTCCTGCAACCGGCTGCGGGTGGCCTTATCAACAATCTTCGACGACAGGCTGACCCCGCCGCGCATCGGCGTATAGGCCAGCAGCGGCCCGGTGACGGAAATCCGGCCGCTGACCTTGGCACCCTTACCATGGCGCGGCTCCTGCACCACCTGCACCAGCACCCGCTGGCCGGACGGCGGAATCGCATTGCCGGGCATGTCCTCGCTGGGCAGAAACGCCGGTTCAGCCGCCCCGATGTCAATCAGCGCCGCCCCCGGCAGGCGCGACAGCACCCGCCCCCACAGGCAATCGCCGCTGCCGGGGCGACAGTCGCGGAACAGGTGCAGCTCCAGCAGGGTGTCGCCGCGCAGCAGGGCCACCCGGGTTTCCCCCGGACTGCGGCTGAGCAGGGCGCGGTCCGGAACAAAAGCGGTGGCGGGCAACGGGGGCATCGGGAATACTCCGGTCAGCAGGGCGGAACGGTGCCTACCATAGCGCACTCTGCGCCGGAGACCAGCATGACCACACTCGGCCTGTACCTGATCGCCGCCGCCGCCGAAATCGGGGGGTGCTTTGCGGTGTGGGCGTGGCTGCGGCTGGACCGCAGCGCCCTGTGGCTGATCCCCGGGGCGGCCTGTCTGGCCCTGTTCGCCTGGGTGCTGACCCGGGTGGAGGCCGACTTCGCCGGGCGCGCCTATGCGGCCTACGGCGGACTCTACATTCTCGCATCGCTGCTGTGGATGTGGGGCATGGAAGGCAGCCGCCCGGACCGCTGGGATCTGGCCGGGGCGGCCCTGTGCCTGACCGGCACCGCTGTTATCCTGTGGGGGCCGCGCAGCGCCTGAGCCCCCCCCACACACACAAAATGACCGCCTTACTGCAACAGAGCCGGAAAAGCCGGATCGTTCACGATGACCTTGATCAGGTCCTGCACCGCAGACGACAGCGCATCGGCGGTGGCATTGCAGGCCGTTGCCGCATCAAAACCACTTTTGAAATTATAAAGACTGGCGGCGGACAGGGTGCGCCCATTATCCGATTGCAGCGTCACGGCCAGATCCCAGTAGCCATTGACCAGACCGGAACTGGAAGAGAACAGCACACGGTCAACAGAGCCACTCAGGGTGCGCCCGCCCGCCGCATACACGCCCGCCATTTTCAGCTCGTCATTCAGCGCCTTGGCGATGAAATCAGGGATGCTCAAACCATCCGCGGGCTCAATCGGCCCCATCATGCGGCATCCGGAATCGTAGGTGGCGGCCATCTTCAGCGACGACACGGTCACCTTACTCCCGGTAAACTCCCGCAGCTTGACGATGTTGTCGGCTGACGGGGCATAGCGCGGCGGCTGCATCGTTGAGCAACCGGCAACGGCAAAGGCCAGCGCAACAGCCAGAACAGCGTTTTTCATAAGCTCCCCCAAGGATTACAATCTGAAAGATCACATCCTAGGGTGTTTTCCACCACACGCAATACCCCTGAAGGGAGAAGCGCGGACTGTAAATCCGGGAAGGGAGACTCTCAGCGCAGAACCGGATAGCCCAACCCGGCCAGCAGGTTGGCGGTTTCGTGCAGCGGCAGGCCGACCACGTTGGAATAAGATCCGTTGAGGTTGGTCACAAAGGCTGCCGCCAGCCCCTGAATGGCATAGCCCCCGGCCTTGCCGTGCCAGTCCCCTGCGGCCAGAAAGGCGCGCTGCTGCTGTTCTGACAGCGGGGCGAAGGTGACCACGGTCTGCACCACCCGCGACACCTGACGGCCATCGGGGGCAATCAGGCAGACGCCGCCGTAGACCCGGTGCCGCCGCCCTTGCAGGCGGGCCAGACACCGGCGGGCGGTCTGCTCATCTTCCGCTTTTGGCAGGATCCGGGTGCCACAGGCAACCACGGTATCCGCCGCCAGCACAAAGGCACCGGGCTGGCGGTCCGCCACCGCCCGGGCTTTCGCACAGGCCAGACGCAGCGCATGAGCGCGCGGCGTCTCGTCCTTCAGCGGAGTTTCGTCGATATCGGCGGGATCGACCCGCGCCGGAACGATGCCGATCTGCGCCAGCAGATCCAGACGGCGCGGCGAGGCCGAAGCCAGCACCAAATCAGCCGACGCGGTCATGACACCCCGGTCTTACTTGAAGCGGAAGGTGATACGGCCCTTGGTCAGGTCGTAGGGGGTCATTTCGACGGTCACGCGGTCACCGGCCAGCACGCGGATGCGGTTCTTGCGCATCTTGCCGGAGGTGTGGGCGAGGATTTCGTGATCATTATCAAGCTTGACGCGGAACATGGCGTTGGGCAGCAGTTCCGTTACGGTGCCCTGAAACTCGATCACATCTTCTTTTGACATTACAGCTCCGAAGAAAAACAAAGACTCGCGCGAGGATAAATCGCTGGGATTCATGGTGTACTCATGCGGCGCGGTCAAGACTATTTCCGGATTCCGGCTGACTTTTCCACTTTTTTACGCCGGTTGTGGCGACAAATCCGCGCCGGAAGACCGCCGCCGTTCAGAAAGAGCTGTCCAACCGCCCCGGAACAGGGCCTGCCCGGAAAACGGCGGTTTTCTCCCCGCTGCCGCCCCCGTACACTGGTGGCCATGATGACTGATCCGCGCCCGACCCCGTTCCGCCATGCCCTGACCGGCCTGCTGCTGGCCCCGGTTCTTGCCGCCCTGACCGGCTGCTCCGGCCCGGCCCCGACACCTCCGGCGGCGGCATCCGTTCCGGCCCCTGCCCGCAGTGCCGACGTCACCGGTTTTTTCGGCGGCGGGGATATTTTTGTTGTCTACGACCGCGACAGCGGCGGCCTGCCGACCGCCATCCGCCGGGTCACCACCGACCCCGGAACGGCGCTGGAGCCGTTCCTTGCGGAACAGGTCAACGCCCACACGCTGGACTGCCTGCGCCTGACACCGGCCCCGTCCGCCGCTGCCGCCCCGCTGGCGGGCCTGTGTGACGCCCGCCTGTGGCACAGCCGGGCAACCGAAGGAACCTCAACACTGGCGCTGTCCGATGCCCGCGATCCCCTGATCCGGCTGACCGACACCACCCTCAGCCAGATGCAGCAGGCGGTCTCCGGCCTTGGCTCACTGACCGGCTCCCCGTCCGCCGCCCCGGCGGAAGCCGCCACCGTCCGGCCCCCGGCTCCGCCGCTGGTGGAAGCCGCCCGCCGGGTGATCCCGCTGCTGGCCCTTGGCTATTCCGCCGACCGGACTGCCGCCCTCGGCGGGGGAGACAGCGCCGCCGCCTTCCTGCACACCTATCCCTCTGCCCCGGAACCGGACCGGCTGGCGGTGACCGATGCCGCCCTGCGGCAGGCCCTGAACCGCCCCGGCGCCACCGGCGAACTGCGGCGGGTGCTGCGGGTGCTGCCCCTGACCCCCGACCAGAAGACGCAGGGCCTGAACGCCCTGCGGCAGCTCCAGTCTCTTGATGGCTGGCTGTCCGCGCTGCGTCTGGGCGGCTCGGCCACCGATCTGCGGCAGGCCCGTGCCCTTGCCGCCAGAAGCCCCGGCCGACATGACACCCGTGTGGTTGAGGAAAGTGCAGCCCTTGATCAGGCCCTGCGGGCCCCCGACGGCGCAGCGGCGCTGTTCAGCCTGTCGGCCCCGGCACACTGGAACAGCCAGCCCGGCCCGCCGGACAGCCTGTCCCTGAAAACGGCCGTTCTGTCCGCGCCGGTCACGTTGTCCGCCCGCCCGACGGCCCGGCTGCACAGCGGCACCTATGACGTCACGGTCCGGATCAGCGCCGTCAGCAGCCGCAGTTACAGCCACCGGACCCCACAGGGAGAAACCGTGCAGGCCACCGCCCGCTCAAGCACCGAGACGGACGTGGTGTTTACCCTGTCGCCCCCGGCCTATCGCCAGACCCTGACCGTGGTGCTGCCGGAAATTGCGGCCCCCGGCGGCTCTGCCGATACCGGCGGCCCGGAGATCACCCTGTCGGTCCGCTCGGTGGACCTTAAGCCCTGAGAAGAGCAAAACAGGACGGAAGGCCAACGGCCTGACTGGCGCGTTGAGGGCCCGTGCCCGCGTGGGCCCGTAAGCCAAGCGGGCGGACGCCCGCGCCCGGCGATTGAGGGACCAAAAAACAAAGCGGAGCGCAGCGACTGGCCCATTGAGGGCCCGTGCCCGCGTGGGCACGTAAGCCAAGCGGGCGGACGCCCGCGCCCGGCGTCTGAGGGGCCAATAAACAAAGCGGAGCGCAGCGACTGGCCCATTGAGGGTCCGTGCCCGCGTGGGCACGTAAGCCAAGCGGGCGGACGCCCGCGCCCGGCGTCTGAGGGGCTAAACAGACAAGGGGCTCCCCCCCCTCTTAACCGGTCCGGATCCGACCGACGCCTTCGGACCGCGCCTCCTGAAGCGCCTCATCCGCCCGGCGCTGCCAGTGCTCCCAGTCCTCGCCGGAGCGCAGGGCAGCAATCCCGAAGCAGGCACTCAGGCGGATCCGCTCCCCCTGCGGAACCGTCAGGTCGGTGGCCCCGGTCAGCCCGGCCAGAAACGCCGGAAGATCACTCTCGGCCCGGGGTTCCTGCACCGGCAGGGACAACGCCGACACCGCCGCCGCCAGCTTGCGCGCCAGCACCGCCGCCCCGTCTTCCGGCGTCGAGCGGCAGACCAGCGTGAATTCCCCGGCACTGCTGCGGAACAGGGTATCAGTGCCCCGGCACAGGTGCGACAGGGCCTCGGCCGCCGCCACCAGAACCCGGTCGCCCAGCGCCGCCCCGTACTGCTCATTCAGGCGGCGGAAGCCATCCAGATTGACCACCACCAACGACAGATCCGGATCCTCGCCGCCGGGGCGGCGGGACGCCACCGCCGCCTCGTGCATCAGGCAGTCCTGTAGGGCCCGGCGGTTGCCCAGACCGGTCAGCAGATCGGTCTGCCCCATCCGTTCGGCCATGGCCAGCGCCTCGGACAGTTCATGGGTCCGCAGGGCCACCCGGTCAGCCAGAAGCTGGCGTTCCTGATGCATCTGCTCGCACGCCACCCCCAGCAGCAACAGAGTCAGGGTCAGACAGAGAATAATCAGGTTCAGCCGGTCAAGGGAGACATCGGCATCGCCATCGCCGGGAAACACCCCATGCACCGCCAGCACCATCACCGACAGGGCCGCGAAAAGACTGGCCAGCGCCACCCCCAGCAGACGGTGCCGCAGCAGCGCCAGCGCCACCATCGGTGCCAGCAGGGCCAGTGCCTCCGGCACTTCCAGCGCCAGCCCGACCGGCACCAGCGCCAGCAGCCCATAGCCCAGCGCCGAACCGACATCCTCCCCCAGCGCCCAATGCCCACGGGCCGATGCCAGTCCACGCAGCAGCCCGGCCAGGGCCGGAACCACCAGCACAATCCCCAGCGCATCAGCCACCGTGAGCATCACGGTTTCCGACAGCAGCCCCGCCGTATCCGCCGCCGGGGCATAGCCGCTGGCGTGGGCCAGCAGAACCAGCGCCCAGCAGGTCAGGGCCGGACCGGCAAGGGCCGCCAGCGCAAACCGCCCGTAAATCGGCAGGGACCATGTCAGGCAGGATCCTGAGGACGGCAGCGGAGCCGTCTGCCGGGGGTCCCCCCGCAGGCCGGATGGCCCGCACAGCCCCCACAGCCGGGCGGCCACCGCCGTCTGCACCGTATCCAACGCCGCCACCGCCACCAGCAGCAGCAGGGCTTCCGGCACGCTGACCGCAGGCGGACGGGCGGCAAAGATGCCGCTGGCATTGATCAGCAGCGAGCCCAGCGCCACCAGCGGCAGGCCAATGCGGGCACCCAGTGCCCAGACCGCCGCCAGCCCGATGCCGGACGGCAGCCACACCAGCGTCAGCCATGTGCCCGGCAGTGTGGTCAGGGCAAGCCCGGCGTATCCGGCAGCGGTATAACCCGCCAGCCAGAGAACGGCTGAAAGAAGGGATGCCCCAGAAAACACAACCGGTGCGGCCATCATGGTTCCTCTGCCGCCCGGCTCCGTCCGGCAGATCGCCAGCCGCAGCCAGAACGTCGCGGCTGCCCAGACGGATTCCTCCTGCCTGTCAGCCTCCTGTGGCCCCCGCCCGGGTGTTATGAACCGACAGAGACAACCGCGCATAGGCCCATTGTCGGTATTGGCGGCAGTCTACCACCTAAGTCCGATAGGAAAAAGCAAATCCGATCAGAGCTTTTCATCAGAATTATTTCACATTGGCTGCCCTGCCTCCTCCCCCCTGCCCTGTCCAGATGGCCGCAGACGGACAGCAGCCCGGGAGTGGACATTCCCCGGAATCATTCCAATATACAGCCTTTCCCCCGCCGCTGCCGGATTGCCGCCGAATGCCTGCCTCCCCACCTCTCCCGTCTTCCGGTCTCCCGGTTCCCGGCCCGCTGCCCTCTCCCGGCGGCTGGCGGTTTGACACCACCTATCTGTCCCTGCCGGAACGGCTGTATGTGCGGCAGGCACCGCTGCCGGTGCGTGATCCGCACATGGCCCTGTTCAATCAGCCGCTGGCCGAGGCACTGGGGCTGGACCTGTCCGCCCTGCCGGAGCCGGATCTGGCGCGGCTGCTGTCGGGTACCAGCCTGCCACCGGGGGCAACCCCGCTGGCACAGGCCTACGCCGGGCATCAGTTCGGCCACTTCACCCTGCTGGGCGACGGACGGGCGATCCTGCTGGGGGAACACCTGACCCCGGACGGCCAGCGGGTGGATCTCCAGCTGAAGGGATCGGGCCGCACCCCGTTCTCCCGCCGGGGGGATGGCCGCGCCGCCCTTGGGCCGATGCTGCGGGAATTTATCCTTTCAGAAGCGATGCACGCCCTGCGCATCCCCACCACCCGCAGTCTGGCGGTGACCACCACCGGCGAGGCGGTGCTGCGCGACGATGTGCTGCCGGGGGCGGTGCTGGTCCGCACCGCCGCCAGCCACATCCGGGTCGGCACCTTCGAGTTTGCCGCCGCCCACACCGACCGCCACACGCTGGAGTCCCTGATCCGCTATACACTGGCCCGCCACTACCCCGGCACCGTTGCGGCGGACGCGCCGGTGGCAGAGGCCGCCCGCGCCCTGCTGGAGGCGGTGATTGACCGCCAGTGCAGCCTGATCACCCACTGGCTGCGGGTCGGCTTCATCCATGGGGTGATGAACACCGACAACATGACCCTGTCGGGAGAGACCATTGATTACGGCCCCTGTGCCTTTCTCGATGCTTACGACCCGGCGACGGTGTTCAGCTCCATCGACCGCGGTGGCCGCTACGCCTTCGGCAACCAACCGGCGATCGCCCGCTGGAATCTGGCGCGGCTGGCAGAAACCCTGCTGCCGGTACTGGCCCCGCCACACGCGGTTGCCGACGGAACCGGGCTGGAGTGGGTGCATGCGCTGTTCGACAGTCTGCCGGAGCGGTTTGACCGCCACTGGCAGGCCACACTGGCCGATAAGTTCGGCCTGCCCGCCGATGCCCCGCGTCGCCTGATCACCGCCGGGCTGGAGGCGATGCAGGCCGATGAGGCTGATTACACCAACACCTTCGCCGCGCTGACCGATGCCGCCCGGCAGCGGCGGCAGACCGGAGCCGCAACAGTCCCGGCCTGCCCGTTCCTCACCCCGGCCCTGACCCGCTGGTATGCGGACTGGGCCACTGCTCCGGCCGCCCCGGATCAGGCCGACCGCATGGCCGCCGCCAATCCCCGGCGGATCCCCCGCAACCATCAGGTGGAAGCCGCCCTGACCGCAGCAACCGACAGTGGGGACCTTCGCCCGTTACACCGTCTGCTGGCGGCACTGGCGACTCCGTATCAGGATGCGCCGGAGCATGTGGCCTATACCCTGCCGCCTCAGCCGCAGGAACGCGTTTACCAGACCTTCTGCGGAACCTAAACGGGAATAATTGCTTTCGCGAAACGCGGAAGGCGGTAGAATCCACGCATAAGGGCATAGTGCTTCCGGGGGATACCTTTTGTCGCCTCAGACACATTACAATGCCTTTATACCGTAACCGGGGGCGCAACCGCAGATAAGCGGAATCATCTCTGCCCGGACAAGGGGGCCCTGCTGGCACCGGGGCCGGGCCGGTATTGTAAATGAGGGGAAGGTCTTAAACGTGGATACATCGGTCTTTTCACCGTCGGCACAGCAGGCGGTGGCCGTTCTCATGAACGATATGGATCCGGCCGGCCGCGCCGATGCGCTGGCCCTGTGCCGCAGCGCGGGCAGCACGGTCATCACCGGGGTCCTTCAGTCTCTGGGAACCGTGGCGGAACTGCGCCCGATCCTTGCCGACCCGCGCCTGCGCGACCTGCTGACCGGCCGGGTGGAACACTGGGAAGCCCTGCTGTCCGGCACCGCCCCCGCCGCCTGCGCCGAAACCTCGGCCCGGCTGGGGGGCCTACAGGCGGAGATCGGGCTGGACGCCAGCTGGAACCAGATGATGCAGGGCCTGATTCTGGATGGCCTGACCGACCGGGCCACGGCCGGGGTGCATCTGCGCTCCGCCCGTCTGAGCCGCACCCTGTCCGCCCTGCACCGGGCAGCCACCGCCGACGTGATCTGTGCCCAGCAGGCCTACAGCAGCACCGTCAGCACCAGTCAGGAGGCCAAGGCCCGCCGGGAAAAGTCGATTCAGATGCTGCGGATGATGGCGCAGGTCACCGCGCAGGTGCACCGCCGTGCTGGCCGGACTGATCCGCAATTCCAGCATCACCCGCCACTCCGGGGAAACCATTGCCTCCGCCGCGCAGGAACTGGTCAGCAGCGCCGAGGAAATCGCCCGCAACAGCGATCAGGCCTCGCAGGAAGCGGCACAGGCCGACCAGACCGTGGCCGAAGCGGTGGTCAGCACCCAGAGTGCCCTGACCGCCATCGACGACATCTCCCGCGCCGTGGAGGTGACGGCGGAATCGGTGGCCGGTCTGGCCACCGCCGCCGAGCAGATCGGCCAGATCCTTGGCACCATCGAATCCATCGCCAGCAAGACCAACCTGCTGGCCCTGAACGCCACCATCGAGGCCGCCCGCGCCGGAGATGCCGGTAAAGGCTTCGCCGTGGTGGCCAATGAAGTGAAGACGCTGGCCAACCAGACCGCCCGCGCCACCGAGGACATCACCCAGAAGGTGCACGCCCTGCACGCCGGGATGAGTGACATCCGCGAGGCGATGGGCCGCTCCACCGGGGCGGTCGCCACCGGCCAGTCGGCGATCGACACCATCCGCGATACCATGACCGGCATTTCGCAGCAGGTGACAACGGTCAGCCAGAAGGTGGTGGATATCTCCACCATCCTCGGCCAGCAGCAGGCCGCCACCGGCGAGATTGCCGAAAACATCGCCGCCGTCGCCGATTACGCCCGCCGCAATGCCGAAATGGTCGGCCAGGTATCCAGCAGCATTCAGGCCAGCAACGATCTGGTCGCCGCCAATGCCAAGGACTGGTTCGTCGAGGGCTCCTCGCGCGGCCTGTGCGAAATCGCCAAGATTGACCACATCCTGTTCAAGAAGCGGGTGATCGACGTGCTGATGGGCCATGGTGACTGGCACAGCCATGCGGTGCCGGACCACCACCAGTGCCGTCTGGGCAAATGGTACGACACCGTGCAGGACAGCCGGATTGTCGGCACCCCGCTGTTCCGGGCCATCGAGGAACCGCATACCCGGGTCCATGCCGCCGCCAAGGCGGCGCTGGACGCGCACCACGCCGGAAACCCCGAACAGGCCCTTGAAGCGCTGGAAGCCATGAACGCCGCCAGCCACGACGTGCTGGATGGTCTGGACCGTCTGTCACGGTCGATGGACTGAGGTGAGGCTTTCCTGCCCCGGCCCCGCTGTCTGCCAGCGGGGCCGGGGACGGCAGCCCTGACCGCCGGGGTGGCCGAGCGCCGCCGTTGAGGAACCGCCGCCGTATTCCCCGGAAAAGTCTCTAGGCTAAAAATCAGAAATCTCTTATCAAGATTGAACGCAGGTCATGCGTTTATCGTTTTGTTTTCCCTTCTGACAGGACGCCGCGACCGTGTGCGACTTCTGCCGCCACCTCCGGGGCCTGGCCCTGTTGACACTGGCCGCTCTGGCCGGGGCGGGGCTGTATCTGCTGTCCAGCCACCTCCAGTCACCGGCCCCCCCGGTCAAGGTCGCCTGTAACCAATGGCTGGGCTATGAGCCGCTGCTGCTGGCCAATGACCACGGCACTCTGGACACCGGGTTGATCCGGCTGGCAACCCTGCCCTCCACCACGGAAGTGATCCGCGCCCTTCAGCATGGGGCCGCCGATGCCGCAACCCTGACCCTTGATGAAGCCCTGACCCTCGCCGCCTCGGGACTGCCGCTGACGGTGGTGGCGGTGGCCGATGTCTCCGCCGGGGCTGATGCTGTTCTGCTGCGGTCCGACCTGACAGATAACACCCCGCTCCGCGGTCTGCGTATCGGCTATGAAGGGACCGCCGTCGGGGCCTATGTCCTCAGCCGGTTTCTCAGCCACCACGCGCTGGAGCTGGCGGATGTCCACCTGACCGTTGCCCAGCCCGATGCCCATGCCGAAGCCCTTGAAACCCGGACCCTCGACGCCGTCGTCACCTACGAGCCGTTCATCAGCCGCATGAACGGGCTGGCCCGCCCGGTGTTCACCTCCGCCGCCCTGCCCGGCGAGATTGTCGATGTGCTTGTGGTCCGCACGGAACGGGCAACCCCGGAGATCACCGCCGCCCTGCGCCGGGCGTGGGTGAGCGGGGTCAGCCACCTCCAGTCCGGCGATGATGCGGCGCTGGCGGTCTCCGCCCGCCGTCAGGGCCTGTCGGTGCCGGACCTGCGGCAGGCCCTGACGGGTATCCGTTTTCCGCTGCCCGCCGATCAGGCCGCCTATCTGAACGGGGTGGTCCCGGCGCTGGGGCGGCAGGCGTCGGACCTGTGGGCGGTGATGACTCAGGCCCGCCTGACCGGGCACGGCACCCGCTTCCCCACTCTGGCGATCCTGCCATGGGCCCCCGCCGACGGCACGGTGGCCGGAGGATCCCCCCCATGACGCTGACCCTGTCGATCCGCGCCCGCATTGTCCTGATCCTGCTGTTGCTGGGTCTGGGCGGAGAACTGGTCAAGACCGGTCTGGATGGCCTGCGCATCGGCCCGCAGGTGGAACAGGAGGCCGACCGCGCCATCCGCATTGCCCTGTACCGGGTGGATGGCCTGCTGGAACGCTTCCTGTCCGAAGGGCGCAGCGATGACGCCCAGTGGATGCTGTCGATGCTGTCGGTCCGGGACGAAGACGTACAGGCCGCCATCATCGGCCCCGAGGGCCGGGTGATCGCCGCCAGCCGCCGCGAACAGATCGGGCTGGGCTGGGCCGATGTCCGCAACGGGTATGGTCTGTCAGGCTGGACCGCCGCCGGAAACATCCTGCAACCCCCGCCGGGACAGCCGCCGCAGTCCAACGCTGCGGGGGGCACCGTAGGGGGCACTGCGGGGAGCGTGGTGCAGATTATCACCGGAGCGGACACCATCACCGGCATCACCCCGGTGTGCATCCTGACCCCCGGCACCCTGCGGACCCCGTTGTGCTACACCTACGTGCAGCATGAAACCACCGACGGCCGCCATCATCTGCTGCTGAACGGACTGATCCGCGAGGCGGCGATCCGGATGGCGGCGGTGATCACGCTGGCGGTGCTGCTGTGGCTGACCCTCGGCACCTCGGTGGTGCGGCGGGCCGGGCTGATCGTCAACGCCGCCCGGGCCTTCGGGCAGGGCGACCTGCTGGCCCGCAGCAATGTGCGGGGCGAGGATGAGCCGGGCCGGATCGGCGAGGCGCTGGACGGGGCGCTGGAGCGGCTGGGGGCGATGATGCACCAGACCATCAACGCCTTCAGCACCAGCACCCAGCATACCGACCCCTATACCGCCGGGCATGAATCCCGGGTGGCCGACCTGTGCGTTGCCCTTGGCCGGACCATGGGGCTGTCGCGCCCGCAGCTGGAAGGGCTGGAGGTCGCCGCCCGCGCCCACGACATCGGGCAGGCGCGGATTCCGTCAGAAATCCTGCTCAGCCCGCGCAAACTGGGGCCACTGGAATTCGCCTTCATCCGCCAGCACCCCGAAGTCGGGGCGGAAATCCTCGGCGGCATTGATTTTCCGTGGCCGGTGGCCGACATCGTCCGCCAGCATCATGAAAACTTCGACGGAAGCGGCTATCCCCACGGGCTGCGCGGATCGGCGATCCTGCTGGAGGCCCGGATCCTGCGGGTCGCCGACATGCTGGAATCCTTAAGCTCCCACCGCCCGTTCCGCCCGGCGATGCCGTGGGTGGAGGCGCTGGAAATCATCCGCACGCAGGCCGGAAAGGTGCTGGACCCGGATGTGGTCACCGCCTGCCTGCGGCTGGTGACCGTCGAGGAATACCGCTTCCCCAGCCTGTCGGGTGCCCCGGAAAAAAACGACGTGCCGCAACCGGTGCCCCTGCCCGACCTGCTGCCGCAGACCATGGTACCCCCGCCGCCGCCGCACAGCGCCCCCCCGGGCACCCCGGCGGCCACCGGGCCGGAACCGGCGCTGCACCGGGCGATGCGCCAGACCATCGAGGCCCTGTCCGCCGCCCTGGAATCACGCGACCCTTATACCGCCGGGCATGAGCGGCAGGTGGCGGCGATTGCGGTTGCCATCGCCACCCGTCTCGGCCTTGACCCGTTCCGCATCGAAGGGCTGCGGCTGGCCGCCACCGTGCACGACATCGGCAAAATCCAGATTCCATTACGGATTCTGGCCAAACCGGGACGGCTGTCCGATATCGAATTCAACCTGATCAAGACCCATCCGACGGTCGGATACGACATCCTGCGCACCCTCGATCTGCCATGGCCGGTGGCGGAAATGGTCTACCAGCATCACGAATATCTCGACGGATCCGGCTATCCCTGCGGCCTGAGCGGGGACGAGATCATGCTGGAAGCCCGGATCATGACGGTCGCCGATATTGTTGAGTCCATGTCGTCTCCCCGGCCCTACCGCCCGTCGCTGGGCCTGCATGCCGCCCTTGCGGAAATCCGCCGGATGCGCGGGCAGAAGCTGGACCCCAGGGTGGTTGATGCCTGTCTGGCGATTTACGAGGATGCGGTGCCGCCACTGACCTGACCGGCCCTGCCACCATACCCCCCTGTATTTCAGGGGGTGGCGTTTTCGTTAACCACAACCCCTGAGTTTCAGGGGGTTGGCGTTTTCGTTAACCATACCCCCCTGTATTTCAGGGGGTTGGCGTTTTCGTTAAAACGTATCCAAACCGCGTTGATGCGTTTATTCCCCCGGCGGCGCTTCCGGCGCAGACTGTCCGTCATCTGTGGAAATCCCTGTGGCCCCCCGGGCCCCGAGGTGACGAGGCACGCCCCCCATGTCTAACATCACTCTGTCCGTCAACGGCAAACCCCAGACCGTTGATGTTGATCCCGATACTCCGCTGCTGTGGGTCCTGCGCGACACCCTGATGCTGACCGGCACCAAATTCGGCTGCGGTGTCGCCGCCTGCGGGGCCTGCACCGTGCATCTGGACGGTGTTCCCACCCGCGCCTGCCAGACCGCGGTGGGGGATGTCGGGGCCGCCCGCATCACCACCATCGAAGGGGCCGCCGCCAGCGTGAAGACCGATAAGGTCGCCGCCGCCGTGCAGTCGGCCTGGCAGGATGCCGATGTGGTGCAGTGCGGTTACTGTCAGTCCGGGCAGATCATGGCCGCCATCGGCCTGCTGCGCGAAACCCCGAAGCCGACCGATGCCGAGATTGACACCGCCCTGAACGGCAACCTCTGCCGCTGTGCCACCTATGTCCGCATCCGTGCCGCCGTGCACCTTGCCGCCACCCGGCTGGAGGCGTAACGCCATGACCCATCAGCGTAAAAAGATGCGGACCGAAACCGATACCCTGTCCGCCGCCGCCCTGTCGCGCCGGGGCTTCCTGAAAGGGGCCGCCACCGCCGGGGTCGCCGCCCTGACGCTGGGCGTCACCGCCCGGGGCGTTCTGGCCGCCGCCCCTGCCGGGGCGGACACCGTCTTCAACCCCTTCGTCAGCATCGGCCGGGACGGCACCGTCACCGTCATCGCCAAGCATTTCGAGATGGGTCAGGGCACCACCACCGGCCTGACCACGCTGGTGGCGGAAGAGCTGGATGCCGACTGGGCGCAGATGAAATCCGCCTTCGCCCCGGCCGACAACAGCCGCTATGCCAACACCTTCCTCGGGGCGCAGGGCACCGGCGGCTCGACCGCCATCGCCAATTCCTACCTGCAATACCGCAAGGCCGGGGCCGCCGCCCGCGACATGCTGGTGCGCGCCGCCGCCGCCCGCTGGAAGGTGACGCCGGACAGCATCACCCTCCGCGACGGCATCCTCACCTCCGGCAAGAAGCGCGGCACCTTCGCCGATTTCGTGCAGGCCGCCGCCGCCCTGACCCCGCCGCAGGACCCGGTGCTGAAGACCCCGGATCAGTTCCGGCTGATCGGCGTTGACCATGCCGCCGCCCGCAAGGGCCATACCGGACCGGGGCGCAAGGACAGCTCCGGCAAGACCGACGGCAGCGCCAGATTCGCCATGGATGTGCATCTGCCCGGCATGGTCTATGCCGTGCTGGTGCGGCCACCGCAGTTCGGTGCCACCGTGACCGGCTTTGACGACAGCGCCGCCCGCGCCCTGCCCGGCTTTGTCGCCGCCCATGCCCTGCCCAACAAGGCCGGGGTGGCGGTGTTTGCCCGCTCCACCTGGCAGGCCTTCAAGGCCCGCGAGGCCATCACCGCCCAGTGGGACCTCAGCAAGGCCGAAGGCCGCAGCAGCGCCGAAATCACCGAAGCCCTGCGGCAGGCCGCTGCCAAGGCCGAACTGCCGGTGCAGAACGGCCCGCGCCGCGCCGACATCACCGCCGCCGCCGCCGGGGCCGCCAGAACGATCGAGGCGGAGTTCTCCGTCCCCTTCCTCGCCCACGCCCCGATGGAACCGCTGAACTGCGTGATCGAGCCGACCGCCACCGGCGTCCGCCTGCACGACGGCTGCCAGTTCCCGGCGATCACCCAACCGACGGTGGCCGCCATCCTCGGCCTGAAGCCGGAACAGGTGGAGATCACCACCCTCTACGCCGGTGGGTCGTTCGGGCGGCGGGCCACCCCGACCTCCGATTACCACGCCGAGGCGGCGATGGCCTTTGCCCTGCTGGGCGGCAAAACCCCGGTGAAACTGGTGTGGAGCCGCGAGGATGACATCAAGGGCGGCTACTACCGCTCCGCCGCCCTGCACAGTGCCCGCATCGGCCTGACCGCTGACGGCGGCATTGCCGGATGGGATCACCGGATTGCCACCAAGTCGATCCTGAAGGGCAGCCCGTTTGAGGCGGTGATGGTCCATGACGGCATCGACGAAACCTCGGTGGAAGGGGTGAAGGGCAGCCTGTACACCCTGCCGGAGATGGCGATCAGCCTGACCGATTTTGTCACCCCGGTGCCGGTGCTGTGGTGGCGCTCGGTCGGGCATACCCACACCGGGTTCGTGATGGAAAGCCTGATCGACATGATCGCCGCCGAAACCGGGAAAGATCCGCTGGAAACCCGGCTGTCGCTGCTGAACCCGGCGGCCCCGACGCCGCAGCAGGCACGGATGGCCGGGGTGATCCGCACCGCCCGCACTCTGGCGGGCTGGGGGCAACCGGTGGTCCCCGGCAAGGCCCGGGGCTTTGCCAGCCACCTGTCGTTCAACACCTACGTGGCGATGGTGGTCGATATCAGCATCGACGGCACCACGGTGCATGTCGATCACGTCCACGCCGCCGTCGACTGTGGCGTCGCCGTCAACCCCGACGTGATCCGCGCCCAGATTGAAGGCGGGGTCGGCTTCGCCCTGTCCGCCGCCCTGCGCGGTGAAATCACGCTGGACAAGGGGCAGGTTGCGCAGTCCAATTTCCCGGATTACGAACCGCTGCGCCTGACGGAGATGCCGAAGGTGTCGGTCGAGATCGTGCGGTCGGCAGAAGCCCCGTCCGGTATCGGCGAACCCGGGGTGCCGCCGGTGGCCCCGGCGCTGGCCAACGCCCTGTTCGCCGCCACCGGGAAACGGGTGACGACGCTGCCGTTCAGCACCGCCGGATTCCGGTTTGTGTAATACCCGTTCAGGAGGACAGCCCATGGCCACCCGCAAAGTGCATTTCAGCTCGCTGGCCGAAATGGCGGAAACCATGGGCTTTCCGCCCCCGGAACACCCGATGGTGGCGGTGGTGCGGCTGGATGGCCCCACCACCGACAACCCCCGCTACCGCGCCTGCGCCGAGCAGGGGGTGACCTTTTCCAACGATTTCTATTCCATCGCCATCAAGCGGATCGTCTCCGGCGAGATGCACTATGGCCGCACCCGCTACGACTTCACCAACGGGTCGATGATGTTCACCGGCCCCCGGCAGGAAATCACCTGCACCGATGTGGTGATGTCCGCCGACGCCATCATGATCCACATCCACGAGGACTTTCTGCTGGGCAGCGACCTGCGCGACACCGTGCGCCGCTACGGTTTCTTCTCCTACGCCGTCAACGAGGCCCTGCACCTGTCGCCGAAGGAGGAGGAGACGGTGCGCGGCCTGATGGCCTCCATCCATGGCGAATACAGCACCAATCCCGATGAATTCACCCGTGACCTGCTGCTCAGCCAGATCAGCACCCTGCTGAAATATGCCGACCGCTTTTACAAACGGCAGTTCCTCAACCGCTCCATTGCGCCGGGCAGCCTGCTGACCCGCTTCACCACCGCCTTGCAGGAATATTTTGCCGCCGGTCGGCTGGAGTCGGACGGTGCCCCCCGGATCGACACGCTGGCGGCCACCCTTGGTGTCTCCGGCCGCTACCTCAGCGATGCCCTGCGGGCGGAAACCGGGCGCAGCGCCACCGACCATATCCACCAGTTCCTGCTGGAGGAGGCCCGCAACCTGCTGCTGCGCCCTGACCTGTCGGTGGCGGACGTGTCCTACCGACTCGGCTTTGATTATCCACAGTATTTTTCCCGGCTATTCCGCAAGAAAGTGGGAATGAGCCCCCGCGAATACCGCGACCGCACCCCGCGCCACTGACGATTTCCGCGAAGATGTGACCAGCCGGTCAGCTTTACGGGTAAAACCCACTCCCGCACTTGACCATTGTCTTAATCCGCGCTTCCCTTACAGGAAAGACAACGCATATGCGCAGCCCTGCGACCCCCGCAGGGACACCGGCGGATAGCCGCCAGTGGGAGGGCCCGATGCCGGAAATGCCCGTTCAGCAACTGCCCGTTCACCCCGTGACGCCGCCGCAGGTACAGGCGGTTCTGGACCATGCCCCGGTCGGCGTGCTGATCGCGGACCGGGCGTCGACGATCCTCTATGCCAATCACAGCCTGCACCGCATGCTGGGGCATCCGCCCGGCAGCCTGACCGGCACCCCGCTGGCAGCCCTGCTGCCGCAGGGGCTGGGGGCAGAGCATGGCGGACTGGTGGAGTCTTTTCTCGATGCCCCGCGCCAGCGGCAGATGGGCACCGGCAAACCCCTGTATGCCCGCCATGCCGACGGCCACCCGGTGACGGTGGAAATCGCCCTCTGCCCGGTCGATTTCGACGGTCAGAGCGCCGCCATGGCCTATGTCTCCGATGTTTCGGGAATCCGGCTGGCCCAGATGCAGTTCGGGCAGGTGGTGGCGGCCATGCCGCAGGGGGTGTTGCTGGTCGATGACGGCGGCATCATCCGCCTGAGCAACCCGGTGGCCGAACAGCTGTTCGGCTATGACAGCGGTGCCCTGATCGGTCAGCCGCTGGAGATCCTGATCCCCGCCTGTTACCGCGGTGCCCACCGTGGCCTGATGGCAGCCTACGCCGCCGATGCCACTCCCCGGATGATGGGACAGGGCCGCGACCTGACCGGCCTGCACCGCTCCGGCGAGGAATTTCCGGTGGAAATCGCCCTCAGCCGCCTCGACACCCCGGCCGGGATGCGGCTGCTGGCGATCATCAACGACATCTCCGCCCGCAAACGTGCCGAGTCCGCCCTGCGCCAGACCAATGCCCAGCTGGAGGAATTCACCTATGTCGCCTCCCACGATCTGCGGTCGCCCCTGCGCGGCATCGCCGACCTGCTCGGCTGGATCCGCGAGGATCTCGGTGATCTGACACTGCCGGAGCCGGTGACGGTCAACTTTGACCGCATCGCCCTGCGGGTGGAGCGGGCGGAACGGATGATCGACGACCTGCTGGAGTATGCCCGTGCCGGGCAGCGCACCCTGCGGCAGGAGGAGGTGGACCCCGCCACCCTGATCGACGACGTTCTGGCGCTGGCCGCCGTGCCCGACACCGTCCGGGTGGAGCTGGACATCACCGCCACCCCCCTGACCACCTGGCGGACCCCACTGGCCGCCAGCCTGCGCAATCTGATCACCAATGCCGTCAAACACGGAAAGCCGGATCACGGCCATATCCGCATCAGCGCCCGCGACGAAGGCCGCTATGTGGTGTTCAGCGTTGATGACGACGGCCCCGGCATCCCCGAGACGGCGCGGGAACGGATCTTCCGGCTGTTCCACCGTGCCACCGCCACCGTGCCCGGCCACGGCGTCGGGCTGGCGGTGACCCGGCGGCTGATCAATGCCCATGACGGCATGATCTCCGTCACCGGACACGGGGCACTGGGCGGGGCGTGTTTCACCGTCCACTGGCCCCGGTTCTCGCTGCGCCCTGCACCGGAAGGGGATCTGCCATGACCGCCGCCGCCGCCAATCCCTGTTCCGTCCTGCTGGTCGATGATGATGATGTCGCCGTTGAAGGGGTGATGCGCAGCTTCCGCACCCATGGCATCACCTGCCCCACCGTGGTGGCGGTCGATGGCGTGGAGGCGCTGGAGATCCTGCGCCGCCAGCATCCGGCCAAAACCATCGCCGAGCCGCTGGTGGTACTGCTGGACCTGAACATGCCCCGCATGGACGGCTTCGAATTTCTGGATGCCCTGCGGGCTGACCCGGCCCTGAAGCGCACGGTGGTGTTCGTGCTGACCACCTCCGGGCGGGAAGCCGACCGCACCCGCGCCTACAACGGCCATATCGCCGGATACATGATCAAGTCCGCCGTCGGTCCGCAGTTCTCGCTGCTGGCGGAATTTCTGCACAAGTACACCCGATCCGTCACCCTGCCCTGATCACCGGACACCGGGAGGATACCCCGTGGAAACAGCCCAGCCGCGACAACAGGAAATTCACGCCCTGCTGATCGAGGATGACGATGTTGACCGCGAACGGCTGGTCCGCATGCTGCGGCGCTGTGCCCAGCCGATCCGGGTGCAGGAAGCTCCGTCGAAATCGGACGCCCTGAGCGAACTGCACGGCAAGAAGGTGCTGTTTTCCTTCGTCTTCCTTGATTTTCAGCTGGCGGACGGCGACGGCCGCGACCTGCTGCCCGATATCTGGGAAAACATCGGCCCGGACTGCGTGGTGGTGGCAGTGACCGGCAACGGCAGCGACACCGGGGCCGCCGAAGCCATCAAGCTCGGCATCCACGACTATCTGTCAAAACTGGACCTGACCAGTGACCGCGTCGCCCAGACCATCGAGGAGGGGTTAAAATGGCGGCAGATGCGCGAGGACATCCGCCGCACCGAGGACCAGCTGCGCCACCGCAGCCTGCATGATCCGCTGACCGACCTGCACAACCGCCATGTCTTCCTCGACCGGCTGAATCACACCTGCATGCAGTTCCGCCGCGACAGTCAGCCGTTCGCGGTGCTGATGATCGACCTCGACCGCTTCAAGGAGGTCAACGACCAGTTCGGCCACGCCGCCGGGGACCGGGTTCTGATCGACGTCGCCGGGCGGCTGCGCGGCAATGTGCGGGAGGTCGATACCGTCGCCCGGCTGGGCGGCGATGAGTTCGCCATCCTGCTGGAGGATATCCACACCGCCGAAACCGCGCTGACACTGGGCCGCAAGCTGGTCAGCCTGCTGGAACGGCCCTATGCCGGGGATCAGGGGGTGATGCGGATCGGGGCCTCGGTCGGGGTGGCGCTGTGCCCGCTGCATGGCAATGATCCGTCGCTGCTGCTGCGGCGGGCCGACAATGCCATGTACCGGGCCAAACGCGGCATTGAGAAGGTGCTGCTGCACGATCATCAGGATGCCGGGAATGACAACCGCCCTGACAGCATCCTGCTGCTGGGAGAAATCGAGCAGGCGCTGGAAGAGCGCCAGTTCACCTGGTTCTGGCAGCCGAAGGTCCGGCTGCGCGATAGGGCCCTGCTGGGGTTTGAGGCCCTGGCCCGCTGGCCGCATCCGGTGCATGGCATGGTGCCGCCGGACCGCTTTATCGGGGCGCTGGAACAGTCGCCGCTGCTGCCGCGCTTCACCGCCGTCAGCATTGATACGGTGCTGGCCCAGATTGCCACAGTGGCGGGCCTGATCGGTGACGCCACCGTCTCCATCAACATTTCCGCCCGCATGCTGGGGCATCCGACCTTTGTCGAAGATCTGCTGTCCGCCGTCCGCCGCCACGGCATCGCCCCGCGCACCATCATGCTGGAGCTGACGGAAACTGCCCTGCTGGGCAATCCGGTGCAGGCGGCGCGGGTGGTGGATCAGCTGCATATGGCCGGGCTGGCGCTGGCGGTGGATGATTTCGGGGCCGGGTTTACCTCCTTCAGCACCCTGCGGGAGTTCCGGGTGCAGGAAATCAAGATCGACAAAAGCTATATCCTGACCCTTGGCGACAGCCGGTTTGACCGGTCTCTGGTCCGCAGTCTGGTGGTGTTCTGCGACTCGCTCGACATTGCCCTGCTGGCCGAGGGCGTGGAGACCGAGGACTGCCGCCGGATCCTGCTCGATCTCGGCTGCACCGGGGGGCAGGGGTTCGGTCTGTGCCGCCCCCTGCCCTTCCCGCAGGTCCCGGACTGGATCCGGGACCACTCCTCCGGCGTCAGGCCCTGACCGTCACCGCCGTCATCATCCCCGCCGCCATGTGCAGCAGGTTGTGACAGTGCAGCGGCCAGTCCCCGGCCTGTCCGGCGGTGAAGGCCACGGTGACGCGGCGGCCCGGCGGCACCAGCACCGTATCGCGCACCGCCCCGGACAGGGCCTTGCCGTCAATCGCCGTCACCTGAAAATGATGACCATGCAGATGCATCGGATGCGCCATGCCACTGACATTGTCAAAGGTCAGCGCCACCCGCTGCCCGGCGGTCAGGGCCAGCGGTGCATGCTGCCCCCAGACCCGACCCTCCAGCGACCACGCATAGGGCATCATCGATCCGGTCAGGCGCAGGGTCAGCGCCGTCTCCGGGCTTGCGGCGACCAACGGGGCCAGCGCCCGCAGGCGGCTTTCCAGCGTCAGATCCAGCGGCGGGGCCGCCGGACCGTCCTGCCCGGCCAGCCGGGCGATTTTGGCCCCCTTCGGGGCCAGCAGGATCCCGGTGCGGTGGGTGCTGCCTTCGCGCCGGGCCAGTACCGGCACCACCCCGGACCCGGCCTTCGGCACCGTCAGCATCAGGTCAAGGCGCTGCCCCCCGGCCAGCGGAAACCGGGTCCCCGGCAGCGGCTGCACCGGGGTACCATCCACCGCCACCACCTCGGCGGACACCGGTCCGGTCTCAATCCAGAATGCGGTGGAGGTCGCGCCGTTGATCAGCCGCAGCCGGACCCGCTGGCCCCGCTCCACCGTCACCACCTGCGGATCGTCCAGCGTGCGGTCGTTGGCCAGATAGGCATCATACTCCACATCGTTGAGATCCATCCCCGGCATAGTCCCGTGCGACATCCCCGGCATGGACTGGCCCGGCATAGACTGGCCCGGCATGGACTGGCCGGACGCACCGCCATGCCCCATGGCGGCATGGTCCATTCCAGCCATCCCGGCCATCCCTGCCCCAGCCGGACTGCCATGGTCCATCCCGCCATGGGCCATCCCCTTCATCAATCCGGAGAGAATCTCCTGCGGATCCCGGAAGGTGAAGTCGTGCAGCAGTACCGTCACCTCCTGCACATCGGCCCGCAGATCAGCCGCCGTGCGGACCACCAGCGGCGCCGCCATCAGCTGCTGCTCCTGCAAGCCAAAATGAGAATGCATCCAGTGGGTGCCGGGTTGCAGGCCGTAGTCATAAACGGCGCTGACCCCCTCCGGCAGCGGCGTAACCCCGTTCAGGCCGGGAACCCCATCCTGTGACGGCGGCGGGATCTGCCCGTGCCAGTGCAGGCTGGCAGCCTCCCCGGCCCGGTTGGTGAGGGTGACGGCAAAGCGGTCCTCCGGGCCAAAGGTCAGGCCGGAGACTCCGGCCGCATCGACAATGCCGAAGACCGAAGCGGCCCGCCCCTTCACCTCCAGAGTGCGGCGGGTGACCGTCAGGGTGCGGGGCAAGGCAGCCCGGGCCGCCGAAGACGGCAGCAGGGCAGACAGGAAAGGGGCGGGGGCAGCGGCAACGGCAGCCACCCCGGCACCGGCCAGAACAATCCGGCGGCGGGAAATCGTCATGATTTGACCTGTATGTCTGAGGAAATCCATAGGCGCAGCCCTGCGGTCCCACAGGAACACAGGCAGCCGCGCAGGCGGAAAAAACCGTCAGACAGAGAGGATCGGGGGCCGGTATGCCGGCTGGATGGCCAGACCGTCAGGACGGGTCTGTGCTGGCAGGACCAGCCGCTGGACCGGTGCCACCGGCCCCGGCAGGGCCAGCGCCTGCACCGGCAGACCGCCACAGGCCACCGGGCAGCTCATCAGTCCGGCCTTCAGGACTCCGGCGGCGGTCCCCTGACCCTGACCTTGACCTTGACCCTGATCAGAGTGGTCACAGCAGGCCATTGTTTCGACAGCCGGATCCGGTTGCGACGACAGCGCCGGGACAGCCATCGCCGCCGCCCCCATCATCCCGCTGTTGAACAGCAGCCCGGTCACGGCAAGCACCATCAGCAGGCGACGCACCATTGCAGGCTGCGTCGCAAGCCGCACAATCGCGGTGAACGGGAACCGGAGGAGGCGCATTGCAGGGTCCGGAACAGAAAAACCACACCCTTAAATTATGTCTGCACGGGCCTGAATGCAACAGCAGATATCTGATTTTATGGTGGAAAGACGGCACGCCGACCCTGCGAAAATGCGATCATTTCTCAAATTCTCATTATGCAGCAAGAAGATAGTCCATAGGACGCATATCAGAGCATTCTCCTCCTCTGATACAATGGTTCCACCAAAGCAGTTTGAGCTGCTGTGGCGTTACCGCAGCGTCAGCCACGCGGCCAGAAGTGAGACAAGGCCCCCCGAAGGGGCAGGCAGTCGAGGAGAATCCCATGACCCATCCCGTTCCGGCCGGGCAGGCCCGGCGCACCACCCTGATGACCCGGATTCTGGCGGTGATGTCCATCTCCGTTCTGGGGATCATCGGCGGGCTCGCGGCTTATGTTGATCAGCACCAGCGGGCCGACATCACCCGCAGCGTTGACAGCTACATGGACGGGATTGGCAGCAGCACCGTCTCCGGCTTACAGAACTGGCTGGAAGGCCGGGAGCGCCTGGCCGAGATGACCGCCCAGGCTCTGGCCCGGGAACCGGACTCCTCCACCTACCGCGATATCCTGAAGTCCAAGGCCCTGACCGACACCTTCGATATTTCCTACGTCGGGATGCCGGACGGCGGTTTCATCTTCTGGCCGGAAGACACCTTCCCCGCCGGGTTCGATCCGCGCACCCGGCCGTGGTACAAGATGGCGACCGAAACCAAAGGCACCATCCTGACCCCACCGTTCATGCGGCAGGCCACCAAGGCGCTGGGGATGACCTTCGGAGCCCCGATCCTCCGCGACGGCCAGATCCTTGGCGTGGTCGGCGGCACTTTCAACATGAAGACCCTGTCCGCCACCATCAGCGCCATCACGCTGGATGGTCTGGGCTACGCCTTCCTCATCGACGACAAGGGCGTGATCCAGATCCACCCGAAGGCGGAAATGGTCACCAAGACCCTTGCTGACGAATTCCCGGAAGGAACCCCGGCGGTCGGCACCACCATGGTGCAGGCCCGCAGCGGCGGCAATGACTGGCTGGTCCGCTTCACGCCGCTCCAGATCCCCGGCCGGACCTGGCAGCTGGTGACGGTGGTTGATCAGGATCTCGCCTTCCAGCCGCTTCAGGAATTCCGCACCATCGCCCTGCTGGTCGCCCTTGGCGGTCTGGCCGCCCTGCTGCTGATCACCCATCAGGCCCTGACCCGGCTGGTTGCCCGCCCGGTGCGGGCGATGACCGCCACCATGGAAGATCTGGCCGGCGGCAACCTGTCGGTCACCATCCCCGGGGCCGGGCGCACCGATGAAATCGGGGCCATGGCCGGGGCGGTTGAGGTCTTCCGCGTCAATGCCGTCGAACGCACCCGGCTGGAGGCCGAACAGCAGGCCGAAGCCGCCGCCCGCGAGGAACGCGGCAAGCGGATTGAAGACATGATCGCCACATTCGACCGCGATATGGTCGATGTCCTGACCCTCGTCACCTCCGCCGCCACCGAACTGGAGGCCACCGCTCAGGCCCTGACCACCACCGCCGACCGCTCCGCCGGGGATGCCACCACCGCTGCGGCGGCGACGGAACAGGCCTCGGTAAACGTGCAGAGCGTCGCCCAGTCCACCGACCTTCTGGCTGCCTCGATTGACAACATTTCCCGCAGTGCCGGACAGTCGCGGGACGTGGCGGAACAGGCGATGGAAGCCGCCCGCAAGACCGATGTCACCGTGCAGTCGCTGGTGGAAAGCACCGACCGTATCAGCCAGATCGTCAACCTTATCAACGATATTGCCAATCAGACCAACCTGCTGGCCCTGAACGCCACCATCGAGGCGGCCCGGGCCGGGGAAGCCGGAAAAGGCTTTGCCGTCGTTGCCAACGAAGTGAAATCTCTGGCCAACCAGACCAGCAAGGCGACCGAAGAAATCAGCAACCAGATCACCGCCATCCAGCAGGTGTCGGACGAAGTGGCCGGGGCGATCCGCGATATCGCCGAGGTCATCACCGACGTCAACACGCTGGCCGGAGACATTTCCAGCGCCGTCGAGGAACAGGGCAACTCCACCCGCGAGATCGCCCGCAACGTCGCCGAAGCCGCCAAAGGCACGCAGGATGTCGCCCAGAGCGTCATCAGTGTCACCGACGGCGCGCGGGAAACCGGCGACAACGCCAGTCAGGTTCTGGCCGCCGCCGCCGAACTGTCCCGCCAGTCGGAACAGATGCGGGAGCAGGTCAACAGCTTCTTCCACCAGATCCGCAGTGCGTAAGGTAGAGAATAGGCCCGGCTAAAGCCGGGCCTTATTTCTTTGGGGCCCCCTCAGACGGCGGGCGGGCGCATCCGCGCCCTTGCCTTACGCGCGAATGGTCGCGCGGGCGCTCAACGCGCCAGTCGGTCGTTTCACGCCCGATTAGCTTTTGAACAGCCCCTCAGACGGCGGGCGGGCGCATCCGCCCGCTTGGCTTACGCGCGAACGGTCGCGCGGGCGCTCAACGCGCCAGTCGGCCCGGCTGAAGCCGGGCCTCCGGGAGTTTTCCTCCAAAACGCAGCAAAACCACCCCTCACCCCTCCGGGGTCAGGTACAAGACCGACAGCGGCGGCAGGGTCAGGGCCAGACTGGCCGGGCGGCCATGGCAGGACACCGCATCAGCGGTGATCCCGCCGTCATTGCCCTGTCCGCTGCCACCGAACCAATGGGAATCGGTGTTCAGCACCTCCGCCCAACGTCCGCCGGATGGCACCCCGATCCGGTAGCCCCGCCGCACCACCGGGGTCAGGTTACACACCGCCAGCAGCGGCGTCCCTTCGGCGGACCAGCGCAGCCAGCTCAGCACCGAATTATCGGCGTCCTGACAGTCCACCCAGTCAAACCCCTGCGGGCCGAAGTCCTGCTGATGCAGGGCCGGATGACTGCGGTAGACGGCGTTCAGCGCCTTCAGGCAGCCCTGCACCCCCCGGTGCAGCGGATCGTCCAGCAGATGCCAGTCGAGGCTGGCGTCATGGTTCCATTCCCGCACCTGCGCGAATTCGCCGCCCATGAACAGCAGCTTCTTGCCGGGGTGCGCCCACATCATCGCGTACATCGCCCGCAGATTGGCAAATTTCTGCCAACGGTCGCCGTTCATCCGTCCGAACAGGCTGCTCTTGCCATGCACCACTTCATCATGGCTGAACGGCAGCACGAAATTTTCCGAGAAGGCATACATCAGCCCGAAGGTCAGCTGATTGTGATGCCAGCGGCGGTGCACCGGATCCTTCTTGAAGTAATCGAGGGTGTCGTGCATCCACCCCATGTTCCATTTATAGCCAAAACCCAGCCCGCCGACACTGGTCGGGCGGCTGACCATCGGCCACGCCGTCGATTCCTCGGCCATGGTGGTGGCCCCGTCGCCATGGGCGAACACCACCTCGTTCAGGCGGCGGAGGAAGGCAATCGCCTCAAGGTTTTCATTGCCGCCGTGGCGGTTGGGCACCCATTCCCCGGCCTTGCGCGAATAGTCGAGGTACAGCATCGACGCCACCGCATCGACGCGCAGCCCGTCGATATGGAATTCCCGGCACCAGTACAGGGCATTGGCGATCAGGTAATGCTGCACCTCGGTGCGGCCGAAATTGTAGATCAGGGTGCCCCAGTCCATATGGCGGCCCTGACGCGGATCAGAATGTTCATACAGGTGGGTGCCGTCGAACCAGCCCAGCGCGTGGGCATCGGTGGGGAAATGCCCCGGCACCCAGTCGATGATCACCCCCAGCCCGGCGCGGTGGCAGGCATCAATGAAGGCCTTGAAGTCCTCCGGCGAACCATAACGGCTGGTCGGGGCAAACAGGCTGCCCGGCTGATAGCCCCATGATCCGTCAAAGGGGTGCTCGTGCACCGGCAGCAGCTCGATATGGGTGAACCCCAGATCCCGCACATAGGGCACAAGCTGGTCCGCCAGTTCCGCCCAGGTCAGGAAGCGGTTGCCGTCCTCCGGCACCCGTTTCCACGATCCGGCATGCAGTTCGTAGATACTGACCGGCCCGTCAAGGCGGTGCCCGTCGCGGCGGCGGGTGTCCATCCACGCCCCGTCCTGCCAGTCATAGGGCTGAAGACCGTGCACGATGGAGGCCGTCGCCGGGCGCTTTTCGGCATAAAAGGCGTAGGGGTCGCTTTTCAGCGGCAACAGATGGCCGTCACGGGCCTTCAGCTCATACTTATACAGCGCCCCGGGGCCGACGCCGGGCACAAAAATCTCCCACACCCCGCAGCCGGGGTGCAGCCGCATCGGGTGGATCCGGCCATCCCAGCCGTTGAAATCGCCGACCACCGACACCCGCCGGGCATTGGGGGCCCAGACGGAAAACACCGTTCCGTCCACGCCGTCCATCGTCACCGGATGCGCCCCGAGCCGGGTCCACGGAGTCAGATGGGTGCCCTCCGCCAGCAGGTGGCAGTCCAGTTCCCCCAGCCACGCCGCAAAGCGGTAGGGGTCCTCCGCCTCCACCGCCGTTTCGCCGTAGAGCACACGGAGACGGTAATCATAAGGGGGCGTCAGGCGCGGAAAGCGGCCACTGAACAGGCCGTCACCATGGCTGCGGTCCAGCGCCCCGATCAGGGCCCCGCTGCGGCGGTCGATCACCGCCACCGCGTCGGCCCCGGGCCGGAACACCCGGATCACCGTTTCCTGCGCGTCGCGGTCAAAATGCGGCCCCAGCACGGAGAAGGGATCGCGGAGATCCCCGGAGAGGATCGAGTCGGCCATTCCCCCCGGAACTCCCCGGGTGTGGGTACGGGCGCCATGACGTTTCATGCGGGCACTTCCATCCGTTCAGCGGTGGGCTTCCGCACCCCGGTTTACCCTGCGGCAAAAGCGCGGTGCGCCTACGGTTGTCGGGGTATCCTGCGGCGAGGTAAAGGAATTTTTTACGACCGCAGCGTTCGGGTACCGCATATTCGGAGAAAAAATGTGGCTTCCGCGCAGAATGACCCTAGCGCGACACGGTCGTTTCTGTGTAATTCCAGTGTCCCTGATGGCACCCACCACAGAGCCGGTGTGCCACCGGGCACGGGATGAGTCGAGAGAGGTTGGGATGCAGACGCTCTTCAAGCTGGCCGCGGCGGTGATCGTGGCCGCCGTTCTGGTGGTGGTGGTCAACGTGTATGGCGCCGCCGTGTACAAGGCTGCGGCCCCGGCTGATGTTTCGCCGGACGCCCGTCCGAAGATGGTTGCCGCGCCGAAGGCCGCTGCGGCGCAGGCCACTGCCGAGCTGCGCCCGGGCGACGTGGAGCTGGGCAAGAAGGCGGCCAAGGCCTGTGCGTCCTGCCATACCTTCGAACAGGGCGGTGCCAACAAGGTCGGCCCGAACCTGTTTGGGGCCGCCGGTGCCAAGATCGCCCACGTTCAGGGCTTCAAGTACTCCGACACCGTCGCCGCCCACGGTGGCGAGTGGACCGACGAAAACCTCGATCACTGGCTGGCCAACCCGAAGGAATTCATTCCGGGGACCAAGATGGCCTTCGCCGGGATCAAGGACAAGCAGCAGCGTCTGGACGTGATTGCTTACCTGCACTCGCTGAAGTAAGCCGCCCGCCGGGTGAGAGAGAGATAAAAACAGACGCCCCCTGCGGGCGTCTGTTTTTTCTTATGGGCGTCTGTTTTTTATGGCCTCCGGCACACGGACAGGGATCAGCCTTTGCCGCCGGTGCGGGCCTTCAGCCCTTCGCAGGGGTCGTCCCGCTCCGCCGCACCGGTGAACCAGACCACATCGGCCCGGGACGGGTCCGCCAGTTCGTAGGCGGTCGGGTCGGTGCCGCCTTCCTGCACCTCAATCCCCGTCACCACCAGACAGGCCCCGGTGTCCCCCTGCCGCAGCAGATGCAGCGGCACCCCCAGATCCCGCCGGGCGTGGCCGGATCCGGCGATCAACACCCCCTGGCCGCCTGCCTGTGCCGCCCCCTGCCGCAGCGCCTGCGCCATCACCGCATCCTTGGCGGTCTGGATCGCCAGCATCGGGGCCAGCATCGCCTCCGGCATCAGCCCGCAATGGCCGGTTTTCAATTCCGCAGTCTGCCCCTCGGTTGCCGCCTCAGGCAGCGGGGAAGTCAAGGCCAGCGCCTCCAGCTCCGCCGGGGTCCACACCGCCGCCAGCCCCTCGCGGGCGATACGCCGGGTGGTGCCCTTCGACAGGCCCCCGGCCCGCATCGGCAGACCGGCCGGTAAAGCCACCGCCGCCACCGGTTGATAGATCGCCCAGTCGGGCCAGCCGGTCTGATCCCAGCCCAGCGCTGCCCCGAACCCTGCGGCATCCAGCTGCCCGGCCGCCACGGCGGTCAGCGCCGCTGTCAGGGCCGGGGCCTGTGTTTCGTCAATCATTTCCCACACCACCCCCGGCGCAGGCCGCCCGGCCCGGCGGGCAGCATCGGCAAGCATCGACAGACACCATGCCTGCAAACGATGATGGTCTGGATTATCATGGGTTTCACCCAAAAGGCACCACCGCGCCGCGAACAGACGCCGGGCAAGATCCGCCGCTGAAATCTCCCGCCGGTCCGCCGTCAGCCACAGCCGCCCGGCCAGCGGATGGTCGCGGCGCAGCGGCGCAGACCGCTCCGGCAGGGCAGGAACATCCGCCCCGCCCCCGCCTCCGGCGCAGGCCGTCAACAACGGCGTAACCCCCAGAGCCAACAGCACTTCTGCCCCACGCCGGAGCATGGCACGGCGGCTGGGCCCCAGCACCGCCGCCCCGGAACCGGCGGCGGGCAGACAGCGGGACGGAACAGGCGGAAAACGGTCGCTCACAGGCGTCTCCTGATTTCTGAAATTAATTCTGACTATCACTTTATGATGTCTCCGTCACCGGTCCGCCACACCCCACCGTTATCCGGCCTGCCGGGAGTTCGCGCTTTCCCCCTGCCGGGTGGCCCGGTATAATGCACCGCACACTGTCGGGACCGCCAGTCAGTGCACCCCCCCTGCTCAGGAAGCCTGCCATGTCCGCGTCAGCCACCGAAACCGCCTTCGTCGACTCGCTGTTCACTACGCTGCTGACGCTGCTGGAAGACGCCCGGACGCTGATCGGATCCGGCAAGATGCACGCCATCACCGCCGACCTGCCCGCCGAAGCGCGGATGGTTGCCGCCCGCGATCTGTCCAAGCTGACCAGTCAGGGCACCGCCGCCATGTCGGTGCTGCTGATGTACAAAGCCCTGCACAGCGGGCAGGCCGATGAGATCAAGGACCCGGCCGTCCAGCTGGAAGACCTGTACAGCGAAGCGGTCCGCGATGGCTCGGAACCTGAATCCTATGGCCCGATCGTTCCCGCCGCCCTGGTTGACCTGCGGCGGCGCGGCGATGATATCTTCGGCCGCATCGGCGAAGTGCGCAGCCTGATCCTGCGCCACCTCGGCCGCCCGGCCTGAGGCCTCGCCCTTCCCGGGAGGCCCTGCCGGATCTTCCGGGAGGCCGCAGTAAAGATCCACCCCGATCAAAAAAGCCGGGCCCCCTGACGGAGCCCGGCTTTTTCTGTCATCAGACGACGGTCTGGATCAGTCACGCAGACGTTCGATATGCGCGCCGCAGGCCGCCAGCTTGTCTTCCAGCCGCTCATACCCCCGGTCAAGGTGATAGATGCGGTTGACGATGGTTTCCCCATGCGCCGCCAGACCGGCCAGCACCAGCGACACCGAGGCCCGCAGGTCGGTCGCCATCACCGGCGCACCGGACAGGCGCGGCATGCCGCGCACAATCGCCGAAGAGCCGTGGACGTTGATCCGCGCCCCCATGCGGGTCAGCTCCGGCACGTGCATGAAGCGGTTCTCGAAAATCGTCTCGGTGATCATCGACGCACCGTTGGCGGTGGCCATCAGCGCCATAAACTGCGCCTGCATGTCGGTGGGGAAGCCCGGATGCGGCTCCGTCATCACGTCAATGCCCCGGATCTCCGCCCCGTCCGCCTTAATGCGGATGGTGGTTTCGCCCTCGATCACCTCAACCCCGGTTTCGGTCAGGGTCTTCAGCACGGCGGTCATGGTGTCCGGCCGCACGCCGGTCAGTTCCACATCACCCCGGGTGATGGCAGCGGCAATGGCATAGGTGCCGGTTTCAATGCGGTCCGGCACCACGGCGTAGTCCGCCCCGTGCAGCCGTTCCACCCCGGTCACCTTCAGGCAGTTGGTGCCGATGCCGGTGATCTGCGCCCCCATGGCGATCAGGCACTGGGCCAGATCGGTGATTTCCGGCTCCTGCGCCGCATTGACGATGGTGGTGACCCCATCGGCCAGCGCTGCCGCCATCAGGGCATTTTCCGTGCCGCCGACCGTCACCATCGGGAAAATGATGGTGCCGCCCTTCAGGCGGCCGTTCAGGCTGTCCTTGATTTTGGCATTGATGTAGCCCTCGTCGAGGGTGATTTCCGCCCCCAGCGCTTCCATCGCCTTCAGGTGCAGGTCCACCGGGCGGGTGCCGATGGCGCAGCCACCCGGCAGCGACACCCGGCAGGAGCCGTAGCGCGCCAGCAGCGGCCCCAGCACCAGCACGCTGGCCCGCATCTTGCGCACTAGGTCATAGGGGGCGGTCAGATTGGTGATGTTGGCGGCGTTCAGGTCCAGCACCCGGCCGGTGGCGGCGGTGGCCTCGCCGTTCAGATGCAGTTCAACGCCATGCTGGGCCAGCAGGTTGGCCATGGTGACGATATCGGCCAGATGCGGCAGATTGGTCAGCCGCAGGGTCTCTTCGGTCAGCAGGGCGGCGGTCATCAGCGGCAGCGCGGCGTTCTTGGCCCCGCCGATGGCAATGGTGCCACGCAGGGGGTGGCCGCCGACAATACGAATCCGGTCCATGGAGCAGGGTATCCCGATGTGTGTTCTTGTTGGGGGAAGGCGCGGAAATCAACAGAAACCGGCGGCGTGTGTGGGACGTTGCCGGGGGAACAGGCAGGGCAACAGGTGACTTACAGGCGCGGCAGGGTAACGCCGCGCTGGCCCATGTACTTGCCGGACCGGTCGCCGTAAGACACCTCGCACTCGCGGTCTGCCTTCAGGAAGATGAACTGGCAGGCCCCTTCATTGGCGTAGATCTTGGCGGGCAGCGGCGTGGTGTTGGAAAACTCCAGCGTCACATGGCCTTCCCATTCCGGCTCCAGCGGGGTGACGTTAACGATGATGCCGCAGCGGGCATAGGTCGACTTGCCAAGGCAGATCACCAGCGTATCGCGCGGAATCCGGAAGTACTCCACCGTCCGCGCCAGCGCGAAGCTGTTGGGCGGAATGACGCAGACATCGGTCTGGCGGTTGACGAAGCTTTTGTCGGAGAACTCTTTCGGATCCACCACCGCAGAATCGACGTTGGTGAAGATCTTGAATTCATCAGCGACCCGGGCATCGTAGCCGTAGGAGGAGACGCCGTAGGAGATCACCCCGCCCCGCTCCAGCCGGTCGGTAAAGGGTTCGATCATTCCCTTGGTCCGGGCCATTTCACGGATCCAGCTGTCGGGCATGACGGACATCGGTGTCTCCACATTCTGCTGCGGGTCTATAAACTGCTGTCGGGGCCACAGACGGCTGCGGCCCCCTTCTTTTCGGTAAAGCGGCGCGGCCGGATCCGCAGTGACCGGCCCCACACATCCCCCCACACGCCCGGATCCCGGGAGCCCTCAGCCCCCGGCGTCGGGATCCGTCGGCACATCCTCCGTCACCCCGGCGGCAACGGCGGCGTCATCCTGACGGCCCCGCAGCTGCTGTTTGCGGCGCAGCAGGTTGGCCCGCAGCGCCGCCGCCATCGCGGCATGGCGGTCCTCCACCCGCGCCTGACCGGCGGGGCTGAGTCGGGTATGGCCCGCGCTTTTCGGCGCAGGCGGCGGAAGAGTGGTGTCGTCGCTCATAGGGCGCACTGTCGCAAGCCGCAGGCCCGGCGTCAACGGCATCCACACCCCTTCCGGCAGAAGTTTTTCATTTCCTGAAAAGAAACGCTTGCATCCCCCGGAACCCTATGCCATAAACCCGCCACCCCACGGTGACCACCCGGTCAAAACGGGGTTTCTGGTGGAAGATCAGCCGCTTAGGCGAAGTCAGAACACCACAGGATGCTGCCGTAGCTCAGTCGGTAGAGCACTCCCTTGGTAAGGGAGAGGTCGATGGTTCGAATCCATTCGGCAGCACCATTTTCCCGCCCCTCCCGGTTTTACCGTGGAGGGTTTTTTGTTTTTTCCGCCCTTCTTCTGCTTCTTTTCGGGGGCCTTCCTCTTTTCGGGGCCCTGAGCGGCCCCACCGCCCTCCCTCAAAACTTTTTTCGGCCTGATTGCACTTTTCTCTTTCCAGACCCAGATGACCGCGTTATAAAGCCGCCCTCGCAGCGAGGAACCCGGCGACGGACGAAACGCTGAGAGCGATGAAACGGTTTGCTGCCGTAGCTCAGTCGGTAGAGCACTCCCTTGGTAAGGGAGAGGTCGATGGTTCGAATCCATTCGGCAGCACCATTTCCCCCACCCCTCCCGGTTTCACCGTGGAGGGTTTTTTATTGCCCCACTCCCATCCTGCGAAATGTCCGGGCAGAATCCGCCGCAGCTCCCGCCGGGCAAAAGCCACGCGCGGATGCCGCAGGGCCGATTGCGGCCAGACCAGATAAAAGGCATTGCGGGGCCGCCGCTCCGGGGCCGGAAGTTCCACCCCCCGCCCGAGGGCCAGCAGCGGAACGATCCCTTCCGCCATCAGGCCCTTCCGCCATCAGGTCCGCCCGGGCAGCAATATGCACCACCCCGGACAGACGGTCAGACCGCGACCGCACCCCGGCCAAGGCGGCCACCGCTCCTGCTGGAAACCCGCCTGCACGATCTGGGGGCCGGTACGAATGCGGCCCCGACTTTGCTCCCTTCGCCGTACAGGACGGTACCCTGATCACCGGCCAGAACCCGGCCTCCGCCGGGCCGGGGGCCGAACGGGTCATCGCCGCCCTGCGCAAAGACTGACGCCCAACCGGCACCGGATCCGATATTTTTGCCAACCCCTGCATTTTATGCTTGCCAAGAGGCGGCGGGATGCCTATAAACCGCCTCCTCGGATGCGGGTGTAGCTCAGTTGGTTAGAGCGTCGGCCTG
>NZ_JACIIX010000001.1:172988-707107 GCF_014205675.1 Novispirillum itersonii
CGGCCTGTCACGCCGAAGGTCGCGGGTTCGAGCCCCGTCACTCGCGCCATCATCCGAGACAACAAAAACGCCGGTCCCCGTGACCGGCGTTTTGCTTTTGGGGGTTACGACAACCCTCTGATCCCCTTACATTTTCCCCGCACTATTTTCTTTTCCGCCTCCTGCATTTTATGCTTGCCAAGGGGCACCGGGACCCGTATAAACCGCCTCCTCGGATGCGGGTGTAGCTCAGTTGGTTAGAGCGTCGGCCTGTCACGCCGAAGGTCGCGGGTTCGAGCCCCGTCACTCGCGCCATCATCCGAGACAACAAAAACGCCGGTCCCCGTGACCGGCGTTTTGCTTTTCCGGCCTCCGGTTTCCACTCTGCCTTGTGCCGTGACGATTTTTTGACGTCCGTGCATTTTTCCCCTTGCATCAGATGGATAAGGCCGTTAAAAACCCGCCCACACCACGCGGGTGTAGCTCAGTTGGTTAGAGCGTCGGCCTGTCACGCCGAAGGTCGCGGGTTCGAGCCCCGTCACTCGCGCCATTTTCTCAAAAGCCCCGGCTTCCACAGCCGGGGCTTTTGTGCATCCGGATCCCGGCTGTCCTACGCCCCGCCATATCTCCATTCCCATCTGCATCAAACCCGGTACACTGCGCCGATGCTGCCGATCCCGCGCCCGATCCGTTCCGCCCTGCTGTGCCTGCTGCTGGTTGTCACCGCCGGGCTGCCACCGGGATATGCCGCGACGGAAGACAGCTCCACGCTGCCAAAGGTGGTGATCCAGCTGCGCGGGGTGCCGCAGTTCCAGTTTGCCGGATATTACGCCGCCCTGTGGCAGGGCTATTACGCCGACGAAGGGCTACAGGTGGAACTCCGCCCCGGCTTCACGCCGGATGGCCGGTCGGTCTCCACCACCGCTGCCGTTGCCAGTGGCCGCGCCCAGTTCGGCATCGGGTCATCGGATATTCTGGTGGCGCGGGATCAGGGCTCGGATCTGGTGATCCTGAACAGCTTCCTGCAATGGAGCCCCTTTGCCCTGTACCTGAATCCGGCGCTGCCGGAAACCTCGCTGCGCAGCCTGCGGGAAATGCGGTTCCACGACCCCGATCTATCCGCCCAGTGGCACGAGGCTCTGGCACTCGGGCTGTCGATGCTGATTCTGCCGCATGAGCTGACCATCACCGACCGCAGCGCCTTCACCGGCTTCCAGACCTCCGACGCCCTGCTGGGGTCGGTGCTGTCAACGCCGTGGGTGCTGTCCGATCAGGGGATCCCCTACCGCGAGGTGCGGCCCCGCGATTATGGTGTGGAATTCCCCGGCGACACCCTGTTCACCAGCCGCAGTCTGGTCGACCGGGACCCGGCGCTGGTCGAACGCATCATGCGGGCCAGCGTCAAGGGCTGGACCTACGCCCTCAGCCATTCCGACGAAATCGCCGGGCGGCTGGCCGAGGAATTCCCCAATGCTTTCGGCCGGGCCAGCGCCGTCACCATCAACCGCAGCCAGATTGAGAAGGTCAAGGCCCTGACCGGCTGGCCGCTGGTGAAGGTCGGCGACATCAACCCCGCCCGCTGGCAGGCGGTGCAGGAAACCATGCGCCGCCTGAATCTGGTGCACACCCCGCTGGACCTCGACGATTTTGCCTTTGACTCGGTCCGGCTGGAGCAGGACCGCGCCAAGCGCCTGCGCCATGGCCTGACGCTGGGCATCGCCATCCTCAGCATTCTGCTGTTTTCCGCCGGAACCGGGGCGTGGCTGATGCGCCGCGCCCTGCTGCAACGGCAATCAGCCCTGACGCAGGCGGAAGACCGCTACCGGCAGGTGCTGGACAGCGTGCCCGACCACGCCATCTTCGCCATGGACGCGGCGGGCATCATCACCAACTGGAACGACGGGGCCCACCGCCTGCTCGGCTATTCGCGCGCCGCCGTCCTTGGCCGCCCGGTGGCGGAAGTGGTGCGCGGGCTTGATCTTCTGGGCGGGGATCTGGTGCCGCCTGCCCTCAGCTCCGGGCTGCATCTGGTGCCGGAACGCAGCTCCGGTCAGGGCTGGCTGATGCGCGCCGACGGCAGCCGCTTCTGGGGGGAATGGGTGCTGTCGCCGGTCACCCCGCAGAACCCCGACGATGCCGACCCGCAGCAGTTGCCCGGCTATGTGCAGGTGATCCGCGATATTTCCGCCCGCAAACGCTCGGAAGACCGCATCCGCTTTCAGGCCGGGGTGCTGGATCAGGCCAGCTCGGCCATTGTCGCCACCGATATTGTCGGGCGGATTGTCTACCTGAACGCCATGGCCCGCCGGGTGTTCCTGATCGGCGACGGCGTCGCCATCGGGCGGCGGCTGGAGGAACTGGGGATTCTGCCGCGCCTGACCCCGCCCGACCGCCCCGGCCAGCCGGAACAGCGGGAAGTCACCGCCCACCGCCCCGACGGGGTGGAGTTTCCCGCCCTTGTCACCAGCGCCACCATCGACGAAGCCCACACCGGCGACCGCTACATCGTCCATCTGGTTCATGATCTGACCGAACGCAAGGCGCTGGAGGCCGAGGTCCAGCATTCCGCCAATCTGGCGCTGCTCGGCAAGATGTCGGCCAGTCTGGCCCACGAAATCAACCAGCCGCTGAACGTCATCCGGCTGTCGGCGGAAGGCTGCCTGCTGCGGCTGGATCAGGGGCGGCTGGACCCGACGGAACTGACCGAACGCCTGAAGATCATTTCCTCCACCGCCGCCGGGCTGTTTGACACCATCGACTTCATGCAGGTTTTCGCCCGGCGGGAACGCACCGCCGATCTGCCGGTGCCGACCGTCACCTTTGACCTGTGGCACAGCGTTGATGCCGCCATCGCCACCGTCAGCGAGGAATACCGCCGCAGCGGAATCCGGCTGGAGGTGGACCGCCACGAGCTGCCCGCCCTGGGGCACGGCCGCCCCCGGCAGGTGGAACAGGCGCTGGTCAACCTGCTGACCAATGCCCTGCACGCGGTGGCCGACCGCCCCGCCGACACCCCGCGCCGGGTGCAGGTGGCGGTGAATGCCCCGCTGCCGCCCTTCCCCCGCCACACGCCGCGCAGCCTGACCATCAGCGTTGCCGACAGCGGCCCCGGCATCCCCCCCGCCGTGCGGGAGCAGGTGTTTGAGCCCTTCTACACCACCAAGGCCGCCGGAAAAGGCACCGGACTGGGGCTGGCGATCAGCCGCGATATCCTGCGGGCGATGGACGGCGACCTGCACGCCCTCAGCAGCCCGGATCTCGGCGGGGCCTGCATGGTGCTGGAAATCCCGCCCGCCCCCTGCCATGACGCCACATCGGATGACCTGCACCACATCACCGATGGCCCCGGGGCGTCCCTCCCCGGCCAACCCCATGGCCATGTGCTGGTGGTCGATGATGAACCGCTGGCCCGTACCGAGATCGCCGACGGCCTGCGCCATTCCGGCTGGCTGGTCAGCACCGCCCACGGCGGCCATCCCGCCATTGCCCTGCTGGAACAGGCCCATGGCGACGGCAACCGCCCGGCGCTGCCGCCGATTGACATCGTCGTCACCGACATTCACATGCCGGAAGGATCCGGGGTGGAACTGGCGGAACGGATTGCCGAGGACTATCCGCAGGTGTTCGTCATTGTCATGACCGGTCAGCCGCAGCGCGGATCCGCCGATCTGGAAGGACTGGGGGCCGATGTCGATCTGGTGATGCGCAAACCGATTTCCCTGCGGGAGCTGGACGTCCGCCTCCACAGCCTGATGGAAACCACCATTGACGACGACGGGGACGACAGCGGGGAGGAAAACAGCACCGCCCCGCAGCACTCACCGGCAGACTGATGATTTTACGCCATCATACCGGCCCCTTCGCGCCCACCCTGCGGCTTTTGTCTGTATGGTAGTACGCCTGTGTTGTCTCTTTGCGCACCGGTTACCCTGTGTTACGGTCCTGCCGGGGACATGGATGGCACCGGGCGTACACCCGGAGCCGTAGATGATGCGGACGCCACTGTTGAAGGGGCAGTGCGGCCAGACACCCCGGGACCGGCACCGGTGTTTCCGGACAGGGTGCAGGCCGGGCCACGGACAGGCGTGGCACAACACAGCAGGGCCACAGGCCCCTGCGTTTGGGGGAAGGATCGCCCGGCTGGCCCGACTGGCCGCCGGAGCAGAAGGGCAGACAGTCAATGAGCAACCCGAAGGGGCGTACCAAGGAAGAAAATGTCCGGGAAATCCGGCGGCTGCATGATATGTACAACCGTCTCCCGCCGGATAAGCAGAAGGCCATGCGCCCGCATATGCAGGCCCGGATCGACAAGCTGAACGCCGCCATTGCCGGTATCGAGCGCAAGGCCGGAAAAAGCCCGGTTGTCGGGATCATTCAGGGGGTTCTGCTGGCCACTCTGGTCGGGTTGATCGCCCTGGGGGCCGGGTTCTTCGGCGTCTCCTACCTGATGGCAAAATAAGCATGACAAAACCCGGCACTGGCCGGGTTTTTTGTTGGCCGCCCCGCCCGCGCCCCTGCCCTGCGCCGGTTGCAGGGCACCCCCGCCGCGCCGCGAAACCGGGTTTTCCCTCTGGCTTGAGGGCGGCGAAGCATGTAAACATCGGAGTCCGTTAATAATCTGGATGGCGTTGCCCGTACGATGACCACCTCCCCGGACCCGTTGGTGATTGCGCTGCCGAAAGGCCGCATCCTGAAGGAATGTATGCCCCTGATCCGCGCCGCCGGCATCGAGCCGGAAGCGGCCTTTGATGATCCGGACTCCCGGCAGCTGACCTTCGCAACCAACCATCCGCATATCCGCATCATCCGGGTCCGGTCGTTTGACGTCGCCACCTTTGTCGCCTTCGGGGCGGCCCAGCTCGGCGTCTGCGGCAACGACGTGCTGATGGAGTTCGAATACCCCGAACTCTATGCCCCGCTGGATCTCGGCATCGGCCGCTGCCGCCTGTCGGTGGCGGAACTGGCGCAGGGGGCCGACCGCGGCTCCCTCACCCACGGCGACCCCAGCCAGTGGAGCCATGTGCGCATCGCCACCAAATACCCGGAAGTGACCCGCCAGCACTTCGCCGCCCGTGGCGTGCAGGCGGAATGCGTCAAGCTGAACGGTGCCATGGAACTGGCCCCGACGCTGGGCCTGTGCAGCCGCATCGTCGATCTGGTCTCCACCGGATCGACCCTGAAGGCCAATGGGCTGGTGGAAGTGGAAACCATCGCCGAGGTGTCCTCCCGCCTGATCGTCAACCGCGCCGCCCTGAAGGTGCGCCCGGCGGAACTGAACGGCTGGATCGACACCTTCCGCACCGTTGTTGAGAAGGGAGCCGCCTGATGAACGCCGACACCCCGCGCGGTCCGGTCACCCTGCACGCCTCCGACGCTGGTTTTGAGGCCGCTTTCACCGACCTTCTGAACCAGAAGCGGGAAAACGACCCCGATGTGAATGCCACCGTCGCCGCCATTCTGGCCGACGTGCGCGCCCGGGGGGATGCCGCTGTCACCGAATACACCAACCGCTTTGACCGTCAGTCCCTGACCCCGGATCAGATCCGCCTGACCGCCGACGAGATCAACTCGGCGGCGGACAGCGTCGATCCGGCCCTGCTGGTGGCCCTGCGGCAGGCGGCGGAGCGCATCCGCGCCTATCACCGCCGCCAGATGCCGGAAGACTTCCAGTACACCGATGACGCCGGGGTCCGCCTCGGCTCCCGCTGGTCAGCGGTCGAGGCTGCCGGTCTGTATGTTCCCGGCGGAACCGCCGCCTATCCGTCGTCGGTGCTGATGAACGCGATTCCGGCCAAGGTGGCGGGGGTTGACCGTCTGGTGATGGTGGTGCCGACCCCCGACGGCGTCCTCAACCCGCTGGTGATGGCCGCCGCCCGCGAAGCCGGGGTGGATGAAATCTACCGCATCGGCGGGGCGCAGGCGGTCGGGGCACTGGCCTATGGCACCGAAACCATCCGCCCGGTGGACAAGATCGTCGGCCCCGGCAATGCCTTTGTCGCCGCCGCCAAGCGGCAGGTGTTCGGGATTGTCGGCATCGATATGATCGCCGGGCCGTCGGAAATTCTGGTGATCGCCGATGCCGCCAACGATCCGGCGTGGATCGCCATGGATCTGCTGAGTCAGGCCGAGCATGACACCGCCGCCCAGTCGATCCTGATCACCGATGACGCCGCCTTTGCCGCCGCCGTCGCCGACGCGGTGGAGGAGCACCTGAAGACCCTGCCGCGCGCCGGGATTGCCCGGGAAAGCTGGCAGACCCACGGCGCCCTGATCGTGGTGGAAGACCTGCGGCGCGATGCCCCGGCGCTGGCCGACCGCATTGCCGCCGAACACCTTGAGCTGGCGGTGGAGGAGCCGGAGGCACTGGCTGCCCGCATCCGCCATGCCGGGGCGATCTTCCTCGGCCGTCACACCCCGGAGGCGGTCGGCGACTATGTCGGCGGCCCCAACCATGTGCTGCCCACCGCCCGCTCGGCCCGGTTCTCCTCCGGCCTTGGCGTGCTGGACTTCATGAAGCGCACCTCGCTGCTCGGCTGCACGCCGGAGGCGCTGGCCCTGATCGGCCCCGCCGCCGTGACGCTGGCCGGGGCGGAAGGCCTGCAGGCCCATGGCCTGTCGGTGGCGCTGCGCCTGAAATAACCCGTTACCCCCCGACGGTGGGCCTGCCTGCCACCGGGGTTTCACCCGTTACGCCCTTCCGGCGGCGCAGGCCGGACACCAAATGCCCCGCGCACGGCCAAACAGCGCGGGCAGACCGGGAAACCGGGGGGAAGCAAACCGCCTGATCCGGGGCCGCCACCTGAACGGCCGCACCGGATCAGTCCAGCCTGCGGGGGGACAATGCACGCAGTGGAACACAGCATTTGCGCGGTTCATCTGGATGAACGGACACTGGTGCGTCGGCGTCCCGAAGTCGAGCATGAACGCAGCGTCGCCATCTATGACCTGCTGGAGGAAAACTACTTCCGGGTCCGGCAGGATGGCGTCAGCGGCCCTTACTCCCTGCATCTGTCGCTGGATGGCGACAAGCTGATCGTGCAGGTCAACAACCGCGATGACCAGCCGCTGACCACCACTTTCCTGTCGCTGAAGGGCTTCCGCTCGATCGTGCGGGAATACTTCATGGTCTGCGAAAGCTATTACACCGCCATCCGCTCCGCCACGCCGTCAAAGATTGAATCCATCGACATGGGGCGGCGCGGTCTGCACAACGAAGGCGCGGCGATGCTGGCCGAACGCCTGAACGACCACGGGATCGACGTCGATGAAGACACCGCCCGCCGCCTGTTTACGTTAGTCTGCGTCCTGCATCTGCGCGGGTGACCGGGGTGAGCAACGGCCTGCCGTCCGCCGTCCTGTTCGCCTGCACCATGAATTCCATCCGCTCCGTCATGGCGGCCGGAATCCTGAAATGGCTGCACGGGACCCGCATCTATGTTGACTCCGTCGGTGCCCGCAAGGGGGAACCCGATGGCTTTGCCATCGAGGTCATGGACGAAATCGGCATCGATATTTCCCGCCACCGCCCGAAAACCTTCGAGGAACTGGACGATGACAACTTTGATCTTGTGATCTCGCTGTCGCCGGAAGCCCAGCACAAGGCCGTGGAAATGACCCGCACCTCGGCCTGCGATGTGGAGTTCTGGCGCACCTTTGATCCGTCGATTCTGGAAGGATCACGGGAGATGCGGCTGGACGGCTACCGGCAGGTGCGCGACGAACTGATGAAGCGGCTGAAAGCCCGCTTCCCCGCCGTCAGCGCCCCCCGCCTGTAAGAAAAACCGCCTCAGCGCCGCTTGACGGTGATCGAGGACCCGGTCTGGTCCCGCTGGCACTCGGTGGAGGTTCCGGCGGCGACCGCCTCCAGATCCCGGTCAGACAGCTCATCCCCCGGCAGGACCGGAGATACGGGACGGTCCGACTCGGGGTGGGTTTTGGCATCAGATAAAGACATCGGCGTGCATCCTGAACGGAGATCAAAAGAGAGCCACCACTCTACCCTGTCCCCGGAATGACAGACCGCGTTCTGTGACAAGTATCAATGCGCGGTGACACGCAGGGACGCGCCGGAGTTGCAAAAGTAACGTAAGACGAGAGTCCCGCTCTGGTATATAGATAGCTGTTCCTATCCGTATCCACATCAGAGAGGCTGGCGTTGCCCCTCCAGTCCAAACCGCTGCCATCCTCCCCGCTGTCGCGCCTGTGCGCGATGACCGGCGTGTTTGGCCTGCTGTTCGTGATGCTGGCTGCCATCGGGGCCGGACTGGTGCTGGACCTGATCCGCAGCCGGGAAGCGCTGATTGCCGAACGGGTCGCGCTGGCTGATCAGCGCAGCCAGTTTCTCGCCCAATGGCTGGGAACCACCATCGTCTCGGTGGATTACGTCCTGAAGGGGCTGAACGACATGATCCCGCCGGAGGAGCTGATCCGGCGCACCGCCACCCCGGCGGAGACCGAACGCCTTAACAGCCTGTTGACGGTCAAGGCCGACAGCCTGCCCGGTGTACGGTCATTGTTCCTGTACGGGCCGGACTGCGTCTACCGGGCAACCTCCAACCCGGCCTTTCTCGGCTACCACAGCAGCCAAAGCTTCTGCACCGACCGGCAGGTGCCAGTGGAAGACCGGGTTCACCTGCAATATATCCCGGCAGAACAGTCCGTCTCCCAGCAGCCGGTGCTGCTGGTGGCCCGCCATCACTCCGGCCCGGATCGCCATATGACCGGGGGCAGCCTCGCCTCCATCCCGCTGTCCTATGCGCAGGACTGGCTGAATACGGTGCCGGTCGGCCCCAATGATGTGCTGACCCTGACCGATGACAGCATGACGATTCTGGCCCGCGCCCCCTACATCGCCGACGCCATCGGGAGACGCCTGCCACCGCGCACCGATACCCTGCGGCAGTTCGGCAGTGAGCGGGCCAGCCAGACCATGGTTGCCAAATCCCAGATCGACGGGCGGGAACGGATCTTCGGGGTCAGCAAGATCGAGAACGTTCCGCTGCTGATTTTTGTCGGTTTTGACCTGAGCGATGCCCTCGGTGACTGGCGGAAACGCTGCTGGCAGCTTGGTTCCGGGTTTACCGTTCTGCTGGGTCTGGCGGGCATTGCCTTCCGCGCCCACCGGGTTGCGCTGCGCCAGCGCGAGGCGATGCGCCGCCTGTCCATCACCGACCCGCTGACCGGCGTCTATAACCGGCGCCATCTGGTGGCCACCGGTGCCGCTCTGGCCGCCGGGAGCATCGCACAGGACTCTCCGCTGTCGCTGCTGCTGATTGATATCGACCGCTTCAAACTGGTCAACGACCGCTGGGGCCACCCCACCGGAGACCGGGTGATTCAGACTCTGGCCGATGATATGAACGGAGAATCGCGGACCACGGACACCGTTGCCCGGATGGGCGGGGAGGAATTCGCCCTGCTGCTGCCCGGCACCGCCGCCGCAGACGCACGGGCCATGGCCGAACGCCTGTGCCTGCGGGTCCGGCAGCGCCCGCCGGTGATGTCAGAGAATGGTCAGCCGGTACCATTCACCATCAGCATCGGGGTTGCCACCCTGCGCCCGGGGGACAGTTTCGACAGCCTGACCAGCCGGGCCGACGCCGCCCTGTATGCCGCCAAGGAAGGCGGCCGCGACCGGGTTTTTGCCCTCTGATCCCCGGTTAGCTCCCCCCAGATTAGCCCCTCGGTCAGTTCCCGCCGTTGCGGCGGCGGTATTCATCCGGGCTGGTGCCGGTCAGGCGGCGGAACATGGCGATAAACGCCGACGGACTGCCATACCCCAGATCCCGGGCGATGGTTTCCACCTTCCGCCCCCCTTCCAGCCGGGTCATGGCCGCCACCACCCGCAACCGCTGCCGCCATTCTGACAGCGGCATCCCCAGATCGCGCAGACAGCGCCGGGTCAGGGTGCGTTCGGTGGTTCCCGCCTGCCGCGCCAGCTCCGCCACCGGGCGGTTATCGCCGGGGTCGGCTTCCAGCGCCGCCAGAACCGGGGCCAGCAGCGGATCGGTCGAGGTCGGCAGGTAACTGCCGACCGGGCGGGCCAGCGTCAGCTGGTCAACCAGCACCTCCAGCAGCCGGACATCTTCCGGGCGGTCCGGCACCTGCGGCGGCACCGCCCGCAGATGTTCCAGCAGGGCCCGGACCAGCGGGCTGATCTCCAGCGCGCAGGTGGCGGCAGGCAGGCGGGCACACAGCGGGCCGCTGACATACAGCGAGGAATGACAGGCCTCATACCGGTTCAGCCCCTGATGCTCCACATCCGGCGGCAGCCACAGGCCATACTGCGACGGCACCAGATACTGCCGGTCGCCGACCCGCACCTCCATCACCCCGCTGTAGGAATAGACGAACTCCCCCCACGGATGGCGGTGGCTGGGATAGGCGGCATCAGCGGGCATGCAGGCGGTGCGGAAGTACAGCGGCTGCGGCAGGGCCGTGGCGAACGGTGGCTGCGGAAAATGGCGGGGCAGAAAGCTCATCGGGATCCCTGTGGCCGGTTTCAGAACCGCTTTGTCTGATTTTAGCTATATATCTTCTTCCGGACAATCCGCATCCTGACCGGACAGAACACCCCTGACCGGAAGACTCCCCCATGGATTCCCGTAAACCTGTTGACGGACAGGCCTTCGGCCTGATGCTGATCGTCTGTGCTGCCCTTGGCCTGCAACAGGTGGCCCTGAAAGCCACCCTGCACGATATTTCCCCGGTGTTGCAGATCGCCCTGCGTTCCGGGATTGCCGCCGCACTGGTCGGCGCCCTGATGCTGTGGAAGCGCGAGCTGCCGCGCCGGGGGGACGGCACACTGGCCCCGGGGCTGATCGCCGGGGGGCTGTTTGCCGTGGAGTTCCTGATTCTGGGGGAGGCCCTGCGCCTGACATCGTCCTCCCACGCGGTGGTGTTCCTGTACACCGCGCCGGTGTTCACCGCGCTGGCCCTGCATTTTCTGGTCCCGGCGGAACGGCTGGCCCCGGTGCAATGGGCCGGAATCCTGCTGGCCTTCGGTGGGATTGCCGCCGCCTTCCTCGGGCATCCGGCTGCCCCCGGCGGCGCGTCGCTGCTGGGCGATCTTCTGGCGGTTCTGGCCGGAATGGCCTGGGGTGGCACCACGGTGGTGATCCGCATCACCCGGCTGGCACAGGCCCCGGCCCGGCAGACCCTGTTCTATCAGCTGGCGGTGGCCTTTGTGGTGCTGCTGGGCAGCGCGGCGGCGCTGGACCAGACGGGCTTCAATCCGACCCCGCTGGCACTGGCCAGCCTGACCTTTCAGGCGCTGATGGTGTCCTTCACCGCCTTCATGATCTGGTTCTGGCTGCTGCGGAAATATCTGTCCTCCCGGCTTGGCGTGCTGTCATTCATGACCCCGCTGTTCGGGGTCGGGCTGGGCGCCTGGCTGCTGGACGAACCGGTCGATCCCGGTTTCCTGACCGGGGCAGGCATGGTGATTGCCGGAATCACGCTGGTCAGCGGCCACCAAGGACTGAAGACACTGGCCGATCGCCGCCGCCGCGCCGCCGCCTGATCCTACTCGTCGTCAGCCTCTTCCAGATCGGCGGTGATCTGGGCCTCGAATTCCTCCAGCAGCTCGTAACAGAGAGTGACCGAGAGGTCTTCCGGATCAAAATAGGCATTGGCCTCGTCGCAGGCTGCCGCCCGGATCGTCAGCTCATGGGGCAGCACAAAGCCGGTCCGCACATCCTCGGCCACCGTTTCCATCAAGCGGGACTCGCGGAGCAGGGCGGAGAGTTTGCGGTATTCCGGGGCCGGGGTTTCATGCACCACCCGCACCCGGCTGCGGCGTTTGTCGCCGTCGGCAATCATGTGGGGTTCCAGCAGCTTGGCCCAGCTGGTGCTGATCTGTTCGTATTCCTGCCCGCAGGCTTCGCGGCGATAATCCGGCAGATCGGCCTCGTCGGCAAAATCGCCGAAACGGTCAGGGTCGGCCCCATACAGTACGCAGACCACCGAATAGAACCGCTGCATATCCAGCCCGTGCTCGTCCCAGAACGCCAGTTCCTCGTCCTCGTCGGTGTTGGTGGCGGACATCAGCCAGCCCTGTGCCGCCGCCAGCACCCGGTCGGCCATTTCCCGGTCCCCGGCCTCCGGCACCATCAGCAGCGATGCCAGATTATCCACCGCGTCTTCCTCGCGGCCCAGCACCGGCAGTTGCAGCTCATGAATCAGCGCGTGCCCCAGCTCGTGATACAGGGTGAACAGGACATTGCCGAGGATGAAGGTCCGCACTTCCTGCGGCATTCCGTCCGGTTTCCGGGTTTTGCCGGGCGGAGCACTGTCTTTTGCCACCTTACTGGCCGCACCGGCCGTGACTGGCAGCATCAGCAGTGCCAGCAGAACAATCAGCCCCCGCAGAATCATCGTCACACCCCGTTCTCCTGTCGCGGTCGCGGCAGCCCAGACAAGCGGCCGAACTCTGATCGCTCCTTTCGATTATATAAAATCAGAGGTATTGTCCGTCTACTGGCAACATCAGCCCGGAGCCGCGATGACTGCTTCCCCTCTCCGCCTGTTGGTGATCGGCCTGCCGCTTATCGCCGCCCTGCCCGCCCACGCCATGCCCACCGGCGGCGTCTGCCTGGAAGGCAACTGCGATGACGGCATCGGGGTCTTCCGCGATAACACCACCGGGCTGACCTATCGCGGGCCGTTTTCTGATGGCCGCTTTGCCCCCAATGCATCCTACGAGGTCACTGACCCCACCCACCCCGGCACGGTTTACCCCTTCACCACCGACGCCAGCCGCGACTGGAACTATGTGGAGCTGTGGCGGACCGACACCCAGTTTTTCGCCGGGACCGGACGCAAGTTCCAAAATCCGTTCACCCATTACACCTTCTGGGCGTACAGCAAGGGGCAACTTCTGGATGGGCCTGACGTCACCTATGACGGTGACTTCGAATATGTCAGCCTGCCCCCGACGGATGGCCTCCGCGCCCAGACCGACCCCAACGGGATTGGCCTGCAAAGCGGGATCTTCATGTTTTCCGGCACCCGCACCACCAAAAGCACAGGCCAGCAGGAGTATGGTATTTTCGCGTCGGAGCCGGTGAAGCCGAAGACGCGGATCATCCTGTCTCCGGCGGATCCGGTCCGGATCGCCCAGATCCGGCAGAACTATCTGGCCGCCACCGCCGCCCAGTCGCAGCAGGAAGCCCGGCAGCAGGCCGCAGCCAATGACGGGCCGGACCTGCTCGGCACCCTGTTTCAGGCAGCGGCCGGGGGATTGCTGGCCTCCTCGATGGGGCAGATGGCCGGGGCGCTTGGCGGCGGCGGACCCGGCGGGGTCAATGCGCTGAACCTGTCACAGGTGGTCGGGGTGATGACCGGGGCCACCTCCCCCGATCAGGCCATGGCGGCCATGACGCAACAGTATATGGCGCAGGGTCTGGGGGCGGCGGTCGGGGCGACATCACCGCAGGACTTTGCGGCGCTGGCCGCCGGTCTGTCCTCCGGCGGCACTGTGGCCTCGACTCACGGGGCCGTCACCGCCGCCACGCTGGCACAGGCCCGCGCCCTGATGCCGCCGACCGGAACAACCGCCGCCCCGCCGCCAGCGGCAGGCAGCGGCAGCCGTGTTCCGGCGCTGGAGATGATGACCCTGCCCTGCACCAATGAAAACGGCTCCTTCACCGGACAGTCAAAAGTCCCGAAGGCCGCCGCAGACTGCCGCGCCGAAGTGATCGCCCATCGCAAGGTCCAGTGCCGCGCCGACTGGATGACCGACCCGTCCTATGCCGCGATGAAAGCCTGCTTCCAGAAAAAGGGAATTGCCGACCTGTCCCAATGGCGCTGACGCGGCCCGCCCGGCGGAGGGGCAACCGGACCGGCCATATGCCGCATTGCAGCATCGACTGTCACCCCCCTTTGGCGGCGGCAGGACCGTCCCGAACACGCACCATCCCGGAAAGCGGCATGTCAGAGCAGACCGGCATATCCCGGTTTTCCCTGCCTCTTCTTGCCTGTTGTCCTCCAGACCAGAAAAAAGCCCCCGGGGATTAGCCGGGGGCCCAAGTTTAGGGAGGAAACGTCCAAAAAGGCAGGCAACGAACCCGAGGGCTCTCTTGTTGCTGCAATGCAAAAGTACGACAGCCCGCCCCTGAGCGCAAGCACATTTTTTAAGCATGCTTCATTTTTGTTCATTTCCAGTTTTTCTCCGCATGGCACAGGCTTTGCTTATCCTCTCGCCATCCTCCTCCCCTGCTGCCGGACCGCCATGCTGACCCGCACCGCACCGCACCGCCCGCTCCGCCCCCGCCTGATCCGTCAGGCGACCGGCGTTGCCGTGGCGCTGCTGACGGTCGCCGCCATGCTGTCTCCGGCCACCGCCGCCCCCCTGACCAACACCCCGCAGGCCGCCGCCAGCCGTCAGGCTGTTGCCGCCGCCAGCACACAGCCGCGCTTTTTTGATCTGCCCGCCCGCCCCGGCGTCCCGACTCCGGTCCAGTCGCCGCCCCTGCCGCGCGCAGCCCCGGCTCTGTCCGCTGCCGCCAATGCCCCGGCGACCCCCGATGGCGGCCTTGGCCCCGACGGTGTGCTGTGCCGCCGCGAAACGGAGCGGCAGGAACGGCAGGCCGGATTCCCGCGCAACCTGCTGACCGCCCTGTCGCATGTCGAATCCGGCCGCTGGGATGATGCCCGGGAGGCAAAAGTTGCCTGGCCGTGGACAGTCATGGCCGAAGGACGCGGCAGATATTTCCGCACCAAGGCGGAAGCCATTTCCGAAGTGCGGGGCCTTCAGGCCCGGGGCGTCAAGAACATTGACGTCGGCTGCATGCAGATCAACCTGATGTACCACGGCGATGCCTTCGACTCGCTGGAACAGGCCTTCGACCCCGCCGCCAACGTCGGCTATGCGGTGGAATTCCTGACCAATCTGTACGAGGAAACCGGCGCCTGGACCCGGGCCGCCACCCGGTATCATTCCGCCACCGAAGTTCACGCCATCCGCTACAGCGGCGTTCTGGCCAAGGAATGGACCCGCCTGAACCGCGATACCGGCACCGCGTTGACCACGGCGGAACTGGCGACCGGCAACCGCCCGGTGGCCATGCCTGCCGCCCTGCCTCTGCCAGCCCAGCGCCAGCCGATCCTGTCGGTGAAGCCGCTGTTCACCCCGGCCCAGCTGGCCGCCCTTGAACAGCAGCGCCAGAAAATGGAATCCCTGCGCGCCCAGCAGGACCAGCAGCGTCAGGTCGCCAAAACCTACGCTGAGAACTGGCGGGCCCAGAAGATGCAGGAATATCTTCAGGCCCGGCGCGGCAGCACGGTTCAGACCGCCGCCGACTGACCCCCGGCCCCTCTCCCGGTCCGCCGGGGCTGGACAGCCTGCCCCCGGCGGGAGTATCCCGGTCAGGCCCCCAGACTGAACCGGCCTGACCATGCCCCCCTTCCCCTCACGCCCTGCATCTCCGTCCGGTGCCCGCCACCGGTTTGCCGCCCTGTCCCTCAGCGTGATGCTGATCGGCGTGCTGGCAGGCGATGCCCTGCCTGCCGGATCCGCCCCCGTTCTGGCGCTCCTCGCCGGGGGTGGCCTGTTCCTCTATGCAGCGGCCTGCCTGCCGGATATGAGCGTGAAGGCCCGCAGTTTCGTCCTCCTCAGCGCCGTTCTGGCCGCCGCCACCGCCCTGCTGGCCCCGCAGGCTGCCCCGGCGGTGCTGCGCCGCGCCACCGCCGGGGCAGCCTTCGTTGCCGGGCTGTATGCCTCCCTCGGGTTTCTGCGCGATGCGGCGGAAACCAGCCCGCTGGTCCGCCGCTGCGGCCTGTGGCTGGCGGCCCAGCCGCCGGGGCGGCGCTATGTCGCGCTGGCCTCCGGGGCGCATCTGTTCGGGATTATCCTGAACTTCGGGGTCATCCCGCTGCTGGGGGCGATTGTCCGCTCCGGCGTCGGCGATGACGACAGCCCACGCGGGCGGTTGCGGCTGCGGCGGATGATGAGCGCGGTCCACCGTGGCTTCAGCCTGATCCTGCCGTGGTCACCGCTGACCGTCTCCCTCGCCGTGGTCCTGACCGCCCTGCCGCAGCTGCGGTGGGAACATCTCGCGCCGTGGGCCCTTGGCACTGCCGCCGGGTTTATGGTTATCGGCTGGCTGGCCGACCGTACCCTGCGCCCGCCGCCGGATCAGCGCCAGCAGCATTGGCCGACATCGGGGGAACCGTGGACGGTGCTGCTGCCGGTGGTCGGGCTGGTGATCCTGATTTTCGCCGTCGGCGGCCTGTGGTCGGCCCTGTCCGGGGCCCGGCTGGTGGTGGCGGTGATGACGGCGACGCCGCTGATCGGCTGCGGCTGGATTCTGGTGCAGATGCTGGCCGCCGCCCCGTCGGCCCGGGTGGCCCTGTCGCGGACCGCGCAGCGGATGCGCGGGCATGGCCTGCGGTTTTTCCCCGGCTACTGTAACGAAATCACCCTGCTGTCGTCCGCCGCCTTCATCGGGGCCTGCATCTCCGCCCTTGTGCCCGCCGATGTGGTCGCCGCCACCCTGCGCGCCCTGCCGGTGCCGCCCTCCGGGCTGGTGGTGCTGGCGGCGTGGCTGGTGGTGGCCTGCGGGCAGATCGGCATGAATCCGGTGCTGTCCGTCACCCTGCTGACCGGCACCCTGCCGCCGCCGGAGGTGATGGGGGTTCATCCGGTGGCGCTGGCGGTGGCCCTGACCGGGGCATGGTCGCTGACCGCGGCCTCCTCGCCGTTCTCGGCCGCGCCGATGGTCACCGCCACCATGGCCGGTACCACCGCCGGAACGGTCGGGCGGCGCTGGAACGGCCCCTATACGCTGGCCGCCCTGATCTTTCTGTCCGGCTGGGTGCTGCTGGTGGACAGGCTGGCGGGATAAGGCCGTATACATCATCCCTTTTGCCTACCGGAAAGGACTGGAACAGCGGGGCTTTTCCGGTCATTATGGCCGCACAAGGGGCTAGATCCGGAGTATGTGACAGATGGGTGATTTGACTCCCGCCAACCAGGGGCATGTGGTCGCGGTCAACGCGCGCACGGTGGGTGCTCAGGATGAACAGGTTTTCGTCACTGTCTATGTCGAGCGGCAGCTGTTCGGCATTCCGGTGGAACGGGTTCAGGATATCCTGATCCCCGAAAAGATTGCCCGCATCCCGCTGGCCCCGCCGGAAGTCGCCGGGTCCATCAACCTGCGCGGCCGTATCGTCACCGTGATTGACGTCCGCACCCGCCTCGGGCTGCCGAAACAGGCAGACTCCGAAGGCAACGTGATGTGCGTGACCGTCGAACAGGGGCAGGAACTGTATTCCCTGCGGGTGGACAGCGTCGGCAACGTGCTGACCCTGCCGATGCGCACCATTGAGCAGAACCCCTCGACGCTGGATCCGCGCTGGCGCGGCATCTCCGCCGGGGTGGTCCGTCTGGAAGGCGAACTGCTGATCGTGCTGGACGTTGACGCGTTCCTCGATTTCAGCTCGGGCCAGCAGGCGGCGCGGGGCTAAATCCGGCCCCATCCGATGCAGACTGAAAAACGGCAGCTCCGGCTGCCGTTTTTGTTTATCCCCAGAACCTTTTTTATGCCCGGAACCGGGGCGTGCCCTCCGTCCTTCTGCGGCGGTCAGGCGGCGATCACCCGGTTGCGTCCGGCATTCTTGGCCCGGTACAGGGCCTGATCGGCCCGGGCCAGCGCCGCATCGACATCCGGGGGAACCTGCGGCAGCGCCGTCAGTTCGCTGACTCCGGCACTCAGGGTGTGATGGCCCCCATCGGCAAACGGGGTTTCCGCCACAGCCTGACGGATTCTTTCGGCCAGCCGCTCCGCCCCGGCCTGCGGCATATCCGGGCAGATCACCAGAAACTCTTCGCCCCCCCACCGGCCGACCAGCCCCGGCCCGGCACCGACCACCTGCCGCAGGCGGCTGGCCAGTTCCGCCAGAACCCGGTCCCCGACCTGATGGCCGCAGGTGTCATTGATCCGCTTGAAATGGTCGATATCAATCAGGATCAGCGAGGCCACACCGCCCTGCCGCCCCAGCCGGGCGCGGACCTGATCCAGCTGCGCATTCAGGCAGGCGCGGTTGCCCAGACCGGTCAGTCCATCGGTGCGTGACATGTGGTGCAGACGGCGGTTCAGGGTCTTCAGCTTCAGCACCCAGAACAGACTGGCCGCTAGAATTCCGCCCAACACCGCCGCCCCGTTCCAGACCAGATCCGGATCAATGCCGGTGTTCACCTCAATCGCCACATGGCGGTTGGCCACCGCCACCCGCTCTTCCGGGGTCAGGGAGGCAATGCCACTGTTCAGGCGCGGCACCAGATCCTCGGCCACCTCATTGCGGACCCCGATCCGCAGCAGGTTCTCGTACCCCGGCACCTGCCCGGCAACCTTCAGGTTGAACCAGCCCTTCTTGCGGATGCTGTCCACCGCCACCGTCATGGACCGGATCGCCATATCGGCCTTGCGGGTCGATACCAGACCGAAGGCTTCCGCCTCACTCTCCGTGGTCACAATCCGCAGCTGCGGGTAATCCCGGCGCAGACGTTCCTCAATCGAGGTGCCTTTCGGCAGGGCCACCGTTTCCCCGGCAAAGTCGGTCAGGTCCCCGACCATCGGGTGGTCCTGATGGGTGATGACGACATTGGGATCGACATACAGGGGATCGGTGAAGGTCAGCCACTGTCGACGCTGGGCGGAGGTGTTGAGGAAACTGAGCATCTGGCACTGGCCTTCGCGGGCAGCCTGAAGGCTTTCGTTCCAGTCCCCGGTCGGCATCAGCCGCAGGGTCAGGCCGGACCGTTCCGCCACCAGCCGCAGCAGATCGGCGGCAATCCCCTCATGGCGTCCCTGTGTGCTGATCCATTCATAGGGGGCCCAGTCCGGATCCACGCAGTAGGGCACCGCGTCACCGGCTGTGGCGTGCACGGGGCCTGCCATCATCAGCCCCAGAAGAAACAGTCCTACCCGGACCCCCATCCGGACAGGCATTCTGCGCGTCACGCTCAAGCGCATCCCCTTTATATGCACAACCATAACTTATCCCCGCATCGACCATAGGGGATTACGCCCCCGGGATGAAGGGGAAGATTTCACCATATTTCCCCCACAGCGTGTGGGGATCCGGTTCCCGCCCGTGGTCTCTCTTGACCCCCGGCGGTGGATCCGTACAGTCTGGGACAGTTATAGTTTTCTTTAATGCCGTGCCCCTCTTTCCCTTGCGCCGAGGTCCCCCCGCAATGAGCTTCACCGGCACCGACTCCTATGTCGCCACCGAAGACCTGATGGTCGCCGTCAACGCCGCCATCACCCTCCAGCGGCCGCTGCTGATTAAGGGGGAACCCGGTACCGGCAAGACCGTTCTGGCGCAGGAAGTCGCCGGGTCGCTGGGGGTGCCGCTGATCCAGTGGCACGTCAAATCCACCACCAAGGCCCAGCACGGCCTGTATGAATATGATGCGGTCAGCCGCCTGCGCGATTCCCAGCTTGGCGACCCCCGGGTCAAGGATATCGCCAACTACATCCGCCCCGGCAAGCTGTGGGAGGCCTTCACCACCGGGCGGGCGGTGCTGCTGATTGACGAGATCGACAAGGCGGATATCGAATTCCCCAACGACCTGTTGCAGGAACTGGACCGCATGGAATTCTACGTCCATGAAACCGGCCAGACCGTGCGGGCCGACATCCGCCCGGTGGTGATCATCACCTCCAACAACGAGAAGGAACTGCCGGACGCCTTCCTGCGCCGCTGCTTCTTCCACTACATCCGCTTCCCCGATGCCGACACCATGCAGAAGATCATCGAGGTCCACTACCCCGGCATCCGCAATGCACTGGTGCGGGATGCCCTGACCTCGTTCTATGAACTGCGCGAGGTGCAGGGCCTGAAGAAGAAGCCGTCCACCAGCGAGCTGCTGGACTGGATCCGCCTGCTGATGGCCGATGACCTGACCGCCGAAGCCCTGCGCGCCGGGGATACCCGCAGCATCCTGCCGCCGCTGCACGGGGCCCTGCTGAAGAACGAGCAGGACGTTCATCTGCTGGAACGGCTGGCGTTCATGAACCGCCGGGCCGGGCGGTAAAACCCGGCCTCGGTTGGTATGAACCGCCGGGCCGGGCGCTAACCCGGCCCCGGTTGACAGGGAATAAGGATCCGTCAGGTGGGGGGCGCAACCATGACATCAAGGCTGCGGATCATCAGGGGCTTGCCCACCGGCGGGTTGACCACCGCGCCGCTGGCCATGCGCCGGGTGAACCAGCCACGGCGTTCCGCTTCCGCCACCAGCGCGGCGGGGGAAACCGCCTGCCAGCCTTCCAGATGCTGGTCGAAGGTGCCGCCGCCGGCCCAGAATTCCAGCTCCTGCGTCAGCGCCGCCTCGGTCAGCGCCGTGGCCCGGCGGGTGTTCCACGCCGCCATCAGGTCCAGCATATCATCGGGATGCAGGGCCTTATCCAGTCCGCGTTCTTCCAGACTGCGGCGGAACTCATGCCAGGTTCCGGCACCCTTCAGCAGGGTCAGTGCCTCGGTGACTTCGGCGGTGGGGGTCATGATGCGGCTCTCCTGCTCCGGCACGGTGCAGGGGTCAGACTATCATTCCGGCAGGGCGGATTTCCATGTTCAATAAGTTGTTTTTCGAGCTGCGCTCCGCGCGCGTCCCGGTCAGCCTGAATGAATACCTGACCCTGCTGGGGGCGGTGCAGGCGGGGTGCGCCAATTATTCCGTCACTGATTTCTACTATCTGGCCCGCGCCACACTGGTGAAGGACGAACGCTTCCTCGACCGCTTCGATCAGGTGTTCGGCACCGTCTTCAAGGGGGTGGAAAGCATCTCCGCCGAAGACCTGTCCACCACCGCCGATATCCCGGAGGAGTGGCTGCGGAAACTGGCGGAGCGGATGCTGACCGAGGAGGAAAAACAACAGATTCAGTCCCTCGGCGGCTGGGACACACTGATGGAAACCCTGAAAAAGCGGCTGGAGGAACAGAAAGGGCGGCATCAGGGCGGCAACAAATGGATCGGCACCGCCGGAACCTCGCCGTTCGGGGCCTATGGCTACAATCCGGAGGGGGTCCGCATCGGGCAGGACAGATCCCGCCACCGCCGCGCCGTCAAGGTGTGGGACCAGCGGGATTTCCGCAATCTGGCCGATGACGTGGAGCTGGGCACCCGCACCATTAAGGTCGCCCTGCGCCGCCTGCGCCGCTTCGCCCGGCAGGGGGCGGCGACGGAGCTGGATCTGGACGGCACCATCCGCTCCACCGCCCACCACGCCGGGATGCTGGACATCCAGATGGTGCCGGAGCGGCACAACACCATCAAGGTACTGCTGTTCCTCGACATCGGCGGATCGATGGACGACCACATCAAGCTGTGTGAGGAACTGTTTTCCGCCGCCCGCAGCGAATTCAAGCATCTGGAATACTACTATTTCCACAACTGCCCCTATGAGTCGGTGTGGAAGGACAACAGCCGCCGCCAGACCGACCGCATCCCGACGGAGGAGGTGCTGCGCACCTACCCCGCCGACTACAAGCTGATTTTTGTCGGCGATGCCTCGATGAGCCCCTATGAAATCGCCGTCCCCGGCGGCAGCGTCGAACACTGGAACCCGGAGCCGGGCCGGGTGTGGATGCAGCGCCTGCTGGCGCAATGGCCGCATGCCGCATGGCTGAACCCGGTGGACCGCCGCTCTTGGGGGTACACCCACTCCATCACCATGATGCAGGAGCTGATGGAAGACCGGATGTTCCCGCTGACGCTGGAGGGGCTGGATCAGGCGATGCAGTGCCTGAACCGCCGCTAGACCGTTTTCAGCCCCTCCCCAGTGGCAAAACCCGGGTGGCAAGACCCCAGTGGCAAGAAACGGGTGGAGAGCCCCCCGGCAGAGGGCGAGGATCCGGCAGTCCCCTCTCTCTCAAGGAGTTCTGCCATGTCCCCCTCTTCCTCCCGCCGCCTTGACGGCAAAGCGCTGATCGTCAGCGGTGCCAGCTCCGGCATCGGGGCCGCTGCGGCCCGCCTGTTCAGCGCCGCCGGGGCCAAAATCGTTGCCGTTGGCCGGGATTCCGCCCGTCTGGCCGCCCTGCTGGAGGACCTGCGCGCCAGCGGCGGCGAGGCGGTAACCGTCAGCGGCGATGTCGCCGGTGCCGACACCGCCCGCCGGGCGGTGGACGCGGCGGTCAGCACCTTCGGCGGCCTTGACGGGGCCTTCAACAACGCCGGAATCACCGGAGACATGGCCGCGGTGGAAGACCTGCCGCCGGAACAGTGGGACCGGGTGATCGCCACCAACCTGACCGGTGCCTTCCACGCCGCACAGGCCCAGATTCCGGCCCTGACTGCCCGGGGCGGCGGGGCGCTGGTGTTTACCTCCACCTTTGTCGGCCACACCGTCGGCTTCCCCGGCATGGCCGCCTATGCCGCCAGCAAGGCGGGCCTGCTGGGCCTGACGCAGGTGATCGCCGCAGAAGGCGGACCCCGGCGGATCCGCGCCAATGTGCTGATGCCGGGCGGCACCGACACCCCGATGGGGCAGGCGGTCGCCCACACCCCGGAAATCCGGCAGCATGTGGAAGGCCTGCACGCCCTGAAGCGGATCGCCGCGCCGGAGGAAATCGCCCGCGCCGCGCTGTTCCTGCTGTCCGATGACGCCAGCTTCGTCACCGGCACCGCCCTGATGGCCGATGGCGGGGTCTCGATCTGCCGGAGCTGATAAGAGGACCGGAAAAGAAACGGGGCGATGATCAGACGATCACCGCCCCGCCGGTTTTTAGGCGCTGACCGATCTCATGCACCGGTCCAGCGGCGGAACAGCACGCTGGCATTGACGCCACCGAAGCCGAAGCCGTTGGACAGGGCATAGTCAATCGCCATCGGGCGGGCTGCCCCCTGCACCAGATCCAGCCCCTCCGCCGCCGGGTCCGGCGTCGTCAGGTTCAGGGTCATCGGCGCAATCTGGTCGCGCAGCGCCAGCACGGTGAAGATCGCCTCGATCCCGCCAGCCGCCCCCAGCAGGTGGCCGGTGGCCGACTTGGTGGAGGCGACGGCGACACCGCCGGTGCGCCCGAACAGGCCGCTGATCGCCGCCAGTTCCCCCTTGTCCCCGACCGGGGTCGAGGTGGCATGGGCATTCAGGTGCTGCACCTGATCCGGGGTGATCCCGGCCTGCTTCAGGGCCGTTTCCATCGCCCGGCGGGCCCCGCTGCCGTCTTCCGGCCCGGCGGTCATGTGATAGGCGTCGGCACTGGTGCCATAGCCGACCAGTTCGGCGATCGGGGTGGCCCCGCGCTTCAGCGCATGCTCAAGGCTTTCGATCACCAGCAGACCGGCCCCTTCGCCCATGACGAAGCCGTCGCGGCCTTCATCAAACGGGCGGGATGCCTGTTCCGGCGTGGCGCTGAACCCGGTGGACAGGGCGCGGGCGGCGGCAAACCCGGCCAGCGTCACCCGGCTGAGGCAGGCTTCCGCCCCGCCGCACAGGGCGATGTCGGCTTCCCCGGCGCGGATCATGCGGGCGGCGTCGCCAATCGCCTGAACCCCGGCGGCGCAGGCGGTCACCGGTGCGCCCAGCGGGCCCCGGAACCCATGTTTGATCGAGACCTGACCGGCGGCCAGATTGACCAGAAATGACGGCACGGTGAACGGAGAGACCCGGCGCGGCCCCTTGTCGTCGCAGGTGCGCACCGCCTCGATCATCGCCGGGAACCCACCGATGCCGGAGGCGATCACCGTTGCGGTGCGTTCGCGCTGCTCATCGGTTTCCGGGGTCCATCCGGCCTGCGCCAGCGCTTCATCCGCCGCCGCCATGGCGAAATGGATGAAACGGTCCATCTTCTTCTGGTCCTTGGGGCTGATGGAGCGGTCGGGATCAAACCCGGCCTCGGCATCCTCCGCCAGAGTCGGCACCATGCCGCCGACCGTGGCAGCCAGATCGGCCACCATGTCGTCCGGCAGGGACCGGATCCCCGACCGGCCCGCCAGCAGGCGCTGCCACACCGGACCGATACCGCACCCCAGCGGGGACACAATCCCCATGCCGGTGACAACAAGACGCGGAGCATTCATCAACAGGATTCCTCAGGCTGCCCGGGGGACGGGTGGGGAACGATCCGGCCATCCGGCAGACGGGTGGCAAGCGCCACCGTCTGCGGCGTCAGGACCGCCAGCGTATCCGCCCGGACCACCTGCACCGTCAGCGGCTGTGCGCTGGCCCGGTCCGTGATCTGCCACACCGGCTGATCAATCGGCAGGTACCGGTTGCCCCAGTCAGCCAAAGCCATCAGCACCGGGAAAAAACCCTGTCCCTTTTCGGTCAGATGATAACTGTACCGGAGTGGACGGGTCTGATACGGGCGCTTTTCCAGCACACCCTGTTCACACAGGTGGGCCAGACGACGGCTGAGGATGTTGGGGGCAATGCCCAGACTTTTCTGAAAGGCGTCGAAGCGGGTTATCCCCCGGAAAGCGTCGCGCACGATCAGGATGCTCCACCAGTCCCCGACACAGTCGAGGGCACGGGCGGCGGGGCATGGCTGGGTATCAAAGCGGGTGTGCTGCATAGTGCGGACCCTACACCGGTCACTATCATTATGCAAGTTACTTTTCCGTGACAGGGCGCACCCCCTTCCACGGCACCCACCCGAAGGTGGACCCGGCCGCCGCCAGCAGAATGGCGGCCCCGCCGACCAGCTGCACCGTCTGCGGGCGGGTGGAGAATACCACCACATCAGCCACCACCGCCACCACCGGATAAATATAGGACAACGCCCCGACCAATGCGGTCGGCAACCGCTGGATCGCCGCGTACAGCAGCATGTACATCAGGCCGGTATGGACGATCCCCAGCGTCAGCAGACTGCCCCAGGCCGCCGGACCGGATGGCAGAGCCTTTCCGGCGGCAAACGGGGCCAGCATCAGCACCCCGACCAGCACCTGAATCAGGGCGATCCGGTGCGGGGGCTCCCCCTTCAGCCGCTTGGCCACCACCGCCGCCACGGCATAGAAAAACGCCGCCCCCAGCGCCAGCCCGATGCCGGTCAGATAATCAGCCCCCGCCGCTCCCGCCTTGGCAGAAATGATCAGCAGGACCCCGGCAAAGGCCACCGCCAGCCACAGCAGCCGCGCCAGCCCCGGCCGTTCGCCGAACAGCAGCATCCCCAGCCCGACCAGCATGAAGGGCTGGGTGTTGTAGACCGCCGTCGCCACCGAGATGGACGCCCGGGGATAGGCGGCAAACAGCAGCACCCAGTTCAGCACCAGCGCCACCCCGCCCAGCGCCGCCAGCCCGCCGGTGGCGGCAAAGGCCCGCCAGCCGCCGGGGCCGGGCCGCAACACCCCCAGCGCCGCACAGATCAGCAGCAGGGCCACCGCCCCGAAAACACAGCGCCAGAACACCACCTCCGCCACCGGCAGGCCCGACCACACCACAAACACCCCGATGGTGCCCGACAGCACCATCGCCGCCGTCATCCGGGCCACACCGCCCGCCGTTGACTGTTCTGACCGGCTCATGGGCCGTCCTCCTGCTCAAACCGTCCCGGATCAGCTCCGGTCCTGAAGAGTCTAGAGGAACGGGCACCGCCCGTACCGGCAGCATCAAAGGCCAATCGCCATCATTCCCTTTCCTTGTTAGGATAAAAGACGATTTCACCTTTCAGGAATCCGTGCTGATGCTGGATGAGACTGACCGCGCCCTGCTGACCCTGCTGACCGCCAACGCCCGGATGCCGCTGAAGGAGCTGGCCGGGCGGGTCGGCCTGTCCTCCCCCAGCGTATCGGAGCGGTTACGGCGGCTGGAAGAGCGCGGGGTGATCCGGGCCTTTACCGCCGACATTGATCCGGCCCGGCTGGGCTATACCCTACAGGCGATCGTGCGGATCCGTCCGCTGCCGGGGCGGCTGCATCTGGTGCAGAAGCTGATCGAGGAGATCCCGGAAATCACCGAGTGCGACAAGGTGACGGGCGATGACTGCTTCATCGCCCGCCTGATGCTCCGGGATATCAGCCATCTGGACCGGATTCTGGATGGCATCGCCGATAAGGCGGAAACCAGTACCTCCATCGTCAAGGCCCAGCCGGTGCTGCGGCGGCTGCCGCCGCTGGGGTGATTCCCCTGCGGGACATCCCTTCAGTGCAGCGTCCACTGCCCCTGTACCGCCTGCCAGCGGCCCGGCGTCAGCAGATCGGCGGCACCGACCCGTACCGAATGCAGGCGGCCCTCAATCTGCGCCTCCCAGAAAGCCAGAAAGCGCTGAAGTTCGGGGTATTTCGGGGCCTTGTCGTAGTGTTGCCAGATAAATTCCTGCAACAGGCGGGGGTGATCCGGCAGGTGGTAGAGAATGCTGGCCGTCACCAGCCGGTATCCGTCAAGCTGTCGTCCGAGATCCATGGTCAGATCCTCCGTCAGAAGGGGTGCCCATGAGTCAATTCTGTCATTTTTCTTTTTAAAATCAACAGGTTGATTTAGCAGCACTCAATGCCTGCGGCTGCTGATCCCTACCCTAAAACCCTGACCACAGCAGGCTGCCCAGCACGGCAAGGCCGCTGAGAATCAGCAGCCCGCCGGAGCCCTGATTCAGGTGGCCCAGCCACACCGGGCTGAAGCGGTGGCGCACCGCGCCGGTCAGCGCCGACAGGGTCAGCCACCACAGCGCCGACCCCAGAAACACCCCCAGAATCAGCAGACCGGCATCCAGCGGCGCATCCTGCACATGCACCGCCCCCAGCGAGGCGAACACCGCCATAAAGGCGATGATGGTGGCCGGATTGGTCAGGGTGATCAGCAGGGTGGCGGTGAAGTCTTTCAGCAGGCCGGCCCGGGTGGTCGGCACCGCGCCCAGTCTGGGCGGCGGGCTGCGCCATGCCTTGATACCCAGCACCAGCAGGAACAGGCCGCCGATCACCGACAGTTCGGTCTTCCACGTCATCAGCGCGTCGGAGATCAGCGACAGCCCAAGCCCGGCGACCATGCCGTAAAAGGTATCCGCCACCGCCGCCCCGAGCCCGGCGACGAAGGCCGCCGTCCGCCCGTCCGCCAGCGCCCGGCGGATGCACAGCAGGCCGACCGGCCCCACCGGGGCGGCGATCAGGAATCCGACGATCAGACCTTTGACAAACACCCAGTCGACAATCGACAAACCTGATCCTCTCTTCCGGTCAGTCCCGCCGCCATGGCAGCCTGCGGTCGGCACTGTAGCGCAGGACGGGCCGCCCTGTCAGCGGTCCAGCAGTGCGGTGAAATGATGGGGGCCGGAGATGCGGTTATCAATCACCTCGCGCACCGCTGCCGGAATTTCCGGCGAGTCCTCGGCAAACAGGCCACAGCGGCGCAAATTGTGCAGAACGGACCGCCCCCGCCGCACCCGTTGCAGACAGACCCGGAATGCACAGGGGGTCCGCTGGCGGTTGCCCGACACCCCCAGCTTGATCCCGACCATTTCCGAGATCACGTCGTTATAGTCCGGGTACAGCACGGTGTGGGTCAGCTCAATCCCCGCCGTCCGCTCGTAATCGGCCAGAAACACCCGGTCCCCGAACATCAGGGCCACCCCGTCAAAACGGAAATGCCGGGCCGAGCGGCCCCGCACCTTGCCCAGCCGTTCCAGCCGCCGGTAGTAGGTGACGCCGTCGCGGGTTTCAAAAATCATCAGGGTCCGGATGACCTTTCCCGGACTGGACAGCGAATAGTAATACTCGAAAAAGGTGCCATCCACCGCCCGCAGCCGGGGATCACTGCCCCGGACCATGGCGGCGATGGTGCTGCCGAGAATCCCCAGACTCTCCCCGCCGCTGGCGCGGCGGCTGCGCAGCAGTGGGGCGAACTCCTCCGGCGGCAGCAGCACCTCGTGGACTTCCACCCCGAAAAAATCAGCAATCTTGCGCAGCATCGCCGGGCGGGGAAACGAGGTTCCGGCCAGATATTTGTTCAGCTGGCTGCGGTTGATCCCCAGCCGCCGCGCCACATCGGTGATCGACGTCATATAGCTGCACAGCAGCCGCAGATTCTCTGAAAACGCATCCTGCATGGCCCGCTGTCCGGCTCCCGATCCAGCCCCACTTCCCCTGTCGATGCCTCATAGCCTGCCCGCTGTCCGCCGTCCAGAGGGCATCGCAGAATCTTGCGCGAAAAATGGCGCGAACCGGCTCTTTAAAAGCGCATAAAAGCATCAGAATGCGCCGCTTCGCCAAATTGTCAAAAACCGGGATTTTGACCCATTATAAGGGGGTCCGATGCTCAGAGACTCTCCGTACACACCCTAATAAAAATACGGAAAATTTAACAAAAACAACGGACTCCCAAACCATGACCTCTGCATTCCGTAGAGAGCACGACTTGCTCGGTGACCGGGATGTTCCCGCTGATGCGTACTGGGGTATCCATACCCTGCGCGCCCGCGAGAACTACCCGATCACCGGGCGATCCATCGGCTCGTATTCCCATCTTATTGTGGCTCTGGCTCTGGTGAAGCGGGCGGCGGCGGAAGCCAACCGTCAGCTTGGCGATCTTGACGACCGCCGCGCCGATGCCATTGCGCAGGCCTGCCGCGACATCGAAGGCGGGGCCCTGCATGACCAGTTTGTCGTTGACGTGATTCAGGGCGGGGCCGGCACCTCGACCAACATGAACGCCAACGAGGTGATCGCCAACCGGGCGCTGGAACGGCTGGGCCAGCCGCTGGGCGCCTATGCCGAACTGCACCCGCTGAACCACGTCAATATGGCGCAGAGCACCAACGACGTCTATCCGACGACGCTGAAGCTGGCGCTGACCTTTGCGATTGAAGAACTGCTGGACGCCATGCGCACCCTCCAGCAGGACTTTGCCGCCAAGGCCGATGAGTTCTCCGACATCCTGAAAATGGGCCGCACCCAGCTTCAGGACGCTGTCCCGATGACGCTGGGGCAGGAGTTCCGCACCTATGCCGTGATGATCGGCGAGGACGTGGAACGCCTGCGCGAAGCCACCGCTCTGATCCGCGAGATCAATCTGGGGGCCACCGCCATCGGCACCGGCATCAATACCAACATCCGTTATTCGCGGCTGGTGACGGATATTCTGGCCGATCTGTCCGGGGTGCCGCTGGTGCCCGCTGACAACCTGATTGAGGCGACGCAGGACACCGGTGCCTTTGTGCAGCTGTCCGGCGTGCTGAAGCGGGTGGCCTGTAAACTGTCGAAAGTGTGTAACGACCTGCGGCTGCTGTCCTCCGGCCCGCAGGCCGGGTTTGGCGAGATCTTCCTGCCGGAACGGGCAGCCGGATCGTCGATCATGCCCGGCAAGGTCAACCCGATTATCCCGGAAGTGGTCAATCAGATCGCCTTCGAGGTCATCGGCAACGACATGACCGTCACCATGGCATCGGAAGCCGGTCAGTTGCAGCTGAATGCCTTCGAACCGATCATTGCCCATTCCCTGTTCAAGAGCATCGAACACCTTGCGGCGGGCTGCCGCACCCTGTCGGCCAACTGTGTGCGGGGCATTGAAGCCAACCGTGCCCTGCTGGCAGAACGGGTCCGCACCTCCGCCGGGCTGGCAACCGCCCTGAACCCGTATATCGGCTACGAGAATGCAACGTGGGTGGCGCGGGAAGCGCTGCGCACCGGCAAGACCGTCTCCGAACTGGTGCTGTCGCGGAACCTGATGACCGAAAGCGCCCTTGCCAAGGTGCTGAGCCCGGAGGTCCTGACCGCGCCCCGCGCTGTCTGATCCCCGGTTTATACAGTGTCCCCGGGGGGACGGAAGGACGCGGACCGGCCACCCCCGCGTCTCTCCGTCCCCAAAAGCAAAACGGGCTCCGGCATGCGGAGCCCGTTTTCGCGTGTCCTCAAGGCAGACGGTTACGCTGCCTTGGCCGCCACCTTCGCTTCGATGGCATCCCAGATTTTCGCCGCCAGATTGACCCCGTCAAAACGGCCGATTTCCTGAATCCCGGTCGGGCTGGTGACGTTGATTTCAGTCAGCCAGCCGCCGATGACGTCGATACCGACGAACAGCAGACCGCGCTTCTTCAGTTCCGGTCCGATGATGGCGCAGATTTCCTTTTCGCGGTCGGTCAGGCTGGACTGCACCGGCTTGCCGCCGACATGCATGTTCGAGCGGGCCTCGCCTTCCGCCGGAATGCGGTTGATCGCCCCGACCGGCTCGCCATCCACCAGAATGATGCGCTTGTCGCCCTGCCGCACCTCCGGCAGGTAGCGCTGCACCATCACCGGCTCGCGCGAGCGCTGCTCGAACAGCTCCAGCAGCGCGCCAAGGTTCTCGTCGCCCGGCTTCAGGTGGAACACCCCCAGACCGCCGTTGCCGTACAGCGGCTTGACGATGATGTCCTGATGCTGCTCACGGAAAGCCTTGATGGCGTCCATGTCCGAAGAAATCAGGGTCGGCGGCATCAGCCCCTTGAAGCGGGTGACGAACAGCTTTTCCGGGGCGTTGCGCACTTCCGCCGGATCGTTGACCACCAGCGTCTGCGGGTGCACCGTCTCCAGCAGGTGGGTGTTGGTGATATAGGCCATGTCAAACGGCGGATCCTGCCGCAGCAGCACCACATCAACATCGGCCAGTGGCAGGGTTTCCCACTCCCCGAGAGTATAGTGGTTGCCCTGCTCCCGCCGCACCGTCAGGGCGCGGGCGCGGGCGGTCAGGACGCCATCGTTGAAGGTCAGGTGCTTGGGCAGGTAGTGCCACAGACGGTGGCCGCGGGCCTGAGCCTCCTCTGCCATCGCGAAGGTGGAGTCCCCATTGATATTCACCGTTTCGATCGGATCCATCTGGATGGCGATGGCAAGGCTCATTCACGGTCCCTCTGGTTGGGGGCGGCGGCCAGTGCCGGATCCACCCGCGCGGTCAGTCTGTTGTCCCGGATAATCTAGGCAACCTGCGGCCCGGGCGGAAGGGCACAAATGCCCGCCCCGCTGGCAAAACCCGAGAAATCGTCCCCCGCCCGGTCAGATTCCAATCGCCAGATAGCGCAGACCGAGGGCCATGGCCCCACAGGCATCCGCCGAAAACACCGGCAGGAAGCCGGTCCGGCCATGGCTGCGGGCGCAGACCGTCAGATGGTCTGCCGCCGGGCAGACCAGCACCTGAAAGCAGGCCACCGGAAACGCCACCGGGAAGGCGACGGCCCGGTCCACCCGCCCGCCCGGCGGCAGGGCCTGCGCGGTGTCGTAAAACTCGCCCCACTGGAGCATCAGGCCGCCGGGCAGACCCCGGAAGCCGGTCGCCGTCAGCGACGGTGCCCCGTCCGCAACCGGCCCGCCCGGCGGAGCGGCGCGGACGGTCCGCGCGATCGCCTCCGCCAGCTGTGACGGATCAGCCGGATCGTAGACCAGTCCGGCCCCGGTGATCACGGCACGCACCTGCTGCTGCTCCGGGTGGGCAAAGGGATCCTCCCCATGCAGCGCCAGCCCGGCGGTCAGCGCGGTGTCAATCCTGCGGTCAATGGCGGCCTGCAACTGGCCGCCGCTGCCGGGATCAAAGGCCACACCGGTGGAGGTCACCACCCGCCGCACCTGCCGCAGTTCCGGGTGGGCCGCCGGATCCTGCATATGGGCAACCGCCGCCGCATCCACGGCAACCTCGGCGGTCTGTTCCATCGCGGTATAAAGCTGGGTCGGATCGGCCGGATCGAAGGCAATTCCGGCGGAGGTCACGGCCTGCCGCAGGTGCAGCAGCTCCGGGTGGGCGTGGGGGTCTCTGCGGTGATCGGCAACAGCCGCCGCCGGAGCGGCAGAAGACAGAAAGGTCATGTCCACAGGTGTCCTTGAAAGAAGCCCCGGCCCGGGGTGACGGGGCCGGTCCCGGTTTTCTAGCGGTCCTGCCGCCACACCTGAACAGATCCAAATCCAGATCTGGAAACGGAATTCCAGATCTGGAAAGTCAGTAAAAATAAAATACTATCAAAGGAATAGAGGCCTAATCCCTTACACTCAAAAACCCGCTTTACGATAAATCAGCGCCATCGACCCACCTCAGCGGTTCCGCTACCCTTTTCCACCATGGGGACGCGTCAGAATCCCCCGGCAGCAAGGAGGGACCATGACCGATCCGATCAAAGATGCAATGTCCTGCCCGGCCTGTGGTGGAGGATCCACGGTCTATCGTCGGGATGGCGCCACCGGATACCGTTACCGGCGCTGTCAGGTCTGCTCCCATGCCTTTGTCACGCAGGAACTGATCCTGACCGGCTACAGGGTGACCCGCTACACCCGGCGCCCGGGGTTTGCCCCCGCAGACCCCGCCGGACAGGAACACCTTACCAAAACGATGAAGGGCCACCCGGTTTCCGCCGGTATGGCCCTGTCATCGACACTCCGCCCCTGAGTCCGGCAGCGGCACCGTCATGGTGTGCGGTCCTGCCGCAGCACCGTCTGGCGCAGGGTCTCACGCCGCAGACCGATATCCTGCAACAGATGATCATCCATTGAATGCAGATATTCGAGATTTCTCTTCACGGACCGCCGATGCTGAATATAAGAAATAACCGATCCAAAAATCCTGATGATGAGAGAAGGAACACTATTTTCTTCCCTCTTCACATCACCACATAAGTCTATCCTACTCCGACAGGCCGCATCCGACATTTCCTCAACTCCAGAATGATTGTCTCTTCCCCCCGATCATCTCCTCCCATCAGGGTCATGACAAACGAGGCTTTCTGAGGGGGACCCTGAGAAAAACTTACGGTCCCTACCCGATCCTTCCGGAAAGCCCTCTTTTCCTGTGAAGACAGGGACCGTAAAGTGGGGCCAACCCCGGACACCCCCGCCAGACCGGACCACCCCGGGGCCGAGAGGAAGCCCCCGATGATCCGCCGCCTGCCCCCCCTGAATGCCCTGCGCGCCTTTGAGGCCGCCGCCCGCCTTGGCAGCTTTGCCCGCGCCGGGGAAGAACTGCACGTCACCTCCACCGCCATCAGCCATCAGGTGAAGGGGCTGGAGGAATTTCTGGGGGTGATCCTGTTCGACCGCCTGCCGCGCGGCCTGCGCCTGACCGCGCAGGGCCGGTCCTATCTGCCGGAACTGACCAAGGGGTTCGACCAGCTGGCCCGCGCCAGCGACCGCCTGTGCGGCAGCGAACTGCGCGGCCCGCTGCACATCACCACCATCCCCAGCTTCGGGCGGCAGTGGCTGGTGCCCCGGCTGGGGCATTTCCGCCGCCGCTATCCGGAAATTGACATCCGCGTCACCGCCACCGTGCGGCGGGTCGATTTCATCGCCGACGAAATCGACGTCGGCATCCGCTATGGGCAGGGCGTTTACCCCGGCCTGCGCACCCACCGGGTGATGACGGAACATGTGCTGCCGGTGGCCGCCCCGTCGCTGCTGAGCAATGGCCCCCGCCTGAACGAATGGGCGGACCTGCGGCACCACACCCTGCTGCATGGCCGGGGCATGCGCGACACCGAAACCTGGACCCGCTGGAAAAACTGGCTCGGCCTGTTCGGGCTGGGCGATGTCGATACCGAACGCGGCCTGCATTTCGACGAAGGCGGCATGCTGGTCAAGGCCTGCGTTGACGGGCTGGGGGTGGCGCTGGGCCGCACCGGGCTGATCGGCGACCATCTGCGCGACGGGCGTCTGGTGGCGCTGTTCAACATCAGCCGCCCGGCTGACTACGCCTATTACGTGGTGGCCCCGGAATCGATCGCCGACCAGCCGAAGGTCCGCGCCTTCTGCGACTGGGTGGTGGAGATGGGGGCCCTGACCATGCCCTATACACCGGACGACCCCGGCGAAACCCCGGCCCCGGAGTTTTCGCTGGCCCCGGATGCCTGAACGCTGACGGCGTCACCGATCCCGCGCTTTCGTTCAATACAGGCGACGCCGCCGCTGCCTACAGTCCCTGACCCTTCATTACCGTTCAGGGATTGCCATGCTGCCGGTCATTGCCTCCATGCTGACATTCGCGCTGGTCGGGTCGATCACCCCCGGCCCGGTCAACATCATCGCCACCGCCTCCGGGGCGCGGTTCGGCCTGCGGCGGACCCTGCCGCATGTGACCGGGGCCACGGTCGGCTACGTGCTGGTGGTGGCGGTGACCGGACTGACGCTGGCCGAGGCCACCCGCCTGCTGCCGCAGGTCAGCCGGATCATGGCTCTGGGCGGGGCGCTGTTCCTGCTGTGGATGGCCTTCCGCATTGCCACCGCCCCGGTCACAGCAGCCGATGCCGCCGACACGCAGGCGACACCGCCGCGCCTGACCGACGGGGCGCTGGTGCAGATCCTGAATCCCAAAGCCTGGCTGTGGGCGATGTCCGGGGTCGGGCTGTTTGTCTCCGGCCCCGACCGCGCGGCAGGGGCGATGCTGGCGCTGTTCTGCCTGCTGTCGTTTGCCATGTGCTTTGTCGGTGTTGGCAGCTGGGCCGTTCTCGGGCACCTGATCCGGCAGGCGCTGGCTGCACCGGAGCGTCAGCGGTGGTTTAACCGGGCCATGGGGGCCCTGCTGGCCGCCAGTGTCCTCCCCTTGCTGCCGGAGGTCCTGACCGCCATCTCCGGGGACTTATGAGCCGCCGACTTGCGGCCCGCCATCGGCCCGTGACAGACTGACCCCATGTAGAGGCCCCTCCCCCCTTCCGGACCCCCGCCATGCCCGAGACCCATCTTCAGCGCAGCGCCAGCCTCCCCGCCTTTGAACTCCGGAAGGTCCGGGGAGCCCCGGTGTGCTTCCGTCCGCATTCCCATGATGAACTGTCAGCGGGCATCATCGACAGTGGCCTGTCCACCTACCTCAACCGGCGGCAGCAGGAACGGGTCGGCCCCGGCAGTGTGGTGACCATCAACGCCGGGGATACCCATGCCTGCAATGCGGAACAGGTTGACTGGTCCTACCGGATGCTGTTTGCCGATCCCCAGTGGGCCGCCGACGCCCTGAACGCGGAACCCGGCCGCCCGGTGCCGGTGTTTGCCGGGCGGGGGGCCACCGGGGCCGGAGTGGTCCGCCGGTTTGACCGGGCGTGGACCCTGCTGACCACCGACGCCGGACCGCTGGAAACCGAGACGGCGGTGATTGATCTGCTGTCCCCACTGCTGGAAACCCAGCCGGACACCCCCCCGAAACGGCGGCGGGCCGACCCGGCGATGATCCGGGCGCGGGACATGATCCTCGACCATCTGGGGGATCCGCTGCCGCTGGCCGAGCTGAGCGAGGCCGTCGGCCTGACCCGGTCGCAGCTTCTGCACCGGTTCCGGCTGACCTGGGGGCAGGCCCCGCATGCCTGCCAGCTGGATGAACGGATCAAACGGGCGAAACCGATGCTGCGGCGGGGGGACCGCAGCCTGTCTGACATTGCCCAGACTCTGGGCTTTGCCGATCAGGCGCATTTCCAGCGCCATTTCCGCCAGCGGCTGGCCCTGACCCCCGGCCAGTACCGGGCCTTCTTCCGGGCCTGACGCTCAGGAGGCCTTCAGGGCCTTCATGAACCCTGCGAACGCCCCCATAAAGTCGGCAAACAGCGGCAGGCTGCGGTTTTTCAGCATAATCCCGCCGAACAGTTTCAGGCCGGTAATGAAGGCCGGAACCTGATCCGGCGGCAGAAGCCCTTTGCCCTGAATCCGGCCAACGATGGCCAGAATGTCATCATGACTGTCCGCCTCAAACACCAGCGGAGCCGCCTCTGTCGGCAGACCGTCTTTCAGCGGCTGAACGGTGATGCGATAGTGATTGGCCATTGTGTTGCCCTTTCGATTTCGTTGATAATGTCAACATAATCGCATTCGTTGACTTTATCAACTTATTTTCCGGATCCCTCCCCATGCCTGCCGACCATCCGCTTCCTGACATCGCCGAACGCCTGTGGGACCTCAGCCACCGCTTCAAGGCCCGGCTGCGGGCCAGCCTGATGGAAGGCGCCCCCGACCTCGCCCCGTTTCAGGCTAAAGCCCTGTCGGCCATCGGGCGGTTTCCCGGGCTGCTGCCGAATCAACTGGCGGACCGCAGCGGCCGCGACAAAGCCCAGATCGCCCGGGTGCTGAAGGATCTGGAAGAGCGGGGCCTGATCGCCCGCAGCCCCCACCCCACCGACCGCCGCACCCACTGCCTGACCCTGACCCCGGCAGGCGAGGAGGTGTTCCGGCATCTCCAGCACAGCCGCATGCAGATTGCCGGACAGATGATGGACGGCCTCAGCCCGGCGGAACAGCAACAGGTTTCCGCCCTGCTGGCACGGATGGCGGCCAATCTGGCCGGGCCTGACCGGCAGGACTGAACAGGACGCGGGCCTGCCCTGCGGCATTGGGGTAACGCAAGGCTGTTGACTTCCGGCTGGTCCGGACCGATAGTTTCCCCACGATGACTAGGGTCTCTCGCACACAGCGCTATGACACAACGGCGGATCCGGCCTGTGCCCGGGTCCGGCGGCTGACCGCTGCGTGGATCGGCCTGCTGGTGCTGGTGTTCAACATTGCCGGGGGTGGCCTGCTGCCGACCCGGCCCGCCAGCGCCGCCGCCACTCCCTTTGCCCAAAGCCTGACAGACGGACGGATCGTAATCTGTACCGCCACCGGCCTTGTGGTGATGGACCGGGACGGCACCGTCATCAGCACCGGCGACCAGCCGGGCGGCTCTGACCTCTGCGTCTTCTGTCTGCCGATGCTGCATGGCACGGCGATGACGGCGATGCCCCCGGTCCTGCTGCTGCGGGCCGTGCCGCCCGCACCGCTGCCGCAGCCACAGGTCATCGCCCCGCCGCTGCGCGCCGCCGGGCTGAACCTGACCACCGCCCCGCGCGGCCCGCCACCGGCGTAATCCCCCCTCTGTCAGCCTGCCCGCCGGGGCCTGCCCTGCGGCCGCCCCCGGCAGCGCTGACCTGTCCGTTCCGCATCGTTGGCTGAGACCACCGCATCCCTGAAACCACAGGGCTGTGACCGGTCGGCCATACCCCAAATCCGGCCGTGCCCAGCGCACTGGCCCAGTGTCAAGGAGTGTGCCATGCACGCGGTCCTGACCTCTCTGCATGCCTTCCTGTCAGCGGCGATCCGCCCCCGCACCCCTCTGGCGCGCGGTATCACCGTCGCCCTGTGCATCAAGCTGGTGGTGGTGGTGTCGATGCGGCTGTTTCTGTTCGGCGCTGATGCGCGGGTTCCCGTCGACGACTCGGCCATGACCGGCCGGCTGATCGAAACCGGCGCCGTTGAGAAGGGAAACTGATCCCATGTTTGACCTTGATCCGACTGCGGTCGGGCGGCTTCAGTTCGCCGCCACCGCACTCTATCATTTTCTGTTTGTGCCCCTGACCCTTGGCCTGTCGTTTCTGCTGGCCATTATGGAAACCACCTATGTCATGACCGGGCGCACCATCTGGCGCGACATGACCAAGTTCTGGGGCAAGCTGTTCGGCATCAACTTTGCCATGGGGGTTGCCACCGGCATCACCATGGAATTCCAGTTCGGCACCAACTGGGCCTATTACTCCCACTACGTCGGCGACATCTTCGGGGCACCGCTGGCGATTGAAGGACTGATGGCCTTCTTCCTCGAGTCCACCTTCGTCGGCCTGTTCTTCTTCGGCTGGGACCGCATGAGCAGACTGGGCCACCTGACCGCCACCTGGCTGGTGGCGATCGGGTCGAACATGTCGGCCCTGTGGATCCTGATCGCCAACGGCTGGATGCAGAATCCGGTCGGTGCCCACTTCAACCCCGATACCATGCGGATGGAGATGACCTCATTCTGGGAGCTGCTGTTCAACCCGGCGGCCCAGTCGAAGTTCGTCCACACCATCAGCGCCGGATACGTCACCGGGGCGATCTTTGTGATGGCCATCAGCGCGTGGTACCTGCTGCGCGGGCGGCATGTGCAGTTTGCCCGGCGTTCGATGACCGTCGCCTCGGCCTTCGGCCTGCTGTCCAGCCTGTCGGTGGTGGTTCTGGGCGATGAAAGCGGCTACACCGTCAGCGAAAGCCAGAAGATGAAACTGGCCGCCATTGAAGCGATGTGGGAGACCGAACCGGCCCCTGCCGGGTTCACCGTGTTCGCCATCCCCGATGCCGCCAGCCGCGAAAACCATTTTGAGGTCAAAATCCCGTGGGCGCTGGGGCTGATCGCCACCCGTTCCGCCGATACCCAGTTGCCCGGCATCAACGATCTGGTCAAAACCGCCGAACAGCGGGTGCGCAACGGCCTGATCGCCTACGACGCGCTGGAACGGCTGCGGGCCGACCGCAGCAATGCCGAGGCCCGGGCCACCCTGAAGGCCCATGACCGCGATCTCGGCCACGCCCTGCTGCTGAAAAAGTACGTGGCGGACCCACGGACCGCCGATGATGCCACCATCGCCCGCGCTGCCGCCGATACCGTGCCCGGCGTCGGGCCGCTGTTCTGGGGCTTCCGGATCATGGTCGGGCTCGGCCTGTTCTTCATCGCCTTCTTCGCGGTGGCGTTCTGGAAAGCCTGCCGCCGGGATTTTGCCAACCCGCTGTTCCTGAAAGTGTGCCTGTGGTCGCTGCCGCTGCCGTGGCTGGCGGCGGAACTGGGCTGGTTCGTCGCTGAATTCGGACGTCAGCCGTGGGCGGTGGATGGCATGCTGCCGACCTTCCTCGGCTCCTCCTCGCTGTCGCTGTCCAAGGTGCTGTTCACCCTGTGCGGCTTTGTCGTCTTTTACTCGTCGCTGCTGGTGGTCGATATCATGCTGATGCGCAAGACCATCCGCCTCGGCCCGGTTGCCGCCCTCAACCTGAAACCGGCCCCGGGCACCCCCGTGGCCCAGCCTGCGGAATAAGGGGGACCACGATGCTTGATTACGAACTTTTGCGCGTTATCTGGTGGCTGTTTCTGGGGGTCCTGCTGATCGGGCTGGCCATCATGGATGGCTTTGACCTTGGCGTGGCCGCCCTGCTGCCCGCCGTCGCCCGCACCGACGTCGAACGGCGGGTGGCGATTAACACCATCGGCCCGGTGTGGGACGGCAATCAGGTGTGGCTGATCCTTGGCGGCGGGGCGATCTTCGCCGCATGGCCGGCCATTTACGCCACCGCCTTCTCCGGGTTTTACATCGCCCTGTTTCTGGTGCTGGCGGCCCTGATCATCCGCCCCGTGGGCTTCGAGTTCCGCAACAAGATCACCGATCCGCGCTGGCGGTCGTTCTGGGACTGGGCGCTGACCATCGGCGGCATCGTGCCATCACTGGTGTTCGGCGTCGCCTTCGGCAACCTGTTGCAGGGGGCCCCGTTCCGCATTGATGCCGACATGCGGATCTTCTACGAAGGAACCGGCCTGTTTGAACTGCTCAACCCGTTCGGCCTGCTGGCCGGTCTGGTGTCGCTGTGCATGCTGCTGTCGCATGGGGCGGTCTATCTGTCGGTGAAGGCCGACGGCCCGGTCCGCCAGCGGGCAGAGCGGATTCTGGGTATCACCGCCCCCCTGACCGCCCTGCTGTTCGGGCTGGCCGGGGTGTGGGTGGCCTATGGCCTGCCCGGCTACACCATCACCTCGCCGCTGGTCACCGATGGCCCGTCCAATCCGCTGCTGAAGCAGGTGGCGATTGAATCCGGGGCCTGGCTGAAAAACTACGCCACCTATCCGTGGATGCTGATCGCCCCGGTCCTCGGCCTGACCGGGCAGCTTCTGGCGCTGGCGCTGGTGCGGGCCGGGCGCCCCGGCACCGCCTTCATCGCCAGCGGTATCGGGCTGTTCGGGATCATCGCCACCGCCGGGGTGAGCATGTTCCCGTTCCTGCTGCCGTCCAGCCTTGACCCGGTGTCGAGCCTGACGGTGTGGGATGCCTCCTCCAGTCAGCGCACCCTGTTCATCATGCTGATCTGCACCCTGATCTTCCTGCCGATCATTCTGGCCTATACCAGCTTCGTCTTCCGCACCCTGCGCGGCCGGGTGACGGCGGAGCAGATCGAACGCAACCCGACCGCCCATTACTGAGGGGGACAGACACAATGTGGTACTTCGCATGGATTCTGGGGATCGGTCTGGCCTGCGGGGCCGGGATCCTCAACGCCCTGTGGCATGAAATGCACCTGCCGGATCCCGGCGGGGCCGATGAGTAAAGCCTGAAACGATAACCGCCCGGTGGATCCCTCCACCGGGCGGCTTTTTTCTGTCAGGAAGGATTATTCCCAGTCGACGAAGCTGTCGATCACCGCCCGGTCGAAGCCCGATGACGCCCGCAGAAGCTGGCGGCTGTAGGGGTGATCAACCCGCCCGGCGGCAAGGTCCTCCGCCGCGATGGTCTCCAGAATCCGGCCCCGGTTCATGATCGCCACCGCGTCGCACATGTGCGACACCACCGCCAGATCGTGGCTGACCATCAGGGTGGTCAGGCCCAGATCGCGTTGCAGCCCCTTCAGCAGGTTCAGCACTTCCGCCTGAATCGACACGTCCAGCGCACTGGTCGGTTCGTCCAGCAGCAGCACGCGCGGTTCCAGCATCAGGGCGCGGGCAATCGCCACCCGCTGCCGCTGCCCGCCGGAAAGCTGATGCGGAAAGCGGAAACGGAAGGAGCGGTCCAGCCCCACCTGTTCCAGCGCCGTCACCACCCGCTCCTCCACCCGGTCAAGGCCATGGACCTGCGCCGGTTCCGACAGGGTGCGGTCAATGGTGTGGCGCGGGTGCAGGCTGGCGAAAGGATCCTGAAACACCATCTGGACCACCCGGTAGAAGCCCCGGCTGCGGGTCTTCCCCAGTTCTGCCCCATCAATGCGCAGCGCCCCGGACCACTGATCCACCAGCCCGCACAGGGCGCGCAGCACGGTGGACTTCCCGGACCCGGACTCCCCGACCAGCCCCAGCGCCCCGCCTTCCGGCACACTGAAGCTGACCCCGTGCAGCACCTGATGGTCGCCAAACCACACATTCAGGCCGGAAACGTCAATGCCGGTGCCCGGCACCGCCTGCAAGACCGCGCCGCTCATCGCGTCACCTCCTCAAGGGTTCCATGCTCCCAGCGCGGATCCCGGCGCAGCACCGGCAGGGTTTCCTGCCGCTGGTCCAGCTTCGGCAGACAGCCGAGCAGGCCCTGCGTGTAGGGATGGCGGGCGGCGTGCAGCTCCGACGCTTTCAGGTCTTCCACCACCCGGCCCTTGTACATCACCAGAATCCGGTCACAGAACGACGATACCAGCGGCAGATCGTGGCTGATGAAGATCAGCGCCATCCCGCGTTCCCGCACCAGATCATCCAGAATCGCCAGAACCTGAAGCCGCACCGTGACATCCAGCGCGCTGGTCGGCTCGTCAGCGATGATCAGGTCGGGTTCGGGGATCAGCATCATGGCGATCATGATGCGCTGCCCCATGCCGCCGGAGACCTCGTGCGGATAGGTGGCAAACACCCGTTCCGGATCGCGGATCTTCACCCGCGCCAGCATCGCCAGCGCCCGCAGCCGGGCTTCCGCCGCCGAAACGCGGTGATGCTGGCGGTAGGCCTCGACAATCTGGTCGCCGACGGTCATCACCGGGTTCAGCGAATACTTGGGATCCTGCATGATCATCGACATGCGGGCCCCGCGCACCGCCCGCCACTGCTTCGGGCTCAGGGACAGCAGATCCTGCCCCTGAAAGCGCAGGGTTTTGGCGGTGATCCGGCCATTTCCGGCGGTCAGGCCCAGAATCGCCCGGCCGGTCTGCGACTTGCCGGAGCCGGACTCCCCGACAATGCCCAGCCGTTCCCGCCCCAGCGTGAACGACAGGCCGCGCACCGCTTCCACCGCGCCACGCGGCGTATGGAAGTGCACCCGCAGATCCTCCACCTCCAGCAGGGGGGCGGCAGACGTGAGATCAGTCATCAGCCATTCCCTCCGGCCCGGGGATCAAGAACATCGCGCAGCCCGTCACCCAGCAGGTTGAAGCCCAGACTGACGATGAAAATCGCCAGCCCCGGCACCGTCGCCACCCACCACTGGTTCAGCAGGAACTGACGCCCTTCCGAGATCATCGCCCCCCACTCCGGCAGCGGCGGCTGGGCGCCAAGGCCCAGAAAGCCCAACCCCGCGGCGGTCAGGATGATGCCCGCCATATCCAGCGTCACCCGCACGATCAGCGAGCTGGTGCACATCGGCATGATATGGCCGACGATCAGGCGGGGATGGGACAGGCCCTGAAGACGGGCGGCGGCAATATAATCGGCCGTGCGCACGGTCAGGGTTTCCGCCCGCGCCAGCCGGGCGTAGGGCGGCCACGAGGTCAGGGCAATCGCCAGAACGGCATTCTCCAGCCCCGGCCCCAGCGCGGCGACAAAGGCCAGCGCCAGAATCAGCTTGGGGAAGGCCAGAAAAATATCGGTGACGCGCATCAGCACGGTATCGACCCAGCCGCCGAAATACCCGGCCACGGTGCCGACCAGCAGGCCGATCGGCGCGGCGGTGACCGCCACCAGCACCACCACCAGCAGGGTGTAGCGCGCCCCGTAGACCAGACGGGACAGGATATCCCGGCCCATATTATCGGTCCCGAACCAGTGGGCCGCCGATCCGGCCTGAAGCCGGTCGTTCAGCACGCCCTGTACCGGGTTATAGGGGGCCAGCAGCGGCGCGAACAGCGCCACAGCACACAGCAGCAGCACAATGGACAGGCCCAGCATCGCCAGACGGTTGCGGCGGAAGGTCAGCCAGCCGAACCACAGCCGCCCCATCCGGGCCTGAAACCGCGAGTGCGGGGTATCGGTACTCAGCCAGCCGCGCAGCCCCTGCGGCGCGGCGGACCCGATGACATCAGTCTTGCTCATCGCCGCCTCCTTATCGCCGCGCCCGGGGATCAAACAGCCGGTACAGCAGATCCGACAGCAGATTGATCCCGATGAAGACCCCGCCGACGATGATGGTGCCGCCCAGCACCGCGTTCATATCGGCATTCAGCAGGGAACTGGTGATGTACGACCCCAGCCCCGGCCAGGCGAAGACGGTTTCGGTCAGCACCGAGCCTTCCAGCAGGTGGGCGTAGGACAGGGCGATGACGGTGATCAGCGGCACCATCACGTTGCCCAGCGCATGGCGCCAGATCACCCGCGCCTCTGACACCCCCTTCACCCGGGCGGTCAGCACATACTCCTGCGCCAGCTGCTCCAGCATGAAGGAGCGGGTCATCCGGGCGATATAGGCCAGCGAGAAATAGGCCAGCAGCGCCGCCGGCAGCGTGATATGGCTGACGGCGTTACGGAACACCTCCATATCCCCCTGCAACAGGGCATCGACGAGGATCAGGCCGGTCACCGGCTCGAAGAAATCCTCCATCGCCGCATCCAGCCGCCCCGGTCCGCCGACCCAGTCGAGTTTCATATAAAACAGCAGCAGCCCGACCAGCCCCAGCCAGAACACCGGCAGGGAATAGCCGAACAGGCCCAGCACCCGGACGCAGTGGTCCGGCCAGCGCCCGCGGTGGACCGCCGCCAGCACCCCCATCGGCACCCCCAGCAGCACGCCGAGGATGGTGGCAATCGTCGCCAGCTCCAGCGTTGCCGGAAACACCCGGACGATATCGTCCAGCACCGGGCGGGACGTCAGCACCGACGTGCCGAAATCGCCCTGAAACACCCGCATCACATAGTCAAAAAACTGTTGATACAGCGGCAGATGCAGACCCATCTCGTGATAGACGCGGTCATAGACATCCGCCGGGGCCCGGTCGCCAACGGCGGCGAGAACCGGATCAATCGGCAGCACCCGGCCGATCAGGAAAGTGATGATCAGAAGCCCGAGAAAGGTGACCGCCAGCGACCCGAGGGTCCGCAGTGCCATCATCCCCGCCCGCTTCAGCCTGATCCGCCCCGGCGACGCCTGACGCGCCCCGGAGCGGGACGGGCGGACCGTTTCCGGCCCGCCCTGTTCCGCCCGTCCGGTCATCCGACGGGTCTCAGTCCTTGCTGACGCCAGCGTAGAGGTTGGTGTCGAACGACGGCCCGAGCACCAGATTCTTCACATTTTTCCGGGCCACCGCCACTTCGGTTTCCTGGAACATGATGATGAACGGCGAGTTCTCGAGGATCGTCTTCTGAAGATCCTGATAAACGGCGGCGCGCTTGGCGGAATCCCGCTCCATCAGGTTGGCGGCGGTGATCTTGGTCAGATCCGGGATATCCCACGCATTCCGCCATGCCAGCGTCTTGACCTTGCCTTCGTCGGAGTTATCCGGGTTGGAGGCAAAGGTTTCGGCGTTGGTGTGCGGGTCCTGATAGTCCGCGCCCCACTGGAACATGGTGATGTCGTGGTTACGGGCGCGGTACTTGGTCAGCACCTGCTTGCCATCCCCCGGAATGATCTCCAGCTGCACCCCGGCCTGCGCGAAGGTCGATTGCAGGGACTGGGCGATCTGGGTGGTCATGGTGACGTTGCGGGTGTCGATGGTGGCCTTGAAGCCGTTTTCCAGACCGGCCTGCTTCAGCAGGTCCTTCGCCTTGGCGACATCCAGCGCATAGGGGGTGTCGTTGGAAGCCCCGAGGAAGCCGTTCGGCAGGAAGGTCTGATGCTTGGTGGCGCGCCCGGCCATGATGACATTGGCGATGCCATCATAATCAACCAGATACTTCAGGGCCTTCCGCACTTCCGGCTTCTGGAGGTACTGGTTCTTCTGGTTAAGGCCGACGTACCACACCGTGCCCTTCGGGGCCGAGACCAGATGCAGGTTGGCATTGGTCTTGGCGGTCTTCAGCTGGTCGGCTTCCAGATTGCGGGCGATATCCACATCACCCTTTTCCAGCAGCAGCTGCTGCGAGGCGGATTCCTTCACCTGACGGATCAGCACCCGCTTCAGCTTCGGCTTTTCGCCCCAGTAATTCTCGTTGGCGACCAGCGACAGGGATTCACCCGGCTTCCACTGGCGCAGGGCATAGGCCCCGGTTCCGGCATAGTTGGTCTTCAGCCATTCGTTGCCGAAGTCGCCGTTCTTTTCATGCTTCATCACCTCGACCTTATCAACCACCGAGGCAACGGTGGCGGTCAGGCAGTTCAGCACGAAGGACGGGGCATAGGGCTTGTCGACCTGAAACACCAGCGTGTCGGCGTCAACGGCCTTGACCTTGTCCTTCACGTTGTCCGGGGTCAGGCCGAACTGGGTCAGGATGAAGGCCGGGGACTTGTTCAGGATCACCGCGCGCTGGAGCGAGAAGGCGGCGTCTTCCGCCGTCACCGGGTTGCCGGAGGCAAACTTGACACCCTTGCGCATCTTAAAGGTATAGGTCAGCGCATCGTCAGAGACGGTCCAGCTTTCGGCCAGCGTGCCGCGCAGCTTCGACACATCCTTAATGTCGAAGGCGACCAGACGGTCATAGGTGTTGCCGGTGTATTCGCCGGTCGAAATCTCGAAGGCCTCACCGGGATCGAGGGAGATGATGTCATCGATGGCAAAAGCCATCACCAGCGTGTCCTTGGGGGTGTCGGCCAGCGCCAGACCATACGGGGTCATCGCCAGAACCGTTCCCAGTGCCGCACCGGCCAGATACTTGCGCATGAAAGTGTGCTCCCTGTTCCGTTCAGTAAAGACCGTCTGACCGCAGACGGACTGCAACGCCCTCCCGCCGGGGTCCGGCTGTCGTCATTCCGGTGTTTCAGGCGGCATCCGCAGATGCGCTTTTTCACCGGTTTCGCCGTTTAGCCCCATACACCCGAAGAGCATATCAAGAAAACGTAACATTTCTAATGCTTTCGGAAAAACCGTCCGAAAATCTGGGAACAGCGCCCCGGTCAGGCACCGCCCGGGGATATTTTATACACATCTTATAATGTCAGGAAACCGCTGTTTCCTGACCGGACGGTCAGCCTGAAACCGCACCACAAACACCCAAAGGTATAGATATTCTGTATAAATCCATACTCGGACATTGACCAAGCATCCGACTATGATATTAGCCTGAAAGTGTCACAAAAGCGTCAGGACAGGTGCCGGAAACCGGCCCGTCCCACCGCAATCAAGAATGACAGACGGAGGGTGCGTTCATATGCTGTCTATCAAGTCACTCCGGATCAGCCGTAAGCTCGGCAGTATCGTCATGATTGCCCTGATCGGGTACATCGCTATCGGGGCGCTGGCCCTGATCAACATCCGTTCCACGCTGGTGAATGACCGCCGCGACATGCTCCAGCATATGGTCGAGACCTCGGTCAACATCATCCAGACCTATCTGGATCAGGCAAAATCCGGCCAGATCCCGGAACAGGAGGCCCAGCGCAAAGCGGCGGAAGCCCTGCGCATGATGAAGTTTGAGGGCAGGAACAATTACTTCTTCATTCTGGATTTCGACGCAAAAATCGTCATGCACGGTGCCGATCCGAAGATTGACGGCAAGGACATGCGGAATTTTACCAGCCCCACCGGCGAAAAACCTTTTGTGACGGTGGCAGAGGCAGGCCGCACCGGAGCCGGGTTTATTCATTATAACTGGAAACGCCCCGGCAATGACACCATTGTCCCCAAGCTGTCTTACGTTGTCGGCATTCCCGACTGGAAATGGAGCGTCGGGACCGGCGTCTATATTGATGACATTGACTCTCAGTTCAACCGCAAGGCTCTGGAACTGGGGGCTCTGTCCCTGCTGATCATCCTGACAATGGGGGTGTTCGCCCTGTGGATCGCCCGCGACACCAGCCGCGCCGTCCGCACCCTGACCGCCGAGATGAACAGCCTGTCCTCCGGCAATACCGACATCGCCATCCACGGCGGCGACCGTGGCGACGAAATCGGCGACATGTCCCGCGCTGTTGTGGTGTTCCGCGATAATCTGATTCACAACCGCGCCCTGCGGGACCGGCAGGAGGCGGACGACCGCCACCGCACCGAACGGGCAACCCGGATTGAAACCCTGACCGCCAGCTTTGACGCCGATATCGCCCGACTGGTGTCCGGGGTGATCACCTCCGCCGGACGGCTGGAACAGACGGCTGAAGAGATGGCGGCGATCTCGCAGCAGACCTCAACACAGGCCACCTCGGTGGCGGCGGCAGCGGAACAGGCGTCCGCCAACGTCAACACCGTTGCCTCCGCCGCCGAAGAGCTGTCCGCCTCGATCCGCTCGATCACCGACCGGGTGGATGAAGCCTCCGGCCTCGCCCGTCACGCCGCCGATCAGGTGGCCCTCAGCACCGCCCAGATCGACCGGCTGGCGCAGGCCACCCGCAGCATCGGCGAGGTGGTGTCGCTGATCACCGCCATCGCCGACCAGACCAACCTGCTGGCCCTGAATGCCACCATCGAGGCCGCCCGGGCCGGGGACCTCGGCAAAGGCTTCGCCGTCGTCGCCAACGAGGTGAAGACGCTGGCCAACCAGACCAGCCGCGCCACCGAGGACATCCGCATCCAGATCGACAACGTCCAAACCCAGACCCGGCTGGCGGTGGAGGCCATCGCCAGCACCGGCAAAGCAATCGGGCAGGTCAGCAGCGTGTCGGCGGCCATTGCCGAGGCGGTGGGGGAACAGGACCATGCCACGCGGGAAATCGCCCACAGCGTCGAACAGGCCTCCGCCGGGACGCAGGAAGTCACCGGCAATATCCACGGCGTCACCGCCGCCGCGCAGAAGACCGGCGATGTCTCCACCGATGTTCTGACGGCAGCGGGCACCCTGACCGCCAATGCCGATGACCTGAAGACGCTGGTGGACCGCTTCCTCGCCGATGTCCGCAGCGCCTGAGGCCACGGAGAGGACGGTCTTACAGCGCCGCCGCCAGCGCCCACAGCATGGCGGCGGCAAACCCCAGCAGCACCACCCCGGCACCACGGTTGATCCACAGCAGCACCGGCGGCGACAGCCGGTGCCGCATCAGCGATACCCCGGTGCTGAGAATCACCCACCACAGCATTGACCCCACGAACACCCCGGCCACCAGCGCCACTGCCGTTGCGGTATCACTGCCCGCCCCCAGCCCCAGCCCGGCGAACAGCGCCGCGAACAGGGCAATCGTCGGCGGGTTGGCAATCGTCAGGCCAAAGGTGGCGACACACAGGCCCAGCACACCCCGCCGTCCGCCTGCGGCGGCTCCTTCGCCCGCCGCCGGGGCCGCCCGCAGGGTCTTCACCGCCAGCCACAGCAGCACCAGTGCCCCGCCGCCGTTCAGCAGCAGCGCATAGTCCTGCAACACCGCCGCCACCCCGGCCACCCCGAAGGCCGCCACCGCCGCATACAGGGCATCGGCCAGCGCCGTCCCCAATCCTCCGGCCACCCCGGCCAGCACCCCGCCTTCCAGCGTGCGGCGCATGCACAGAATACCGATCGGCCCAACCGGGGCGGCGATCGACAGCCCCAGTATCATTCCCTTCGCCAGCATCACGGCCAGATCCGGGGACAGGTCAGGTGTCAGGGTCATTCCTTGCCTCCTCCTGCCAGCGGCAGGGCATTGGTTTCTTTCGGGGAGGACAGCGCCAGCTGGGTATGGGTCCGGCCCAGTCCCGGCAGATCCTTCAGGCCGGTGGCCAGAAAGCCTTCAAGATCGGCAACCGACCCGACCCGCACCTTCAGCAGATAGGACCAGTCACCGGTGACGTGATGGCATTCCAGCACCTCCGGCCGCTGCCGCATCCGGGTCAGAAAGCCCGGCTCCCACTCCGGGCGTTCAATGGCGACAAAGATGAAGGCAAGGATGTCCAGACCGGCTTTCACCGGATCGACCCGCACCGTCCACCCCTGCAACACGCCGGAGGCCTCCAGCCGCCGGATCCGGTCGGCAACCCCGGACACCGACAGCCCGACCGCCGCCCCCAGATCGGCGTAAGAAGACCGTCCCTGATCTTGCAGCAGAGACAAAAGACGGCGATCCATGGCATCCATCGTAAAATTTCCTGCATTAAGTTTTAATTCTGGGAAAATTTTTCATGATTCGCCGCCGTAGTCCATCCTTACTTTAGAGGGATGACATTTTTGTGCGCCGCACAAAAATCCGTTGACTCTGCCGCCAGCTGCGCTATCTTACCCTCATGTTGCACCGCAAAAATGCCGGTGCCCACCCCGGAGTGGCTGACAGGCGGAAATCCGCCGGACAGTGAGGCTGCTCCCCACCGCACTGATGAGGAGTTGCGCCATGCTCAAGACTTTCGATGACGTCGTCGCCTTCAACAAAGCCAACGTTGATGCTTTCGTTCAGGCTGGCACCAAGTTTGCCACCGGCGCCGAAGAAATCGCCAAGGAAGTGTTCGGTTACACCGGCAAGGCCTTCGAAGGCGCCGTTGAAACCTCCAAGGCTTTCACCTCCTGCAAGACCCCGGTCGAAGTCGCCCAGCTGAACCAGAAGCTGGCCAAGGACAACTGGGACGCCGTCGTCGCCGAAGGCACCAAGCTGGCCGAAATGGCCACCGTCGTGACCAAGTCGGCGTTCGAGCCGGTGCAGGCCCGTTACAAGGCTGCCTTCGACTCCTTCTCCGGCAAGTAAGCTGCGCCGGGATCTCCCGGGGCACTTTGACGGCTGAAACACAAACCCCCTTCCGGGCCGGAAGGGGGTTTTGTTTTGTCTGCAACGCAGACGGGCCGGGCCGGAAGGGGGGTTTGTTTTGTCTGCAACGCAGACGGGCCGGTCCGGAAAGGGGTTTTGTTTTGTCTGCAACGCAGACGGGCCGGGCCGGAAGGGGGGTTTGTTTTGTCTGCAACGCAGACGGGCCGGTCCGGAAAGGGGTTTTGTTTTGTCTGCAACGCAGACAGGCCGGGCCGGAAGAGGGGTTTGTTCTGTCTGCGATGCAGACAGAAGCGATCAGCGGCAGCCGGGGCTCAGGGCCGCCCCTGCCCCAGTTCCTGCACCACTTTGGCAATGCGGTCGCGGTCGGTCCCGTCCGGGGCCAGCGTCAGGTAGACATCCAGCGCCGCCAATGCCCCGTCGAGATCACCCAGACGCATATGCATCAATCCGCTTTCCCGCCACAGCCAGTGGTCTTCCGGGGTCACCAGCAGCATCCGCTCCACCGTCGCCAGCGCGGTCTGGTAATCCCCGGCCTGAAGCGCCCGCAGCTTGATATTGGCCTGAAGGCGGATTAGCACCTCGCGGTTGCTGACGGCCGCATAAATGGCCGGGGTCAGCTCCGCCTCCGGTCCCTCAATCGCCTTGACCAGACCGCGCAGGTCCGCCACCGACAGTTCCGCCCCGTCGTGGAACGGATCAAGGATCACCCGCTCGCCATCCTCGCCATCCACCCGGATGATGAAGTGTCCGGGAAAATTCAGGCCCTCTGCCGTCCAGCCGACCGAGCGGGCCAGCGCCAGATACAGGATCCCGAGACTGACCGGCAGGCCGCGCCGCCGCTCCATCACCCGGATCAGGTCGGCATTGTCCGGATCCTCGTAGGTCTCCGCGTCGCCATGATAGCCGAAGGTCTCGACCAGAACCGCCCGCAGCAGCGCCCCACGTTCCTGCGCGGGCTCCGGCGCTCCGGCGGTGGCAACCCGTTCTTTCAGGGTGGCATACAGCAGATCCAGATGCGCCTGCGCCGCCTTCAGGTCCCGCCCGGGGCGGGCGGCATCGGCCAGCGCCAGCGCCGTCAGCGCCAGATCAATCTCCGCATCCTCACCATCCGCCAGCTGGTCCAGAACCCATCCCGTTTCCCGGTGCTGTGTCATAAGGGCCTCCTGTCGGACGGCTTCCGCCGTCGCGGATCATTTTTCAGCCAGATCAGGTCAACGACCTGCCGGACATATTCCGTGGACCGGCACCAGTCGAGCACCCGGGTCCGTTCCTCGGCATCCTGTGCCAGACCGATCACGTAGACGGTCCGGTCCACGACGCCGACCTTGTAATTCACCGCAACGATGCGGCTGTCGAACATCAGCGACGACCGCAGCTCTCCGGCGATGGCAACATCGCGGGCGAGATCGGTCGACTCATCGGCCCGGATCCGGATGTAGTCAAGAACCTGAATCACATCGGGCTCTTCCTTCGCCAGCCGCACGGCAAGGGCCTTGCGGTCGGCATCCTTCAGGACCCCGGTCAGCAGCACCCGCCGCTCGAAGACCGTGACGTCAATATCCGTCATCAGCCCGGCATCACTCTGGAAGAACCGGCCGGTAATCCCGGCCTTGATGGCGGTATCATTGGCGGTGCCGTCAACACCGCGCTCCTCGATGGCGGCGGATCCGACCGTCGCCACCGCCGATGCCGCCATGCCAATCGGGGTGCAGGCGCTGACCGACAGCAGCGGCAGCACAGCCAAAGCACACAGCAGCGGACCGGTTTTTGATACCTTCATAGGCAGCAGAATAAAGGGTTTTTGGCGTATCGCCAGCCTTTATTCCGGCCGGATCATTCCAGCCCGCTCCACCTCGATCAATCAGGCCAGCCGATCAATCCCCCGGCCGCCACGCATCGGCCAGATGGTGCGGACGCCCGAAGGAGGGCACCGCAATCACATCAAACCGCACCTGCCGCTCCGCATACTGCGGATTGAGGGCCAGCCACGCCTGCGCCCCGCGCTCGATCCGGCGGCGCTGCTCCGCCGTGATCGACTCCAGCGCCGCCTCCACCGTCGGGCGGGCCTTGACCTCGGCAAACACCAGATACGGCCCCCGGGCGACAATCAGGTCCACCTCCCCGGCCCCGGTGCCCCGGCCGGAGGTAAAGCGGCGGGCCAGAACCGCCCAGCCGAGAAAGCGCAGGGTCAGGGCGGCGACTGTCTCAGCCCGCCGACCGGCGGCATCGGCAGATCCCCGGGCCATCACTCTTCTCCCGCCGGAAGACCGTTGCGGCGCCAGACCTCCGCCAGCTCCGGCAGGGCCCATACCCGCTGTGCCACCGCCCACAGGGCCGGGGCCTCGGCGGCAAACCACTCCGGCCCCGGTGTCCAGCGGACCATCACCGCCGCATAGAAATCCAGTGCCGACATCCGCCCGCCCAGACACCACGGCCCGGTCACCGCCGCATCCCACAGCCGGTAGGCCGCCAGCAGACGGTCGCGCATCTGCACCGAAAAGCCCTCCCGCGCTGCCGGATCCGGCACCAGCGTGTCCGCCCGGTCCATCACCGTATAACAGGGGTAAATGGCGCTGTTGATGAACAGCAGCCAGCGCAGGAACGCCGCCCGCTCCGGGGCCTGCGGCGGCGGCACCAGACTGCGCTCCGGCGCGGCCATGTCGGCCAGCAGCAGGGTAATCGCCCCGCTTTCGGTCATCAGGGTCCCGTCCGGCAGGATCAGGGCCGGGATCTGCCCCAGCGGGTTGATCTGCCGCAGCCGCGCCGCGGCAGCCGGATCCTCGAACAGATGCCCGACCGGGATGAACGCGGTCGGCAGGCCGTACCAGCCCAGTTGCAGATCAACGATGGCCGAGCCCCAGCCGGGTTGTCCATACAGGGTCCAGAGACCGTCCGTCATGCGTCACGCTCCGCTGCCAGTTCCAGCGCCCGGTTATAGACATCGCGCTTTTTCAGGCCGGTGACCGACACCACCTCCGCCGTGGCATCCCGCACCGACAGCCGGGCCAGCGCCGCCCGCAGCAGGCCGTCCAGATCCAGCGTTTCCGCCGTTTCCACCACCACCTCCGGCGGGGCGATCACCACCACCGCCTCGCCCTTGGGGGCTCCGGCAGCGGCATAATGGGCGGCCAGCTCGGTCAGCGGGGCGCGGCGGACCTCTTCATGCAGCTTGGTCAGCTCGCGGCACACCGCCGCCTCGCGCGGGCCGAACACCGCCGCCATCGAGGCCAGACTTTCCGGCAGGCGGTGCACCGATTCATACAGCACCAGCGTTGCCGGAACGGTGCGCAGGCTGGACAGAAACTCCTGCCGGGCCTTTTCCTTCGACGGCGGAAACCCGGCGAACAGGAAGCGGTCGGTCGGCAGGCCCGCCACCATCAGGGCGGTCAGCAGCGCCGAGGCCCCCGGCACCGGCACCACGGTCAGGCCCTGATCGCGGGCCTCACACACCAGCTTGAAACCGGGATCGGACACCAGCGGCGTTCCGGCATCGGACACCAGCGCCACCGCCTCGCCCGCCGCAATGCGGGACAGCACCTGTGGCCGCATCCGTTCGGCATTATGCTCATGATACGGCAGCATCGGGGTGCTGATGCCCAGACGGCGCAGCATCGCCCCGGTCACCCGGGTATCCTCGCAGGCCACCACCGAAGCTGCGCCCAGCACCTGACAGGCCCGGCGGGTGATATCGCCCATATTGCCGATCGGGGTCGCCACCACATACAGTCCGGCAGGCAGCGATGAGGGCTGTGGTTTACTTGCGTCGCCGCCGACGGTAGCATCATCGCCGCCGGGGGTCTCATCCCCGAAGTCGGATTCTGTATCGGAGAGGTCCCGTGACATCTGCTGCTGATCGTGCTGTCCCGTCCCGTCGTCCCGGGTCATCGGACCGGAAACTGTATGCGGCGGCACCGGATCAGGCTGGTTCGGGTCGGTCACGGGCGGGGGTCCTTCTCACGGGGCGGAACGGAACGGCAGAGGAAAACCGCTGGCAGCGGATGCCCGGCAGGGCCGCGCTGGCAGCGGCGCTGTCGGCCTGCCTGCTGGTCGGCGGCTGCCAGACCACCACTTCGCTACCATCCTGGATGAACGGTGGGAAGAGCGAAAGCGCCCCACCGGCCCAGCCGGCCCCGGCCAAGACCGCAACGCTGCCCGCCCCGGCCACCACACCGCCGCAGGGGGTGCCGCAACCGGCCCCGGCCCCGGTCGCCCCGCAACCGGCGATGACCGCCACCGGCGAGCTGCTGCCGACCACCCTGTCCACCGATCCCGCCGCCGACCCGACCGCCGTCCGGATTGCCCTGCTGGCCCCGCTGTCCGGCCCCAGCGCCGCCACCGGCCAGTCGCTGCTGAACGCCGCCCAGCTTGCCCTGTTTGATGCCGGGAACAGCGCCGTCACCCTGAAGCCCTATGACACCAAAGGCACCCCTGACGGGGCCGCCACCGCCGCCACTGCCGCCCTGAACGACGGGGCGGTGCTGGTGCTGGGGCCGCTGTTCGCCTCCTCGGTGACGGCGGTGACCCCGACCCTGAAGGCCGCCCATGTGCGGGCGCTGGCCTTCTCCACCGACCCGCAGGTGGCCAGCCCCGGCGTCTACGTCAGCGGTATCCTCGCCAGCGAGCAGGCCCGGCGGGTGGTGGCCCATGCCCGGGCGCAGGGTATCACCCGCTTTGCCGCCCTGTCGCCGGAAGGGGCCTTCGGGCGCTCGATGGTCGCCGCCTATGAACAGGCGGTGATCGCCTCTGGCGGAACGCTGGTGAAGACCCTGTTCCATGCCCCGGGCGAGGACCTTCAGACCAAGCTGAGGGCCTTCACCGATTTCGACACCCGCGCCGCCACTCTGGCCGCCCAGAAGAAGGCGCTGGAAGGCAAGACCGATCCGGCCTCTCTGGAAGCCATGGCCCGCCTGCAGACGCAGGACGCCACCGGCCCGCTGCCGTTCGAGGCCCTGCTGATGACCGCCAGCGGCACCCCGCTGAAGGAAGAGCTGGCGGTGCTGTCGGTGTTCAACGCTGATGGCCGTTCCGTGCGCCTGATGGGGCCGATGCTGTGGAACGACCCGGCCCTGCTGCGGGATCCCGGCCTGAGCCGGGCGTGGTTCCCGGCGGTGCCGCAGGCATCCTTCAAGGCGTTTTCCCAGCGTTATCAGCAGGCTTTCAACGAACAGCCGTCGGTCCTCAGCGCCCTTGGCTATGACCTGACCGCGCTGGCGGCGGTGCTGGCCCGCCAGAGCGGTGGCCGCGCCTATGTCGATTCGGTGCTGACCCAGTCCGGCGGCTTCGCCGGGGCCAACGGCCTGTTCCGCTTCCGCCCCGACGGCGGCAACGAACGGGCGCTGGTGATGATGGAAAACACCGCCAATGGGCCGGTGGTGGCCGGGGAAGCGGTCAGCAGCTTCACCGCCGCTGACGCCGCCAAACCGGCGTTCTGACCGGCGGATGACCTCATCCTCCGGCCTGTCCGTCCGCTGGAGCCATACGGTCAGGCAGGATCAGACTGTTGTGGTCCTGCCTGACGGCTGCCGCGATATTCTGATCCGTCAGTCGCCGCAGGGGCAGGTCAGCGTAACGTTGACGGACTGGGATTTCGGCCCGCGCCCGGTGCGGCTGGAGGCCGGAACCCGGGTGACCGGCCACCGGCTGCGCCCCGGTGTCAGCATCCCACCATCCCTGCTGGCGGTTCTGGCCGCCGACCTCCACCGCACCGGCTCCTGTGCGGTGGAACAGGCCATCGCCGATCAGGCCCGTTTCCTGCCCGACCTTGACGGACTTCTTCCCGGCGGCGACCGCCTGCTGCCCGGTAATGACCGCAGCAAACGCACGGCGCAACGGCACTTCCGCGCCCTCGGCCTGCCGCCGCCGGGCCTGTGGCGGCAACTGGGCCGGGCCCGCCACACCGCCCGGCTGCTGGGGACGGAGCCACACATCCCCCTTGCCGATCTGGCCGGGCTGTGCGGATACAGCGATCAGGCCCACATGACGCGCGATCTGACCCGCTGGTTCGGCTGCTCCCCCGCCGCCCTGCGCCGGAACGCCACGATGCTGGCGGTGCTGGCGGAGCCGGGATTCGGGAACTGGGACCTCAGGGCCTAAGATCAGGCTCCGGGCACCGGGGAACACAGTTCCACCAGATAACCGTCAGGATCACTGACATAGGCTGTGGTCTGCCCCCAGTCCTCCTGCCGCACCGGCTGGACCGCTGCCGCACCGGCAGCAAGGGCACGGTCCAGTGCCGCCGCCACATCGTCGGTCTCAAAGGCAATCTCAAACACCGGGGCCTCCCGGCGGGGACGGCCCGGCGTCTTGCCCAGATCCCGCATCAGCCGCACCGAGGAAAAGGCCAGCCGGGTTTCCCCCGTCGCCAGTTCCCCATAATCGCCGCCCTCGTGCAGAAAGCGGCGGGTCAGGCCAAAGGCCCGTTCATAAAACGCCAGAGAGGCGGCAACATCCTCGACAAAAAGGATCGTATAGCGGAACTGCATGTCAGGCTCCTGTTGCGGGAACACTCTCTCCGGCGGGAAATTCCGGTTTACCGGAGAGAGTTCTGTGAACAGGGGCCAGCATTCCCGATCCGTCCGGATCCGGTCTTGAAGAAAGGCGACAGCACGGGGCGGGGGGATCAGGCCAGAAGGGCGTTGATCCGGTCCGCCACCACCGCCACCGGAATGTCGGCCATGGCACTGCCGCCGCACTCCTGCGCGGTGATGACGCAGCCGCGCCGGGTCAGCGGGGCAAACTTCTTCGGGCTGGTCGGGCCATACAGCACCACCACCGGCGTCCCGGACGCCGCCGCCAGATGCCCGACCCCGGCATCGTTGCACACCACCGCATGCAGGTGCCCAGCCAGCGCAATGGTGACAAACGGGGTCAGCCCCCGCCCGTCAATCAGCCGGGGATCCTGCAACGGAAACAGCGCCTGCGGCACCTGTTCCTGCAACGCCGTCTGCCACTCCAGTTCCGCCGGGCCCAGCAGGATCACCGGCACCCGCCCGGCCTCCGCCTGCCGGCGGGCCAGCGCCACAAAGGAGTCCTGCGGCCAGCACTTATGCCGCCCCCCCGCCCCCGGGGCCAGACCGACCAGCGGCACGCCCTGCGGCACCACCGCCGCCGTCGCCGCCCGCAGCTCCTCCGGGACCGGAATCAGGGACTGGTCAGGGGTCGGCACCGGCACCCCGGCAGCCTGCTCCAGCAGGTCCAGCATCTGGCGCAGCATCGCCGCCGGGCGTTTGCCCTTGGCCGGACGGCAACCCCACGACGACAGCGCCCCGCGCACCGCCGGGGACACCAGCCGCCGGTGCGGCAGCCGCTTCAGGGCCAGCGTCGCCGCCGGTCCGCGCTGGGTATCGATGATCAGGTCAAACCCCCGCCCGTCCAGCGGACGGGACCGCAGCAGATCCCCCCAGCGGGTCGGCACATCGGCCTGCTCGATCACCTCGTCGATCAGGCCCGCCACCGCCGGGGCCAGCACCCCGGCAAACACCGACCGGCCCTGACTGGCGGCCCATGTCACCCGCGCCTGCGGCCACAGATCCCGCAGCGCCCGCAGGAACGGCATCTTCAGCAGGCCGTCCCCGATCAGATCCAGCCCGACATGCACCAACACCGTGCGCGGCTGAAACTCCGCTGTCCGCATCCGTTTTTCTCCTGTCCCGCCCCCTGCCGCCGGACCGGCGGAGGCACCCTTCAGGGATACTCCCCTACCACAGGCCGCCGCCGGGAAAGAGGCGAATTTTGCGGGTCCGGCAATTTTACAGGGGCTGCAAATTCGCCGTCGCATCCGGCGGACGATACCGTTAGGATACCGCCGCCGAACCGGGGCGGACCCGTCTCCCACCCCCGGACCCGCCGCCAATCAAGCAGACCCGCCCGAACCGGGGCCGGGATGCAATGTCTAGAGGGCTATGTCCATGGATATCAAGAAGATCCCGATCGGGAAGGATGCGCCGCGCGACGTCAACGTCATCATCGAGATTCCGCTGCGCAGCGATCCGGTGAAGTACGAAGTCGACAAGGAAAGCGGCGCCATGTACGTCGACCGCTTCCTGCACACCGCCATGCACTATCCGTGCAACTACGGCTTCATTCCGCACACCCTGTCCGACGACGGTGACCCGGTCGACGTGATGGTGGTCGGCAACATGCCGGTGGCCGTGGGCTCGGTGATGCGCGTCCGCCCGGTCGGCGTGATGTTCATGGAAGACGAATCCGGTGGCGACGAAAAGATCCTCGCCGTGCCGCATTCCAAGCTGCACCCGTACCACGACGACGTGAAGAACTACACCGACCTGCGGGAAGTTCTGCTGCGTCAGATCGAACACTTCTTCGTCCACTACAAGGATCTGGAAGAAGGCAAGTGGGCCAAGGTTTCCGGCTGGGGCGATGCCGCCGCCGCCGAAAAGGCCATTGAGGACGCCATCGAGCGCGCCAAGGCCCAGGGCTGAAGAATCAGCCCCAGTCCTATAGGTGGCTGATTGCTCAGCCTGTGCGTACAGAAAACCCGGCCCCGCCCAGCGGAGCCGGGTTTTTTGTCGCCTTATCCGGTCTGCACAGACGCCAGAAAGGCATCCACCTCCTGCGACAGGGTCTTGGCCTGCGCCGTCAGGCTCTCCGAAACCTGCTTCAGGGCCGTTGCCTCGCCGCTGGTCGATCCGGCCGCCATCCGCAGGCCGTCAACATGGCTGGCGGTCTGCTGACTGCCCCGGGCCACCCCGGTCATGGTGCGGGCGATTTCCTCGGCCGCCGCCGTCTGCTGCGACACCGCCGCCGCGATCTCCGCCGTGGTGCCATCCATGGCGGCAATCACCGCGCGGATCGCCGCCACCGCCCGGACCGAGGCATGGGTAGCCTGCTCCATCTCCACCAGCTGGCGGGAAATGTCACTGGTGGCACGGCCGGTCTGGGTGGCCAGATTTTTCACCTCTCCGGCCACCACGGCAAAGCCCTTCCCGGCCTCTCCGGCGCGGGCGGCCTCAATGGTGGCGTTCAGGGCCAGTAGGTTGGTCTGGTCGGCAATCCCTGAAATCAACGAGGCCACCGCCCCGATATTGCGGGCGACATCCTCCATCGAGGCAATCACCCCGACCGTCGCATCCGCCTCCCGCGTGGCCTCCGCCGCCACATCCGCCGCATGGCGGACCCGGTCGGAAATGCTCAGCGCCGAGGCCGACAGCTCTTCCACCGCCGCCGCCACCGTCTGCACCGCCGCGTTGACCTCCTCGGTGGTTTCAAGGGCCGCCGTACTGCGGTCCAGCGCCATCGCCGCCGTATCACTGAGGCGTCCGGCCCCGGTATCCACCGCGCTGACCCCATCGGCCACGGTTTCCACCACCCGCTTGACGGTCGCCTCAAACCGGTTGGCGAGCCGGACCTGCCGGGTCACCGGCTGCCAGATCATCATGGCGGTGTCATAGCCGCCACCGGCCCCATGTACGGCGGAGATCCGCACCGCGAACACCTCAGCCCCAATGCTGACCCGGCATTCGCGCGGCAGGCCGGTGCCCTGCGCGATCGCCTGCCGGTCTGCCGGATCAAAGGCGTACAGATCCGACAGAGCCCGGCCGGTCCAGTCCCCGGCGGCATCGGGCAGCCCCAGACCGGCAATCATCGCCCGCCCGGCCCCGTTCAGATAGACCAGACGCAGGCTGGCCGGATCAACGGTGATCACCGGACTGGTCATATCCTCCACCATCTGCATCAGCCGGAACGCCCGCTGCACATCGCTGTTCAGCTTATCGACCGTGGCAACCACCCGTCCGACCTCACTGCGGTCTTCCGGCCACCCCTGAAGGGAGACCGGCTGTCCGGCGGCCACCTGCCCCATCCACAGCCGCAGCTGCCGCAGGAAGCCGCTGATCCCCCGCGCCATCACCGCCGCCACCAGCAGGGCCAGCACCGCCAGACCGGCACACAGGCCAACCGTCAGCCGGTATTCCGCCTCCAGGGCCGCCGTGCGGTCCCGCAGCATCACATCCAGTCCTTTTTCCGCAGCGGCCCAGCCATCCGCCACCCGTGTGGCATGGCGGGCCAGCTCGGCCTGCACGCTGGGGTCCGGGGGGCCGCCCAGCCGCTCCAGCAGGGCGGTGGCCGAGGCCACCACCGGCTTCAGTGCCGGGTTTAAAGTCCCGTCAAACACGGTGGCACTGGCCGGGGTCCGCCCGTTGGCAAGGGCGGTTTCAATGCGGGCCACATCCGCCTGAAGCGCTCCCTTGGCCATGGCCACCGCCATCCGGTTGGCTTCCGTATTGCCCTGCGTCAGCGCCGCCACCCCCGCCTGAAGGGCCTGCGTGTTCCGGCCCATCGAAATCATGGCATTGATGGTCAGATCCATTGCATAAAAAGTAGGCACTTCTGGATCAAGTGTCAAATTTGAGGCATCCGACACCGCCAGAATGGCGGTTGCCAGCGCTGCCAGCCGCTCCGCCGGATCCGACCGCCCAAGGGTCGCCTTAAGGTCGGAAAAACCTTTTCCTGTCAGATATTTGCCCCCATCCGACCGCTGCACCGCCGCCAGACCGGCCGCCGCATCCGGATCCTGACCGGACAGCACCCGCACCGCCATCTGCCGCATCGGTGAAACAGCGGTCAATCCTTCGCTTTCCGCGACTGTAAAATCGAGCTGCTCCTGATACTTACCGATCAGCGCCACCAGACTGACCACCAGCGGCACCACAAAAGCCGCACATAACAGCGCGACTTGTGTGGAGACCGATATTTTTCTGAGCACTTTCATACTCTTGTGTCCCTTACAAGAGCAACGGATCCCGCACCGTGTCCCCGCGGGTCATGACCGTCACTGAGCAATGATTATTCTGGTTTGTTGCACGGCCTTTCTGACCGTGTTTGCATCAAATTCAGCAAATCTCATGCCACGCCCCTGCCGCCTTTTTCAGCAGCGCGAATTGCATCCACCGGCCCAATCAGGCATACTCCCCGTACTTACAGTTCACTTTAACGATCATAGCATCACAACAGGCCAAACCGGCTTCACAGGAGTCCGCCATGACTGAATCCGTCGTTATCCTCGGGGGTGCCCGCACCGCCATCGGTACCTTTGGCGGCAGCCTGAAAGACCAGACCCCGTCCGATCTCGGCGCACTGGTCATCGGGGAAGCCCTGAAGCGGTCCGGCGTGACCGGGGCCGACATCGGCCATGTGGTGATGGGCAACATCATCCATACCGAAGCCCGTGACATGTACGTCTCCCGCGTCGCCGCCCTGAACGCCGGGATCGCGCAGGAAGCCCCGGCCCTGACGGTCAACCGTCTGTGCGGATCCGGCCTTCAGGCGATCATCTCCGCCGCCCAGACCATCATGCTGGGGGACTGCACCGCCGCCGTCGGTGGCGGCACCGAGGTGATGAGCCGGGCCGGATACCTGATGCCCGCCGCCCGCTGGGGCGCCCGCATGGGGGATACCGCCGTGGTTGACATGATGCTGGGGGCCCTGTCCGACCCGTTCGGCGGCGGGCATATGGGGATCACCGCCGAGAACGTCGCCGACCGTTACGGCTTCACCCGCGACGAGCAGGACGCCTTCGCGGTGGAAAGCCAGCGCCGGGCCGCCGCCGCCATTGCCGCCGGACGCTTCAAGGACCAGATCGTGCCGGTGGTGACCAAGACCCGCAAGGGCGAGGTGGTGTTTGACACCGACGAACACGTCAAGGCCGACACCACCACCGAGACCCTCGCCAAGCTGCGCCCGGCCTTCAAGAAGGATGGCAGCGTCACCGCCGGGAATGCCTCCGGGATCAACGACGGCGCCGCCGCCGTGGTGCTGATGGCGGAGTCTGTCGCCAGCCAGCGCGGCCTGACGCCGATGGGCCGGATCGTCGCCTATGGCCACGCCGGGGTAGATCCGGCAGTGATGGGCATCGGCCCAATCCCGGCGGTGCGGAACGCCCTTAGCCGCGCCGGTCTGACCGTCGCCGATCTGGACGTGATTGAATCCAATGAAGCCTTCGCCGTGCAGGCCTGCGCCGTGTCGCGCGACCTTGGGCTGCCTGCCGAGAAGGTCAATCCCAACGGCGGGGCCATTGCACTGGGGCATCCGGTCGGGGCCACCGGGGCGATTCTGGTGCTGAAGGCCCTGTACGAGCTGCACCGCACCGGTGGCCGCTACGGCCTGATCACCATGTGCATCGGCGGCGGTCAGGGCATCGCCCTGATTGTCGAGCGGCTGTAAAGCTCCACATCTTCCTTCCGGAAGCACAAACCCCCGCCGGATCGCTCCGGCGGGGGTTTTCGCATTCAGCAGACCACAGCGGCGGTCAGAGCAGGAAGCGGGTGCGGATGGTGCCCGGAATCGCTTCCAGCGACCGGCGCACGCCCTGCCCTTCTTCCAGCGACTGCTGGACATCGACCACCACGTAACCGACATCGCCTTCGGTCCGCAGATACTGGCCGGTGATGTTGCAGTTCCGTTCCGACAGCACTTCGTTGATCCGGCTGAGGATCCCCGGCTGGTTGTGGTGGATGTGCATGAAGCGCGAGCCGACTTCCTGAAGCGGCAGCTGCACTTCGGGGAAGTTGACCGCCCCGAGGGTGGAGCCGTTGTCGGAATACTTGACCAGCTTTTCCGCCACTTCGGTGCCGATGTTGGCCTGAGCCTCCAGCGTCGAGCCGCCGATGTGCGGGGTCAGGATGACGTTGCGCAGGCCCCGCAGCGGGCTGAGGAATTCATCCCCGTTGGCCGCCGGTTCCTTCGGGAACACGTCGATCGCCGCCCCGGCCAGATGGCCGGAGGTCAGCGCCGCCGCCAGCGCGTCGATATCCACCACGGTGCCACGGGCAGCGTTGATGAACAGCGCCCCCTTCTTCATGCGGGCGAACTGCTCCGCCCCCATCATGTTGCGGGTCTTCGGGGTCTGCGGCACATGCAGGCTGACGAAATCGGAGTCTGCCAGCAGCTCATCCAGCGTCGCGCAGGACTGGGCATTGCCCAGCGCCAGCTTCTCGACGATATCGTAATAGCGGACCCGCATACCAACCGCCTCGGCCAGAATCGACAGCTGGGTGCCGATGTGGCCGTAGCCGACGATGCCAAGGGTCTTGCCGCGCACCTCACAGGCACCGTCAACCGCCTTCAGCCAGCCGCCTTCATGGGTGGACCAGCTCTTTTCCGGAATGCGGCGGGCCAGCATGATCACTTCGCCCAGCACCAGTTCCGCCACCGACCGGGTGTTGGAATAGGGGGCGTTGAACACCGGGATCCCCAGCTTCTGGGCGGCGGACAGATCCACCTGATTGGTGCCGATACAGAAACAGCCGATCGCCATCAGCTTCTGGGCACAGTCCAGCACCTCGGCGGTCAGCTTGGTGCGGGACCGGATACCGATCATATGCACGTCGCGGATCGCTTCCTTCAGGGCATCGGAATCCAGAGCACCCTTGTGGGTCTCCAGCGTCACGTAGCCGTGATTGGAAAAATGAGCGATGGCGTTGGGGTGAATGTTCTCCAGCAGCAGGACTTTAATCTTGTCCTTCGGCATCGAAAGCTTGCTCACGGGCGCCTCTTGGTCGAAAACAGGCAGCGTGGCCGGACCCAGTCCGGGAATGGCTGCACAGGTGGGCCGATGTGGTGGCAGCATTAGCACACCCCCGCCGTCGCCGGGAGCATTATCTTTCGGCATGACGGTATACATCATGCGCCCTATGCACATGGCTGGCGCTGTAACCAACAAGCTCGGAGCTTCAAACATGAGTGGTCAGATCGACTCCCGCCTCGCTGAACTCGGCATCGACGTGCCGCAGGCCGCCGCCCCGGTGGCCAATTACGTCGGCTGGGTCCGCACCGGCAATCTGGTCGTCATTTCCGGTCAGCTGCCGCTGAAGGACGGCAAGGTCACCACCACCGGCCTGCTGGGCCGCGATGTCAGCGTTGAGGACGCCGCCGTTGCCGCCCGCCAGTCCGGCATCAACATCATTGCCCAGCTGCGCGCCGCCTGCGGTGGCGATCTGGACAAGGTGGTGCGCATCGTCCGCCTCGGCGGCTTTGTGGCCTGCACCCCCGACTTCACCGACCACCCGAAGGTGATCAACGGCGCGTCGGACCTGATGGTGGACGTGTTCGGCGATGCCGGGCGCCATGCCCGCGCCGCCGTCGGCTGCCCGTCCCTGCCGCTGAACGCGGCGGTGGAAGTGGATGCGCTGGTCGAGATCCGCGACTGAGCCAAACACCGGATACCGGCCTGACGCGGCCGCAGGGCCAATGCAGGCCAAACCGCAGCACGGGGGAAGGCAGACGCTTTCCCCCGTTTGTATTTGTGCCCCACACCTGCCGGTGCCCCGGGACACGGCAGGACCGGAACAGGCGGCGCAAAAGCAGAAACCGCAGCCTCTTACCCAGAGGCTGCGGTTTCGGCAGCAGGATCGAAATGCCCGGTCGTCAGAGACACCGCCGTGTCCGGGCGGTGCTTTTACCGTTACCAACGCCGGATCCCGTCAGGATCCGGTACCGGGGGCTGTTCTTTATCAGGCAGGTGCGGCTTTCCCCGCGACCGTCGCTTTGGCGTTACCCTTCGCCGCTGCGCCGGTCCTGTTCTTCAAAGAACTCCTCGAGGTCACTGGGACCGAGCATTCCACATCTCCCATTCGGTGCGGTGGGCCAGACCATCCGGCCCCTTGCGACTGACCGGCGGAACCGCCGGGGATCGAACCACATTCCGCAGGCCTGCGCCCTTGGACCTCCCGTATTTTTTATAACCTGTCAGAACCGCTGTCGCGGCCTGAACCGACTTTTATTATCGAACCCTCAGTCTTACCCGGACTGTCGGCTCATCGGCTTTTCAGGCTTGCTGCGCTGCCGCAGCGTTTGTCTGTGGAAAGAGATTTCTCAAATCTGACACATCTTGTCAAACCACAAACTTCACGGTTCTGAAGTTTTTCAGACTGAAATCTTAAAATCCTTTTTAATCATTAGGTTAAACCAGATCCAGTATCAGTTCATTAACCCTTATAAAGGGATTTGTCTCTATTTTTCCACCAGAGATCTGCCATGTCCTGCGCTGCGGCAACTGTCTCCGCACGGCCAATAAGTTTTATAACGATAGCGACAGTCCCGGTGACGGACAGCTGCGCATAGTCATTCTCCCACCCCCCAGACCACAGGGCCGGAAGACGGGTCAGATCCAGAGACTCCTCCTTTGCCTGCACCACGCCGGGCAGCAGAACCGGCCATTCCGTCTCGATTTCCCGGCCATTTTCGAGACCATGCACCACACAGGGTTTGGTCGGACGCCGCTCCGCCTCTCCCCCTTCGCCCTTGAACACCGCCAAGGACGGCTGCCCCAGCAGGCGGGCGGTTTCGCGGTGCACCGGAAGATAGGGTGGGTGCGATACTGAAAGTAACTGATGCGGCGCCGAAAAGATGTTCAGGGCCCGCCCGGCGGTGTGCAGGGGCGACCGCACCCCCAGCAACGACCGCAGGGCCATGAGGGCATCCAGCCGGGAATCAATCACCGGCAGCGGCGCATAGGCAAAATTACGGGCAGCCAGATCGGCACAGACATGCCCCAGCGTCCGGCTGACCGGAACGCCCAGCGCCGCCAGCGCCTGCGAGGTATAGGTCCGCCCGGCGGTATGCCCTTCCGCCCCATGCATGAAAACCCGGACGCCATTGGCGGCCAGCAGCAGGGCCGCCAGCACATACCATGGCTCCTGCCGCGCCTTTCCGGCCCAGCTGGCCCAGTCGAGATCGACCACAGGCCGCGGCGACGGCAGATTGACCAGCCGCGAGCGGATCCCCCGGATCATCCCGGCCAGTTCCGCCGGGGTTTCCGTCTTCACCCGCAGCAGGCACAGGAACGCCCCGAGCTGCACCGGATCCACCTGCCCGTCCAGAATCATCGTAAAGGCCTGTTCGGCCTCGGCTTCCGTCAGCGGGCGCGACAGGTTCGGCCCCTTCCCCAGCGCCCGCACGAACGGGGCGAACGGGTGGTCTGCCCCGCCAGAGGGCGGAACCAGCGTGGATGTCATGGTGTTTCTCCGGAAAAGAGCAGGTCCTGCATATGTCCCGCATTTTCTGCGCCGACACAATGGCAGGGGTCTCCCAGGAGGTGGGTCAGACGCACACTCTCAATTGCGAATGCGATTGATTCTCACTTTTAGCCCTGCTATAGGTCCGCCACTGTTTTCTATGGGCTTTCGGATCACATGATGCTGTCACTTCTCCCCACCCTGCGGCGGCTGACCGTCGCCGCCACCGTCGTTGCCGCCACCGTCACCGCCCTGTCGGGGCTGTCCCGGCAGGCCGCCGCCGAACAGAAGACCATCACCGACGTTCTGGGCCGCACCGTCACCGTCAACGCCCCGCTGAAGCGGATCGTCCTTGGCTTCTATTTCGAGGACTTCATGGCGGTCGGCACTCCGGCGGCCTATGATTCGGTGGTCGGCATCTCCCGCGAGGCGTGGGAAAGCTGGGTTCCGGCCAACTGGGCGATGCACACCGGGCACCGCCCGTCTCTGGCCCAGATTGCCGACGTCGGGGAAGTGGAGGTCCAGAGCTTTTCCGTCGAGAAGGTGCTGAGCCTGAAGCCGGATGCCGTGGTGCTGGCCGACTGGCAGTACAAGGCCCTTGGCCTTGACGCCGACCGGCTGGAAGAGGCTGGTGTCCCGGTGATCGTGGTCGATTACAACGCCCAGACGCTGGAACGCCACGTCGCCAGCACGCTGGTGCTGGGCGAAGTAACCGGCCAGAGCGCCCGCGCCAAGGAAATCGCCGCCTTCTACAAGACCGCCGTCGAAGACGTGCAGAAGCGCGTTGCCGCCGCCAAGCAGGCCAAGCCGCGCGTGTATGTCGAGTTCGGCAACAAGGGCCCGGCGGAATATTCCTTCACCTATGGTAAGAACATGTGGGGGGCCATTGCCACCGCCGCCGGGGGCGACAACATCGCCGCCCCGTTCGTGGAATGGTGGGGGCCGATCAACCCGGAACAGGTTCTGGCCTCCAAGCCGGAAGCCATTTTCCTGTCCGGGAATGAGTCGAAGAAAAACCCGGCCTCGATCCGCATGGGCCACGGCGTTGATGCCGCCGAGTCCAAAGCCCGCCTGCAAGGCTATCTGAGCCGTCAGGGCTGGGCCGATCTGCCGGCGGTCAAATCCGGCGCGGTCTATGCCGTCTATCAGGGCGCCAGCCGCACCCTGTCGGACTTCGCCATGGTGCAGTTCTTCGCCAAGCAGCTGTATCCGGCGCAGTTCAAGGATATCGATCCGGTGAAGAACTACCTCGACTACTACGCCCGCTACCTGCCGGTGCAGCCGAAGGGCACCTTTGCGGTCTCCCTGAAGGACTGATCCGCCACCGTGTGGTTTCCGCTGGGGCCGGTCTGCTGACCGGCCCCTCTTTCCGTTTACCGTACAGCCTGTCAGGACTTCGTCCGTGCCCGAGTCTCCCCCGGCCGCCCCCGGCTCCTATCATCAGGCCATCGGCCGCCACCGCGCCCGCGAAGGGCGGCGCTGGCGGATGGTGCTGCTGTTCACCACTCTTTCCCTCGCCGTCGGCATTCTGGATATCGCCACCGGCCCGGCGATGCTGCATCCGCTGGCGGTGATTGATGCCCTGCTCCAGAGCGAAGGCCGCGACACCGCCCTTGATGCCATTGTCATCGGCCTGCGCCTGCCGATGGCGCTGATGGCGCTGGTGGTCGGGGCCTCGCTGGGGGCAGGCGGGGCGGAAATGCAGACCCTGCTGAACAACCCGATGGCCAGCCCCTATACCCTGGGTATGGCCGCCGCCGCCGGATTTGGGGCGGCATTGGCGCTGTCCTTCGGCGGCTTCGGCCTGCCGCCGTTGGTCGCGGTCCCGGCCGGGGCCTTCCTGATGGCGATGCTGGCGGCGGGGTTCCTGTTCCTGCTGTCGTCCCTGCGCCGGGTCAGCAGTGAAACCCTGATTCTTGGCGGGATCGCCCTGCTGTTCCTGTTCCAGTCCCTGCTGTCGCTGGTGCAGTTTGTCGCCTCGCCGGAACTGTCGCAGCAGATCCTGTTCTGGCTGTTCGGCAGCCTGACCAAAACCACCTGGACCGGACTGCTGATCACCGCCGCCGTCACGCTGGTCTGCTGCCTGCTGCTGCTGCGCGACTCGTGGCAGCTGGCTGCTCTGCGGCTGGGGGAAGCCCGGGCCCGCAGCCTTGGCATCAACATCCGCGCCCTGCGCCTGAAAGTGCTGATTCTGGTGGCGCTGATGACCGCCACCGCCACCAGCTTTGTCGGCGTCATCGGCTTTGTCGGTCTGGTTGCCCCCCATGTTGCCCGCATGCTGGTCGGCGAGGATCAGCGCTTCTTTCTGCCGATGTCGGTTCTGGCCGGGGCGGTGATGCTGGGCGGGGCCTCGGTGCTGTCAAAATCGATTGTTCCCGGGGCGCTGTTTCCGGTCGGCATCGTCACCGCCGTCATCGGCGTGCCGTTCCTGCTGTGGCTGATCTTCGGAGGGCACCGGCGATGACCGCTCCCGTTCTCTCTCCTCTGATCCTGAAGAGCGTCGGCCTGTCGATCGCCGGGCAGCCGTTGATCCGCGACCTGTCCCTGAGCCTGACTCCCGGGCATCTCTATGCCATCATCGGCCCCAACGGCACCGGCAAGACCTCGCTGATGCGGGCCCTGACCGGCGAAATCCCGCTGGACAGCGGCCATGTGTCACTGGGCGAGGCCACCCTTGGCCGCAGCCACCGCACCGACTGGCACGACCTGTTTTCGTATATGCCGCAGGACAACACCGCCGACATCGCCATGACGGTGCTGGAGGTGGTGGTGATGGGCCGCCTGAAGGCGCTGGACCTGCACATTGATGACGACACCCTGCATCAGGCCCTGCACCGGCTGGACGCCACTGGCATTCTGCCGCTGGCCGACCGGCTGATCGGCACCCTCAGCGGCGGGCAGCGGCAGATGGCCTTCTTTGCCCAGACCCTGATGCGGGACCCCCGGGTGATGCTGCTCGATGAACCGGTCAGCGCGTTGGATCTGTCGCACCAGCTGGCCCTGCTGGACCATCTGGCCGACCAGACCCGCCGCCATCAGTGGATCAGCGTGGTGATCCTGCATGACCTGAATCTGGCGGCCCAATATGCCGATGCCCTGATCGTGCTGGGCGGCGGTGGCCTGAAGGCCTTCGGCCCCCCGGCGCAGATCCTGACCCCGGCCCTGATCGCCGATACCTACGGCGTCGAGGCCGATGTGCTGTCCGACCGCCACGGCAGACCGCTGGTACAGCCGCTGCGCCGCCGGTCCGCCTGATCTGTCTTCCTTTTTTATTCCTGAGGCCCCCGATGACCCGTTTCCGCCCTCTCCTCGCCGCGCTGTTGATCGCCGGAACCACCGCTGCGGCCCCCCTGACCGCCACAGCAGCAGAGCACACCATCCGCATGCTGAACTATGGCCCCGATGGCAGTATGGTGTTTGACCCGCCATTCCTGAAAACCGCCGTCGGCGATACCGTCACTTTTGTTCCGGAAAACAGCGGGCACTTTGTGCAGTCCTACGCCACCCCGGACGGCGTCACCCCGTGGAAGAGCGCTGCCGATCAGCCATTCACCGTGACGTTGGAGAAGGAAGGGGTTTATCTCTACGTCTGCCCACCGCACCTGATGATGGCAATGATCGGCGTGATCCAGACCGGGGCCGCCACCAATCTGGACGCCGTCACCGAAAAAGCGAATCGCCTGCGGCCCAAGCTGGTGATGAAGGGCGAACGTCTGGAGCAGTATCTGTCCCGCGTCGGGAAATAAGGGCTGCGGCTGGCAGCACGGAAAGACTCCGGCCCGAAAAAGGAAACCCCCGGGACCATCCATGCCGATGGCCCGGGGGTTTTACATCGCCGGACTGTTCAGTCCGGATCAGACCTCAGGCGGCCCGGACCAGCGACGGGCGGGCCGGAACCACGAGGGAGGGGCTGCCGGAGCGGATCACGCCGCTGCGCCCGCTGCCCGTACCGTTCTTGGCAATAAACACATCGCGGAACGCGCCTTTGCCACCGGTCCACAGCGGTTCAGTCCATCCCGACAGATGCAGGGTCTTCAGCGGCCCCTGCGCCGACGGCGGCAGCGAGGCGGCGCTGATATGCTGGGACATGAACGGGGCCAGATCGCGGGCCAGAGCAGCACAGCCGCCCATCTGCGGCGACAGCGGCAGTCCGGACAGGCCCAGATGGGCCATCTCGTGGATCATCGCCTCTTCGCCCAGCCCGGCCCCGGTGCCATAGCTGTTCTGGTCGACTTCGGTGATGTGCTTGATCACAAAGCCCAGAAACTTCTTCAGGATCGCCGACAGGTCAGCCCCGGAAATACGCCCTTCGACCAGAGGGGCAAACACGTTGGCGTTCCACCATTTAGCGATCCCGACATGGCTTTCCGCGTGGGCGCGGGCCGTATCGGCCGAAATCAGGCCCAGCGACAGCTCCAGCGCCATGCCCTCTTCTTCGACCATGCAGTGCACAAGCCAGTAGACCGTAATCGTATCAACGAAGTAACGGGCAAGCTCCATGTTCTCCTGTGCAGCTGCGGTCGAGCCGCGCTCAAGAAGAATCAGGAACATGGCGTGATGAATATCGCAGTACCAGTGTTTGGTCTTCAGGTCTTCCGGCAGGCGGTGGGTGACACCCTGCATCGCGCCTGTCCCTCCCCCAAACGCTGAAGACGGGCCGGAAGCAGTGCTGCTGCCCGGCAGCACGGACGCGGTCTGGACGTTCATCATCGGAACGGCTCCCATCGGACGATACTCCCCCTGTACTCTATCTTATTATTATTCCAATTCTAGAAGAATGCTCTTCTTCCCCACACCGCGAATAGCATTAAGATCTACCCCCGCAAAGCCAAAATGAATATGTCTCCGCAGAAAAATTTACTCCGGAGGGGGTAATCCTTTGGGGAGAGGAGGAAGAGGGGCTCACAGCGCCGCCTCAACCGGATGCTGCTGCGGGAAATCCAGACGGACGATCATCCGCGATCCGAGATCGGAAATCTGGAGAACGCCCCGGAGGGCATCAATCCGCTCGGGGAGACTGGTCTCAATCAGATGCCCCCGCGCCAGCTGGGCCAGAGAGGCGGCACAGGGCGACTGCACCACCATCATCAGGCGGGCCTGACGCACCCCCCGCGCATCCACAAAAGACAGGACTTCCAGATAGACCGGGGATAGGCCACCGCTCCGGCCGGGCATATCCGGGGTCATGGAATAGCGGCAGTGCAGAAGGGTGGACAGCAGCGCCTCGACCACCCGCTCGGCATCTCCGAACGGATCAAGGATCGGAAAATGCCCGTCAACAATGCAGGAGAGCCCGGAGCCGGAGGCGCAGCGGTTCAGGCGGCGCAGCCGGTCAGCCACCACCCGGACGGCATCGCCCAGATCGCAGAAGCGACGGGGGGCCGATCCGGCAGACATCTGCGACCGGAACGGCAAGCCACCGAAATCGGGACCAAGGATCGCCATACCATCCTGCCCATGCCGTGCACCGAACCCATTTCCGGACCGGACCAAGCATACGGCCAGACACCGCCCTTGCCACCTGCTCCACAGCATATCGCCGATGTTCCTTGGTATACCGGGCCATCCGCCCCGATCACCGGGTTAAATGCGGAAACGCCATATCCTCAATAATATCAATAAGATCAGGAGAGCTTCCGATCCCCCGCCAATACCACACCTGACGGTCGCCGCAGGCCACCGGCCCGGTCAGATCCGGGGCGGACGGGGCGACATCCTCCGCCGTCAGGCCGAACTGGGGGGGAACGTCCTCGCTGCCATGCATGCCTTCGGCGATCAGCATCGGCATCACGATCACCACCGGGGACGCCGTCAGCTCCCGCCAGTCAGTCACCAGCGGGGCCTCCTCGATAAAGCAGGCATGGACCCGGGGGCCGTGCACCGCCGCCGCCAGACGGTCCGCCAGCTGGGTAATCGTGGTCGATGACCCGCCCGGGCGGCGGGAGCCATGGCCGACCAGCAGCACCGTGACCTGATCGGGTGGCCACCCTGCCGCGCGGATACGGGCCAGAGCCGCATCGATCCGGCGGACCATGATCTGCTCGACCAGCGGATGAGCCCCGATCGCCCCGGTCAGAATCACCTGCCCGGGATATCCGGCCGCCGCCAGTTCCGCCGGGATTTTCTCCCGGGTGAAAATCCCGTCCGAGGCAAAATTGGGCACCACAATCACCCGGGGGGCGGTCAGGGCGGCCAGCGCCTCGCGGATAAACGGTGGCTCCTTCCAGAAGGCCACCGCCACCGTGCACCACGGCCCCCGCTGGCGCAACCGCTCTGCCAGAGCCAGAGTCGGCAGGCGGGCGCGCTCCGTTCTGGCCGAGCCATGCCCGACCAGCAGCAAGGCCGGGGCGTCTTCCACCGTGCACAGGGCCTGTAGGCGTCCCTGCCGGTCTGTTCCCGATGGAACCGAACAGCCCCCCTCCCCCGGAACACCATGATGCAGGTCAGTCATTGCGGCGATCTCCAGAGCAGCACGTCAACAGGATCCCCCATAAAGTATAGCAGGTCTGTGACAGCGATAGCGTCCCGCATTGCATTTCGCCTCGCCGTTTGAGGAGCGGTCTCCGCCAGACCCGTGCATCTTTTCAAAATTTGATAGTAAACATATCAATATTTACATGCTTTGCATTTTGATAGCATTTTTGAAGATGCATCCACCACCCGAGACAGAACCGGCATGGTTCTTGCCACCCACTCCTGTCTGCGTCCCCACCCTGTCCCTCTGCCCGGGAGAACGGCCATGCTTCTCAGAAAAACCAGAATCGAATTCCAGATGGGGTTGATCCTGGCGATCGTCATCATCGGCTTCCTTCCGATCTGGGGCGTGACATCCTGGCAGCGCACGGTCAGCGAGGCCGCCGCGCAACAGAAAGAGGACAGCAGCCGCATCAGTTCCGCCCTGAACGCTATCCAGCTGGGGTTCCTCAATGCCCGCCGCAACGAGAAGGACTTTCTGCTCCGCCTGAGCCTGACGGAGACAGACAAGCATGCCGCCACCCTTACCGCGACCATCGACCAGATCAACGGGCTGACAGGCCGCCTGTCCGGAGAAGATCTCGCGCTGGCCAAGGAAACGGAAACCCTGCTCCAGGACTACAGCCGCCAGTTTACGGCCATTGTCACCGACTGGAAAGAACTGGGGCTGACAGATGCTGACGGCCTGCGCCTGAGCCTGCGCAATGCGGTTGCGGTCTTTGAGGGGATCGTCCGGTCCCAGCAGGATGACCGCCTGAACGTCCTGATGCTCGACATGCGGCTGCGGGAGAAGATGTTTATCGCCGACCCGAAAGAGCAGGATGCCACCCGCCTGACCGCCATCAGCACCCGGCTTCTGGCCGCCGTGCAGGACAGCGCCCTGTCCGACTCCGACAAACAGGCGATCACGCAGTACGTCGGCGATTACGTAAAGGCCTTCCAGCGCTACGCCACGGTCCGCCTTGCCCTGCCGGGCAAACTGTCGGGTCTGTCGCAGACCTTTGCCCGGGCAGAGCCGCCGCTGGCCACCCTGCGGGACCGGTCCACCCAGCGGATGGCCGCCGCTGACGCCAATCTGGCAGAGGTCACCCGGACGGCGGCAACAGCGGTGACCACCGTGCTGATCACCGTGCTGGCGGTGATGGTGGCGGTGGTCGTCATCATCGCCCTCGGCCTGACCCGGCCGCTGGCGGCGATGGCCAGTACCATGCAGCATCTGGCGAACGGCAATCTGCGGATCGAGATCCCCGCCATCGGCTGGAAGAACGCCATCGGCCAGATGGCCGCAACCGTCGCGGTCTTCAAGACCAACGCCGAAGAGGTCGCCCGCCTGAATCAGCAGGCCGAAGCCGCCCGGCAGCAGGCCGCCGCCGACCGCAAGGCGATGATGGACCGGCTGGCCGAAGAGTTTGAACAGGCCACCGGCACCGTGATGCAGGCCCTGATCACGGTCTCCACCTCGCTCGATGCGCAGGTGGGCGCGGTTGCCCGCGACTCGCAGGACGTTCTGGCGAAAGCCGGGGCCTCCGCCCTCTCTGCCAACGACGCCACCACCAATGTGGAGGCCGTTGCCGCCGCTGCCGAGGAACTGTCTGCCGCCATCGGCGAAATTTCGGCGCAGGTGGACCGGTCCGTCCGGCTGGCCGCCGAGACCTCCGGCGTCACCCGCGACACCCTGTCGCGGGTCGAGAGCCTGTCGCAGGCTGCCGGGCGGATCGGGGAAGTGGTGGCGCTGATCACCGCCATCGCCGATCAGACCAACCTTCTGGCCCTGAATGCCACCATCGAGGCGGCCCGGGCCGGGGATGCCGGAAAGGGATTCGCCGTCGTCGCCAACGAAGTCAAGACGCTGGCCAGCCAGACCGCCCGCGCCACCGAGGACATCACCCGGCAGGTCGGGGCGGTGCAGACCGCGACAGCGTCATCGGTTGCGGCCATCAACACCATTGCCGCCAATGTGCACCGCATTGACGAGAACATGGCCGCCATCGCCGCCTCGGTGGAGCAGCAGGGGGCGGCAACGCAGGAAATCGCCCGCAATGTGCATGATGCCGCCGGGGCAACCCGGGGCGTTTCCACGGCGGTGGAGGATGTGACGGTGCTGGCCCGCACCACCAGCGACGCCACCGACAGCCTGAACACCGCCATCGGCGACCTGCGGCAGCGCACCGGGGATCTTCAGGGCCGCATCAACGACTTCCTGCGCTATATCCGCTCGGCCTGAGATCGGCCCCCCGGCAGAAGCTCAGCGGACCAGAAACGGCAGATTGGCGGTGGCGGCCTTGCCGGTGGGATTGCGGACGGTGGCAAACAGGCGGTAAGCCCCCGGTTTCTCCGGAGCCCGGAAGCGGATCACCGCCGGACCCTGCTCCAGCACCGTCACCGCCACCGGCGGCGGCACCGCCTCAGCATCGCCACCCTTGCGGAGGTCGGTGGCCTCTTCCCGCACCTCCCACGTGGTGGTCAGGGGCTGCCCCTGCGGGTCGGTGACCGCCAGCGTCGAGGACACCTCCGCCCCCGGCGCAAAGACATCGGCATTGATGCCGACCCCGGTCAGGTCCGGGGCCGGGGCGGCTGGCGGCAGACCGCTGTCCATCACCTGCCACTGCCGGGTCAGCGCATCGGTCATCGCCGTCAGGCCCCCGTCCGGCATCAGCAGGCTGTGCCATGTCGCGGTCTGTTCCTGCTTTTCGCCCCACAGGAACGGGAACACCCCGACAATCTGCGACTGCTGCCGCAGCCATGGCAGCGACTCGGTGAAAAACTCCGCCTTCTGGCGGCTGGTCAGCTCCACCGGGGCCCCCCACGGCTTGCGTCCGGCCTGCCACTGGCCGAGCGCCCCCAGCTCGGTGATCACCACCGGCTTGCGGATGCCTGCCGTGGTCAGGCGGTCCGGCAGATCGCGGTAAGCCCCGGCGTAAATATTGATCCCCAGCAGATCCACCGACCGGCAGCAGGCCGCCAGCGGCGTCAGCCGGTCCATGCCGGTATCCGCCACCACCATCATCGTCGGGTGATCCGGGTCCTCTTCCTTCACCGCCGCCGCCATGCGGTCCACCAGCGTCCACACCGGGGCCGGGTCTGCCACCTCGGTCTCCACCTCGTTGCCCACGCCCCACGCCAGCAGCGCCGGGTGATCCTTATGGGTGCGGACGAAAGCGCGCAGGCGCTGTTCCTGCTCCGCCACCGCCTTGGTATCGGTGATATCAAAGCCATGGCGCGGGTGGGCCAGCCACAGGCCCATCACCACCTTCAGGCCCAGCGGCTCCGCCGCGTCCAGCACCCAGGCATCCGATTCGCGGTAGACCCGCACCACCTTGACCCCGGCGGCGGCGGCGGCGATCAGATCGGCGCGGGTACCCTCAAAGGCGACCCCGGAATGCATCAGCCGCTTCGCCACCAGCCGGAACGCCGGGGCAATCGCATCAGCACTGATATCACTGCGTTTCAACGGTTCCTCCGCCCCGGCCGGAGCGGCCGAGGCCACAAGGCAGGACAGAACGGCAGCAGACACGCAGGCAACGGAGCGGCGGAGCGACATACGATATTCCGGTTTTGCAGGGCCCCATCCGCACAGCGCATGGGAGACCCGAGGATTGCAGCTTGAAACAGGACCATTTTGGTCTTATTAAAAAGGGTACCGATTTGGTACGGTATTCCGCACCGGCGGCCCTGTCCAGCAGCAGCATACCAGCTGCGCGCAGAAACAGCGGCACCGGGTTTACAGGTAAGGTCGATGTTCCGCATCAACAAGCTCACCGATTATGCAGTCGTTCTTCTGGTCGACATGGCCCGCCACGGCGGCCAGCGGTCTGCCCAGCAGATTGCGGCTGACACCGGGGTGCCGATGCCGACCGTTGCCAAGGTGCTGAAGCTGCTGGCCCGCGACGGGCTGGTGGTTTCCACCCGGGGCGCGGGCGGTGGCTACGGGCTTGGCCGTGATGCGGTGCGTATCACCGTCGCCGACATGATTCAGGCAGTGGAGGGGCCGATCGCCCTGACCTCCTGCGTCGAGTCGGCGGAGGATGACTGCGGCATCGAAAGCCTGTGCCCGATGCATGGCCACTGGAACCGGGTGAACCGTGCGGTCCATGACGCCCTGTCCAGCCTGACGCTGGCGGAGATGGTCAGTGATCCGCAGCCGTTCCGCCCGCCGGTTCCGGCCACGCTTCCGGCGTGACACCGCACCAGACCGCAAGAAAACGAGAGAGCACGGTAAAAGGAACCCCTTCCAATGGCGGCCACCGACAGCACCGCACAAACGGTGAAGGAACTGGAGCGCTACAAGTACGGCTTCGAAACCAATATCGAGACCGAACTGGCGCCCAAGGGTCTGAACGAAGACATCATCCGCTTCATCTCCGCCAAGAAAGAGGAGCCGGAGTGGCTGCTGGAATGGCGCCTGAAGGCCTACCGTCAATGGCTGACCATGACGGAACCGACCTGGGCCAACGTGCGCTACCCCGCCATCGACTTTCAGGACGCGCATTACTATGCCGCCCCGCGCCAGAAGATTGCGCCGAAGAGTCTGGAGGAGGTCGACCCCGAGCTGCTGCGCACCTACGAAAAGCTGGGCATCCCCCTGCGGGAACAGGAAGCGCTGGCCGGAGTCGCCGTCGATGCGGTGTTCGATTCCGTCTCGGTGGCCACCACCTATAAAAAGCGCCTTGAGGAAATGGGCGTGATCTTCTGCGCCATTTCCGAAGCGGTGAAGAAGTACCCGGATCTGGTGCGCAAATATCTGGGCTCCGTGGTGCCGCCGGGCGATAATTTCTATGCCTGCCTCAATTCGGCGGTGTTCACCGACGGCTCTTTCGTTTACGTGCCGAAGGGCCTGCGCTGCCCGATGGAACTGTCCACCTACTTCCGCATCAACGAGAAGAACACCGGGCAGTTTGAACGCACCCTGATCGTCTGTGACGACGGTGCCTATGTCTCCTATCTGGAAGGCTGCACCGCCCCGCAGCGCGACGAGAACCAGCTTCACGCCGCCGTGGTCGAGCTGGTGGCCCTCGATGATGCCGAGATCAAGTATTCCACCGTCCAGAACTGGTACCCCGGCGATGCCGAGGGCAAGGGTGGCATCTACAACTTCGTCACCAAGCGCGCCGCCTGCCGGGGCCGTAACTCCAAGGTGATGTGGACGCAGGTGGAAACCGGCTCCGCCGTGACCTGGAAATATCCGTCCTGCATCCTTCAGGGGGAAAACTCGGTCGGCGAATTTTACTCGGTGGCGATCACCAACAATCACCAGCAGGCCGATACCGGCACCAAGATGATCCACATCGGCAAGAACACCCGGTCAAAGATCATCTCGAAAGGGATTTCCGCCGGGCATTCTGACCAGACCTACCGTGGTCTGGTCCGCATCCAGCCGGGGGCCGACGGGGCCCGCAACTTCACCCAGTGCGACAGCCTGCTGATCGGCGATCAGTGCGGGGCCCACACCGTGCCCTACATTGAGACCAAGAATCCGACCGCCCGCACCGAGCATGAGGCCACCGCCAGCCGCATCTCCGAAGACCAGCTGTTCTACTGTCTGCAACGCGGCCTGAACCCGGAAGATGCCGTCGGCCTGATCGTCAACGGCTTCTGCAAGGAAGTGCTGCAAACCCTGCCGATGGAATTCGCCGTCGAAGCCCAGAAGCTGGTCGCCATTTCGCTGGAAGGCAGCGTCGGCTAGAGCATTTTCAGATTGAGTGGAATCCTGTCAATCGAAGAAAATGCTCTCTTTTTAAAAAGTTAGAGCGTTTTCAACCGCAAAACCGGTGTCCACTTTTGCTGAAAACGCTCTGAGGCCCAACGCCCGCTGACCGCCTTCCGCACCGGACAAAAAAGAGAGAGTTCCCATGGCCCTGATTGAAATCCGCAATCTGCATGCCTCCGTCGATGGCAAGGACATCCTGAAGGGTGTCGATCTGGTGATCGAGCCGGGCAAGGTCCACGCCCTGATGGGGCCGAACGGCACCGGCAAATCCACCCTGTCCAACATCATCGCCGGGCGCGACGGCTACACCATCACCGACGGCGACATCCTGCTGAACGGGCAAAGCCTGCTGGAGATGGAACCGCAGGACCGGGCGCTGGCCGGGATCTTCCTGTCGTTCCAGTACCCGGTGGAAATTCCCGGGGTCGCCACCTCCACCTTCCTGAAGGCGGCGATCAACGCCCGCCGCCGGGCCGCCGGGGAGGGCGAGATCGACGCCATGGAATTCCTGAAGCTGGTCAAGGCCAAGGCCAAGGAACTGGGCGTGCGCGATGACATGCTGAAGCGCCCGGTCAACGTCGGGTTCTCCGGCGGCGAGAAGAAGCGCGCCGAAGTCCTCCAGATGGCGCTGATGACCCCGCGCTTCGCCATCCTTGACGAAACCGACTCCGGCCTCGACATCGACGCCCTGAAGGTGGTGGCCGACGGCGTCAACGCCCTGCGCAGCCCGGACCGCTCCTTCCTCGTCATCACCCATTACCAGCGCCTGCTGTCCTACATCGTTCCCGATGTGGTGCATGTGTTCGCCGGGGGCCGCATCGTCCGCACCGGCGGGCCGGAGCTGGCCGAGGAACTGGAAGCCAAGGGCTACGCCGATTACACCGGCGCTGCGGCGTAAGGGGGATCCGATGACCGCATCTGCCCTCTCCCTCGTCACCGTCACGGAAGCGGCGCAGGCCGCCGCCCCGCTGACGGATGCCGCCCTGACCGCCCTGCGGGCCGAAGGCCTGACCGCCTTTGCCGCCCACGGACTGCCGACCCGCACTCACGAACGCTGGAAGTACACCCGGGTCAGCCCGCTGGCCGAAGTGTCCTTCGTCGCCGCCCCCACCGGCGGGGATGCCACCGCCATCCAGACCGCTGAGGAGCAGGCGCTGAACGTGCCGGGAGCCCTGCGTCTGGTGCTGGTCAACGGCCGCCTGCGCCCTGACCTGTCCGATGCCGCCGCCCTGACACAGGCCGGTGTCAGCATCCAGACCCTGTCGGACGCCATCGCCACCGATGCCGCCGCCGTCAAGGCCGGGCTGGGGCAGGCGCTGGCGCTGGCCGACAATCCGTTCGTCGCCCTCAACACCGCCGCCCTGTCCGATGGTCTGGTGATCCGGGTTTCCGCCACCCCGCAGGCGGCCACCCCGCTGCACCTGCTGTGGATCACCGATGCCGCCGCCGGGGCCGCCGTGCTGGTGCAGCCGCGCCTGCTGGTGGAAATCGGCCGGGGGGCGGCCCTGACCCTGATCGAAAGTCAGGTCGGGGCCACCGGGGGGGACACCGGGGGGGACAGCCTGACCAACCGCGTCAGCGACATCACCCTTGGCGATGACGCCCGCCTGACCCACATCAGCCTGCACAACGACAGCCGGCAGGCCCGCCTGCTGACTGCCCTTCAGGCGCGGATCCAGCGCGGCGCGGTGTATGACGGCTTCGCCCTGACCCTCGGCGGGGCGCTGGTGCGCGCCGACCTGCGGGTGGAGCTGCTTGGCCCCGGTGCCGAAGCCCGCCTGAACGGGGCCTATGCCGCCGGAACCGGCCAGCATGTCGATACCACCAGCTTCATCGACCATGCCGCCCCGCACTGCACCTCTGCCCAGACCCTGAAAGGGGTGCTGGACGGCACCGGGCGCGGCGTGTTTCAGGGCCGGGTCAACGTGCAGCGCATCGCCCAGAAGACCGACGGCCATCAGCTTCACAAGGCGCTGCTGCTGTCGCGCGGGGCGGAAGTGGACACCAAGCCGGAACTGACCATCTTCGCCGATGACGTCAAGTGCAGCCACGGGGCCGCCACCGGCGAACTGGACGAAGACGCCCTGTTCTATCTTCAGGCCCGGGGTCTGGATCCTGACACCGCCCGGTCGCTGCTGATCGAAGGGTTCCTTGATGACGTGGTTGAACTGGTCAGCGACGACGCCCTGCGCGACGCCCTGACCGCAAAAATCCACCAGTGGCTGGAGTCCCGGTCATGAACGCCCCTGTCGCCGCCCCCCTGCTGAACCACCGCCCGTTTGATGTCGAGGCCGTCCGCCGTGACTTCCCGATCCTGTCGCGGACCGTGCATGGCAAGCCGCTGGCCTATCTCGACTCCGGGGCCTCGGCCCAGAAGCCGCAGATGGTGCTGGATGCGGTGATGCGGGCCTATTCGGAAGAATATGCCAACGTCCACCGGGGCGCTTACTGGCTGTCGGAGCGCGCCACCGCCAACTACGAGTCGGTGCGCGGCAAAATCCGTGCCCGCCTGAATGCGGCGGATGAGCGGGAAATCGTGCTGACCCACGGCGCGACCGAAGCCTTCAACCTGATCGCCCAGACCTATGGCCGCACGGCTTTGCAGCCGGGCGATGAGATCATTATTTCGGCGCTGGAGCACCATTCCAACATCGTGCCGTGGCATATGCTGCGCGACGAGAAGGGACTGGTGCTGAAGATCGCCCCGATCCATGACGACGGGTCCTTCGACATGGCCGGGTTTGAGGCGTTGCTGACCGACCGCACCAGACTGGTGTCGGTGGCCCATGTCTCCAACGTGCTGGGCACGGTGCTGCCGGTCGCCGAAATCACCGCCAAGGCGCATGCCGCCGGGGCGGTGGTGGTGATCGACGGCTGTCAGGGCGTGGTCCACCGCCCGGTGGACGTGCAGGCGATCGGCTGTGACTTTTACGTCTTTGCCCCGCACAAGCTGTATGCCCCGACCGGCATCGGCGTGCTGTACGGCAGGCTGGACATGCTGGAGCGGATGCCGCCGTGGATGGGCGGCGGCGACATGATTTCCTCCGTCACTTACGAGAAAAGCGAATGGGCCGCCGTGCCCGCCAAGTTCGAGGCCGGGACCCCGCCGATCGTTTCCGCGATTGGTCTGGCGGCGGCGCTGGACTACCTCGCGCAGTTCGATGCCGGGGAGATCCACGCCCATGAAGAGGCGATGCTGGCCTACGCCATGGAGCGTCTGGCCGACATCGACGGCCTGACCGTCCATGGCACCGCCCCGGGCAAGAGCGGGATCATCTCCTTCTCCATGGCCTATGCCCATCCGCATGACATTGCCACCGTGCTGGACCGGCAGGGGGTCTGCGTCCGCGCCGGGCACCACTGCGCCCAGCCGCTGATGGAGCGCCTTGGCGTGCCCGCCACCGCCCGCGCCAGCTTTGGCATGTATACCAACACCGCCGACATTGACGCGCTGGTCAAGGCCCTGCGCAGCGTGCAGACGCTGTTCGGCTGACCGGCGACGAGAGTGAAGAGGCTCCCCCAACCATGACGATGCGCCCCCCGATGTACGCTTACGAACCGCCGCCGCCCGCCGAAGAGATGGAAGCTGAAGCCGGATCCCCGCTGGATCCCGGCCTGCCGATCGCGGCCGAAGAAGATATCGTGGCCGCCCTGCGGTCGGTCCACGATCCGGAAATCCCGGTCAACATCTACGACCTCGGCCTGATCTACGAAATGAAGATCGCCGAGAACGGTGATGTCGCCGTCACCATGACCCTGACTGCCCCGGCCTGCCCGGTGGCGGGGGAAATGCCGGACGAAGTGGCCCATGCCGTTGCCCGCGTTGAGGGGGTTGGCCGGGTCCGCGTCTCGCTGACGTGGGAACCGCCGTGGACCCCGGAGCGGATGAGCGAAGTGGCCCGCGTCGCGCTGGACATGTTCTGAGGAGGAACTCCGCCATGGCAACCGCCTCTCCCCCCACCCCCACTCCCACCTCTCCGGCCAAGCCGGTGCGGCAGGCCCCGAAGATCCTGACCCTGACCGACGCCGCCGCCGACCGGGTGAAGGAGCTGATGGCAAAATCGGACAAACCGGTGGTCGGCCTGCGGGTCGGCGTCCGCACCCGGGGCTGTTCCGGCCTGTCCTATGTGGTGGAATACGCCGAGGAAAAGCTGCCGTTTGAAGATGCGGTGGAGGACAAGGGAGTCACCATCCTGATCGACCCCGCCGCCTTCATGTACCTGCTGGGGGCGACCATGGATTACCGGGTCGATAAGTTCGCCGCCAGTTTCGTGTTTGAAAACCCCAACGAAACCGGCCGCTGCGGCTGTGGCGAAAGCTTCTCGGTCGATCCGACCGTCGAGGCCTGATCCCCGGCAAAATCCGGCAGCGGTACGCCGCTATTGATGCCCCCTGTTCCGCTGCGGTGGAACGGGGGGTTTTCTTTTTCAGTCCGCCAGCAGCAGGGCCAGCCGGGCCAGCTCCGACACGCTGCCGACCCCCATTTTCTCCATCACCCGGGCGCGGTGGGTTTCCACGGTCCGCACCCCGATATCCAGCCGCAGGGCGACATGCTTGTTGGACAGCCCCTCGGCAATCAGCAGCATCACCTCCCGCTCCCGCGGGCTCAGGGCGGCGGCCCGCTGGCAGGCGTCGTCCTGCTCCTGCCGCTGGCGGCGGTCGCGGGCATCGCGTTCCATCGCCTCCCGTACCCGGTCAATCAGGCGGTCCTCGTCAAACGGCTTCTGAAGAAAATCCACCGCCCCGGCGCGGAAGGCGGTGACGGCGGCAGGCACATCGCCATGGCCGGTGATGATGATCACCGGCAGGGTGATCCCCTGCCGGACCATTTCTTTCTGCAAGGTCAGGCCATCCATACCCGGCATGCGGATATCCAGCACCGCACAGCCCCGGTCCCCGGCCCCGACCACCGCCAGAAAGGCATCGGCGGACGGAAAGGTGCGGACCCGCAGCCCGGCCAGCTCAAGATGCAGGGCCAGCGCATCGCGGACCCCTTCATCATCATCAACCACAAAAACGGTCGGTTCGCTCATTCCCCGTCTCCTTCCCGGTCCTGTTCCGCGGCGGCCAGCGGCACGGTAAAGCGGAACGCGGTCCCCCCTTCCGGCAGCCGCTGGGCCGACAGGGTGCCGCCATGGGCATCAAGGATCGAGCGGGCAATCGACAGTCCCAGCCCCATTCCGGTGTCCTTGGTGGTGATGAACGGCGAAAACAGATGCCGCTCAACAATCTCCGACAGGCCCGGCCCACGGTCGCGGACCGTCACCGCCACACAGTCGGCGTCGATTCTGGCAGAGACCATAATCTGCGGCCCCTTCACCCCGCCGGACACCACTCCGCCGGGGACCGAGCTGACCGCCTCCGCCGCATTGCGCAGCAGATTCAGCAGCACCTGCTGCAACTGGATGGCATCGCCCCGCACCGCCGGCAGCCCGGCAGGTACATCCGCTGCGGCGCTGACCTCCTTCTGCCGCAGCACCGGCCCGGCCAGATCCAGACTGTCAGCGATCAGGTCCGCCACCTCCAGCCGGTCACGGCGGCTTTCCCCCTTGCGGACAAAGTCGCGCAGGCTGCGCATCACCCGGTCGGCCCGCTCCGCCTGCGCCACCGCCTTGTCCAGCGTTTCCGCCAGCTGGTCCGACACCCCATCCCGCCGGGCAATCTTGCGGGCGGCCCGGGTGTAGCTCATCGTCGCGGTCAACGGCTGGTTCAGCTCGTGGGCCAGCGCCGCCGTCATTTCCCCGGCTTCGGTCAGGCGGGAGGCATGGGCAAAATCGGTCTGGCGTTCCTGCACCCAGGCTTCCGACCGCCAGCGGTCGCTGACCACCGCTCCCAGAAGCTGGGCGGTGACGGTCAGGGCCAGCATCAGCATCTGGAAGTGCATCATGCGGTCGGCGTCCACCCCGACCCCCTGCATCGCCACCAGCAGGCCGGTCTGGGTGGCCAGCACCCCCAGCACCGCCCCCGGCAACCCGTGGCGGGAGGCAATCCACACCAGCGGCAGGAACAGGATGTAAAAATACTCATAGCGGTCCGACGACAGCGGCCCGAAATCCGCCCACAGGGCCAGCCCCACCGCCGCCGCCTGCGCCGCCGCCTCGGCGATCCGCCCCGGCGGCGGCCACCGCCAGTGCCGCGACAGCAGCAGGGCGGGCAGCCGCTTGCCCCACACCAGCAGGAACGGCGTGATCACGGCAATCCCGATCACCTCGCCGGTCCAGTGACGCAGCAGCATCGTCGGAAACTGGCCCCACGGGAACAGGCCCAGCGCCGTGAACAGGCCGATGTACAGCGCGCCGACCACGGCGGCCGCCCCGGCCCCGACGCCCAGCAGGCGGGCCACATCTCCCCGCCGCGCCAGCCCCGGCCCGATCTGGAACCGGATCCGCAGAAACAGGGCCGCCCCGCCATAGACCGCCGCAATCACCGCATTGGACAGCAGGATCGCCCCCGGCCCGACCGGCATGCCGCGCACCAGCACATCCGCCAGCACCAGCGCCAGCCACACCGCCGGCAGCACCCGCGCCCCGGCCACCAGCACCACCGCCATCACCAGCCCGGACGGCGGATTCCACGGGGTGATGTTCAGGGGGGCCACTTCGTTGAAAAAGCTGATCCAGTCGAGGAACAGATGGGCCAGCAGATAGGCCGCCGACAGCGCGGTCAGGCGCAGCGGGGTCAACGGAATCCGGACGGCGGGGACAGACATCATCATTCCCGCAGCATAGCACGCCGCAGCGGACAGACCAGTCCGGCCCCCTCCGTAAGGATACGGAGGCCCGATCCAATTCATCAACACAACCATACAGTTAGCAAAACAGGCCCCGGACGGTCCGTATTCATGCGGATGGCCGCCCGGCCCCGGTTCCCCCATCTTTGACAGCATCGGACTGTTCCCAGTCACCCCAGAAGAGGCCCGGACATGAAACGGATCCTGCTGGCCACCGATCTGGCCCCCCGCTCTGACCGCGCCATGGCGCGGGCGGTGCAGCTGTGCGCCCAGTTCGGGGCCACCCTGACCGCTCTCTACGCCATCCGCAGCGGTGTGGATAAGGGCATGCTGGATAATCTGCCGCCGCACCTTATCGAAGCGGAAATCCGCCGCCATCTGGATCAGGTGCCCGGCGCGGCAGAGATCCCCGCCACCGCCGTTGCCGTGCGCGGCCCGGTTGAGGAGGCCGTCGCCGATCAGGCCGCCCTGACCGGGGCCGATCTGCTGGTGGTCGGCCACACCGGGCCGTCTGACGGCCCGTTTTCGGTGACCACGGTGGAGAAAATCAACATTGCCAGCCCGGTGCCGCTGCTGGCGGTCGGTGCCCGCCCCTTCGGCCGTTACGCCGGGGCGCTGGTGGCGGTGGACTTCACCCCGGCCTCGCGGGCCTCCGTGCTGGCGGCGATGGCGCTGATTCCCGACGGCACCCTCGACCTGCTGCACGTCTGCGACCTGCCCGGGCTGGACCGCACCCAGCCGGTGGATGCCGAAACTCTGTCCGGCGACTTTGACCGCCTTCTGCACGGCCTTCCCACCGGCCAGCATCTGATTACCCGCCTCGCCCTGTCCGGATCGCCGGTGCCGACCATCCTCAACACCGCCCGCATCAGCGACCAGACGCAGGTGATCGTGATGGCCACCACCGCCCGCAGCGGCGTCGGCCGCGCCCTGCTGGGCAGCGTCGCCCATGATGTGGTCGAACGCGCCCCCGCCGATGCCCCGGCCCGTGACCTGCTTCTGGTCAAGGAATCCGCCCAGCCCTAAGCCTCTTCGCCCCCCCGGAGGACACCGCCGATGCCCCATGCCACACCCCTGATCTCCACCATCGTCGCCGGGATCGTCCTGGCGTTCATCTTCGGGGCCATCGCCGCCCGGCTGCGGGTACCGCCGCTGGTGGGCTATCTGATCGCCGGGATCATCGCCGGGCCGTTCACCCCCGGCTTTGTCGCCGACCAGACACTGGCCCCGCAGCTGGCGGAGATCGGGGTGATCCTGCTGATGTTCGGGGTCGGGCTGCATTTTTCGCTGAAAGATCTGCTGTCGGTGGCGCGGATCGCCATCCCCGGGGCCATTGCCCAGATTGCGGTGGCCACCATCCTCGGCCTGCTGCTGGCGATGGCGCTGGACTGGTCGGTGGCCTCCGGGCTGGTGTTCGGTCTGGCGCTGTCGGTGGCCAGTACGGTGGTGCTGCTGCGGGCGTTGCAGGACCGGCGGGAGATTGATACCCGGCGCGGGCGGATCGCCGTCGGCTGGCTGATTGTCGAGGATCTGGCCATGGTGCTGGCGCTGGTGCTGCTGCCGGCGCTGGCCAGCCTGACCGGCGGCGACGGCACCGTGGTGCCCCACGACTGGCTGACCGCCAGACTCAACCCCGGCATCCTCGGCGCCCTGCTGATCACCCTGCTGAAGGTGGCGGCCTTTGTGGCGGTGATGCTGATCGTCGGGCGGCGGGTGATTCCGTGGCTGTTGCAGGCGGTGGCCCGCCTCGGCTCGCGGGAGCTGTTCCGGCTGGCGGTGCTGGCAATTGCGCTGGGGGTGGCATTCGGGGCGGCCAAACTGTTCGGGGTGTCGCTGGCGCTGGGGGCCTTCTTCGCCGGGATGGTGCTGAGCGAATCCGATCTCAGCCACGAGGCGGCACAGGAATCCCTGCCGCTGCGCGATGCTTTCGCGGTGCTGTTCTTCGTGTCGGTCGGCATGCTGTTTGATCCCGGCATCCTGCTGCGGGAGCCGCTGCCGCTGCTGGTCACCCTGTTCATCATTCTGGTCGGCAAGTCGATCGCCGCCTTCCTGATCGTGCGGGCCTTCGGCTACCCGATCCGCACCGCCCTGACCATCTCCGCCAGTCTGGCCCAGATCGGGGAGTTTTCCTTCATCCTGATCGAACTGGGGATCGGCCTTGATCTGGTGCCGGAACGGGCGCGCGGGCTGGTGCTGGCCGGGGCGATTGTCTCGATCCTGCTGAACCCGCTGATGTTTGCCATCGCCGACTGGGTGTTGCGCCGGGTCGAAAAGCCTGACGGCTCCGCCCCGGCAGACACCGGCACCGCCGAAACCCCGCCGTCGCCCGCCCCGGTTCCGGCCCAGACTGTGGCCCCGGCCATCGCCGCCGCCCCGGCAGGCCGCACCGCCGTACCCGGGGATGTCGACTGTGCCCCGCTGCCCTCCACCGCCGGGCTTTCGGCGGACCCCGAGGCCCCGCCGCAGGAAACCGGGCTGTCCGGGCATGTGGTGCTGGTCGGGCATGGCCGGGTCGGCAGTCTGGTCGCCCGCAGCCTGCGGGACCGCGACAGCGCCTTTCTGGTGATCGAGGATATCGACACCACCGTCGATGACCTGCGTCAGGACGGGCTGGAGGTGATCGCCGGAAACGCCGCCAGGGCCGAGGTGCTGCGTGCCGCCAATCTGGGGGCCGCCCGCTGCATGGTGGTTGCCATCCCCAACGCGATTGAGGCCGGTCAGGTGGTGCGTCAGGCCCGGTTACTGAACCCGGACCTGCCGATCATTGCCCGCGCCCATTCCGATGCACAGGTGGAACATCTGCGCGGTCTGGGGGCGGATACGGTGATCATGGGCGAACGGGAAATCGCCCGGGGCATCTGCGGCCATCTGTTTCCGCCGGTTCCGGCCCTGCCCGCCCCCCGGGTGATGGTGGCAGAGACCGGACCGCTGCCGGACGCCCCGTAACCGGGGCAGAGACCGGGCGGTTCTTCAGGATCAGGAAGACGCCCGGATCCGGATCAGGTCCACCTTCATCAGCCACACCAGCCCACGGGCCAGTGCCGCCTGACGTTCCGGCGGGGTCTCCGCCAGTACCGTCCCGACGGTCAGGGGACCGGCCCGCAGACGGGCGAACAGCGCGGCGGCCTCCGCCTCCGTCGGCGGCACCTGCGGGGCAATGGCGGCCACCGTCAAGGCCCGCCGCTGCCGGAACGCCGCCAGCGGGTCCGGACCGGGGCCAAGGGTGACCAGAAGGTCATCCCGCAGCAGGCCCGACGGATACCCGGCGAACAGGGCGAACGGATCCAGCCGCAGCGGCGGGGCCTGCCGGGGCTTGTCCGCCGCCGCCCGCCGCCGCTCCGCCAGCGCCGCCCACAGGGCCTCGTACTGGCCGATCACCGTTTTCCAGTCAAAGGTCTGCCGGGCCCGCTGCTGCCCGGCCTGCCCCATCCTCCGGCGCAGCTCCGGCGACAGCACCAGTGCCCGCAGGGCCTGCTCCACCGCCCCGGTATCCACCGCCGTACTCTGGCTGACGGTGCCGCAATACTGATCGTAACTGTCGAGGTCAAGGTCATGGCGCAGGGCGATATCCTCCCCCAGTCCGCCCGGCGGCATCAGGGTCGGCACCCGGATCCCGTCAACGCCATCGCGCACGGTGTCGCGGTAGCCGTCCCAGTCGGTCACCACCACCGGCAGCCCGGCGGCCATCGCCTCCACCGGGGTCAGGCCGAAGGTTTCCTGCACATTATCGGACAGCGACACAAACACATCGGCAGCCGCCCACGCCGACCGCAGGGTGTCCGGATTCCGCCCCTCCAGCGGCTGGCGGCGCACCCCCGGCATCAGGGTGGCGGCGGCCTGCGCGAAGCCGTTGACCTGCTTTTCGCCGCCATACCAACCGGCCTCAAGCAGATGCAGGGTCCGGCCCGGCGGCAGGGTCTCCGCCACCCGCTGCGCCGCCAGATACAGCGGCAGCGGGTTGGCCTTGCCGTGGAAGGACATCCGCCCGACAAACAGCAGGGCCACATCCGCCGGGGCAATCCCCAGCGCAGCCCGGGCCTGCGGGCGCAGCTCCGGCAGTCCGGCATAGTCATCACAGTGTACCCCCAGCGGAATCACCGGAAGCTGCGGCACCACAAACCGGCTGGCCCCCAGCCGCTGATGCAGGTCCTGCCCCAGGGCCTCCAGCATCCGCTGCACCGTCGCCCGCACCACCGACGAGGTGCAGATCACCGCATCCCACGGCTCCAGCGGAGCGGTCAACAGCGACAGCGACAGCGCTTCCATCGCCCGCGCCGACGCCGTGGTGTGGGTCACCCCGCACAGGGACCAGCCCGCCCCGCCATCCAGACGCTGCCGGGTCCGGGCCAGCGCCGCCAGCACCGGGCCGGGGGTGAACAGGCAGCCGGGGCCGGACGGCGGGCGCAGGGCCTGCATCCGCTCCAGCGGCAGCCAGCCGACCGGGCGGTCCCCAAGATCCGCCGCCACCAGCCCCAGCCCCTGCCGGGCCTCTTCCACGTTGCGGGCCGCCAGCAGCAGCGGCCCCTGCGACCACCGGGCCATGCCACGCAGGAAGCCGTATCCGGCGGCATGGCGGCCCTTCAGATCCTGCCGGGCGGTGATATAGCCATCGGGGGCATAATGGATTGCCGCTGTCATCCGGTCCCGTGCTCCGGCCAAGGATCGTCCGGCCAGCGGGCAGGCACCGCAAGCGCCGCCCGCAGCCGCCGGTGATACTCGGCCCGGGGAATCTCGACCGCCCCGAACCGGGCCAGATGGCCGGTGATAAACTGGGTATCCAGCAGCACGAACCCCCCGGCCCGCAACCGGTCAATCAGGGCGCACAGCGCCACCTTCGAGGCATCGGTCCGGCGGGAAAACATGCTTTCGCCAAAAAAGGCCCCGCCCAGCGCCAGACCGTACAGGCCACCGACCAGTTCACCGTCCTGCCAGGTCTCCACCGAATGGGCATAGCCATCCCGGTGCAGGGCGGTGAACAGGGCGACAATCTCCGGGTTGATCCAGGTTTCCTGCCGTCCGGGGGCGGGGGCGGCACAGTTTTCCATCACCGCCGGGAACGCCCGGTCCGCCGTGGTGATCATGTCGCCCCGGCGGAGGGTTTTTTGCAGGGAGCGCGGAACGTGGAACGTCTCCAGCGGCAGGATGCCCCGCAGATCCGGGTCAATCCAGTGCAGGTGCGGATCATCGCGGGTGCGGGCCATCGGAAACAGCCCGCAGGCATAGGCCCGCAACAGCAGATCAGGGGTAATGCGATCAGTCATGCCGCTGACAGTGGCACAGGGCGCGCCCCCGGAAAAGGGGGAGAACGCGCCCCGGCCCTTCCGGAAACGCCTGTGCTTACAGGGCGACGGTCAGCCCGGTGCAGCCTGCGGCGGGAACCGTGCTGCACAGCAGGATCTCCCCTTCCATGGCCGTCGCCGTCATCGCCCGGACCGGACTGACGGCCCCTGCCTCCAGACGGGTGGCACAACTGCCGCAGGATCCGCCGCGACATCCGGCAGGCGGCGACAGACCGGCGCGCTCCGCCACCTCCAGCAGGGTTCCGGCCTCCGGCGTCCACGTCACCACGGTCCCGCTGCGGCTGAAGCGGACCTCCACCGGCCCCCCGGCAGGGGAGGACATCACTCTGGCATCCTCCTGCCCCGACCGGATCAGCGCCGACGGACCGAAGGCTTCCGCCCGGATCGCCGCATCCGCCAGACCGGCGGCCCGGAGCAGATCATAGGCCCCTTGCATGAACGGGGGCGGCCCGCACAGATAAGCGGTCACATCGCCCTGTGTCAGGTCCGGCAGCCCGGCCCCGGCCAGCACGGCGGCGTCAAGAAGCCCGATGCCGTCGTAGTCCTGCCCGGCCACCGCCCCAAGGGGATCGGACAGCAGGCGGATCAGCCGGACCGGAGCGGCGGAGCGCCGGGCCAGATCCGTCAGTTCCGCCATCAGGGCGCGGTCCGCCACAGACCGCGCCGCGTAAAACAGCCACACCGGGCGCGGCTGCGGGGCCGTCACCACCGCCTCCAGCATCGCCCGGATCGGGGTGATGCCGATCCCCGCCGCCAGCAGCAGCACCGGACCGGTCTCCGCCGGATCCAGCACAAACTGCCCGGCCGGGGCCGCCGCCTCCACCACCGCTCCCGGTTCCAGACCGTGCAGGGCGGCGGAGGCCTGCCCCTCCCGCTTGACGCTGATGCGGTAACTGTCGGCATCGGCCAGCCGTGACAGGGTATAGACCCGGGTCAGCACCGATCCATCCGGCAGGGGGATCCGCAGCGGCAGGTGCTGGCCCGGCCGGGCGGGGGGCAAGGGGGGGCCGTCCGCTGCCGTCAGAATCAGGGACCGCACCACCGCACTCTCCTGCCGCGTCGCCTGCACCCGCAGACGCCGCCAGCCGGAGGAGTCCGGCCACACCCCGGTTCCGGCGAGAAACGGCGAACGGGCCTCCTCTGTTTCCTGCCAGCGCAGCGGCATCATGCCCCGGCGCCGCACCACCTGCCGGGGCCGGACCTGCCAGTACCGTTCCGCCCCCGCCACGCCCGGGTCTTCCGGCAGGGTTAGCAGCACCGCTGCCTCCCCGCTGATTTGCAGGGTGTCGCCGCTGTCCCAATCGAGGAACAGCAGCCCGGCCCGCCCGGTTTCAACGATATTGCCGAGGGTGTTGAAGAAGCGGTTCCCGGCGAAATCCGGCACCGTCAGGGTGCCATCGGCCTCCACCCGCACAAAACCGGGAGACCCGCCCCGGTGCGAGACATCGACCCGGCGGCCGTCCGGCCCGTCGTAGAAGCTGGCGACGAAAAAGGTCTCCGCCGCCCGGATCAGCGCCCGGGCGGCAGGGTCCAGCCCCGGCAGGATCTCCGGCGGGGCCGACGGGGGCACCGCCGGATCCCGGGTGAACACCGCCGTCCGGCCATGAATGTACTTCGGGCAATTGCCGAAGGACTCCGACAGGGCAATGTGCAGATGGTCCGCCGACACCGCCGCCAGCGTTCCATTCAGCCGGTTGCGGCGGCGGGTGTGCGGTTGCAGCCCCAGCAGCCCGACCGCATCCCCCTTCCGCAGGCCCGCGCTGGCCGGATCCCCGGAATCCTGCCGGGCCTGCACGGTCAGGTGCCAGCGGTCCGGGGCGTCAAGGAACCCCGGCACTCCGGCGCGGACCGTCGCCCACGGCCATCCGTCCGAATCCACCGCCCCCAGCAGGACGAACGGCAACAGCGGATAAAAATCACGGTGCTGATCCAGCAGGTGATCGCGCATCACCCGCCGCCCGATCGCCTCCAGCTCCGCTTCAGCCCCGATGGTGCGCTGCATCTGGATTTCCCCCGGATGCCACGGGGATGGGTGTCCGCTCATGCCGCTCTCCTCTCCGTCAGGGGTCTGAGGTCAGGCGTCCAGACCAACCGGGGTTTTGACGAACGGCACGAAGCCCGGCAGGGCCTCCACCCGTTCCAGCCACGCGGTGATGGCGGTATAGGCAGAGCGGTCAACGAACCCTTCCGGACAGCGGGCGATGTAGCTGTACAGCCCGACATCGGCGATGGTCGGCTGATCGGTCCCGGCAATCCAGCGGCGGGTTGACAGCACCTGATCAATCACCCCCAGCACGGCATGGGACCGGCTGTGCAGTTCGTCCATATCGACCGTGCGGTTGAACAGCACGGCAATCCGCGCCGCCGCCGGGCCGAACGCGATCTTGCCCGCCGCCACCGCCAGCCAGCGCTGCACTTCCGCTTCCTGCGCCGGATCCTGCGGCAGCCAGTGCGACGGGCCGACTTTGCGGGCGGCATAGACCATGATCGCGGTGGAATCGGCGACGATCACCCCGCTGTCATCCAGCACCGGGATTTCCCCGAAAGCGTTCAGGGCCAGAAACCAGTCGGATTTCTGTTCCTTGATGCTCAGGTCAATCGGCACCAGCTCATGCGGCACCCCGGCCAGCGACAGGAACAGGTGGGCCCGGTGGGCGTGGCCGGACAGCGGGTGATAATACAGCTTCATCGGGGTCTCTTTCATGGGGGGTCTCTCCGATCCGTGCCGCCGGTCACACCGGGCGGCTGTTGATGTCCCCCGGACTGTCGCACAACACTGTGAAAGCGATAATCCACCGCTATTGCAGTTCACTCTTGTCAAAATCAGCAATACTCTACCGTTCCCGCACCCCGGAGCCGCCATGGACCGCCTTGATCTGCTGCGCGTTTTTATTGCTGTCGCCGACGCCGCCAGCTTTGCCGAGGCCGGACGCCGCCTGTCGCTGTCCCCCAGCCGGGTGACCCGCGCCGTTGCCGCGCTGGAAGCCAGCCTCGGCGTCACCCTGCTGCACCGGACCACCCGCTCCGTCCGGCTGACCGGCGACGGCAGCCTGTATCTGGACCGCTGCCGGGCCATCCTCGCCGATCTGGACGAAGCCGACGCGCAGGTGCGGGGCCGCCTGACCACCCCCCGGGGGCAACTGGTGGTGACCGCCCCGGTGATGTTCGGGCGGCTGCATATCCTGCCGGTGGTGGAAACCCTGCTCCGGACCTATCCCGATCTGGATATCCGGCTGCTGCTGCTGGACCGGGTGGTGCGGATGGTCGAGGAAGGGGTCGATATCGCCATCCGCATTGCCCCGCTGCCGGACAGTGCGCTGCGGGCGGTGCGGCTGGGGGCGGTGCAGCGGCTTCTGGTGGCCAGCCCGGCCTATCTGGCCGCCGCCGGAACCCCGGACAGCCCGCAGGATCTGGCCGCACACCGGCTGATCGCCAGCGAAGGGGCCAGCGGCCCGGCCCGGGACTGGCGGTTCGGCGGGGATACCGGCCACACCCTGCACATCACCCCCCGCCTGAGCGTCAACAGTCTGGATGCCGCCATCACCGCCGCCGTCCACGGTCTGGGGATCGTGCGGGTTCTGTCCTATCAGGTGGCGGCGGAACTGGCCGACGGACGGCTGGTGCCGGTGCTGCCGGGCACCAGTCCGCCGCCCGTGCCGGTCAGTCTGGTGTTTCAGGGCGGGGGCCGGGTTTCCCCCGCCGTCCGCGCTTTCATTGAAACCGCCCGGCAGCAGTTCGCCGCCCATCCGCTGCCGGTGCCCGCCTGAGCCAGACACCGTCAGCGGGATCCTGCCGCCACCACCTGCGCCAGCGTCTGCCCCAGCCCGGCCAGCGCCGCATTGCGCCGGTCGATATCAGCCTTGGTGCCGGTCAGATAGGCGGTGATCACCAGCGGGGAACGCTGTGGCGGCCACACCACCGCCACCACCGAGCGTGACCCATGGCCCCCGGCCCCGGTGCGGTCGCCAACCCGCCAGTCAGCAGGCAGCCCGGCCCGCAGCAGCGGACCGCTGACCTGATTGTCGACCAACCACTGCCGGAACTGCGCCCCGGCCGGATCCCCCAGCACCGGCCCCAAGGCCAGCGCCTGAAGGGTGCGCAGCATCGCCAACGGCGTGGTGGTATCGCGCAGATCGCCCGGAGTTGCCCCGTTCATCTCCGGCTCCCAGCGGTCGATCCGCGTCACCGGGTCCCCGATCCGCCGCAGCGCCGCCGTCAGCCCGCCCGGCCCGCCGATCGCCTGAAGCACCAGATTGGCGGCGGTGTTATCGCTGTAGGTCATCGCCGCCGCGCACAGATCGGTCAGGGACATCGCCGTTCCCGCCCGCTTTTCCGTCACCGGGGAGTAACTGACCAGTTTGGCCGCCTCCACCGGCAGGGTCTGCGCGAGGTCAGCCTCCTGCCGCTGGGCCTTTTCCAGCAGAACCCCACAGGCCAGCGCCTTGAAGGTGCTGTTCAGCGGAAAGCGTTCGGTCCCCCGGTATTCCCACACCTGACCGCTGGCGGTATCCAGCACCGCCACCCCGACCCGCGCCCCGAGGGAGCGTTCCACCGCCATCGCCTGTTTGCCCAGCGGCGCAAAGTTCAGCCCGCTTTTCTGTCCGGGGGTTTGCCCGCTGGCCTGCCCGGCACCCGCCGGGGCCGCCATCACCATCATTCCGGCCATGGCCACAGCCAGCGCCAGCAGTCCGCTGCGTCGGTTCCGCATCGTTATCATCCTTATCTGAAGGGCTTGTAAGGGGAAGAACACCGACAGCCGGCCTGTCTGTGGCCCCACCATGCCGGGAGCGATGCCCATCGACAAACGATCAATTCTGCGATTAGACATGAACCAATCTTGGCCTTTCCCTCACCCCTGACCGGTGCCCATATGGAAATTTCCCAGCTGCCGCTGAACGCCCTGCGGGCCTTCGAGGCCTCCGCCCGGCTCAACAGTTTCACCAAGGCCGGTCTGGAGCTGTGCGTGTCACAGACCGCCATCAGCCATCAGGTGCGCCTGCTGGAAGACCTTCTGGGCGTCACCCTGTTCACCCGCCTGCCGCGCGGGGTGGTGCTGACCGATGAAGGCCAGACCCTGCTGCCGGTCCTCAGCGATGCCTTCCGGCGGATGAGCACCATGCTCGCCAACTTCCAGAACGGCAGTTACCGCGACATCCTGACCGTCGGGGTGGTCGGCACCCTGCTGAACGGCTGGCTGCTGCCCCGGCTGCCCCGGTTCAGCGCCGCCCACCCCGGTATCGACCTGCGCCTGAAAACCAACAACAACCGTGCCGATATTCTGGCCGACGGTCTCGATTACTGCCTGCGGTTCGGCGATGGGGCGTGGCATGGCACCAATGCGGTGCCGCTGCTGGATGCCCCGCTGTCGCCGGTCTGCTCCCCCGCCGCCGCCAGCCGCCTGCAAACCCCGGCAGACCTGCTGCGGGAACCGCTGTTACGGTCCTACCGTGCCGATGAATGGGCGCTGTGGTTCACCGCCGCCGGGCTGACCGCCCCGCCGCCCCGGGGCTGGATGTTTGATTCCTCCGTCGGCATGGTCGCCGCCGTCACCCAGAATGCCGGGGTCGGGCTGGTGCCGGTACGGATGTTCGCCCACGATATCGCCGCAGGCCGGATTCTCCAGCCCTTCCCCCAGACTGTCACCACCGGACGGTACTGGCTGACGTGGCTGAAATCGCGGGAGGAAAACCCGGTGATGCAGGCGTTCCATCACTGGCTGCTGGAAGAAATCCGGGCCGGGGACAGCGCCACCGGGTGACGGCGGGGAGGACGAACATCGCGGGGCCTTCGGTCCGGGACTCTTCCCGGGCTTCCGCCCGGACCCGACCGGGGCCAATGCCCCGGACCCCCTTTCTTTTTTCAGAATACCAAAAAGGGGGCGCTTCGCCCCAAAAGCAACAGGGCCGCCAGTCCCTGCGGACGGCGGCCCTGTCAAACACAGCGTAAACCGGATCAGTCCTTGGCGAGGAACTTTTCCAGCCAGCGGATATCATAGTCCCCGGCCATAAAGTCCGGGTTTTCCACCAGCAGCTTGTGCAGCGGAATCGTGCTGTCGACACCGCCGACCACAAATTCCCCCAGCGAACGCCGCAGGCGGTTCAGGCATTCCGCCCGGCTCGGCCCGTGGACGATCAGCTTGGCGATCATGCTGTCATAATGCGGCGGTACCTTGGCCCCGGCGAACAGGCCGGAGTCAACCCGCACCCCCAGACCGCCCGGCGGATGGTAATCCACCACCGTGCCGGGGCACGGACGGAAGGTTTCCGGATCTTCGGCGTTGATGCGGCATTCGATGGCATGGCCGGAGAAGGAGATGTCCTTCTGGCTGTAGCCCAGTTCCTGCCCGGCGGCGATGCGCAGCTGTTCGCGCACCAGATCCAGCCCGGTCACCGCTTCCGTCACCGGATGTTCCACCTGCAGGCGGGTGTTCATCTCGATGAAGAAGAACTCGCCGTTTTCATACAGGAATTCGATGGTCCCGGCGTTGCGGTAGCCGATCCGGCGCATGGCGGTGGTCGCCACCTCGCCGATGGCCGCCCGCTGTTCGGCGGTCAGGATCGGCGACGGCGCTTCTTCCAGCACCTTCTGGTGACGGCGCTGGAGGGAGCAGTCACGCTCGCCCAGATGCACCACGTTGCCGTGGTTGTCGGCCAGAATCTGGATTTCGATATGGCGCGGGTTGCCGAGGTACTTTTCCATGTACACTTCGGGGTTGCCGAAGGCGTTCTGGGCCTCGGTGCGGGCGGTCGACCACGCTTCCGCCAACTCGGAGCGGGAACGCGCCACCTTCATGCCACGGCCGCCACCCCCGGCGGAGGCCTTGATCAGCACCGGGTACCCGGCCTTTTCCGCGACCTCTTCGGCCTCTTCCAGCGAATTGACCGCGCCCGGCGACCCCGGAACCACCGGCAGGCCAGCCTCGATGGCGGCCTTTTTCGCCGTCACCTTGTCGCCCATCATGCGGATGTGGGCCGGGGTCGGGCCGATAAACACGATCCCGTGGTCTTCCACCATTTCGGCGAAGTCGGCGTTTTCCGACAGGAAGCCGTAGCCGGGGTGAATGGCATCCGCCCCGGTGATGGTGGCCGCGGAAATGATCGCCGCCTTGTTCAGGTAGCTTTCCCGCGCCGGAGCCGGACCGATGCACACGGCCTCGTCCGCCAGCCGCACGTGCATGGCTTCAGCATCGGCGGTGGAATGCACCGCAACGGTCTTGATGCCCATTTCGCGGCAGGCACGGTGGATGCGCAGCGCGATTTCGCCTCGGTTGGCGATCAGGACTTTTTCAAACATCGGCGTCTCCGGTCGTCGCAGGCTTACTCGATGACGACCAGCGGCTCGCCATATTCAACCGGCTGGGAATCGTCCACCAGAATGGCGGCGATCTTGCCGCTGCGCGGGGCCTTGACCGGGTTGAAGGTCTTCATGGCTTCGATCAGCAGCAGGGTCTGGCCTTCGGTGACGCTGGCACCGACGGTGATGAAGGCGGCGGAACCCGGTTCCGGCGACATGTAAACCACACCGACCATCGGGGCCTTCACCGCACCCGGATGCCTGGCGGCATCGGCCGGGGCAGCCGGGGCCGCAACAGCCACCGGAGCGGCAGCGGCGGCCGGGGCGGCGGCGACATGGGCCACGGCGGCACCCTTGGCGACACGGATCCGCAGGGACTCGGTCTCATACTCGATTTCGTTGAGGCCGGTTTCACCCAGCAGGGTGGCCAGTTGGCGGATCGCTTCGCTGTCGATGGAGGTCTTGGTCATGGTTTTCCGTATCTCTTTCCTAGCCCTTTCTGGTCACGCCGCACTCAGGCAGACGCAACACCGGGGTCTCCGAGCAGACGGCTGAGAGCATCAATGGCCAGAATATAGCCATGGCTGCCAAAGCCGCAGATCATGCCGCGCGCCGCTTTCGCCACATAGGAGTGATGGCGGAAGGCATCGCGCTGATGAATGTTGGACAGGTGGACTTCCACCGTCGGCAGCTCGACCGCCAGCAGGGCATCGAGAATGGCGACGGAGGTATGGGTATAGGCGGCGGCATTGATGATAATGCCGGCGTAGTGCCCTTTGGCCTGCTGAATCCAGGTGACAAGCTCGCCTTCGGAGTTGGACTGACGGAAGTCCATCTCCAGGCCGCGCCACGAGGCGTGGGCCCGGCAGGCATGCTCAATATCACTCAGGGTTTCCCGGCCGTAGACCTCCGGCTGGCGTGTGCCGAGCATATTGAGGTTGGGACCGTTGAGAATGAGGATCGAGGTGTGCACGAACCTGCCGTTACGGTAGTTGACGGGCGAAATGGGACCTACCCATAGCGCAAACCGGGGGTGGGCGCAACATTGGCTGAGGACCACGGGCCAGACTTCTGTTTTTCCACGGTCTTTTGCGCCCGCCCCCGGTGCCCCGCAGCCCGGACATGGCGGGGAACGGCAGGGATGCAGACATTAGGGTTGTCGTCGCGCCGGGGCCGCCCCATACTCCCGGCCGTTGAACAATGCTGTCGGATTGATCCATGCAACTGACCGTGAATGGCGAACCGCGCACCTGCGAAACCGGGATGACGGTGGAAGGTCTGCTGACCTCCATCGGGCTGGATCCGCGCAAGGTGGCGGTGGAGCGCAACCGGGAAATCGTGCCCAAGTCCACCTTCGTCACCACCGCGCTGGCCGACGGGGATGTCATCGAAATCGTTCACTTTATCGGGGGCGGCTGAAAGCCATGACCGAAACGACCGTGGCCGCCACCGGGGCGGATACCTTCACCGTTGCCGGACAGACCTTTTCCTCCCGCCTGCTGGTCGGCACCGGGAAGTATAAGGACTTTGAGGAAACCGCCCGCGCCATCGAGATTTCCGGGGCCGAGATCGTCACCGTCGCGGTCCGCCGCGTCAACGTCTCCGACCCCAGCCAGCCGATGCTGGTCGATTACGTCAGCCCGAAAAAGTACACCTATCTGCCCAACACCGCCGGCTGCTACACCGCCGACGATGCCGTGCGCACCCTGCGGCTGGCCCGCGAGGCCGGGGGCTGGGATCTGGTGAAGCTGGAAGTGCTGGGCGACCAGAAGACCCTGTACCCCAACATGCCGGAAACCCTGAAGGCCGCCGAAGCCCTGATCCGCGACGGCTTCAAGGTGATGGTCTACTGCTCTGATGATCCGATTCAGGCCAAGATGCTGGAAGACATGGGCTGCGTCGCCATCATGCCGCTGGGTTCCCTGATCGGGTCCGGCCACGGCATCCTCAACCCGGTCACCATCCGCCTGATCAAGGAACAGTCCAGCGTTCCGGTGCTGGTCGATGCCGGTCTCGGCACCGCCTCTGATGCCGCTGCGGCGATGGAACTGGGCTGCGACGGCGTGCTGATGAACACCGCCATCGCCGGGGCCAAGGACCCGCTGGCGATGGCGCTGGCCATGAAGCTGGCGGTGGAAGCCGGGCGTCTGGCCTATCTGGCCGGACGGATGCCGAAGAAGATGTACGCCGATCCGTCCTCGCCGCTGGCCGGACTGATCTGACCGTATCGTATCTGGTCGGGCCGGAGAGGCCCGATGCATCACAGAGGCACGGGGCGTTTTCCGCCACGGAACCGGAGACGGTTTCAGGCGGGAAGCGCCCCGATCCTTTTTTGCGTCACCCCTCAAAAAACAGCGCCTGATCAGGCAATTTTTGCCGTATCAATCCCGGCCCCGGCGTTTCCTGCCGCGTCACGGCCTCCGGGTTTTAATTAAAATCCTTTATTTTCAATATTCTAATAACTGGCATGCTATTCGCATGAGACGGTCACCTCTTTTTCCGCCCTGAGAGTGACCATGGCAATCTTCGGCGCAATGAACACATCCGCTCTGGCTATGAATGCGCATAGCCATACCATCGGGAGCATTGGCACCAATATCGCCAACGTCAACACCACCTCTTATAAGAAGGTGGAGACGCTGTATCAGACGATGAGGAACCATGTGGCCCCGCGCTACAGCTTCTTCGCCGTCAACACCGTCGATGTCCGGCGCACCAACGATCAGGGCTCGATCGTCTCCAGCGGCCGGGCGATGGATGCCGCCATCAACGGTCAGGGCTTCTTCGTCACCAACACGCAGGCCGACGGCACCGGGGAAACCCGGTATACCCGCGCCGGGACCTTCACCGGTGAGTCCTATACGCTGGACAGCAGCACCAACGGCAGCGGCGCGCTGGATCAGGGGACCCGTCTGGTCACCCTGAACGGCGACTATGTCATGGGCTACAAGGCTAACGATGACGGCACGTTCTCGTCCAGCCTGTCGTCGATCGACTATGCCAACAACGCCATTGATCCCGGGCGGTCAACGTCGAAGATCGTGATGCACGGCAACCTGCCGTCGGCCAACGGCTCGACCCGCACCTATCAGACCAGCCTGCCGGTGGTGCGCACCGTCACCAACAGCAGCGGCATCCCGGCCAGCGACACCAAAACCGTCAACCTGACCTTCAGCCCGACCTCCGGGACCGCCGGGTCGTGGGATCTGCTGACCTCCGGCGGCAACGGCGTCACCTCGGTCACCACCAATCCGACCAAGCTGGTGTTTGACGGTCAGGGCAAGCTGGATACCTCCGCCACCGGAACCGGCACCGACACCATCTCGATGACCGTCAACTATGCTGACGGCACGTCGCAGAGCGTGCAGGTCAACATGGCGGACTTCACCCAGTACAGCGGCGATACCGACATCACCATCCGCCGGATGGAAAACAACGGTATGACCGCAGGGACCCTTCAGGGGACCTATTTCACCAAGTCCGGGGATCTGGTCGGGCGCTTTTCCAACAACACCGAAAAGACCCTGTACAAGCTGCCGCTGGCCACCTTCGTGAACCCGGAGAAGCTGGAAGCCATTGCCGGTAACAGCTACCGTGGCAGCCCGGAGGCCGGGGACCCCACCCTGCTGTCGCTGAAGGCCGGGGACACCCGGGCGGAAGTGCTGGGCTCCAGCCTTGAAATGTCCAACGTCGATCTGGAAGACCAGTTCAGCAAGATGATCGTCACCCAGCGGGCCTACAGCTCCGCCGCCACGGTGTTCCGCACCACCGACGAAATGAGCCAGACCGCCCGCGACCTGTTCGGCTGACCGTCTTCCCCGGGGACCTGATCCCCCCTTGCCCGACCCGCAGGACTGCCCCACCTTGGTGGGGCAGTTTTGTTTTCAGGATCCGGATCTGACTGATGGCTGATGGCACCGCGCCGCTGACCCTTTCCGTTCATGCCTCGATGCAGGACATTCCGGCGGTGGCATGGGATGCCTGCGCCGGAGACGACAACCCGTTCTGTAGCCACGCCTTTCTGTCGATTCTGGAAGACTCCGGCTCCGCCTGCGCCGAAACCGGCTGGCAGCCCTGCCCGCTGACCCTGACCGATGCCGCCGGTCAGGTCGTTGCCTGCGCTCCGCTGTACCTGAAAAGCCATTCCTACGGCGAATTTGTCTTCGACTGGTCGTGGGCTGAGGCCTTCCAGCGGGCAGGCGGGTCCTATTACCCGAAGTTCCAGTGCGCGGTGCCCTTCACCCCGGCCACCGGCCCGCGCCTGCTGACCGGTTCCGCCAGCGGGGCGCGGCGGCTGGCCCTGCAGAAAGCCCTGACCGACGGCATGATCGCGCTGGCGGAAGCCAACGGGGCGTCGTCCGTCCACATCACCTTCCCGACGGCGGAAGAGGCCACGGCCCTGTCCGGCCATCACCGGTTGATGCACCGCAGCGGCCTGCAATATCACTGGACCAACGACGGCTACGGCAGTTTTGACGACTTCCTCGCCGCCCTGAACTCCCGCAAGCGCAAAACCCTGCGCAAGGAGCGGGAAAAGGCCAACGCTCAGGGGGTCCGCTTCCTGACCCTCAGCGGCGATGCGATCACCCCGCGCCACTGGCAGGCCTTCTACGGCTTCTATCTGGCGACGGTTGACCGCAAATGGTCCAACGCCTACCTGACCGAACGGTTCTTCACCCTGCTGGGGGAGCGGATGGCCGACCGGGTGGTGCTGGTGATGGGCGAGGACGAACAGACCGGGGAACTGGTGTGCGGCGCCCTGAACCTGCGCGGCAACACCACCCTGTATGGCCGCAACTGGGGGGCCACGGAACGGGCGAAGTTCCTGCATTTCGAGGCCTGTTACTACCGCGCCATCGACTATGCCATCGCCCACGGCCTGACCCGGGTGGAAGCCGGGGCACAGGGCGAACACAAGCTGCTGCGCGGCTACCGCCCGGTGCTGACCCATTCCCTGCACTGGATCGCCCACCCCGGGCTGGAGGCCGCCGTCAGCCGGGCCCTGCGGCAGGAACACGCCGCCATCCGCCAGACCCTGGAGGAGATGGAGGACGACAGCCCGTTCCGCCAGTCCCCCGCCATACCGGAGTCCTGATCATGCCCCTGACGCCGTTTCGCGATCTTCCGTCCCTGCGGGATGCCGTTCTGGAGTTCTGGTTTCAGGGCCAGCCGGAGGTCTTCAATCCGGCATGGTTCACCAAGGACCCCGCCTTTGATGCCGCCATTGCCGGGCGTTTCGGGGCCGCCGTGGATCAGGCTGCCGCCGGGGCGGCGGATGGTTTGATGGCGGACCCGCACGGGGCGCTGGCTCTGTGCATCCTGCTCGACCAGTTTCCGCGCAACCTGTACCGGGGCACCGCCCGGGCCTTTGCCAGCGATGCCAAAGCCCTGTCGGTGGCCCGGCAGGCGGTGGCCGACGGCTTCGACCGGATTTTCCCGGTAGCGCAGCGGATGTTTTTCTATCTGCCTTATGAACATAGCGAAGACCCGGCGATCCAGCGGGCCTCGCTGCGGCTGTTCGCCAGCCTGAACAACGATGATCTGCTGGACTACGCCCGCCGTCATGCTGACATTATCGCCCGCTTCGGGCGCTACCCGCACCGCAATGCTGCCCTCGGCCGCCCCAGTACGGCCGAGGAAGAGGCCTTCCTGCGGGAGCCGGGATCGTCGTTTTAACCGGATCGCCGGGTAACCGGACAGCAGCCCCTTACAGCAGCGGATGGACCGGGCGGGTCAGGGCATCGGCCAGCAGGCTGACGCCGATGACCAACAGAAGCACCCCGCCCGCAAGACCAAACCCCCAGCCCCAGCGGGCCGCCGATCCGGCCCCGGCGGCGGCCAGCCGGTCCGCCAGATGGCGGGATCCGCGTGCCAGTGCCGCCAGAAGGGCGACGGTCAGGCCGGTGCCCAGCGACATCGCATACACGGCGGCAATCCCCGCCCCCCACAGGTTCAGCCCAAAGGCCAGCACCAGCACCAGAACCGCCCCGGAGCAGGGGCGCAGCCCGACCGCCACAGCGGCGGCGGCCGCCTGTAGGGGCGAGGAGGTCAGATCCGGCGGCGGCAGAGGAACATGGCCGCAGGCCCCGGGACCGTGCCCGTGCCCATGGTCATGGTCATGGTCATGGTCATGGTCATGGTCATGGTCATGGTCAGCTCCATGACCGTGATGGCAAGAACTATGATGATGATCGCCGTGATCATGGTGATGGTGATGGTGACCGCAGCCCACCGGTTCCCCCTGTCCCGGGCGGTTCCGCCAGCAGCGCCACAGCAGCAGCAGACCGACCCCGGCGACAGCGGCGGCGCTGACCGGCTCCATCATCGCCTCCGCCTCCCGCGCTGCCCAGCGGGCCCCATTGTGCAGCAGCAGGAAGGCCCCACCGACCAGCACCACCGCCGAGGTGCCCTGCACCAGCGCCGCCAGCATCGCCATCCACAGCGACCGCCGCAGCGCATCGCCGGACACGGCGGCATGGGTGGCAATCACCGCCTTGCCATGGCCGGGGCCTACGGCATGGAAGACCCCATAGCCAAAGCTGACCGCCATCAGGGTCAGGGCGGCGGCAAGACCACCCCCGTCTGCCGTCAGTCCCCGGACTGCCGCCGCCAGATCGCTGTGGAGGGACCGCTGAAGGTCAGCGATGGCAAACAGGGCCTGTGTCAGCAGGCCGGGGCCTGATCCCGGGTCCACCCCACTCTGGGCCAGCACCGGGCCGGACAGAAACAGGGCACACAGGGCAACTGGCAGCAGAAACAGGTAACGGTTCATTGTGCAGCGGCTCCCGGTCCACAGGTCAGGGTGATCACCCGGGCGAAGGCAAAGCCGATGCCCTCCGTCCCCGGTTTGATGTCTTTCGGCACATTCTTGTCCGGCACCAGAGTCGGCCCGCCCATCAGCGGGCGGCTCGGCGGCTCCTGCGGCAGGCTGGTTTCCGCCAGACAGCCGGGCTGCGGCGGCGACAGGGTCAGCGGATGGCGCTCCACCGGGTCAACGCCGATGAACAGGGTCGGGTCGTAGCCGCGCAACCGCAGCCGCCCGCCCTCCAGCGCCACCGGCGTCGCCAGCGGAACCGTAAACCGGAACACGATCTGCCCTTTTTCCAGCGTCGCCTTGCGGTCCGTCACCGTCCCGACACCGATCCGCCGCTCCTTGCCGCCACTGTCCTGCCGCAGGTCGAGGTAATAGTGCCAGTCCTTCAGGCGGCGGATCGCCCCGTCAATCAGCTCGTCCAGCTCTTCCGGCGAGACGGTATGGTCCTGATTGGTATCAATGATCTCCTGCGACGCCTGCGAATAGACCTCGTCAAAGGTCCATTCCACCGCCACCGCCCGCACCAGACGGTCTGTCCCGACCTTCAGGTCATACCGGGCATCGATCCACACATGCGGGTGCGCTGCCGCCGGGGCGGCCACTGCCAGCAGCAGCACCGCACCGGTTGAGACACCAGACCGCCACACCCTCATCATTCTGCCTTCTCCTGTCCGGCCCCGGCTTTCCGGCTGGCCCGGTGCCGCCCGGCCTTGGCACGGTTGCCACAGACCGCCATATCACACCACCGGCGGCGGCCGTTGCGGGTGGTGTCCAGAAACAGCCAGCCGCAATCCTGCCCGGGGCAGCAGCGCAACCGGTCCGGGGGCACCGCCGTCAGCAACGGCAACGCCGCCGTCACCAGCGGGCCGAGAATAGCCGCCACCCCGCCCTGCGGCCAGCGCCAGCCGAACGCCGGGTCCGCCGGGGACCCCGCCGCAGCCACCAGTCCGGCCACCGACAGGCACCGCCCGTGTTCCGCCACAATCACCGCCACGTCCTCCCGGGCCGGATCCCCGCGCCGGGAAACCTGTGCCAGCGTGCGGTACAACGCCTCGCGCAGCCGGACCGCCCGGTCCAGATCCGCCACCGTCAGGGCGGGCATCGCACAGCCCTGTGGCAAAATTCCGGCATGAATCGCCCAGTCCGCCAGATGATCCGGCTGTTGCAGGTGATCCAGCCACTGCTCTCCACCCCGGCCGCTGCTGGTGTTGGTGAAATCCAGCACCGGGTGATTGCCCAGCAGATGCAGGGTCCCCGCCCGGGACGGATGCGCCAGCGGACCGTTCCCCGGGGAGTGACCGGTTGTCGTCATCGCGGAATGCCTCTGTTAAAGTAACCATCAAAAAGCATTTTAACGGTTATCCCATTTTCGATACACTGTTTATACAGCGTCTTCCGGATGGAGTGTCCGCCGATGTCAGCCCTCTCCCGCCTCCGCCCCCTCCTGCCTGCCTGTCTTATGGCCTGCGTGCTGGCCACTCCGGCCACCGCCGCCCCGCCGTCCTCCGCCTTTTACACCGGAGAGGCGATCATCACCGGGCGGGATATTCCCGCCGAACGTCTGCGCGGCTACCGCATGGCCCTGCCCCGGGTGGTGGCAAAAGTCTCCGGGGACAGCCGCCTCGGCGACAGCCCGGCTGTACAGGCCGCCCTTGACCATGCGGATGCTCTGGTCCGCGACGTCAGCTTCATCGACCGGCTGGCTAAGAAAAAACTGATGGATGAACAGGGCACCCGGGAGCGCAGCTTTCTGATGACCGTGCAGTTTGATCCGGCGGCGGTGGACCGGCTGATCCGCGCCAGCGGCCGCCAGCCATGGCCAGAACCCCGGCCAACGGTGCGGGTGGCCCTGCGCATCACCGATTCGGTCGGCCCGTTCCTGCTGGCGGAGGACAGCCCGCGCGGCACCGGCCAGCGGGAGGTGGTCACCGATGTCGCCCGCCGCCTTGGCCTGCCGGTGGTACTGTCCGGCGATCAGGCCCCGCCGCCGCCCGCCGCCGCCATCCTGACCGGCGATATGGTGATCCGCCCGGAAGGGGGCTGGACCACCGCCTGGACCCTGACCGCAGCGGTGCTGCCGCAGCCGGTGCGCTGGGAAAGTCAGCCCGGAACCTTTGACCGTGCCATCGCCGACGGACTGGAAGAAACATCCCGCACCCTCAGCCCCTCCGGCCGCCGCTGATCCGCCAAACCGGGACAGATCAACCGTGAGCCATACCGCCGGAGAATTTTTTTCTTCCGGTTGCCCTTGACAGGGTTTATTGTCACAACCTGAGCGGGTTCAGTAAAAAACAAACCACCAGAAAAAGACATCCATTCTCTGTCAACGGACCTTCCATGCAAGGCCCTCTGTTCCAAAGTGTCGCCCTGACGATCTGGGGCAACGCCGGTTTTCCGTCGACAGTCTCCGGTTTGGCCCCGGGTCTGCCGATGTTTCCGGCAGAGCACAGTACGCTGCGCGCCTGCGCCAGTGTCCGTTTCATCACCCTCAGGCAGACCCCTGCGGGCTGGGAGGAGCACCCCTGCGCCGAAACTCCGGACCACTGGCTGGCCCGGCTGCACGACGATGGCATCCGCCACCTGCGCCTGCACCGCGTCGATGCCTCCGACCCTTTTCTCAATCCGGAGGCATCAGCAGCAGCCGGGGCCGAAACCTTGCCCCCGGACCTCCTGCACGCGGAACGCTGGCTGATCGAAGCGGTTCGGCCCGAGGGGTCCGATATCTGGCAGGCCCGCTGGCACCGGGCTGAACCGGCAGAGGCGGGCATTCTGCCCAGCAGCGGGCAGATCTGGTCCGTCACCTATGGCCGGATCGCCACCGGCTTCCGCCCGCCACCGGGAGACCTGATCCATCCGGACCGGCTGGCACAGGCCTTCAGCCAGACGCTGCGCCGCTGTCAGGATCTGGCCCACCGCCACGATCAGGCCCATGCCGTCACCGGCTTTGATCTGGCCCTGCGGAAGCTCACCTCGCAGACCCCGGAAGTCGGGTTGCCCTACCCGGACCTGTTTCCTGCCGCGCTCTGTACGGCGGACACCCTGCGGGCCCGGCAGCTTCTGGCCTGTGCCCAGACCCTGTGGGAGTTGTCCCCCGGTCCCGGAGGGCCGGACTGTGCCGCCACCATGACCGATGACGAGGTCAGCGACTGGTCCGGCCTGCGGGCCGCCTTGCGGAACCTGCAAAATCAGGCCGTCCTTTACGCCGCCAATCTGGACCTGCCCCCCCCGGCCACCATCCCCCGTCCCGGACTGCGCCGACGCTGGTGGCCCTTCGGCTGACCCCGCCGCCTCAGCCTCCGGACAGGGCTGCCTTCAGGGCATACAGCTGCTCCAGCGCCGCCCGGGGCGACAGATCATCGGGGTTGACCGTGCGCAGGGCCTGCAAAGCGGCCGTTTCAGCCGCCGACAGCGCCGGGGCCACCGGTTCCACCGGCGGTTCAGGCTGCTTTGCCCGCTTCAGGGCGACCGCGAACAGCGGCAGATCATCGGCCAGACGGGCAACCGCGCTGCCCTGTTCCCCGCTTTCCAGCGTTTTCAGCACGTCTTCCGCCCGGTGGATCACCGCCGCCGGAAGCCCGGCCAGACGGGCAACATGAATCCCATAGGACCGGTCCGCCGCCCCGGCGATCACCTCATGCAGGAAGATGATCGAGCCTTTCCACTCTTTCACTTTCATCGAATGGCAGGACACCTGCGGCAGCTTGGCCGCCAGCGCCGTCAGCTCGTGATAGTGGGTGGCAAACAGGGCCCGGCAGCGGTTGACCTCGTGCAGGTTTTCCACCGTCGCCCAGGCAATCGACAGGCCGTCGAAGGTGGCGGTGCCGCGCCCGATCTCGTCGAGAATCACCAGCGACCGTTCGGTGGCCTGATTGAGGATGGCAGCGGTTTCCACCATCTCCACCATGAAGGTGGAGCGGCCCCGGGCCAGATCGTCGGCGGCCCCGACGCGGCTGAACAGCCGGTCCACCACCCCGATTTCCGCCGACCGCGCCGGAACGAAACTACCCATCTGCGCCAGCAGCACGATCAGGGCGTTCTGGCGCAGGAAGGTGGACTTACCGGCCATGTTGGGGCCGGTCAGCAGCCACAGGCGCTGCCCGTCGGACAGATCGCAGCCGTTGGCGACAAACGGACCGCCCCCGGCACGCTGCAAGGCCTCCTCCACCACCGGATGACGGCCATCGGTGATCAGGAAGCGGGTGTCGCCGGTCAGCACCGGGCGGCTGTACTGGCGTTCCGAGGCCAGTTCCGCCAGCCCTGACAGCACATCCAGCGCCGCCAGCGCCTGCGCCGCCCGGGCGATCTCCGCCGCCTGCGCCAGCGTATCGGTCACCAGCGCCGTAAACAGCTCCAGCTCCAGCGCCAGCGCCTTATCCCCCGCGCCCCGGATCCGGTCTTCCAGCTCCGACAGCTCGACAGTGGTGAAACGCACCGCGCTGGCCATGGTCTGGCGGTGGATATAGGGGCTGTCGCCGTCCTTGCGGGCGGCCAGCATCGTATCCGCCCGCTTGGCCGGAACCTCGATGAAATAGCCGAGAATATTGTTGTGTTTGACCTTCAGGCTGTCGATGCCGGTATCCTGACAGTACCGGGCCTGCAACCCGGCAATCAGACGGCGGCTTTCATCGCGCAGGGCCTTCAGCTCATCCAGCGCCGCGTGGAAGCCGGTGGCGATAAAGCCGCCATCGCGGGCCAGCAGCGGCAGATCCGGGGCCAGCGCCCGCTCCAGCTTATCGACCAGCGTGTCATGGCTGCCCAGCGCCCGGGCCTGCCCCATCAGCAGATCCGGCGGCGCCCCCAGCCCGCCGCCGGTGGCCCGCTGCACCAGCAGGCGCAGCGACGGCGCTTCCCGCAGGGCATCACGGATCACCGCCAGATCGCGCGGGCCACCCCGGCCCAGCGACAGGCGCGACAGCGCCCGCTCAATATCCGGGCAGCGGCGCAGCGCCTCCCGCAGGTCGGCCCGCACCGCATCACCGGCCACAAGGGCTTCCACCGCATCCAGCCGGGCATCAATGGCCGCCGGATCGGTCAGCGGTGCCGACAGCCACGATGACAGCAGCCGCGCCCCGGCCCCGGTGACGGTGCGGTCAATCGCCGCCAGCAGGCTGCCCCGGCGTTCCCCCGACAGGGTCTGCAACAGTTCCAGATTGCGGCGGGTGGAGGCGTCGATTTCCATCGTCGCCCCGTCGGCCAGCCGCTTCAGGGCCTCCAGACGCGGCAGACGGCCCTTCTGGGTCAGCTCGACATAATCCACCAGCGCCCCGGCGGCGGCGACCTCGGCACGGGTAAAGCTGCCGAACCCATCCAGATCCCGCACCCCGTACAGCGCTTCCAGCCGCTTGCGGGCGTTGACGCTGTCAAACCGCGAGGACGGCAGCGGCGACAGGCAATCCCGCCACTCCGCCCACAGGTCAAACAGGTCCGGCTTCTGGGTCAGGCGGTCGGGCAGCAGCACTTCGCCGGGCGACAGGCGGGCCAGCGCCGCCGCCAGACCCCGGTCGGTACAGGGCTGTACGCAGAATTCCCCGGTCGAGACATCAACCCACGCCAGACCGTAGTCGCCGCCGACATCGGCCACCGCCGCCAGAAAGTTATGGCGGCGGGCATCAAGCAGGGTGTCCTCGGTCAGGGTGCCGGGGGTGATGATCCGCACCGCCTCGCGCCGCACCAAGGCCTTGCCGCCGCGCTTGCGGGCCTCCGCCGGGTCTTCCATCTGTTCGCACAGGGCAACCTTGAAGCCCTTGCGGATTAGCTTGGACAGATAGGCTTCGTGGCTGTGTACCGGCACCCCGCACATCGGGATCGGCTCGCCCAGATGCATCCCGCGCTTGGTCAGGGCGATATCCAGCGCCGCCGCCGCCTTGACCGCATCGTCAAAGAACAGCTCGTAGAAATCCCCCATCCGGTAAAACAGCACACAGTCCGGATGATCGGCCTTGATGCCCAGATACTGCTGCATCATCGGCGTCACCTCGCCGCTGACGGCGGGGGTCAGATCAGCCGTATCGACAGCAGTTTCGGTAACGGCATCTGGAGTTTCAGGCAGATCAGCAGCTTCGGTCACGGACAGGCCTCGGGGGAATCAGGGCGGGGGACAGACAGCCCGGACCATACCAACGGTTGCCCGGCCCTGTCACCCGTCCACCGCATCAGCCAGCAGGGCCGCCGCCACATCGCCGACCCAGCGCCGCCCGGCCGAGGCCCCGGCCTGCCATTCCGACGGGGGGAACAGGCCGAACAGGCCGATGTGCAGCAGGGTCGGCACCGCCGCCGCCAGACGGCTTTCCAGCGTCTCCAGCGCCACAGCCTCCACCCCGGCGGCAACAGCGGCATCATAGTCAGCGATGGTCCGCAGCAGGGTGGCAACCGTACCGGTCTGCACCCGGGTGCCATCGGCCAGCGTCACCACCGGCAGGGTCTCTCCGGGGGCAATCGCCGACCGGTTGATCGCGGCAAGGGCCTCGGTTCCGGCCGGAGACCAGCCTTCAGGCGGGGGCGAAACCAGAGAGCCGGAACCAACGGGAAGATGGGACAGAAGATGGGACATCGGACGCTCCATGGCAGAATTGCAGCATGACGTCACTCTAACCCGGATCTGCACTGTCACTCTTGCGCCAAAATGCCATAGAGTATCGCAAAACAGACATCCCCGGACCGCTGCCATGCATCTGGATATCTACCGCCTCGATAAAGACAACAGTGTGGAGCTGTATCCGCATTCCCACATCACCGGGCAGGTGTTCGTGATTGAACGGGGGCTGGTCCGCACCACGGCCCTTGGGGCGGATGATCCTGACGGAGAAACCGTGATGTCCCCCGGAAACTGGTGCCTGATGCCGGGACAGATCGGCTGGATGCCGCCACGGGTGGTCCACTCCGCGGTCGTTCACGGTCCGGTCCGGGGCTTCGGGCTGCATTTACCGCCGGAGCTGTGCGGCCCGCTGCCCCGCACCGCGCGGATTGTTGCCCAGACCGCCCTGACCGCCGCCCTGCTGGACCGGATGTCCGGCTGGGTCCCCGGCCCGGTCATTGACCCCGCCCGCCAGCGCCTGTTGCAGGTCCTGCTGGATGAACTCCCCAACGCCCCGGCCCTGCCCAACGGCCTGCCGCTGCCGCAGGATCCCCGGCTGCTGCGGTTTGCGCAGGCGCTGCTGGAAACGCCTGACGACAAGACCCCGCTGGCGGACTGGGCAGCCCGGCTGGCGATGACCGAACGCACGCTGGCCCGCCGCTTCACCGCCGAAACCGGCCAGACCTGCGGCCAGTGGCGGCAACAGGCCCGGCTGTTCCGGGCGCTGGAGCTGCTGGCCGACGGGGAACCCGTGCTGACAGTGGCCCTGAGTGTCGGCTACGACAGCCTGAGCGCGTTCGGCGCGGCCTTCCGGCGGCAGTTCGGGCAGTCCCCGGCCCGGTTCCGCACCTCCGGCGGGCTTGGTCCGACCGCCTGACCGGACACTTTTGGTCTGACCCGCAGCGCCCTGATACCGCCCCCGGCCTGACCAAAGACCGAATAATTCAAAACGATTGGTGATTCGCGCAATTTTCAAACAAACCCTCTAGGCAGACGGGCACAGCTGCGGCAGTATAATTACCCTTCCTTATCCGGGTCATACCCGCAACCGGGAGCATCCCCGTGTCCAAATCGCGTTCCTCCTCCGCCCACGACCCCTTCGCCCCGCGTGAACTGGTCGGCCTGTTCCAGACCCCCGCCGCGCTGGAAGCCTGCATCACCGACCTGCTCGACGCCGGGTTTGATCACGACGACCTGTCGCTGCTGTCCAGCCATCAGGCGATTGAAGCCGCCGCCCCGGAAGGGGACAGCTGGCGCGACCGCCTGCTGCCACTGCTGACCGAAACCCGGTACGACGTGCCGCTGGTGGCGGGCACCCTGATCGCGCTGGCCACCGGCCCGACCGGGGCACTGATTGCCGGTCTGGCCGCCGCCGGGGTCGGGGCCGCCGCCCTGAAGGAAATCATCTCCGAAGTGGTGTCGCATCCCGACACCGGGGCCTTCGCCCGCGCGGTCTCCGCCGGGGAAATCGTGCTGTGGGTGTCCGTCGACTCGCCGGAAGGCGAAACCGCCGCCCGGGGCCTGCTGGCCCAGCACGGGGCCCGCAACATCCATCTCCACCACGGCGAGGAGTGACCGCCGGTCACCCCGCCCTGATATCATCCTGTCCCTGTCTTCCGGATACCAACGTCCATGTCCAGCCACACCCCCTCCGACGAATCGCCCAAGATCAGTCTTGAACGTGAATCGCTGCTGATGCACGCCAGCGGCCGTCCGGGGAAGATCGAGATCGTCCCGACCAAGCCCCTGACCACCCAGCGCGACCTGTCGCTGGCCTACAGCCCGGGTGTGGCCGCCCCCTGCATGGAAATCGCCCGCGATCCGTCGCTGGCCTATGACTACACCGCCAAGGGCAATCTGGTGGCGGTGATCTCCAACGGCACCGCCGTGCTGGGCCTCGGCGATCTCGGGGCGCTGGCGGGCAAGCCGGTGATGGAGGGCAAGGCCGTTCTGTTCAAGAAGTTCGCCGACGTCGATTCCATCGACCTTGAAGTCGATACCCGCGAGGTCAGCGAATTCGTCAACTGCGTGCGCTTCCTCGGCCCCAGCTTCGGCGGCATCAACCTTGAAGACATCAAGGCCCCGGAATGCTTCATCATCGAGCAGCAGCTGCGCGAGATCATGGACATTCCGGTGTTCCACGATGACCAGCACGGCACCGCCATCATCGCCGCCGCCGGGCTGATCAACGCCTGTGAGCTGACCGGCCGCAACCTCGCCGACGTCAAGGTGGTGGTCAACGGCGCCGGGGCGGCGGGCATCGCCTGTCTGGAACTGGTGAAGGCCATGGGCGTGCGCCACGAGAACGTCACCCTGTGCGACACCAAGGGCGTGATCTACAAGGGCCGCACCGAAGGGATGAACCAGTGGAAATCCGCCCATGCGGTGGATACCCCGGCGCGGTCGCTGGAAGAGGCGATGACCGGGGCTGACGCCTTCTTCGGGCTGTCAGTGAAGGGCGCGGTGACGCCGGAGATGGTGGCCGGGATGGCCCCCAACCCGATCATCTTCGCCATGGCCAACCCCGATCCGGAAATCACCCCGGAAGAGGTCCATGCCGTGCGCAAGGACGCCATCGTTGCCACCGGCCGGTCCGATTATCCCAATCAGGTCAACAACGTCCTCGGCTTCCCCTACATCTTCCGCGGCGCGCTGGACGTGCGGGCCCGCACCATCAACGAAGAGATGAAGGTCGCCTGTGCCCGGGCGCTGGCCGAACTGGCGCGGGAAGACGTGCCCGATGAGGTCGCCGCCGCCTATTCCGGCCGCCGCCTGCGCTTCGGGCCGGAATACATCATCCCGGTGCCGTTTGATCCGCGCCTGATCTCCACCATCCCGGTGGCGGTGGCCAGGGCGGCCATGGCCTCCGGCGTCGCCCGCCGCCCGATCATCGACATGGATGCCTACCGCCACGAGCTGGCGGCGCGCCTTGACCCGATGGCGGCGTCGATGCAGACCATCTTCGACGAAGTCGCCGCCAACCCGCAGCGGGTGGTGTTCGCCGAAGGGGAAGAGGAAAAGGCCATCCGCGCCGCCATCGCCTTCCGCAACTCCGGCTACGGTCAGCCGGTTCTGGTCGGGCGGGAAGACCGCATCGCCGGCACCGCCAAGGCGCTCGGCCTCGGCTCGCTGGACGGGGTGGAGATCCACAACGCCGCCAAGTCGTCGCATACCAAGGACTACACCGATTCCCTCTACGCCCGGCTGGGCCGCAAGGGGCACCTGTACCGCGACTGCCAGCGTCTGGTGAATCAGGACCGCAACGTCTTTGCCGCCAGCATGGTCAGCCATGGTCAGGCCGATGCGATGGTGTCGGGCCTGACCCGCACCCATGCGGTGGTGGTCAGCGACATCCAGAAGGTGGTGGATGCCCGCCCCGGCGAGCGGGTGTTCGGCATGACCATGCTGCTGTCCCGGGGCCGCACCGTGTTCATCGCCGACACCACCATCCACGAGCTGCCGACCGCCGAGCAGCTGGCCGACATCGCCGTCGGGGCCGCCGCCAAGGTGCGCCAGATGGGGCATGAACCGCGCGTCGCCTTCCTGTCCTATTCGACCTTCGGCAGCCCGATGGCGATGGAAACCACCACCCCGCGGGAAGCGGTGAAGATCCTCGACAGCCGCAATGTTGACTTTGAGTATGACGGCGAAATGGGGGCCAATGTCGCCCTTGATGCTGAATTCCTGAAAGTTTATCCGTTCTGTCGCTTGTCGGGACCGGCCAACATCCTCATCATGCCGGGTCAGCATTCGGCCAACATCAGCTATAAGCTGATGGACAAGCTGGGCGGTGCCACCGTCATCGGCCCGATGCTGATCGGCCTACAGGCCCCGGTGCAGATCGTGCATCTGGATGCCAATGTCAGCAATCTGGTGACGATGGCGGTTCTGGCCGCCCACGACGCCATCAAGACCCGCTGATCCCGGTGTTGCCGGGGGAACCGCGGGCAACGGGAGGTTTCATGCGCCCTGTGTTCTGCGGTTCCCCCGGGATCCGGTTTTCTGCCCGGCCCTGCCACGTCCCCGTTCCGGGGTTGACGCTGGGGGGCGGGTATGGCTGACCTGCGGCGTCATGTTCCCCTGCCCCGGGTGATGCGGCTGGGGGCGGTGGTCTCTGCCCCGTTTGCCGCCGTGCTGATCGGGCTGGTCCTTGGCGGCTGGCTGACGGTGGCCCCGGCTTTCTGCGCCTTTCTGCTGACCTATGCCGTCGTCCTGCTGCTGCTGCGGCCGCTGATGGGCGATCTGATGGGCGTGGCCTTTTATCTGCGCAATGAAGCCGACGACGACGTTCTGACCCGCCCGCCGGAAATCCGCTTTTCCGAAACCGGGCGGGATGTGGTGGTTGCCGCCTATACCCTGCGGGCCCGTCTGCGCCGCCGGCTGTTGCAGGCCGAGGCGCTGGCCGACTTCCATGGGGCGGTTGCCCGTAACCTGCCGATTCCGCTGCTGATCGTCTCGCCGGACCGGGTGGTGCTGCGGGCCAATGCCGCCGCCGCCGCCGTCATGGGGCGGGAACCGGAAACCAAGGCACTCGCCACCATCATCCGTGATCCGGCAGCGCTGGAGGCGGTGGACCGGGTGCTGGAGGGCGGCCAGCGCCAGACCGTGCACCTGACCCTCGGCGGACCGGTGGAGCGGGCCTTTGATGTCACCGTTGAGCCGCTGCCGGACACCGGCGAGGGCCGTCAGGCGATGATCCTGCTGCATGACGTCACCCCGCTGGTGCGGGCGGAGCAGATGCGGGCGGATTTTGTCGCCAACGCCAGCCACGAACTGCGCACCCCGCTGACCAGCGTGCTTGGCTTCATCGAGACCCTGCGCGGTCCGGCCCGCGATGACACCGAGGCGCACGAACGCTTCCTCGGCATCATGTATCAGCAGGCGGTGCGGATGAAGCGCCTGATTGAGGACCTGCTGTCGCTGTCGCGGATCGAGCTGCACGAACACACCCAGCCGACCGACAGCGTTGATCTGGCCGAAGTGGTGCAGGGCATCGCCGAAGGCATGCAGCTTCAGATCCAGAACAAGGGCATGACCCTTGTCACCGATATTCCCGACAGCCTGCCGCCGGTGCTGGGGGACCCTGACGAACTGGCGCAGGTGGTGCAGAACCTGCTGACCAATGCCGTCAAATACGGTCTGGACGGCACCACCGTCACCATCACCGCCCGGCAGGCGGAGCGCGGCCCGGCGGCGATGCCACAGGCCACCCGCGCCGACTGCGTGATGCTGACGGTGCGCGATCAGGGCGAGGGCATCGCCAAGGAACACCTGCCGCGCCTGACCGAACGCTTCTACCGGGTCGATACCGCCCGCTCCCGCCAACTGGGCGGCACCGGGCTGGGGCTGGCCATCGTCAAGCATATCGTCAACCGCCACCGTGGTGCCCTGATGATTGACAGCGTTGTCGGCGAAGGATCGGCCTTCAGTGTGTTCCTGCCCCGCTGTGACCGGCCCGGCCCCTGAGTGTCATATTTCATTATTTTTTCCCTTGCCGTCCGTTTCAGTTTAGCGGATCAACTGTCCCTTCTGCCGACCACCTGACCGCCCCGTACAGCGCAACCCCAGCCGTATACCGGGCGCACCAGCCAGAGAGATCACCATGGCTCCCCAAGAGGAAATGCACACCGTCCGCTCTTTTGACAGTGAACTGGATCGCCTTGGGCAGACCATCGGCCGCATGGGCGGACTGGCGGAGTCGCAGCTGGCCTCGGCCCTGCAGGCCCTGAGCCAGCGGGATCTGGACCTCGCCTCGCAGGTGGTGACCGGCGACGAAGCCGTCGACAGCGTCGAAGACAACATCAACGAACAGGTGGTCCGCCTGCTGGCCCTGCGCCAGCCGATGGGCGAGGACCTGCGCGTCATCATGTCGTCGCTGAAGATCGCCAGTGCGCTGGAACGGGTGGCGGACCATGCCGCCTCCACCGCCCACCGGGTGGAAATCCTGAACAAATCAGCCCCGATCCCGGCGGTGAAGACCGTCGGCCGTCTCGGCGCGCTGGTGCTGTCGCTGCTGAAGGAAGCGCTGGATTCCTATCTGCACCGCGACTGCGACCGCGCCCTGAAGGTGTGGCAGCGCGATCAGGAGGTGGACGACCTGTACTCCTCGCTGTTCCGCGAGCTGCTGACCTACATGATGGAAGACCCGCGTCACATCACCCCCTGCACCCACCTGATGTTCATCGCCAAGAATCTGGAGCGGGTCGGCGACCACGCCACCAATCTGGCGGAAGTGACGTGGTTTGTGGTCAAGGGCAGCCAGCTGAAATCCGGCCGCCCCAAGTCGGATGACACCTACGCCATCGGCACCGGCTCGCCGGAAGCCGACGCCTGAGCCCCTGCCGACAGATGAGACCCGGCCCGTTTTCTGTCCCGAAAGCGGGCCGCTGCTTTTCGCACATGCAATAAATCTGCGGTTCCGTTCTTTCACCGACGGTCATGATGGTGTAAGAAACGGTCTGACCGACGGTGCCCGCCATGGGCCGCAAGACGGGAACACGGAACGGAAGCCGGGCAGACCGGCGCCGGAAAACCGTGGCTGCCCCCGCAACTGTACGCGGCGAGGTGATATCATCGTGCCACTGGGATACCCCGGGAAGGCCGCTATCACCCCCGACCCGCCAGCCAGGAGACCGGCCGTTGGTCCACGGTGACGTGCCCGGACAGGGAACCACCGGCGGCGGGCCATACCGGGCGGGGCGAACCGGCAGACCCAGCAGGACTGCGCACCCCGCATCCGCCGCCCGGAGTTTCCCCATGCCGGACCGTCAAAAAAACAGGCCCTGACGGGAGGACGAGACCGGATGCTGGACTATATCCGCGACGGCCAGGAAATTTACCGGCGATCCTTCGCCATCATCCGGTCAGAAGCCAATCTGGCCCGGATCCCCGCTGATCTGGAAAAACTGGCAGTACGGGTGGCCCATGCCTGCGGCATGCCCGATGTGGTCGATGACCTGATGTTCTCCGACGGGGCCGGGGCCGCCGGGCGGGCCGCACTGGCCGCCGGAGCCCCGATTTTCTGCGACTGCCGGATGGTGTCCGAAGGCCTGACCCGGGCCCGCCTGCCCGCCGGAAACGATATTCTCTGCACCCTGCCGGAACCCGGCGTGCCGGAACGGGCGCAGGAGATCGGCAATACCCGCACCGCCGCCGCACTGGACTGGTGGCTACCGCGCCTTGAAGGATCGGTGGTGGCGATCGGCAATGCCCCGACCGCCCTGTTCCGCCTGCTGGAACTGCTGGACGCCGGAGCCCCGAAACCGGCGCTGATCCTTGGCTTCCCTGTCGGCTTTGTCGGTGCCGCCGAATCGAAGGACGAACTGGCCGCCAATCCGCGCGGCGTGCCGTTTGTCGCCGTACGCGGCCGCCGTGGCGGCAGCGCCATGACCGCTGCGGCGGTCAACGCCCTTGGGACGGAGAAAGAATGATGCTGGCACCCGCACCCGGCCGCCTGTTCGGACTGGGCGTCGGCCCCGGAGACCCGGAGCTGGTGACCCTGAAGGCCCTGCGCCTGCTTCAGAGCGCCCCGGTGGTGGCCTATCTGGCCGCCAAGGGCAAGAAAGGCAACGCTTTCAGCATCGTCGAATCCTACCTGAAGCCGGACCAGACCCTGCTGCCGCTGATCTATCCGGTCACCACCGAAAAGCTGCCGCCGCCGTTTAATTACGAAACCGCCCTGCGGGATTTCTACGATGACTGCGCGGTTGAGGTCGCCGGGCACCTGAAGGCCGGGCGCGATGTGGCGGTGGTCTGCGAAGGGGACCCGATGTTCTACGGGTCGTTCATGTATCTGCATGACCGGCTGGCCGAGGATTTCCCGACCGAGGTGGTGCCGGGGGTCTGCTCCATCGTCGCCTGTGCCTCCGTCGCCGGGGCACCGCTGGTCTACCGCAACCAGAGCCTGACCGTGCTGTCCGGTGTGCTGCCGGAAGAGGAACTGCTGGAGCGGCTGCGCGGCTGCGAGGCCGCCGCCATCATGAAGCTGGGCACCAACTTCGCCAAGGTGAAGCGGGTGATCGACGCCCTCGGCCAGACCGACCGCGCCGTCTATGTGGAGCGGGCAACCATGGCCAACCAGCGCACCGCCCCCTTCGCCGAGGTTGACCCGGCCACCGTCCCGTATTTTGCCATGGTGCTGCTGCCCGGCACCCGCTGGGAAGGCTGATCCGCATGCTATCCTCCGCCCGGCCCGCCGCCCCGGCGGTGGTCATTCTTGGCACCGGCAGCCTGCCGGTGGCCCGCCGCCTGCGCGATACCCTGCCGGGGGCTGAGATTTTCGGCCTGACCTCCCGGGTCAGCGCCGAAGACGTGATCCCCTGCGAGTCCTTCGGGGATACCCTGCGCCTGCTGTTCGGGCGGGACCGCCCGGTGATCGCCCTGTGCGCGGCGGGCATCGTCATCCGGGCACTGGCACCGCTGCTGGGCAACAAACGGGCGGAACCGCCGGTGCTGGCGGTGGCCGAGGACGGGAGCGCCGTGGTGCCCCTGCTGGGCGGCCTGCGCGGCGTCAACGCGCTGGCCCGGCAGATGGCGGCGGCGCTGGACTGTCCGGCGGCGATCACCACCAGCGGCGAGCTGCGCTTCACCCTGACGCTGGAGCAGCTTCCCCCGGGGTTCCGGGCCGCCAACCCACAGGACAGCAAACGCTTCATGTCGGATCTGCTGGCCGGGGTCGGGGTCCGTCTCGACGGCCATACTGACTGGGGGGCCGACTGGCTGGCTGACAGCCGTCTGACCGATGATCCCGATGGTCCGCTGCGCCTGACCGTCAGCCCGGAGGCCCGGGCCCCGGCCCCGGATGAACTGCTGATCCGCCCGCAGGTGGTGGCCGTCGCCGTCACCGCGGCCAGTGCCGCCTCGGCCCGGGCGGTTCTCGCCCGGCGCGGCCTGTCAGAGCAGGCGGTGGCCTGCGTCCTGACCCCGCCAGAAGACGCCGGAGCGGCAGAGGTGCTGGCACTGGCGGCGGCGCTGGACTGCCCGCAGCGGGTGCTTCCGGCGGGTTTGACCGCTGACAGCCTCGGAGACGGCCTGACCCGACATCACGACGACGGCGTCAGCCTGCTGATCGGGTCCACACCGCGGGCGGTGCAGTCGCTTGGCCAGCCGCGCGGCAGCGTCACCGTGGTCGGCACCGGCCCCGGCAGCCGGGAGTGGATGACTCCGGCGGTGAAGGCGGCCCTGACCGCCGCCACCGATGTGATCGGCTATCAGTTTTATGTCGATCTGGCCGGGCCCTACCGCCCCGATCAGGCGCTGCATACCTCCGACAACCGGGTGGAGCTGGACCGTGCCCGCCACGCCTTCAGCCTTGCCGCCAGCGGGCGGCAGGTGGTGGTGGTGTCCTCCGGCGACGGCGGCATCTTCGCCATGGCCGCCGCCGTTCTGGAGGCGCTGGAGGACAGCGCCGATCCGGCGTGGCATGCGGTCGCCCTGCGGATTGAGCCCGGTGTCACCGCCGCACAGGCCGCCGCCGCCCGGGCCGGGGCGGCGCTGGGCCATGATTTCTGCGTGATCTCGCTGTCGGATAACCTCAAACCGTGGCCGGTGATCGTCACCCGGCTTGATCATGCCGCCGCCGCCGATCTGGTGATGGCTTTTTACAACCCGATCTCCAAAGCCCGGCCGTGGCAGCTGGCCGAAGCCTTTGACACCGTGCGCCGCCACCGCAGCCCGGAGACCCCGGTGCTGTTGGGCCGCGACATCGGACGCCCGGCGGAAACCGTCACCGTCACCACACTGGGCGCGGTCACGCCGGATCAGGTGGACATGCGGACGGTGGTGATCGTCGGATCCTCGCACAGCCGCACCTTCCCCCGGGCCGATGGCGGGCGGTGGCTGTACGCCCCGCGCTGGTACGGTGAGAAGCCGGTGAAATGACCGGAGGGAGGGGGAGCTATGGCTGCATCCGCTCCCCCTGCGCCGTCAGGGGCTGCACCGTGATCCAGCGGCCCCGCCTCCGCAGGGCTGAAACCTCCGGCAGCTCGAAACGCCGCAGACTGTCCTGCACCGGCCCGGCGTCAGGGTTGGACAGGACAAACACCGTCCGCCCCTCAAAGGCGACAGCCGTGACGGCGGCGGCAAAATACCGCTGCCACAGGGCGTGAAAACTGCCATCGGCCCAGGCTGCCATCAACCCCCGCTCCAGCCGCCGCAGATGGGCGGCATCAGACCGGTGGGCGAAGAAAAACTTCGGTAACGGATAAAACAGCGCCACCCCGGGCGCGACGGTCAGCCCCGCCGCATTGGCTTCCGCCGCCTTGGCGATATCGCGGGACACTTCGTTGATGCCCCGCCAGTACAGATCGGCCCGCCCCCGGGCCACCATCAGGGCCATGCTCTCGCGGGAGCTGATCTCCTCCACCGGCAGGCCATGGTCGCGCAGAATACCGACATCCTGCCACCCCAACCCCTGCACCGAGGAAAACCGGCTCAGGTCGGCAAGGGTCCGGACCTCGGTGGTCATATCCGCCACCACCCCGGTGGACAGGGCCAGCCGCAGGCCGGTGATCCCCGAGTCGGTGGGGAAAGGAATATAAAGCAGCTCCTGCATCAGCGCGGCGGTGGCGGTCTGCACCACGATCTGCCCGGGATAGGCCCGGCGGCGCAGATCCTGCACAACGCGCGGCGTCGTCACCCGGTCCGGGGCGGCCTCCATCCGGTACGGGCCTTCCGCCGCCACCGTGTGGTCCAGCGCAAGGCGCATCAGCGCCTCCTCAAAATCCCGCTCCTGCCCCTCCGGCACCGGGCGGGGACGGTAGGAAAACACCATCTCCGCCTGCCCGGCCCATGCCTGCGGCAGCAGCACCAGCAGACACAGCCCGGCAAGCGCCAGAACGCCCGGCAGGCCCCAGACCTGTGACCGGACACGGACCGGAGCGGACATCACAGTCTCCTCGTTTCCCCGCCCGGCAGAAAACCGGTGGTGGATTTTCCCCCACACTGCCCCTTTTTTCACCATCCTGCCAATAGGCCGGAAGCGCCATCCCCCAAAAGACAGCGGGGCCGCCCACCGGACAGCCCCGCATCGAGAAGACAGCAGACCGGGCGATCAGCCGTTGTTCAGCGCCCCCCACATCTCGCGGTCGCGCTCGGCGGTCCAGATCTGCGGGCGGATCAGCCCCTTCGCCTCATCCACGGCGCGGGCGACGTCAAACGGCATGCAGTGTTCGTAAATCACCCACTGCCCATACTTCGGATCCATCCGTTCCTTGCACAGGGCGAAGATCGCCTTCAGGTCGAGGCCCTTCTCCACCCCTTCCCGCGCCGCGCCATACAGGTCGGTGATGAAAGCCTGCGTCATCTTCAGGGCCTCTTCACAGGCAGCGGCGGAGGTCAGGGCATCGCCCCGGCCCGGCACCATCTTTTCCGGCTGAAGGTCGCGCAGGGCCTGCAACGTGGCCGGCCAGTCGCGCAGATGGGCATCGCCGGTGTAGGGGGTGGCGTGGTATTCCACCAGATCCCCGGCGTAGAGGATCTTCTGGTCCGGCAGCCAGGCGATGGTGTCGCCCTGGGTGTGGCCCTTGCCGGGCGACCAGATCTCCACCTTGCGGTTGCCGAGATCGACGGTCAGTTTGCCATCGACGACGATGGTCGGCCAGGTCAGGCCGGGAATGCTCTCATGGCCCCGGAACAGGCGCGGGAAGCGGCCGAATTCGCTTTCCCAGTCCTGCTGGCCACGCTCGACGATCATTTCGTAGGTCAGCTGCGAGGCGATGATGTGTTCCGGCTGATAGGCCGCCGCCCCCAGCACCCGCACCGCATGATAATGCGACAGAAGCACATACTTCACCGGCTTGTCGGTGATCTCACGGATGAACGTCAGCACCTGCTGGGCCATCAGCGGGGTGGCCTGCGTATCAATCACCATGACACCGTCATCGCCGATGATCACGCCGGTGTTGGGGTCTCCTTCCGCCGTAAAGGCATAGGCCCCGTCGCCGAGCTTGGCGAAGGTGATTTTTTTTTCGCCCAGATCGCCGGTGGAGGCAAAGGTGGGTGCGGCCTTGGTCATGACGGTCCTCTCCAGTGGTGTCTGTCCGGCCGGAACGGGGCCCCGGCGGACCGTTTTTTCTGAGTATGGTTCCAGAGTAACGCGTTTTTAGTTTCATTTGAAACGACTTTTTATGGCGATTTTTTGCACACAACTTTTGCGGAAGCCTATTTTTTCGCCATAAACAGCGTTCCCTGATATGCAAAGCCCTGATTTTTAAGGGGTTCCCAATTGGCCCAAGGCTTGCGTAGGATCTTTAGGGGAAACAGAAACAAGGGAGGCACTATGGGGTCAAAACGTGCCTTTGACGAAATGCATGGCAGCGGCAAGATCATCCGCGAGCCATACTCCAGTTACGGCGAATGGTTGCATTCGCTGGATATCAGCGAGCTGGGGCGCCGTCATGCGGCAGCGGACGTTATCTTCCGCCGCATGGGGATCACCTTTAACGTATACGGCGATGAGGGCGGGGTTGAGCGCCTGATCCCCTTCGACGTGGTACCGCGTATCCTGTCCGCCGGAGAATGGCGGACCATCGAGCGCGGCGTCATTCAGCGGGTTGATGCGCTGAATGCCTTTCTCAATGACGTTTACAACGATCAGGACATTCTTAAGGCCGGTGTGGTCCCCGCCGACATGGTGCTGACCAATGCCGCCTTCCGCCCGCAGATGCTGGGCCTGCGCGTGCCGCAGGATGTTTACGCCCATGTCTCCGGCGTCGATATCGTCCGCGTTGATGAAGACACCTTTTATGTGCTGGAAGACAACGCCCGCACCCCGTCCGGTGTCTCCTACATGCTGGAAAACCGGCAGACAATGATGCGTCTGTTCCCGGAACTGTTTGCCTGCCATGCCATTGCCCCGGTTGAACATTACCCGGAACTGCTGCTGGAGACGCTGCGCTCCGTCGCCCCGCGCGGGGTGGATGACCCCTGCGTGGTCCTGCTGACGCCGGGCCAGTACAACAGCGCCTTCTTCGAACATGCCTTCCTTGCCCAGCAGATGGGGATTGAGCTGGTCGAAGGGCAGGACCTGTTCGTGGACGGCGGCAAGGTGTTCATGCGCACCACCCGTGGCCCGCGCGCCGTACACGTGATTTACCGCCGCATTGATGACGATTTCCTTGATCCGCTGGCGTTCCATCCGGACAGCATGCTGGGCGTGCCCGGTCTGCTGGCGGCCTACCGCCTCGGCACTGTCAGCATCTGCAACGCCATCGGCGGTGGCGTGGCCGATGACAAGGCGATCTACACCTATATGCCCGACATCATCCGCTTCTATCTGGGGCAGGAACCGATCCTGAGCAACGTTCCGACCTGGAACCTGCGCCGCCCGGATGACTGCGCCTATGTGCTGGAGCATCTGCCGGATCTGGTGGTGAAGGAGGTCCACGGCTCCGGCGGCTATGGCATGCTGGTCGGCCCCGCCTCGACCAAGGCGGAGATCGAGGCCTTCCGGCAGCGGATCATCGCTGAACCGGCCCGCTTCATCGCCCAGCCGACCCTCAGCCTCTCAACCTGCCCGACCTATGTCGATCAGGGCATTGCCCCGCGCCACGTCGATCTGCGGCCGTTTGTGCTGTCCGGGCGGGAAACCCGGGTGGTGCCCGGCGGCCTGACCCGCGTCGCCATGCGCGAAGGCTCGCTTGTCGTCAACTCCTCGCAGGGCGGCGGCACCAAGGATACCTGGGTGCTGGATGATACCCCGCGTTCCGCTCAGGGGGGCCGCCATGCTCGCACGCGCCGCTGATACCCTGTTCTGGATGGCCCGTTATGTGGAGCGGGCCGAACAGACCGCCCGTGTGCTGGAAGTGTCGCTGCGCTCTGCCATGCTGCCGCACAACCAGACGGTTAATGAATGGGAAATCCCGCTGTCGATGACCGGCACGCTGGATGACTACTACCGCTGCCATGAGGACCTGAGCGACGGCCGCGTGCTCAGCTTCATGATTCTGGAACGGCAGAACATCGCCAGCATCCGCACCTCGCTGTATTCAGCGCGCGAAAATGCCCGCGCCGCCCGCCACCTGCTGACCAGCGAGCTGTGGGAAAGCCTGAACCAGAGCTGGCTGACCATCGCTGACATGACCTGGCCGGACCTGACCAAGAAAGGGGTCAGCGAACATCTGGAATGGGTGCGCTTCCGCTCCCACCTGTTCCGGGGGGCCTTGCAGGGCTCCATGCTGCGGTCGGAAGGATTCCACTTCGCCCGTCTGGGCATCGCGATGGAACGGGCCGACAACACCGCCCGCCTGCTGCGCGCCCGCTGGGACAGTCTGGCATCGGACCAGAACAGCCGGTTCGGCCCGGATTACTACCGCGCCACCGTGCTGCTGGAAGCGCTGTCGGCCTTCAAGGCCTACCGCGAGGTCTATTCGGCCCGGCTGGAGCTGCACAAGATCGCCGATCTTTTGCTGCTGCGCCCCGATATGCCGCGCTCGCTGGCCTACAGCGTGCGGGAAATCGAAAACACCGTCACCGATCTTGACCCCGGCAGCCCGGTGCTGCGCGAGGTCCGGGCCCTGCGTCACCGGCTGGATACGGTGCAGGTCGCCGACCTGACCCGCGTCGGCCTGACATGGTTCCTTGATGACATGTCCACGCAGCTGTCGGCACTGTCCACCAGCCTGCAACGCCAGTTCATGATGGCGCAGTAAGGAAACGGGGGGAGGAACCACAATGCGTCTGCACATCCGTCATGAAACCCGCTACCACCTTGACCATCCGGCCCGGCGGTCGGTGCAGTACCTGCGCCTGACCCCACGGCTGGACCGCTGCCAGCAGGTGCTGCGCTGGACCATCACCGGCCCGGAAACCGTCGCCCCGTGGACCGACGGCTTCGGCAACCGCGTGCATGTCGCCAGCGAGGGCGAAGCCCACAGCGAACTGGTGTTTACCGTCGACGGCGAGATTGAGACCATGGACACCTGCGGCGTGCTGCCGCTGGACGATGGCCTGCCGCCGATGATGTTCCTGCGCGACACCCCGCGCACCCATGCCGATGCGGCAATTCTGGCGCTTGCGGCGGAGGCCGCAGGTGTAGAGGCCGCCGCTGGTATAGAGGCCACGGCGGAGGCCACCGCGCAGCCGCCACTGGCCCCGGTGGGGGACGAGGTGCCGACCCTGCACCGCCTGATGGGGCTGGTCGCCGACCGCGTCGCCTACCGTGCCGGACACACCGATGTCGGCAGCACGGCGGCGGAAGTGCTGAAACACGGTTATGGCGTCTGTCAGGACCATGCCCACCTGTTCATCGCCTGTAGCCGGGCCATGGGCATCCCGGCCCGCTATGTCTCCGGCTATCTGTGGTCGGAGCATACGGAAATGGCCAGTCACGCCTGGGCCGAATCGTGGGTGAAGGGCCTTGGCTGGGTCAGCTTTGATCCGGCCAACCGGCAGTCTGCCACCGACGCCTACGTGCGGCTGGCGGTGGGGTTCGATTACGCCGACGCCTGCCCGGTGACCGGAATCCGCGCCGGGGGCGGGGGAGAGTCGATGGATGTCTCCGTCACCATTGCCCCGCTGCCCGGGTGGCAGTCCGGTCAGCAATAGGTCTGTTTCCCCGTTAAAATCCTGCCACTTCGTGTACACTGCACGGCATCCCCGGCGGCCACCGCTGCCGGGGATGCCGCTGCGTCTGCATTCCACCCTACGTCTTTAAGAGCCCGGTATCCGCATCATGACCTATTGCCTTGGCCTGCGCCTGAACGCCGGGATGGTGTTCGTCTCCGACTCCCGGACCAATGCCGGGGTGGATTTCATCTCCGCCTATCGCAAATGCTTTGTGTTTGATCAGGCCGAAGACCGCATCATCGTCATCCTGACCGCCGGGAATCTGGCAATCACCCAGTCGGTGATCAGCCTGCTGGAGGACCGGGCCGAAGGCGGCGACCCCAAGCGCAGCCTGTATGCTGCCCCGTCGATGTTCGAGATTGCCCGCATCGTCGGCAACACTCTGCGCGAAGTACACGCCGAAGACGCCGAGTCGCTGCGCCAGCACAACACCGAATTCAACGCCACCATGATTGTCGGCGGCCAGATCCGCGGGCGGCGGATGCGGATGTTCAACGTCTACGCTGCCGGAAACTTCATCGAAGCCGGGGAAGATACCCCCTACCTCCAGATCGGCGAGACCAAATACGGCAAACCGATCATCGAGCGGGTGGTGACCATGGACACCCCGCTGGTGGAAGCCGCGAAATGTGCGCTGGTGTCGTTTGACTCCACCATCAAAAGCAATCTGTCGGTGGCGCCGCCGCTGGACATGGTGATCGTGCCGACCGACAGCCTGAAGGCCCAGGTGCGCTGGCGGATCACCGAAGACGACCCCTACTTCCTCGACATCCGCCGCCGCTGGGGCGAGGGCCTGCGGTCGCTGTTCGTCAATCTGCCGGATCCTGCCGCCGTGGTCGGCGGCCTTGACGGCCTGAGCTGACCCACCGGATCACCGACCGCCGGGTTTCCCCGCCGCCCATCCGGACAGCGGGGACCGGCCTCAGGCCGCCGCCGGAAGCGTCAGCACCCGATCACAGACCCGGTCCAGCAGGGTGCGGTCATGGCTGACCAGCAGCACCGCACAGCCCTGTTCCCGCGCTGCCGCCGTCAGCAGGCCGATGGTTTCCTGCTGGGTCAGCAGATCCAGCCGGGATGTCGGTTCATCGGCGAACAGGAACACCGGCTTCAGCAGCAGCACCCGCAGCAGGGCCAGCCGCTGCAACTCGCCACCGGAGACCTGTGACGGCAGGCGGTCGAGCAGTGCTTCGTCCAGCCCCAGACGCCGCAGCAACGGCGAAATCGCCGCCGGATCGCAGCGGTGACGCCGGACCACATCCATCAGCGCGGTCCGCAGGGACACCTTCGGCGCGAAGGCGGCCGGGGGATCCTGATACAGCTTCTGCCAGCGGTAAGGGGCCATGGCGGGCCGCTGCACGGTGCCGGACTCCGGCTCCAGCAACCCCAGACAGACATCCCCGAACGAGCTTTTGCCACAGCCGCTGGGGCCGGACAGACCGACCACCTCCCCCGCCGCCAGATCCAGCGACAGCCCGGAAAACAGGGTCCGCCCGCCGCGCGCCACCGCCACCTCCCGCGCCGTCAGCACCGGCTGACCGGCCGGAGCCCCGGCGCTCTCCCGGCGGGGCCACCCCTCGGGATCTGCCGCCAGCAACGCCTGCGTAAAGGCGTGGGCCGGGCGGAACAGCACCTCCGCCGCCGGTCCCTGCTCCAGCACCGCGCCATCGCGCATCACCACCACCGTGCCGCCCAGCGCCCGCGCCACCGCCGGATCATGGGTGATGGTCAGCAGGGCCCCACCGGCCTGCACATGTCGGTCCAGAAGGGCCGTCACCTGATCGCGGCGGCTGACATCCAGCCCCTTGGTCGGTTCGTCCGCCACCAGCAGCGGCGCGTCGCCGGTCTGGGCGGCAGCAAAGGCCACCCGCTGCGCCATCCCACCGGAGAGCTGCCCCGGCAGCCGGGAGTCCGCCGCCAGAACATCCAGACCGCGTAACGCCTCCCGCGCTGCCTGCCACGCCCGGCGGCGGGACAGTCCGCCGACCAGCCAGCGGGTTTCCATCACCTGCGCCCCGGCCCGCATGGTCGGATCCAGCGCCAGCCATGGTTCCTGCGGCAGCACCGCCACCGTCCGGCCCCACAGGGCCCGGCGGGCGGCGGGCGGCTGATCAAGCTGGGACACCCCGTTCAGCAGCACCTCGCCTTCGGCGACCAGTGTCGGCGGCAGGGTGCCGATCAGGGCCTGCGCCAGCAGCGATTTTCCCGATCCGGTTTCGCCCAGCAGCGTCACCGCATGCCCGGGCCGCAGGGTCAGGCTGACCGGCTGCACCAGCAGACTGTCGGCCCCGCCCGGTGATGCGGTCTGCCGGGACCGGACCCGGACCGACTGGGCTTCAAGGGAGTGAAACGTCATCGCGGATCCTTTCCGGCCAGCAGGGTCAGGGACAGCCCGAGCAGCACCATCACCGCCACCGGCTGGGCCAGCGCCCATGGGGCCTCTTCGTAATAGGGCAGCAGTTCGGTCATCATCAGCCCCAGCTCCGCCACCGGCGGACGCAGACCAACGCTGACAAACCCCAGCGCCGCCGTGGCCATCACCGTCGCCGCCGCCCCGAAGGCCGCCAGCGTCAGCACCACCGGGGCCAGTTCCGGCCACAGATGCCGCCGCACCAGCAGCACCGGCCCCAGCCCCAGCAGCAGCGAGGCCTGTACCGCCGGGGCCTGCCGCAGCCGCCGGACCTGCGCCCGCACCACCCGGAAAAACTCCAGCCACAGCAGCAGGGCAATGCCGACATACAGGGCGATGAAGCTGCCGGGGGCGATAGCCAGCACCAGCAGCACCAGCAGCAGCCCCGGCAGGGCAAACACCGCATCGGCCAACAGGGACAGCCCCCGGTCCACCCAGCCGCCGGACCATCCGGCCACCATCCCCAGCAGCACCCCCGGCACCGCCGCCGTCACCACCCCGATCAGGGCCAGCCCCAGCGACAGCCGCACCGCCGACGCCAGCCGGGTCAACAGACTGCGGCCCAGATGATCGGTGCCCAGCAGGGTGACGCCATCGGCCCAGTCAAAATCAGGCGGTGTCAGCAACAGCATCAGGTCCTGTTTCGCCGGATCCACCGACCATACCAGCGGCACCCCCCAGCCGAACCCCAGCAGGGTCAGCAGCAGCGCCGCCCCCATCCACCGCTGTGCGGTCATCCCCGCGACAGTCCTGATCATGACGGACCTCCCCGGGGATCCAGCAGGGCGCACACCACATCAATCACCGTATTCATTGCCACCACGAACAGTCCCATCGCCAGCGCGGCCCCCTGAATCATCGGCACATCGCGGGCGACAACGGCATGCACCAGCGCATGGCCGATGCCCGGCCAGGCAAACAGGGTTTCGATCACCACCATGCCTTCCACCAACCCGACGAACTGCACCCCGAAGTAGGTCAGCACCGGCACCCCGGCATTGCGCAGGCCATGCCGCCAGAACACCAGCCCCCCGCCCAGCCCTTTGGTCCGCCCGAAGGTGTAAAAGGCACTGGCGGTCACACCGGCCACCGCATCGCGGCTGACCCGCGCCGACACCGCCGCCAGACACAGGGCCAGTGTCAGCATCGGCAGGATGGTGTGGGCAAGGCTGCCGGACCCGGCAGCGGGCAGCAGCCGCGCCTGCACCGACAGCAGCAGGATCAGCACCACCCCGACGGTGAACGGCGGCACCGACCGCATCAGCACCGCCACCAGCAACAGGCCGCGGTCCAGAACTCCCCCGGGGCGGAGTCCGGCCAGCGCCCCCAGCGGCGGGCCGATCAGCAGGGACAGACCGGCAGCCGAGGCCGCCAGCAGCAGGGAATGGCCGAACTGATGCCCGACCTCCTCGGCCACCGTCTGCCCGGTCACCAGCGACTGACCGAGATCCAGCCGCAACAGGTCCCACAGCCACGCCAGCAGGGCCAGCGGGGCAGGCTGATCCAGCCCCAGGTCCTGCCGCACCGCCTCTGCCGCCGCCGTCGAGACCCAGTCAAAGCCATAGCGTCCGGCGGCAATGCGGTAGGCCATATCCCCCGGCAGGGCGCGGACCAGCACAAAGGTCAGGACCCCGACCATCACCGCCACCAGCACCGCCTGCCCGGCCCGCGCCAGCAGCAGCCGGGGCAGCGGCCCGTTGATCAGCGCACCCATGTCACCTCCGACAGGCGGTAGCTGCGCTCATAGGGATCCAGCGTCAGCCCGCTGACCCGCTTCGACACCGCCACGGTCTGCTGGTACCAGCTGACCGGGATCACCGGCAGCTCGGCCAGCAGGATCCGCGAAACCGTCTGCCGCAGGCCGGTGGCGGTGGCCGGGTCGGTGCCACGTTTCAGGGTGGCCAGCGCCTGTTCCATCGCCGGGGACGACCAGTTCATCGCCCCCCAGTCGCCGCCGCCGGGGCCAAAATCCTGTAGGGCGGTGACCAGCGGATCCGGCACCAGCCCGAAGGACCGTGCCATCAGCGCCATTTGCAGGGTGCCATCGCGGTGCCCGGCAGGCACATCGCTGGAATTGCCGACCGATACCGCCACATCAACGCCAATCTCCCGCCACTGCGCCTGAAGGGCGGTGGCGATCACCGGCAGCTCCGGACGGTCGGGGAAGGTGCGCAGGGTCAGTTTCAGGGGTTTGCCGTCCCGGCTGCGCAGCCCGTCGCTGCCCGGAACCCATCCGGCCTCCGTCAGCAGAGCGGCGGCCTGCGTCAGGTCCGCCCGCAGCGGCAGCCCCTCCGGCAGCGGCCAGTCCCCGGTACCGGGCGGGAACATCTGCCCGGCGGCCGATCCCGGCTCGCGCAGCAGCCCGGTGGCAATGCCGCCCCGGTCCACCGCCAGCGCCAGAGCCCGCCGCACCCGCAGGTCCGACAGCGCCGGATCCCCGGCATTCAGCTTCACCGACACCGTGCGCGGCAGCGGCAGGGCCTGCACCGTCACCGCCGGATTGCGCTGCAACCGCTGGCGGCTGGCCGGATCCAGCGTGTAGACCACGTCGGCATCCCCGCTTTCCGCCATCATCGCCCGGGTTTCCCCGCGCCCGGCGGCCAGATAGGTCATCTTCCCGACTCCGGCAGGCTGACCCCAGTAGCGGTCAAACCGCTCGGCGGCCAGAGACTGCGGCGGCTTGACCTCGGTCAGCCGGAACGGGCCGGTGCCGATCACCTGCGTCACCGTCCCATCCGGACCGTAGGAGGCCGGGGCCAGAATCTGGGCAGCGGTCCCGGCCAGTGTCGCCAGCAACGGCGCAAACGGTTCCTTCAGGCGGATTACCACCGTCTCCGGCCCACCCACCGCAATGCTCTCCAGCGGCGCCGAGGCCAGCGGACCGGGCTTGGCCGCCGCCGTCCGCAGCGCCGCCGCAACGGTTTCGGCAGTCATCGGGGTACCATCGTGGAACAGCACCCCCCGGCGCAGGGTCAGGGTCCAGACCACACCGGCGGCATCAACCTGCCAGCCCTCGGCCAGCCCGGGGACCAGCCCCCCGGCCTTGTCCACATCCACCAGCGTCTCGGCAATCTGCAACCGGGTGAAAACATAGCCATGGCGGGCCGGATCAAGACTGCTGACCTCCCACGGGGCGGTGACGGTCAGGATTCCGGCCGGGGCATCGGCCAGAGCCGCCGGAGCGGGCAGGGCCAGCCCCAGCGACAGGAGCAGGGCCGATACCGGCCGACGCAGACGGGGGGGCAGAAGGGCGACTCGGCGCATCAGGGGGTCTCTCAGCTTGAAAAACTTAGGGCTTGCTACGTTATAACATAACTTTTTCAGTGCAAGATTTTTATGCGAGCGAGTCGCAATATCCTTCCTCACCCCCCTCCCCCGCCGTAAAAATAAGACGAATGGGTTACACACAAAACTGTAACCCTGATCTTCGTATTTAGTATTTCGTTTTATTCACATCCACGACTATACAGCCCCCGCCGCACTGACCGGCCCCTCCCCTTTTTCATCCCCCACTTTTTGGATCTGCGCGCCAGCAGCCAGAAGGCCGTTTCCGAGACCAGAATGACCTCAGTCCTCCTGACCGCCCCACCCGGGCGGGCCGCCCCCATTGACCGTGACCGCAGCCTGATGACCCGCATCCTTCAGGTGCTGTCGGCTTCAGTTCTGGTGGTGTTCGCCGCCTTCGCCATCTATGCCGACTCTTATGAACGTACGGCCATCGACACCGATGTCCGCAAGGATCTGGAGGTCTCCGGCCAGTCGATTGCCGCCACCCTGCAAAACTGGCTGGATGCCCGCACCGCCATGGCGGCGGTGATCGCCAACGGGCTGGAAGGCACATCTGACTCCGCCGAAGACATCACCCGCATCATGGCGATGCCGGCCCTGAACACCTATTTCGACGCGGTCTATCTGGGGCAGGAAGACAAGCGCTTCATCCGCTGGCCCGACCTCACCATGCCGGCCGATTTCGATCCCCGCACCCGGCCGTGGTACACACTGGCGATGAAGGAGCGGTCGGCCATCCTGACCCCGCCCTTCATCCAGACCTCCTCCGGCAAACTGGTGATGACCGCCGCCGCCCCGGTGATCCGCAACGGCAAGGCCACCGGCGTGGTTGCCGCCAATTTTCCGGCGACGGTTCTGGCCGATACCCTGTCCGACTTTACGCTGGGCGGACGGGGCCGGGCCTTTCTGGTCGACGGCAGCGGCAGAATCCTGCTGCATACCGATGCCGCCCTTCAGGGCAAACCCCTGTCCGCCGCCTATCCGGACCATACCCCGACCCTGACCGCACAGGTGCAGGACGTTGCCGCTAATGGCCGCGAGGAACTGGTCCGGCTGTTTCCGGTCAGCCTGGCCGGCACCACATGGTACGTGGTGACCGCCGTCGACAAGAAAGTGGTGTTTGCCCCGCTGGTGCAGTACCGCCTGTCGGTTCTGGCCGCCTGCATTGCCGCCGCCCTGCTGCTGGTGGCGGTCATGCAGCAGTCGCTGCTGCGGCTGGTTGCCCGCCCGCTGCGGTCGATGACGGCCGCCATGCGACGGCTGGCGGACGGGCATCTGGAAACGGAAATCCCCTGCCTGACCCGCCGCGATGAAATCGGTGCCATGGCGGATGCCGTCGGCGTGTTCCGTCACAACGGGCAGGAACGCCACCGGCTGGAGCTGGCGCAGCAGGCCGATTCCGAGGCCCGGGAACGCCGGACCGCCGCCCTCGAAACCCTGCTGATCGATTTCGACCGGGAAATGGTCCATGTGCTGGAAACCGTGACCTCGGCCTCCACCGAACTGGAAGCCACCGCCCGCGTGCTGTCCGGCACCGCCGAACGCTCGGCGCAGGATGCGACAACGGCGGCGGCGGCCACCGAGCAGGCCTCGGTCAACGTCCGCAGCGTTTCCAGCGCCACCGAAGAGCTGGCCACCTCGATCAGCCATATCACCGAACGCGCCAGCCGGTCGCAGACGGTGGCCGCCACCGCCCGCGAGGCCGCCCGCACCACTGAAACCACTGTGCAGTCGCTGGTCGCCGCCACCGCCAAGATCAGCGAAATCGTCAGCCTGATCAACGATGTCGCCAGCCAGACCAACCTGCTGGCCCTGAACGCCACCATCGAGGCGGCGCGCGCCGGAGAAGCCGGAAAAGGCTTCAACGTCGTCGCCAATGAAGTGAAATCTCTGGCCAACCAGACCGCCCGCGCCACCGGCGAAATCTCTGCCCAGATCGGCGAAATTCAGCAGGTGTCCGATCAGGTGGCCGTCGCCATCCGCGAGATCGTCACGGTGATCGGCGACATCAGCGCCCTGAGTGATGATATCTCCGGCGCGGTTGACCGCCAGAACGAGGCCACCCGCGAAATCGCCCGCAACGTCGCCGAAGCGGCGCAGGGCACGCAGGAGGTGGCGGGCAGTGTGGCCAATGTCACTCTCGGCGCGCAGGAAACCGGGCACAGCGCCTCGCAGCTGCTGGCCGCCGCCGGGGAACTGGCCCGGCAGTCCGAGCAGATGCGCGGTGAGGTCAGCGCCTTTTTCGACCGCATCCGCAGCCTGTAAAAACACAGACCGCCCCGGAGATGGGACTCCGGGGCGGTTTTCCTTACCGGATCAGCCGCACGGTTACGCCGACCGCAGATCCTGCACCAGTGTATCCACCGCTGCCGACAAGTCATGCGACTGCTGCCGCAGCACCAGGGACGAATCACTGACCGCCATCGCCGCTTCGCCGGTGCGTTCCGAGGCCCGGTTCAGCACCGTCATGTCTTCATGCAGGGCGACAAAGGTCCGGGCGATCAACTGCATGCTTTCGGCGATTTCATGGGTGGCCCCGTCCTGCTGCTCCACCGAGGCGGCGATCGAGCCGGAAATGGTATCCACCCGGCCAACAATCTCCGACAGCGTGGAGACCGCTTCGGTGGTGGCCGTCACAAACTGCTGCACCGCGTCGATCTGGCTGGAGATATCCGCCGTCGCCCGGGCGGTCTGATTGGCCAGCGACTTGACCTCGTTGGCCACCACGGCGAACCCCTTTCCGGCCTCTCCGGCGCGGGCGGCCTCGATGGTGGCATTCAGGGCCAGCAGGTTGGTCTGGGCGTTGATGGCGGCAATCAGTTCCACCACCTGCCCGATCCGTCCGGCGGCCTCGGCCAGCCCCTGCATCTCCCGCACGGTTTCTTCCGCCTTGCGGGTGCCCTCATGGGCCAGTGTCGCCGCCTGCTGCACCCGGCTGGCGATTTCGCGGGTCGAGGCCGACAGCTCTTCCGCCGCCGCCGAGACGGTCTGCACCGAGGCCTGCGACTGATCCGACAGCGCCACCACATTGCCCGACCGCTCCGAGGCATCCTCTGCCGAGCGGGTCAGGTCGGCGGCCACACTGTTGACGCTGCTGGCGGCATCGGCAACCCCGTTGGCAATGCCCTGCACCCGGGCCTCGAAGGTGGCGGCCATCTGCAACTGCTGACGGCGGCGTTCTTCGTCCTGCCGGGCCTGCGTCGCCTGCTTTTCGGCTTCCAGCTCCCGCGCCTTGATGCCCTGAAGCCGCAGAATCTCCACCGCCCGTGCCATCGCACCGATTTCATCGCCCCGCCGCTGCCCGTGCACCGGATGGTCATAGTGCTGGGCCGCCATCTGTTGCAGGTCATCGGCCAGACGCCGCACCGGCAGGGTGATCGACCGCGACAGCACGATGGAAAAGCCCCCGGCCACCAGCAGCAGCGCCAGCGCCACCAGACCGAACTTCACCGCGAACACCCGCACCGAGTCGTAAACATCATCGACATAGACGCCGGAGCCGACAAACACCTCCAGCTCCGGGAAGCCCTGAATCCACGAAATCTTATCCGCCACCACTTTCCGGGCCGGATGCAGGAAGACGTATTTCACCTCTCCCGCCCCGGCCCCCTTGGCCAGCGCGATCATCTCGCGGAACAGGAACTTTCCGTTGGGATCCTGATAATCCAGCATCCGGCCGCCGACCTTGGACGGATCGGCCCCGACCGCCTGCGCCACGGCGTTATAATCATAGACAAACAGATAATCCTGACGCCCATTGGCCCAGGCCCCGTGGATGTACCCGCGCAGATCTTCCAGCACCGCCGCCCGGTCAACGCTGCCGTTGGCGGTGTGCTTGCGGATCAGATCTTTGGTCAGGTTGCCTGCCATCTCGACCACGGTGCGGACCATGGCCTGCCGCTCCGCCATCTGGGCGCGGTAATCCATCCAGACCGCGACACCGCCCAGAACCACCATGGAAATGGCAAAAATAACCAGACTGGCGGATACGCGCGTGGCGATCCGCAGGTTGGACAGCTGCATTGTTTCCCCCTGTACGGAGTTGGCTTGACCCGCCCCCTGCCTTTGCCGCAGAGCCGACAGATGTTGAACCGTTATTCCGTCACACCCCAGACCGCCTGATTATCCCGCAGGGTTTTCCCTGTCGGCGGCGGCCGGTTATTCACACCCACCATAAACCGGCTGACGGGGAAGCCGCGCCACCCCCTCGGCCAGACTGCACGGACATCCTCCCCACCGAAAGGCGGGAAGGTCCGGTACGGTCTCTGAATGGCATTCTGCCCGTGCGGGCCCTTTCTGCGGAACACTCCCCGCAGTGTGTTGACTGTCCGCGCCAAGGCCCTGCCTGTGCCAGCAGGAACCGCGCCACACGCCTTGCGGGGCGGCGGCGGAGACAGATTTTCAACACAAAGAACCCCTGCGCCCGTTATGGGCATCAGAATGGTGCCCCAGGGTTACAGATAAAACCAATTCAAAATTCCTATACCAACGTTATGGGTACTCCAATACGACGGAGGCCCCTCAGGGGGTTACGCCCCGTCCGGCCTCCCGGCGGGTTGGTACAGCATATTCCTGCCGTCCGGCGGGATCCGGGATTTACGGGTCCGGCTGACGCCGGGGCAGCCGGACCAGCGCATCGGTCCCCTGATCAGGGGCACTGTGCAGGGTCAGGGTTCCCCCATGCAGTTCGACAAAGGCCTTGGACAGCGGCAGCCCCAGACCGGTCCCCTCATAGCGGCGGGCAAGCCGGTTGTCGACCTGCCGGAACGGCGTCAGCGCCACCGGAATGTCTTCCGGCCGCATGCCGATGCCGGTATCCCGGACCGACAGACACAGGGTGCCGTCCGGTTCCTCCTGCCACAGGCGCAGGGTCACGGATCCCCCCTCCGGGGTGAATTTAACGGCATTGCCCAGCAGGTTGACCAGAACCTGCTTCAGGCGGCGTCCTTCCCCCCAATACGACGGCAGACCGGACGGAATCTCGCTGTGCAGGGTCACCCCTGCTGCCACCGCCCGCACCGAAATCAGGCGCAGAGCGCTGTCAGCGATCTGCGCCAGATCGACCGCCTCCGGCTGCAAAACCATCATCCCGACATCAATGCGGGACACATCAAGAATATCGTTGATGATATCCAGCAGGTGACGCCCACTGTCCATGATATCGCGGGCGTACTCGCCATACTGGGGCGGCTGGACCGGACCAAACACGCCGGAGCGGATAGCATCGGAAAAACCGATGATTGCATTCAGCGGCGTCCGCAGTTCATGGCCGATATTGGCCAGAAACTCAGTCTTGGCCCGGCTGGCCAGCTCCGCCTGCTCCTTGGCCACCCGCAGATCCTGTAGGGCCGCGTGATAGGCGCTGATATCCCCGACCGACCCCGCCATCCGCCACGCCCGGTTGACGGTATCGCGCAGGGCCATCCCCCGGTGCCGCACCCAGCGTTCCCGGCCATCCAGATTGCCGATCAGCCGGTATTCGCAGGAGAAATAAGGCTCCTCGCCGCGCAGATGGCGGATCATCTGGTCGCGGAAATGCGGGCGGTCCTCCGGATGGATCACCAGCGGCCAGTCCCGGGCCCGGGGCACCGCCGCAATATCCACCCCCAGCAGATCGCGGGCATGCGGACTGAAATACACCCGGTCGCTGAGGATATCCCAGTCCCAGATCGCCTCGTTGGTGCCGCTGACCGCCAGCGCATAGCGGGCCTCGCTGGAGCGCAGGGCCCGCTCCGCCCGCTGGCGCTCGCTGATATCCCGCACCACCACGGTATAGACGATCTGCCCCCCGAGCTGAACGCCGGACACTGACAGCTCCACCGGGAAGGTGGTGCCGGTCGCCCGCCGCCCCATGGTTTCCTCAATCGCCCCCACCATCCAGTCGCCGCTGCCGATCGGGATGCCGTCAACCAGATCAGACAACGACCGTCCGGCCACTTCCGCCGAGGCATAGCCGAACATCTGCTCCGCCGCCCGGTTCAGGTGTTCAATCCGTCCGGCGTCATCGGTGGTGACAATGCCGTCCACCACCGCTTCCATAATGGTCTCAAGGCGCTGCTGGCGTTGCAGGGCGGCTTCCCGCGCCTGCCGCTCCGCCGTCAGGTCGCGCCCGACCAGCATCACCCCCTGCCGGGTCCCGTCATGGAACGGCACTCCGGCGAGTTCCATATAGGCCAGTTCCCCCCCCGGGCGGAGCACCGGCACCATGGTCCAGCTGCTGCCCTGAACCGGACCGGCCCCGGTCACATCCCAGTCAGGCCGGGCTTCCGGCGCACCGTCCTCGGTCAGGCGGTTGACCTCCGCCTCGTGGTCGGGACTGACAAAATCGGCCAGACGGTAACCGAGGACGCTGCCCTCGGTCCGCCCGAGAAGGGCCAGCCCAGCCGGATTGATATAGCGCAGGAACCCCCCGACCGTGACCGCGATCAGGTTCGGCGACACCTCCGCCAGCTGGCGGTAACGGACCTCACTCTGTGCCACCGCCCGCTCGGCCCGCCGCCGCAGGGTGATATCGGACAGAATCATCACCGTCTCACCGTTGGGGGTCCGGGCTTCCCAGATCGCCAGAATCCGCCCGTCATTCAGGCGGACCTCCAGAACACCGCGCGGATTGCGGTGTGAAATCAGCCGGGCCTGAATCCAGGTTTCCGCCGATTTTCCCGTCAGATCAATCAGGCCGGCATCAATGACCGCCTGCATGATCTCGCGGAAGGACACCCCGGGCCGGATCCATGCCTCAATCCGTTTCAGCAGGCGGCGGTACGGGCGGTTGCACACCACCAGACGGTCCTGATCATCAAACAGGGCGAAACCGTCGTTCATCACCTCAATCGCCTGTAGCAGGCGGTCTTCCTGCGTGCGGGCGTGACGCCGGGCTTCGTGCAGGGTCTGGGCGATATCGACCGCGCCGGACAGGGGCTGGACGGTCAGCAGGCAGGATCCGTCGGCGGCCGTCTGCCGCCGCAGCGTGATCCCGACGGAATCGGCGGCACCGATCGTCTCCAGCGTCTGGCGCACGGTCAGCGGCAGGGCGGCCAGCCAGTCAGAGAGCGGCGCGCCTGCCGGCACCGACGGCAACCCACTCTGGGCCCACAGCGTGGACAGACGGGAGGACACCTCCAGCAGATGCCCCGCCGGGTCAAAGGCAGCGGCGGCCCCGGTGGCCCCGCCCGCCGACTCCAGCAGGGTCAGGATCAGCCCCGGCGAAACCGATGCGGCGGCAGGCGTCTCAGGCGTTGGATCCGACGTCATGGCTCCGTCCGGGCTGCGGTCGCAGGAAAGAGCTGACGGTCCGGCAGGTGCGGCCCAACCCGTCAGCCCGCACAGATCACCATACTTTCCACAGGGGTTGAAGCAAAAAGCAGCCCGTCCGCACGGCAGAAACCGGACGTTGCCATCAACTGCGCCTTGCCGCCCGGACCCGTCTTGATATAGTCCCTGTTCCGGGGAAAGGTATCCGCCGACGGGGCACCCCGTACGCGATGAAAATTTATGCTGCCATACATACGGTTTTAGGGAAAAATATCCGGGTCTTACACAGGAAGAACGCCTGATTACAGATCGGATCTCCCGGCAGGAACCGGACGGATTGCCCCACCGGGGCCAGAGGGGACAGGAAGAGGTTTCGGGCATGACCACCACGCCACAGTCGCGCAAGACCTACACCGCCGAACTCCAGAGACTTCATAAACTGGGGCTGGACGGCGGCGGCGGAGACGGGCAACCCCTGCGCGGGGACCCGCGGGTTCTGTCCGAGGTCGAATCCCTGCGGGATGAGGTGCGGGTCCTGTCGCACCTGCTGCGCAACCATGTGCTGCCGCCGGAGGAAACCGAGGAATCCGAAGAAGCCGAGAAAGACCCGCTGCTGGCGGAATATGAACGCCAGCGGGCCGAGGTGCGGGTCCTGAAAATGGAGCTGCGGGCTCTGGCCAACTCGATTCAGGAAACCAAGCGCGAAATCGCCCATCTGCGCGCCCGGGATGCTGATACCGACCGCCTTGAAGTGGTGGCCGGGGAGCTGGATGCGGTGGTCGGTGCCACCGAAAACGCCACCCACGGCATTCTGGAAGCCGCGGAAAAGATCGACAATATCGCCCACACCCTCCGGGCCAGCCCGGACAGCTACGTCAAGCAGCAGGCTGAAGAGCTGAGCGATCACATCATGTCGATCTACGAACACAGTAACTTCCAGGACATCACCGGCCAGCGCATCACCAAAGTGGTCAACACCCTGAAGTTTGTTGAGGACCGGGTGGACCGCATGATCAGCATCTGGGGTCAGGAGACGTTCCAGGAACTGATCGCCGAACTGCCGGAAGAGTATACGCAGGACGACGAACGCCGCCTGCTCAACGGTCCCCAGCTCGAAAATCATGGGATTTCGCAGGACGAAATCGACAAACTGTTCGGCTGATAAGCCGGTCTGGCTCCTCTGTCCGGTTTCCGCAGAAAGCCCCGCCCCTCCGGCGGGGTTTTCCGTTGCGGATACCGACAAAAGATTTAGGTCTTCTGCCGTGACGGACGTACCGGACGGACGCCGTCTGTGGTATACTGTAGGCAGGTAACAGGCTCCGGACCACGGAGCGGACTCCGGGGTGGGCCCCGGGACAGACCTCCCGCCAGCCCCCACCGGTCAGACGCCCCGACAGCCGGTTTCATCCGGCTTTGCGCCCCGTCAGACAGACATCGCCGCTGTTGAGAGCCAGAACTGCGGGAGGCACCCATGACCACCCTTCATTCTGCCATGCAGGCCCTGATGATGGCCTCCGGCCTGCCCGGAGACGGCGGACTGATCCGCCCCCCGAAGCCGGTGATCGCCATCTCCCGCGATCACGGTGCCCTTGGCCGCCAGATTGCGGTTGCCCTGTCGAAACGGCTGGATATCCCGGTGTATGACCGTGAAATCCTTGACCATATCGCCAAGCGGCTGGAAACCGACCCGGCAACCCTGAAGCAGCTGGATGAGTCCAACGCCCGGGCGCGGGACATGTGGCTGATGCGCCTGTTTACCGGCAAGGACCTGTCGGAAGACGCCTACCGGCGGTGCCTGATTGACGTCGTGCTCAGTCTGGCCCGGGTGGGCGGGATCATTCTCGGCCGGGGATCGAACGTCATTCTGTCGACCTCCTGCGCCCTGCGGCTGCGGGTGACCGCATCGCCGGATGTCTGCGCCCGCCGGGTTGCCGCCCGCTACGGCGTCAGCCTCGACGATGCCCGCCAGCAGATCGAGACCATCAACCACAATCGTGGGCGCTTCGTGTGGGAGCTGTTCCACGCCCGGAACAGTGACGCCACGACCTTCGACATGGTCCTCAACACCGACCGGATCGACGATCCGGACAAGGCGGTGGACAGCATTCTTGCCGCCTATACCGCCCTCGCCGAGGCCTCCACCGCCCGGCTGTCGGCCTGACCGTTCCGGGCAGGCAATCAACGGCGCCCTGACAGCCTGTCAGGCGGCCCGGCGGGACACCTCCCTCCCGCTGGGCCTCCCGCCGGGCCACCCGACGGATCCCCTGCCCGGAGGTATCATTACGGTTCCGGTTCATTGGTCTGAACCCGGTGTTCAGGGCAAAAAAACCGCTGTCTTCTGCATCTTACCGGTAACTTCCTGTTCGCGCCTCCCCCGGAAGCATGGCATCCTGATCGGACAATCCTGCCCGTATGCCGGAGAGTGATGCCGTCATGCCGTCTGCCGTCATCCCCTTGCCCCCCAGCCTCCACCGCCCGGCTCCGCCGGGGGTCAGGCTGTGGCTGTATGGATTGTGTGCTGCCCTGCTGGTGATGGTTGCCCTGGGCGGGGCCACCCGGCTGACCAACTCCGGGCTGTCGATGGTGGAATGGAAACCCCTGACCGTCCTGCCGCCGCTGACCGATGCCGACTGGCAGTCTGACTTCAGCAAATATCAGCAAAGCCCGGAATACCGCCACCGGACCACCGGCATGACCCTGTCGGAGTACAAGGGGATCTTCTGGCTGGAATACGTCCACCGGCTGTGGGGGCGGATGATCGGGGCCTGTGTGTTGGTACCGCTGGCCGTCTTCTCCCTGCGGCGGCGGCTGGCCCCGCCGCTGCTGCGGCGGATGGGCCTGCTGTTTGTGCTGGGGGGCGCACAGGGCGGACTCGGCTGGCTGATGGTCGCCAGCGGCCTGAACGACCGGCCGGAGGTCAGCCATTTCCGGCTGGGAGCCCATTTCCTGATGGCGGTGCTGCTGTACGGCCTGCTCCTGACCACCGCCCTGCGGCTGACGGCAGGCCCCGATGGCCGGGCCACGCTGATGCCGCCACGGCCGGGCGATCCGGTTGCCAACGCCCTGCTGGTCCCCGTCACCCTGACCCTGCTGTGGGGGGCGTTCACCGCCGGACTGGATGCCGGACTGTTTTACAACACCTTCCCCCTGATGGACGGGCAGCTTCTGCCGCCGGATCTGGCGCAGGCATCCCTCTGGCCCCCCGGCCCCGGTGCCCTGCTGCTGGTGGAAAACCCGGCCACCGTCCAGTTCGTGCACCGCTGTCTGGCGGTCCTGACGGTTCTCGGCCTGTGCCTCAGCTGGCTGCTGCTGTGGCGGCATCATCCGGCCCCGGCAGTCCGCCGGGCCGCACAGGTCACCGCCCTCGCTGCCGTGGCCCAGATGGCCCTGGGCATCGCCACCCTGCTGGCGGCGGTCCCGGTGCCACTGGGGGTTGCTCACCAGACCGGGGCCCTGCTGCTGGTCACCTGCCTGCTGGTGTTACGGCACCTGTCAGGCACCTGCCGGACAACCGATGAAGAGGGCGCCCGATGACCCCATTCCGCCCCCGGCGCCTGTTGCCCGTCCTGCTTCTGCTGGCCGCCATCGGACTGACCGTTCTGGCGGCTGTGGCGCAGTGGCAGTGGTCGCAGCAGGTGCGGGCCTCCGCCGCCCGGTATGGCGAGGCGATCGCCCATAACGCGGTGCCCCGGCTGGCCACGGTCGGCGACAGGCTGGTTGCCGAAGCCCTGAAAACGGTGCCCCGGGCCAGTGACGGCTCCCCCAGCAGCCTCCCCCCGGCCCTGCTGACGGAGACACTGTTTCACCTGACGCATCCGCCGGTCCTGATTGACCTGACAGCGGCGGCGCTGGTGCTGCCGGACGGCACGGTCGGCGCCTCCACGGCAGGAAACAAAGACAGCCAAAATGACAGGCCACGTGACGGACAGCGGGAAGCCCGCATTGATCTGCTGGAACGCGCCCTGTCCGGGGCCATCGTCGCCGACCTGCCCGACAGGACGCCGCTGCTGTTCGGCCCGTCAGCCGGTCAATCCCCGTCGGTGCTGATCATGGTTCCGCTGACCAGCGGCGGCAGGACGGTGGCGGTGCTGTCGCTGACGGCCGAGGCCCCGGCCCTCCGGCCTGTTCTGGACGGATTCGGCCCGGCCACCCGGGCCAGCCTGTTTCTGGCCGGGGCCCTCCTCGCCCTGCTGACCGCCGCCTTTCTGCGGTTCTGCGCCCGCGCCCGGGGCACCGCCGGACAGCCGATGGCCTGCGGCCTGCCCGATCCGCACGGCCCCCGGGGGGCCCCTGTGCCGATACAGGCCCCCGCCGCAACCGCACTGCCGGGGCTGACGCCCCCCCTGTCGCCATGGGAGATTCTGGACAGCCAGCAGGCGATGCAGGCGGTGATCGACGGCGGCGGGGCCTGCCTGTGGGCCAATGCCGCCTACCGCCGCTTCCTGTTCCCCGGCACGGCCCGGGAAACGGACTCTCCCCTGTCGCCGTGGCCGGTGCTGCTGCATGACCACTTTCCCGGCAATGCGGCGGTGATCAGCCGCTGTCTGGCTCTGGCGCAGGGGGGCAAGGCCGCCTCGGTGGAGCTGACCGATGAGCGGACCACCGGCCTGCGGTTCCTGCGGCTGGAGCTGACCCCCGCGCCGGTGGCGGACGGGGTGCCCTCCGGAGCCCGCCACCACCTGCTGCTGACCGACATCACCGCCCTGCGGCAGATGGAGGCCGATCTGCGGGTCGCCCGCGACCGGATGGAACTGGAGGTCGCCACCCGTACCGATCAGCTGCGCGACAGCGAACAGCGGTTCCGCGATCTCGCCACTGCCACCTCGGACTGGTTCTGGGAATCCGATGAACATCACCGGCTGTCGTGGTTCTCGCTGCGCGAGACGACGGTGGAAGCCCTGAACCCCCATGTTGCCCTTGGGAAAACCCGGGTGGAGATCATGGCCGCCGCCGGAAACCCGCCGGAGCTGATCGCCAGCCACCTGACGGTGCTGGAAAGCCAGCGCCCGTTCCGGGACCTGACCTTCTTCCTGTTTGACCGCAACAACCGCCGCCGCTGGATCCGCACCAGTGGCAGACCGTTTTACAGCGACACCGGCACCTTCCTCGGCTACCGCGGCATCGCCATCGAAATCACCGAGCAGGAAGAAAGCAAGCTGCGGGCCTCCGCCGCCGAGAACCGGCTCCTCACCGCCATCGACAGCATTTCTGAAGGGTTCCTGCTGTGGGGAGAGGATGACCGGCTGGTGCTGCACAACCGGGCCCTGCTGGATCTGCTGCCGTTTCTGGCCGACCACTGCCATCCCGGCCTGCCCTACACCGACTTCCTGCGGCTCCTCAGTGCCGCCCTGCTGCCGGAAACCGATGAATTTACGCTGTCCGAACGCAGCGCGCTGGAAAGCCGCTGGCTGTCGCAGCACACCAGCGAAGGCTATGTGGTGCGCGAACTGGCCTTCCCGCAGGAGCGGTATATTCTGGAGACCGGACGCCGCACCCACGATGGGCTGACCGTCAGCGTTTACGCCGACTTCACCGAACGCAAAGCCGCTGAAATGGCCCTGTCAGCTTCGGAAGCCGACCTGCGGACCCTGCACCGCATCACCAGCGCCCCCAACCGGGGGCTGGATGAGAAGCTGGCGGCCCTGCTGCGCTTCGGCAATCAGCGCTTTGGCATGACCACCGCTTTCCTGATGCGGGTGGAAGGCGATCAGGCGGTGTTTGAGGAAGTGATGGCCCCGGCAGGATCCCTCGCCCGGGGGATGTCCATGCCGCTGGCCGAGACCCTGTGCCAGTATGCGGTGGAAACCCTGGAGCCGATCGCCGTTCCGGACACGCTGGATCCGTTCTGGCAGGCGCAGGTCGCCGCCGCCTGTGGGGCAGAATCGGAGAATCTGCCGGTGCCGGTCCGCAGCTACATCGGCATGCGGGTCATGGTCCGCAACACCGTCTACGGGGTGCTGGGGTTCTGTGCCGACGCCGCCCGCCCCCGGCCGTTCTCCGCCACCGATGCCGAGATCATCAAGCTGATGGCCCTGTGGACCGGGGCGGAACTGGCCCACTGGCAGGTGGAGACCGAACTGCGCACCGCCCGCGACCACGCCGACGCCGCCAACCGCACCAAATCCGAATTTCTGGCCAATATGAGCCATGAACTGCGGACCCCGCTGAATGCCATCATCGGTTTCTCCGAGGTGATGGCCAGCGAGATGTTCGGGCCGGTCGGCAGCCCCAAATACAAGGATTACGCTGGCAGCATCCACGAGTCGGGCCGCCATCTGCTCGACATCATCAACGATATCCTCGACGTTTCAAAGATTGAGGCCGGACAGCTGGTTCTGGCCGAAGAACCCGTCGATCTGGAAGATCTTTTACAGGCGTCCCTGCGGCTGGTGCGGGAACGGGCGATGACCGGATCGGTCAGCCTGTCGCTGTCCTGCGGATCCGCCCTGCCCCGCCTGTACGCCGACCAGCGCCGCCTGAAACAGGTGCTGCTGAACCTGCTGTCCAACGCCATCAAATTTACCCTGCCGGGGGGGGCGGTCACCGCCTGCGTGGACTGGCAGAGGGAAGACGGGCTGTCAATTTCCGTCACCGACACCGGAATCGGCATGACGGAGGCGGAAATCACCATTGCCCTGACGCCGTTCCGGCAGGTGGACAGCGGTCTGGCCCGGCGGCAGGAAGGCACCGGCCTTGGCCTGCCCCTGACCAAGGCACTGGTGGCCCTGCATGACGGGATCCTGTCCGTTCACAGCACGCCCGGAACCGGAACCACGGTGACGGTGTGGTTCCCGCCGGAGCGGCTGATTGTTCCGGCGGCAGAGGTCTCCGGCACAGATGCCGCCGGGTCGGTTCCTCCGGCAGCCCCTGTTTTGGGCAAGTTTTCATAATACAAAGCCTTCGGATAGTTTTGTCGAAATGATGGCAGACAACAGGCATAGTGGCTGACAATCCCCCTGTTTCCATCCGGCCCGGCCGGATGCCGTCCGGAGTGTTCCGTCATGTCCTCCCCTGCTGCGACTCCCTCGGGTACTGCGCCCCCTTCAGGCCGCCCGTTTCTGGTGATCCTGCTCTGCGGTGCCCTTGTTGTCAGTCTGGCCATGGGTGTCCGCCAGAGCTTCGGGCTGATCATCGGCCCGCTGTCGGCCCAGAATGCCTGGCCGGTGGCCACCTTCTCCTTCGCGCTGGCCGTCCAGAACCTGCTGTGGGGGGCGGCGCAGCCGTTCGCCTCGGCACTGGCGGAACGCTGGGGTGCGCACCGCGTGGCGATTGCCGGCGGTGTCACCTATGCCGCCGGTCTGGCCCTGACCGCGTGGGCCAACACAGCCGGGGGTGCCTTTGCCGGAACCGGGATCCTGATCGGTCTGGCCCTGTCCGGCACCACCTTCGGCACCGTTCTCGGTGTCATCGGCCGCGCCGCCCCGCCGGAAAAGCGGTCAATGGCACTGGGGATTGCCAGTGCGGGCGGCTCCTTCGGCCAGATGGCGGTGATTCCGGTGGCCTCCGGCCTGATCGCCTCGGTCGGGGTGGTGCAGGCGATGCTGATCCTTGCCGTTGTTGCCCTGCTGATGGTGCCGCTGGCACTGGCACTGACCGAGCCAAGCCTGAACCATCCGCAGGCCGGACCGACCCAGTCGATGGGGGCAGCCATCCGCGGGGCGTGGAATGACCGCAGCTTCCAGCTGCTGACCCTTGGCTTTTTTGTCTGCGGATTTCAGGTGGCCTTTGTCGGCGTTCACCTGCCCAACTATCTGGCCCTGTGCCACATGCCTCCGGCGCTGGGGGCCACCGCGCTGATGATCATCGGCGGCTTCAACATCATCGGCAGCTGGGGCTGCGGGGTTCTGGGCCAGAGCCAGCGCCCGCGCAAGGTGCTGAGCCTGATCTATCTGCTGCGTGGCATCGTCGTCGCGCTGTTCATCACCCTGCCGACCACCGAGGTCAGCGTGATCCTGTTTGCCGCCTCGATGGGGCTGCTGTGGCTGGGCACGGTGCCGCTGACCAGCCAGATCATCGCCACCCTCTACGGCACCCGCTACATGGGTACCCTGTTTGGCATCGTCTTCTTCAGCCACCAGATCGGGTCCTTCACCGGGGTGTGGGCCGGGGGACTGCTGTTTGACGCCACCGGGTCCTACGATCTGGTGTGGTGGGGTTCCATCGGCCTTGGGGTGGTTGCCGCCGTGCTGCATCTGCCGATCGCCGATGCGCGGAAGGAACAGGCGGTTCCCGCCTGATCCTGCGGCGGGATACACCCGGCCCGGCACAACAGAAAAATGGGGGAGGCCATGACCTCCCCCATTTCCGTCTCAGGACCTGCTTCTTAAAACCGCCGCCGCATCCACACCGCCGTCCCGGCCCCGGCAAGGGAGAACAGCAGGGTGGTCAGGGCCACCGCCTCCCAGCCGCCGTGCTGCCACAGCCACCCGGCGCCGGTGCCGGAAATCCCGGCCCCCATGTAATAAAACAGCAGATACAGCGAGGCCGCGTGCCCCTTGTGGGTCGGCGACAGCCGCCCGACACAGCTGCTGACCACCGAATGGCCGATGAAAAATCCGGCGGTGATCAGCACAATCCCGGTCACCGTCAGCGGCAGCGAGGATGGCAGGGTCAGCAGCGCCCCGCCCCCCATCAGCCCGAAGCTGATCAGCAGGGTCGGCATCACCCCCAGCCGCGCGGTGACCTGCCCCGACAGCGACGACGAGAACACCCCGAACACATAGGCCAGAAACACCAGCCCGATTTCCCGAGGACCCAGCCCGAACGGCGCACCGCTGAGGCGGAAGGTGCTGTAGTTGAACACCGACACGAACACGCTGGTCAGCACGAACCCCAGAAAATACAGGCCCCGCAGCGACGGATCCTTCAGCCGGCCGCCCCACAGGCCAAGGTGCACCGCCAGACCGGCCCCCTTGGTCGGGGTAAAATTGCGCGACGGCGGCAGCAGCACCCAGAACGCCAGCGACGACAGAATGCAGAACACCCCGATCACGCCCAGCGCCTGATGCCAGCTCATCACCGTGGTCAGCTGGGCCAGCCCGACCCGGCCGATCATCGCGCCCAGCGCGGTGCCACCAACATACACACCCATCGCCTTACCCAGCCGGGCGGGATCAATCTCCTCGCCCAGATAGGCCATCGCCACCGCCGGGACCCCGCCCAGCACAAACCCTTCCAGCGCCCGGATCACCAGCAGCAGCGGCCAGTCGGTGACAAGGGCCAGCGCCGTGTTCAGCACCGAGGCCAGCAGCATCGAGGTAAACATCAGCCCCCGCCGCCCCAGCGCCTGCGACACCACGCTGGACGCCATGATCGCCAGCGCCAGAAAACTGGTCGACAGCGACAGGGCCAGCGAACTCTGAGCGGCGCTGATCCGGAATTCCGCCGCGATGTCCGGCAGCACCGGCTGCACACAGTACAGGGTGGCAAAGGTGGAGAACCCGGCGCAGAACATCGCCACCAGCGTCCGGCCGAAGGAGGAGGACCGGGTCAGGGGAACTTGGGGAGCGGTTGCCGTCATCGTTGCCATTTTGGAAGCACTCTGATGAGTGGGGGAGGTCCTTCCGGTGTATACCGCGCCTGCGAACGGGTCTAATATATCGCACCGGCAATCTTCATCTGTTTTGGATATGGCAATGGATCTGCGGCACATCCGGTATTTTCTGGCGGTGGCGGAAGAGCGCAATTTCACCCGCGCTGCCGAGCGCATCGGCATCGGTCAGCCGCCCCTCAGCACCCAGATCCGTGATCTGGAAGAGGAGATCGGCGCCCGGCTGTTCTACCGCCTGCCGCACGGGGCGGAGCTGACTGATGCCGGAAAAGCCTTCCATGATCTGGTCCGCACCCTGCCCGACCGGGTCAGCGAGGCCGCCGAGGCCGCCCGCCGCGCCGCCCGTGGGGAAACCGGGCAGCTCCGCCTTGGCTTTACCGGCACCGCCGCCCTCAACCCGATCACCACCGGCACCATCCGTGCCTTCCGGCGGTCCTACCCCGGGGTTGACCTGCGGGTGCAGGAACAGAATTCGATGGTGTTGTTGGACCAGATCCGGTCCGGCGATCTCGACATTGCCATCATCCGCGCCAATGGCGGCGATGCACCGGATCTGAAGCTGGATCTGCTGTATGCCGAACCGCTGATCGCCGCCCTGCCCGATACCACCGCCGAGGTGCTGTGCCCGGCGGAAACCCCGCTGTCCCTGCCGGTCCTGCGGGACCACCCGATTATCCTGACCCCGCCGACCGTGGGGGAAAGCCTGCGGAAGGCCGCGCTGGATGCCTGCACCGGGGCCGGGTTTACCGCCACCCTCGGCCAACCGGCACCGCAGATTGCCTCGATCCTGTCGCTGGTCGCCGCCGAACTGGGGTTTTCACTGGTCCCGGCCTCGGTGGAACAGCTGCGGGTGGCCGGAGTCCGCTACCGCCGCCTGACCGCCCCGGAACCGACGATCGGGCTGGCGGTGGTGATTCCGGCCCACAACCCCGCCGTCACCGCCGCCACTTTCCGCCGGATCGCGCTGGAGACCGCCAGGATCACCCCTGAGGCGGCCCGGTCAGATCGGCAAGGGCCGTGACCAGATAATCAATCAGCGCCCGCTGGGCCGCCGGCATATGGCGGCGGCTGCTGTACAGGGCCTGTATTGCCAGAACCTCCGGCTGCCAGTCCGGCAGCACCACCGTCAGCTCCCCCCGGGCCACCGGACCGGCGGCGGCAAACACCGGCAGCATGGCGATCCCTGCCCCGCCCAGCGCCGCCTGCAACACGGTCAGCGAATCATTGGCACTGAAGCCGCCCGACACATCAACGGTACAGAACCCCCGTGGCCCGTCCAGCGTCCAGCGATTCCCGCCGAAGCCGCTGTAGGACAGGCAACTGTATCGGGGCAGATCCTGCGGACTCTGCGGAATACCGCAACGCCGGAGATAGGCCGGGGCCGCACACAGCACCGACCGGCACCACCCCAGCGGCCGGGCAATCAGCGCCGGATCAACCCGGTTGCTGATCCGGACCGCGACATCAATCCGCTCCTCGACCAGATCCGCCACCTGATCAGAAACCTGAAGATCCACCCGCACCGCCGGATAGCGCCGCAGAAACTCCAGCACCACCGCCACCAGACGGGTCTGGGCAAACATCGGCGGGGCGGCGATCCGCACCAGTCCTTCCGGCTGCTCCGCCGGGGCCGCCAGCGCGGTGACCGCCCCCTCCAGTGCCAGCATCTCGCGGCACAGCGGCAAAATCCTGTCCCCGGCCCCGGTCAGGCTGAGGCGGCGGGTGGTGCGGTGCAGCAGCCGCACGCCAGCCCAGTCTTCCAGACGGGTCAGATAGCGGGAGGCCATCGCCCGCGACAGGCCCAGCCGCTCCGCCGCCGCCGACAGGCTGCCCCGCTCCACCGCCTCGACAAACACCCGCGCCGCTGTGATCCGGTCCATTGGTCCGTCCATTCCATGCAACAATCTGTCGCATACTACAGGCTACTGCGCCGGATCAGTTTGCAATAGGGTTTTCATTCCCCCCGCTTCACCCCACTGAACATTGATCCCAGACCATGACCGAGACCACGTTCGATTACTTTTTTGATCCCCTGTGCGGCTGGTGCTATGCCGCCGCCCCGGCCCTGCGGGCGCTGGCGGCCAGTGCCGGTCCCCGCCTGACCCTGATGCCGGTCGGCCTGTTCATGGGGGAAGGGGCCCGGCCGCTGTCTCCCGCCTTTGCCGAATACGCATGGACCAACGATCAGCGGATCCAGACCCTGACCGGTCAGCCGTTTTCCGAAGCCTACCGCACCCGTCTGCTGGCGGCCCCGGAGATCCGTTTTGATTCCGGACCGGCGACCAAGACCCTGATCTTTCTGGGAAAACTCAACCGCGCACTGGAACCGGCGTTCCTGCACGCCATCCAGATCCGCCGCTATCAGGACGGGGCCGACACCGCCCGCCCGGCGGTGCTGGCAGACATCGCCACCACGGTTGCGGCGGCAGCCGGGATAACGGTGAACGCCACCGCGCTGGCGGAACAGCTGGAAGACGACGCCAGCCTGATTTATGACACCGACCGCCGGATCACCACCGCCCGGCAGCTGCTGCGGCTGATGCCGGGCAGCGGGGTCCCGCAGCTGCTGGTCCATCGGGGCGAACAGCGCCATGCCGTGTCCGGGGCCGCCCTGTACGGCGGACCGGAAGCCCTGTTCGCCCATCTGGAAACCCTGACCGGCTGAGTCCTCAGCCGCGCAGGGCCAGCCACGCCTGCACCGCCGGATGCTGCCACTGACGGTCGGCATAGGCGGTCAGGCGCTCCGGCAGAGGGGTTCCGTCCAGATGGTCGCCATGCAGATGCAGGCGGTTGATCATCAGGGCCAGATCAATATCCGCCAGAGACCAGTCCCCGCACAGATGATCCCCGCCGTGGCCGAGCAGCCGCCCGGCAATGCCAAGGAACTGACGGGCGCAGGCCTCTGCCTCCGCTGACAGCGGCGCGAACCTCTGGCCAAGGAACACCGCCTCGGTCGGGCGTTCCTTCCGCAGCGGTTGCAGGCTGCTGCGGATCCACGACTGGACCTGCCGGGCCCGGGCCCGCTGCCGGGCATCCTGCGGATACAGGGCCGGACCGGGAACGGTCTCATCGATATATCCGGTGATCGCCGTCGATTCGATCAGGGTAAAGTCACCGTCTTCCAGCAGCGGAATCAGACCGGTCAGCGATTTGGCCGCATACTCCGGGCGGCGCGGCACCGACAGGTCAATGGTTTCCAGCGTGAACGGCACCCCCTTGACGGTCAGGGCGGCAAAGGCCGACAGCGCCCACGGGGACAGGTAACCGGAATCAACGGTCAGCTTCATGGCATCCTCACATCACACCAGTGTCTTGCCCACCGACAGTGACAGGTCCGGCCCGACCTGTCAGGATGCCGGATGTGACAAACTGCGGTAAAAACCCGCCACTGTTCCCCCTGCCAGACGGCCTGCCCGATGACTGAGACCTCTGCCCCCTCCGAAACCGGGATTCACCCCGAGACCGGTGCCCCGCTGCGCTCCGGCTGGACCACCGGGGCCTGTGCCACCGCCGCCACCCGGGCCGCCGTCAGCGCCCTGTTCGGGGGCTCCTTCCCCGACCCGGTGCAGATCCTGTTGCCAAAGGGCCAGCAGCCGGTGTTTCCACTGGCGGTGCAGGACAGCGGCACCGACGCGCAGGGGCCCTGGGCCCGGGCCGGAATCGTTAAGGATGCCGGGGACGACCCCGATGTCACCCATGGCGCTACCGTCCTGTCCACCGTCCGCCCCGGTCCGGCGGGCAGCGGTGTCACCTTCCGCGCCGGGGCGGGGGTGGGCACCGTCACCAAGCCGGGCCTGCCGCTGCCGGTGGGCGAACCGGCAATCAATCCGGTACCCCGCCAGCTGATGACCGCCGAAGTGCTGGAGCTGGCGGCCCGGTTCGGCAGACCGGCCGATGTGGTGATCGAGATTTCCATCCCCGGCGGCGACCGGCTGGCGGAAAAGACGTGGAATCCCCGGCTGGGGATCCTCGGCGGGCTGTCGGTGCTGGGCACCACCGGGGTGGTGGTGCCCTATTCGTGCTCGGCGTGGATTCACTCCATCCAGCGCGGGATTGATGTCGCCCGCGCCACCGGCCTGACCCATGTGGCGGGCTGCACCGGCAACACTTCGGAAAAGGCCGCCCGCGCCCTGCGCAGCCTGCCGGAAGAGGCCATCATCGACATGGGGGATTTTGTCGGCGGCATGCTGAAGTACCTGCGCCAGCATCCGGTGGAGCGGGTGACCATCGCCGGGGGATTCGCCAAACTGTCGAAACTGGCCTGTGGCCATCTCGACCTGCATTCCAAACGCAGTCAGGTTGATCGCGGCTGGCTGGCGGACCGGCTGGCGGACCTCGGTGCCCCGGCCAGCGTGACCGATCACGCCCGGCAGGCCAATACCGCGCTGGAAATCCTGGAGCTGGCACAGGCCCATAACCTGCCGCTGGGCGGGGCCGTTGCCGCCGCCGCCGCCACCGTGGCCCGCAGCGTGGTCGCCCCGGCTGCGGTGCAGATTGATGTGCTGGTGTTTGACCGCAAGGGGCGGCTGGTCGGCGACAGCGGGCTGCCGCAGATCTGAAGTCCCCGTCCGCCCTCAGCCGAACAGCATGCTGTCGATATCGCCCTGCGACATGCCCGCCCCATCCACCTGCGGGCCATGCAACAGGTGCTTGTCTTCGCGGGTATCATCGGGGCGGTTGCGGATGATATCGGCGCGGGCGGTGCCCTCCTCAATCTCCCACAGCTCGACCAGACGCTTCAGCTCGGCTTCCACATGCAGCAGGGTGTTGACCGAGGCGGAAATCCGCTGGCCGGTCAGGTCCTGAAAACTACAGGCGGTCATGATCTGGATCACCTGATCGGCCAGCTGTTGATACAGCAGCGGATCCAGATCCCCGGTATTGGACGACAGGTCAATCATCGCCTGTATCGCTTCCGCGCTTTCCAGAATCACCTGCGTTGCCTGTTCCGTGGCCTCCACCACCGACCCCAGTTCCGAGGTGGCGACCAGAATCTGGTCGGTTTCCCCGGCGGCGGGCGTCAGGGCCGAAACATGATCCCGGGTCAGCTCGATCCGGTCCACCAGCTCCTTCAGGCTGTCGCGGATCAGGCCAAAGTTGCCGACCTTCAGCAGGCTGGGATCATCCCCCTGCTCCGCCAGTGCCAGCATCGCCGATTGCAGGGCGGGAGACGGATCTTCCGACGGGGCCGTACCGGCGTCAGGAGCCAGAGAAGGGGCCGGAGAAGGGGCCATCGCGGCGGGGCCTGCGGCCAGATGACCTTCCTCGGCCATGCGCATCACCTCATTGCGGATGGCCCGTTTCACCACCTCCTGCAATTCGCCGCTCATCGACAGAATCGCCGTCGCCAGTCCCCCGACCTGATCTTCGATCCGGCGGCTGGTGGCGGTCAGATCAGCCAGATCCTGACGGCTCTTCTGATCCGGGCGGGTTTCAGCGGCATAGCTGCGAAAAGACATCGAAAACCTCATCGGACAGGGTGGCGGCCCCCGCAGCCGGACGGCCACGGCAGACACCACACGGATCATTCTGCCCCCCGTTGCAGGACAGCCGCCACAGCAGCCTGTCCCCAGCTTTCAGCGCCCGCAGCCACCGGTCCACACCCCTATGGACAGATTGGTGGCACCGCCCAAAGCCATACCCATCGCAACACCTTACGGCAAATGACGCCGCCGGGGTAGCAGTGCGAAAGAACCGTATCGGGTCGTAAGATCAAGGTCTTACCAGCCTTACGCCAGCGGCGGCGGACGCCCCGGCAGGGCCTGCGACAGGCGGTTCAGCAGAATGCAGAACCGCGCCCCGCCGCCGGGACTGGCATCGGCCCAGATGCTGCCGCCGAAATGCTCGATGATCTGATGGCTGATCGCCAGCCCGAGGCCGGTTCCGGCCGGACGGTCCTGCCCGCCCCCGGTGGCCTGCACGAACTTGCCGAAGATTTTATCGCGCTGGCCTTCCGGAATGCCCGGGCCGTTGTCGGCAACGGTGAACAGCCACGTCCGCCCGTGTTCCCGGGCTTCCACCCGCACCCGTCCGTCCTGCGGCGGCACAAACTTGACGGCATTGGACAGCAGATTGACGAACACCTGAATCAGGCGGTCGCCATCGGCATGAACCGGCATCTCCGGCAGCAGGATTTCCACATCCAGCACCGCCTTCTTCTCGGCGAACAGGGAGGCGGTCACCGCCACCGCTTCCCGCAGGGCGGCGGCGGCATCGACCGAGTCCATATGCCAGTCGCCATGCCCGGCTTCCAGCCGCGCCAGATCCAGCAGCTGGTCAATCAGGCGGGTCAGGCGCTCGGTCTCCCGCACGATGATCGCCAGAAACTGCTGGCGCTGGGCGTTGTCCAGCTCCGGGTTATCGCTGAGGATTTCCGAGAAGGAACGGATCGAGGTCAGCGGGGTACGCAGCTCATGCGACACCGTCGACAGAAAGTCATCCTTCAACCGGTCCAGTTCCTGCAACTGACGGTTCGCCTCGCGCAAGTCGGCGGTCAGCCGCTCCAGCTCCGCCGATTTCTGTTCCAGCCGCTGGCTGTATTCGATGACCTGACTGGTTTCTTCCAGAATGGTCATCACCTCGCGCAGCGAGACCATTTCCCCCTTGGCGACCGACTCCACCATCACCCGGGCCGAGGCCCCGCCCAGCGTCCGCGCCAGCAGCCGCTCCGTCAGATGCACCAGATCGGGGTCGGCCTCGGCCAGCCGCCGCAGCGGCAGCCCCCGCGAACGGGAAAACTCCCGGAAGGCCTCGCCCGCCGCATCTTTCCCCAGAAAGCGCTGGGCCAGCGTCAGCAGATCGCCGACGGTGGCGGTGCGGCTCCACACCCGGGGAGTGGCACTGTCGGCGCGGCGGAAGGTATCGACGTACAGGGTTGCCTGAATCCGTTCCAGAGCCTGCTGCTTGCCGAACAAGGAGACCGCGACGAATCCGCCGATATTGACCAGCCAGCTCCAGAACAGGGAATGGCTGAGCGGGTCGAGGGTCGTCATCCCGAACAGGGCCTCCGGCATCAGGAAAGTCACCCCAAACGGGCCATCGGTCAGGATTGAGGCCCCCAGCCACCCGGCCCGCACGAACGACGGCAGCAGCAGGGTATGGCACCACACGCAGAACCCCAGCAGCAGCCCGGTGATCGCCCCGCCTTTGGTCGCCCCTTTCCAGAACAGCCCGCCCAGCATCGACGGGGCCAGCTGGGCCAGCGCCGCAAAGCTGACCAGCCCGATCGAGGCCAGCGCCTCCGACGTGCCGGTGACGCGGTAATAGGCATATCCCATGAAAATCAACCCGACGATGCTGGCCCGGCGCACCGCCACCAGCAGGCCGGTCAGGTCGCCCCGCTCCGTCAGCCGCAGCCAGCGCAGCCGCAGCAGGAACGGCATCACCAGATCGTTACAGACCATGGTTGCCAGCGTGATCGCCGCCACAATCACCATGGCGGTGGCGGAGCTGAGCCCGCCGAGAAAGGCCAGCAGGGCCAGATCCGGGCGGTTCTGCGACAGCGGCACCGTCAGCACGAAGGCGTCGGCATCGGCCCCGGTCGGCAGATGGACCAGCCCGGCCAGCGCAATCGGCACCACAAACAGGCTGAGGATCAGCAGATACAGCGGGAACAGCCACGACGCCGTCGACAGGTGGCGTTCATCCACGCATTCCACCGCCGTCACCTGAAACTGCCGGGGCAGGCACAGCACCGCGCACATCGACAGCACCAGCGTGGTGATCCAGCGGGCGGCGGAATCCCCGGTCACCGGCGGGATGAACGGCCCGCCCAGCGACACCTCCCGCGCCCGCTCCACCAGATCGGCAAAGCCGTCATGCAGGAAAAAGGTGATGAAGATCCCGACCGCCAGAAAGGCCAGCAGCTTGACCAGCGATTCAAAGGCAATCGCCGCCACCACCCCTTCATGGTGTTCTGACGCATCAATATGCCGGGTGCCGAACAGCACCGCAAAGGCCGCCATCGCCGCCGCCACCCAGAAGGCGGTATCGCGCGGCAGACTGTCCGGCAGCGGAAACTCCCCCGACATCGCATCCAGCCCGCTCAGGCCATCAAAGCCGGTCAGCACCGCAAAGCTGCCCGCCACCGCCTTCAGCTGGAGGGAAATGTACGGCATGCCGCCGACCACGGCGATCACCGTCACCAGCACCGACAGCCGGGTTGATTTGCCGTACCGGCTGGCGATGAAGTCGGCGATGCTGGTGATGCGGTGGACCCGGGTGATCCGCACCATCTTGCGCAGCACGAACCACCAGCCGAGAAACACCAGCGTCGGGCCGAGGTAGATGGTCAGGAATTCCGGCCCCTGCCGGGCGGCAGACCCCACCGCGCCGTAAAAGGTCCACGACGTGCAGTACACCGCGATCGACAGGGTGTAGATCGCCGGATTGCGGATCACACTGCGGCCGCGTTCCGCCCGCCGGTCCCCATACCAGGCGATGGCGAACAGCAGGCCGACATAGCCAAGGGAAATCAGGACGATCAGGGCCGGATCAAGCATCGGCGCCGGTCCTGCGGGCCGGTTTCGGGGCGGATTTGGGCGTGCCGCGCGCCACCCGGTCCAGCCGCCGGGCCAGCACCCGCCCGGCCAGAATCAGCGCCAGCCACACCCCAAACAGCCAGAGGTACACCACCGGCACCCCGAACAGCACACGGTCGGTCATGAACAGCAGCACCAGCGGCGGCATGAACAGCACCAGCCCCGACAGGGTCAGGGCCAGACTGCGCTGCTGATAGATCGGTCCCGCCGCCATCGCCGCCGTTCCGTCAGGCCGGAACCTGTCCGGCCTCTGCCGGGCCTTCCAGCAGCGCCTTGACCCGGGACACCACATCCCGCGTTGAAAACGGCTTGGTGATGTAATCATCGACGCCGAATTCCAGACCCCGGCGGCGGTCCACCTCCCGCCCTTTGGCGGTCAGCATCACGATCCGCATCGACGCCAGCGCCGGATTGGCCTTCACCGCCTGCACCACCTCGAAGCCGTCGCAGCCGGGCATCATCACATCCAGCAGCAGCAGATCGGGACGGATCTTTTCCAGAAGACGCAGCGCGGTGCGGCCATCATAGGCAACCTGCACCTCGTAGCCCGCCCGTTTCATCAGAAAGCTGAGCGATTCCACGATATTGCGTTCGTCTTCCGCGACCAGGATCAACTGGGTCACGGCTGTTCCTCCATGCCGGACAGTCAGCGCTCCCCGGTTGTTTTTCTTGGCATACCCCCCCGGGTCTCCCCGCTTCCCAGACTAAAAGGTTTCCCGATCAAACGGAACGGGAAAAGCGGACACCGGCCCGGTCAGGCCGCCCCGCCGTCCGGGCGCAGCATCGGCATCGCCCGCTGGCGGCAGTCGCCGCGCGGACACTGGCGGCAGGAAATCCCCACCGGATCGCCGGTCTGGGCCGAGGCCACATCCAGCCCGTCGCCATAGACCATGTGGCGGGCATAGGAGGCATCACAGCCGATCATCACACAGTGATGGGTCCGCGCCGCCCGGTATCCCCCGCCGGAGCGGGAGGCGGCCCGGGCGATGAACAGCCAGCTGGACCCGTCCGGCAGGCGGGCCAGCTGCGTCACCACCCGGTCGGGGCTGAGGAACGCCGTATGGCTGACCCAGCGCGGGCAGGTGCCGCTGTAACGCGGCAGGCGCAGGCCCGAGGCGGAAAAGCGTTTGGAGATATTTCCGGCGATATCGGTGCGCAGCAGGTGGAACGGGATCGCGTCATCCTCCGTCACCCGCAGCGAGGTCAGGCGGTGGCAGACCTGCTCAAAGCTGGCCCCGAACCGGCTTTGCAGCCGTTCAATGTCATAGCGCACCTCCCGCGCCGCCGCCAGAAACGGGCGGTAGGGCAGCAGCAGCGCGGCGGCAAAGGCGCGGGTCATCGCATCGCGGGCCCGGTCGCGGGCGGCGTCGCTGGACAGGCGGGGATCCCCGGCAACCGCCTCGATCTGCTCCGCCGCCTCTTCCTGCCCGAGAATGCGGGAGGCATGGAACCGCCACGAGGCAATCGGCAGGCTTTCCGCCAGCAGCAGGGTCCGGCCCGCCGGATCATACTGACTGTCAGCTCCGCCAAGATCGGCTTCCGGGCAGAACCGGATGGAGATCCCATGCCGGTCCCGCAGCCGTTCCGCCAGTGCGGCAAACAGCGCGGTATGTTCCGGGTGCAGGCTGGCCCGCACCTGTTCCGCCGCCCGCTCAATCGCCGGAAAATGGTTGCCGTGGTCGTGGATCAGGTCGTCCACCTCCTCCTCCGGGCTCTGGCGCGGGCGGCGGGAGGTCCGGCCTTCCAGAAAGTCGAACATCTGCCCGGTCAGCCCGCTGAGCTTCTGGCTTTCATCAGCAATGGCGGTGATGAAGCGTTGCCGCTGCACCTCGTCGATATCGCCGTAGTCCTCCAGAATTTCCGAGAAAGAGCGGATCGAGGTGATCAGGGTCAGCAGCTGGTGGCTGGTCTCCATCAGGTAGGGGTCCTGCGCCAGCCGCTCGGCCAGCGTTTCCGTCTGGCTGCGGGCATCGAGATAGGCGCGGTACACCGTCACCGCTGCCCGCGCCAGATCCGGGGCGGCCCCGACCAGATGCGGAATGTCCTGCACCGGCAACGGGCTGGCCGACAGCACCGGATCCGCCGCCAGCTCGGTCAGGTCGGCGGCAAGGCGGCCTTCCTCACGCCCTGACAGGGCATCGACCGTGGTTTCCAGATGGGCGGCAATACGCAGCAGCAGGGTGCCGCCGATGCTGCGGCGGCTGTGCTCGATCAGATTGAGATAACTGGCAGACACCCCGACCTGCCCGGCCAGCGCCGCCTGCGTGATCCCCAGATCCTTGCGCCGGGCCCGGATGCGCGGGCCGGTGGCCTGAAGGGCCGCCGAGGCTGACAGGCTGTGCGGATGCCCGCCCCCCGCCCCGGATGGAGGGGACGGGGGAGAAGAAGACTGCGTCATAGCCGGGCCTGCCTCCTTACGGCATCCTTGACCCGCCCCAAGGGGCGCGGCATGCCGGGGAAAAACGGTTTACAGATTTACTTTTTTACATGGTTTTCCCGATAAAATTTACAAATCTTTTCACCCGCCTGCCACCATGCGTTGACCCGATGCCGCCGGATCAGTACCGTCATTGCGTGTGCAGGAGGACCCGGCAAGAGTTGACAAATCAACCGGCCGTCCTCCCAGATGGGACCCGCGATCCGAGACCCCGCTTCCTTACCGTACCGTTCCTGACCGCCCCGGCGGACCGGAGCTGCGGCAAGGGTGCGGTGTCTTCGTTTCTGCCCCCCGGGCAGGCCGTACGGCCACCGCCCCCGGACCTGACCAGCCCAACGGACCCCGCACCATGACCACCAGCCCTCCCACCGCCCCGCTCCCGGTTCTGACCTGCGGCGACTATGACGTCTGCCCGGTGGTCACCGCCCCGCCATACCGGGAGAACAGCTACATCGTGCGGCACCGGCCCAGCGGCGCGATTGCCATTCTCGACCCCGGCGACGGAGCGGCGGATATTCTGGCGGTGGTGGATCATCTGGGCGGGGATGTGCGGGCGATTCTGCTGACCCATGCCCACCCGGACCACATTGCCGGGCTGGAGGCCGTTGCTGCCGCCACCGCTGCCCCGGTTTTCGCCCATACCGATGAACAGCCGATCATCGACGCCGCCCCACAATGGGGGCAGATGCTGCTGGGCCGCCCGCTGACGGTGCCGTCCGTCCAAGCCTTCAGCGGTGAGCCGGAGTTGACCACGGTTGGCCGGTCACGGGCGATCGCCACCCCCGGCCATACGCCGGGCGGGGTGTGCTATCTGTTCGACGGGGTTGCCTTCACCGGCGACACCCTGTTCCTGCGCGGCATCGGGCGCAGCGACTTTCCCGGCGGCAACAGTCGGGCTCTGGCGGCCTCAATCACACGTTTTCTGGAGATCGCTCCCCCGGACACCCTGCTGTTCTCCGGCCATGGCCCGGCGTGGACGGCCCGCGAAGCCCGGCAGTGGTGGCAGGCCACGTCCGCAGGGCTGTAAGGGCGGGTTACGAACTCACCGGAATGGTGGACAACGTCGAACCGGACACGACAAACGGATAGGGTTTGCGGCCCGGCCCCGCCGGTCCGGCGGCACGGAGCTGTTCAAACCCCAGACGTCCGGCGTTGGCCGGATCCAGACGGGTCTGCCAGTCCGGCAGGGTGCGGCGGTCAAGGGCACCGAACACCACCGACTGCACCGCCCCGCCCGCATCTGCGAAATCAAGGCCGTCGGCGTGGTCCCGCAGCATCACCAGCGCCAAGGCCCCGGCAAACAGGTGCCCGGTCATCGACACTTCCATCCGCCCGGCGGCAATCGCCGCCTGCGCCGCCACACTGCCGTTGAAACCGCCGATGACCACATCCTCGCCGGGAACCCTCCCCCGCCGGATCACCGCCGCTGCCGCCCCCAGCGCCATCGGATCGTTGGCGCACCAGATCACATCGACATCGGCATTCCGGCGCAGGGCCGCTTCCAGCCGCTGCTCGGCAACGTCCTGCCGCCACTCCCCTTCCAGACGGTCCAGCAGCATCACATCCGGCATCAGGGACAACGCCCGGTCCAGCCCCCGGGCCCGGTCAGCTGCGGCCGGGGTCGCCTGCACCCCGTCCAGCGCCAGAAGACGCAGAAACCGGCCCGGTTTCCGCCGCCGGGCGGCCCCGATCAGATGGTTGGCCAAGACAAACCCGGCCTGCTCATTGTCGGCCAGCAGGGCCCCGAGATAGCGGGGCTGACCGATGCGGGGGTTCCCGCCGGTGAAGGGCATGGCATTCAGCAGCATGAACAGCGGCACACCGGAGGCTTCGGCCAGTTCCGCCACCGCCGGGCCGACGCCTTCCTCATTCACCGCAATCAGATAATCAGGCCTGTGCCGCAGCAGATCGGACGCCTGCTGAAGGTACTGGCGGCGGCTGCGCTCCGACACCGTCATGGTCAGGGTCATGTCCAGCCGGGCGGCGGCATGGCCCATCAGCCTGCCGACAGAGACCCAGAAATCCTCATCACTGCGGCCGGGATTGATGAAACCGATCCGCAGGGGCCGTCCCGCCGCCCGCACGGGGGACACCCCGGCGACAGCCCCGGGCAGCAGGCCGCTCAGACCGGCTGCTCCCGTCAGACTCAGAAAACGGCGGCGCGTGATCATAACCCGTCCATTCAACTTTTATAATATCGACGCCACCTTAGAGGATTTTCAGAAGAAAGGCATACCGCTTCGCGGCAAAAATTGCTCTGATTTAAAAGAATAGGGCTATTTTCAGGGGTAAAGTCGGGGATCCTGCCCGCTGAAAACGTTCACACCCCGGCACAGACAGGCTTAACCCTGACGGCTGAGGGTCAAAAAGCGTTCAATTGCCAGCAGATCGGCCAACAGCGCATCGCGGCGGTCCTGCGCCTCCCAGTCCTCCCCCCACAGTTCCGCCTGAAACAGCTCCTCCAGCAGGGCCGTCCGGAAAATCAGACCGGCATCCCCGAAACCAAAGACAAAGCCCAGCGCCGCACACCACGACCCCACCGCTCCGGCCACCGCCTGAAAGGCGGTCAGCGTCGGGGCGTCCATCGCCTCCAGTGCCTGCCGCAGGGCCACATGCACCGCCGGGGACTGGTCCTGCGGCATCAGGCCGGAGGTGACGGTCAGCAGAACCGCCAGCCGGGTTTCCACCCAGCCCCGCAGCGCCCCCCACTCCGCCTGTTGGCGGGCCACCAGATCGGCGGGCTCCGCCGCCTCGTAGCACAGGGCATCGGCATCGACGTAGCGCATCAGCTCATCGATGATGCCCGCCCGCTGCTCGCCGATCCGTTCAATCATGGTGTTGACCAGCTGGGTCATCGGCATCAGCGACGGATCAACCGTCTTATCGACCGCCGCCCATTCCTCCGCCACCGCCTGCGCCAGCGGGCGGGACGCCACCGCCAGATCGCGCTTGCCGGGGGTCTTCAGGGTCCGCCCGTCCAGCGCCACGGTGAACAGGCCGGAGCCCCCTTCGACAACACTGACCTCTTTCCAGAAGCGGCGCGGAGCCTGCGATGCCATCACTCTTCTCCCGTGAACGCTAAAGCCCCGCCGGATCCTGAGCGGAAGGGGGCAGACAGAACAGAAAACCCGGGCAGGAGGGTCCTGCCCGGGTTTGGATCTGATTCCAGTGGTGTCTCCACCCCGGCTCAGTTCGATTTAAACAGACCGCCAATCCCGTTCAGAACGCCCGCAGGCCCTGACGGCGCCTGTTTAGCCGGTTGAGTCCCGCTCTGGGAAGAAGAATTCTGCGATGCGCCGCCTTTGCTCTTTTCGCCCCGCGCCGTGGCACAGGGCGCGGTATCGGCGGTGGCCCCGCCGATCAGCGCCCCGACCACGGTGGACAGGCCACCGGTGGCCGCAGCCGCCCCGACCGAGGCCACCGCCCCGATCGCCGCCGCCGCATCAATGCCGACCCGCGGCTGGCCCAGCGTGCCCTGAAGGCGCAGCAGCTCCGCCAGTTTGCCCGCACTCAGGCCGACTCCGTTCTTGGTATAGGGCTGCACGCCGACGTCCAGCCCTTCCGTGCCCAGATTCAGCGACCCGGAGGACACCACGTTCATCCGGGTGGTCTCAAAAGCGATCTGCTTGTTCCAGTCCATCAGCCCCTTGGCCGACTTCATGTGGATTTCGCCACAGCTGAGTTCGGTATAGGGCGGGCGCTGGCTGGACGGGTCCAGCGCTTCGCCCAGCTGGGCGAAGATATCACCGCCGATCCAGTCAATGACCGAATTATGGATCCGCCCCTGCCCCATGGAGAGGTTGACCGCCCCATCCAGCGATGCCAGCACCGCCGCCACCGAAGCGCCCTGCCCCTTGGCGGTGATGGTGCCATTGGTCGGCACCGCCGACAGCAGATCGCCCTTTCCGGCCTGCTCGAACAGGCGGCCAAGGCTGACCTTATCCAGCTTCACCTCCGCCGTCAGGGCGGAGATGCCTGCCGATCCGGCCGGGGCCGCCGTCAGGTCCAGCGCCACAGCAACGATCCCATCGCCGACTTTCGCCTGCGCCGGGGTCAGCTTCAGGCGGCCATTGTCCAGCCCTCCCTGCACCGCAACGGCTTCCAGCACCATGCTGTTGGGCAGGGTCAGGCGGGCAACCTGAAGGTCTGCCCGGGCATCCACCGTGCGCAGGGCATCGAGATGCAGCGGATCGGACGGGAACACCTTTTTGGCCTGCCCGCCGGGCGGAGTGGAGGGCTGCGACGGCTTGCCGCCCTTCGACGGAGCCGGGGGAACTGTTTCCGTCGCCCCCAGCCACTCCCGCAGATCCACCGACGGCGACTTCAGGGTGGCATCAATCTTCGGGCGGGCCCCGGCGGTGTTCACCGCCACCGCCCCGGTCAGGGCGGTTTTGGCCACGGTGGCATTCAGCCCGGCAATCTTCCACGCCGATCCGCCACCGCTGAGATCCCCGGTCAGGGTCACCGGCGGCACGCCGTCCGACGGCACCAGCCCCTTCAGTCCGGCGTAGCTGTCAGCCTTGATGCTGACCTTCAGCTCCACCCCCTGCACCGCCTTCGGATCCTTGATGGCCCCGTCCGCCGACAGCGCAACCCCGCCGAAATCCCCCTTCAGCGAGACCGGGAACGGTGCCGACGCCGCCCCCAGCAGCGACTGAAGCGGCCCGAGCGTGCCCGCCACCTGATAGGGAATGGCGTTGTAGGCCCCCTTGACCGTCAGCGCCAGCGGCGCGGCGGGAGAGGCGGCCGACAGGGTCAGCACATCAAAATCAAAGGTGGTGGTGGTGCCCTTGGCGGCATCCTTCAGGGTGATATGCGCTTTCTCAATATCCAGCGCCCCGACGAAGGGGACCGTCGTCTTGCCCGGAGCCGGGACCACAGCCGGGGCCGGAGCGGGGGCGGTCCCTCCTGCCGGGGTCGCCGCAGGGGCGGCCACAGCAACAGCCTCCCCGCCCAGATCCCAGTTGGCGGTGCCCTTGCGGTCGGTTTCCAGCAGGATATCCGGTTTGATCAGCACGACGCGGGTCAGGCGGATGTCGCCATGCAGGGCGGGCATCAGCTCAATCGCCGCCTCAACCCGTTCCACCGTCACCATATCGGGGCGGCTGCCCCAGGCGGCATTCGCGAACCGGGCCTTGTTGATGATCAGCTTCGGCGTCAGCCCGACCGACAGGCTGAGGTCCCCTTCCAGAACCAGCTTCCGGCCGGTCAGCCGCTGCACTTCCTCCTGAATCGTCCCCTTGTAACGGTTGACATCCAGCGTCAGCAGAATAGCGACGGCTGCCAGCACCAAGGCGATGAGAAGTCCTCCCACGGCCTTGATCACGGTCATCGGACGCATGTCTGATCCCCTTCTTTATCTGAACCCAGAGCATTCACGGTTTATCTTATACCACACCCGGGGGATTGCATCCCCCCGCCATCACAGACAGCCCGGATCCGGCGTGTTAAAGGGCATTTTCAACCGAAGAAAATGGCGGTTTTGCGACGGCAGAACGCTTTGTGTCTCCTAAGAAAAAAGGGTCCTCCGGCCCGATCCGGCGGCGTCACGGCCAGCCGGAAAACCGGCAGAAATTTCCGTTGCCTCACCCCGCTTACAGGCGCAGGGTGCGACAGCAGCGGACAACGCGATGAGGGGTCAGACCATGCAGCGGCTTGTTATCGGCCTTGCCACAGCCATCACCATCGGGGCCGGGGTTGCCGGGTTTTACGGGGCCCCCCGCCTGCCTGCCCCGGCGGCAACGCCCCCGGTGGTGGCGGCTGTCACAGCGGCCGCGCCGAAAACCACCCCCCAGCCTGCGGCCCCGGCCAGACCCGGCGAAGTCCAGCCCGCCGGAACGGCGCTGCACACCGAGGCGGAAGCCGTCCCCGCCGGAGAGCTGCGGTACCGTCGCACCCTGATTGAAACCGGGACCGACACCCCGGAAGCCTGCCTGCTGTTCTCCGCCCCGCTGGATGCCACCGGGGCGACCCGTTACACCGATTATCTGTCCCTGCCGTCCGGCCTGCGCCCGGTGGTGCGGGTGGATGGCAGCCGCCTGTGCCTGTCCGGTCTGCGCTTCGGGGCCGACTATACGCTGGAGCTGAAGGCCGGTCTGCCCGGGGCCAAAGGCGAGAAACTCAGCGAATCCACCGCACTCCCCCTCAGTTTCGGGGACCGTGCCCCCTCAGTCGCCCTCGGGTCCGGCTTCATCCTGCCACGGGAAACCGCCGACGGGCTGCCGGTCACCACCGTCAACGTCGACACCCTGGAGATCAAGGTGATCCGGGTCGGCGACCGCCTGCTGTCGCAGATGCGCAGCGACCTGCTCGACGAGCGGACCGCCTGGTCCTACAGCGTCTCTGAGTTCCAGAACGAGACCGGACGGCTGGTCTGGAAAGGCACGATGCCGGTCAAAGGGCCGCGCAACACCGCCGTCACCAGCCTGTTCCCGCTGGCCGAGGCCATCGGCAAGCCGGAACCCGGGGCCTATATCGTGCTGGCCGGCAATGCCCGCGACGCACAGGACGAAGACGACGGGGGCTATTCTTACGGTGCCCGCAAGGCCATGCAATGGGTGGTGCAGTCTGATCTTGGCGTCACCTCCTTCGACGGGGCCGACGGCCTGACCCTGACGGTCCGTTCCCTCGGTTCGGCCAAGCCGTCTTCCGGGGTGCGCCTGAGCCTGATCGCCCGCAACAATGATGAACTGGCAACCGTCACCACCGATGCCGACGGCAAGGCCCGGTTCCCGGCCGGGCTGATGCGCGGCGAAGGCGGCAGCCATCCGGTGATGGTGATGGCCTATGGCCCGGACGGGGATTTCACCTTCCTCGACCTGCGCCGCCCGGCCTTCGATCTGTCCGACCGGGGCGTTGATGGCCGGGCTCCGGCCGGGCCGGTTGATGCCTTCCTCTATACCGAACGCGGGATCTACCGCCCCGGCGAAACCGTTCAGTTGACAACCCTGCTGCGTGACCCGGATGTGACGGCGCTGGAAGGCCGCAGCGCGGTGATCAAGATCCTGCGCCCGGATGGGAAGGAATACCGCCGCTTCACCGTCACCGATCAGGGCCGGGGGGCTGCCGCCCTGTCAATCCCGCTGCCCGCCAGCGCCAGCCGGGGCCTGTGGGAAGCCGTCGCCACCATCGACCCCGAAGGCCCGGCGGTCGGGCGGATCAGCTTTGACGTGCAGGACTTTGTGCCGCAGCGGCTGGGCCTGACCATCGGCGACCGCCCCAAGGTGCTGCACCCGGGGGACAGTCTGTCGATCCCGGTCGAAGCCCGCTTCCTCTACGGGGCCGTGGCCGCCGAACTTGGCGGCGAGGCTGACCTGACGCTGGAACCCGATCCCAACCCCTACCCGCGCCACAAGGGCTTCCTGTGGGGGATTCCGGACGAGCGCTTCGACAGCAGCCGCACCGATCTGGAGGTGGCCGACACCGACAGCGCCGGGCGCACCGCCATCACCGGCAGCGTGCCGCAGGCCGTCACCTCCACCCGTCCGCTGCGGGCCGACCTCCGGGTTGCCATCCGTGAACCCGGTGGCCGCCCGACCAGTGACCACCTTTATCTGCCGGTGGCCCTGCGGCCACTGAGCATCGGCATCCGCCCCCATTTTGACGGCAGCGTCCGCGAAGGGCAGGACGCCGCCTTTGATGTGATCGCCGTCAACGAAACCGGGGAGCCGGTGGCCGCCCCGGCCCTGAAATATCAGCTGTTCCGTGACCGCTCGACCTGGCAGTGGTTCCGGCGGGACAACCAGTGGCGCTATGAACGCATCGAGCGGGAACAGGAACTGACCTCCGGCACCCTGTCGGCGGGCCCCGATGCCCCGGCCGTCCTGCGGCAGGCCATCCAGTGGGGCGGCTACCGCCTGCTGGTGCGGGATGACGCGTCCGGGGCCATGACCTCGGTCCGCTTCACCGGCGGCTGGTACGGCACCTCCGCCGCCGACCGCCCTGACCGCCTGAAGGTGGCAATTGACAAGCCCGCCACCACGGTGGGGGAAACCGTCCGCCTGCGCATTGAGTCCGAGTTTGCCGGAGAAGCGCAGGTGGTGATCGCCAACGAACGGATCCATGAAACCCGGACCCTGTCGGTTCCGGCCGGGGGCACCGACATTCCGGTCACCCTTCAGGCCGACTGGGGGGCCGGGGCCTACGCGCTGGTCACCCTGTACCGCCCGCTGACCACCAAGGCCGATCACGCCCCGGTGCGGGCGGTCGGCGTGGCCTGGCTGGGCCTTGACCCGGCGCAGCGGACCCTTGGGGTTTCGATCAAGGCCCCCGACCGGATCACCCCCCGCCAGACCCTGACCGTGCCGGTGACCATCACCGGCGGCGATAAGGCCTTTGTGACACTGGCCGCCGTCGATCAGGGCATCCTGCAACTCACCCGCTTTCCGTCGCCGTCCCCCGCCGCGCATTACCTGTCCAAGCGGCGGCTGGGGGTGGACATGCGCGATGACTATGGCCGCCTGATCCGCAACGAAGCCGCTCAGTCGCAGGATCAGGGCGGGGACGGGTTCGGCGGCAAGGGGCTGGATGTGGTGCCGACCCGCACCGTCGCGCTGTTTTCCGGCGTGGTGGCGGTGGGGGCCGATGGCACTGCCAGCATCCCGCTGGATATCCCCGATTTTCAGGGAGAACTGCGGCTGATGGCCGTCGCCTTCGACGCCCGCAAGGTCGGGTCCGCCGAGGCCCGCCTGACCGTGCGCGACCCGCTGGTGGCTGAAGTGATTCTGCCGCGCTTCCTCGCCCCCGGGGATGTCGGCCATGCCACCGTGCTGCTGCACAACATTGACGGCGCCGACGGCGACTATCAGGTCCGGCTGACCGGCAGCGATGCCGTTTCCGGCCTGAAGGAAGACCGCAGCGTCCCCCTGACGGCGGGCAAGCGGGAGGTGTTCACCGTCCCCCTGAGCGGTGGGGCCAGCGGGCTGGGGACCGTCTCCCTCGCCGTGTCCGGCCCCGGCGGTTTCTCCGTTGACCGGTCGTGGCCGATTCAGATCCGGCCGCCCCAGTTGCCGCAGACCGTGCAGACCACCGTTGCCCTGCACCCCGGCCAGTCGGAAACCCTGACCCCGGCGGTGCTGGATGGCATGCTGCCGGGAACCGGCTCGGTCGCCCTCAGCCTGTCGCGCTGGCAGGGGCTGGATGTGCCCGGCCTGCTGCGCTGGCTGGACCGCTACCCCTTCGGCTGTCTGGAGCAGACCACCAGCCGCGCCCTGCCGCTGCTGTATTTCAATGATATCGCCCTGCTGACCGGGACCCGGCAGGATCAGGGGATCGAGATGCGGGTTCAGACCGCCATCGACCGTCTGGTCTCCATGCAGCGCCCGGACGGAAACTTCGGGATGTGGGGGAGCTGGTCGACCGAGGCCGATGACTGGATCTCCGTGTTCGCCCTCGATTTCCTGACCCGGGCGGCGGACAAGGGGTTTGATGTGCCCCCGGCCACCCTGTCCTCCGGGCGGCGCTGGATGCAGACCGGCATCCTGTCCGACCGCAAGGACGCCAGGGCCTATGCCGCCGCCATTCTGGCCCGCGGCGGTCAGGCCGATATCAGCAGCCTGCGCTATCAGCACGACTCGGCGCTGCCGAAAAGCCCGGTGGCCCTCGCCGATCTGGGCATGGCACTGGAAGCCGCCGGGGACCGCGCCCGCGCCACCTCGGCCTTCGATCACGCCCGGCGCAGCCTGACCGAGCTGAACCGGGTGGAAACCCTGCTGAAGGGCGGCAAGGCCCTGTCCAACCTGACCGCCGATCAGCGCGCGCTGATCACCCCCTATGGCGGTGCGCTGCGGGATACCTACGCCGTGGCGGCCAAACTGGCGGCAGCCGGACGCGGGACGCAGGTTCCGGCGGTGCTGGCAACCACGGCCGCCTTCGATACCCGCCCGGACCACACCACCACGCAGGTGAAGGCGTGGATGCTGCTGGCCGCCGCCGAAATCGCCAAAAACAGCGGAAAACTGGCGGTCACCGTCAATGGCACTCCGCTCAGCGGCGGTGATCCGGTTTCGGTTCCGGTGCCGCCGGAGCGGCTGGCATCCGGGCTGACCGTCACCAACACCGGCGAGTCCGTGGTCTATCAGGTGGTGTCGGTGGAAGGGGTACCCTCCGCCCCGCTCCCGGCGCTGGAGCAGGGGATTACCCTGAACAAATCCTTCTACACCCTGTCCGGGGAGCCGGTTGACCCGGCCACCCTGCACCGCAATGACCGGGTGGTGGTGGTGATTGACGGCGAGGTCCCCGGCAAGACCGAAGGGGATTATGCCGTTCTCGACCTGCTGCCGTCCGGATGGGAAATCGAAGGCACCCTGCGCCCGGATCAGGCCGGATACGACTGGCTGGGCGACCTGACCGAGGCCAACATCCGGGAAGGCCGCGATGACCGTTTCGTCATGGCGATGTCCCTGCCCGCCTACGGCACCATCACCGATGAGGACGGGATCACCTCGGTCGATTACGACAGTGAAACCTACCGCTTCCGGGCCGCCTATGTGGTGCGGGCGGTCACCCCGGGCACCTTCACCCTGCCCGCCGCCACGGTGGAGCATATGTATCAGCCGCAGCTGAAGGCCCGGACCGCCCTGAACACGGTGGTGATCGCCGAGTGATCCGTCTGCGGTTGCGCCTGCTGCTGAAAACCGGTCTCGCCGCCGCCCTGTTGCTGGGGGCGGCGGCGGGGCTGGATGCCCTGATGCCCCCGGACCTGACCCGCTGGACCGGAAGATCGGTGCGGGTCACCGATGCCGAAGGCCGTCTGCTGCGCCCCTTTGCCACCGCAGACGGCCTGTGGCGGCTGGAAACCGGGCCGGAGGATGTGGACCCGCTGTACCTCGCCCTGCTGCGGATGACCGAGGACCGGCGCTTTGGCTGGCACCCGGGCGTTGACCCCGCCGCCGTGCTGCGGGCCGCCGGGCAGCTGGCACTCCATCAGCGGGTGGTGTCCGGGGCCTCCACCCTGACCATGCAGACCGCCCGCCTGCTGTCCCCCAAACCGCGCACCCTCTCCGCCAAGCTGGAAGAGGCCCTGCGCGCCGTGCAGCTTCAGGCCCGCTTCGGCACCGGCGGCGTGCTGCGGATGTACCTGACCCTCGCCCCGTTCGGCGGGCCGCTGGAAGGGGTCACCGCCGCCACACAGGCATGGTTCGGCAAAGCCCCGCACAGCCTGAGCCCGGCGGAAGCCGCGCTGCTGGTGGCCCTGCCGCAGTCGCCGGAACGGCTGCGCCCGGACCGCAACCCGGAAGCCGCCCGCGCCGCCCGCAACCGCATCCTGCGGCGGGCGGTTGACCATGGCCTGCTGGCGGCGGAGGTGGTGGCGTCTGCCATGGCTGAGCCGGTGCCGGTGGTGCAGCGGCCGATGCCGATGCTGGCCCCCCATCTGACCGAACGGCTGGCCGCCGCCCTGCCACCGGAGGCCGCAGCGGGCACCGTCATCCGCACCACCCTGAACGGCCCGCTGCAACAGCGGCTGGAGGAGCTGGGCCGCACCACCCTGTCCCGCCTGAACGGCGACGCCGATCTGGCGGTGGTGGTGGTCGAGACCCAAAGCCACCGGGTGATCGCCCACCTTGGCAGCGGCGACTGGCGGCAGCGCAAGCTGGATCTGTCGATGGCAGTCCGCTCCCCCGGATCCGCCCTGAAGCCGTTTATCTATGCGCTGGCGTTTGATGATCTGTCGCTGCACCCCGGCACCATCATTCCCGATGCCCCGGAACGCTTCGGCAGCTGGATGCCGAATAACTTCGATCAGGATTTCCATGGGCAGGTCACGGCGCGGGAAGCGCTGCAACGGTCCCTGAACATTCCGGCGGTGCTGGCGCTGGAACAGGTCGGGCCGGTGCGCTTTGCCGCCCTGATGGGCATGGCCGGGGCCAATCTGGTGTTCCCCGGCAGCGATGACCCCGGATTGCCGGTAGCCCTTGGTGGAGTCGGGATCCGGCTGATGGATCTGGCAAAACTCTATGCCGGGCTGGCCGATGGCGGACTGATCTCTCCGCTGCGCCTGACCGCCGATGCGCCGCCGGGCCAGCCGTACCGGTTGGTCGGCGAAGCCGCCGCCCATGCGGTGATGACGGTGCTGGAGGGCAGCCCGTTGCCGGATGGCGTGGCCGGGGGACTGGCGGTGGCCCGGGACCGCCGGATCGGCTTCAAGACCGGCACCTCGTTTGGGTTCCGCGATGCCTGGACCATCGGGGCCTCCGCCGATTACACGGTGGCGGTGTGGGTGGGCCGGGCTGACGGCAGTGGCCGCCCCGGCCAGATGGGCCGCACCGCCGCAGCCCCGCTGCTGTTCCGGGTGTTTGACCTGCTGCCGCCGGACCGTGGCCCGCGCCGCCCGCCACGGGATCCGGACCATGCCCTGTTCCGCAGCCAGCCACCGGTGGCGCTGCGGGTTCTCGGCACCGATCCGGCGGAACCGGCCCCCACCGCCACCCGGGAACGGCTGCGGATCCTGTTCCCGCCCGATGGCAGCACGGTGGAACCACTGGAAGACGGCATTGCCCTGAAAGCCGCCGGGGGCCGCCCGCCCTTGCGCTGGGTGGCCAACGGGGTTCCGCTGCCGATGGGGGCCACGTTCTGGCAGCCGGACAGCAGCGGCTTTTCCCGCCTGAGTGTGGTGGATGCCGACGGGCGGCGCAGCGCCATCACCCTTCAGGTGGCCCGCCCGGAAACAGACTGACCGTGCGGAAGATCGTCCGGCGGAGCCGGATCAGGCCGTCAGACGGCCGACGATCTCCAGCAGCGGATCAAAGCTGTCGATCACATGGCTGGCCCCGGCCTCGTGCAGCAGCGCCGGATCGTGATTGCCCCACGACACGCCGATGGCCTGCATTCTGGCCGCCCGCGCCATGCGGATGTCAAAGGTGGTATCGCCGATCATCACCGCATTGGCGGCCTCAACCCCGGTTTCCCGCAGGGCATCAAGACACATGCGCGGGTGGGGTTTGCCCGGGCCTTCGTCCGCCGAATGGATGGTCACGAACCGGCCTTCAAACCCGTGATGGGCAATGAAGCGGTCAGCGCCACGCCGCGCCTTGCCGGTGGCAATGCCCAGCAGATAGCCCGCCTGTTCCAGATCCTCCAGCACCTGCCGCGCCCCGGGAAACAGATCCTCGCTGTAATCCGGCTGCGCATGCAGGGTGATATAGGCATCCTTATAGGCCCCCGCCAGCCGGGCATGGGTCTCCGGGGACAGATCCGGCAGGGCATGCGCCACCGACTCGACCAGCGACAGACCGACCCCGGACCGGATGACCGCCGCAGACGGCGGCGTCACCGACAGGGCCTGACAGGCCATGGTGAAGGCCTGCACAATAATGTGCTGGGTATCGACCAGCGTCCCGTCCACATCCCACAGCACCAGCCGCAGCGGCTCACTCATCGGTTCTCTCCGTTCGGTGAGGGCATTTTCCGGTTCAGGGGAGTCCGGTTGGGTACAGAAAATGCCCTGTTTCCAAAAAACCGGGGGCGCTCCCGGTCCCGTGCCGCCACGCTGGCGGCCGGGAACGCCCCGGGCCCGGTCAGCCTGCCGGGCGGGCGAAGGGGTCGCGCTCTTCCGACTCGTCAAAGTCAAAGAACTCGAAGCTGCGGGCCATATGCTCCGGCAGCGGCGCAATCACCCGCAGGGTTCCGCCCCCCGGATGCGGCAGAATAATCGCCCGCGCGTGCAGGTGCAGTTTCCGCGAGATCCCTTCACCGTGCAGGTGTGCTTCCGCCCCGCCGTATTTGCCGTCGCCGACAATCGGGGTGCCCAGATAGGCGGAGTGTACGCGCAGCTGATGGGTGCGCCCGGTGCGGGGTTCAAAATGGACCCACGCCACCCGCCGGCCGGCATTATCAACGGTGCGGAAGTCGGTGATGGCGGTCTGGCCTTCCTCGACATTCACTTCCATCTTTTCCGATCCGGCATGCTCCATCTTGGCGATCGGTGCCTTGATGGTCCCGGCGCGCGGATCCGGCACGCCCATCACCAGCGCCCAGTAGACCTTGCGGGCTTCCCGCGATTTGAAGGACTTGGCCAGCGCCGCAGCGGCATTGGCGGTGCGGCCCAGCAGCAGCACCCCGGACGTGTCCTTATCCAGACGGTGGACCAGACGCGGCCGTTCCTCGGACTCAAATTTCAGGGCATCCAGCAGCGCATCGACGTGCAGGAAGGTGTTGGTGCCCCCCTGCGTCGCCAGCCCCGGCGGCTTGTTCAGAACGATCACATCCTGATCGCGGTAGATCACGCAATCGCGGATCATCGCCTCATCTTCCGGATTGAAGCGCGGGGCCCGCTTGCGTTCCGGCTGCGGACGGCTTTCTTCCGAGGTATCGCCCATCGGCGGCACCCGGATCACCTGCCCCGGTTCCACCCGGTCCCCCGCCTTCACGCGCTTGCCATCCACCCGCACCTGCCCGGTGCGCAGCAGCTTTTCCAGCTTGCCATGCCCCAGACCGGGGTAGCGCCGCTTGAACCAGCGGTCCAGCCGCAGGTCGGCCTCGTCGGCGGCGACGGTAATCAGTTCCACAGCCATAATCTCACCATTCCTTCACTCCGGCACGGTGCCGGATAAACTCTCAGATCTTCAGGCCCCAGCGGACCAGAGCCAGCCCCAGAAACAGCGCCCCGATTCCCAGCAGCAGGGTTCCGGCCACATAGACGAAAGCCAGCCCCAGATTGCGGTTGATCAGCGTCACCACATCGAGGGAAAACGACGAAAAGGTGGTGAACCCACCCAGAATTCCGACAAACAGGAACACCCGCCATGGCTCCGGGAACGACAGCCGCTGCGCCGCCAGTTCCGCCAGAATGCCCATCACCAGCGAGCCGATCAGATTGACCGCCAGCGTTCCCCACGGAAAGGCACTGCCGAACCACCGCCCGGCGGCCACCACCGTCAGATAACGGGCCACCGACCCCAGGGCCCCGCCAACCGCCACCGCCGCAATCAGCACCGGATTCATCCGTCCCCCCCATCCTGTGCCGCCGCCTGACGCTTCAGCCGCAGACGGTCCCAATACTCTATCCGCTTGCGCAGATCCCGTTCAAATCCCCGCTCCGGCGGATCGTAGAACCGCTGACGCGGCAGACCGTCGGGGAAATAGTTCTGGCCGGAGAATCCGTCCGGCGCATCGTGATCATAGGCATAGCCTTTATTATACCCCAGATCCTTCATCATCTTGGTCGGGGCATTCAGGATATGCATCGGCGGCATCAGCGACCCGGTGGATTTGGCACTGCGCCGCGCCGCCTTGGCCGCCACATAGCCCGCATTGGACTTTGGCGCGGTGCCGAGATAGATCACCAGCTGCATCACCGCCAGATCGCCTTCCGGGCTGCCCAGCCGGTCATAGGCCTCCCACGCCGCGATTGACTGGGTCAGCGCCCCGGGATCGGCCAGCCCGATATCCTCCACCGCAAACCGGGTCAGGCGGCGCAGGATATAGGCGGCATCCTCTCCGCCTTCCAGCATCCGCGCGCACCAGTACAGGGCGGCATCGGTATCGGAGCCGCGCAACGACTTGTGCAGGGCCGAGATCAGGTTGTAATGCCCCTCGCGGTCCTTGTCATAAACCGGGGCCCGGCGCTGCACCAGAGACGCCAGCGCCGCCGTATCCAGCCGGGCGTCCCCTTCCGCCGTGGCATTGACCACCTCATCGGCCAGCCCCAGCAGATAGCGGCCATCGCCATCGGCCATCGCCCGCAGCGCCGCCCGCGCCTCATCCTCCAGCGGCAGACGGCGGCCGGTCAGCTGCTCCACCCGCCGCAGCAACAGTTCCAGCGCCGCATCGTCCAGCCGGTTGAGGACCAGAACCCGGCAACGCGACAGCAGCGCCGCATTCAGCTCAAAGCTCGGGTTCTCGGTGGTTGCCCCGACCAGAACCACCGTCCCATCTTCCACATAGGGCAGGAAGCCATCCTGCTGGCTGCGGTTGAAGCGGTGGATCTCGTCGATAAACAGCAGCGTACCCCGCCCGGCCTGCCGCCGCTGCCGGGCCGATTCAAAGACCTTCCGCAGGTCGGCGACACCGGAGAACACCGCCGACAGCGGCTCAAAATGCAGGTCGGTATGGGCGGCCAGCAACCGGGCGATGGTGGTCTTGCCACAGCCCGGCGGCCCCCACAGCAGGATTGAACTCAGGCGCCGGGCCGCCAGCATCCGCCCCAGCGGCGCATCCGCCGCCAGCAGATGCCCCTGCCCGACCACCTCCGCCAGCGACTGCGGGCGAAGACGGTCAGCCAGCGGCCTCGGCGCCATCTGTTCAAACAGACCGACCATTACCCAACCCGGATGTTCATGACCTGACCGTCGCGGATCACCGAGACCAGCCACTGGGAGCGCGGCGGCCCCTGCAACAGGCCGATCGCTTCCTTGACCGAGCCGACCTTGGTGCCGTTGATCGCCACCAGAATATCACCCGGTTCAAATCCCAGCTGGGCGGCAAAGCCATTGCGGTTGACCGCCATCAGCACCACCTGCGGCCCCTGATAGTCCATGCCCAGCTCTTCCGCCAGCGCCGGATTCAGGTTGGCCAGACGGGTGCCGGTCAGCGGCGTCCGGCCGTCCACTTCCGTCACATCGCGGGATGGATTTTCCGGGGCCTGCACCATCACAATTTCCACATCCCGGAGGCGGCCCTCGCGCAGCACACCCAGCCGGGCGGGCCGACCGCTTTCCGAGGAGGCGACCAGATAGCGCAGCGCCTGCACATCCGACAGATCCTTGCCGTTAAACGACAGGATGACATCACCGCTCTGCAATCCGGCCCGGGCCGCCGGGCTGCCCGCCACCACATGGTTGATCAGCACCCCACCCGGACGGTCCAGCCCAAGGGATGCCGCCACCTCCTGATCCACCGGCTGCCCTGACGCCCCCAGCCACGGATGCACGGCCTTCCCGGTCTCCAGAATACCGTTCAGCGTGGTGCGGACCATATTGGCCGGAATGGCAAAACCGATGCCCACATTGCCGCCATCGCGGCTGTAGATCGCTGTGTTGATTCCCGCCAGCTTCCCCTCAGCCGTCACCAGCGCCCCACCGGAATTCCCCGGGTTGATCGCGGCATCAGTCTGGATGAAAGAGCGGAAATCCGAAATCCCCACCGAGGTGCGGGCCAGTGCCGAGACAATCCCGCTGGTCACGGTCTGGCCGACCCCGAACGGATTGCCGATCGCCAGAACCAGATCCCCCACTTCCAGCTGATCGGAGTCGCTGAACTCCAGCACCGGCAGGTTCCCCAGCGGCTCCACCAGTTTCAGGACCGCCAGATCGGTGCGCTCATCAACGCCGACCACCTTGGCCTCAGCCTCGCGACGATCCGACAGTACAACCGTGATCTGATCGGCATCTTTGATGACATGGTTGTTGGTCAGGATGATGCCATCCGCCCGCACAATCACGCCCGAGCCAAGGGAATTCTGGATGCGCTTCTGCGGCATCCCCATCCGCCCGGCAAACTCATCGCCAAAAAACCGGCGGAAGAACGGGTCATTCATCATCGGTGACACCGCCTGACGGACCACAACCTTCTTGGTGTAAATGTTGACCACGGCCGGGGCGGTGCGCTTGACCACCGGGGCAAAGCTCAGCGCCATCTCCCCCCGGGACTGCGGCGGCTGCTTCTCTGTCGCCATAGCCCCCGGAACCGATACCGCAGCCAAGACCGCCGCCAGAGCCAGCCCGGCCAACCCGCGCGCCGTTGTTGCGGACATGCGTCGATGACTCCGATCCACCATTCTCAGACCTCACAGCAGACATCACAGAGAGTGCCGGTCACCCGGCACAACAATCAGCCCTTAAAATAAGTGGCCCGATCCATTTCCACCACCCGGACCGACACCTGAACCGCGGCCAGAGACCCCGGCAGGGCTGCCCGCAGATGGGCCACCGCAGCCTGCCCGACCGCCGTCAGGACTTCCGGCGACCGCCCGGTCAGCAGCCCAAGATCCAGATGCAGGACATCCTGCGGACCGGTCCCATCCCCCACCATCACCGCATCGGCAACGCGGATCTGGGTCTTGCAGTCCTGCAAGGCAGCCCCGGCCACAGACACCAGATCGGCATGAATCGCGGCCAGAGGGACCTTCAGGTCAACGGCAGACAACACGGACTGGGTACAGGTCAGTCGGTTCTGAGGCATCACATACTCTCCGGCAAGGTCAGACCCGGCTCAGAGTGCGCCGGGGTGGGGAACAAATGCAAGAGGGGCAGCCCCGTGGGGCCGCCCCTTTTACCGTCTCAGTCATCAGTCCGGAAGGACCGACAGCCTGACTTATTCGCCAGCGGCTTCTTCAGCAGCGCGCTCAGCGGCGACGCGGGCCTTGTCAGAAGCGCCCTTGGCGGACAGATCGCGCTCGACCAGCTCGATCATGGCCATCGGGGCGGCGTCGCCATAACGGAAACCGGCCTTCAGAACGCGGGTGTAACCACCCTGACGGTCCTTGTAGCGGTCAGCGATGACAGAAAACAGCTTACGCACGACAGCGTCGTCACGCAGCATGGCAGCAGCCTGACGGCGGGCGTGCAGATCGCCACGCTTGCCGAGGGTGATCAGCTTCTCGACGACCGGACGCAGGTCCTTCGCCTTCGGCAGGGTGGTCTTGATCTGCTCGTGGGTGATCAGAGCAGCCGCCAGATTGGAGAACAGAGCCTTACGGTGGGAAGACGTACGGTTCAGCTTACGGCCGGACATACCATGACGCATGGTGCTTACCTTTCCTGTCTTGGCCCCGCGCACGGAGCCGATAGAACATCTCTGATCCCGCCGTCGTCCGGATGGACAGGGCGGTGCAGACCAGAGCCGGGGCCAAGGCCCCTGAAATGAAGGCGCAGTTCTATCCGTGCCCCCGGGGAAAAGCAACTGCTTTCGACGGAGCCCCCGGCTTTTAACCTCAAAAGAAAAAGCGGCAGAGTTGCCTCCACCGCTTTTCTCGACTGTCGCCAGATCCGGAAGAGCTTAGTACGGCTCTTCCAGCTTCTTGGCCAGATCTTCAATGTTTTCCGGCGGCCAGTTCGGAATATCCATCCCGAGGTGCAGGCCCATGTGCGCCAGAACTTCCTTGATCTCGTTCAGAGACTTACGGCCAAAGTTCGGGGTCCGCAGCATTTCGGCTTCGGTCTTCTGCACCAGATCGCCGATGTAGATGATGTTGTCGTTCTTCAGGCAGTTCGCCGAACGGACCGACAGTTCCAGTTCATCGACCTTGCGCAGCAGGTTCTTGTTGAACGGCAGATCGTCGTCCTTGCGCTCTTCGCTGGCAGCCTGCGGCTCTTCGAAGTTGATGAAGAGTTGCAGCTGATCCTGAAGAATACGGGCGGCGAGGGCAACGGCGTCTTCCGGGGTGACGGCACCGTTGGTTTCAACGTTCATCACCAGCTTGTCATAGTCAGTGACCTGACCGACGCGGGCGTTCTCAACGCGGTACGACACACGGCGCACCGGCGCGAAGATCGAGTCGACCGGAATCAGACCGATCGGCGCATCTTCCGGACGGTTGGCGCTGGCGGCGACATAGCCCTTACCGGTGTTGACGGTCAGTTCCATGTTGAAGCTGGCGTTGGTGTCGAGATGACAGATCACCAGATCCGGGTTCAGCACTTCGATATCAGCGCTGGATTCGATCTGACCGGCAGTGACGGCACCCGGGCCGGTGGCCTTCAGCGTCATCCGCTTCGGACCTTCGCCGTGCATACGCAGAGCCAGGGTCTTCACGTTCAGAATGATATCGGTGACATCTTCACGGACGCCCGCGACGGACGAGAACTCGTGCAGAACGCCTTCGATATGGATGGCCGTCACGGCAGCACCCTGCAGGGACGACAGCAACACGCGACGCAGCGCGTTACCGAGGGTCATACCAAAGCCGCGTTCCAGCGGTTCGGCAACCACAGTGGCAGAACGGGCCGGGTCTCCGCCGGGCTCCACGTTCAGCTTGGACGGTTTGATCAGTTCCTGCCAGTTCTTCTGGATCACGGGCGCACCCTCTTGCTTAACGGGGCCTAATCGAAAACTGACCATAATGGCGTCAGGCGAGACCACCATCTGGTCCGGGGCAGTGTTGCGGTACTGGCCGATCATTACACAGTTTCAGCGGGATAGAATCCGCAAATTCCGGTATTGGCATTCAGCCGGGGTCTGTCACCGGGCACGCACCCGGGGACGACATCTGCAACAGGCACCCCTTAACAACTGACAGATACCCCGGTTGGAAGAGGGATCTGTGTACTCTCTTGGGTCCTGAAAGCCGGACCTGAAGCGGGTCAACACGCGGTCTTACTGTCCATCAGGGGAACTATCCGGGCACGGTCAACAGAACGGTGCAGATAGACCCTGACGGATACGGCAGGCCTGAAACAAACCTGGGTCAAGCAACAAACCGAATGGACATCACGCCAAAACCGCCTTGCCCCGGACTGATATCCGGGGCGGCGGTTCCAGGTATACGGCCTGTAGGATCAAACGCGACGACGCTTGCGCGGACGGCAACCGTTGTGCGGGATCGAGGTCACATCACGGATCGAGGTGATGGTGAAGCCGACGGACTGCAAAGCGCGCAGAGCGGATTCACGACCAGAGCCCGGACCGCAGACTTCCACTTCCAGAGTCCGCATGCCGTGTTCGGCGGCCTTACGGCCGGCGTCTTCAGCAGCAACCTGAGCAGCGTACGGGGTCGACTTACGCGAACCCTTGAAGCCCTGCATCCCAGCGGACGACCAGGAGATAGCATTCCCCTGCACGTCGGTGATGGTGATGATGGTGTTGTTAAAGGTGGCATTCACATGAGCGATGCCGGAGGTGATATTCTTGCGCTCGCGACGACGCGGACGAGCTGCAGCAGCCTTAGCCATTGCCGATAGCCTTCCTTACCTGATTACTTCTTCTTGCCAGCGATCGGCTTGGCAGGGCCCTTGCGGGTACGGGCGTTGGTGTGGGTGCGCTGACCACGGACCGGCAGGCCCTTACGGTGACGCAGACCACGGTAGCAACCCAGATCCATCAGGCGCTTAATGTTCATCGCAACTTCACGGCGGAGGTCACCTTCCACCTTGTAATCACGGTCAATCAGCTCGCGCAGACGCAGGACGTCTTCATCGGACAGCTGGTTCACGCGGATGCTGTCAGCAAACCCGAGGGAGCTGCAGATATCCTGAGCGTGCTTCGGCCCGATGCCATAGATATAGGTAAGCGCAATAAGCACGCGCTTATTGCTCGGAATGTTAACGCCAGCGATACGCGCCAAAGCCCGTACTCCTCAATGTCGCAGCGGTACGCTAGACCGCCATAGGTGATCATCCACAGGGACAAGCCCGGATGGGAAACTCGGAAGGTGCGCGATTATATGCATTCCGCACCCTGAGTCAACGCCTGCCCCAAAACAAAAGCAGCTCTTTGCGGGAGCTTCCGCTCCGGACCTCTGTCCGGGAACGGTCTGACCGAGTCCTTTTTCCCTGTCCGTCCTCAGACCGAACTGAAAAAAGCCATCGGATCAAAGGGAAGCCGCTATCCAGACACACTGGAAAGCGGCCGGTCCCCGGTCACGATCCCAGAATAGTTTCCAGATCGCCCGTTACAACATCGATGTCACGGGTGCCATCGACCACATGAAGAAGCTTCTGCGCCTCATAATACGGCAGCAGCGGTGCTGTCTGAGCGTGATAAGCCTCGAGTCGGCTCGTCACCGTCTCAGCATTATCATCGGCGCGACGCTTAAATTCAGTGCCACCGCAGGAGTCGCAGACACCGTCAACAGACGGCGTCTTGAACGAGTCGTGGTAACCTTGGCCGCACTTGGCACAGGTGAAACGCCCCGTGATCCGCTCGACCAGAAGCGAATCGGGAACACGCAGCTCAATCACCGCATCCAGAGCAAGGTCCCGGTCCTTGAGAAGGACATCAAGAGCCTCGGCCTGCGCCACAGTGCGCGGAAAGCCGTCGAGGATGAACCCATTCCGGGTGTCCTCATCGCCAAGGCGGTCGGCGATGATTCCGATGACAATGTCATCAGAGACCAGCTTCCCGGCATCCATTACAGCCTTGGCTTTCTTGCCGGTTTCAGTCCCGGCGGCAATGGCGGCACGCAGCATATCGCCGGTGGAAAGTTGGACGATGCCATACTTTTCCTGCAAACGCTGCGCCTGGGTTCCCTTCCCTCCTCCGGGCGGGCCCATGAATATCAGGCGTTTCCCCTTCATCTTATCCACGCTTCCCCTTGAGTTTTGCTTTCTTGATCAGCCCTTCGTACTGATGGGCCAACAGGTGCGACTGAATCTGCGCCACGGTGTCCATCGTGACGGTCACAACAATCAGCAGACTGGTTCCGCCAAAGTAGAACGGGACACTGAGGCGGCTGATCAGGATTTCCGGCAGGACCGAAATAAACACCAGATAGGCCGCACCGATCACCGTCAGACGGGTCAGAACGTAGTCAAGATAGTCGGAAGTGTTCTTTCCCGGGCGGATCCCCGGAATGAACCCGCCATGCTTCTTCAGGTTTTCGGCGGTGTCATGCGGATTGAACACCACAGCGGTATAGAAGAAGGAGAAGAAAACGATCAAAGCGACAAACATCGCAATGTACAGCGGCTGACCATGGCCAAGCCACGCGGTGATGGTCTGAAGCCACCCCGGCCCCTGCCCGGCGGTAAAGCTGGCGATGGTCGTCGGAAGCAACAGGATCGACGACGCAAAAATCGGCGGGATCACCCCGGAGGTGTTGATCTTCAGCGGAAGATGGGTGCTCTCCCCGCCGTAAATCTTATTGCCAACCTGACGCTTCGGATACTGCACCAGAATGCGCCGCTGGGCGCGTTCCATGAACACGATGAACGCGATCACGCCGACAGCCATCAGCAGAAGGGCGACGATGACAATCGGGTGCAGCGCCCCGGTCCGGCCCAGTTCCAGCGTCGAGGCAAGGGCGTGCGGAAGGTTGGCGACGATCCCGGCGAAAATGATCAGGGACGTACCATTCCCCACACCACGCGCGGTAATCTGCTCGCCAAGCCACATCAGGAACAGCGTGCCGCCGGTCAGGGTCACAACCGTGATAAAACGGAAGAACAGACCTGGATCCAACACGACAGACCCGGCGCTGCTGGTCATCGTCTCCAGACCGACCGCAATCGAGTAAGCCTGTAGCACGGTGATCAGAACAGTCAGATACCGGGTATACTGATTGATCTTCTTACGGCCCGACTCGCCTTCTTTCTTCAGGCCTTCCATTGACGGCACAATGGTCGTCATCAGCTGCATGATGATCGAGGCCGAAATGTACGGCATGATGTTCAGGGCAAAGATGGTCATACGGCTGAGCGCACCACCGGCCAGCATATCGAACATGCCGAGAATACCGCCGCGGTTGCGGGCGAAAACATCGGCAAGGGCATGCGGGTCAATCCCCGGCAACGGAATATAGGTTCCGAGTCGGTAGACAATGAGGGCGCCCAGGGTAAACCAAATGCGCTTCTTCAACTCTGTGGCCTGGGCGAACATTCCCCAGTTCAGGTTCGCGGCGAGCTGCTCGGCGGCGGAAGCCATGCGGTACTCCGGTTCTGATCAGACAGGACGGCCGGAAGGCCGTCTATAAATGGACAGCAGCGGGTGAGCTGCCACGCGGACATTCATCAACATCTTCAAAACGCCACGCCGCCCAGACAATTCTGCCCAGGCTACGGCTTTCCGAAGATCACACCGTTTATACCCGGATGTCTCCGCTGGCAACCCTTTAGCGTCGACAGGATGACATTCCGTGCACTTCGCGGACATCAACGGCCTACGGTTTCCGTGCCCGATGGTGACAGCCAAAAAAAAATCCCCTTCCGGGGACAAAAGGATCACAAAATAAAACGGCGGACCTGATGGCCCGCCGCTTCATTATCACGTTTACTCAGCAGCAGCTTCAGCAGCAGCGGAGGGAACCAGAACGGTAACCTTACCGCCCAGCTTCTCAATCGCTTCAAGAGCCGGCTTGGAGGCACCGGCGACTTCAAAGTCAGCCTTCACCTTCAGCTCACCGTTGCCCAGCAGACGGACACCGTCCTTAGCGCGACGGATCACACCGGCCTTCACCAGAGCTTCAGCATCGATGGTCGCGGACACGTCGAGACGGCCGGCATCGATGAACGCCTGAATACGGCCAAGGTTCACACCGACATAGTCCTTACGGAAAATGTTGGTGAAACCGCGCTTCGGCAGACGACGATAGATGGGCATCTGCCCGCCTTCGAAGCCATTGATGGAAACGCCGGTACGGGACTTCTGACCCTTGACGCCACGGCCACCGGTCTTGCCCTTGCCAGAGCCGATACCACGGCCGACACGGATGCGGGCCTTGGTAGCGCCCGCGTTATCACGGAGTTCGTTCAGTTTCATTTGGAAGGATCCTACTATAAAACCCCAGAAGAGCGGAGGACATCCTCCGCTCTTCCAAGTCGGCTATTACGCCTCTTCGACCTTCAGCAGGTGAGCAACCTTGGCAATCATGCCGCGCACCGACGGAGTATCCTCCAGGGTGCTGGTGCGGTGCAGCTTGTTCAGGCCCAGACCAATCAGGGTGGCACGCTGATCGGCACGACGGCCGATCGGGGAACCCACCTGAGTAACGGTCACAGTGTTCTTCTCAGCCATGCTTCCTCTCCTTATTCAGCAGAGGCGGCATCGTTGGCCGCATCAGCGCCCACGGCACCGGCAGCGGCTTCACGACGGCTGACGATTTCGCCAACCTTCTTGTTCCGCTTCGCCGCAACCATGCGCGGGCTTTCCAGGTTAACCAGGGCGTCAAACGTCGCCTTGATCATGTTGTACGGGTTGGCAGTGCCAATGCACTTTGCCACCACGTCCTGAACGCCCATGGTTTCGAAGATGGCGCGCATCGGGCCACCCGCGATGATGCCGGTACCGGCCGGAGCCGAACGCAGCAGCACGCGGCCGGCACCGAAGTGGCCGTTCACGTCATGATGCAGGGTGCGGCCTTCGCGCAGCGGAACCCGAATCATCTGGCGCTTAGCCTGTTCGGTCGCCTTACGAATGGCTTCCGGGACTTCACGGGCTTTGCCGGTACCGAAACCGACGCGACCCTTGGAGTCACCCACCACAACCAGAGCAGCGAAGGCGAACCGACGGCCACCCTTCACAACTTTGGCAACACGGTTAATATGTACGAGCTTATCAACGAACTCGTCGTCGCGCTCGCGCTCCCGTTCGGAAGCGCGGTCTCGTTTGTCGCGCCGATCCTTCGGTTCGCGCTCAGCAGTCGGGGTACGTGCCATCTCGACTATCCTTTAGAACGAAAGTCCGCCTTCGCGCGCCGCATCCGCCAGGGCTTTCACCCGGCCGTGGTAGATGTAACCACCACGATCGAACACGACAACATTCACGCCAGCCTTAACGGCCCGCTCTGCCACCAGCTTACCGACAGCAGCAGCAGCAGAGAGGTCAGCGCCGGTCTTCAGCTGTTCCCGCAGATCCTTGTCCAGGGTCGAGGCGGCGGCAACGGTGACACCGTTAACGTCGTCAATAACCTGAGCATAGATATGCTTGGAAGAGCGGAACACCGAGAGGCGCGGGCGCCCGGCGGACTTCTTCTTGAGCTGATACCGCACACGGGAGCGGCGGCGCTCGAAAAGAGAAAGATTCTTCGCCATTTCCGTTCGCCCTTACTTCTTCTTGCCTTCCTTACGCAGGATCTGTTCGCCAGCGTACTTCACACCCTTGCCCTTGTAGGGCTCCGGCGGACGATAGCCGCGAATTTCGGAGGCAATCTGACCGACAATCTGCTTGTCAGTGCCCGAAATTTCGATCTGCGTAGGAGCCGGGGTCTTAATGGTCACGCCTGCCGGGATCGGAAGAACCACGTCATGCGAGAACCCAAGAGCCAGCTGCAGGTTGGAACCCTGCACGGCAGCCTTGTAACCAACACCAACGATTTCCAGGTTTTTCTGGAAACCGACCGACACACCCTTCACCAGATTGGCGATACGGGCGCGGGTGGTACCCCACATCATGCGGGCACGCTTGGAGCTATTCAGCGGCTGGACGACAACTTTGTTGTCTTCAACCTTCGTGTCCACCAGGTCGGGGGACAGCACGAACTTCAGTTCGCCGAGCTTCCCCTTGGCCGTGATCACGCCTTCGGCGATGGTCACGGTCACGCCCTGGGGCACCTCGACGGGGTATTTACCAACGCGAGACATCCTGGGCCCTCCTTAGAACACGCGGGCGATCACTTCGCCGCCGACGTTGGCCTGACGGGCTTCATGATCGCTCATCACACCGCGCGGGGTGGACAGGATCGAGATGCCCAGACCGTTATAAACCTTCGGCAGGTCTTTGATCTTGGAGTAGGTACGACGGCCCGGCTTGGAAACGCGAGTGATTTCCTTAATAACCGGCTGACCTTCGTGATACTTCAGTTCGATGCGCAGTTCATCAATGCCAGTACGAACGTTGTAACGCTCGTAGCCACGGATGTAACCTTCACGCACCAGCACATCCAGAACGGTGGAGCGCAGCTTGGAAGCGGGAGAGACAACGCTCGACTTCCCTGCGCGCTGGCCGTTGCGGATACGGGTGAGCATATCGCCCAACGGATCAGTCATAGACATGGTCTGTCCTCCTTACCAGCTCGACTTGACCATGCCCGGGATCTGACCGCGGGACGCAAGGTCACGCAGCATGACACGGGCCATCTTGAACTTACGGTAAACGGCACGCGGACGGCCGGTCACTTCGCAACGGTTACGATAGCGAATCTTGGCAGAGTTACGCGGCAGGGTCGCCAGCTTCAACACGGCCATGAACCGATCTTCCGGGGAAGTCTCGCGGTTCTTGATGATCGCCTTCAGCGCGGCACGGCGGGCAGCGAACTGCTTGGCCAGACGGGCGCGCTTCTTATTCTTCTCGACAGAGCTAACCTTCGACATGTCTCAGTCTCCGCCTCACGCCTTGACGAACGGCACGCCGAACTGCACCAGCAGTTCGCGGGCTTCGTCGTCGGTCTTCGCGGTGGTGCAGATGGTGATATCCATCCCACGAACCTTGTCGACCTGGTCGTAAGCAATTTCCGGGAAAATGATCTGCTCTTTCAGGCCCATGTTGTAGTTACCACGGCCATCAAAAGCTTTCCCGTTCAGACCACGGAAGTCACGCACGCGCGGCAGCGCAATGTTGACGAGTCGGTCGAGGAATTCATACATGCGGTCGGCACGAAGAGTGACCTTGGCACCGATAACCATGCCTTCACGCAGCTTGAAAGCGGCGATCGACTTGGTGGCGCGGGTCAGGATCGGCTTCTGGCCCGAGATCGCGGTCAGGTCGGTGATAGCACCTTCCATCTTCTTACGATCAAGAGCAGCTTCACCAACGCCCATGTTAATGACGATCTTGGTCAGCTTCGGCACTTCCATCGGGTTGGTGTACCCGAACTTTTCCTGAAGAGCCTTGCGAACAGCGGTCTGATAGTGGTTCTGCAGACGTGCAGCCATCGGTCGTCTCCTTACTTGCCGATGACTTCGCCGGAGCGCTTGGAAACGCGCACCTTCGAACCATCTTCAAGAACCTTGAACCCAACGCGGGTCGGCTTGCCGTCCTTCGGGTCCAGGTGGGCGACGTTGGAAACGTGGATAGCCGCTTCCTTCTCGATGATACCACCCTGAGTGAACTGGGTCGCGCGGGTGTGCCGCTTGACCATGTTCACGCCCTTCACCACCACACGATTTTCCGTCGGCAGCGACTTAACGACTTCACCCTGCTTACCTTTGTCCTTGCCGGTCAGCACGACAACGGTATCGCCCTTACGGATTTTCTGCATGTTACAGCACCTCCGGGGCGAGGGAGACGATCTTCATATACTTCTTCGCACGCAGCTCACGGACCACCGGCCCGAAAATGCGGGTACCGATCGGCTCGCCCTGCTTGTTGATCAGCACGGCAGCGTTGCGGTCAAAGCGAATCAGGGTTCCGTCCTGACGACGCACGGGGGCGGCGGTGCGGACGATGACAGCGCGATGCACGTCACCCTTCTTCACGCGGCCACGCGGAATGGCGTCCTTAATGGACACCACGATCACGTCACCAACTCCGGCGATGTTCCGGTGGGAACCGCCGAGAACCTTGATGCACTGCACCCGGCGAGCGCCGCTGTTGTCAGCGACGTCCAGGTTGGTTTGCATCTGAATCATGGCACCAATCCTTAATAGTCTAGCGGAAACGGATCGATGGGTTTTATTCCGCGGAGTCCGTAACCAGTTCCCAGCTCTTACGCCGGGAAAGGGGACGGCATTCGCGGATGCGAACCACATCGCCGATCTTAGCCTGGTTGGCTTCATCGTGAGCGGCGTACTTCTTCGACCGCTTGATGAACTTTTTATACAGCGGGTGCATGAAGCGACGCTCGACTTTGACGACAATCGTCTTGTCCATAGCGTCGCTCACCACCACGCCCTGCAGAATACGCTTGGGCATTGGCTTACTCTTCGCTCCTCACCGCGAAAGGCGGCGATATTACACAGCCTGCTTCCGTTCGTGAAGCACTGTTTTGATGCGGGCGATGTCTTTTTTCACCTGACCCTGACGGGCGGTGTTCTGGAGCTGCCCGGTAGCCTTCTGGAAGCGCAGGTTAAACTGCTCTTTCTTCAGGCCGATCAGCTCTTCAGAGAGCTGTTCCGCGGTCTTCGCCCGCAGGTCCTTAGCGGCGGTCATTCTCAACCCTCCCCGCCCAGACGGGCGACGAACTTGGTCTTGATCGGCAGCTTGGCGGCAGCCAGGGCGAACGCCGCCCGGGCCAGTTCTTCCGACACGCCGTCGACTTCGAACATGATACGGCCCGGAGCAACTCGGGCCACCCAGTATTCCGGAGAACCCTTACCGGAACCCATACGGACTTCGGCGGGCTTACGCGACACCGGAAGATCCGGGAACACGCGAATCCACACACGGCCCTGACGCTTCATATGACGGGTCATGGCACGACGGGCAGCTTCGATCTGGCGCGCAGTGATGCGCTCCGGCTCAAGAGCCTTCAGGCCGAACTGGCCGAAGTTCAGGGAAGCCCCGCCCTTGGTGTTGCCGTGGATCCGGCCCTTGTGCGCCTTGCGATACTTGGTACGTTTCGGCGAAAGCATTGGTCTCGTCCTTTATTCGCTGGAACCGTGCCCGCGTTAGCGGGCAGCGGCCGGCTCCTGAGCGCGCTTGTCCTGCGCCATCGGGTCGTGTTCCAGGATTTCGCCCTTGAACACCCACACCTTGACGCCGCAGGCGCCGTAGGTGGTGAACGCGGTGGCTTCGCCGTAGTCGACGTCCGCGCGCAGGGTGTGCAGCGGCACACGACCTTCACGATACCACTCGGTGCGGGCGATTTCAGCCCCACCCAGACGGCCACCGCAATTAATACGGATACCCTGGGCACCGAGACGCATGGCGGACTGCACGGCACGCTTCATGGCGCGACGGAAGGCCACACGACGTTCCAGCTGGGACGTGATCGACTCGGCGATCAGCTGGGCTTCGATTTCCGGCTTACGGATTTCAACGATGTTCAGGTGAACTTCGTTCCCGGTCATCTTCTGGAGCTCCTTGCGGAGCACTTCGATGTCCGAACCCTTCTTGCCGATCACAACGCCCGGACGGGCGGTGTGAATGGAAATGCGGGCCTTCTTGGCCGGACGTTCGATGACGATCCGGGCCACACCGGCCTGTGCCAGACGCTTCTTCAGATACTTGCGAATCCGCAGATCTTCATGCAGCAGGGTGGCATATTCGCCTTCAGCGAACCAACGGCTGTCCCAGGTCCGGTTGATGCCGAGACGCAGGCCAATCGGGTTTACTTTCTGACCCATTATTTAGACTCCTCGCGCTCACGCACCACGATGGTCAGGTTCGAGAACGGCTTCAGGATCTTACCGGTCCGGCCACGGGCGCGGGCACGCCAGCGCTTCATGACCATCGCCTTGCCAACGAACGCTTCAGCCACAACCAGACGGTCAACGTCCAGCTGATGGTTGTTTTCAGCGTTGGCAATAGCCGACTGAAGAACCTTACGCACGTCATTCGACACGCGACGGGTGTTGAAGGTCAGAGACGCCAGCGCCTGTTCAACACCCATGCCGCGAATGGACGCAGCAACGAGGTTGAGCTTCTGCGGGCTGGTGCGGATGGAAGCGGAATGGGCGCGGGCCTCATTATCCGCCAATGCACGGGGAGCAGTCGGCTTTCCCATGATTACTTCCTCTTCGCCTTCTTGTCCGCGGCGTGACCGTAGTAAGTGCGGGTCGGCGCGAACTCACCGAACTTGTGACCGATCATGTTTTCGGTCACCAGAACGGGGACAAACTTGTGCCCGTTGTACACACCAAAGGTGATACCAACGAACTGCGGCAGAATCGTCGAGCGCCGCGACCAGGTCTTAATGACCTCATTACGGCCAGAAGCACGAGTTGCCTCGGCCTTCTTGAGCATGTAACCGTCGACGAACGGTCCCTTCCAGACTGAACGAGCCACGTCCGTCCTCCGTTACTTTTTCTTCGCCAGGTGACGCGAGCGCATGATGAGCCGGTCGGTCGCCTTGTTGTTGCGGGTCTTCTTACCCTTGGTCGGGAAGCCCCACGGGGTAACCGGATGACGGCCACCCGAGGTGCGGCCTTCACCACCCCCATGCGGGTGATCGACCGGGTTCATGGCGACGCCGCGAACGTGCGGACGCTTGCCCAGCCAGCGCTTACGCCCGGCTTTGCCGAGGTTCACGTTCTGGTTGTCCGGGTTCGACACCGCACCGACGGTCGCCATGCATTCACCGCGGACCATGCGCAGTTCGCCGGAAGACAGACGGAGCTGGGCATAGCCCGAGTCCTTACCGATCAGCTGGGCATAGCAGCCCGCCGAACGGGCCATCTGGCCACCCTTGCCCTGCTTCAGCTCCACGTTATGCACGATGGTGCCGACCGGCATGTTCTTCAGCTGCATCGCGTTGCCCGGCTTAATATCGGCCTTGGCGTCGGCGATGACAATGTCACCGGCCTTCAGACGCTGCGGGGCCAGAATGTAAGCCTGCTCACCGTCTTCATAACGGATCAGGGCAATGAACGCGGTCCGGTTCGGATCGTATTCCAGGCGATCGACAGTGCCCGGGATCCCCAGCTTGCCGTTACGCTTGAAGTCGATCAGACGGTAGCGGCGCTTGTGACCGCCACCACGCTGCCAGACGGTAATCCGACCGGTGTTGTTACGACCGCCGGACTTGGTCAGACCTTCGGTCAAAGACTTGACCGGCTTGCCCTTCCACAGCTCGGAACGGTCCACCAGCACCAGCTGGCGGGTACCCGGAGTAATCGGGTTATAAGACTTAAGAGCCATAGTCTCAGACCCCCGTGGTCACGTCGATGGTGTGGCCAGCGGCGAGGGTGATGACGGCCTTCTTAACGTCGGAACGCTTACCGACCAGACCGCGGAACCGCTTAACCTTGCCCTTCTGGATCAGGGTGTTGACGGCCTTGACTTCAACGCCGAACACACCTTCAACCGCTGCCTTGATCTCCGGCTTGGAGGCATCAAGCGGCACCCGGAAGGTAACCTGATTGAATTCCGACCCCATGGTGGCCTTTTCGGTGATCACCGGGGCCTTGATGATGTCGTACATACGCTCTTGCGAGACTTTCACGACGGTCTTGCTCATTTCAGGCGCTCCTCGAGCTTTTCGATGGCAGCCTTGGTGAGGACCAGAGTGTCGCGACGCAGAATGTCGTACACATTGGCACCCTGGGTCGGCAGAACATCGACGCCCGGGATGTTGGCAGCGGCACGAGCGAACAGGTTGTTCACTTCGGCACCGTCAATCACCAGAGCGGAGGTCCAGCCGAGACCCTTCAGCTGCACGGCGAGATCCTTGGTCTTGCCGGAAGCCGACTCGAGGTCGACAACGACCAGCTTCCCGTTCTGGGCCTTGGCCGACAGAGCGGTCTTCAGGCCAAGAGCACGGAACTTCTTGGTCAGGTCGTGAGCGTGGGAGCGCACAACCGGACCAAAAATGGTCGAACCGCCACGGAACTGAGCAGAACGGGTGGAACCCTGACGGGCACGACCGGTGCCCTTCTGCTTAAACGGCTTCTTAGTGGTACCAGAGATCTCGGAGATCGTCTTGGTCTTATGGGTGCCGGCCTGCCGCTTCGCGAGCTGCCAGCGCACCACACGCTGCAAAATGTCGGAACGCACTTCGAGACCGAAGATGTTCTCCGGCAGCTCGACGGTGCCAACCGCCTTGTTGTCAAGCGTGATAACGTCCAGCTTCATGACGCCTTATTCCTTGTTCTCGCCTTCGGCAGCCGAGGACGACTCGGCAGCAGCCTTGACGGCGGCCGGCAGCGGAGCGCCTTCGGGGATGCCCTTTTTCACGGCGTCACGGACCAGAACCCAGCCGCCTTCGGAGCCCGGAACGGCACCCTTGACGAGGATCAGGCCCTGCTCGGCGTCGGTGGCGACAACCTTCAGGTTCTGAAGGGTGACCCGCTCGGCACCGAGGTGACCGGCCATCTTCTTGCCCTTGAACACACGGCCCGGATCCTGACGGTTACCGGTAGAACCATGCGAACGGTGCGAGACCGACACGCCGTGGGTGGCTTCAAGACCACGGAAGTTGTGGCGCTTCATGCCACCGGCAAAACCCTTACCGATGGAGGTGCCGACGATGTCGACCAGCTGACCGACCACGAAGTGGGCGGCAGACAGTTCAACGCCGGGTTCCAGCAGGTTTTCCGGAGAAACACGGAATTCAGCCAGCTTCTTGCGGGGCTCAACATTCGCCTTGGCGAAGTGACCACGCATAGCCTTGGACACATTCTTGACCTTGGCGGTACCGACGCCAAGCTGCACGGCAGAATAGCCGTCCTGATCTTCCGTGCGCTTGGCGACGACATGACAGCCATCAACCTTCAGCACGGTGACCGGAACGTGCTCACCCTGCTCGGTGAACAGCCGCGTCATACCGACTTTTTGTGCGATAAGACCGGAGCGCATTATTTCGTTCCTTGCGTTTGTTTTCACGCTCACAACTTGATCTGGACGTCCACACCGGCGGCCAGGTCGAGCTTCATGAGCGCGTCGACGGTCTGCGGAGTCGGATCGACAATATCCAACACTCGCTTGTGGGTACGGATTTCAAACTGTTCCCGCGACTTTTTGTCGATGTGCGGAGAACGGTTAACAGTAAACTTCTCGATACGCGTCGGCAGCGGGATGGGGCCCCGCACCTGAGCACCAGTGCGCTTGGCAGTGTTCACGATTTCCAGCGTGCTCTGGTCCAGCACACGATGATCAAACGCCTTGAGGCGAATGCGGATGTTTTGGCTTTCCATCTTTGCCTAACCCGAACTTCTTACAGTGATGTGACGAGCCGGGGCCCGAGGAGACGCGGCTTATACCGCATCCAGCCTCGGGCCACCATCTCTTTTTTGTCTAACAGCGAAGTTTTCTGGCTTGCGCCGGATTACTTCGTGATCTTGGAGACGACGCCAGCGCCGACGGTCCGGCCACCTTCGCGGATGGCGAAGCGCAGGCCTTCGTCCATGGCGATCGGGGCGATCAGGTTGACGCCGATGCGGATGTTGTCGCCCGGCATCACCATTTCAGTGCCTTCCGGCAGGGAGATGGTGCCGGTGACGTCGGTGGTGCGGAAGTAGAACTGCGGACGGTAGTTCGCGAAGAACGGAGTGTGACGGCCGCCTTCTTCCTTCGACAGGATGTACACTTCCGACTCGAAGCCGGTGTGCGGGGTGATCGAGCCCGGCTTCGCCAGAACCTGACCACGCTCCACGTCTTCACGCTTGGTGCCGCGCAGCAGGGCGCCGATGTTGTCGCCGGCTTCACCCTGATCGAGCAGCTTGCGGAACATTTCAACGCCGGTGCAGGTGGTCTTCTGGGTGTCCTTCAGACCGATGATTTCGACTTCTTCGCCGACCTTCACCACGCCACGTTCCACACGGCCGGTCACCACAGTGCCACGACCGGAGATCGAGAACACGTCTTCGATCGGCATCAGGAACGGCAGATCCTTCGGACGTTCCGGCTGCGGGATGTACTCATCGACGGCGCGCATCAGTTCCAGAACGGCGTTGTCGCCGATTTCCGGGTTGGAGTCTTCCAGAACGGCCAGGGCGGAACCCTTCACGATCGGAATATCATCCCCCGGGAAGTCGTAGGACGACAGCAGCTCACGGATTTCCAGCTCGACCAGTTCCAGCAGTTCCGGATCGTCAACCTGGTCGACCTTGTTCATGAACACCACCAGGGCCGGCACGCCGACCTGACGGGCGAGCAGGATGTGCTCGCGGGTCTGCGGCATCGGGCCGTCAGCAGCCGACACCACCAGGATCGCGCCGTCCATCTGGGCGGCACCGGTGATCATGTTCTTCACATAGTCGGCGTGGCCCGGGCAGTCCACATGCGCGTAGTGACGGTTGGTGGTTTCATATTCCACGTGCGCGGTGGAGATGGTGATCCCACGGGCGCGCTCTTCCGGCGCCTTGTCGATCTGGTCGTAGGCAGAGAAGGTCGCGCCGCCGGTCTTCGCCAGAACCTTGGTGATCGCAGCGGTCAGAGAAGTCTTGCCGTGGTCAACGTGGCCGATGGTGCCAACGTTGCAGTGCGGCTTCGTACGCGCAAATTTTTCCTTAGCCATTTTTCACTCCGTCAGGCTGGGCCGATCAACCGGCCATCTTCGCCTTAATGTCTTCAGCGACGTTGTTCGGAACTTCAGAGTACTTGTCGAACACCATGGTGTACTGGGCGCGGCCCTGCGACATACCACGGAGCGTGTTGACGTACCCGAACATGTTGGACAGCGGGACAGTGGCTTCGACCACGCGGGCATTGCCGCGCTGATCCATACCACCGACCACGCCACGACGGCTGTTCAGATCGCCGATGATGTCGCCCAGATATTCATCCGGGGTCACAACTTCGACCTTCATCACCGGCTCAAGCAGCTTCGGCCCGGACTGCGGCATCGCTTCGCGGAAGGCGGCGCGGGACGCAATTTCGAACGCCAGAACGCTGGAGTCGACGTCGTGGTAGCCACCGTCGGTCAGGGTGACCTTGAAGTCGGTGACCGGGAAGCCGACGATGCAGCCACTGTCCATGGCAGAGCGCAGGCCCTTTTCGACACCCGGGATGTATTCCCGCGGAACCGAACCACCGACGATGGCGCTTTCGAACACGAAACCGGCACCCGGCTCCAGCGGTTCGAACTTCAGCTGCACCTTCGCGTACTGACCGGTACCACCCGACTGCTTCTTGTGGGTGTAGTCGCAGACGTAGGTCTTGGAGATGGTTTCGCGGTAAGCCACCTGCGGGGCGCCCACGTTGGCATCAACCTTGAACTCACGACGCATACGGTCAACGATGATTTCGAGGTGGAGTTCGCCCATCCCCTTAATCACGGTCTGGCCGGATTCCGGATCAGTCGACACACGGAAGGACGGATCTTCGGCCGCCAGACGCGCCAGAGCCAGACCCATCTTTTCCATGTCGGCCTTGGTCTTCGGCTCGACGGCGACTTCGATCACCGGCTCGGGGAATTCCATCCGCTCGAGGATCACCGGCTTCAGCGGATCGCAGAGGGTGTCCCCGGTGGTGGTGTCCTTCAGACCGACGACGGCCACGATGTCGCCAGCGCCCGCAACCTTGATTTCTTCACGGTTGTTGGCATGCATGAGCAGCATACGGCCGATACGTTCGCGCTTTTCCTTCACCGTGTTGGTGACATAGGTACCCGACTCCAGCACGCCGGAGTAGATACGCACGAAGGTCAGGGAGCCGACGAACGGGTCGTTCATGATCTTGAACGCGAGACCGGCGAACGGCTCATCGTCAGACGACTTCCGTTCAGCCGGGGTTTCGCCATCCAGCAGAACGCCCTTAATGGACGGCACTTCGAGCGGCGACGGCAGGAAGTCGATCACGGCGTCCAGCATGGTCTGGACACCCTTGTTCTTGAAGGCAGAACCACACAGCACCGGCACGAAAGTCCGGGCAATGGTGCCCTTGCGGATGCAGGCCTTCAGAGTGGCTTCGTCCGGCTCATTGCCTTCCAGGTAGGCTTCCATCACCGCGTCATCGACTTCGACGGCGGTTTCCACCAGCTTGGCGCGGTAATCAGCGGCCTTGTCAGCCAGATCAGCCGGAATGTCGACGTATTCATAGGCAGCGCCCAGATCGTCGCCCTTCCAGACAACAGCCTTCATCTTGACCAGGTCAACGACACCGGCGAAATCGGCTTCAACACCGATCGGCAGGTTGACGACCAGCGGCACCGCACCGAGGCGGTCGACGATCATGTCGACGCAACGGTAGAAGTTGGCGCCCATGCGGTCCATCTTGTTGACGAAGCACATGCGCGGAACGCCGTACTTGTCAGCCTGACGCCACACGGTCTCGGACTGCGGCTCAACGCCGGCGACCGAGTCGAACACAGTCACGGCACCATCGAGCACACGCAGGGACCGTTCCACTTCAATGGTGAAGTCGACGTGACCCGGGGTGTCGATGATGTTGATACGGTGATCTTTCCAGAACGCGGTGGTGGCAGCGGAGGTGATGGTGATACCACGCTCCTGTTCCTGCTCCATCCAGTCCATGGTGGCGGCACCTTCATGGACTTCACCGATCTTGTGCGACTTCCCGGTGTAATACAGGATTCGCTCGGTAGTCGTGGTCTTACCGGCATCAATGTGAGCCATGATGCCGATGTTACGGTATCTCTCAAGCGGGGTTTCGCGCTTCATGACGAGCTAGCTACCTTGCGTTCGCGTTACCAGCGATAGTGCGAGAAGGCCTTGTTGGCCTCGGCCATGCGATGCGTGTCTTCACGCTTCTTCACGGCACCGCCACGGTTGTTGGCGGCATCCAGCAGTTCGCCCGACAGCTTGTCGACCATGGTGGTCTCAGAGCGCTTGCGGGAGAAGTCCTTCAGCCAGCGGAAAGCCAGCGCCTGACGGCGGTCAACGCGGACTTCGACCGGAACCTGATAGGTGGCACCGCCGACTCGGCGGGAGCGCACTTCGACGGCCGGCTTGATGTTATCCACGGCTTCGTGGAACACCTGCACCGGATCATTGCCAGTCTTGGCAGCGATCTTTTCGAGGGCACCATAAACAATCTTTTCAGCAACGCTCTTCTTGCCGTCCAGCATGATGGCGTTGATGAATTTGGCGAGAACGAGATCACCGAACTTGGCGTCCGGAAGGACCTCACGCTTTTCTGCGCGATGACGACGAGACATATCTTATTTCCTCGCTGGTCTTACTTCGGACGCTTCGCGCCGTACTTCGAACGACGCTGCTTACGGTTCTTCACGCCCTGGGTATCCAGAGTGCCGCGGATGATGTGGTAACGCACACCGGGCAAATCCTTCACACGGCCGCCACGGATCATCACCACGGAGTGTTCCTGAAGGTTGTGACCTTCACCGGGGATGTAGGAGGTGACTTCAAAGCCGTTGGTCAGACGCACACGGGCCACCTTACGAAGCGCGGAGTTCGGCTTCTTCGGGGTGGTGGTGTACACGCGGGTGCAAACGCCACGCTTCTGCGGGCAGGCCTGCATGGCCGGAACCTTGTTCCGCTTGGCAACCGGCTGGCGGCCTTCACGGATCAACTGATTGATCGTCGGCATAACCGTTCCTTCACTTTGTTACGCTTTCGCGTTGCCTTTTTCGACGCTTTCGCGCCACCCTTAGTACGGCCTGCGCCTGCGCGCCTGCTCGCGATCTGCCCTGGGGGAAAACGGGCGGACCCATTTCCATCCCGTCTCTGCGCCGGATGGGCGGCAGCGATGCCGTCATCAGCGCGGATCAGGCCAGTGTCTTGGGGACAAGACCACACTTTTGCCGGAGCGGGCATTGCCCGAAAATCTCCATGCAAAAACGCCTCCGAAAAAGGATACCTTTCTCAGAGGCGCGCATACTACGGATGCCCCCCGACAGCGTCAAGTGAAAGCTTTGATGCGACTCGGCAGAGCCCCTAAAAAGCGAAAGCCCGGGAAAAATTCAGAAGAATCTTGCCCGGGCTTTGCTGTCAGCACTGTTTTCTTATCCGATCCGGAACCATGAGTCCCGGAGAACTCAGGATCCCGGACCGTTGTAATGGTATCAGGCCGCCGACTCGTCGCCCGGCAGGGCTGCCAGATCGTCGCCGCCGATTTCGGCCAGGTCGCGGTCCCGACGGGCCGCAACCTGACGGTACTGGGCCATGGCGGCACCGGTCCCGGCCGGAATGAGACGACCGACGATGACATTTTCCTTCAGACCGACCAGCGTATCGACCTTGCCCGAAGTGGATGCTTCGGTCAGGACGCGGGTGGTTTCCTGGAACGATGCGGCCGACACGAAGGAATGGGTTTGCAGCGAGGCCTTGGTGATCCCCTGCAGAACCGGGTTCCCGGTCGCCAGACGCCCGCCTTCCTTCATGACCTTTTCGTTTTCCAGCTGGAAGTCGATACGGTCAACCTGCTCGGCCAGCAGGAAGGTGGTGTCGCCCGGTTCAGTGATTTCCACCTTCTGCAACATCTGGCGGACGATCACTTCAATGTGCTTGTCGTTGATCTTCACGCCCTGCAGACGATAGACGTCCTGAATTTCCTTGATCAGGTAATCGGCCAGCGCCTCGACACCCATGACACGCAGAATGTCATGCGGCACCGGGTTGCCGTCCATCAGGGGGTCACCCTTCTTGACGTAGTCGCCTTCCTGAACGGCAAGATGCTTGCCCTTCGGAACCAGATATTCCATCGGCTCAGCGGTGTCATCGGTGGTCGGGACCACGAGGATACGGCGCTTGTTCTTATAGTCCTTCCCGAATTCAACCCGGCCATCGATCTCGGCGATGATGGCATGGTCCTTCGGCTTCCGGGCTTCGAACAGTTCCGCAACGCGCGGCAGACCGCCGGTGATGTCACGGGTCTTGGAGCCTTCACGCGGAATACGTGCCAGCACGTCACCGGCGTTGACCCGCTGCCCCGGTTCCACCGACAGGATGGCGTCGACGGAGAGGAAGTAACGGGCTTCCACGCCGCTGCCCAGCATCACCACGTTGTTGCTTTCATCCCGCAGGGTGACCCGCGGCTTCAGATCGCTGCCACGCGGCTGCGACTTCCAGTCAACGACAACGCGGGAGGAAATGCCGGTCGCTTCGTCAACCTGCTCACGCATGGAGACGCCTTCGACCAGGTCCAGATAGTGGACCACACCTTCCTTCTCGGTGATGATCGGCAGGGTGTACGGATCCCATTCGGCCATCTTGGTCGCCTTGGTGACCGGCTTGCCGTCTTCCACATACAGCTTGGCGCCGTAGGGAATGCGGTGGCGGGCCTTTTCGCGGCCATTGACGTCGAGCAGGATAATTTCGAGGTTACGGGCCAGAACAATCTGGACGCCCTCGGAATTCCGCACGGTGTTGAAGTTATCCACCCGGACCATCGAGTCGAACGGCGCTTCAACGCTGGACTGTTCAGCCCCACGCTGCGCGGCACCGCCGATGTGGAAGGTACGCATGGTCAGCTGGGTGCCCGGCTCACCGATCGACTGCGCGGCAACAACGCCGACGGCTTCCCCGATGTTGGCGGAGGTCCCGCGGGCCAGATCGCGGCCATAGCACTTACCGCAGATCCCGGTCTGGGTTTCGCAGGTCAGCACCGAGCGGATCAGCAGGGATTCAATCCCGGCCGCTTCGATCTTCTCGACATCCGGCTCGGTGATGATCTCACCCTTCTTCACCAGCACTTCGCCGGTCGCCGGGTTGATCGCATCTTCGCCGGCGGTGCGGCCCAGAACACGTTCGCCCAGCGACACGACCACTTCGCCGCCGTCCACCACCGGAATGGCGGTCAGGGCGCGTTCGGTGCCGCAATCTTCCTCGGTGATGATCGCGTCCTGCGCCACGTCGACGAGACGACGGGTCAGGTAACCGGAGTTCGCGGTCTTCAGCGCGGTATCGGCCAGACCCTTACGGGCACCGTGGGTGGAGTTGAAGTACTCCAGCACGGTCAGGCCTTCCTTGAAGTTGGAAATGATCGGGGTCTCGATGATGGAACCGTCCGGCTTCGCCATCAGACCGCGCATCCCGGCCAGCTGCTTCATCTGCGCCGCCGAGCCACGCGCCCCGGAGTGGGCCATCATGTACACCGAGTTGACCGGCTTGCCCGGCACAACGCGGCTGATTTCCTTCATCATTTCGTCAGCGACCAGATCGGTGCAGTGCGACCAGGCGTCAACGACCTTGTTGTACTTTTCACCCTGGGTGATCAGACCATCCTGATACTGCTGCTCGAATTCCTTGACCTGACGTTCGGTGTCGGCGACCAGCTTTTCCTTGGTCGCCGGGATCACCATGTCGTCCTTGCCGAAGGAGATCCCCGCACGCGCCGCCTGACGGAAGCCAAGCGCCATGACGCGGTCACAGAAGATCACCGTCTCTTTCTGACCGCAGTGGCGGTAGACGATATCGATGACGTCCTGAATGTCCTTCTTCCGCAGCAGACGGTTCACGATGGAATACGGAACCTTCGGGTGACGCGGCAGCAGGTTGGCGAGCATCAGGCGGCCCGGAGTGGTTTCCACCACCAGGGTCACCGGAGTGTTCTCGGCATCCACGGTGTGGTACCGCGCCTTGATGCGGGCGTGCAGGGAGAGCACACCGGCGTTCATCGCGTGTTCCAGCTCGGCGACATCGCCGATCACCATGCCGTCGCCCCGTTCATTCTCACGGTCCATGGTCATGTAGTACAGACCAAGCACCATGTCCTGCGTCGGGACGATAATCGGCTTGCCGTTGGCCGGGCTGAGGATGTTGTTGGTCGACATCATCAGCACGCGGGCTTCAAGCTGGGCTTCCAGCGACAGCGGCACGTGGACCGCCATCTGGTCACCGTCGAAGTCGGCGTTGAAGGCGGTGCAGACCAGCGGATGCAGGTTGATCGCCTTGCCTTCCACCAGCACCGGCTCAAACGCCTGAATGCCCAGACGGTGCAGCGTCGGCGCGCGGTTCAGCATCACCGGGTGTTCGCGGATGACCTCTTCGAGGATATCCCAGACTTCCGGACGCTCTTTTTCCACCATCCGCTTGGCGGCCTTGATGGTGGTTGCCATGCCGTAAAGTTCAAGCTTGGAGTAGATGAACGGCTTGAACAGTTCCAGCGCCATTTTCTTCGGCAGACCGCACTGGTGGAGCTTCAGCTCCGGCCCCACCACGATCACCGAACGGCCGGAGTAGTCAACGCGCTTACCGAGCAGGTTCTGACGGAAGCGGCCCTGCTTGCCCTTCAGCATGTCGGCCAGCGACTTCAGCGGACGCTTGTTGGCGCCGGTGATGGCGCGGCCACGGCGGCCGTTGTCGAACAGGGCGTCAACAGATTCCTGCAACATACGCTTTTCGTTGCGGATGATGATCTCCGGGGCGCGGAGTTCGATCAGGCGCTTCAGGCGGTTGTTACGGTTGATGACGCGACGGTACAGGTCGTTAAGGTCGGAGGTGGCGAAACGGCCACCATCGAGCGGCACCAGCGGACGCAGTTCCGGCGGAATCACCGGAATCACTTCCAGAATCATCCATTCCGGACGGGTGTTCGACTCGACGAACGCTTCCGCCAGCTTCAGACGCTTCACCAGCTTCTTGCGCTTGGCTTCGGAGGAGGTTTCGCGGAGATCCTGGCGCATCTGCACCAGCTCCTCCTCGATATCCATCGCGATCAGCAGGTCACGGATCGCTTCCGCACCGATGCCCGCGGTGAAGCTGTCTTCACCGTATTCTTCGACGCAACGCTGGTACTGTTCTTCCGACAGCAGCTCAAACTGCTTCAACGGGGTCAGACCGGGTTCGGTGACCACGTAGTTTTCGAAGTACAGAACCCGTTCCAGATCCTTCAGGGTCATGTCGAGCAGCAGACCGATGCGGCTCGGCAGGGACTTCAGGAACCAAATGTGCGCCACCGGAGCGGCCAGTTCGATATGGCCCATCCGTTCGCGGCGGACCTTCGACAGGGTCACTTCGACGCCGCACTTTTCGCAGATGATGCCACGGTACTTCATGCGCTTGTACTTACCGCACAAGCATTCGTAATCCTTCACCGGCCCGAAAATACGGGCGCAGAACAGACCGTCGCGTTCCGGCTTGAAGGTACGGTAGTTAATGGTTTCCGGCTTCTTGATCTCACCGAAGGACCAAGAACGGATCTTCTCGGGGCTGGCAATGGAAATCTTGATCTGATCAAACGACTGGCTGCCGCTGACCTGACCGAAGATCTTCATAAGCTCGTTCATGCCTGATCTCCTGTCGCGCTGGCGGAGGGATTCTTCATCCTGCCCTCCGCCGGGCGCGTATCTCAAAAGCTGCGTTGCAGGGACTGTGACGTAGGGGGTACTGCGGGGAAGGCGGTCAGCCTTCGCCCTGCAGCAGCTCCACATCCAGACCCAGAGACCGCATTTCCTTCACCAGCACGTTGAACGACTCGGGGATACCGGCTTCGAAGGTATCGTCGCCACGGACGATGGCTTCGTAAACCTTGGTACGGCCCGACACGTCGTCCGACTTCACCGTCAGCATTTCCTGAAGGGTATAGGCAGCGCCGTAGGCTTCGAGGGCCCACACTTCCATTTCCCCGAAACGCTGTCCGCCGAACTGCGCCTTACCGCCCAGCGGCTGCTGGGTCACCAGCGAGTACGGGCCGATGGAGCGGGCGTGGATCTTGTCGTCAACCAGGTGGTGCAGCTTCAGCATATAGATGTAGCCGACGGTCACCTGACGGTCGAACGGCTCCCCGGTACGGCCATCGTACAGGGTGACCTGACCGGAGGCATGCAGACCGGCCTGCTCCAGATGCTCGGCGATGTCGCTTTCACGGGCACCGTCAAACACCGGAGTGGCGATCGGAATCCCGCCCCGCAGGTTGGAAGCCAGTTCGACCACTTCGGCATCATCCAGACCGACAATGTCTTCCTGGAAGTGATGCTCGCCGTAGACGTCCTTCAGCTTGCCACGCAGACCGTCGAGGGTGCCGGTGCCATAGCGCACGGCATCCAGCGCCTCGCCGACCTGCTTGCCGAGGCCACGGCAGGCCCAGCCCAGATGGGTTTCCAGAATCTGCCCGACGTTCATACGCGACGGCACACCCAGCGGGTTCAGGACGATATCGACCTGGGTCCCGTCGGCGAGGTACGGCATGTCTTCGATCGGAACGATCCGGGAGATAACCCCCTTGTTGCCGTGACGGCCCGCCATCTTATCGCCCGGCTGGAGCTTACGCTTCACCGCAACGAAGACCTTGACCATCTTCAGCACGCCCGGCGGCAGTTCGTCACCGCGTTGCAGCTTCTCGACCTTGCTTTCAAAGCGGGCCTGAAGCTGGCCGATGGCTTCTTCGTGGGACTTCTTCATCCCTTCGATGTCCGCCATGATGGAATCGTCTTCCACCGCGAACTGACGCCACTGGCCCTGAGTGTACTGCGACAGGACATCTTCGGTCAGCTCGACGCCGATCTTGAAGCCCTTCGGACCGGCAACCGCCTTCTGGCCCAGCAGCTTTTCCTTCAGGCGCAGGCTGAACGAACCGTCAAGAATGGCGCGTTCGTCGTCGCGGTCCTTGGCGAGGCGTTCGATTTCAGCCCGTTCGATGGCGAGCGTACGCTCGTCCTTCTCAACACCCCGGCGGTTGAAGACGCGCACTTCCACGATGGTGCCCTGCACGCCCGGGGGCAGACGCAGGGAGGTATCGCGGACGTCAGCGGCCTTTTCACCGAAGATGGCGCGCAGCAGCTTTTCTTCCGGAGTGACCGGGCTTTCGCCCTTCGGGGTGGTCTTGCCGACCAGAATATCCCCGGCCTTCACTTCGGCCCCGATGTAGACGATACCGGCTTCGTCGAGGTTCTTCAGCGCGTCTTCCCCGACGTTGGGGATGTCGCGGGTGATGTCTTCCTGACCCAGCTTGGTATCGCGGGCCATCACTTCGAATTCTTCGATATGGATCGAGGTGAACACGTCGTCACGGACGATGCGTTCGGAGATCAGGATCGAGTCTTCGAAGTTGTAGCCATTCCACGGCATGAACGCGACCAGCACGTTCCGGCCAAGGGCCAGTTCGCCCAGTTCGGTCGACGGACCGTCAGCGATGATGTCGCCCTTGCGGACGATATCGCCCACCTTCACCAGCGGACGCTGGGTGATACAGGTGTTCTGGTTGGAGCGCTGGAACTTGGACAGGCGGTAGATATCCACGCCGGACTGGGCGGCATCCACTTCCTCGGTGGCACGCACCACGATGCGCATGGCATCGACCTGCTGCACGATCCCGGTGCGGCGGGCGGAAATGGCGGCGCCGGAGTCACGGGCCACAACGCCTTCCATCCCGGTCCCGACGAACGGGGCTTCGGCACGGATCAGCGGCACGGCCTGACGCTGCATGTTGGAACCCATCAGCGCGCGGTTGGCGTCGTCGTTTTCCAGGAACGGAATCAGCGCCGCGGCGACGGACACCAGCTGCTTCGGCGACACGTCGACGAAGTCGATTTCGCTGGGGGCGGCCATAATGTAATCGCTCTTGGCGCGGCACGACACCAGATCGCCGACAAAGCGGTTCTCGCCATCCAGCTCGGCGTTCGCCTGCGCGATGGTGTAACGGCCTTCTTCCATCGCCGACATGTAGATCACCTCATTGGTGACCACACCATCGACAACCTTACGATACGGGGCTTCAATGAAGCCGTACTGGTTGACGCGGGCATAGGTGGCGAGGCTGTTGATCAGACCGATGTTCGGACCTTCCGGGGTCTCAATCGGGCAGATACGGCCGTAGTGGGTCGGATGCACGTCGCGGACTTCAAAGCCCGCGCGCTCACGGGTCAGACCGCCCGGCCCGAGGGCCGAGAGACGACGCTTGTGGGTCACTTCCGACAGCGGGTTGGTCTGGTCCATGAACTGCGACAGCTGCGAGGAGCCGAAGAATTCACGCACCGCCGCCGCCGCCGGCTTGGCATTGATCAGGTCATGCGGCATCACGGTGTCGATGTCCACGGAGGACATACGTTCCCGGATGGCGCGTTCCATACGCAGCAGACCGACGCGGTACTGGTTTTCCATCAGTTCGCCGACAGAGCGGACACGACGGTTCCCCAGATGGTCGATGTCATCGATCTCGCCACGGCCGTCCTTCAGTTCGACCAGGGTCTTGATGATGCGCAGGATGTCTTCACGGCGCAGAACACGCATGGTGTCCGGCGCTTCCGCCATGGTGAAGTTCAGGCGGGAGTTCATCTTCACGCGGCCGACCGAGGACAGGTCGTAGCGCTCGATGTCAAAGAACAGGCCACGGAACAGCAGCTCCGCCGCTTCCAGGGTCGGCGGCTCACCCGGGCGCATCACCCGGTAGATGTCGATCAGGGCTTCTTCGCGGTTGGTGTTCTTGTCCGCAAACAGGGTGTTGCGGATGTAGGGGCCAACGTTGACATGGTCGATGTGGAGCGTCGGCAGCTCATCGATGCCGTTCTTCTCCAGCTCGGCCAGAGCCGCCTCGGTGATTTCCTCACCGGCTTCGATGAAGATTTCACCGGTGCCCGGATTGATGATGTCCTCACCGGCATAACGGCCGATCAGGTCCTCGCGCAGGACCCGCATCTCGGTCATCCCGCCTTCGATCAGCTTCTTGCCGATCCGCGGAGACACCTTGCCGCCCGCCTCAACCTTCACTTCGCCGGTGGCGGCGTCGATCAGGTCATAGGTCAGCTTCACACCCTTCAGCCGCTCCGGCGCGAAAGCCGTCTTCCAGCCCTGCGCGTCCGCAGTGTAGGTGATGCTGTCGTAGAAGTAGTTGAGGATGTCTTCGGCCGTCAGACCGGTCAGCTCCGCCGGATCCAGCGGCAGACGGGCCTTGGTCCGGTCAGCGCGCAGCTTTTCGGCGGCATTGGAATCCAGCGCGTAGAGCAGCGTGGACACCGGCAGCTTACGGCGGCGGTCGATACGCACGTAGACGATATCCTTGGCATCGAACTCGAAGTCCAGCCAGGAGCCACGGTACGGAATGACGCGGGCGGCAAACAGATACTTGCCCGAAGAGTGGGTCTTGCCCTTGTCGTGGTCGAAGAACACGCCCGGGGAGCGGTGCATCTGCGACACGATCACGCGTTCGGTGCCGTTGACGATGAAGGTGCCGTTGCGGGTCATGAGCGGCATGTCGCCCATGTACACGTCCTGCTCCTTGATGTCGCGGACGGACCGGGAGCCGGTGTCCTCATCAACATCCCACACCACCAGACGCAGGGTCACCTTCAGCGGAGCCGCAAAGGTCATGCCGCGCTGCTGGCACTCTTCCACATCATACTTCGGCTCTTCCAGCTCGTAGCGGACGAATTCCAGTTCGCCCTTGCCGGCAAAATCCTTGATCGGAAAGACGGACTTGAAAACTTCCTGAAGGCCGGAGTTGGTCCGCTTGGCCGCCACAATGCCGGTCTGCAGGAACTGATCGTAGGAGTTCTTCTGCACTTCGATCAGATTGGGCATCGGGGCCACGGTCGGGATACGCCCAAAATTCTTGCGTACCCGCTTACGACCGGTGAAGGACTTAGCCATTGCCGCTCCTCTATGTCTTCGACTGTATCCGGCATCGTCATGCCGGGTTTCGACGGCGATCCGGGCTGCGTGTTCCGGCAGGATTTCCTGCGGAGTCGCCCGGACCGTGACGGGGGGTGCCAGAGCAAGCACCCGAAACCGTCGACACGTGTAAGAATCTGCCCCACTGCCCGCACCTGCTCCCCGGTGCGGCGTCCGGGCCGACCTGCACAGGGCTGATGTCAGCCCTCTGGACGTCGGTCCTTCCTTTCATGCCCCTTGGCGATGAAAAGCCACCTTCCACGTATACGTAAATCATGCACACGCAAAACATCCGCCCGCCTTTCGGCGCAGCGGAAAAAAGCACATTACAGAGTCAGGTGGCACTCGTCACGCCAAATCATGACCCGGTGATCTTTTTCTGCGTCCAGCAGTCACACCCCAGGGACTCAGAAGCAGGGAGTGCAGAAACAGGAAGGCCGGAGATCCGAAGATCTCCGGCCCGATCCCATTTGCCGAAGGCAGGTCTTACTTCAGTTCGACCTTGGCGCCGGCGTCTTCCAGCTGCTTCTTCAGCTTGTCGGCTTCGTCCTTGGACGCAGCTTCCTTCACGGCCTTCGGAGCGCCTTCGACCAGGTCCTTGGCTTCCTTCAGACCCAGGCCGGTGATGGCGCGGACTTCCTTAATGACGTTGATCTTGTTGGCGCCGGCGTCAACCAGAACCACGTCGAACTCGGTCTTTTCTTCAACGGCCGGAGCAGCGGCAGCGGCAACGGCGGCGACGGCCACCGGAGCAGCGGCGGAAACGCCCCACTTTTCTTCCAGCAGCTTGGACAGTTCAGCGGCTTCCAGCACGGTCAGGGCGGACAGGTCGTCGACGAGCTTGGCGAGATCAGCCATTTTATACTCCACAGGTTGACCACGGGCTTTGCGTTATGCCGCGTGGCAGGTCGGTTCATAAAGTCCCGCCGAAGCGGGAAGCAGCGACTTAGGCGGCTTCGCCTTTGGTGGCATAGGCATTGAGAACCCGAGCAAGCCCGGCAGCCGGCTGAGACAGCACGGTCGCGATACGGGTACCCGGGGTCTGGATCATGCCCACCAACCTGGCACGCAGTTCGTCCAGGCTCGGCATGGTGGCCAGCGCCTTAACCCCATCGGAGTTCAGGGCAGAGCCGTTCATGTTCCCGCCGAGAATAACCAGCTTCGGGTTAGTCTTGGCGAAATCAACCATAGCCTTGGCAGCGGCGACCGGATCGGCCGACACGGCAATGCCGGTCGGACCGGTCAGCAGATCGCCGACGCTGTCAAACTTGGTGCCATCAAGGGCGAGACGCGTAAGCCGATTCTTGGTGACACGGAAGCTGGCACCCGCAGCGCGCATCTGCTTACGGAGATTCTCCATTTCCGCCACGGTCAGGCCCGAATAGTGGGCGACCACGACGGTGGAGACTTCCCCGAACAGCTGATGGAGCTCGGAAACCAACTCCTGCTTCTGTTCACGGTTCACGTTGCGTCTCCGCAGTCTTGATCCGGTCCGGAAACCGGACAGGATCTGTTGCGATAGTCTCCATCCGGAAGGACGGAGGGGACAACCTGCCCCAGAAGCTGAAGCCCGCCACCCAAGAGCCGCTATGCGTGATAACGGAACCGGACCCGCGGAAATTCAACTCCCGTCTGTGCAGGCGGGGTGCTCCCCTTTCAGAAACCGCCCGTGCGGTTCACCTACGGTCTTGGACAGGTAACACGGCTTCCGGCGGACCGGAAACCTGCCACCGTCACCCGGGCACGCCCGGATGACGGTGATCAAGGATGCTCTTAGCCCGCGACGGAGCCCGGAGCAATCTTCAGACCCGGGCCCATGGTGGAGCTCAGGGAGATCTTCTGCACGTAGGTGCCCTTGGCGCCCGACGGCTTGGCCTTCTGGATGGCGTCCACGAAAGCGCGGACGTTCTCAACCAGCTTGCCTTCGTCGAAGGAGACCTTGCCGATACCGGCATGGACGATACCAGCCTTCTCGACACGGAACTGCACCTGACCGGCCTTGGCGGACTTCACGGCACCGGCGACATCGGCGGTGACGGTGCCCAGCTTCGGGTTCGGCATCAGGCCGCGCGGCCCGAGGATCTTACCGACGCGACCGACCAGACCCATCATATCCGGGGTGGCGATGCAGCGGTCGAAATCCATCTTGCCCTGCTGGATCATTTCCATCAGCTCTTCGGCACCGACGATGTCAGCACCGGCAGCCTTGGCTTCCTCGGCCTTATCGGCCTTGGCGAACACAGCGACGCGCACGGTCTTGCCGGTGCCGTGCGGCAGCTCGACAACACCACGGACCATCTGGTCGGCATGACGCGGGTCAACACCCAGGTTCATGGCGATTTCGAGAGATTCGTCAAACTTGGCCTTAGCGGCCCCCTTGACGATCTTCACGGCTTCGACCAGCTCGTAAAACTTTTCGCGATCAACGCCTTCGTAGGCGCTCTTCAGACGCTTGCCAATCTTCGCCATCGTCTTATTCCACCACCTGGAGACCCATGGACCGGGCAGAGCCCTTGATCATCTGTACGGCGGAGTCAACCTCGGCGCAGTTCAGATCCTTCATCTTCGCTTCGGCGATTTCACGGATCTGATCGACCGTGACCTTGCCGACGAAGGAGCCCTTACCCGGAGTCTGGGAACCAGACTTCAGGCTGGCGGCCTTCTTCAGGAAGTAAGACACCGGCGGGGTCTTGGTGACGAAGGTAAAGGTACGGTCGGTGTAGGCGGTGATGACGACCGGAATCGGCATCCCCGGCTCAAGACCCTGCGTGGCGGCGTTGAACGCCTTGCAGAATTCCATGATGTTCAGGCCGCGCTGACCCAGCGCCGGACCGATCGGCGGCGACGGGTTGGCTTTGCCCGCAGGCACCTGAAGCTTAACGTAACCAGCGACTTTCTTTGCCATTTTCCTACCTCGTTGCGTTGAGGCCCGCGGTCCGGCCGGGCAACCGGGCCTCCCGCGGATACCGGGATACGGACTGCCCGCACCCCGACCAACTCCCGGTCATCAGATCCCGGATCGGGATCAGACTTTCTCGACCTGAGAGAATTCCAGATCGACCGGCGTGGACCGGCCGAAGATCGAAACAGACACCTTGAGGCGGGCCTTGTCTTCCTCGACTTCTTCGACAATGCCGTTGAAGGAGGCAAACGGACCGTCGGCAACGCGAACCTGCTCGCCGACCTCGAAAGTGATGGAGGCCTTCGGACGCTCGACGCCTTCCTTGACCTGATTGATGATGCGCTCAGCCTCGCGCTGGGTGATCGGCACCGGACGGCCACGCCCCCCGAGGAACCCGGTCACCTTCGGCGTATCTTTCACCAGATGCCAGCTTTCGTCGGTCATCTGCATCTTCAGCAGCACATAGCCCGGGAAGAACTTGCGGTCGGACTGCACTTTCGCGCCGCGGCGGACTTCCACCACTTCTTCCGTCGGCACCAGGATCTCTTCGAACTGATCGGCCAGACCCTTCTGGGCAGCCTGTTCGCGGATCGACTGGGCGACTTTGTTCTCAAACCCGGAATAAACGTGCAGAACGTACCAACGCGCTTCCATGACCTCAGCTCCCCAGCCCGAATACCAGCTTCACACCAGACGCCAGAATCTGATCGACCAGCAGGAAAAACAGAGCCGCCACAACAACCATCACAAAAACCATGATGGTGGAAATGGTGGCTTCCTTACGGGTCGGCCACGTGACTTTCGCCACTTCCTGACGGACCTGCCGGACGAACTGACCGGGATTGGTTTTTGCCATGACTGCTCACAACCCAACTGGTTTATGCCGCGCGGGAGAGGCCGGATCAAAGCGGAAACGCAGAACGCATCCGCACCAATACGGTAAACACCCGAAAACCGGCGGCACCGAAATCCGATATCCGCCGGAGCTCCTGATCGCCAGCAGACAGACGGACTGCCCGCTGACCGGCGACACCCAAAACACTTTTAAAGTGGATATCCAGCTTTTTAAGTGATTTTTCCGGCATCGCCCTGAAACTGTCATGCCCGGCTTGCGCCGGGCATGAGGCCGTAGTGGCTGTTTTGGCAGGGGCGACAGGGATCGAACCCGTAACCCCCGGTTTTGGAGACCGGTGCTCTACCAGTTGAGCTACGCCCCTATAAGGGTCTGCCAACCACTTCAGTTTCGTCTGTCTCGTCCGGTCGGACTGAACTTTCTGAAACCACCCTCAGGAGCCATCCTGACGGGAGCGGCGTTATAGCCGCCCTGTAAAAAAAGATCAAGCCACAAAACGCAAACACCGCAGGGAAAAGTTGCGATCCGCCCTGTCCGGACAGACCCTTGCCCCCAAAAGCAAATCGGGGCCCCCGAAGGGACCCCGACTCACGGAACATTACTTCGTGATCTTGGAGACGACGCCAGCGCCGACGGTCCGACCACCTTCGCGGATGGCGAAGCGCAGGCCTTCGTCCATGGCGATCGGGGCGATCAGGTTGACGCCGATGCGGATGTTGTCGCCCGGCATCACCATTTCAGTGCCTTCCGGCAGGGAGATGGTGCCGGTGACGTCGGTGGTGCGGAAGTAGAACTGCGGACGGTAGTTCGCGAAGAACGGAGTGTGACGGCCGCCTTCTTCCTTCGACAGGATGTACACTTCCGACTCGAAGCCGGTGTGCGGGGTGATCGAGCCCGGCTTCGCCAGAACCTGACCACGCTCCACGTCTTCACGCTTGGTGCCGCGCAGCAGGGCGCCGATGTTATCGCCGGCTTCACCCTGATCGAGCAGCTTGCGGAACATTTCAACGCCGGTGCAGGTGGTCTTCTGGGTGTCCTTCAGACCGATGATTTCGACTTCTTCGCCGACCTTCACCACGCCACGTTCCACACGGCCGGTCACCACGGTGCCACGGCCGGAGATCGAGAACACGTCTTCGATCGGCATCAGGAACGGCAGATCCTTCGGACGTTCCGGCTGCGGGATGTACTCGTCGACGGCGCGCATCAGTTCCAGAACGGCGTTGTCGCCGATTTCCGGGTTGGAGTCTTCCAGAACGGCCAGGGCAGAACCCTTCACGATCGGAATATCATCCCCCGGGAAGTCGTAGGACGACAGCAGCTCACGGATTTCCAGCTCGACCAGTTCCAGCAGTTCCGGATCGTCAACCTGGTCGACCTTGTTCATGAACACCACCAGGGCCGGCACGCCGACCTGACGGGCGAGCAGGATGTGCTCGCGGGTCTGCGGCATCGGGCCGTCAGCAGCCGACACCACCAGGATCGCGCCGTCCATCTGGGCGGCACCGGTGATCATGTTCTTCACATAGTCGGCGTGGCCCGGGCAGTCCACGTGAGCGTAGTGACGGTTGGTGGTTTCATATTCCACGTGCGCGGTGGAGATGGTGATCCCACGGGCGCGCTCTTCCGGCGCCTTGTCGATCTGGTCGTAGGCAGAGAAGGTCGCGCCGCCGGTCTTCGCCAGAACCTTGGTGATCGCAGCGGTCAGAGAAGTCTTGCCGTGGTCAACGTGGCCGATGGTGCCAACGTTGCAGTGCGGCTTCGTACGCGCAAATTTTTCCTTAGCCATTCTGGGACCCGTTCTTTCCGTGGGTGGTAGGGCAAGTTAATAAACGCCAGTGCGCTGAACGCCTGGCGTTTTCCGGAGAGGAAATGGAGCGGGTGATGGGAATCGAACCCACGTAGCCAGCTTGGAAGGCTGGAGCTCTACCATTGAGCTACACCCGCCCGGCGCATTGCCCGACCCCATGGTAGCTCCCGGGAGCGTTTGCTCCTGCGTGCGGGAACCAATTTATGGGCTCTGGACGGCACGCTAGGCCGACGCCGGTGGGCGGTAGTTGGTGGAGGGGGAAGGATTCGAACCTTCGTAGACATACGTCGGCAGATTTACAGTCTGCTGCCATTGACCGCTCGGCCACCCCTCCTCAGGGACCCGCACCACCCGGCGTCGGGAGCCCGGTTTCTAAAGGGGTTAGCCCCCTCTGTCAACGAGAAAAATGAAGTTTTTTTCAAAAGGTCGGCCCATCCGGCCAGAAGCCCTGTGTTCATGCGGTTTTCGGGCGGAAACTTTTTTAGGGCTGATTGCCAACCACCGCCTGCGAAAAGCTTTTTTCCCCCGGGCCCGCATGCTGCTATACACGCGCATCTGTGATTTATTTTTTCGGGAGGCCGCATCATGGCGCGCAAACCCCTTCCCCCGGCCCGTCCGTCGGCCCCTGCCCTGTCCGGGCGCGAGACCCCCCGTCCGGAGGGGCGCGGCCCCCGGCCCGGTGCCAAAGCCGCCGCCCCCCGGGGGGCGGTGCAGAAGGGGGGATCCCGCAGCGGGGAACTGTGGCTGTATGGCCGCCACCCGGTGGAAGCCGCCCTGCTGAATCCCGACCGCCGCTGCCGCCGCCTGATGGTAACGCGGGAAGCCCGCGCTGATCTGGATGGCGTTCTCAGCCGGTCTCCCCACGCCCCGACCATCGAGCCTGCCGACCGGAACGCCCTGAATGACCTGCTGGGCGAACAGGCGATCCATCAGGGGATGGCCCTGCGGGTGGATCCGCTGCCGGACCTGACGCCGGAAGATCTGGTGGAACGCTACGCTGAGGCCACCGAAGCCGTGGTTCTGGTGCTGGATCAGGTGACCGACCCCCATAACGTCGGGGCTGTGCTGCGGTCCGCCGCCGCCTTCGGCGCGGTCGCGGTGATGGTGCAGGACCGCCATTCCCCTGAAGAGACCGGCGTTCTTGCCAAGTCGGCCTCCGGGGCGCTGGAACGGATGCCGCTGGTGCGGGTCGCCAATCTGGCCCGGGCGCTGGAAACCCTGAAGGAGGGCGGCTTCTGGAGCGCCGGTCTCGCCGCTGACGGGCCGACCACCCTTGCCGGGGCCAAGCTGTCCGGCAAAGTGGCGCTGGTGCTGGGATCAGAAGGGGCCGGTCTGCGCCGCCTGACGCGGGAGACCTGTGACCTGCTGGTCCGGCTGCCGATGATGCCGGACAGCATGGAAAGCCTGAACGTTTCCAACGCCGCCGCCATCGCGCTGTATGAAGTGCGCCGCGCCGCGCTGGAAGCTGCACAGGGCTGACCCGGGCATAAAGCGGACCATAAACCGGACCATAAACCGGAAGCGAAAAATCTCTTTTCCTCCCGGCGCGGTCAGGCTATGTAAGCCGGTATCCGGAGCCCTTGGCCCCGGGCCGGTTATGCCCCTATAGCTCAGCTGGTAGAGCACCTGATTTGTAATCAGGGGGTCGCGGGTTCGATCCCTGCTGGGGGCACCAGATTTCTTCAGTCCTCGTAAGAGGATATCCAAAGGCCAGCCGGGTCCGCCCCGGCTGGCCTTTGTCCTGTCAGCCTATCCGCCTGCCCCGGGTCTCCACCCGGCTGCCGCCCGCCTGCTTGCGGATATAGAACCCATTGGGGATCGCTTCCTGCACCAGCGGCACGTGGGAGATCAGGCCGACCGCCCGGTTCTGGCTGACCAGCGCATTCAACACCTGCAACACCTGATCCAGCGTTCCGGTGCCGTGCTCGGTGTCCAGACTGCCAAAGCCTTCATCAATGAAGATGGTATCCAGCTGCACCCGCCCGCTGGTGCTTTCCACCACATCGGCCAGCCCCAGCGCCAGCGCCAGCGCCGCGATGAAGGTTTCCCCCCCGGACAGTGTCGCGGTCGGGCGTTCCTTGCCGGTATGGGCATCAAACACCTGTATGCCCAGCCCGCGTTGCGCCCGGCCACTGCCTTCGGCATCACGGATCAACTGGTAACGATACGCCGTCATCGGCCCCAGACGCAGGTTCGCCGCCTGCAACACCGCATCAAACATCGCGGCGATTGCGTAAATCTCCAGCGACAGATTCTGCGGGTTTTTCCCGGTCACCGCCGCCGCCAGCCCCCGCAGCGGGGCCGAGGCCGCCTCCACCGCCTCCACCGCCCGCTTCGCCTCGGCCAGAGAGTCCTGAAGCCCCAGCAAGGCCATCCGCCGCTGGCGGGCTGCAACCTCCTGCTCCTGCATCGCCAGCACCACAGCGTCAGCGGCATCCCGCTGCGCCGTCAGGTCGGCAAGGGCCGGACGGGTCAGCCCCTCAACCGCCGCCCCGGTCTGGCGGACGGCCTCCTCCGCCCCGGCCAGATCCCGCCGGAAGGCCTCCACCGCCGCCCGTTCCTCCGCCAGCCGGGGGAACTGCGGTTTCAGGGCCTGATAGGCATCCGGCGTCAGACCGGTCTGCTCCAGCCGACGGTGGAAGAAAGCCGATGCCTCCTCGGCCCGCCGGACCCGGTCCGCTTCCGTCTGAAGGGCCGCCTGCACATCCTTGGCAGCGCCGAGATCCGCCACACGGGCCAGCCTGACCGCCTCCTCCGCCTGCTGGCGGCCCCGCAGTAACGCCTCAAGCCGGGCGTGGGCCGCCGTCAGCTCCGCCGTCAGGGTGGCCGGATCCCGCACATCCTGCGGAACGCTGTCCAACAGCACATCCCGCTGCGCCACCAAGGCCGCCACGGCGACCTCATGTTCCGCCAGCGTCTCCCGCAGGCGGTCACGGTCCGCATCGGCAGCGGAAATCGCGCTGCCAAGCCGCTCCAGAGCCGTTTCCGCTGCCTTCAGATCCGTGACCGGTCCCAGTACCGCCAGATCGGCCTCCAGCGCGGTCATCTGGGCGTGCAGGATCTCCGGAGCGGTCTCGGGACAGTCGAGGGTCGCCAGCCGGGCCTGCCGTTCGGCGAGAACACTCCGGGCCGCCGTCAGAGATTCCTCGGCCCGCCGCCCGGCCTGATCGGCGGCCTGCCAGCGCGTTTCCGCCGCCTGACGGGCCGCCGTCAGATCCCCTGAACCGGCCTCCCCCCCAGCCGGAGCCGGATGATCCTGCCCGCCGCAGACCGGACAGGGCTGACCGGGAAGCAGATGACGGGCCAGACTGACCGCCTTACTGTGAAGAACCGCCTGTTCGGCCTGCTCCAGCGCCTGCCGGGCCCCGGTCACAGCGGCAGCGGCCTGATCCCGGCGGCCCTGCCGCTCAGTGACCGCCTGTTCCGCAGCGGCAACCGCCTGCCGGGCCGCCGCATGGTCCATCGCCAGCTTCAACACCTGCCGCAGGGCCTGCCCCTGCACCGACAGATCCTGACGGCGGGCCTCGTTCAGGCGGGCCTGTTTCAGCCTCTCCGCTGCCCGGCTCTGCTCTGCCCGCTGCCGTTCAAGCGCCGTCTGCGCTGCGGCCAGCCGGACCCGGCCCGTCTCCGCCGCCGCCCGGGTCGTGGCCAGCGCCGTCAGAACGCCCGCCGCCTGTTCCAATGTCCCCCGGTGCCGCGTCAGATCCTCGGTCCGCTGACGCAGCCGGATCCCCTCCGGCTCGCGGGCCAGTTCCGCCGCCAGCCGCTCCTCGGCACGCTGCGCCTGTTCCGCCGCCGCCGCAGCGGCAGACCGCGCCCGCAGCACCGCCGCCGCCGCCTCTGTCCGCTCCGCCGCCGCCGTGCGGGCGGCCGCTTCCGCGTCGGTCAGGACCTGCGCCCGCTCGGCCTGTTCCAACCGCCGGGCCCGGGCCTCCATCTCGTCCGTCCGGACCTGAAGGGCGGTCAGGGCCTGCGTTGCCCGCTCCGCCGCCAGAAACCGCTCCTCGGTCTGGGTGGCAGCCTGTAAGGCCCCCTGCGCGGCCTGCGCGGCAGCCTTGGCTTCCGTCAGGGCCTGTTGGCGGATTGCCAGCTGTTCTTCCGCCGCCACAATCCCCGCCGTCAGGGCCTCATCACCGTCAAAGCCTTCTGCCGCCAGCCGCTGATCGTAAACCGCCCGCTCCCGCTGGACCTGCCGTTCCGCCGCATCAGCCTGTTCCTTCAGGGTCTCGGCAAGGCGACGGTACAGCGAGACGTCGAACAGATCGCGCAGGATCTCCACCCGATCCTTGGTCTTCGCCGACAGGAAGGTCTCAAACCGCCCCTGTGGCAGCAGGACAATCTGCCGGAACTGCTCGGCACCATAGCCCAGACGCTCGACAATCGCCGCATCGACCGGCCCCACCTTCTTCTCGGCAATCACTTTGCCGCGCCGGTCAGCGGTGATCTCCTCCAGTGCCAGACCGGTGGCGTCGAACAGAAAGGCCTCGTGCGGATTCTTGGTTTCTCCGGTGCCGCGCTGACGCGGGCGCATCTGGTCCGGTCGCCGCAGCACCACATACCGCCGCCCCCCGACCTCAAACACCAGTTCCACTTCGGTCAACAGATCGGCGGCAGCATGGTCGGAGCGCAGCGACACCGCCTCCTGATCCGTTTTGGCCGGTTGCCCGAACAGCGCGAAGGTCATGGCGCTGAACAGGGTCGATTTGCCGGAGCCGGTCTGGCCGTAGATACCGAACAGGCCCGCCTCCACTGCATCGCGGAAGTCAACCACCTGCCGGTCGGGGTAGGGACCGAAGGCCTGAAGAGTCAGCCGGACCGGTTTCATGCGTTGTCTCCCCCCTGCCGCAGGGCCTGTAAACCCCCGGCGATCAACCGCTGTTCCTCCGCCGTTGCCGGTTCATCCCGCAGGAACTGAAGAAATTCCGCCACCACCTGCGCCGGATCCGAGAGAGCCGCCGCCCGGGCCGCCCCCGGGCGCAGAGCCCCGGCCCGGGCCTCGCGGGCATAGGTCAGCTCGCAGGCATGGGGGAAGACGGCCCGCAGCCGCTTCATCGCGTCAATCACCGGGGCCGGGTCGGTCAAAATCACCCGGGTAAAATCCTCGGAAGGCGGGGACTGCACCAGATCGGCATGCAGACCGGTCAGCACCCGCACCGAGCGGAGGGGCCGCAGCGGCAGCAGCTCCACCGCCGCCTGCCCATTGGCCTCCAGCGTCACCAGACACAGGGATTTTTCCGCTCCGGCTTCCTCGAAGCTGAAAGCCAGCGGTGCCCCGGAATAGCGGATATGTGCGGCCCCGGCGGTCTGGGGGCGGTGCAGATGGCCCAGCGCCACGTAGTGCGCCCCGTCAAACACCCGGGGGGAGACGGTTTCCACCCCTCCGGCCCGCACCAATGGCCGTTCGCTATCGCTGCCCTGCGCCCCGGCGACAAAGGCATGGGCGACCACCACCCAGCGCGCCCCAGCAGGAACCGAGGCCCGGGCCGCCGCCATCTGGGCGGCCAGAACATCTTCGGGGGTCTGGATGTCAGCCTCGGGGAAGCACTCCCGGGCCGCATAGTCATAGGCGAACGGCAGAGCGGAAAACGCCACCGGCCCTTCCGGGTCCGGCAGGATCAGCGGCGGTTCCGCCGGGCTGAGTGCTCCCCGGACCAAGGCCCGGCGTCCGTCGGCAAAGGCGGCCATCGCCTCAATGCGGTCACCCGAGTCGTGATTCCCGGCGATCATCACCACCGCCGCCCGGGTTTCCGCCGCCACCCGGCCCAGAAAGCCGTTGAACTGCCGCACCGCACTGGCCGGAGGGGCGGCCCGGTCAAACACATCCCCGGCGAGGATCAGCACATCAACATCCCGGGTGATCAGGGCCGCAAGGATCTGGTCCAGAATGGCGGCATGATCCTCTTCCAGCGGCAGCCCGTTGAACTGCCGCCCGAGATGAAGGTCCGAAGTGTGGAGAATCCGCATGCCTGTCCCAGTTCCTGCGTCCGCCGAAAGGATGGGCCATGGTGTGCCACATCCCCCCCGGCAGCCGCAACGGGCACAGACAGGCCCGGTGGATCAGAACGGCCACAGTCCGCCGGGCAGGGCATGACGGTCAATCACCACCGCCAGAAACACCCCGGCCAGATACTGCATGGAACCCAGAAACACCGCCCGCGCCGTCGGTTTGCCCGGATCGCGCAGCAACGGCAGATGCAGGCGCAGGAACAGCAGCCCGGTCAGGGTGGAGATCACCGCATAGGGGGCCCCAAGGATCCCCAGCAGCCACGGCAGCGCCGCCACTGTCACCAGCAGCAGGGAGTTGGCGGTGATCCACTGTGCACAGCGCTGTTCGCCGACCAGGACCGGCAGCATCGGCACCCCGGCACGGGTGTAATCATCCTTCAGCAGGATCGCCAGTGCCCAGAAATGCGACGGCGTCCACAGGAACAGCACCAGCGCCATCAGGGTCGGCAGCAGCCATTGCCCGGGGTCCACCGCCGCCCCCCCGGCCAGAATGGCGAAACTGCCCGCCGCCCCGCCGATGACGATGTTGAAGGCGGTCCGCCGCTTCAGCCACACGGTGTAAACCACCCCGTAGAAGAACGCGCCGAGGAACAGGTGCAGAGCCACCACCCAGTTGAACACCCCGACACACAGCCACATCCCGGCCAGCAGCAGCACCCCGGCCAGCCACAGCGCCGCCTGCGGGTTGCCGCCCACCGCCAGCGGACGGCGGCTGGTCCGCTGCATCAGCCGGTCGATATCGCGGTCATAGTAGTGATTGAAGATGGAGGAACTGGCCGACCCCAGAAGCATCGCCACCCCCAGCACCAGCAGATGCAGGGGGTCCACCGTTGGGGCGATCGCTGAATACCCGACCATGGCGGTCAGGGCGATCATCACGCCGATCCGCAGTTTACAGAGCTCAAGATAGCTGCGCAGAGTCATCCGGTCCTCCCTGATCCCAAAGTGTTGGGATGGAGCCGGATCGCATGATTCACGCGCGTTTCCGGCCCCGCTTCGCAGCAGAAGGGCCTTGTTCGGCCCGCTGCCGTCGACTGGACATGTCTCGGTTACGCAACCAGTAGAGCACGTTATTCCCGACTTTGAAACTGGGTCAATTCGCGGATGCGGAACCCTTGCGCGGTGCAACAATCAGCTTCCAACCGGCCAGCCCGACGAACAGGATGCCGCCGATCACCGCCAGCAGCGCCCCGCCGCCCATCACCCCCATCACCACCGTCTTCAACGGCGTATCCAGCCCCTGCGAGGCTCCGGCGGTCTTCCGGGCAATACCCAGCGCCCCGGCCACGAACAGGGCCAGCGCATGCAGGGTCTGCCCTCCGGCATAGAGGGCAAAGGCGGTCAGCACCGCCCGCCCCCGGCTGGTGGCCCGCCCCAGACCCGGCAGGATCACCAGAAAAAACAGCCCCATGAAGGCCAGCGTCACCGCCCCGATCATCAGGTGATAATGCGCCGGGGTCCGGGTATCGCCTTCCCCGACCAGATAGCCAAACGCTCCACCCAGCGTGAACATCGCCGCCGACAGGCTGAGGCCGACCGCCCCCGCCCCATACTCCGCCCAGCCCGCCCGGATCTGGAACCGTAGCAGGGCCAGCAGGGCGATCACCGGCTGCACGATCAGGCCGATCTGATACAGGCGGGTAAAGCTGACATGCAGGGTGCCGCTGGTGATCGGGAACACCAGATACAGCACCGGCCCGGCAAAGCCGACCACCAGAATACTCAGGGCCAGCCAGCGCAGCAGCACCGGGGGAATCGGCGGCTGCCCATAAACAGCCGTCCCCACCGCCTGCCACGCCGCCAGCATCAGCAGCGTGTTCACAAACTGAAGCAGGTGCCCGCCGCCCCAGAACAACATCTCGTTATAGGGGACCGGGTCCTGCGCCGGGGCCGCTGACCACGCCAGCCCGACCGACAGCAGCGCACAGAAGTACACGCCCCCGGCCGCCGCCAGCACCATGCCGACTCCGTCCCGGTCATCAATGCCGACAAAGCCGAGTCGGAACACCGGCAGCGCCACCCCGAGAAACAGCAGGCCAAGCCCGCTGTAAAACACCGGATGCACCATCACCGGAATATAATTGTTCAGCGACGGCTCCCCCCAGCCCATCATCGCCGGGGCCAGCAGGCAGAGAAAACCGCCCCACGCCAGCCGCAGCCCGATCGCCCCCAGATAGGCACCGGGCACCAGCCATCCCCCGGCCACCCGGCGGGATGCCACCCAGGCGCACAAAGCCCCGAACACCGCCAGATACCAGACGCTGACGCTGAAGGTGACGTGGGTCACCAGCATGCTCTGAAAAAAGTTTTCCGGCAGGCCATCCTGAATGCCCGGGGTCCGCGATCCGGCAACGCCCAGCGCCAGCAGACCGGCCACCGCCAGCGCACTGACCGCCAGAAGTCCCCAGCCCTGCATCTCGCGGTCAAAATGGTTAAATCGCTGCGCCTGAGCCATCGTGATCCCTGTTGCTGCGCCCGATCCCGCCCCAGCGGCGGGGATCAGGGATAAAGGTGATAGAGCAGGGCATACACGATCACGCCGCTGACCGAAACCGTCAGCCACACCGCCCACGTCCAGACTGCCAGCCGCCTGTGGCGGTCAAACTGCCCGCACAGGGCATGGCGGACCGTCAGCAGGATCATCGGCACATTGATCACCGCCAGCAGGACATGCCCGACCAGCAGGATGTAATAGGCGGTCCGGATCCAGCCCTGCCCCCGGAACACAAAGATCGGCGCGGTGAAGTGATACAGCAGGTAACTGGCGAGGAACACCGCCGACACCGCCAGCGCCGCCAGCATGATCGCCCGGTGCCGGTCCCGCTGCCCGGAGCGGGCGGCCAGCCGCCCCAGCACCAGCAGAAGGGTGGCCACTGTATTCAGCGCCGCATTCAGATGCGGCAGGATCTGTGCTGTGTCCATGACGCCCCCCTGTTTCCCCTGTCCCGACCGGATTACCGGAAGCCCGGAGGGACACCCAGAACCCCGGTCTTGAGGATGATGGTGGCGTAGAACAGCAGGGCCAGAGCGGCAAGCCCGAGTCCCAGCCACAGATTCCGGCGGCGGCGCGCTGCCACTGAGGGCCCAGAGGGAGAGGGAGAGGGAGAGGGGGTGCGGTGAACCATGGCAGACCTCCCGGTTGTTCTGCCGGACGCAGAGGGCAGTCCCGGCGGCAGACCTTGATTTTCTTCAGAGTACACACTGTCCGCCCCGAGAGAAAGACCATTCCCGGCAGAAAGGTACTGATGAATTTTACGCAGATGCAGCAGGAATGATGCGGGTCTTCGCCGCCGCAAAATCCGACTATTATGAATGGTCTTTTACATCGGCGCTCCTTCCGCTAGAATGATGCCAGAGAGCGTCTTCATCCCGTTACCTATGCGGAGGAAGTCCCCATGGCCAGCCTGACCCCCTCCAATGTTGCCCCGCCGTTCCATGGTCCGCAGCCGGGCCAGCAGGAACCGTTGCGGCACAAAACACTCCAGCCCCTTCCGGTTGACCCTGCCACACAGTGGTATGGAACACAGACCCCGCCGGTGGTCCGCCGGGTCACAGTCGATCAGAGTTCCCGCTGGATCTCCCGCGGCTGGGAGGACATGACCCGCAGTCTGGGCATCAGCCTGACCTATGGGCTGGCCTTTGTCGCCATCGCCTATGCCATCGTGCTGGGGCTGCGCCAGATTGGCATGACCTCGCTGGTTCTGCCGATGATGGCCGGGTTCATGCTGGTGGGGCCGCTGGCCGCCGTCGGCCTGTATGACATCAGCCGCCGCCATGGCAGCGGCGAAACCCCAGGCTGGCGCACCACCCTGTCGGCGATCCACGGCAAGGCCGATCAGCTGTTGATCGTCGGGCTGGTGATGATGATGGCGATTCTGGCGTGGATGATGGTGGCGCTGCTGATCTTCGCCAGCTTCTACAATCAGGCCCCGCCGTCCCTGGACAGCTTCCTGATGGAAATCCTGAGCGCCGAGCAGGCGCCGCTGTTCCTGCTGGCCGGGACCGTGGCCGGGGGTGTGATCGCCGCCATGGTGTTTACCCTGACCGCCATCAGCCTGCCGATGATCATGGACCGCGATGTGTCCGCCGTCGCCGCCATGGCGACCAGTGCCCGCGCGGTGATGAAAAACTGGCGGGTGATGATCGGCTGGGCCGCCATGATTGTGCTGGTCACCGGCTTTGGGCTGGCCACCTTCTTCATCGGGCTGGCAATCTCCCTGCCGCTGATCGGCCATGCCAGCTGGCACGCCTACCGCGCCATGGTTGACTGAGGCCCCGCTCTTCCCCTGTTTATCCCGGTGTTTTGCAACGGAACCCCCCTCGCGGGCGTCAGACCAGACCGGCCGGTCAGACTTTGGCAGGTCACTCTGACGCCCGTTTTTTTATTCCCCCTTTCCTGCACCGCAACAAAACTTGCACGGAGACAAGTCCCGGCGGTATTCTGCCGGGGATGGTTCCGCCCCGTAGAGACGGGTCGGACGCAAGAGGGAACATGGTGAGGACGACCCGGACGGGGCCGAAACCATGGCTGCCCACGCAACTGTAAGCGGGGAGCGACGTCCGAAAAGCCACTGGTGGATACCCACCGGGAAGGCGGGCCGAGCAAAGAACCGCGAGCCAGGAGACCTGCCATCACAGCCGGGGTCCCACCCCGATCGGCAAACCATCCGCACGTTGGGTGCGCACTGGGACACAGGATCATGCATATCGAACCGGGCATCGTTGACGGTGCCAAGCTCACGCTCAGCTATGCCACCGCCGCCGGGGCCTTTGGCCTTGCCGCCAAGATGGCCCTCGGCAACATCCGCGACAACGGCGGCATCGGCGCCCTTGCCCTGCGCAGCGCCATCACCACCGCACTGGTGTTCAGCTTCTTTGAAGTCCTGCCGCACCACCCGGTCGGGGTGTCGGAAGTCCACCTGATTCTGGGCTCCACCCTGCTGCTGCTGTTCGGGGCCGGTGCCGCCTCCATCGGTCTGGCCGCCGGGCTGCTGATTCAGGGCCTGTTCTTCGCCCCGTTCGATCTGCCGCAGTATGGCATGAACGTCACCACCCTGCTGGTGCCGCTGTGGGGGATCCATCTGCTGGCCCGCCGCATCGTCCCGGCCAAGACCGCCTATGTTGACCTGAAGTATGCGCAGGCGCTGGCCCTGTCCACCGCCTATCAGGGCGGGATCGTCGCCTGGGTGGCGTTCTGGGCGTTTTACGGCCATGGCTTCAGTGCCGAAAGCTTCGCCTCCGTCGGCAGCTTCGGTCTGGCCTATATGAGCGTCATTCTGGTCGAGCCGCTGATCGATCTGGCTGTTCTGGCCGCCGCCAAGGCCCTGCGCCAGTTCAGCACCGGTCCGGCCTTCAACGTCCGCCTGCATACCGCTGCCTGAGCACGGTCCCTGATCCGGGATCAGCCCGTCAGCCCGTAAAAAAACCGGCCCCCTCCGCAGGGGCCGGTTTTTTTGTCTCCGTCTCACCGCACAGGGTCAGCCTTTCCGGGCCAGCAGACGGTCAAGCGCATTCAGGAAGGCCGCGCGGTCCCTCGGGGAATACGGGCGCGGGCCGCCGGTGATCTCGCCACTGTCGCGCAGATCGGTCATCAGATCCCGCACCGCCAGCGCCATTCCCACCGACCCTTCATCGAACACCTTGCCGGTCGGTGACAGAGCGGTCGCCCCGACCTCGACACAGCGGGCAGCCAGCGGCACGTCGTTGGTGATGCAGAGATCCCCGGCGACAATCTCGGCGGCAATCCACTTGTCGGCGGCATCGGGTTCCACCGGCACCACCACCTGCCGGACCAACGGGCCATCCATGCCCCGGATCCAGCGGTTGCCGACCAGCACCACCGGCGTGGCGGTCCGGCGTGCCGCTTTCAGCGTGTCGTCCTTTACCGGGCAGGCATCGGCATCAATGTAGAGGGTTCGGGTCATGGTGCCCCCATCAGGCAAAGGCGTCGTCCCAGTTCCCCTGCGTTGCCGCCTTGGAATATTCGGTGGCCCGGTTTTCGAAGAAGTTGGTGTGTTCCACCGCGTTCAGCATCGCATCCAGCCACGGCAGCGGATTCTTCTCGATGTGATACACCGGATACAGGCCAAGCTGGGTCAGGCGGCGGTCGGCGATATAGCGGATATAGCGCTTCACATCCTCTGCGGTCAGCCCTTCCACCTCACCCGACTCGAAGGCCAGATCGATGAAATTGTCTTCCAGCTCCAGAATCCGGGCGCAGGCCTCGTACAGATCTTTCTGAATCGCCGGAACGTCGATCTGCGGGTTTTCGGCGAGGAAGGTCTTGTACAGACGGATGATCGAGTTGCAGTGCAGGGTCTCGTCGCGCACTGACCACGTGATGATCTGCCCCATGCCCTTCATTTTGTTGAAGCGCGGGAAGTTGAGCAAAATCGCGAAGCTGGCGAACAGTTGCAGCCCTTCGGTGAAGGCCCCGAACACCGCCAGCGTCTTGGCGATGTCTTCCGGCGTATCAACGCCCCACAGCTGCATGAAGTCGTACTTGTCCTTCATCTCCTTGTAGTCGAGGAAGGCGCGGTATTCCGTCTCCGGCATGCCGATGGTGTCGAGCAGGTGCGAATAGGCGGCAATATGGATAGTTTCCATATTGGAGAACGCCGACAGCATCATCTGCACTTCGGTCGGCTTGAACACGCGGGTGTAGTTCCGCATGTAGCAGTTGGCGACCTCGATATCCGACTGGGTGAAGAAGCGGAAGATCTGGGTCAGCAGGTGGCGTTCGCCATCGCTCAGCTTCTGGTGCCAGTCCTTGACGTCTTCGGCCAGCGGCACTTCCTCCGGCAGCCAATGGATCTGCTGCTGGGTCAGCCAGGCGTCATAGCACCACGGATAATGGAACGGCTTGTAAACGTGATCGGCGGACAGAAGCGACATGTCATGTTCCCGACTGGAGCTTTTTCCGGTGGGGTGCATCCCGGTCACCCGAAAAAGCCGTCTATACATCATAGGGGATATGAGAGGGGGGCATTAAGGGGGCAGGACAGTCCACAGGACACCGGCCCGGCCGCCCCAAAGGGCACCGGGCCAACCCCACGGTCAGCCCGGGCCGGATCCCGCCTTACTGGCAGGCGAGGCATTCCTCGTAATCGGTGCGGCCTTCCCCGCCCGCCGACGCAGCAGTCAGCGGACCGGCGGCCGCCCCCGGCAGCAGATCGGCCAGACCATCAGGCACCTCGCGGTTGGCGACCACCTCGGCGCGCTGGATCGACTTCGAGCGGCAGTAGTACAGGCTCTTCACGCCCTTCTTCCACGCCTGATAGTGGATCTGGTGCAGATCACGCTTATGGACGTTGGCAGGCAGGAAGATGTTCAGCGACTGCGCCTGATCAATCAGCGGCGCACGGTCGGCGGCATGTTCGATCACCCAGCGCTGATCGAGTTCGAAGGCGGTCTTGAACACGTCCTTCTCGTCCGGCGTCAGGCAGTCGAGATGCTGGACCGACCCTTCGTTGACGGTGATCGAGGTCCAGACGTCTTCGGTGTTGCGGCCCTTCGACTCCAGCAGCTTTTCCAGCGCCCGGTTGCGGACGAGGAAGCTGCCCGACAGGGTTTTATGGGTGAAGGCATTGGCGGCAATCGGCTCAATCCCCGGGCTGGAGCCGCCGCAGATGATCGAGATCGACGCGGTCGGCGCAATCGCGGTCTTGTTGGAGAACCGTTCCATGATGCCGTAATCGGCAGCATCCGGGCACGGCCCGCGTTCCATCGCCAGCGCGCGGGAAGCCGCATCCGCCTGCACCTTGATGTGCTTGAACATGGTGCGGTTCCACACCTTGGCCATCACCGACTCGAAGGGGATCATGTTGTTCTGAAGGAACGAATGGAAGCCCATCACCCCCAGCCCGACGGAGCGTTCCCGGGCGGCGGAATACTTGGCGCGGGCCATCTCATCCGGGGCGCGGTCGATAAAGTCCTGAAGGACGTTATCAAGGAAGCGCATCACATCGGGGATGAACCGCGGCTCATCCTTCCATTCCATATAGGTCTCGAGATTCAGCGACGACAGGCAGCACACGGCGGTGCGGTCGTTGCCCAGATGGTCCCGCCCGGTCGGCAGGGTGATCTCGGCACACAGGTTGGAGGTCTTGACGCTCAGGCCCGCCAGCTTCTGATGTTCCGGCAGGGCACGGTTCACGGTGTCGGAATAAATGATGTACGGCTCGCCGGTCTCGATCCGGGCCAGCAGGATGCGGATCCACAGCGACCGCGCCTTGATCCGGCGCATGATGCTGCCATCCTTGGGGGAGATCAGCGCCCAGTCCTCATCCGCTTCCACCGCCCGCATGAAGGCATCGGTGACCAGAATGCCGTGGTGCAGGTTGGGCGTCTTGCGGTTGGGGTCACCGCCGGTCGGGCGGCGCAGCTCGACGAATTCCTCGATCTCCGGATGGGTCACCGGCAGGTAAACCGCCGCCGATCCCCGGCGCAGCGACCCCTGCGAGATCGCCAGCGTCAGGCTGTCCATCACCCGGATGAACGGCACCACGCCGGAGGTCTTCCCGACCGCGCCGACCTTTTCCCCGATGGAGCGCAGGTTGCCCCAGTAGCTGCCGATGCCGCCGCCCTTGGCCGCCAGCCAGACGTTTTCCGTCCACAGATCGACGATTCCGCCAAGGGAGTCGTCGGCTTCATTCAGGAAGCAGGAAATCGGCAGGCCACGGGTGGAACCGCCGTTGGACAGCACCGGAGTCGCCGGCATGAACCACAGGCGGGAAATATAGTCATACAGCCGCTGGGCATGGGCATCGTCATCGCCATAGGCGCTGGCAACACGGGCAAACAGGTCCTGATAGGTTTCTTCCGGCAGCAGGTAGCGGTCCTGTAGCACCGCCTTGCCAAAAGCGGTCAGCAGATCGCTGCGGGAATGATCGACATGAACCTGCGGATGCTTGGTGACCTGCACGACGTTCAGCACGGCTCTTTTGCTCCTTGAGGGCCGCCCCGCCACAAGGGGGGAGTGCGGGTGGCCGGACATCCTGATAACCCATACCGGCAGGGCCCGGCCCGCCCGGACATCCTGCCTCTCTTCAAAAATCTGGTCCACGCCCGGACATCCGCCGGGCTTCCGGCAGCGCACCGGATACCCCGGCCCCGACTGCTCTGGCACCCGACGGCCTTGCCACCCAGCCGGTTTACCCCGTCCGTTCCGGACTTGGGCCATGGCCGGGGCAGGTCTGCCCGAAGTTGGTACACACATGAAACCGCGTCCATCACGCAGCCACAGGCACACCAAGACCCCGGAGACGCCTCCGGGGTGGGAGGCACACCCTACTCCTGTTTGAACCTACGTCAATATCTAGTTATGGGCCCCGGTATTTTCCACAGAGACCCCCTACCTGTTGACACCGGCAGGCCAGCAAAAAAGCGGTTTCCCTTGCCGGGGAAAGATATTTCTGTGGATAACCACCCCCAGACCATGACCGAACATACCATGAACATCCAGTCTTTTCTACCCGCCCCCCCGTACACCCCCGCCATGAGCCGCACCGGGTTCCGCTTCAGATTGCTTATGGTTCTTTTTGCTCTCTGGTTTTTACCGCCGAGTCGGTCTGTAATCAGAGTGTCATCTGACGCACCGCACGTTTATCCCCGTTCCATTCCGCTTCTCCGGGGGCAACCGGACCACAGCCTGTTGCTGAAATTAAGGTTTGCGCCCCAAAGAGCATACGTTTGCAAAAAGTCACCGGCCGGGTGCAATTTAACTTGATCTCAGGCGCACGGAGTGCGTACCATTTTCTCTGTCACCACGGCCCGGACGCCCCTGCCCGCCATCCTTTCCAGCCCGTGTTTCCGCCCGGAAAAAATGGCCCAGACCAAGCGCCCGCAAGAGGCACCCGCTCACAGACCTGCCCGCACACCGGTTCCGGTCCAGTCCCCATCACCCATCTCGCTCCCGGGGGATCCCATCATGGCTCAAGTCATCTATCCGCAGCAGTTCTGGCCCGCCGCCCCGCAGACCGCGCCCGTGGGGACCCAGATGGGCTTCAATGACCTGACCGGGACCATGGAATCCGCCTCCGCCTCCGGGGTTCTGGCCTTGCAGTCGGCCTCGGCCTCCCTCAGCGAACTGGAAACCTCCGGCGGCGAGGTCTGCGCCCATGCCGAAACGCTGGAAGATCTGGCCCTGCTGCTGGACCGCCAGATGCAGACGCTGATTGACCGGACCCGCACCTTCACCACCGCCCTGCGCGGCGAACTGCCCCACGCCTGACCCGGCCTGTCCCCGTCCGCCATTCCTCTCCTGCCATTCCTCTCTGGCCATTTCTCTCCGGTTGGTAAACAGCCGGGAAGTGTAACCGGAGTTTCACTGGCTGACTCCTGCTGCCCCCTTTATTGCATGACCGGCCCGGTGTGCCGCTGCGGTGATGCATCAGGCGGGCAGATATCAGGGCAGTCTGCATCCGGCCCACGGGTGCGGACAGCGGGAAGAGGCGGACAGACTTATGGGCGGGTGGACCACGGGCATACGCGGACGGCTTTGGCTGGCGTTCCTGAGTGTGTCGGCGATGACCGTGGTGGCAACCGGTATCGCCTGGTATGCCTTCAGCGCCAGCACCGCCTCGCTTTACCGGCTGATTGACCGTCAGGTCCCGGAAATCCTACAGATGACCGACCTGTCGCAGGCCGTGGCGCAGGTGGTCAGCGAAGCCAGCCAGCTTCCCCTGTCCCAGAACCGCGAGTCCCTGCGGGCCCGCTCCGCTGAGCTGACCCAGCAGCTGATCCGCCTCGATCTCAGCCTTGATTCCGCCCGCACCAGCGGGGCGGCGTCGGACACCCTGCCGCAGATCTCCGTTCAGGTCCGCGCCTTGCAGGATGGCCTTGATGGCCTGACCATCACCCTCGACGAGGTCCTGCGCCTGCGGCAGCGCTACGCCACCCAGCTGGAACAGGTCGATGTCCTCAATCAGGAATACCGCCTGCTGATCAGCACGCTGGAACAGGACCGGGGCGGAGCCACCGGCCTGCTGACCGAAATGAACCGGGTGATGGTGACCCTCGGGCAGGTTTCGCGGCAGGATAATGAAGGGGAGCTGGACCAGCTGGAACAGCAGTACATGCGCTCCTTCCAGATTATTGAAGCCATTCTGTCCCGCACCGAGACCGATCCCCTGTACCGGCAGTCCACCCACAGCATTCTGGTCAAGATGCGGGCGGTGTCGGTGGACCGCGGCGGCCTGTTCGACCTGAAACGGCGGGAGCGCGACTCGCAGGCTCTGGTGGCCCGGAAGCTACAGGATGTGCAGCGGCAGGCCCAGAATCTTGACCGGATGGCCCACCGGCAGGTTGAAACCGTCAACACCGGCATCGAAACTGAACGGCGGGCACTGGCCTCCACACTGCTCAACAGCCGCCTTGCCCTTGCTCTGGCTGCGCTGATCAGCGTGGCGGTGTCGGTGCTGATCGGCTGGCATTACGTCGGCCAGAAAATCGTCGGCCGGGTCCAGACACTGGCCGCCACCATGCGCAGTATTGCCGGTGGCGCGCTGGATGCCCCGATTCCGGCCGGGGATGATGACGAACTCGGCGAGATGGGCCGGGCCCTGGTGGTGTTCCGCGATGCCCTCGCCAGTGTCCGCCATATGGCCACCCACGATGCCCTGACCGGGCTGGCCGGGCGGCGGTTGTGCGAGGAACGCCTGGCCCAGCGCATCACCGCCCTTGCCCCGCAGGGCCTGCCCTACCCGGTTGAGCAGCCGGACAGCGGTGCCGTCATCACCGTCAGCCTGTCTGGCTTCAAGGATATCAACGACACCTTCGGCCATGCCGTCGGCGACCGGGTGCTGCGGGCGGTGGCGGACCGGCTGCGCTGGCTGGCCGGGGATGACAGCCGGGTCGGTCGCATGGGGGCTGACGAATTTGCCCTGATCATGCCCGGCCTGACCGATGGTGCCGGTCTGCATGATCTTCTGGAAACCGCCCTGCGCACCCTGTCCGCCCCGGTCCCGCTGGAACGGATGGATATCGACCCGCAGCCGGTGCTGGGAGTCGCCTTCTGGCAGGGGGGACAGGCCGACGCCGCCACTCTGCTGCGCAACAGCGAACTGGCCCTGAAGACCGCCGCCCGGGACGCGCAGGGCCGCTATGCGCTGTATCATCCCGACATGGGGGAACAGATCACCCGCCGCCAGATCATCCGGGGCGAACTGCGCTCGGCGCTGGAAAACGAACAGTTCGCGCTGGTCTACCAGCCGAAGGTGGACATGCGCAGCGGGCGGATCAGCGGGGCGGAAGCGTTGGTCCGCTGGAATCACCCCCAGCGCGGGCAGATCAGCCCGGCGGACTTTATCCCGGTCGCGGAGCGGTCCGGCCTGATCGTCGATCTCGGCAACTGGATCCTGCACGAAGCCTGTAAACAGGCCCGGGTCTGGCAGGTGCAGGGTGTGCCGCTGCGGATTGCCGTCAACATGAGCCCGGTGCAGGTGCTGCGGCAGGATGTGGTCTCGATGGTGCGCGATGCCCTTGAAGCCACCGGGCTGCCGCCGGACCTGCTGGAAATCGAAATCACTGAAGGGGTTCTGGTCACCAACGAAGGGCGGGCGCTGTCCCGCCTTCGGGCCCTGCGGGACATGGGGGTCCGGCTGGCGATTGATGACTTCGGCACCGGGTATTCCTCGCTCAGCTACCTGAAGCGCCTGCCGGTGACCTGCCTGAAGATCGACCAGAGCTTCGTCCGCGATCTGGTCAACAACCCCGAAGATGCCCGCCTCAGCCGGGTGATCATCGGCATGGCCCACGACTTTGATCTGGAAGTGGTGGCCGAAGGCATTGAGACCGCTGCCCATGCCGAATTCCTGCGCGCCAGCGGCTGCGATTTCGGGCAGGGGTATTATTACTCCCGGCCGGTGTCGCCGTCGGTGATGACATCGCTGCTGGGGCAGGACCTGCCATGGATGCTACCGCAGGTGATTTCCCGTCGCGCGTGAATCCCGATTTTAAGAAAAATCTGATACATACGATTTTCCCTGACAGAGAGCCGTGTTGGCCCGGAATTTCCACACAACCATAGAGGTTCTTTTTCTTTGCTCCCTACGCCGATCCGCGTTATCTAAAAGACTGAGCGTATATGGCCTGCCCCTCCGGCGCGGAAGAGGCAGTCCACGGGAGTGGGGAAACATGTTCAACGAGGTCACACCGGTTTTTGATTACAGTGCCGCGGATTCAGACGACGCCCTGCGGTCCTTCGTGCTGGAGGAACAGGTCGGGCATCTGCTGCGCAAAGCCAACCAGCGGGCCACCGCCATTTTCCAGTCCCAGCCGAGTCTGGGCGATATGACCATGCCGCAGTTCCTGACGCTGGTGAAGCTTCAGGAAAAAGGCGAAGTGTCCCAGAATTCCCTGGGCCGTCTGATCGGGATGGATGCCGCCACCATGCAGGGGGTGGTGCGCCGCCTGACCGAGCGTGGCTGGATCGTGCGGGAAGCCGATGCCCGCGACCGCCGCCGCGTGCGCCTGACGCTGACGGAGGAGGGCCGGGGGGCCCTGACCGCCAGCCTTGAGGCCGCCCGCCGCGCCAATGACCAGACGCTGGCCCCGCTGACACCACGGGAACAGCAGACGTTTATGCGGCTGCTGAAGCGCATTTCGTAAGGCAACGCCCTGAGCGGAGCCAAACACCCGGAGCCGGATCCGCCGGTCCCGGTTATTTCCTTTGTGTAATCCGCGCCGGTCTGACACCGCCCATCCCCATCCGGATCGGGCGGTGTTTTGCTGTCAGGACCGTTCGACCAGAAATTTCAGTCCTTCTCCGGTTTCCTGCACGGTCAGAAGACGGAAGCCGTTATCGGCACAGAAGTCCGGCAGATCCCGCCGGGTGGCCGGAGCCGTTGCCCATAGCCACACCTGTGCCCCGGACGGACGGCACAGCAGCTCGCGCCGCAGCAGAAACAGCGGCAGCGGACAGGCCAGATGCCGGGCATCCAGAAGCTCCGCTTCTGCCGGGGAAACCGCCGATATCACGGTTTTATCACTCGCCATCGCCTCTTCCGGCTCCCATCGTCTTAGTCCTGCCCGGCCCCGGCGGTGGACCGGGCCCGTCATCCATGTTACGCTGCACCGCAGCAAATGAGCGGTCCCGCTCATCAGACCTGATCACAGGAGGCCCTGAATGTTTGGTTGGTTTTCCTCCAACGCGACCCAGACGGCCCTGTCGGAACGCGTGCATACTGTGACCCCCAAGACCATCATGCAATGGCTGGACGCCGGTGACTGCGTGATTGTTGACGTCCGTGAACCCGGCGAATATGCCGCCGGGCATATTCCGGGCGCGACTCTGGTGTCCCTCGGCACCCTGACGCCGGACCGCATTCCGGCGGCACCGGGCAAGAAACTGGTGTTCCATTGCCAGAGTGGCAGCCGCTGCGGTATGGCCGCCGCCCGCATGATTGAAGCCGGACATACCGGGGACATCTACCGCATGGAAGGCGGCCTGATGTACTGGCGCCAGCAGGGCGGCCAGATCACCCGGGATTAAGCCGGTCAGCACCCTCGGCCCCGAGTCGCACCGGCATTCCGGCATACCCGTCCCGGGCGTGAAAAAACTTTTCCGCCCGTTCAAACTGTTGGCCGCCCCCCTTGTCAAGCCGTTCCCGCCACGGCCATGCTGTGACACCCGCATCACAGTGCCATCAGATTTCCACAGTCTGCCGCCTATCCTGACAGGGTCACCAAGAACAGACCCGGCCCCGCCAGAACGGCGGCAGGCCACTGGATCAGCGTTCCGTTTCCGATCACCTCCTTCAGGAGGCCTGCTCCCTTCAGAGGGCTTTCCCCTGAAACGGTCTTATTCCTGAAACAGGGAAGGTCCCCTTCTGCCACAGAGACGCCCTGCGATCCGGCGCCCCTGAGGCCTTTCTCTGTCCCGGCTCCGTCATCCCCCCTCCCGCTGGCTGCGTCTTCAACCAGAGTCAGGAGAGTGCGTCATGTACGATTGGCCCTTCCGTTTTTCTGCCCCGGACCCATCCCCCGCCGCCGCCGGTCCCGACCCGGACACCGGCGCGCCACCGGGAAACCGCCGCGCCTTTCTGGTCGTTGTCGACGCCAGCGAGGAATGTGAGGCCGCTATCCGCTTTGCCGCCCTGCGGGCCCGCAAAACCCGGGGTGTGGTGATTCTTCTGTCGGTCAGTTCGGTCCCTGATTTCCATCACTGGATGTTCGTCGGCTCCCTGATGAAGGAGGAGCAACGCCTACAGGCCGAAGAGCGCCTGTCGCATTTTTCCGCACTGGTGGAAGCCCTGTCGGGAGAAAAGCCCGAGATCATCATCCGTGACGGCGACGCGCAGGAGGAGCTGTTACGGGTTCTCGACTCCGATCAGCGGCTGTCGGTTCTGGTGCTGGCCGCCAGCGGCGGCCCTGACGGCCCCGGCCCGCTGATCAGCGCCCTGACCGGCAAACACGCCGACCGCCTGCGCCTGCCTGTGACGATTGTTCCCGGCACCCTGACCCCGGAACAGCTGGATACCCTGACCTGACCGCAGGCCCGCCCCGCCTTCCCCCTTGCCATCCGGCACAGCCATGACAGGATGTGTGCCCACGCAGGAACACCACGGGAGGGTTAAGGGGATGCGGCTGGTACGCTTTGGTCAGGCAGGACAGGAAAAGCCCGGCGTCCTCGACGCACAGGGGCAGGTCCGGGATGCCTCTGCGGTGGTTCAGGACTACACGGCGGAAACCCTCGGGCGCGGTCTTCTGGTCCGTCTGGCTGAGGCGCTGGACAGCCTGCCGGTGGTTGCCCCGGTGCGGCTTGGCCCGCCGGTCCGCCCCGGCAACATTCTGTGCATCGGCCTGAACTACCGCGATCATGCGGCGGAAGCCAATATGCCGCTGCCGAAGGAACCGATCGTCTTTTCCAAACACACCAGCGCCCTGTGCGGCCCCGATGACGCCGTGCCGCTGCCGCCGGGATCGACCCGCAGCGACTGGGAGGTGGAGCTGGCGGTGGTGATCGGCAAGGCGGCATGGCAGGTCAGCCGGGACACCGCCCTCGACCATGTCCTTGGCTACAGCGTCGCCAACGACCTGTCAGAACGCAGCTATCAGCTCGACCGGGGCGGCCAGTGGATCAAGGGCAAAAGCTGCCCGAACTTCTGTCCGCTGGGGCCGGCCCTGATCACGGCGGATGAAGTACCCGATCCGCAGGCCCTGCGCCTGTGGCTGTCGGTCAACGGCACCATGATGCAGGACGGATCAACCGCCGACATGGTGTTTGATGTCGCCACCCTGATTGCCGAGCTGTCGACCTTCATGGTCCTGCAACCGGGTGACGTCATCCTGACCGGCACCCCGAAGGGGGTCGGCATGGGCCGCAACCTGTACCTGAAGGCCGGGGACGTGATGCGGCTGGGCATTGACGGCCTTGGGGAGCAGACCCAGACCGTGGTCTGACTCCGACTCTTCATCCAACCCTCGGACAGCAGAAAGCCCCGCCCGGAACCGGACGGGGCTTTGCTTTTACCGGTCCTGCGAATCCTGCCCGCAGGCAGGCCCGCAGTGCCGCAGGAATCAGCCTTCGCTGCTGCCCGGCTGCGGCAGGCGCATCCGCACCAGACCGCGGAAATCATCCGGATCCTGCACCACGCTACCGCGCACGATCTCAATCGCGCCTTTGCGGGCCAGACTGGTCATCTGCTGCTTCACCGGGTTCATGTAGCGGCGCCAGCCATCGGCCGGATCCTTGGCCTTGCGGTGCTGCTGGAAATAGCTCTTCGCCACATCCTGCGCCGAGACACCGACGGCACCGGCCTCACCCGCCATGCTGACGATCAGGTGGGCAATCGGATCGCCCTTGGGCGAATCCGCCTGCTGGCCGTTATCAGAGGGGGAAGCGACGGAATCGGTCACGCTGATGGTCCTTACCAAAAAATCTATCCAGCAACAGCCATAGCCCCAGCCGGACCCGGATGCAAGAGCAGCCCGCGCCGGTCCCGCTCATCGAGATGGCTTTTCAGCAGGGCCAGCATCCGTTGCGCCCCTTTCCCCAGCGGTCCCCCGGCGGCGGACCGTCTGGCCTGCAACACCAGATGCGCCGTCGGCAACGGCGGCAGACCGCTTTCCGGCCCCAGAGCCCGCAGATCCGCCGGAACCGCACTGGCCGACAGCACGCCAACCCCGAATCCGGCGCGAATCGCCGCCAGAACCCCGCTGACGTTCTCGCTGGTATAGGCCACCCGCCAGCGCCGCCCCTGTTCCTCCAGCACCTGTACCGCGTGATTCCGGTAAATGCAGCCCTGCCGGAATGCCACCAGCGGAAACACCGGCTCCCGCTCCGGGAAGCGCACCTTCGGGGCCGCCCACACCAGCCAGTCGGTATACAGGCCGCTGGAGCGCGGCGGCACCGTCAGGCTTTTGTAGAGGGCGATGTCCAGCGCCCCCTGCTCCACATCCGCCGCCAGCACCACCGACAGATCGGTGCGCATTTCCAGCTGCACATCCGGCATCTCCGCCTGCACCGCCATCAGCAGGGCGGGCAGATCCTCCACGGCGAAATCCTCGGTCACGCCGATCCGTACCGTTTCCACCCGGGGCAGGGTGAACACCCCCACCGCCTCATCATTCAGCTGCAAAATCCGCCGGGCATAACCGAGCAGGCATTCCCCCTGCGCGGTCAGGGTGACGCCATGGGCGTTGCGGTCAAGCAGGCGGGACCCCAGCAGATCTTCCAGCCTGCGGATCTGCTGACTGACGGTCGACTGGGTGCGGTTGACCCGCCCCCCGGCCCGGGTGAAGCCCCCACTGTCGGCCACCGAAACAAAGGTCCGCAGCAAGGCCGTATCGAGGTCACGCATGGCACATCATCCATAAATCGAATGATAGAAAGTTTACATTCCGTTTTCCAATTCTCCAACCCTTCTGTCACCGTTTCCTCATTCCCCTTTCCGCTGAGGACCAGCCCGATGACACCCACGCCCCGCGCCCCCTCCTTCCTGTGGCTGGCCCTGCCGTTCTGTCTTCTGTGGACCAGCGCTTTCCCGGCCGCCAAGCTGGCCCTGCCGTTCTGCCCGCCCCTGCTGCTGCTGGCGATCCGCTTTCTTCTCGCCGGGATTCTGCTGCTTGGCTGGGCTTTGCTGCGGGGGGAACGGCTGCCGGTCAGCCGCCGGATCTGGGGGCAGCTTGCCGTGTTTGCCCTGATCAATCCGGCCCTGTACCTCGGCCTCAGCTGGATTGGCATGGTGAAGGTGTCTTCCGCCCTCAGCACCATCGTGATCAGCCTGAATCCGGTGGTGGTGACCCTGCTGGCGGCCCTGCTGCTGGGCGACCGCCTGACGCCCCGCAAAGGGCTGGGGCTTCTGCTCGGCCTCGGCGGGGTGCTGATTGTGGTGCAGGCCCGCCTGACCGGGACCCTTGCCGAAGACCCCTTCAGCGTGCTTCTGGTCGGCCTTGCCCTGATCGCTCTGGCCGCCAGTACCCTGCTGTGGAAGCTGTGGCCGCTGACCACCCCCCGCCTGACCGGAACCGCCCTGCAACTGCTGCTGGCCGGACTGTACTTCCTGCCGGTGGCCCTGCTGACCGAGTCGGTGGACAGCATCCGCTGGACCCCCGGTTTTCTGTGGAGCATGGCGTGGATCATCGGGCCGGTGTCGATCGGGGCCTATCTGCTGTGGTTCCGGATGCTGGATACGGTCAGCGCCAGCGCCGCCAGTGCCTGGCACTTCCTGAATCCGCCGCTGGGGCTGGCCATGGGGCTGGTGCTGCTGGACGAGCAGGTGCAGATCACCGATCTGCTGGGCATCCTTCCGATTGCGTTGGGAATCGCCCTTGTCACCCGCCCTGCCCCGGCAGAACCGGCAGCGCAGGCGGCGCGATAACTCCCTGACAGAAAAACACCCCCGGCGCCTGTGCTCCGGGGGTGTTTGCTGAGATCACCTTACGCTGTTTCCAGAACCTTCTGACGGCTGCTGATCACCTGCTCCGCCGGTTTCCCGACCAGATCCTGCATGTGGTCAAACCGCCACGAGAAAGTGCCGACCCCCATGCTGATCGAGCGGATATCAACGATCAGATCATGCATTTCCGCCTGCGGAACATAGGCCTGCACCACATCCCAGCCGGTCCAGCCGTCCCGGGGGGCAAACCCGAGGATCTGACCGCGGCGACTCGACAGCGCCCGCTGGGCCCGGCTGGTCGCTTCGGTCGGGACCGAGACCTCGACCATCAGCACCGGTTCCAGAAGCTGCGGCTCACACTCCGCCGCCCCCGCCCGCATCCCAATGCCGGCAGCGGTTTTAAAGGCGGCTTCCGAGCTGTCGACCACATGATAGGACCCGTCGTAGAGATCGACGGCGAAATCAACGACCGGGAAGCCCAGCAGCCCCCGCTTCGCCCAGTCCACCACCCCGGCCTCCACCGCCGGAATATACGACCGGGGGATCACCCCGCCGCTGATACTTTCGCTGAAACGGAATCCTTCGCCCCGCTTCAGGGGAGAGATCTCCAGCCAGACATCGCCAAACTGACCATGGCCGCCGCTCTGGCGTTTGAAGCGGCCCTGAACCTTAGTGCCTTTGCGCAGGGTTTCGCGGTAGGGCACCTGCGGCGGCCCGGTCTCGACCTCGATGTGATAGACCCGGGTCAGGCGCGACAGGGCAACCGCCAGATGGATATCCCCCTGTCCCCACAGACTGATCTCGCCGGTCTCCGGATCATGGCTGACACTGAGCGACGCATCCTCTTCGCACAGCCGGGTCAGGGCCGATGTCAGCTTGACATCATCCCCCTGCCGGGTCGGACGGACCGCCAGCGCAAACAGCGGCGGCAGCGGGTCCGGCCAGCCGTGATCCTCGCGCGTGTCGCCGATCAGCATTCCGGTCCGGGCAGCATCCAGCCGCCCCAACGCCACCACGGCGCCGGGACCGGCGGCGGCCTCCTTGTGCGGCTCCTGCCCCTGCATGCTGTAGAGGCCGGACACCTTGCCGACGCGGCCATCGGCGGAGGAAACCACCTGACCGTCCTTCAGCGATCCGCTCCACAGACGGCACAGGTACAGCGAACCGGTATGCTGGCCGTGCAGGGTGCGGAAAACGGTGGCCTGCGGCGCGGTGCCGGTCAGGCCCAGACGGGCCATTGCCGCCATATGATCCGGGCCTTCGTGACGCAGGGCCTTCCACAGGCGGCGCACCCCTTCGTCCTTATCCGCCGCCCCGAAGAACACCGGTACCAGAAGATCCGCCTTCAGGTCGCGGGCCAGATCGTCATAGACCTCCTCCCGCGCCGGCGTCACATCGGACAGCAGATCTTCCAGCAGCTTGTCGTCAAAGTCGGCCAGATGCTCCAGCATCTCCTGCCGGGCCTCCACCTCCCGTTCCTGCACCGAGTCGGGCAGCCGGATCAGGTCCGATGCCTCGCCGGGGCGATACCGGTAGGCCCGTTCCGACACCAGATCGACATAGCCGACAATCTGGCTGCCCTCGCGGATCGGCACTTCCCGCAGCAGCAGCGGCCGGTCAGAGACCAGCTGCAACGCCTCCAGGCAGGCGCGGATGGAAATGTTGGTCCCGTCGCGGTCAACCTTGTTGATGAAAATCAGGTGGGGGATGCGGCGGCTGTCGAGAAACTTCAGCAGCGGCGTCAGCATCACCGCCCGGGCCGGATCGGGTTCGCAGACCACAATGGCGACATCGGCGACCATCAGGGCATCATAGGTCTGCTGCTGGAACTCAACGGAACCGGGGCAATCGAGAAAAATCCAGTCCTCGTCCATGAAACGGGTCGGGGCAACGGTGATTTCCACCGTCATCTGCCGCGACCGGGCCTCCGGCCCGGCATCCCCGAACGAGGTCCCCTCCGTCACTTTGCCCCGTCGGTGCAGAGTGCCGGAGACGGTCAGCAGACTTTCCAGAAGGCTGGTTTTCCCCGAGGTATAAGGTCCGACAATCGCCGCGACCCGAGGCGTGGTGACAGGAACATGACCGCCCATCGGCGTCCCCTTTTGTTTCTGTTGGCCTTACCCCTGATGGTGCGCCCGTCCCTCCGGTACTTCAAGAAAATCAGGTGTTGCACCGCACCAACTGACGGGGCTGTCACAAAGACAAAACCCCCGGCCACAGGGCCGGGGGTCTGTCTGTCAGGCAGTCATGCCGGAACGGATCAATGTTCGATCCGCTTCCAGATCTGACGCTTCAGCGCATAGAACAGCGCGGTGAAGACGCCGAGGAAAATCATGACCTTCAGGCCCAGCGCCTTGCGGGCTTCCAGTTCCGGCTCAGCGGCCCAGTTCAGGAAAGCAACCACATCGCGGGAGATGGCATGACGCTCGGTGGAAGCGCCGTCAGCATAGGTGACGCTGTCATCAAAAATCATCTGCGGCATGGCAATCTGGTTCCCCGGGAACGCCGGGTTATAGTTCATGCCTTCCATCAGATGGAAACCAGCCGGCGGATCGCGGTAGGCGGTCAGCAGGGTGTACAGATAATCCGGGCCGTTCGGACGGGCCTTCGCCATCAGCGACAGGTCCGGCGGCAGCGCCCCACCGTTGGCGGCACGGGCCGCCTTTTCGTTGGAGAACGGAGCCTTCAGCGGATCGGCCGGGAGACCCGGACGGATCTTCGGCTCACCGGCGTCATCGAAACCGTCCTGATATTCGAACTGCGCGGCGTAGGCTTTCACTTCCTCTTCCGTCAGACCGATTTCCGTCAGGTTACGATAGCGCACCAGATTCAGGCTGTGACAGGAGGCGCAGACTTCGCGGTACACCTGAAGGCCACGGCGCAGCTGCGGCTTGTCGTAGTGACCGAACACGCCCTGCCAGGTCCAGGCCTGCTTTTCGAGGAGGGTCTCCCCCCCGCCGCTGGCCATGGCCGGAGCCGACGCCAGAGCGCTGAAGCCCACGGCGGCGAAAGCAGCGATAAGGAACTTACGCATTTACACGGCCTCCTTCTTCGTCACGGCCGCAGAGATGCTCTCCGGCAGCGGACGCGGCTTTTCCAGCCAGCCCACCAGCGGGGTGACGATCAGCAGGTGGATGAAGTACCAGGCAGTCGCGAACTGACCGATCAGGATGTACGGCTCTTCCGCCGGCTTGCCGCCGATGTAGCCCAGCAGCACGCAGTCAGCGATGAACAGCATCACGAACCACTTGTAGATCGGGCGGAAGGTGCAGGAACGGACCTTGGAGGTGTCCAGCCACGGCATCGCCGCCAGAATCACGATCGCGCCGAACATCAGCAGCACGCCGCCCAACTTGTCGGGCACGGCACGCAGGATGGCGTAGAACGGCAGGAAGTACCATTCCGGCACGATGTGGGCCGGGGTGACCATCGGGTTGGCCGGAATGTAGTTATCCGGGTGACCCATGTAGTTCGGTGCCCAGAACACGAAGGCCATGAAGAACATCATGAACACGCCGACGCCGAACAGATCCTTCACCGTGTAGTACGGGTGGAACGGGATGCTGTCCTGCGGACCCTTCATGTCGATGCCCAGCGGGTTGTTCGACTTGACGGTGTGCAGCGCCCAGACGTGCAGGACGACAATACCGACCAGCACGAACGGCAGCAGGAAGTGCAGGGCGAAGAAGCGGTTCAGGGTCGGGTTATCAACCGAGAAACCACCCCACAGCCAGGTCACGATGGATTCGCCGACCACCGGAATGGCGCCGAACAGGTTGGTGATCACGGTGGCGCCCCAGAAGGACATCTGACCCCACGGCAGCACGTAGCCCATGAAGGCGGTGCCCATCATGATCAGCATGATGATCAGGCCGAGCCACCACAGGATTTCACGCGGCGGCTTGTAGGAACCGTAGTAGAACCCGCGCACGATGTGCAGGTACACCACGATGAAGAACATCGACGCCCCGTTGGCGTGGATGTAACGCAACAGCCAGCCGTAGTTCACGTCGCGCATGATGCGTTCGACGGACAGGAAGGCAAGACCGGTGTTCGCGGCGTAGTTCATGGCCAGGAACAGACCCGACAGGATCATGATCACCAGAACCAGACCGGCGAGGGAACCGAAGTTCCACCAGTAATTCAGGTTTTTCGGAGTCGGGTATTCGACGGCCGAATGCTGCATCATCGAAATAATGGGAAGACGGTCGTCCACCCACTTGATGATCTTGTTGTTGGAGACGGAACTCATCCGACGTGCCCCTCTCAGCCGATCTTGACGGTCTTGTCGTTCAGGAAAGCGTATTCCGGAACGTGCAGGTTCAGCGGGGCAGGCCCCTTGCGGACACGGCCCGAGGTGTCGTAGTGCGACCCGTGACACGGGCAGAACCAGCCACCGAAGTCGCCGCGCGGATCAGCAGCCTTCTGGCCCAGCGGGATACAGCCGAGGTGGGTACACACCCCGATCGTCACCAGCCATTCCGGCTTCTTCACGCGGTCTTCATCTTTCTGCGGATCCCGCAGACCCGCGACGTCAACGGACCGGGCCGCCGCGATTTCATCAGCAGTACGGTGCCGCACGAACACCGGCTTGCCGCGCCACATGACCGTGATCGCCTGGCCTTCGGCCACCGGCGACAGATCGACCTCGGTGGAGGCCAGCGCAAGGGTATCAGCCGCAGGATTCATGCTGTGAATGAACGGCCACAGGGCAAGGCCAGCGCCAACCACGCCGACAGCCGAGGACGCATACAGCAGGAAGTCGCGGCGGGTTTCGCCATCGGTTGCACCGTGAGCGGGATTCGCCGTGTCAGCCATCCTCAAAGACCCCTCTACTTGCACGCTGGGGGAACGCGCAATGGACATAGATTACGCGCGCAACCGGCACACTCGTCCCCCGGCGCGCTTTTCTGACCCTTGCATCCAATCACATCCCCAGACATGGTAAGGATACAAGCTGATGGCGCGGTATAAAACACTTTGCCCGGTTTGAAAAGGCTGTCGGCACATCCGCCGCACCGCTTACCCGAAATCCCTCACCGCCGGGGTGTTTCCGGCTCCGGCGGCCCTGACAGACGGACCCTTTCCCCCATGCGCCTTGCGCTGTACCAACCGGACATTCCGCAGAATACCGGCGCCCTGCTGCGCCTTGCCGCCTGTTTTGATCTTGGCCTTGATGTTATCGAACCGTGCGGTTTTGTCTGGGATGACCGCCACCTGAAACGGGCCGGAATGGATTATACCCTGCTGGCCCGCATGGTCCGCCATCTGTCGTGGGAGAGCTATCTGGCCGATCACCCGGCCCCCGCCGGACGGCTGGTGCTGCTGACCACCCGGGGGGCTGTGCCGCATCATTCCTTTACCTTTCAGGCCACCGATACGCTGCTGCTGGGGCGGGAAAGCTGCGGCGTCCCCGACTCGGTTCATGACCGTGCCGATGCCCGGGTGGTGGTGCCGCTGGTGCCTGCCGCCCGGTCCCTGAATGTGGTAACCGCCGCCGCCATGGTTCTGGCGGAAGCCCTGCGCCAGACCGGCGGCTATCCCTGCGCCGGAGCCCCCGCCCCGATGCCGGAGGCTGATACGTGATCCCGATGACGGAGATTGACCTTCTGACTCCCACCCCGGCTGACTATCCGGCGCTGACCGATCTGTGGGAACGCTCGGTCCGGACGGCGCCTGCTGGAACACTGCCTGCGCACACAGGGTGTCCGCGCTGTCGATGTGAATGAGGACAACCCGCAGGCGGTGGCGTTTTACCGTCACATGGGGTTCACCGTCACCGGGCGGTCCGAGGTCGACGGATCAGGGAAGCCTTTCCCCTTGCTGCACATGCAGTTGACTGACGGAGTCAGATAAGCGGTCTCAGGTAATACGGTCTCAGGCCTGATCGTACAGTCCCGGCCCGGCAGACGGCTCGGGCTGCGGCCGCGCCGCAGGGATCACCCGCTGCGGGGTTTCCATCCAGGTCCGCCACGCGGTCCAGCGGCGGACCACAGCGGCAAGGGCCTGATGACCGGCCCCACCCGGGAACAGATCGGTGCGCCCCGCCATCGCCTGCCGCCAGGCCGGATCAGACGGCAGCACGCTGCACAGATCAAGATAGGGAATCGCCAGATCCCGGGCCAGATCCCGGAAGGCGGTGGACAGCGCGACCGTCCGCGCCCCGCTGAAGGTTTCCACCGGATAGGGCCCGGTGGCTCCCGGCGGGCTCGGCAGCGGACCGATCCACAGCACCGGCCACGCGTCGCGGGCCTCGCTGAGGATTTCCTCCGCATTCGCCAGCACCTCCGGCAGCGGGACCCGGATTCCCCGCCCCTGCACCTCCGCCATATCATGCAGGCCGAAACTGAAAACCAGACCGCCGGTGGTGAACACCCCGGCCCGGGGCACCCCGGCCCGCCGTTCCGCCTCTGACCGCCAGCGCCCGAGAATGTCGCGGCTGGTGTTGCCGTCGATCCCCAGGGCATAGCCGCTGAAGGTCCGCCCGGCGGACCGTTCGATGGCGCACAGGCGACCGACCCAGCCGAGCCCGGCCTCGTCCCCCTGTCCGGCCACCAGACCGTCTCCGAAAAAGCAGATCCTGCGCATTGCCGTCCTGTCCTGCCGGTCTGAGGGGCCAGCGTGAGGGGATGAAGACCGGGTCAGACCGAATGCCCGGTGGTTCCTGTCAGGTATTATGACAGAACCATGAGAAACGGCCTGTGACCCCCGTCACCAAACCCGCAGGGCGGGTGCGCGCTTACGGTCGGGCCGCCGCCCCGTCCCCGCCCTGCTCCGCCGCGATGGCGGACGGCAGAACCTGCAACAGCTGTGCCCGGTCCGCATCACAGTCCTGATCCAGCCACCACTGCCGGAGTCGCTCCAGCACCCGTCCGACTTCCGGGCCGGGCGGCACCCCCGCCGCCACGACATCCCGCCCCGCCACCGGAAGATCCGGCACCGGCAGGACCGCCAGATCGGTCAGCAGTGCCATCCGCCGGGCGGTTCCCGTCGAGTCGGTCCGGCCTTCCACATCCCGGTGACGGGCCCAGCCGAGAAGGACCCGGTCAAGGCAGGCCTCCCGCCCCCAGCGCACCAGCGCCGCCCGGGTCCCACCGGACTCCGGAACCGGCAGATCCCGTCCCATTGCCGCCAGACGGCGGATCTCCGCCCCTGACAGCCGCAGCCGGTGGCCGATGACGGTCAGGATTTCCGCCGTTTCGCCGGTCAGTGCCGCCAGCCGCCGGAGCGGACAGGGAGACAGGCCGTCAATACGGATTCCACGCTCCTCCAGAAAGGCCACCTGCCGCAGCACCCCGAAGGCCTTTGCCTCCGGCAGGATCTGTTCCAGCACCCGCACCCCGCGCATCTCCAGCAGGGTGGCGGTCGGTTCCGGCACCGTCAGAATCTTCAGCAGCTCATCACGGATGCGTTCCGCCGACAGCGCCTGAAGATCAGCGGCATGCAGGCGGCAGGCCGACAGCGCCGCCGCCGAAGGCCCTCCGCGGCCATAGCGGGCATGAAACCGGAAAAACCGCAGGATCCGCAGGGCATCTTCCTGAATCCGCAGCGCCGCCCGCCCGACAAAGATCACCCGGCCATGGGCCAGATGCTCAATGCCGTCAAAATAATCGTAAACCGCGCCGTCCGGAGTCGCCGACAGGGCGTTGATGGTGAAATCCCGCCGCGCCGCATCCGCCATCCAGTTGGTGGTCCACGCCACCTCGGCATGGCGGCCATCGGTGGCCACGTCCTGCCGCAGGGTGGTGATCTCAAAGCTGCGGCCCGACCCGCAGACCGCCGTCACCGTCCCGTGCGACAGCCCGGTCGGCACCACCCGCAGACCGGCGCGTTCCAGCAGGGCCATCACCTGTTCCGGCGGGGTCGGGGTGGCCAGATCAATGTCGTGCACCGGGCGGTGGGCCAGCGCATCGCGGACGCAGCCGCCGACGAAGCGGACCTCAGCCCCGTCAGCCTTCAGGGCGGCAATCACCGCCTGCGTTTCCGGCCATGACAGCCACGGCTGTACCCCCAGATGCCCGAGCGGTGCCCGGTCGGCATGGCCGAGCAGGCTGCGGGTCAGGGGTTCCGGCTCCGGCAGATCGGGCTTACGGAACATCATCTCGGGGTTTCTCCCCGGGGATCAGGGGCAAAACCACCGGGAACCACCCGGCCGTCGATCAACACCGGCGGGCGGTATTCCTGCCCGGGCACACCGCCCGGCTCCAGAACGGCGGTGATCACCAGCACACTGGCCGCCAGCGCCAGACCGGTCACCACCAGCCAGAACCAGGTGCTGGTCTCAATCACCGGGGCCTGCCCGCCATGGCGGGTGACATACCGCCCGCGCAGCCACACCCACGCCAGAAACACCAGCACCGGGGCAAGAAACGGCAGGACCGCCGTCAGGATCAGCCGCACCATCGGCTCAGTCCCGCAGCACGTTATACAGATTCATCAACATCCCCGCCGTCGCCCCCCAGATATAATAAGACTCATACGGAATGGCATAATAGGGGCGCGGTTTGCCGTTAACCGTCCGGGCCACTTTCTGATGGTTCCGTGGATCGAGAAGAAATGCCAGCGGCACCTCAAACACCTCGGCCACCTCAAACGGATCCGGCAACAGGGTGAACGGCGGCTGCACCAGCCCGACCACCGGCGTCACCCGGAACCCGGTGACAGTGACATACTCATCCAGCAGCCCCAGCACGGTGACATGGCGCGGATCCAGTCCGGTTTCCTCCACCGTTTCCCGCAGGGCACAGGCCACCGGGCCATCATCCTCGTCCTCCAGCCGTCCGCCGGGAAAGGAGATCTGCCCGGCGTGATGGTGCAGATGGTCAGTGCGGCGGGTCAGCATCACCCGCAGGCCGTCATCCCGCCGGACCAGCGGCACCAGAACCGCCGCCGCCCGGGTCCCCTCCGATGCCGGACGCCCCAGACGCGGACCGTCCGCCGGATCCAGCCCAAGGCTGAGGGCAATCGCCACGTCGGACCGCAACCCGCTGCCCCCACGGGCGGCAAGGCGGTCCCGCAGCCACTGTTCTTCCATCGGCTCTGGCATCGGCTCTGGTGTGTGCCCCGGCGTGTGCCCCGGTGTGTGTGCGGTCACTGTCCGCCGCCTCCGTCCGTTCCATCGGACACGGTGCCGAGGCAGAAATACTGCCCGCCACTCCAGAATCCGATCATCATTTCATCCACCCCTTCAGGATGGGGGTCTTCCGCGTCCAGCGCCAGTACCATCAGGTCATAGGCAACCGGACGGTTCAACCGGGCCTCCAGCCCCTTCCGCACCGGCACATACAGGGCCGGGTGTCCGTCCGCATCCCGTTCCACCACCCGCAGCGGGTGATCCGGCCCCAGCGTGACGGTGTCGTCCAGATTGGTCCGCACCGTCACCACCCGGTCCCGGCCGTTGCCGGTGATTTCCAGCCCGACCCCGACAAAGGCGACATCCTCCACCCGCACCGTTCCATGCTCGATCGGGGTGGTCATCCAGTGCTGGCCGTCGGAATCGCGGGACAGGACGGAGGCAAACAGCCTGACCAGCCCGATCCGGCGGATCGGGGAGTTCTGGTAAAACCACTGGCCGTCGCGGTCGATCGACAGGCCAAGGTCCCCGCACTCCGTCCGCACCAGACGGGAAAACGCGGCGGCTTCTCCTCCCTCCAAGGATCCGCTACCCTGTCCGGACGGGACCACACCGGTATCCGTCTGCTGTGTCATTGCTTTTCACCTTCCCGGTTTCATTCTTCAGCCTATCTCACCGTCAGCCTGTTCCTGCCGCCCCGGAGTCGCCATGAGCCATACCAGTGCCCCCGACAGCCCCCCCCGGTCCGCCGGAGGCTCCGCCCCGGCCTCCTTACAGGACGTCGAGCGGCTGGCCGATCTGGCCCGCAGTGCCCATGGCGCCGTCAGCGAGGTGATCTTCGGTCAGCCCCGGGTCATCGAGGAAAGCCTGATCACCCTGCTGGCCGGGGGCCACGTGCTGCTGATCGGCGTCCCCGGGCTGGCAAAAACCCGTCTTGTCCATACTTTAGGGACGGTTCTGGGTCTCGACAACAAGCGGGTACAGTTTACCCCGGATCTGATGCCCGCCGATATCCTTGGTTCGGAAGTGCTGGAGGAAGGGGCCGACGGCCGCCGCAGTTTCCGCTTCCTGCGCGGGCCGGTGTTCACCCAGCTGCTGATGGCCGATGAAATCAACCGTGCCAGCCCGCGCACCCAGTCCGCCCTGTTGCAGGCGATGGAAGAACAGCAGGTGACGGTGGCCGGCGTGCCGCATGACCTGCCGCGCCCGTTCCATGTGCTGGCCACCCAGAACCCGCTGGAGCAGGAAGGCACCTATCCGCTGCCGGAAGCCCAGCTTGACCGTTTCCTGATGCAGATTGACGTCTCCTACCCCGATGCCGAAGCCGAACGGCAGATCCTGCTGATGACCACCGGCAGCTATGACCTGCGGCCGCGCCGGGTGCTGGGGCCGGAGGATCTGGTGGATCTTCAGCGCCTGATCCGCCGCCTTCCGGTCGGCGACAGCGTGGTGGATGCCATCCTGCGGCTGATCCGCAGCGGCCGCCCCGATGACAGCCCGCTGGATCTGGTCCGCCGGCATGTCGCCTGGGGGCCGGGCCCCCGCGCCGGACAGGCCCTGATGCTGACCTGCCGCGCCCGTGCCCTGTTACAGGGGCGGCTGGCCCCGTCGGTGGATGACGTCATCGCACTGGCGGCCCCGGTTCTGCGGCACCGCATGGCCCTGACGTTCTCGGCCCGGGCGGAAGGGGTCACGCTGGACGATATCCTTGCCGCCCTGACCGCCCAGTTGACCTGACAGCCATGAGCGGCCCGCTGCACCGCCTTCTCTCCGCCCTCCGGGGGCCGGAGCCGGACCATCCGCCCGCCGTGGCGGGTCCCGCCGGACTGCGCCCCCATGCCCCGGCCTCCGCCGCTGCCTCCGCCGTCCGGCTGGCGGCCCGGGCCGAAGCCCTGTCCGGGGCCCTGCCGCCCCTGCTGACCGATGCCCTGCGGCTGGCGGAAACCGTTGCCGCCGGTCTGCATGGCCGCCACCGGACCGGCACCGGGGAGGACTTCTGGCAGTTCCGCCCCTATGACCGTGGCGATCCGGTGGCCCTGATTGACTGGCGGCAGAGCGCCCGGCGGCAGCACGCCTATATCCGGCAGCGGGAATGGACGGTGGCCCAGACCATCACCCTGTGGTGTGGCGGGCATGAAGGGATGCGCTGGCGGTCCGCCGCCGCCCTGCCGGAGAAAATCGACCACGCACGCCTGCTGACGCTGGCTCTGGCCGCCCTGCTGCTGCGGGGCGGGGAACGGGTCCACCTGCTGACCGAAGACGGAGACCTGCCCCCCGCCGATACCGGCCGGGCGGCCCTGCATACGATGGCGTCACGGCTGTGCCACCCGGCAGCGGGGGGAGACCTGCCGCCGGGCCGCGATCTGCCGCGCCACGGCCGCGCCGTGCTGATCAGCGATTTCCTGACCCCGCCGGACCGGCTTGAACCGGTCCTGCGCCGGATGGCCGCCGCCGACATCCGGGGGCACCTGATTCAGATCCTCGACCCGGCGGAGGAAACCTTCCCGTTTGAAGGCCGGATCCGCTTCCGCGCCCCCGGCCCCGCCGCCGCTCAGGACTGGGTGGTTCCGCGCTGCGAGGATCTGCGGGACGACTACCGCCACCGGCTGTCGCTGCACCGCGATGCGCTGGCCGCCCTGTGCCGGTCCACCGGCTGGCAGCTCTCCGCCCATCGCACCGATCACCCGCTGCCTGCCACCCTGCTGGGCCTCTATCAGGCCCTGTCCGGCGGATCCGGCCGGGAGGGCACGGCATGACCCTGCCCGGATCCCTCGCCCTGCTGGCCCCGGAGGCCCTGTTCGGACTGCTGGCCCTGCCGCTGCTGTGGGTGCTGCTGCGCCTGATGCCGCCGCCGCCGAAAACCGTCACCTTTCCGCCGCTGCGGCTGCTGGCCGGACTGACCGCGCCACGCCCGGTCGCCGAGCGCACGCCGCTGTGGATCCTGCTGCTGCGGACCCTGATCGTTGTCTGTGGCCTGCTGGGGCTGTCGCACCCGGTGCTGACCGACCGCTCCCCCGGACAGGGAACCGACAGCCCGCTGCTGCTGATCGTTGATTCCGGCTGGAGTGCCGCCCCCGGCTGGGAAGACCAGCGTCAGGCCGCAGGCCGGGCGCTGGAACAGGCGGCCCGGCTGAACCGGACGGTTCTGGTGGCGGCAACCGCCGCCGGATCCCCGGTCCCGGTTCCGGCCCCGGTTCCGGAAAGCGCGGCGCAGGCGCTGAGCCGGGTTCAGGGCCTGTCCCCCCGCCCGTGGCCCGCCGACCTCCGCCCCCTGCTGGCCGCCGTGACCTCTGGCACCGCCCCCCTGCCCGAGCGGCTGGAAACCCTGTGGATCAGCGACGGCCTCCGCCACCCGGACCAGCAGGCCCTGCTGGAGGCTCTGCAACGCAAAGGGCCGGTCCGCCTGCTGCTGCCGGACACCGGCCCGCAGACCCTGCTGCTGACCGACCTGACCCGGACGGCGGACGGACTTACCGCCATCGTCCACCGCCCCCGGGGGACCATCCCCCCCGCCGCCCGCACGGTGATCCTGCGCGCCGAGGATGCCCGTGGGCAGACTCTTGCCGCCCTTCCCGTCAGCCTTGAGGCCACACCGGAGCAAACCGTGACCCTGCCGGTGCCGCCCGATGCCGTCAGCTCCCTCCGCAGTCTGCGCCTGACCGGCGCGGGCGGAGAGCCGCTGGGGGCCGGGGCCCTGCTGTTGACCGACGACCGCTGGCAGCGCCGCCCGGTCGGCATCATCGAAACCACCGGAACCGCCTCCGACCTGCCGCTGTTGGCCGCCCCCTATTACCTGCTCCGGGCGCTGGGGGACGGTGCGGATGTGCGGACCGGCCCGGTACAGACCCTGCTGGATCAGCGCCGGTCGGTCCTGATTCTGCCCGGCGGCCTGCCCCCGGCCGGACAGGCCGCCGCCCTGACCCGCTGGGTTGAGGACGGCGGGGTGCTGATCCGCTTTGCCGATGCCGATCTGGCCGAAAAAACCGGGGTCCGTTCCGATGATCCGCTGCTGCCGGTTCCCCTGCGCAGCGGCGGACGGTCAATGGGCGGCCAACTGTCGTGGGAAGCGCCACTGACACTGGCCCCGTTCCCCGCCACCGGCCCGTTTGCCGGACTGATCCCGGCGGAAGTGACCATCACCACACAGGTTCTGGCCGAGCCGCTGGCCGATCTGGCCAGCCGCACCTGGGCCAGACTGTCGGACGGCACCCCGCTGGTGACCGGCCTCCGGCGCGGGCAGGGCTGGGTGGTGCTGTTCCACACCACCGCCAACACCGACTGGGGCACCCTGCCGCTGTCGGGGACCTTCCCGCAGATGCTCAGCCGCCTGCTGGCCCTGTCTTCCGGCCAGTTCCTGCCGGAGCGGACCTCCGCCACCGGGCCGGTGCTGCTGCCGCCGCAACAGGTTGTTGACGGCACCGGACACTGGCAGGCACCGGGACCGGACCTCCGGTCCATTCCGGCCGCAGATGATCCGACCCAACCCCCGCTGGCCCTGAAAGCGGACACACCGCCCGGTCTGTACGGGCGGGATGGCCTGCTGCGGGCCCTGTCGGTCGGCGGGCAGGTTTCCCCGGTTCTCGACCGGCTTGAGGACGTGCCTGCCGGTGTGGCGCTGACCCCGGCGGCAGCCCTGTCCGCTGACCGTGATCTGCGCGGCCTGCTGTATACCGCCGCCCTGCTGCTGCTGCTGGCCGACGGGCTGTGTACCCTGCTGCTGCGCGGCGGCAGGGTCAGGGTTGCCGCCGCAGCGATCCTGCTGCTGGCGGTTTCCACCGCCCTGCCCCCTCTGGCGCAGGCCGCCGACCCGGATCTGGAGGCGGCGCTGGAAACCCGGCTGGGCTGGATTTCCTCCGGCAACGGGGAAACCGATGCGGTTGTCCGCTCCGGCCTGAGCGCCCTGACCAAGGTGCTGTCGCAGCGCACCGCCGCCGAGTTGGGCGAACCGGCTCAGGTGCAGCCCGACAGCGCCTCCCTCAGCCTGTATCCGATGCTGTACTGGGCGGTCACCGATGCCACCCCGACCCCGGACACCGCCATACGGCAGGCCATCAGCCGCTACCTCGACCATGGCGGGCTGATCGTGTTTGATGCCCGCGACACCGCACAGGTGCCTGCCCTGCACCGGGTGGTGCAGGCGCTTGACCTGCCGCCGGTGGCCCGTCTGCCTGCCGACCATGTGCTGACCCGGTCCTTTTACCTGCTGCACGGCCTGCCGGGACGGGTGGAGGACTCCGCGCCGTGGATCGGGCAGGCTGCGGCCCGGGGACAGGGCATTTCGCCGGTGGTGATCGGGGCCGCCGACTGGGCCGGGGCCTGGGCCCGCGATGGCCGGGGGCGGCCGCTGCTGCCCGCCATCCCCGGTGGCGAACGCCAGCGGGAACTGGCGTTCCGCGCCGGGGTCAATCTGGTGATGTATGCCCTGACCGGGGACTATAAGGCCGATCAGGTTCATCTGCCTGCGATTATGGAGCGTCTGACCCAATGACCCCGTCCGTGTCGCCGGGTATCACCACCCTGTCCGCCATCGGCTGGACTCCGCTGATCCCGCTGTGGGCGCTGGGACTTCTGCTGGCCGCCCTGCTGGTCCTGACCGCTGCCGCCGCCCTGCGGCGGCAGCCGGGCTGGGTCCTGCGTCCGCTGCCCGGGCTGATTCTGCTGGCCCTGCTGGGCAATCCGCATGTGGTGCAGGAGCAACGGGTCTCGCTGCCGGACGTGGCCTTTGTTGTCAGCGATACCAGCGACAGTATGTCTTACGGATCGCGTATCGCGGACCGGGAACAGGCTGCCGCCGCCGTGACCGACATGATGCGGGCCCAGCCCGGGCTGGAGGTCCGGACCCTGCGGGTCAGCAATGCGCCTGACCACCGGGGCAGCCGCCTGCTGACCGCGTTGGAACAGGCGGCGGCGGATGTTCCGCCCCAGCGCCGGGCCGCAGCGGTTCTGCTGACCGACGGCCAGATCCATGATGATGCCCCGGAGGCCATCGCCCGCCGCTTCGCGGCCCCGGTCCACAGCCTGCTGGCCGGCACCCCCGGCGAAAGTGACCGCCGCCTGATCGTGGTCTCTGCCCCGGCCTTCGGACTGGTGGACCGCACGGTGACGGTGTCGGTCCGGCTGGAAGACCCGACGCTGACGCCGGGGTCCACCGTGCCGATGACCCTCCGGCAGGACGACGGCAGCACCTCTACCCTCGACATCCCCGCCGGACCGCCGGTGTCGGTGCCGGTCCGGATCCGCCATGGCGGGGCGGTGGTGACCGATCTGTCGGTGCCGGTGCGCCCCGGAGAAATCAGCCCCTATAACAACCGGCAGGCCGTCAGCATCGCCGGGGTCCGCGACCGGCTGCGGGTGCTGCTGATTTCCGGGGAACCGACCGTCGGCGAACGGGCGTGGCGGACGCTGCTGAAATCCGACCCCAACGTCGATCTGGTCCACTTCACCATCCTGCGGCCACCGCTGAAGGATGACGGCACCCCGCTGAACGAACTGGCCCTGATCGCCTTTCCGGTGCAGGAACTGTTCGAGGAACGGCTGAAAGACTTCGATCTGGTCATTTTTGACCGCTATTCCCGCCGGGCGCTGGTGCCGTCGGCCTTTTTCAAACTGCTGGCCGCCTATGTCCGCAACGGCGGTGCCCTGCTGCTGGCCGTCGGGCCGGAGTTCTCCGAAGCCTCCAGCCTGTACGACAGCCCGCTGGCGGAAATTCTGCCGGTCACCCCCACCGGCCGGGCGGTCCCCGGGGCCTTCCTGCCGACCCTCAGCCCAACCGGGCAACGCCACCCGGTCACCGCCGCCCTGCCGGGATGGAGCGGACCGGACCGCCCCCCGCAATGGGGGCCGTGGCTGCGTTACGTCGATACCACAGTCCGTCAGGGCAGCACCCTGATGCAGACCCCGGACGGCGCGCCGCTGCTGGTGGTTGACCGCGTCGGACAGGGCCGGGTCGGGCTGGTGCTGTCCGACACCATCTGGCTGTGGGCCCGGGGCTGGCAGAGTGGCGGGCCACAGACCGATCTGATCCGCCGCACCGCCCACTGGCTGATGCGGGAACCGGATCTGGAAGAGGAAGCCCTGACCCTGCGCTCCGACGGGGCCCGCCTGACGGCCGAGCGCCGCAGCCTGTCCGTCACCCCTCCGGCCGAACTGACCCTGACCCTGCCCGACGGACAGGATGTGGCCCTGCCACTGACCGTCACCGGCCCCGGCCGCACCGGGGCAGAAGCCGCGGCCCCGGTGCCGGGGGTCTACCGGGTCAGCGATGGAGCCCGCTCCGCCGTTGCCGCCGTCGCCCCGCCGGATGCGCTGGAGGATCAGGCCCTGACCGCAACCGATCATCTGCTGATCCCGGTGGCAACCGCCAGCGGCGGGGCGGTCCGCTGGCTGAAGGACGGGCTCCCGGCCCTGCGGCGCACTGCCGCCGACAGCAGCCGCCATGCCGCCGGGGACGGCAGCTGGATCGGCCTGCGCCGCAACGGGGAAACCGTGGCCTCCGGGGTCCGGCAAACGCCGCTGCTGCCGCTGGTTCCGGGGCTGATCCTCTGCGTCGGCAGCCTGTTCCTGCTGTGGTGGCGGGAAGGCCGGTGACAGGACGCGGTCCGGCGGATTGTTCCCCCTGCGGAAACACAGTGTTTTGCAGACAGGTGTAGCCGGAAGCCCCTTCCGGCTACCATCGTAACGCCTCCCCTGTTCCCCGTCTCCGTCAGGAGTCCCCATGTCTGCCCGCTCCGCGCTGTCCTCTCCCCCGGTCCTGCTGCTGATCACCGGCAGCATCCTCGGCACTCAGGTTCCACTGTCCCGGCTCGCTGCCGGAGCCGGAATTCCCTCGGCGGTCTTTGTGTTCTGGACCTGCCTGACCGCCGGGGTGATCCTCGGCGCGGTTGCCCTGCTGCGCGGGCAGCCGCTGCAACGGCACCACCTGCGCTACAGTCTGGTCGGCGGTCTGATTTCGCTCGGGCTGCCCAATCTGCTGGTGATGCTGGTGGTGGTCCCGCTGGGCAGCGGCATGACCGCCCTGACCTATACCCTGCCGCCGCTGTTCACGCTGGCGCTGGCGGCCCTGATCGGATACGAGCGGCTGACCCGCTGGCGCAGTCTGGGCATTCTGTTCGGGCTGAGCGGCGCGGTGACACTGGTGTTCAGCCGCTTCAGCCTGAGCGGCGACAGCACCCAGATGCTGTGGATGGGGCTGGCCCTGCTGATCCCCACCTGCCTTGCCATCGGCAATGTCTACCGCAGCCGGGCCTGGCCCGCCGGGGCCGCCCCGCTGACACTGGCCGCCGGAATGCTGCTGTCCGCCGCCCTGTGGATGCTGCCGCTGGCCCTGTATCAGGGGCTGTTCACCGGGCTGCCGCATTGGTCGGTTCTGGCGCAGGCGCTGGCCTCAACCCTGATGTACGTCACCTTTTTCGCCCTGCAACGGGCCGCCGGTCCGGTCTACCTCAGCCAGATCGGCTATGTCGGGGCTGCCATGGGGGTTCTGGCCGGAATCGTGGTCTTCGGTGAACGGCCGGGTCTGGCGGTTGCCTGCGGCGTCACCCTGATTGTCTGTGGTATGCTGTGCAGCAACCGCCGCCCCCGCCAGCCCGCCCCCACCCCCTGAACAGGCCCCCGATGCTTGCTGATCCGTCCGACCTTTCCGCCCCTGACCGCCCGCTGCACCAACCGGAATGGACCCGGTTCTGGCGGGTGCGGGAAGGGCTGTCGGCGGAGTTCATGCACGCCAGCTTCACCCATCACGCCTATGACCGGCATACCCACGACCGCTACGTCTTCGGGGTCACCACCGGCGGGGCGGAGCAGTTCTGGCACCGGGGAGCGGTGCAGGTCGCCCCGGCCGGGCGGGTGGTGGTGGTCAACCCCGGCGATGTCCACGACGGCGAATCGGTGGTCCGGGGAGAAAGCTGGCAGCGGCGGATCTGCTATCTGGATCCCCGGCTGTTCAGCGATGTGGCGGCGGAGGACGGCCTGCCCGGCGCTCCGCTGTTTCTGACCTCCGTTCTTGACGATCCGGACCTTGCCGCCGGGCTGCTGGCGTTCCACAGCGCGGCGGAAACCCCCGGCCAGAGTGCCCTGCACCGGGATACCCAGCTGCGGGGGCTGGTGTCCTGCCTGATCCGCCGCTATGCCGTCACCCGCCCCGCAGGCCGGTCCGGCGGCGAGGAACCTGCCGCCGTCCGCCGGGTCCGGGCCTATCTGGATGCCCATGCCGCCGAGGATATCTCGCTGGCGGATCTGGGGACGCTGGCCGGTCTGTCCCCGCTGTATCTGGCCCGGTCGTTCCGCAAGGCGGTCGGGGTTCCGCCCCATGCCTATCAGATCCTGCGCCGGGTCGAGACCGCCACCGGCCTACTGCGGCAGGGCAACCCCCCGGCCGATGTGGCTCAGGCCTGCGGATTTGCGGACCAGAGCCACATGACCCGGCAGTTCCGCCGCGCCCACGGCGTCACCCCCGGGGCCTTCCGCCGGGCCTTGCCCGGCTGACGGTTTCAACAAAAGCGAACACCGGCTTTCCCCCTCACAACGCCACAGAAACACCCGGTCCGCAGAAAAAGTCAGGATCGTTCAAGAAAGCGGTGCCCCGCCCTGACAGACTTCCCCCTCCTGATCTATCTTTACCGGAGGGTATCCCCACGATGGCGGATGCGTCCAAAATTACCTTTACCCGGCAGGGCTTCCGCCGGGGTGTTACTACCATGCTGCCGGTGGCCGCCGGGCTGATGGTGTTCGGGCTGGCCCTTGGGCTGGCGGCGGCCCAGAAAGGCCTGTCAACCCTTGAAACCGGGCTGATGAGCGCGATTGTGTTCGCCGGGGCCAGCCAGATGCTGGCGGTGGAACTGTGGGATCACCCGGTGCCGCTGGTCACACTGGCCGTTGCCACGGTGATCATCAATCTGCGCTATCTGATGATGACGGCCGCCCTTGCCCCGTGGCTGGCCCCGGTCGGCCCCGGCCGGGCCTATGGCAGCCTGTTTTTCACCGCTGACGAAAACTGGGCCCTGAGCATCGCCGAGATGCGCCGGGGCGGCACCGATGCCGCCTTTCATCTTGGGGCCGGGCTGACCCTGTACACGGTGTGGCTGTTAACCACCATTGCCGGGCACCTGTCCGGGGCGGCGATCCCGCAGCCGGAACGCTTCGGCCTTGATTTCGTCGCCGTCGCCACCTTTCTGGCCCTGCTGGTGCCGATGTGGTCCGGCCGCCGCGATCTGCCCCCCTGGCTGATTGCCGCCGTCACCGCCACCGCCGTGCATGCCCTGTTGCCCGGCACATGGTATCTGATCGCCGGGGGTCTCGCCGGCAGCCTGTATGGAGCCTGGCGCGATGTCCGTTGATCTGATGACCCTGCTGACCATCCTTGCCATGGGGGCCGGAACCTATCTGGTCCGGGCCGGGGGATACTTCGTGATCCAGCGGATTCAGGCCGGACCGTTCCTGACCGCCTGGATGAAGCATGTGCCCGGTGCCATTTTCGTCTCGTTGGTGATTCCGGCAGTTGTCGCCGGGGGACCTGCATCGTGGGCGGGCGGAGCCGTCACCGCCGGACTGGCGGTGCTGCGGATGCCGTTCGTGGTGTCGCTGATGGCCGGTGTCGCCACCGTTGCCCTGCTGCGGACCGTGATCTGATCCCCCTGAACAGCACAAACCCCGACAGCACAAACCCCGCCGGAACCAACCGGCGGGGTTTGCTTTTTGCGGGTTTCATGCACCCCGATCAGGGCCGACCGGCCCCGGTCTCGTCATCCTCGCAGGTTTCCTTGGCCACCACATCGGCCCCCAGCGCATCGGCCCGGGCCTTCAGACGGCGGAACGAGGTGGCCGCAAACGGGATGCTGACCAGATACACCACCCCGATCAGCCCCAACGTCGCCCACGGCTCGGTCACCAGCAGTGCCGCCAGCAGACCGACCACCAGCATCAGCGGCACCACCCAGCGGGCCGGAACCCGGAACCGCTTCATCGAGAAGGTGGGAATCCGGCTGACCATCAGGAAGGCGACGGTCAGCATCACCACCCCGACCAGAATCGGGCTGGAGAAGAAGCCACCGTCGAATTCAAACGACAGCACCATCGGCAGAATCGCCAGAAAAGCCGCCGCCGGAGCCGGAACACCGACAAAATAATTGTGGGCGTAGGACGGCAGATCCGGTTCCCCCAGCATGGTGTTAAAGCGGGCCAGCCGCAGCGCCATACACAGGGCAAAGATCACACAGACCACCCAGCCGACGCTTCCGGCGCTGCTCATGGTCCACATATACACCAGCAGCGCCGGAGCCACGCCGAAGCTGACCACGTCAGACAGGCTGTCCAGCTCCGCCCCGAACTTGCTGGTGGACCGCAGCATCCGGGCAATCCGCCCGTCGATTCCGTCAAACACGGCGGCGAAGAAAATGGCGATGACCGCGCGTTCAAACTCTTCCCGCAGGCCATACCGGATGGCGGTCAGCCCCGCCGATAACGCCAGCAGCGTGATCAGGTTGGGCAGCATCCGGTTAAAAGACAGGCTCTTCACGGCCATCGCCATCTCAGATCGCGCTCCCCTCGCGGGCCGCTTCCGGGCTGGCCATGTCGGCGATGATGGTTTCCCCCGACACGCAGGACTGCCCGAGCACCACCAGCGGGTTGACCCCTTCCGGCAGATAGACATCCAGCCGCGACCCGAACCGGATCAGGCCGAAGCGTTCGCCGGTGCCGACCTTCTGGCCATCGCGCACATCGCAGCGGATGCGGCGGGCCACCAGACCGGCAATCTGCACCACGGCAATTTCCCGGCCATCCTCAAATTTCAGGCGCAGGGAATTGCGTTCGTTGTCGTCGCTGGCCTTATCCAGTGTCGCATTCAGGAACTGGCCGGGGCGGTAAGCAACCTTGACCACCTCGCCCCCGGCCGGAATGCGGTTCACATGGCAGTCAAACACGCTCATGAACACCGAGACCCGGGTCATCGGCTGATCGCCCATCCCCAGTTCCAGCGGCGGCACGGCCGGGCCGATCATCTGCACCACACCGCTGGCGGGCGACAGGATCAGGCCGGGACGGGTCGGAATATAGCGGACCGGGTCGCGGAAGAAGAAATAGCACCACACGGTCAGGGCGCAGCCCGCGATCCCCAAAGGCCACCACGCCCAGAACAGCAGGGCAGTGACAACGGCGAACACGGCCAGAAAGCGCGGGCCTTCTTCGTGCAGGGGCGGAAGCACATAGCGCGTCCAGGGAATTTGAGTGACTTGCACGCTGAACCTATTGTCTGATCAGTCTGGCCCACCGGGCCGGAAACCGGAAGCGGCGGGGCGGAAAACGGTGGGACAGGGGCGGCCCGGCGGTCCGCGTCTGTTCGCGAAACCGGGTGCCCTGTCTGGCGACAGAATAGACGTCTGCGCGCCTGCGGCAAAGCACCAATACATCACGCAGCAGAATTCCCTGTTTGCCGCTGCCATGCTATTGTTACCCCATGAGGGGATAACCGGTGCACGACAGAAAGGCATATGTCACACCGGCGGGGGGACAGCGACACCGCAGACCGGGCTTCGGTCAGGCGGTTCCGTCCCCACCGGCCGATGGCGCCGCAGGCAGGAAAGAGATATAAAGTATGAGTGACGCCATCCGCCGTCATATGGAAGCCGTCAGCCTGAAAGCCCTTGCCGTTGATGACAGCGGCTCGGTTCAGGTGCTGCGTACCATCGGCCCGCTGACTTTTTCCTTCACCTCTCTGGACCTGCCATGGGCCTGCCGTTTTCACGAGGCAGAAGGACAGGCGTCCCTTGTGGTCGCCGCCCCGCTGGTGCCGCTGCCGTCCGACAACCCCCAGCGCAAACTGGCCCTGCTTCAGGTGATCGAGGCAGCCTGTGCGGCAGGACTGCCGATCTCGCTGCGCAGTGACGGCTGGGCGGTGTATGGCGAACGGTTTTCGCTGGAAACACCGGTGACGCCGGAAAAGCTGATCACCATCCTTGGCACCCACATGCTGGCGCTGGAGCCATGGCTGGCCCTGCTGCGGGTGATTGCCGGAACCAAAAAGGGCTGAGGACTCAGCCCCCCTGCCCCAGACCCTGTTTAATCCGGTTAATCTGTAAGGTCACCACCGCCCGCTCATCATACAGGCGCAGCGCCCGCTCCCGTCCGGCCAGACCGAAACGGCGGCGGGCCTGTGCATCCCCGATCAGGCGCTGCATGGCAGCCGCCAGAGCGGCAGGATCTTTCAACGGGACCAGCAGACCGGTTTCCTCCGGCACCACCTCTTCCCGCGCCCCCCGGATATTGGTGGCAATCACCGGCTTTGCCATCATCATCGCCTCGATGATGGTCCGCGGCATCCCTTCCCGCCACGACGGCAGACAGAACACATCCATCGCCGCCAGACACTGCGGGATATCGCCGCGCAGCCCCGGCGTCACCAGACGTGGCCCCAGCGCGGCCCGGGCCGCCGCCAGTTCGGCCTCCACCCCCTGCGCATGGTCCGAGGCCAGCTTTTCGCCGACCAGCAGAAACCAGGCCTGCGGGCAGCGGGCAGCAAGCGCCTGCGCCGCCTGAAGAAACTCACCGATCCCCTTTTCCCGCACCTGTCGGCCAATGCAGCCGATCACCACGGCCTCCGCCGGAATCCCCAGCTCCACCCGGATGTCCGCGCCGTCCCCAACCTGCTGCGGATCAAACCGCCGGACGTCGACACCGTTGCCAATCGCCAGAACCCGGTCCTGCCGCAGGATCCCCAGCCGGACGGCATCCTCGGCATCTTCGCTGCTCTGAGAAAACAGCAGGTCGGTGAACAGGCCGCCGAACCGCTCCAGCCCGACGAACAGCCGGTACTTCCAGCCCGGCATCTCCTCGTGGAAATAAAAGCCGTGCGCGGTGTAGATCACCAGCGGCACTCCGGCGATCCGCGCCGCCAGCCGGGCAATCAGGGCCGCCACCGGGGTATGGGCATGGACGATGTCAAACCGTTCCCGCCGGAACAGCCGGACCAGCGCCAGCACCGAGCGGGCGGCCAGAAGCGGGTTCATGCTGCGGGCAATCGGCACCGGAATGATGCGATAGCCCCGCGCCCGCAGGTCCGGGATAAACGGCCCGTCGGAACAGACCGCCGTCACCTGCCATCCCTGATCCTGCATGCCGTCGATCAACGGCAGCAGAAAGTTTTTCAGTGTGAAATCAACCGCACAGATCTGACAGACCTTCATCGGGATCCCCAAACGGCAGACGACCGAACCTGACAATGCCCCGGATGGGACCAATCAGAAAAGACAAAACCCGCCGATTTAGTCGGCGGGTTTTGATTGGTGGAGCCGAAGGGAGTCGAACCCTCGACCTCAGCAGTGCGATTGCTGCGCTCTCCCAACTGAGCTACGGCCCCTTGAGGCGCGCATAATCCCCAGATCACTGCCCCCTGTCAACGTCTTTTTCAAAAATTTTTCAATCTTTGTCGTTTTTTACGCCCGGCAGGCCGGTTGCCCCCCTTGCCCGCCCCCGCTCCGCTGATTAGGGTTAAGGACAGAACCGGCCTGCCGGGCCGGAATTTATCAGGGACAGCGCCTTCACCATGACCGTCGTTCTGATTCCGCTGCTTCAGATCATCAATGTCATCATCAATCTGTTCATCTGGGCGCTGATCGGCTCTGCCGTCCTCAGCTGGCTGGTGGCCTTTGGCATCGTCAACACCCGCAACCGCTTTGTCGACAGCGTCGGCACCTTCCTGTGGAAGATCACCGAGCCGCCGCTGCGCCCGCTGCGCCGCATCATCCCCGACCTTGGCGGCATTGATCTGGCCCCGATGGCGATGATCCTGATCCTGTGGTTCGTCCAGGGTGTGCTGTCACAGCTGACCTACCGGGTGGCGATGGGCGGCCTGTAATGACCGACCGGCCTTCTGCCCCTTCCGGCCCGCTGTTTCCCGCTGCCGGAGGGGTGCGGCTGCATGTGCGCCTGACCCCCAAGGCCAGCCGGGATGCCATTCAGGGGCTGGCGGACGAGGCCGACGGCGGACAGGTGCTGAAAGCCAGCGTCACCGCCGTGCCGGAAGACGGAAAAGCCAATGCCGCGCTGATTCAGCTCTTGTCGAAAGCGTGGAAACTGCCTAAGAGCGGATTTGAAATCATCGCCGGAGCCACGGACCGCCGGAAGACCCTGCTGATCCATGGCGACACCCAGACCCTGCTCGACCACCTGCGCCAGAGGATGCCGTCATGACCACGCCCGCCACCCTGCCCACCGAAAACCTGCCCACCGGGAAACTCATCGACGGAAAAGCCTTTGCCGCCACCCTGCGGGCGCAGATCGCCGTCGATGTCGCCGCCCTGAAGGCCAGCCACGGCGTGCAGCCGGGCCTGGCGGTGGTGTTGGTCGGCGAAGACCCGGCCAGCCAGATTTATGTCCGCAACAAGGCCAAGCAGACCGTCGAATGCGGGATGAAGTCGGTGGAACACAAACTGTCCGCCGACACCCCGGAAGCTGATCTGCTGGCCCTGATCGACACCCTGAACGCCGACCCGACCATCCACGGCATTCTGGTTCAGCTTCCGGTGCCGAAGCACATCGACGCCGACAAGATCATCGCCGCCATCCGCCCGGATAAAGACGTTGACGGTTTTCACCCGATGAATGCCGGTCTGCTGGCCACCGGCGGCAAGGCGCTGGTGCCCTGCACCCCGCTCGGCTGCTCGCTGCTGCTGAAGGATCATCTGGGCGATCTGTCGGGCAAGCATGCGGTGGTGATCGGCCGCTCCAACATTGTCGGCAAGCCGATGGCCCAGCTGCTGTTGCAGGAAAGCTGCACCGTCACCGTTGCCCATTCCCGCACCAAAGACCTGCCCGCCGTCTGCCGCGAGGCGGACATTGTGGTGGCCGCCGTTGGACGCCCGGAAATGGTGAAGGGGGACTGGCTGAAGCCCGGCGCGGTGGTGATCGACGTCGGCATCAACCGCATCGCCCTGCCGGACGGCAAGTCCAAGGTGGTCGGCGATGTGGACTTTGCCTCCGCCGCGCCGGTGGCCTCCGCCATCACCCCGGTTCCGGGCGGGGTTGGCCCGATGACCATCGCCTGCCTGCTGAAGAACACTCTGACGGCCTGCCAACGGTCTGTCGGACTCTAATTATACTAATTACAATCTAGTATTCTTTTATTTTTATGATATACCCCGGCACAACCGTGCCGGGGTTTTTGCATTGCACTGGCACCTATGGCTCTCCTCCGTCAGGTCTTCCCTCTGTCAGGTCTTCTATGTGCCAAGATACCACCCCTGAACCCACACCTTCCGACCTGATCAGTATGGCACAACGAACCCGGCGGCATGCCGCCGCCTACCGGGAGACGGTTGAACGGTACTGTGCAGAGATGCCGGAATATCTGGATCGTTTTCACGAGGCCATGCAGGCCTTCCGGGCCACGGCGGCCCGCCTGCGCGGACACCGGACAACCGGGGCGGACGGGCAGACCGATCCGCAGAGCGGGGATCAGTCCGGCTGAGACACCGTCACCGCCACACCGGGCTTGAAAGCGCAGACCACCGTCGCCTCCATCACGCCCGGCAGGGTCACCTGCCACTGCATGCCCTCCACCAGATCGCGGTAGGCGGCAACCATGGTGGCACAGCCGAGGAAATGGCCACGGTCTGAAACGCCGGAACACAGGCGCAGGGTATTGCCGCTGTCGCTGTAATCCAGCCACACCGCTTCCCGCTCCTCGCTGGCGGTCTCGGTCAGCGGCAGCGCCTGAAACTCGCCGCGCACGATCGAGGTCTGAAGCGGATAGGCCACCGACCACCGACCGTCGAAACTGGCGGCGATGTCCTCAAAATGGCAGGTCAGGGTATCGCCGAAACGGTCGCGGCGGCGGCGTTCCTCCACCCGCAGGCGGCGCCCCTCATCCATCGCGTGCCCGACCGGGGCCGGAAGCACCAGCAGGCCGGAGGGATTGTCCACCCGCACCTCGGCCAGCTCGCGTTCCTTCTCCGTCGCCAGCGCCTGCTGGGTCGGGGTCATCTGCGCCCATTCATCATCATCAATCCCCAGCGGATTGGCCGAACAGGCTGCGACAGAGACCGCCAGCACCGGGGCAAGCCAACGGCCCCATCGGCAAACACTGCTGCGAAAAACGCCCGGCATACCAACCCCTGCTGCTGATTGACGGAAAAACAGGTTTTCAGGCCATCCCCCTCTGTCTGGAACCGGTCCAGACCGGCAGGGCGGCCAAAAAAATCCCGCCCGGAAGCCCCTTACGGGCGATCCGGGCGGGATTTCAGACGGATCAGCCGCGGGCCAGCTTGCCCAGACGCAGACGCAGCGCGTTCAGACGGATGAAGCCGTTGGCGTCATACTGGTCGTAGACGCTGTCTTCTTCGAAGGTCACATAGTCCATGCGGTACAGGGACTTCGGCGACTTCCGGCCGACGACGCTGGCCACGCCCTTGTAGAGCTTCAGGCGCACGGTGCCGGTGACGTTTTCCTGGGTCTTGTCGATCAGGGCCTGAAGGGCCAGACGTTCCGGGGCGAACCAGAAGCCGTTGTAGATCAGCTCGGCATACTTCGGCATCACGCTGTCCTTGAGGTGCGCTTCCTCGCGGTCGAGGGTGATGCTTTCAATACCACGGTGAGCCACCAGCAGGATCGACCCGCCCGGGGTTTCATACACGCCGCGCGACTTCATGCCGACGAAGCGGTTTTCCACCAGATCGAGGCGGCCGATGCCATGCTTGCCGCCCAGCGCGTTCAGCTTGGTCAGCAGGGCGGCCGGGGTCAGGCGCTCGCCATTGACGGCGACGGCGTTGCCCTGCTCGAAATCAACGGTGATGTATTCCGGCTCGTTCGGCGCGTTTTCCGGCGACACCGTCAGGCGGAACATATCGTCGTCGGCTTCCTGCCACGGATCTTCCAGCGCCTTGCCTTCATAGGAGATGTGCATCAGGTTGGCGTCCATGGAATAGGGCGCGTCGCCGTGCTTGTCCTTCGGCACCGGAATCTGGTGCTGCTGGGCGTATTCGATCAGCTTGGTGCGGCTGTTCAGGTCCCACTCACGCCACGGCGCGATGACCTTGATATCGGGCTTCAGGGCGTAGGCGGTCAGCTCGAAGCGGACCTGATCGTTGCCCTTGCCGGTGGCACCGTGGGAGATGGCGTCGGCACCGGTGGCCTCGGCGATCTCGATCAGGCGCTTGCCGATCAGCGGGCGGGCAATCGAGGTGCCCAGCAGATAGACACCTTCGTACTGGGTGTTGGCGCGGAACATCGGGAACACGAAGTCACGCACGAACTCTTCGCGCAGGTCTTCGATAAAGATGTCCTTAATGCCGAGCATTTCGGCCTTTTTGCGCGCCGGCTCCAGTTCTTCACCCTGACCGATGTCGGCGGTGAAGGTCACGACTTCGCAGCCGTATTCGACCTGTAGCCACTTCAGGATGATCGAGGTATCAAGGCCGCCGGAATAGGCCAGCACGACCTTCTTGATATCGCCCTTTTTCATGAACAGATGCCCCATTGTGGGAAAAGGTGGAGGTTCAGGACCTGTAACAGACCGCGCGGAGTATAGGGGACTGTTCCCGATGGCGAAAGGGGCAGGATAGGCCAACCGTCAGGAAGCTGGCGGCACGTCATCCGGACGGCAGCGCTTCCGCCCGGTGGGCACTGCGGCGTTCATGTTCCAGCAGCCACTGCTTGCGCCACAGCTTGCCGCCGTACCCGGTCAGCGCCCCGTTGGCCCCGATCACCCGGTGGCAGGGCACGATCACCGCCACCTGATTGGCCCCGTTGGCGCGCCCGACCGCCCGCACCGCCTGCGGCCTGCCAATGCGCTGCGCCAGCCCGCCATAGGTGCGCACCTCTCCCGGCGGGATCTGCCGCAGTTCCGCCCAGACCGCCTGTTCAAAGGCGGTTCCCCGCTGCACCACCGGCACCGTGAAAGCGCTGCGGGCGTCGCGGAACCAGGCCGTCATCTCGGCATCGACCGCCTCCAGAACCGGGCAGGTGCCGAACGGGATCGGGCCATAGCGGGTCTGAAGCCGGGTGATTTCCGTCGGCAGGGCGGTCCGGTCAAAAAACTCCAGCAGATGCAGGCCGTATTGGTCCCCGATCGCCAGCATCGCGCCGATCGGGGTGTCGATCCAACGGGCCAGCAGCGTATGCTGGTCCCGCAGCCGGGCCGGGGCAGTGCCCAGCAAACGGGTGATCGCCTCGCGGAAACCGCTGGCCGATTCGTATCCGGCGTCCAGTTGTGCCTCAATCACCGCAGCACCGTCTTTCAGGGTTGCCACCGCCGCCCCCAGCCGCAGCGACCGGGCAAAGCGGGTGAAGGTTGTGCCAAAGGTCTGCCGGAACGCCCGGCGGACCGTGGAGGGATCCAGCCCCAGCGCCCGCAGATCGTCCTCGCCCCAGCGGCGGTCCGGCTCGGCCTCCACCCGGCGGCGCAGGTCGGCCAGCCATGGGCGCACCGGGGTCCCGCCCGGACAGGCGCAGGCTTCCAGCGGACGGCAGCGCAGGCAGGGCCGGAATCCGGCGGCCTGCGCGGCGGCGATGGTGTCGAAGAACACCGTGTTCTCCCGCTTCGGCTTGCGGGCCGGGCAGGTCAGGCGGCAGAAGATGCCGGTGGTGCGCACCCCGACCACCCAGAACCCGTCATAGGCGGGATCACGGGCCAACAGGGCGGCATAAAGCTGATCGGTCGAAACGGGGGTGGTCATCATGGCGGCAGTCTGCCTGATCCTGATCGGCCCCGCCGCCGGAAAGCGGGCATGGATATCGGATCAGGCCCCATCACCATCGGGCGGCAGAACGGTCGGGTGAGGTCCCGTCGGATGCGGCACCGGCGTCGTCGAACGGGGCCGCGCCCGCTTCGGCCCGCTCAGCCCCAGCCGCTCCGGCAGGGCCATATACCGGCCCGGCGTCGCCGGAACCCCGGTGTTTGGCATCGCATACAGCTGTTTGCAGGCTTCGATCAGGATCGCCCCGCAGAAAGACGGAAACCAGCGGGCACCGATCCGTTCCACCCCCTGCGCCCACGCCAGCCACAGCCGCGACCGCGTCGGCGGCAGAAACAGGGCCTGCCGGGTCATCTCCGGCGTAAACATGGTGTCGCGCAGCAGATGCCGGAGCTGGCTTTCGCTGTAGGGCCGCCCGCTGCCGAAGGGGGTCCGCTCCAGATGCGCCCAGATCCCCTGACGGTTGGGCACCATCACCACCAGCCGGCCATCATCGGTCAGCACCCGCCACACCTCGCGCATCAGGGCGCGGCTGTGTTCGGTGTTCTCAAGGGTATGGCACAGAATGATCCGGTCAAAGGAGCGGTCGGGGAACGGCAGGTTGACATCCTCGGTCAGGGCCACCAGACCCGGGGCTTCCGGCGGCCAACCCTGCACCCCCTGCGTCGCTGGCATGGTGGCCAGCACCCGCTCCGCCTCGCCCAGAAATGGCCGCAGAAAGGGAATGGCGTAGCCGATTCCCAGCACCCGCAGCCTCCGCACATCAGGCCACAGGTCGCGCAGATGGCGGCGAATCAGCCGCCGCGTGACCTGACCAAGGCTGCTGGCATAAAAATCACGAAGATCAACCACGTCCAGAAACATGCCGGTGTCTGCATCCTGTATGGTGGCCCCTTCCAGACAGGGAACGCCGGTTCCGGGGAAAACTCAACAGCTTTGACGGTGAGGCCTCTGCCGCGATGTTTGAAATGAGTCTGCTCTTGGCCGATAACAAGGGGTGACATCCCGCCCCCGGAGCCCGCCATGCCGTTGGATATCCTCTGCCTGCCCGCCTTCGACGACAATTACATCTGGCTGCTGCACTGCCCGGAAACCAACCGGACGGCGGCGGTCGATCCCGGCGATCCGGCAGTGGTGGTGGCTGCCTGCGAGGCCCGGGGCTGGACGCTGGATCAGATCCTGCTGACCCATCACCACTGGGACCATGTTGACGGTGTCGCCCCGCTGCGGGAGCGATATGGCTGCACCGTCACCGGGGCCGCCGCCGATTCCCACCGCCTGCCCGCGCCGGACCGTCTGGTGCAGGACGGCGACACCGTGACCGTCGGCACCGCCCGGGCGCGGGTGATGGCGGTGCCCGGGCATACCACCGGCCATATCGCCTACTGGTTTGAGGGCGAGTCCGCCCTGTTCTGTGGCGACACCCTGTTTTCGCTGGGTTGCGGACGGATGTTTGAAGGCACCGCCGCACAGTTCTGGTCCAGCCTGACCGCCCTGCGCGCCCTGCCGGATGAGACCCGGGTGTTCTGCACCCACGAATACACCCTCTCCAACTGGCAATTTGCCCACGCCATCAGCCCGCAGGACGAGGCCCTGTCCGCCCTTGGGGACCGGATCCGGGCCCGCAGGGAACAGGGGCAGCCGACGCTGCCGGTCCGGCTGGACGATGAAAAACGCCTCAACCCGTTCCTGCGGGCCGATGATCCGGCAATTGCCGCCGCCGTCGGCCTGTCCGGTCAGGACGGAACCGCCGTGTTTGCCGCGCTGCGGCAGCAGAAAAACACCTTCAAGGGATAAATCATGCTGGCCGATACCCTTCTGTCGCTGGATCAAAGCCTTGCCGTCGCCCGGGTGATCACGCTGGTTGATATGACCGCCGTGGCGGTGTTCGCCATCTCCGGCGCGCTGGTTGCCGCCCGGCGGGAAATGGACCTGCTCAGCTTCGTCTTCGTCGGCACCGTCACCGGAATCGGTGGCGGCACCCTGCGCGACCTGATTCTGGGGGTACGCCCGGTGTGGGTGACTCAGCCGGACTATCTGGTGATCTGCATTGTCGCCTCTGTCACCACCTTCTGGGCGGCGCGGCTGCTGTCCTCCCGCTATCGGGCGCTGGTGTGGATGGATGCGGTCGGGGTTGGCATGTATGCAGTGACCGGGGCCCAGAAGGCCGCCGCCCTTGGGGCCGCGCCGGTGGTCTCGGTGCTGATGGGGGTGATGACCGCCGCCTTCGGCGGACTGATGCGCGATATCATGTGCGGGGAAAAATCACCGCTGCTGTTTAACCGCGAGGTCTACGCCACCGCCGCCATTCTGGGGGCCAGTGTCTATCTGGTCCTGCGGGCGCTGGACCTGCCGGTGGAAATTCAGGCCGCCGGGGGATTCTGCGCCGGTTTCGGCCTGCGGGCCGGGGCCATTGTCTTCGGCTGGGGCCTGCCAACCTACCGCCGTCCGGCCCGCCCGCTGGACGGCCCGGACGGACGCGACTGATACCGTTCCTCATTCCATCACAGCGGCGCTGTGGCATGCGCCAGTTGCAGGTGACGCCCTTCCGTCCACACCCGGACCGCCACAAAACCGGCAGCGGTCACCAGACCGGACAGGTCGGCATCACTGTAATACCGCATGGCCGGTGCATAGGGCCGGAGAAACAGCGAAGCGGAACGCGCTGCGGTGACAATCACCAGCCGCCCGCCCGGCTTCAGCACCCGACGGACCTCGGCCAGCATCCTCCCCGGATCGGCGACAAAAAAGAACATATGGGCACTGGCTGCCGCATCGAAACTGGCGTCCGCCCACGGCAGGGCATGGACATCCCCCAACCGCAGATCCAGCCGGCCGGCGGCAATCGCCGCATGGTTCCGTTCCGCACTCAGGGCGATCATCTCCGGGCTGTGGTCAATGGCTGCCCCAGCCGCACAGACCGCCAGCATCTCCTGCAACAGCACCCCGGCCCCGCAACCGGTCTCCACCACCGTTTCGCCGGGGCGCAAGGCCAGTTCCGTTTTCAGGCGGTCAAAGCCCTGTCGGTGGGGTCGGGACTCCCGGTACAGGCTGCGGCCAATCCACCCCGACGGTTTGCGGGCCGTCACATCAATAAAGCGGTCACGCAGGGACATCGCAATCTCTCTCAACAGGCAGCGGCGGATCAAACCGCCGGATCATTACGGCCAGACCAGCCATCACCGACACCGACAGTGCCGACAGGGTCAGAAAATGGGCGGCATAGCCCAGATGCTGGGCCATCAGCCCGCCAACACTGGCAAACAGCAGCGACCCCAGACTTTCCGCGCATAAGAACAGGGTGAAATCGGTTCCCGGCTGATCGGAGGCCGACCACCGCATGAACAGGGTCAGAAAGGCCAGAGATGCCATGCCCTCCAGAAACGCCTGCACAACGGCCAGAACAGCGGTCAACGGCACCACGGCAGCCCCCGGCGGGTCCAGAACCAGCCCGCCGGTCATGGCAAGACACAGCGCCGCCGCCGCCCCGGCCCCACAGGCCAGTCCCCGGGGCGAAACCCCACGCAGCAGCAACCCCGCTCCGGCCGGGGCTCCGGCCAGGCCAAGGGTGGCAAAGGCAACGGCCGAGATCACGCCGACCTGATCCAGAGTAAGCCCCTGATCCACCCAGTAACTTTTCAGCATACCGTCACTGCCTGCCGAAGCCGCCTTGAACAGCAGGGCAACCCCGATCATCGCCACCGCGTGCCGTTGCCGCAGGAAATGCCGCAGAGAAGGGGACCGGGCCGAGACGGCCTCCCCGTCTGCCGGAGGGGGTGGCAGCGCGGCGGCCAGACCGGCCATCACCGGCATCCACGCCCCACACAGCAGCATCGCCCCTGCCCATCCCACGGTCTGATCGGACAGGAGAACCGCTGCCGCCCCCCCAAGCATCCCAACGGTGAAACCGATAAAGCGGACCGTGTTGACCGCCCGCGCCCCCATCCGGCGACGCTGAAGGATCGCATGGCGGTCCACCGCAATATCCTGCGTGGCTGTCAGGGTGTTCAGGACCACCAGAAGGCCGAGCAAAACCCCCATCTGTTCCGGTCTGGCCGGATCGCCGACCACGGCAAGCCCGGCAAACGCCAACCCCGCCATCCCCTGCATCCAGCGGATCACCGACAGGCACCCCCGCCGCATTGCCCACCGCTCCACCGGGGCCGCCCACAGGGCCTTAAGGATCCATGGCAGAAAGGCAAACGCTGACAGTCCTATCAGATCAAGCGGCAGACCGTGCGCCCGCAGGTACGGCGGCAGGCCAAGCCAGGTGATTCCCATCGGCAGCGCCTGCGACACATAAAGTCCCCCCAGCAGAAGGGCATCGCGGCGGGGAAACGATCCTTGAGATCCGTCCATCACCACACCGCCTTTGCGGTCAGACCGACGGCAGCACCGTCTTCCGCCACCCCGTAATCCTGCCCGTTGGAGCGGAAATAGCCCTTCAGGACGGTCTCATCGGTCAGATTCCGTCCCCACAGGGACAGCGACCAGCCCTCTCCCTTGACCCCTGCCTCGGCATTCACCGTGAAGGCGGCAGGCTGGCGGTAGGCGCCTTCCGGATCGAAGGTATAGGAGGACCGCAGCGTCGGCGTGGTGCTGGCAAACAGGGTCAGCCCCGCCCCGACCGGATGCTGCCATGCCAGATCCGCCGTCAGGGTATGCCGCGGTGAAAAGGGCGTCTGATGACCGGAGTAATCCGCCCCGGTCGCCGCGACACGGAACGTATCGTACTGCGCCCGCAGCCAGCCATAGCCCAGGGTCAGCGTCACCTCTTCATTCAGGCGGGCGGCAGCCTCCAGCTCCGCCCCGTAGCTGGTGGCGGCGGCGGCATTATCGATCACCCGCAGGGTCGGTAGGGCAGGATTGACCGCCACCCGGGCCTGCTGGTTTTTCCAGTCGGTATAAAACGCGGCGACATTGACGGTCAGGCGGCCATCGGCCCAGTCGGTCTTGCTGCCGATCTCGTAAGACCAGCTTGTTTCCGGGTCATAGCTATTGGCCTTGCCTCCGGCCTCCAGAAACTGGCTGATCCCCCCGGCCTTGAAACCACGGCTGACCTTGCCATAGGCCATGACCTGCGGTGACACCGTCCAGGTCAGCCCGACCTCCGGCGACAGGGCATCATCGGTGCGGCGGCCCGAGGCGGTGGCGGGCGTCCCGAAGAAGTTGTTCCCCGACGGGCTGGAAACCGTGGCGGTCCCGTCCTTGATATCCCGGGTGTAGCGCAGCCCGGCGGATACCTCCACCGCAGGCGTCACCGCGTATCCAAGGTCGCCGAAGGCCGAAAAGGTTTCTGTGGTGACATCCAGCGCATTCCGGCTGGCATCTTCCTGCGACACCGACGCCATGTCGTAGGTCTGGCTGCCTTTAAAATCCTCATGCAGATAGAACAGCCCGGCCTGCCAGCGCAGATCCCCGGCAGACCGTACTGCCGGAGAGACGGATGCCAGCTTGACCTCCTGACTCACCTGCCACTGCCGTTCATCCTGACCCTGCAACAGCATCGGCGTTGCCGAGAAATCACCATCCAGCACCATATCCCACTGAAAGCCGCGGAAGGCGGAAATCGAGGTCAGGGTTGCCCCCGGCAGGTCATGGTCAACCTTCAGGGCTGCCCCGCCCCGGTCAGCACTGCGCTTGGCCGGGGCATCGAGAATGGATTCCCGCTTTTTCGCCACCGACAGCGGCACAAACGGGATGCCGCCATCATCGGCATCCCGCTCATAATCGGCGGTCAGCCGCAGCGTCGTATCCTCTCCGGCGAAGGACGTAACCCCGATCCGGCCGGAATAGGTTCCGGTATCGGCATCCTTGCCGCCGGTGGTCCGGTTATCGATGTATCCATCCCGCTGAGTGCTGGCGAAGGATGCCCGGGCCCGGACGTTCCCGTTGGCCAGCGGCGTGCTGACGCTGCCCCGGACCGCCCGCTCATTCCCCGTGCCCAGCCGCAGATCCACAGAGGCCGCAGGCTCCGCCCCGGCATCCGGCGTTACCACCGTGACCGCCCCGCCGATGGTGTTCTTGCCGTACAGGGTGGTCTGGGGGCCACGGATCACTTCCACCCGCCCGACATCGGTCAGCAGCGTCGGAAAGGCCCCGGGACGCCCGACATAGACGTCATCGAGAAACAGTCCGACCCCAAGCTGACGGTCAATCCCGCCGTCCATTCCCATCGACCCGACCCCACGGATGGTGAACGGCCCGCCCTGCGGACTGAAAACCGTGCTCGGGCTCAGGCGGGCCACATCCTCGAAGCTGCTGCCACGGCCCCGGTCCAATGCCTCCCCCGACACCGTGGTGACCGCCACCGGGGTTTCCTGAGCCAGCTCCGGGGTTCTGCGGGCGCTGACCGTCACCTCCGGCAACGCCACCACTGCGGAAGCCGGTGACGCAGGGGGGGCAGACTGGGCTACGGCCGGATCAGGGGCAAGAAGTGCTGTCCCCGCCAGACAGGCAGAGATCAGGGCCTGAGAGAACTGGGGGGAGAATTGGGGGGAGAATTGGAGAGACCGTCGGCAGGACATCGGAAAACCTCACCGTCAAAAAAAGGTGAGGTCACTCAACAGCGAATCATTCTTAATAACAACAGGCCCAGCTTTGGGGTTTCGGATTTTCTGTTTCGGAATCGCGGCAGTCAGGCATCCCGGTCTTTCAGGAACGCCGACGGAGGCATGCCGAACCGGCGGCGGAACTCTGCCGAAAAATGCGCTGGCGTATAGCCAAACCGATAGGCAACCGTCGCGACGCCCCCTTCGCCCCGCTCCAGCGCCTCACGGGCCTGCAACAGCCGCTGCTCCTTCACCCACGCTCCGGGCGACAGCCCGTATTCTCCGGCAAAAACCTGCCCCAGCCTGCGGACATTCAATCCCACCTGTCGGGCAACTTCCGGCAAGGTTGGCGGGGCTGCCATCGTCGCCAGCAAAATATCCCGGGCATCCTGCGCCCGCCGACGGTCCCGGGCCGGGAAAGTCGGTCCGCCCTGCCCGTCTTCTGACGGAGAAGCCTCCGGCAACAGGGCCGCCACCAGCTCAAAGGTCTGCGCCATCAGGGCCAGACGCCGCGCCGCGCCGCTCAGGGAGCAGGCCAGCATCGCCCGGGACAGACGGCGGGCCCGGACCGAGCTGGGATGCGCCACCGGCTCCCGGCGCAGCAGCGGTGCCACAGCGGCATCCCCCAGCAACTGTCCGGCCGTCTCGCTGTCCATATGCACGAAAACACCGCTGAGAACACTGTCCACCCGGGCCAGATGCTCGGTTTCCAGCGGCTGTTCAGCCCAGAAGCCGGTGGCCATGTTGCCGGTCCAGTGGTGGGGTGGCGCGGTGTCGTGACGGGTGGTGATACTGCCATCGACCAAAACCCCCAGCCACAGTCCCGGAGCCGTCCGGGACAGCCAGCGGTCACCGCTGCGCAATGTCTGCGTATCCAGAAACAGCCTGACCCCAGCCGCTTCGACACATTCCATGGCAGCATACTCCCAGATCCGGGCACAACCGGATCCACCAATCGCATCAACTAATAATGATTGTCAATATCATCAGATAGTATACCCAACCGGGGAGCAAAAAAGCAGGGCAGCCCCAACGGGACTGCCCTGTTCTTTTTCATAAACTCTGCGGAATCAGTTTTTCGGACCGTCAGTCAGATCATCCCAGAATTCCTTGATCCGGCTGAAGAAACCACTGCTTTCCGGGCTGGTATTGCCATCACCGCCCCCGGCGGCGGCAAATTTACGCAGAAGCTCCTTCTGCTCCGCACTCAGGTTGACCGGGGTTTCCACCACCGCCTGAATGAACATGTCACCCCGGGCCGTGGAGCGCAGGACACTCATGCCCTTGCCCTTCAGCCGGAACTGATGGCCGTTCTGGGTGCCTTCCGGGATGGTCACGCTGGCCCGGCTGCCGTCAATGCACGGCACCTCGATGGTGCCGCCCAGCGCCGCCGTGGTCATCGGAATCGGCACCTTGCAGTAAATGTTGGCACCGTCGCGCTGGAAGATCCGGTGCGGCCGGACCGACAGGAAAATATACAGATCCCCGGCCGGAGCGCCGCGCAGACCGGCTTCTCCTTCCCCGGAGAGACGGATCCGGGTGCCATCCTCAACCCCTGCCGGAATCTTCACTTCCAGCATCTTATCCTTGCGCTGACGGCCGGAGCCGCCGCAGGACGAACAGGGATCCTTGATAACCTTACCGGCCCCGCCACAGGTCGGACAGGCCCGTTCAATGGTGAAGAAGCCCTGCTGCGCCCGCACCCGGCCATGACCGTGACAGGTCGGGCAGGTGGCGGGGGCAGCACCGTTCTTGGCCCCGGTGCCATTACAGGGTTCGCAGCCCGCCGACGTCTGGATGGTAACCGTCGCGGCCCGCCCGGCAAAAGCGTCTTCCAGCGAAATGTCCATTTCGTAGCGCAGGTCGGAGCCGCGCAGGTTGGACCCGCCACCGCCACCACCGCCCCGACGCCCCATGAACTCGCCGAACATTTCCTCGAAAATGTCGCCGAAGCCGCTGAAACCGGCACCACCGCCGAAGCCACCGCCTCCGGCACCGCCCTCAAAAGCCCCGTGACCGAAGCGGTCGTAAGCCGCCCGCTTCTGATCGTCCTTCAGGATTTCATACGCTTCGTTGACTTCCCGGAACTTGGCCTCAGCCTCGGCATCCCCCGGATTGCGGTCCGGGTGGAACTGCATGGCCAGCTTGCGGTAGGCCTTTTTCAGGTCGTCGGCACTGGCGTCCTTCTGGCACCCCAGAACCTCGTAATAATCCCGTTTGCTCATTGATGAATCCGACCGATGTGGCGACAGGATGCGTGCGCCTGAATGATGCGGCCCGGCCCCGGCACCGCCCGGCATCGCCGGAACGGATGGCCCGCCCGCTGTTCCGGTATCAGGCCGGAGACAGCAGACAGGCGGACAGCGGGGGGAACGGTCCTGCCATGACGGCGGTGCCCCGGCTTTATCGGCCGGGGCACCCGGCCCGTCTTACTTCTTCTTGTCGTCGACTTCTTCGAAGTCGGCGTCAACCACGCCATCGTCCTTGGCGGCAGCCCCGGCGTCATCGCCCGCAGCCTGCTCGGCCTTGTACATGGCTTCACCCAGCTTCATCGACGACTGCATCAGGGCATCGGTCTTTGCCTTGATGGCATCGGCATCGTCGCCGTCCATGACACCGCGCAGGGCGGCGACATCGGCTTCGATCTGGCTCTTGGTGGCCGCATCGACCTTATCGCCATGCTCCTTCAGGTTCTTGTCAACCTGATGCAGCAGACCATCGGCCTGATTACGGGCTTCCACCGCCTCGCGGCGCTTCTTGTCGGCAGCGGCGTTCTGTTCCGCTTCGCGGACCATGCGCTGGATTTCATCGTCGTTCAGACCGCCGGAGGCCTGAATGCGGATCGCCTGTTCCTTGCCGGTCGCCTTGTCGCGGGCCGACACGTTGACGATACCGTTGGCGTCGATGTCGAAGGTCACCTCAATCTGCGGCACGCCCCGCGGTGCGGACGGCAGGCCGACCAGATCGAACTGCCCCAGCAGCTTGTTGTCCGCCGCCATTTCCCGCTCGCCCTGCGACACGCGGATGGTCACCGCGGTCTGGTTGTCGTCGGCGGTGGAGAAGGTCTGCGACTTGCGGGTCGGGATGGTGGTGTTGCGGTCGATCAGGCGGGTGAACACGCCGCCCAGCGTCTCGATCCCCAGCGACAGCGGGGTCACGTCGAGCAGCAGGACGTCCTTCACCTCACCCTTCAGCACGCCGCCCTGAATGGCCGCGCCCAGCGCCACCACTTCGTCCGGGTTCACACCCTTGTGCGGATCGCGGCCAAAGAATTCCTTCACGATCTGCTGGACCTTCGGCATGCGGGTCATGCCGCCGACCAGAATCACCTCGTCGATTTCGCTGGCCTTCAGGCCGGCATCGGCCAGCGCCTTGCGGCACGGCTCGACGGTGCGCTGGATCAGGTCATCGACAAGGGCTTCCAGCTTGGCGCGGGTCAGCTTGACGTTCAGGTGCTTCGGCCCGCTGGCGTCGGCGGTGATGAACGGCAGGTTGACTTCGGTCTGCTGGGCCGAGGACAGCTCGATCTTGGCCTTTTCGGCGGCTTCCTTCAGGCGCTGAAGGGCCAGACGGTCGCCGCGCAGGTCGATGCCCTGTTCCTTTTTGAACTCATCGGCAAGGTAGTCGATGATGCGGGCGTCGAAGTCTTCCCCGCCGAGGAAGGTATCGCCGTTGGTGGACTTCACCTCGAACACGCCGTCGCCGATTTCCAGCACCGACACGTCGAAGGTACCGCCGCCAAGGTCGTACACGGCGATCACGCCGCCGTCCTTCTTGTCGAGGCCATAGGCCAGCGCCGCAGCGGTCGGTTCGTTGATGATGCGCAGCACTTCCAGACCGGCGATGCGGCCGGCGTCCTTGGTGGCCTGACGCTGGGAATCGTTGAAGTAGGCCGGAACGGTGATCACGGCCTGGGTCACCGCTTCACCCAGATGGGCTTCGGCGGTTTCCTTCATCTTCTTCAGGATATTGGCGGAAATCTGGGACGGGGCCTGCTTGTCGCCCTTCACGTCCACCCAGGCATCGCCGTTGTCACCCTTGATGATCCGGTACGGAACCAGACCCTGATCCTTCTTGACGGTCGGATCATCAAAGCGGCGCCCGATCAGGCGCTTAATGGCGAAGAGGGTATTTTCCGGGTTGGTCACGGCCTGACGCTTGGCCGGCTGGCCCACCAGAATCTCACCGTCGGCGGCAAAGGCCACCATCGACGGGGTGGTGCGGGCGCCTTCGGCGTTCTCAATCACGCGGGCTTCCTTGCCGTCCATGATCGCGACGCAGGAATTGGTGGTCCCGAGGTCGATCCCGATAACCTTGCTCATCATTCTCACCTGTTGCTGCGGCAGACACGCTGCGGCCCTGACCGGCGCCGCCACGGTCCCCTGAGGGGTTAAACAGTAAAGGCGGGCTCCCCAGGAGCCCTGTTCCCCGCCCGGGCAGACAGCCCGACGGTTTGAAAGGTATATAAGACAACCCGGCGCGGGCCGCAACAGGATGACAGCGGCATTGCTGCCCTGCGGTGGTGTCAGGGCCGGGCCTGTGCTAAATCAGGCCTCTCAACCCTTTTTCTGCGGCATTTCAACAGAGAGCAGAGCGATGATCCGTTACCGTCTGGTATGCAGCCACGATCACGAATTTGACCAGTGGTTCGACTCGATGGCCGACTACGACACCCAAAAGGCGGCCGTGGCCCTGTCCTGCCCTGAGTGCGGCGACACCGCCGTCAGCAAATCCCTGATGGCACCGCGCCTGTCCGGCTCCGGCGGAACCGTCGGCAGCAGTGCCGATCCGGTGCCGCCCTGTGGCGGCGGTGGCTGTGGCGGCGGAATGTGCCCGGCCCTGAACTGACCCCGTCCCCCCAGCCCCCCGTCCCCCAGCCCGGAAGACACGATAAAAGCCCCGGCGGAACACTCCGCCGGGGCTTTTTGATATCAGGCTTCGTGATGACAGGCGCTGCGGCAACAGATCAGGCCCGGCGCAGCAGGAACACCGCGTCCGCCCCCATCAGATTGGCCCAGCCGCCGGTCACATCCCAGTCGCGGCGGTGCCCGGCCCCGTCCAGCGCGAAGGCCGACTCGATCACCAGCCCCAGATCCTGACACAGCACCACAAAGTCACGGATGGTGCAGAAATGGATATTCGGGGTTTCATACCACTGGTACGATAGCGCCGAGGTCACCGGCATCCGCCCATGCAGTCCCAGATGCAGGCGGTTGCGCCAATAGCCGAAATTGGGGAACGAGACGATCGCCCGCCGCCCGATCCGCAACAGGTTTTCCAGCACCCCACGCGGGTTGCGGGTGGCCTGAAGGGTCTTGGACAGAATCACGAAATCAAAACTGTCGGGCGGATAGGCGGCCAGATCGGTATCGGCGTCGCCCTGAATCACGCTCAGGCCCTGCCCGACCGCCTCGCGCACCCCGGCCATCGACAGCTCAATCCCCCGCCCGTCAACCTGACGGAACTCCTGAAGATAACTCAGCAGCAGGCCTTCGCCACAGCCGACATCCAGCACCCGGGCTTTCGGCTCAACCAGATCGGCAATCAGTTGCAGGTCAATGCGCAGCCCGGCATGGGTGGTGGAGTTCATCGCGCCCCCTCCTTCAGACAGCAGCCGCAACCGGGCCGCGCGGCAGGCCGCGCTGTTCGGCGGCGGACCGCAGGAACCCGGTGAGGGTCTGGTGAAATTCCGGCTCATCCAGCAGGAAGGCGTCATGCCCCTTGTCGGACTGGACCTCGACAAAGCTGACGTTGGCGGCGTTGGCATTCAGGGCATGGACAATTGCCCGGCTTTCCGCCGTGGTGAACAGCCAGTCGGAGGAAAACGACACCACGCAGAACCGCGTGGCCGTGCCCCGGAAGGCATGGGCCAGCACCCCACCGTTGGCCCCGGCCAGATCGAAATAATCCATCGCCCGGGTGATATAGAGGTAGCTGTTGGCATCAAAGCGGTCGACAAACGCCGACCCCTGATAGCGCAGATAGCTTTCCACCTGAAAATCAGCGTCAAAGCCGTAGGTGACGCTCTGGCGGTCCTGAAGCCTGCGCCCGAACTTCCGCTGCAACGCCGGTTCGGACAGATAGGTGATGTGGGCCGCCATCCGCGCCACCGCCAGCCCGCGCTGGGGGCGGGTGCCGTGACGGTGATAATCCCCATTGTGCCAGTCCGGATCCGCCATCACCGCCTGACGCCCGACCTCGTGGAAGGCGATATTCTGGGCAGAGTGGCGGTAGCTGGTGGCCACCGGCACCGCACAGAACACCCGCTGCGGGTAGGAATGGCACCATTCCAGCACCTGCATCCCGCCCATCGACCCGCCGATCACCGCGAACAGGGTCTCAATCCCCAGATGATCGACCAGCAGGGTCTGGGCCCGCACCATATCCCCGATGGTGATCACCGGAAAAGTGACGCCCCACGGCTCCCCGGTCTCCGGGTTGACCTCATAGGGGCCGCTGGAGCCCATGCAGCCGCCGAGGACATTGGAGCAGATCACGAAATAGCGGTTGGTATCGACAATCTTGCCCGGGCCGATCAGATCACTCCACCAGCCGGGCTTGCCGGTCACCGGATTGGGCGAGGCCACATACTGGTCCCCGGTCAGGGCATGGCAGATCAGTACCGCATTGGAACGGTCGGCATTCAGGCTGCCGTAGGTTTCATACGCCAGCGTGAACGGCCCGAGATCCACCCCGCAGTCCAGCCGCATCGGCCGGTCAACACCAAGCTGGACCGTCTTGCCGTGCGGAATGGACAGATGCGTGCTCATGGCGGACCCTTTCAGAACCGGGGGTTCAGGCCGGGATTTCAGGAGGAAGGAAACGGGAAAAAGCTCTAGGGACGGTACCCCCTACTGTCAACGTTTTCTTTGATTTTGCCCGGGGGGCCGTCTACTACTTAATCCCCCCGGGCGGTTCCGCCGTGCCGGGTGCCCCGTTACGATCACCCCGCCGAACCATTTAAGGCAAACCTGCCGACAATAAGGGAAACGCCACCGGAATGTCAGACGCCACCCCGCCGGGCTCCAGCGCCGCCGCTCCCCTGCCCACCCTTGCCGACCTGCGCCAGCGGATTGATGCGATCGATACGCAGCTGATCGACCTGCTGGTGGCCCGGGCCGAAGTGGTTGAAACCGTTGGCGCGGTGAAACGTGCCGCCGGGGAGGATGTCGGCATTTTCCTGCGTCCCGGCCGGGAGATGGACATTCTGCGCCGCCTGCTGAAGCAGGCAAAGCACGGGCGGTTCCGCAAGTCGGTGATCGTCCGCATCTGGCGGGAACTGTTCGCCGCCATGGTCGCCGTGGAAGGCCCGCTGACCGCCGCCGTTTACATGCCCAGCCGGGGTGCCGGTTACCTCGAACTCGCCCGCGATTCCTACGGGGCCTACACCCCGATGGTGGCGGTGCCGTCGCCGGGGTCGGTGGTGAAGGCGGTTGCCAATGCCGAAGTGACGGTCGGCATCCTGCCGATGCCGCATCTGGGCGACACCGAACGCTGGTGGCCGGCGCTGGCCTCCGCCGCGCCCGGCACCCCGTCCGTGGTCGGCAAGGTGCCCTTCGCCGGGCCGGGTCCGGGCCGGGGGGACGGTATCGAAGGTCTGGTGATCTGCCGCCTGCCGCAGGAAAACACCGGGCACGACCGCACCTACATCACCATCGAGGCCGACGAGGACCTCAGCCGGACCGGCCTGCGGTCGCTGGCTGAAAATGCCGGTCTGGTGGTGGTGGAAATGCCGGACACCGATGACACCTCGCCGGTGGCCCGCCTGCACCTGCTGGAAGTTGAAACCTGTATCCTGCCGACCGATCCGCGCCTGACGGACCTGAGCCGCGAAGCGGCGATCCGCCGCGTCTCGGTCATCGGCGGATACGCCATCCCCTTTACCGCCGACGATCTGGTCTGATAACCCGGTCAGCGGCCTTCTCCCCGGAGGAATCCTCCATGTCTTTGTGTATCAGTCCATCCGGACGCCAAAAAAGGATGAAAAGACGGTCATGAGCCTTCCTGTTCCGCAGCCCGGTATTCTGGAAATCGCCGCCTATGTCGGCGGAGAATCCAAGGTCGAGGGCGTGTCCCGTGTGATGAAGCTGTCGTCCAACGAAAGCCCGCTGGGTCCCAGCCCGCGCGCGCAGGACGCCTATCGCACCGTGACGGCGGAACTCCATCGATACCCCGACGGCGGGGCGACGGAACTGAGGAAGGCCATTGCCGCCCGCTACGGGCTGGATGCGGCCCGGATCATCTGCGGCTGCGGATCGGATGAACTGATCGGCCTGCTGGTGAACGCCTACGCCGCCCCCGGCGACGAGGTGCTGTTCTCCCGCCATGGCTTCCTGATGTATGACATCTACGCCCGGTCCGCCGGGGCGGTGCCGGTACGGGTGGATGAAACCGCCCTGACCGTGGATGTCGATGCCCTGCTGGGTGGCGTCACCGCCAAAACCCGCATCGTGTTCGTCACCAACCCCGGCAACCCGACCGGTACCTACATCAGCGCGGCGGAACTGCGCCGCCTGCGCGACGGCCTGCGGGAAGACATCCTGCTGGTGATCGACGCCGCCTATGCCGAATACGTGGACCGCAACGACTATTCCAATGGTCTGGAACTGGTGCAGGAGACGGAAAACACCGTCATGCTGCGCACCTTCTCCAAGATCTTCGGTCTGGGCGGAGCCCGGGTCGGCTGGGGCTATTTCCCGGTCGGCATCGCCGATGTGATCAACCGCATCCGCAGCCCGTTCAACGTCACCGCCCCGTCACAGGCGGCGGCGACGGCGGCGATCCGTGATGTGGAATTCACCACGCTGGCCAAGGCCCACAACGATTACTGGCTGCCGTGGCTGAAGGAAAAGCTGACGGCACTGGGCCTGACCACCACCGACAGCGTCGCCAACTTTGTTCTGGCCCGGTTTTCCGGTACCGCAGGCAAAGATGCGGCGGCGGCCGATGCCTTCCTGAAGGCGCGCGGCATCATCGTCCGGCGGGTTGCCAGCTACGGCCTTGGGGATTGCCTGCGCATCACCATCGGCCTGGCCGAAGAGAACGAGGCCGTGGTTGCGGCCCTTAAAGACTTTCTGGAGTCGTGACGGACATGTCTGATCCGTTGAAGAAGCCCGCCCTGTTCCGGCGGGCCTGCCTGATCGGCATTGGCCTGATCGGGTCCTCCCTCGCCCGCGCCATCCGCGCCCATGGTCTGGCCGAAACGCTGGTCTGCCACAGCGCTGCGGACGGCAGCAAGGAAACCGCCCAGAAGCTGGGCATTGTCGATGAAGTGTATGCCGATCCGGCGGAAGCCGTGCGCGGCTGTGATCTGGTGATTCTGGCCACCCCGATCGGGGCCAACGCCGCCCTGGTCGAACAGTTCGGCCCGGCGCTGGAAGCCGGTGCCATCGTCACCGACGTCGGATCGGTGAAGATGGCGGTGGTGCGTGATGTCTCGCCGTTCCTGCCGGATGCGGTGCATTTTGTGCCGGGCCATCCGATCGCCGGGACCGAACATTCCGGCCCCGAGGCCGGATTCGCCGAGCTGTTCCAGAACCGCTGGTGCATCCTGACCCCGCCGACCGGCACCGATCCGGAGGCGGTGACCAAGATCCGCACCCTGTGGGAAACCATCGGCTCCAACGTCGATGTGATGGAAGCCGGGCACCATGATCAGGTGCTGGCCATCACCTCGCACCTGCCGCACCTGATTGCCTATACCATTGTCGGCACCGCCGACGATCTGGAAGACGTGCTGAAGCAGGAAGTCATCAAGTACTCGGCCTCCGGCTTCCGGGATTTCACCCGTATCGCCGCCTCCGACCCGACCATGTGGCGCGACGTCTTCCTGAACAACCGCGAGGCGGTTCTGGAAGTCCTTCAGCGCTTCACCGAAGATCTGACCGCCTTACAACGGGCGATCCGCTGGGGCGAGGGGGAAACCCTGCATGCCCTGTTCAGCCGGACCCGGCAGATCCGGCGGGGAATCATCGAGGCCAAGCAGGCCTATGGTTCCGGGATCGCCAAGTTCGAAACCCAGTAACACAAGACGACAGGCGCAGCCCTTCCGGACTGCGCCTGTTTTCTTTCCAGATCCCGGGGTTTCCCGGGATGTTTCGCAAAAATTTTACCGCCGGTTCCGGCAGATGACCTATGCTGGATCCTGTATCCCTCCCCTGCCGCGAGTCTCCGCCAATATGACATCCCCCGCGTCCGTGTCTCTGGAAGTGCTGCACGCCAAACCGGCAAAGCCGGTCACCACCCCGCCGCTGCTGTTTGTCCACGGAGCCTTCTGTGGGGCCTGGATCTGGGCGGAAAACTTCCTCGACTGGTTCGCGGCCCGTGGCTTTGACGCCTACGCCGTCTCCCTGCGCGGCCACGGCACCAGCGGCAGCCTGAATGACCTGCAACGGGCGGGCATGGCGGACTTTGTCGATGACGTCAGCAGCGTCATGGCCTCCCTGCCGCGCCGGCCGGTGCTGATCGGCCACAGCATGGGCGGCATGGTGGTCCAGCGCCTGCTGGAACGCAGCGATCCCCGGACCTTCGCCCGGGAACCGACCGTTGCCGGAGCCGCGCTGATGTCCTCGGTCTCGCCCGGTGGGCTGTGGGGAACCACCCTCCATATGGCGATGAACACCCCCAACGTGCTGTGGGCACTGGCGGGAATGCAGACCTTCGGCACCGGAATGGCCTCCGCCGAGGCCCTGCACCGCGCCCTGTTCCCGGCCAGCGTGCCGCTGGAAACCACCCAGAAGTATCTGACCCGCTTCCAGACCGAGTCGATGCGGGCCCAGACGGATCTGACCTTCTCGCCGCCACCGGTGTGCACCAACGGAAAAGCCATCCCGATGCTGGTGATCGGTGCCTCGGAAGATACCTTTGTGCCGCCGTGGATGGCCCGCAGCACCGCCCGCTACTACGATGCCCCGTGCCATATTCTAGAGGGGATGGGCCATGCGATGATGCTGGAACCGGACTGGGAACGGGCCGCCACCATCCTGCATGACTGGCTGACCGAGACCGTGTCAGCCTGATCCAGCACACCCCTTGCGCCTGCCCCTCCTGTCCCTGCCAGCCCCAGTTCCGACAGATCCGGAGACCCGCCGTGACGGATGCCATCGACCTTCCCCCGCCCGCCCCCGAACACCCGGGGACCGTCCTGCGGATGGAATATCTGGATCCGATGGGATTAAGCGGTAACGCCCTCGCCATGGCCCTGCGGGTGCCGCCGCCGCGGATTTCCGAGCTGCTGCGCGGGCGGCGGGGCGTCACCGCCGATACCGCCCTGCGGCTTGGCCGCTATTTCGGAACCGGGCCGGAACTGTGGATGGCGTTACAGGCCGCCTACGACCTGCATCAGGTTGCCCCCGCCGTGAAAGCGGGCATCACCGCCGAGGTCCCCTCGGCTTTCGGGGACGACAAAGCAACGCGGAAGGCCCACGCCAAGGCCATCCGCCGCCGTCTCGCCGCCTTTACCGATGCGCTGTAGACTGTTCTGAAACCGGTTTGCTGAGAAACAGGTTTACTGGCCCGGCTGGCAGGGATGCTGGCGGCTGGCCGGATCGCAGACCTGAAAACTCTGCAAGGTGGTCAGCGCTTCTTTCTGCTGGTCTTCCAGCAGCGGCGGCCCCTGTGTGGTATCAAACGGGGCAACCCGCCATGCCCACTGGGCCATATACAGGGCGGCAGTGCCCTGTATCGTCCGGAAAAAGGCAGTTTCCCCATATCCGGCCGACTTCACCTTGGAACAGCCCAGCACCCAGAAGGCGGAAGGATAGCCGTTGCTGCGGCCACTTTGCAGGGTGCCAAGCTTAACCCCGTCACAGGCCTGTTCGTAACTGCTCTGTGACTGGGCATACAGCTGATCAGGGGGCAGGGCCTGCGCCCCGGCAGGGGTTTTGACCATCTGGATGGTCAGCATATCCTGCCACCGTTCCGCCGACTGCCCATCCGGGACATAGGAGACGGTTTCAATCGGCCCGCTGGCATTGCGGCTGGCCTGCTTCCAGCCCTTGGGAATCTGGATGCTGAACCGCTCGCCCCCCTGCGCCGCCGCCGGGGGAACCACCGGAGAAGCGGCGGCGGTCTGTGCCTGCGCACCGCCCGGCATCAGCGCCATACCCGCAATCAGCGCCAGCGCTGCCCGGAACACGCCCCGGCCCATACCCTGCGCGATCATCGTCCCATCCGGCCTTTTCACGCTCCGCAGCTCCCTCAGTGCCTTACGCAACAGTACGGGCGCACTCTAGAGCATTTTCCGATTGTGTGGAATCCGGTCAATCGAAGAAAAGACTCTGTCTTTAGAGAGTTAGAACCCTGAGAGAGTTAGAGCGTTTTCAACAGCAAAGCCGGTGTCCGCTTTTGCTGAAAACGCTCCTCTGCCTTTTTCCGGCGAGGAAAAACGCCTGTTCCACAGACCTTATTCTGCGGCCAGACGATACTCCTGACGGACCGGCAGAACCGCTGCGGCAGGCTGGAACGAGGCGCCCTGCTCCAGAGTGTCCGCGACATGGCGGATATCGGCCAATGCCTCATGCAGGCGATCAATATGCCCCGGCATCTCAGCGCCGAAGCGGTCCACAATCGCAGCGAAACGAGCAGCGGAGGCACGGGCCCGACGGGCAGACAGCAGCAGGGCGCAGTCAGAGGTCCTGTCCATGGCGTAATCCTCCTAATTAATGTGGTTTAAGCAATTCTTAACATTCCATATCTCCGGCAGCGGCGCAATGGTGAGAAAGTGTATTGGCTCCAAATTCCCTGATATCAACAAAAGTATATGAAATACCGACAATTTTACGAAAATATCCAAGGCCTGAAACCACATCGGAAACGCGGTACCACTTCACCCCATCCTGCCCGGAAGGCGGGGAGCTCCTGAAGCCCCGAAATAATCCTTAAGGATTATTTCTTCCCCTCTGCCGGGGAGGGCAGACGACGGTCAACCCCGCCCGGATGATCGGCAAAGGTCCGTTGCAGCTGCTCCAGCATCGCGCGGGCCCGTTCCGGGTCCTGCGACATCAGGGCAGTCCGCACCTCATCCAGAACCATCTGGCGCAGGGCGGGTTCTCCCCAGTCCTTTTGCAGGAAGGCGTGTGCTTTCTCCAGAGCCACCAACGGCGGGAGATGTTCGTGGTGAGCCACCACACTCAGTTCAGCTTCGGTAATGCCGCTGAAATGCAGACAGTCAGTCAGGGTCAACATGGCCGGTCCTCCTTGGACCTTTACCACGGCAGTACGCCGCTGCGACTGCCGCAGCCCCCGTTGCGGAAGAGCTTCCGCACCCGGAAGCCGTGAGGCGCCCGCACCCGCGCCACCTTCTGACGGTAACAGAAAAGGCCCGAAAAAGACAGGGGCCTTCCATGCGCTGCAACAATACAAATTCTTATAAATCAATACGATAAAGTGCAGCGCAGTATAAAATCATCCCTGCCCGAGAGCCAGACGGACAATTTTACGCATCACGGTCGGCAGGGCCTCTCCCTCCATCTCCTCCGGCAGAACCCACCGGCACCCGGGATACTCTCCGCCCTTGGCAACCCCGGACAGAACCGTCAGCTCCAGATGGAAATGGGTGAACGTATGGCGGACCAGCCCCCGCAGCGGCCGCCAGTCCGCGGATACCGGCGCATAGGGCACCGCATCGGCCCGACTCCACTCTTCCTCCCGCCACGGGGTTGACGGCACTTCGGTCATGCCGCCCAGCAGCCCCTCCGGGGCACGGCGGCGCAACAGCACCGCCCCATCCCACCGCACGATCCAGAAGGCAACCCCCCGGCGCAGCGGCTTTTCCGCCTTGGCCACCTTGGCAGGCAACTGTTCGGCAAGGCCCTGCTTACGCCCGTCACAGTCCCGCATCCACGGGCACAGACCACAGGCCGGCTTGCGGGGCGAACACAGGGTCGCCCCCAGATCCATCATCGCCTGTGCGTAATCACCGGCACGCTCCTCCGGCGTCAGACTGTCCGCAAGGGTCCGGATCTGGTCCTTGCTGCCCGGCAGCGGATCCGTCACCGCAAACATCCGGCTGATCACCCGCTCGACGTTGCCATCGACCACGACCGCCCGCTTGCCAAAGGCGATCGCCGCAATCGCCGCCGCCGTGTAGGTGCCGATTCCCGGCAGGCGCCGCAAGTCTTCCTCGGTGTCCGGGAACTGCCCGCCGTGGCTGTCCCGGACCACGCGGGCGCATTTCAGAAGATTGCGGGCCCGGGCGTAGTACCCCAGCCCGGCCCACGCCGCCATCACCGCCTCATCGTCCGCCGCCGCCAGATCGGAAACCGTCGGCCAACGGGTGGTGAAGGCGTTGAAGTAGGAAATGACCGCCGCCACGGTGGTCTGTTGCAGCATCACTTCGGACAGCCAGACCCGATAGGGGTCCGCCGCCTGCCCGGGCGCATACCGCCATGGCAGGTGACGGCGTTCCGCATCATACCAGTCAAGCAGCCGGGCACTCAGCGGCACAGGCTGGACGGCGGAACCGGCGACGGAAGACGGATGCACAGGACCGGTCATTCTCTGAAGGCTCACAGGTTCTGAAGGCTACAGGATACCGTGCCCGGTGCAGGAACAGAAAACCGGAAACCGCAGTTCCCTCTTCTGTCTGCACATAGCCGGATCCCGACAAAGTGGCTACAGTATCTGACCCGTCTGTTTTTGTCAGGACCTGCTTCCCGTATGGCACAGCCGCCAGAGTCTCCGCGTCCGCCCCGCCGGGGCAGCCCGTCCGCCCAGCAGGAACCGCGCCGCATGGCGCGTGGCCCTCTGGCCATCGGTGCCGTTGCCGCCCCGCTGACCCGCCCGCTGCTGGGCAGGCGCGGCCTGGCCGAAGGCGACCTGATCGCCCGCTGGGATACCATTGTCGGGCCGCTGATGGCCTCCTACGTGCTGCCGGAACAGGTGCGCTTCCCCAAAGGCCAGCGGGATGGCGGTGAACTGACCATCCGGGTGCCGTCCGGCCCGTTTGCAGTGCAGATCCAGCACGATGCCCCGGCCCTGCTGCAACGCATCAACGGCTATTTCGGCTACCCGGCCATTGCCCGGCTGAAAATCATTCAGGCCCCGCTGCCGATCAAACGCCCGCCACGGGAGGTGCGGCAACGGGCCCTGCGCCCGTCAGAGGTGGCGGAAATTACAGCCACCGTTGCGGAAATTCCCGATGACGATCTGCGGGCTGCCTTGGAGCGACTCGGCAGAAGTATGCGGTCGCGGCAATCGTAACGCCTGCGGGGACACCGACGGCGCACGGGAAACCCCCAGAGTTATCCACAGCCAGCCACACCCTGCGGTCTGTCCCAGACGAAAACAGCATCAGCACCCCACCTGCCATAAGTAGATCCGCAAGGGTGGGGAAGTTTTGCGTAACTGCTTCCGATTTATTCTTTTTTTACATCCTCTCCGTGCAGGAAACCGTTCACCCCACCCCGGATGCGATGCGCCTGCCACAGAGCCTGTTCACAGATACCCCCGGAAAAAGACAGAGGGCCGCCGGTTATCCACAGGCAGCCCTTCCGGTCATGCTCGTTTCAGATGCAGGTGTCAGGAGTCGCCGTTGCCGCACAGACGGGCCGACTCGCCGTTGATCACCGCCTGAAGGCGTTCGGTGAACACCTTCTTATCCAGCCCCGGCTCAATGGCGGGAAAAATCCGCACCACCACCTCACCCGGGGATTTCACGAAGCTGTTGCGGCCCCAGACCAATCCGCTGTTCAACGCCACCGGCACCAGAGGGACATGGTCACCGAAGCGGGCATACAGCGCGGCAATCCCCGGCTGGAACGGCGGATTTTCGCCCACCGGCACCCGGGTCCCTTCCGGGAAAATGATCATCTGCCGTCCTTCGGCAAAGGCGGCATCAGCCCCGCGCAGCATGGTCTTCATCGCCGAGGCCCCGGCCTTGCGATCCACCGCGATCATCCCGGTCTTGGCCATATGCCAGCCGACAAAGGGGATCGACAGCAGCTCTTTCTTCAGCACAAACACCGGTTTCGGCACCAGCATCGGCAGAAACAGGGTTTCCCAGGCCGACTGATGCTTGGATGCCAGAATGCAGGCCCCCTGCGGCAGGTTTTCCAGCCCTTCGACCCGCCAGCGGATTCCCAGCAGGATCCGCGCCCCCCAGACCAGACCCCGGCACCACAGATGCGGTACGGCAAAGCTGCGGCGCCCCGGCACGAACAGGGTCGGGATCCCCAAAGAGCCGACCCCGATGGTCCAGAGGACATAAAAAATGTTGAACACAACGGATCGCAGCAGCGATACGACAGCCATTCCAGCCCTCTCCTGATAGCAGCACGCCGCAGATAAAAGGGCTGGCCGCCCCGGCGTCGTCAAAGTCTGTCCTGTTTGCCCCGCGCGCAGGGCCACGGTTGCCCACCGGGCTCTGTGACCGCAGACACCCCGGAAACCGGCCCGCTTATACCCAATCCCCTTGCCGCTGACCACCCGCCGCATCACCCGGCTCTGCCGGTCTTAACGCTGCCAGCCCGGAGCCGGAGTATCAGGGAACTGCAACCGCAGACGGGCGGCGAGGTATTTACTGTATTCGGTGGCAAACAGGGCGGCAGTCCCGGGGTAACGCCACCACTCTTCCCATTTCACCGCCGCCGGAAACACCGGGTGAGGAATAATCTGCACCCCCGGCATTGCCGCCTCAAACTCCAGAAGGCTGCGGCGCATGTGATAATTGGCCGTCACCAGCCGGATCGAGCGCCAGCGGTGTTCCCGCATCCAGATCGCGGTTTCAATCGCATTGCCGATGGTATCTGTGGCCACATGGCCGAGAAAAACCCGGTTGCGCAGGTCTTCCACCCCGGCCTCATCCCGCAGCAGGGTTTCCAGCCGGGTTTCCGGGAACACACCGGAAATGAACAGAACGTCGGCCCGCCCCTGCCGCAGCAGCCCGATCCCGGTGGACAGGCGCTCACTGCCACCGGTCAGCACCACAATGGCATCCGTCCGGGTCAGGATATCCTCAACCCGCTCCGGCATGGTCTCGACGTAATGGATCAGCCCCAGCAGCCAGACCGCCGTCAGCAGCAGGGCAAAGGCAATCAGCCGGGTTACCCAGGAAACCGCCCGCCGCACCACCCGGCTGACCGTTTCCAGCTGTGGGACTCCGCGGATCACAAAACGATGCCGCCGCATCGCCCCTCTCCCCCCTACAGCATCCGGGCCAGCTGCCGCCGGACGGTCCGGTAGGCGGTGATCATCACCACTCCACCGGCAAGCAGGGGCAGCAGGGCCAGCCCGAGGAAATGGACCGACGCTGGGGTCACCACCGGAACCAACCCCCCTTCCAAGGGGGCCAGCAGGGCCAGCAGGGCGATCAGCGCCGGGGCTGCCATCAGGGTGCCAATGGCCCCGCCGATCAGCCCGTGGATCAGGGCCCGCCGGGCAAACTGGCGGGCAACATAGCCATCCGTTGCCCCGATCAGGTGCAAAACCTCGATATGCGGGCGGTGTACGGCCAGACCGGAGCGGGTGGCATAAACCACCGCCGCCGTGGTGGCGGTACCGACCAGCCCCAGCGTCGCCCAGGCCAGCAGGCGGATCCCGTCCGCCAGCGCAATCAGGCGGGCCAGCCACACCCGGTGATCATCAATCAGCGCCCCCGGTGCCACGTCGCGCACACGGGCCAGCATTGCATCCAGCCCGGCCATCGCCTCAACCTTCAGCGACACATCGACCAGCCGGGGCACCGGCAGGTCGGCAATCAGCACATCAGACCCCAGCCACGGTTGCAGCATCTGCACCAGCTGTTCATCGGCAACGGGAACGGCGGCGGCCACTTCCGGCAGGGATGCCAGCAGCCGGACCACCCGGTCGACCCGGGCCACGGTGTCAGCAGAACTTTCGCCCGCCACCGGAGGCACCTGAACCGTCAGCGTGCCGGTCATGGATCCGCGCCAGCGGGTGGTCATGTCCTGTAGGGCCAGCGCCCCGGCCAGCGCCAGTGTCGCCAGAAATACCATCGCCGCCACCAGCAGCGGCAGGAACCGGTTACCCGGATCCGCCGCCACCGGCAGATCGGACCGCAGAAACCGCGCCATTACAGATCCTCCAGATCCGCCAGAGGATTGCCCCCGGCGAACAGGCCATCCCCGGCCGCCCACCCGGCCAGCGGCGGCAGAACACTGACCTGCCCCCCTTCCAGATGCAGGCGCTCAAACGGAAACTTCCGGACCAGCCCTTCGTTGTGGGTGGCAATCAGAACGGTGGTCCCCAGCCGGTTCAGTTCCATGAACAGATGCATCAGCCGGGTGGCGGTGCGGTCATCAACACTGCCGGTCGGTTCGTCCGCCACCAGAAGATCGGGCCGGTTAATCACCGCACGGGCGATGGCCACGCGCTGTTTCTGCCCCCCGGACAGGGTCGGCGGCGTGGCATGCAGATGGCGCGACAGGCCAACCCAGCCCAGCAGCTCCGGCACATGGCGCTGGATTTCCGCTTCCGAAACCCCGGCCACCCGCAGGGGCAGGGCGACGTTATCCAGCGTCGACAGATGATCGAGCAGACGGAATTCCTGAAACACCACACCGATTCGCCGCCGCAGGGCCGGCAGGGCATCGCGGGGGGCGGAACTGACGTCCCGCCCGAACATCTGCACCGATCCCTGCGTCGGGCGGCGGGCCAGATACAGCAGACTGAGCAGGGAGGTTTTCCCCGCCCCGGACTGCCCGGTCAGGAAATGAAATGATCCCGGATCAAGATAAAAGCTGATGTCCTGCAAAACATCGGGGCCGGTGCCATAGCGCAGACTGACGTTGTCGAACCGGATCGCGGTGGATCCCTCCGCATCAACAATCCGGCTGGTTCTGCCCTTGTTCTGTCCTGCCTTAAAAGCCATGCCCTTGATAGTCTTATCTTGTTTTTCAGTCCCCGCAGACGGAACGGCATGATACCGTCCCTGTCGGGGGACACAGTCTGACCGGAACAGTGGCATACCCTGCCGCATCCGTCAAACCGCCCGGGCCGGACCGGTAGCTGAGGGCTCCGCCGGAAGCCGGAGGAAAACCCTGCGGAAAAGACGCAAGACGCACCGGATTAACTGCTTGTAAATGCTCCTGTGCTTGTGTGTCCTACTGGTAAAGCCTATAACTGGGGTGACAAACGGGGGCCAAACGGGTCTGTCATGGATATCACCTGTCCGAGTTGCGGTACGTCTTTCAGCGTACCCGATGGTGCAATTGGCCCCAAGGGGCGTAAGCTGAAGTGTTCGCAGTGCGCGCATGTCTGGCGTCAGATGCCGGATGACGTGCCCGAACCTGCACGCCCGCAACGGGCGGCACCCCCTGTGGCCCCTCCGGCCGGCCGGGCGGTGCCGACGCGTGCCGCCGATATGCTCAGTTTTCAGGACGACGATGACTTCGCTCCGCCTCCGCGCGGCGGAGCCCGCCCTGAGTACCGGTCCGCACCGATGCCGATGGAAATGGACCCGACGCCGTCGCGCCGGGCCGCGGCCCCCTCCGGCCCGCAGGATGACGGTGATGACCCGTTTGACTCCGTCATGCGCGGTCTGGACGACGACAGCCTTCAGCGGCGGGGGGCTTCCCGGCCCGGCGCTGCCGATGACCCGTTCTCCGACCTTGGCTTTGACGAAGGCCTGAAGGGCGGCCGTGACGATGACGATGGATTCGGCACGTTCGGCACTGACGATGACCTGTCGGACCCCCTGATCGAAACCGACGACGGCTTCCTGTCCCCCGACAGTGACGACGCGCTGCCCGACATGTTCACCCGCGAACCGCCGCCACGGCGCCGGATCCTGCTGCCGATTCTGGCAACGCTGATGGCCCTGCTGGTGGTCGGCGGCGGGGCCGGGACCGCCGCGTGGTACTGGCGGGAAACCATCGTGCTGCGGATGCCGGAACTGGAACCCTACTACGAGATGGCCGGGATCCCGGTTGATGTCCCGGGGCTGGGCCTTCAGTTCAAGGAAACCACCAGCGAACGTCTGGCGCAGGGCGGGGTGGATACTCTGGTCATCCGTGGCTTCATCGCCAACGTGTCGGAAACCCCGCGTAAGGTGCCATTCCTGCACGTTACCCTGTTTGACGGCGCCGGGGCCATGGTGCAGGAACTGGCCGCCCAGCCGCCGGTCCCGCAGCTTCTGCCCGGCGAGACCACCGGCTTCCGGGTCCAGCTGCCGAATCCGTCAGCGGCGGCCCGCCGGTTCGACCTGTTCTGGGCCGTCAATCCGGCCGATGCCGGGAAGCAGGTTCCGGCGAAATAACCGGTATACCGAGTCGCAGACAGAAAGGGCGGGACCATTGCGGATCCCGCCCTTTCTGTTTCCCGGCACCCGGCCGGTCAGGAGGCTGCCGCCTCAACCGACTGCGCCGCCAGCGCCCGGATGGTGCGCACCACTGATGTCACCCCGTTCCGGCGATTCGGGCTGATATGCTGGTCCAGCTCCAGCCGCGCCAGCTCGGCATCGGCATCAATCGCCAGAATCTGCTGAGCGGTCTTCCCCGAAAACAGGATCAGCAGGACCGCCAGCAATCCTTTGACAATGTGCGCATCACTGTCGGCGAAAAAGAACAGGCGCGGTTCAGCCGCCCCGGCTTCAACGGCATGGGTCAGCCAGACCTGACTCATGCAGCCTTCCACCTTGTTGGCCTGCACCTTGTCGGCATCCGGCAGCGGCGGCATTTTCCGCCCCAGATCGATGATATAGCGGTAGCGGTCCTCCCAATCGTCAAACAGGGAAAAGTTTTCCGCCAGATCATCAATGTTCAGGCTGTCGAGGCTCATCCAAACACCACCTTCGGACCAATCCGGTATGCATATCCGCGCGACATATAGCGGCTTAGCCTTCCGGGGCAAGAGGGAAATCGGCCCGGAAGAGACTCCCCCGCCCTTCTTCACTGACAAAGGTGATGCCACCGCCCATTTCCTGCATCAGCCGGGCACTGATGGTCAGGCCGATTCCCGTGCCCTCAATGCCGCTGGTTTCCAGCCCGAGACGGGCAAAGGGCTCAAACAGAACCGTCTGCCGCGCGGCCGGAATGCCCCGGCCGTTGTCCTCAACCTCCACCACCGCCCGACGCGCAGTCCGGTCAACGCGGGCGCGGACCCGCACCCACCCCCCCGGCCGGTTATACTTCACCGCATTGGACAGCAGATTGAGCACCACCTGCCGGGTCCGGGTCGGATCCGCCCAGACCGGCATCAGATCGTCCATCCCTTCCAGCATCACCGAAACATCGGTCTTCCGGGCCAGCGTCTCGGTCAGGACCACACAGTCCGCAATCAGATCCCCCAGAGCCACCGCCTGCGGGGACAGCGTCAGCTTCCCGGCCTCGATCCGGGTCAGGTCAAGGATCTCCGTGATCAGGGTCAGGAGATGTTCCCCGGCCTGTAGGATATGACGGACAGACCGCTGCTGCCGCTCACTCAGCGGATCCCGCGCACTGGACAGCAGCAGCTGGGCGAAGCCGAGCACCGCATTCAGCGGCGTTCTCAGCTCATGGCTCATGTTGGACAGAAACTCGGTCTTGGCCCGGCTGGCAGCGGTGGCCTGCAACTGCGCTTCCTTCAGGCCGGTGATGTCCACCCGGGTTCCAACCCGGAAGCCGTTGGGCAACCTGCTTTCATTGACCAGATACCAGCGGTCGCCGAAGCGCTGCTCCACGCTGCCCCCGACCTCGTGCAGGGTAATGCGGTCGGCGAACCACTGCACCTTATCGGAGTCGTCCGTCATCGAGGTGTCCCGGCTGGTGCTGTAGCGCAACAGATCCTCAAACCGGGTTCCGGGCCGGACCAGCTCCGGGGGCAGCTCATACATGCGGCAATAGCTGTCATTACACAGCACCAGACCGTCAGCGATGGAGGACACCGCCATATCCAGCAGTTCCTGCTTCTCCTCCGCCGCCTGCCGGGCGACATGAATGTCGGTGGTGTCAAACACGATCCCGAACAGGGCGCAGTATTCGCGGGTCACCGGATCCCGTTCCGGCAGCAGGCGGACCAGCGCGGTCCGCCGCAGGCCGCTGGGCAGATGCAGGCGGACCTCGCGCGAGATTTCAACCCCGTACCGGAAGGCCGCCCGCCGGGCCTGCCGCAGAACCTTCCGGTCATCAGGGTGCACAGCCCGCAGATGGTTCCGCACAGAGGGGGCAAAGCTGTCCGCCGATACCCCGGACAGGGCATAACAGACCGGCGACCATTGCACCTGCCGGTCCCGGAAGCGGATCCGGAAATGCCCGACGTGGGCCACGTCCTCGGCCAGCGCCAGCAGACGGTTCCGCTCTTCCAGTTCCTGCAAGGCCCGGGTCCGCCGGGTCACATCCTTGGCAACCCCGACCAGACCGACAACCGCCGCCGCTGGGGTTTCGCCAAAGACCGGGGCCTTGACCGTCGAATAGATCCGCTCCCCCGCCGGGGTCGGGATCCGTTCCTCGTAAAAATGACTGAGCCCACCGCCGAGAACCTCCCGGTCAATCTCCACCACCCGTGCCGCAACATCGGGCTGAAAAATATCGGCATCCTGACGCCCGAGAACCTGATCCCGTTCCAGCCCCATCACCTGACAGCAGGCAATGTTGGCCAGCACGTAGCGGCCTTCGGCATCTTTGGCAAAAATCGGCTCCGGCGCAGCGTCAAGAATGGTCTGCAACAGGCCCTCTGCACTGACGGACGGCAACGGCCCGGCAGCGTGCTGGCGATGCAGGGCCTTGCGGCAGGCCCGCCGCAATCCCTGCCCAGCATCGGACAGGATCTCAGGCCATGTGAGCACGTCGCTGGCACCGGCAGCCATCAGGGCCTCCACCTGCCGGTCTGACCATTCAGGAATCACTGCGATGACCGGAGTCCCGGACTGCCGGAGCCTCTCCGGCAGGACTTCCCCGCCTGAAAGACCATAGATGATCACAGGACGGGGGGCCGTCTCTGCCCCCTCCCGGTCCCCGGTGAACAGCCCCTCGGGAACCACAAGGCAGTCTGCGGCCCATTCACGGATGAAGGGCTCCAGAGGGGCGCAGGCAGATCCTGTTAACAATATACGCATTCCGGTTCCGGCTATTGGTGTTGCAGGGATCCGCCTTCCTCGTCCTTCGGAGTATCTGTGCCCTGCGGGTTAAGCGCAAGCCGGAGCACACTAAGACATTTGGGGGAAACCTGACACTCTCCCGCCCCTCGACAGAAGTCAGCCCTGAAATATCGGGCGAAGTTGCTCCGCCGGTCTGCCCCGCGGACTGGCACGCAACAGGCAGCGGAGCGATCCCGCCGGAGCGATGACAATGGGGAGTCCGGAAAGAACAAAACCCCCGCGTCCTCCCCAAGGGTTTTGATGGTGGAGCTAAGCGGGATCGAACCCCACCCGGTCTGCATCGCAGACCGGCACGCAACAGGCAGCGGAGCGATCCCGCCGGAGCGATGGCAATGGGGAGTCTGGAAAGAACAAAACCCCCGGGTGTTCCCCGGGGGTTTTGATGGTGGAGCTAAGCGGGAGCGAACCCCAACCGGTCGGCATCGCAGACCGGCACGCAACAGGCAGCGGGGCGATCCCGCCGGAGTGATGACAATGGGGAGTCTGGAAAGAACAAAACCCCCGGGTATTCCCCGGGGGTTTTGATGGTGGAGCTAAGCGGGATCGAACCGCTGACCTCTACAATGCCATTGTAGCGCTCTCCCAGCTGAGCTATAGCCCCGTTTTGTTTGGCGGTCGGTCTGGGTGACTGCCTCGGTGGAGCGGGGTTATAAGGGGTTAACCGCACCCCGGCAAGAACTTTTTTCAAAATCTGTCATTTTTTTCCCGACACCCCGGAAACCCGTGGATTTTCCTTGGTAGACAACGGCATCACCCGCCTGACGGCAGGATGAATACGGACCGACAGAAAATCAAAAATGCCCCAGGTCTTCCCCGGAAGTTTTGAGGGTAGTGCTGAGCGGGATCGAACCCCACCCGGTCTGCATCGCAGACCGGCACGCAACAGGCAGCGGAGCAATCCCGCCGGAACGATGGCAATGGGGGAGGGGTCTGGAAAGAACAAAACCCCCGCGTCCTCCCCAAGGGTTTTGATGGTGGAGCTAAGCGGGAGCGAACCCCAACCGGTCTGCATTGCAGACCGGCACGTAACGGACAGCGGAGCGATCCCGCCGGAACGATGGCAATGGGGGGGCCGGAAAGAACAAAACCCCCCGGGCCTTCCCCGGGGGGTTTTGATGGTGGCGCTAAGCGGGATCGAACCCCAACCGGTCTGCATTGCAGACCGGCACGTAACGGACAGCGGAGCGATCCCGCCGGAGCGATGGCGATGGGGAGTCTGGAAATAACAAAACCCCCGGGTGTTCCCCGGGGGTTTTGATGGTGGAGCTAAGCGGGATCGAACCGCTGACCTCTACAATGCCATTGTAGCGCTCTCCCAGCTGAGCTATAGCCCCGTTTTTGTTCGGCGGTCGGTCTGGGTGACTGCCTCGGTGGAGCGGGGTTATAAGGGGTTAGCCGCACCCCGGCAAGAAAAAAATGCACCCCCGGTTTCATTTTTTTCACACCCCCACGCAACCATGCGGCTTTCAGCGCTTTTCCCGGTTAAATCAAAGGGCTGCCGCAGGCCTTACCATCAGCAGAAAGGGCCACCCCATCACTGGAGCAGCCCTTTCAGGATCCGGCAGACCGGCACAGGAACGATTACTCGTCCTGCTCACCCGGTTCGAGGTGATCCATCACCTCGGCCATATCATCATCGTCCTCGCCGAGGTCCGAGGCGTCCTCAATCAGGGCGTCGTCGTCCTCTTCCCCGATGATATCCTCCTCAATTTCTTCTTCCTCGACCGGCGCTGCGACCGCAGTCTTCTTCACTGCGTCATTCCGGGCCCCCTTGCCGCCGCGACGAACCTTCGGCGCAGCGTCCTTCTCGTTTTCCGCACCACACTTGGGGCAGACGATCGGGTCTTTGTTCAGATCATAGAAGCGGGCCCCGCAGGCAGAGCAGACGCGCTTGGTTCCCCATTCCGGTTTAGCCACCCGAAAACCTCCGAGTATCGTGACTTGGTCCTGAGAGGCGCATTTGCCATCGTTTCCCCCGCCTGTCAAAACCAAAAATCACACTGTGCCCGAACAGCCCCCTCATTCCGGCTGATCCGGATACCGCACCCTGCCGGACCGGAGCGCATTTTCCGCCCGCCACTGCCGTTACGGCACCTACCCTTGGCGGCGCCGATATGGTATCCAGCCTGACCTGTCTCACCCTTTTTTCCCCGGAAAAGTCACATGAGTCATCCTGCTTCCGCCACTGCCAAAGCCCTGTGGTCGAAGGCCTGCCCGCCGCTGTCCGGCGACATCCGCGTGCCGGGCGACAAATCCGTCTCCCACCGCGCCCTGATGTTCGGGGCCCTGGCCATCGGCGAGACAGTGGTCGAGGGCCTGCTGGAAGGCGAGGACGTGCTGCGCACGGCTGCGGCCATGAAACAGCTTGGTGCCAGCGTTGAACGCCGCGATGACGGCACCTGGGTGCTGCATGGCCGCGGTGTCGGCGGCCTGACCGAACCGGCCGACGTGCTGGATATGGGCAACGCCGGAACCGGTGCCCGCCTGCTGATGGGCCTGCTGGCCAGCCACCCGTTCACTGCGGTGCTGACCGGCGATGCCTCGCTGCGCAGCCGCCCGATGGCCCGCGTCACCACGCCGCTGGCGCAGATGGGGGCCACCTTCACCGGCCGCTCCGGCGGCCGCCTGCCGATGGCCGTCACCGGCACCGAAACCCCGGTGCCGATCAGCTACACCCTGCCGGTCGCCTCAGCGCAGGTGAAAAGCGCGATTCTGCTGGCCGGACTGAACACCCCGGGCGAAACCACCGTGACCGAGCCGGAACCGACCCGCGACCATACTGAGCTGATGCTGCGGGCCTTCGGGGCCGATGTCCGGGTCCAAGACCGCGCCGACGGCAGCCGGGTCATCACCCTGACCGGCCAGCCGGAGCTGACCGGCCGTCACATCGTGGTGCCGTCGGATCCGTCGTCCGCCGCCTTCCCGGTGGCAGCGGCCCTGATCGTGCCGGGCAGCCACATCACCGTGCGGGGGGTTGGCATGAACCCGTTGCGCACCGGCCTGTACACCACGCTGCGGGAAATGGGAGCGGACCTGACCGTCACCAACGAACGGGTCGAGGGCGGGGAACCGGTCGCCGACCTGATCGTGAAGCAGGGCCCGCTGAAGGGGGTTTCGGTCCCGGCGGAGCGTGCCCCCAGCATGATCGACGAATACCCGATTCTGTCGGTGGTTGCCGCCTTCGCCAGCGGCGAAACCCGGATGAACGGGCTGGCCGAACTGCGGGTGAAGGAAAGCGACCGCCTGAGCCTGATGGCCAATGGGCTGGCCGCCTGTGGCGTCACCGTGCGGGTGGAGGGCGACGACCTGATCGTCACCGGCACCGGCACCGCCCCGAAGGGCGGCCAGAACATCGCCGTTAATCTCGACCACCGGATCGGCATGAGCTTTCTGGTGCTGGGGATGGCATCGCAGGAAGCCGTCGGCATTGACGACGAATCCGCCATCGGCACCAGCTTCCCCGGATTCTCGGCGCTGATGACCGGCCTTGGTGCCCGGTTTTCCGGCATGGAAGGGTAAGCGATGATCTCCACCGTTATCGCCATTGACGGCCCCGCCGCCGCCGGAAAAGGCACGCTGGCCCGGCGGCTGGCTGATCATTTCGGCTACGCCTATCTCGATACCGGTTCGATCTACCGGGCGGTCGGCCTGAAGGTGCTGCGCACCGGACAGGACCCGCAGGACCCCGCCGCCGCCGAAGCGGCGGCCCGGAGCCTGACGCCGGATGAACTGTTCAGCCTGCAAAAAGACCCGGACCTGCGGACCGAGGCCGGGGGACAGGCGGCATCTAAGGTTGCCGCCATTCCCGGTGTCCGCGCCGCACTGCTGGACTTCCAGCGCCAGTTCGCCGCCGTTCCGCCCGGCGGCTGCGCCGGGGCGGTTCTGGATGGCCGGGACATCGGCACCGTGGTCTGCCCTGATGCCACCCACAAGCTGTTCGTCACCGCCAGTGTCGAAGAACGGGCCCGCCGCCGCGTCGCGGAGTTGCGCGCGAAGGGAATTGAGAGTATAGAGTCCGACGTTCTTGCAGACATGAAGGAACGGGACGCGCGCGATTCCCAGCGGGATGTCGCGCCGTTGCGCCCGGCAGAAGACGCTCTTGAGCTTGATACTTCTGCCTTGGATGCCGACGCCGCGTTTGCGGCGGTGCTCGATTATCTTCAGCGGAAGGCGGTCCCCCGATAAAGAATCGGGCGGGACCCTTCCGCCTGTCTGCTTTGAACAAAACCCCCTGATCCCGACGGGACAGGAGGGTCCTGACAGGCTGTGCCGCCCCTGACCGGGCGGAAGACCGCCGGAGCCAACCGGCAGGCCGGAAAGACTGAAAACTTTGAAAGGAATTTAAAACCCATGGTTACCGCCGCTGATTTCAGCTTCGAGGATCTCCTCAACGAAGCCTTTGCCCAGGAATACACCATTGAAGGCAGCGTGGTGCGTGGCACCATCCTCCGCATCGATGGCGACTTCGCCCTGGTCGATGTGGGCCTCAAGTCCGAAGGCCGTATCTCCACCCGTGAATTCACCCGTCATGGCGATAACACCGAGCTGAAGGCCGGTGATCAGATCGACGTGTTCGTGGAACGCTATGAAGACAAGGACGGTCTGATCGTTCTGTCCCGTGACAAGGCCCGCCGCGAGGAAGCCTGGAACGACCTGGAAAAGAGCTTCAACGACGCCCAGCGCGTCGACGGCGTGATCTTCGGTCGCGTCAAGGGCGGCTTCACCGTCGATCTGTCCGGTGCCGTGGCGTTCCTGCCGGGCTCCCAGGTTGATATCCGTCCGGTCCGTGACATCGGCCCGCTGATGGGTCAGTCCCAGACCTTCCAGATCCTGAAGATGGACCGCGCCCGCGGCAACATCGTGGTGTCCCGTCGTGCCGTGCTGGAAGAAAGCCGCGCCGAAGAACGCGCCAAGCTGATGTCCGGCCTGAAGGAAGGCATGATCCTCGACGGCGTCGTCAAGAACATCACCGACTACGGTGCGTTCGTTGACCTCGGCGGCGTTGACGGCCTGCTGCACGTCACCGACATCTCCTGGAAGCGCGTCAACCACCCGTCCGAAGCGCTGACCATCGGTCAGACCGTCAAGGTGCAGGTGATCCGCTTCAATGCTGAAACCCAGCGTATCTCGCTCGGCATGAAGCAGCTGGAAGCTGACCCGTGGGATGGCGTTGCCGCCAAGTACCCGCAGGGCACCAAGTTCACCGGCCGCGTGACCAACATCACCGACTACGGTGCGTTCGTCGAGCTGGAAGCCGGTGTCGAAGGTCTGGTCCACGTCTCCGAAATGAGCTGGACCAAGAAGAACATCCACCCGGGCAAGATCGTCTCCACCTCTCAGGAAGTGGAAGTGATGATCCTGGACGTCGATCAGGAAAAGCGTCGTATTTCGCTGGGCCTGAAGCAGTGCGCCGGCAACCCGTGGGAAACCTTCGCCGAACAGTTCCCGGCCGGGACCGAAGTCGAAGGCGAGATCAAGAACATCACCGAATTCGGTCTGTTCATCGGTCTGCCGGGCGACATCGACGGCATGGTGCACCTGTCCGACCTGTCCTGGTCCGAATCCGCCGAAGAAGCCGTCAAGGCCTACAGCCGTGGCGACGTCGTCAAGGCGAAGGTTCTGGACGTGGATATCGAGAAGGAACGTATCTCCCTCGGTATCAAGCAGCTGGGTGACGATCCGTTCGCCACTGCCGCTTCCGGCATGAAGAAGGGCACCGTCGTGACCGCCGTGGTCACCGCTGTGCAGGACAACGGCGTTGAAGTTGAAGTGGACGGCACCGTCTCCTTCATCCGCAAGTCCGACCTGTCCCGCGAGCGCAACGACCAGCGTCCGGAACGCTTCTCGGTGGGCGATAAGATCGACGCCAAGGTCGTGTCGATCGACAGCAAGACCCGCAAGATCGGTCTGTCGATCAAGGCCCGCGAAATCGAGGAAGAAAAGCAGGCGATGGCTGAGTACGGCACTGCCGACTCCGGCGCTTCGCTGGGCGATATCCTCGGCGCTGCCCTGAAGCAGGCTCAGGAAGCCAAGGGCGAATAAGCCCTCCGGCTTTCCCGGCGGATTTCCCCGCCGGTCTGTGATGAAAGGTGCCCCCGTCTTTGGCGGGGGCACTTTTCTTTTTGACAAAAACCTTTGAAACAAAGCACTTATACTTGACGGTCCGGTCCGGCTTTGGCACCCTTTGGCTAGGTCTTTCAGGGTATGACTGACATAAGGTGTTCTGCCCGCCTTTCCTGCGGCCCCGGACCCTGTGCGTTGAAGCCTGCGGACCCTGTTTTAGCCTTCTGCCTGTCGACACGCTAACCGCTTGAACACCGCCCTGACTGGTGACACTCCGCCCGATGCTGTTCTGTCGGATCCGGGGAAACATCAGAAACCGGGCGCAGCATATTCTGTGTGGATGGTCTTTACGGCCCCGGGGCCACAACCCGGAGAGACGCCCGGATCACTCTGCACCGCTTGAGCAGAACAGGCCCGTCTCCGGGACACCTGAGCAGACATCCGGACTGGCCCTGTTTTACCCGCAACCCCGTTACCTGCCTTCAGGGGGGATCGCTGAATGACCAAATCAGAACTGATTGCGCGTCTGGCTGAACGGAACCCGCACCTTTACCAGCGGGATATTGAACGCATCGTTTCGACCATTTTTGACGAGATCTCCTCAGCTCTCGCCCGGGGTGACCGGGTCGAACTGCGGGGGTTCGGCGCCTTCTCGGTCAAGCGGCGGGAAGCCCGGCTGGGCCGCAATCCGCGCACCGGGGAATCGGTGGACGTGTCGGAAAAGGCGGTGCCGTACTTCAAGACCGGCAAGCAGCTGCGCGACATGCTGAACACCGACGGCGACGAATAAGCGCCCGGCATGTTGACCCGCCTTCTGCGCCGCCTGCTGTTCTGGCTGATCGGGGTCCCGTTCGGACTGGCCCTGACCCTGTTTGCCGTTGCCAACCGGCAACCGGTTGATGTCGGCCTCTGGCCCCTCCCCTGGACCCTCCAGCTGCCGCTGTACGTTCAGGTTCTTGGCGGGGTTGGGGTCGGGCTGATCGCCGGTGTCTGCCTGAGCTGGATCGGCAGCGCCGGATTGCGGGCCAGAGCAAGGGCCTCCCGCCGCCGCACCCGGGAACTGGAACGGGAGGTGACACGCCTGCGCCTGCACCAGCAGGACGCCACCCCCGCCGAGGCACCGGCCCTGCCCCGCCCTGCTGCGGAGCAGGCATCGCTGCTGCCGGGTATGATCTCCTGATCCATCCACCCCCTGGAAGGAAGCAGGGTTCAGCAAGCGGCGGACCGCATCAGCGGACCGCCGAGACCGTGACTTCCTCTTTCAGCCAGCCGAGCAAAGCCCGGATGGCCGGTGTTTCCTCCTGACCCGGCGGGCACAGAAACCACACCGCATTCAGGTAGGGCACCCGCAGGCCAAGATCCCGGAACGGCTCCACCAGACGCCCGGCAACCAGATCGTCGGCGATCATCACACTGCGCCCCAGCATGATGCCACGGCCATCAATGGCGGCCTGTACCGCCATGCTGCTGTCCAGAAAGGTCGGTCCGGCCCCGATGGCCCGCTGCGGCAGCCCGGCTGCCGTCAGCCAGTCCGCCCACGAGACCCCTTCATCCCGGATCACCGGCACCTGCTTCAGATCAGCCGGTCCGGTGATCTGTGCTGCCAGCGAGGGGGCACAGACGGGAAAAACCTCCTCCCGCAACAGCAGTTCGCTGAAATGACCGGGATAGGGCCCGCGCCCCTGCCGGATTGCACAATGGACCGCCGTCGGGCCGACCCCCAGCCGCATCGCCTCATAACTGGTATGCAGCCGCAGGGTCAGGGAGGGATGCCGGTCAATAAACCGCCCCAGACGGGGCATCAGCCACTTATGGGCCAGAGAGGGCGGCAGCGACAGGGTCAGATCGTGATAGCTGGCCTCCGGCCGCAGGCGCAGCGTTGCCTCCCGCACAATCTCCAACGCATCGCGGACACTGCGGGCATAATCCTGCCCGGCATCGGTCAGCCACAGCCGCCGGTTCAGGCGGCGGAACAGCGGCACCCCCAGCGCCTCCTCCAGCCCTTTCATCTGCTGGCTGACCGCAGCCTGCGTAATGTTCAGTTCTTCCGCCGCCCGGGTAAACGACAGATGGCGGGCCGCCACCTCAAACGTCCGCAGGGCATTCAGCGGGGGTAAATCAGCCATGACAACGGTTCCCCGGGGGAAAGAGGCAGGGGTAAAGCCCCCCGTCCTGCATAAGTTTCCCTAATGATTTGCCCCATAATATGTGGTTTGTCAGCCTCCTGAGAAGCCCGGATAGTCATCACAGTGCTCTTTCCACTCAGGACTCCCCCGTTATGTCTCAGGCCAGCGCCCCTTCGACCGCCGCCCCCCAGCCACTCACCGGCACCACCACATCGGGCTCGGGCAATCTTGGCCTCTACACCGCCGTTGTCGCCATCTGGGGAACCAGCTGGATCGGCCTGAAACTACAGGTCGGTGCGGGGGTTGAGGTTCTGGCCTCCGTTTCCTACCGCTTTGGTCTGGCGGCTCTGCTACTGTTCGGCTGGTGTCTGCTGCGCGGTCATTCCCTGCGCTTCAACCGGGTCCAGCATCTGCGCATGGTGGCGCAGGGTTTCCTGATGTTCACCCTCAATTACTTCCTGTTTTATTCTGCCGCCCTCTATCTGACCAGCGGCCTGCTGGCTGTGGCTTCCTCCACCGTCATCCTGTTCAACCTTGTCCTGGGCGTGCTGTTCCTTGGCCAAAGACTGGATGCCCGACTGGTGGCGGGGGTGCTGATGGGCCTGTGCGGGATCGCCGCCGTCTTCTGGCCGGAAGTCAGCCATTTCTCGCTGTCCGACACCGGCACCAAGGGCGTGCTGCTGGCCCTTGGCGGTACGGTCTGCGTTGCCTTCAGCCTGACCCTGTCCGCCTTTAACCAGAAGTCAGGCCTGCCGGTGCTCCAGACCAATGCCTATGCCATGGCCTATGGCACTGCCCTGACCGTCCTGCTGGGGGCGGCCACCGGAACACCGTTCTCCTTCGCACTGACCCCGGAGTATGTCGGCAGCCTGCTGTACCTGTCGCTGGTCGCCTCTATTCTCGCTTTTGGTGCCTATCTGACTCTGGTCGGGCGGATCGGTCCGGCCCGGGCCTCCTACGCCTCGGTCCTCTATCCGATCATTGCCCTCGGTCTCTCCACCGTCTTTGAAGGGTATCAGTGGACGCCCCCGGCCGTTCTTGGTCTGATTTTAGTGCTGATCGGCAATATTCTGGTGCTTCAGAGAAAAGCATCTGTACGCTGACACTCCGCCTGTTTTCTGCCCTCTCCCGCGAATTCGGCCCGGCATCACTGCCGGGCCGTTGCGTATTGCAAATCTGCGTCTTTCCAAGTCCTGCCCCAGAGGGTATTATCAAACGTGGGAGAAGGGCCTGTCAGGCGGCTGCACACGCCGGGTCCTTCGGGCACACACATCAGAGTCCGCCACCGACACCAGCCACGGGCAGGTTGCTATCGGAAGACAGCGGACAGAGACGCAGCAACCGCATCACAAAAAGGCGGGCGCGCAGCACATACGGGGGCGCTGCTATGACAAAGACCGGGATCGCCACGGATACCACTCACGGACGGATGCACAAGATCGGGGTCGGGCTGAAGAACCGCCTGACCGTTCTCATCGGCATTCTGATGATCACCGCCTGTATCGCCACCGGGATTTCCCTGGTGCTGGAGGCCTCGGCCTCCCTGCGCCAGAATGCCGCGCAGGCGGTCTCCGATGCCAGCGCACAGGAAGCCAGCCACGTCAGCGCCTTCGTGGACGGTGCCATGCAACGGGCGATCCAGCTCGCCAATTTCATCACGTTTCAGGCGGAACTGGGCAGCATCGACCGCGCGCAGATCATGCACCACACCCTGCGGGTGCTGGCAGACGAGCCCGGCCTGTTCGCCACCTGGATTCTGGCCCCGGTCGGGTCCCTTGATGACCGCGATGCCGAATTTGCCGGGAAACCCGCCTATGATCTGGAGGGGGCCTTTGTCCCTTTCTACACCCGCAAGGACGGACAGGCACAAGAAGCCTTCACCGAGCCAACCGCAACCAACGACTGGGACAGCGATTTCTACAAACTGCCCGCCACCACCGGCAAGCGGACCGTGGTCGCCCCTTATGTTGACCCCTACGTCAACATCATGATGACCTCGGTGACTGTGCCGGTAAAGCTGGGTGCCCGACCGACTGCCGTTATCGGCATTGATATTGCCTTGGCCCAGATTCAGGAACGCCTGGAAAAGGTGCGGATTTTCAAGTCCGGCCGCATCTTCCTGCTCGACAGTGCCGGGACCTACGTCAGCCACTGGGATCACGACCGTCTTGGCAAGCCCGCCACCGCTGAACAGGTTCCCACCGCGATCCTTGATGCCGCCAAGGCCGGGCAGACCCTGAACCTGCCGTGGCCGGACGGCTTCACCGACACCATGTTTCAGGTGGTGCCGGTCCGCTTTTCGCTGAGCGGGGAAACCTGGTCTCTGGTGGCCGAAGTCCCCCGGACAGAAGCGGAAGCCAGCATTTTCGCCATGAAGCAGGCCGGTGTGCTGACCGGTGTGATCGCCATTACGCTGGGGCTGATCGGTGCGTGGCTGCTGGCGGGGACCATTTCCCGCCCGATTGTCGCTGTCACCAAGGCTCTGGTCTCCCTCGCCCGGGGCGAAACAGACATTGTGCTCCCCAAGGCCAGCAGCCGGGACGAAATCGGCCAGATGGCCGCCGCCCTCGTCGGCCTACAGGTTTCCGTCAGCGATGCCTTCCGCCTGAAGCAGATGGTCGAGACCCAGCCGACCAGTGTGCTGCTGTGTACGCAGGACGGGCAGATCACCTACGTCAACGGTGCTGCCGAAGCCTTCCTGAACAGCCTCGGAGAGTATCTCAGCTGCCCGGCCGCAACCCTGACCGGACAGCCGCTGTCGGTGTTCAGCGGCATTGGCTCCACCCTGATGGACATGGTGCGGGCCTCCACCGAAACGGCGCAGCGTCAACGCCTGCCCCTCGGCCCGGCCATGCTGGACCTGCACGCCACCGCGATCCGGTCGGATACCGGCAGCCTGATCGGCGTCATGGTCAACTGGTATGACGTTACCCGCAGCGTTTCGCTGGCCGATGAATTTGAGAGCAAGGTCCGCAACATTGCCAGCTCGGTGACCGAAGCGGCGGAACAGGTTCAGTCCGCCGCCGCGGCGATGACCGAAACCGCAGAAAACATGCGGTCGCGCAGCGCCATTGTCGCCAGCACCGCTGAAGAGGCCGGCAGCAACGTCAGTGCCGTCGCGCAGGCCGGGGAACAGCTGACCGTCTCCATTGACGAGATCACCCGCAGCGTCGCTGACGCCGCCACCATGACCCAACAGGCGGTGTCAGAGGCCGGTCAGGCCAAGGCCACCATCCAGAGCCTGAATGCCGCCGCCCGCAACATCGGGGAAGTGGTTGAGCTGATCACCAATATCGCCAACCAGACCAACCTGCTGGCCCTGAATGCGACGGTTGAGGCCGCCCGCGCCGGGGAACTGGGCAAGGGCTTTGCGGTGGTCGCCAACGAGGTGAAGGCACTGGCCAGCCAGACCTCCAAAGCCACCGACGAAATCGCCCGGCAGATCAGCGATGTGCAGAAAGCCACCGGACAGGTGGTGTCGGTGACGGAACAGATCGGCTCAATCATTGGCCATATCGACCACATCTCGCAGACGATTGCCGCAGCGGTTGAAGAACAGGGCGTCACCACCCGCGAGATCAGCCGTAACGTGCAGGAAGCCGCCTCCGGCACCCGGATGGTCAGCGCCAACATCGCCGATGTTGCCCGCGATGCCGGAGAAACAGCCCTGTCGGCGGATGCCGTGCACGGAACGTCTACCATCCTGCGGCCGGGAGGCCCGGGAACTGGACAAGGCGGTTGAGGTCTTCCTTGGTCAGATGCGGGCCCTGTAACCTTTCAGACAGCCCCTTACAGAAGCATCCCCCGGGCCGTGACCCGGGGGATTTTTCATGCCCGCGACGGACGGCAGGGAATCTCTCCCCGCTGGCCTTACGCGTCAGGCGTTATCGGGCAACCCGGTGGGCGGCCAGCGGCATGATGGTCTGCTGGGCAATGGCGCACAGTGTCCGCCGCCCGGCCCGTTCCCCATAAATGTCCACCCGGGTGATGATCAGGCTACGCCCGTTTTTGATCACGCTGCCTTCGGCCACCAGCGCATCCCCTTCGCCCGGGGCGATGATGTTCAGCTTGTATTCGACGGTCAGAACCTCCGTCCCTTCCGCAACCAGCGAGGCCGCCGCAAACCCCCCGGCATTGTCTGCCAGTGTCCCGATCACCCCGCCATGGAAAAAGCCATGCTGCTGGCTTAACTCAGCCCGGAACGGCAACCGGATCCGGCAGGCTCCTGCCGGAGCATCTTCCAGAACAGCACCGATCAGGCTCATGAACCCCTGTCTGGCAAAACTGGCGGCCACACTGGCCCGCCACGCCGGATTCTTTGGTTCGAAATCGGACATATTGCCCTCCCACTCTTTCCGTTAACGTAAACGGTAAGGCAGGGCGGTGGCGGGTGCAAACGGAAAGACCCCAACAGCAAAAACGCCGGACCTGATGATCCGGCGTTCTGTATGACAATCGCACTGAAAAAGCCTCAGGCAGCCTGCGCTTCGCTGGCGGCCAGCAGCGCATACAGCGCATCGGCGGTGCTGGTGGCCCGCAGCTTTTCACACATGCTGCGGTCGCGCAGCAGGCGCGACACCCGGGCCAAGGCCTTCAGGTGATCCGCCCCGGCAGACTCCGGCGCCAGCAGCAGGAAAATCAGGTCAACCGGCTGCTCGTCGATCGCCTCAAAGTCAATCGGCCGCTCCAGACGGGCAAACACCCCGAACAGGCGCGGCAGGGCCGCCAGCTTACCGTGGGGGATCGCAATGCCATTGCCAACCCCGGTGGTCCCCAGACGCTCCCGGTCCAGCAGCACGTCGAAAACAGCCCGTTCGTTCAGTCCGGTGATCTGTGCCGCGTGTCGGGCCAGCTCCTGAAGGGCCTGCTTCTTCGACGTCGCTTTCAGATTCGGAATGACGTTTTCTGGACTGACCAGCGTGGTGATATCCATTCCAAGCCCTCTTCGGCTTCTTGTCCGGCCCCCCGGGCAATCCGGAACCGGCATTCGTAAGGCGACAGACCCCGCAAGCCCACGAACAGGCCCCGGCCTCTGCCAGATCAACCGGACCACAGCGGACCCCTGCCCGCATGCTTCCGGCGGTGCGGCAGATGCGGCCCCTGCGGGTATCGCGACCTGCTGCATACACGTGAGTCCGATGATCACGTGGTCCCCTGTCTTTACATGATCATTGGGCTGTCCTCTTGGCGGATCCCTTCCCCCCGGTTCCGCGACCCCGGATGTCGGGCGTTCCCGGCAGGCCACCCTACAGCGTTCCGCAGGCAGGTCCTCACAAAGCGCGGGACCTTACGGGGGAAGCCATCGGCGGTCAACCGGAATACAGTCGGGCCTGACCGAATTTTACCGCGTTTTGAGCAAACCCTTTACCGATTTTTCGCGCCGCCGCTGCACCGAGGACGGAATTTTCATCCCTTCCCGATACTTGGCGACTGTCCGTCGGGCAATCTCGATCCCTTCCGTCCGCAGGATCTCCACCAGCGTATCGTCGGAGAGAATCGCGTCCGGACTCTCCGCATCAATCAGGGCCTTGATACGGTGGCGGACCGCCTCCGCCGAATGGGCATCGCCGCCATCGGCGGCGTTGATCGCCTGCGTGAAGAAATATTTCAGCTCGAACACCCCCCGGGGGGTGGCGATATACTTGTTGCTGGTCACCCGGCTGACCGTGCTTTCATGCAGGTCCACGGCCTCGGCAATATCCCGCAGGATCAGCGGGCGCAGCCCGCCGACCCCGATTTCCAGAAACCGGTTCTGCTGACGGATGATTTCCGTCGACACTTTCAGGATAGTATTGGCCCGCTGATCCAGCGCCTTGACCAGCCAGCTGGCGGTCTGGAACGTTTCGGTGATGAAGCTTTTGTCCTCGCGGGAGGCCGCCCGGCTGACCCGGGCATAATAACGGTTGTTCAACAGCACGCGGGGCAGGGTGTCGGGATTCAGCTCAATGATCCACGCCCCGTCCAGTCCATCTCCCCCAGGGCCGGGCCGGACCAGCACATCCGGCACCACCGGCTCCGCCGGGCCGCCACCGAACCGCACCGCCGGTTTCGGATCCAGCGCCCGGATCTCGCCGATCATGTCCTGCATATCGTCCACATCCACCCGGCACAGGCGCATCAGGCTGGTGTAATCGCGGCGGGCCAGCAGATCCAGATGATCGAGCAGGCACTGTATCGCCGGATCCAGCCGGTTGCGGTCCGCCAGCTGTAAGGCCAGACATTCCTTCAGCGAGCGCGCGAACAGCCCGGACGGGTCAAATTTCTGCACCCGTGCCAGCACCGCTTCCACATGCGCCCGGGTGGTGCCAAGGCCATCAGCGATCTCCTCAAGATCCGCCACCAGCCAGCCGGCATCATCAAGGGAATCGATCAGGGCCATCCCGACCATGCGATCCGCCGGGCTGGAGATATCCAGCTCCAGCTGTTCGATCAGATGATCGCGCAGGCTGACCGACTGGGCCAGCGTCTCATCGAACGCCCGTTCATCACCGGAGAAATCAGACCGTCCGCCGCTGCCCGCACTGTCCCAGCTGCCCAGACTGGTATCCGGGTCATAGGAGGGGCCTTCGTAAGGGCTGCCTTCATCGTAGGAGTTGTCGATTTCCACATCCAGCGGCGCATCGGCCCCCCGTCCGGGGTCCTGATCCACCACGACCCCGGTATCAGCATCCCGGCGCTGCTCGGCCGGGACCCGGTCCTCGAAGCTTTCGGCCGGACGCTCGTCCCGCTCCAACATCGGGTTGCGTTCCAGTTCCTGCTCGACAAAAGCGGTCAGTTCCAGATTCGACAGCTGCAACAGCTTAATGGCCTGCTGCAACTGCGGTGTCATCACCAGCGTCTGCGCCTGCCGTAGATCAAGCCTTGGTTGCAGTGCCATTCCGTCCTCTCCGCGCTGTCAGTGATGGTACACCGGCAGCGGCTTAAAGCATCGTGCGCAAAAGTGGCCTCCGGCTTTGCGCAAAAGCGATGCGACAAAACATGCCTGACCGCCCCATACCGGCCACAGGCGTGACGCCCTACAGACTGAAACGGTCGCCGAGATACACCCGGCGGACTCCTTCATCCGCAACGATATCCGCCGGAGTTCCTTCCTTCATCACCGTTCCTTCATACAGGATGTAGGCCCGGTCGATGATATCCAGCGTCTCCCGCACGTTATGATCGGTGATCAGCACCCCGAGTCCCCGGTCTTTCAGGTGGGCCACCAGATCACGGATTTCCCCCACCGCAATCGGGTCAATCCCGGCCAGCGGTTCATCCAGCAGAATAAAATGCGGGCTGGAGGCCAGCGCCCGGGCAATTTCCACCCGGCGGCGCTCCCCCCCCGACAGCGACAGGGCCGAGGCCCGCCGCAGGTGCGAGACGGAAAACTCCGACAGCAGCTCTTCCAGCATGGTTTCCCGCCGCTCCAGGTCGCTTTCGCAGACCTCCAGAATCGTGCGGATATTGTCTTCGACCGTCATACCCCGGAAAATCGAGGCTTCCTGCGGCAGATAGCCGACCCCGAGCCGGGCCCGCCGGTACATCGGCAGGGCGGTGATATCCTCGCCATCCAGTTCGATATTCCCGGAGTCCGGGGTAATCAGGCCGGTAACGCAGTAAAAACAGGTGGTTTTACCCGCCCCATTGGGGCCCAGCAGCCCGACGGCCTCGCCCCGGCGCACGTACAGGGACACATCACGCAGCACCGGGCGCCGTTTGTAACGCTTGCCGATGTTACGAATATACAGCCCGGTTTCCTGTTCGGCAGCAGTGGCGACACCTGTGGTCACGATCCGTCTTCATCCCCAACCCTGACCGGCACCGCCCGCTCCCGTCAGGGATGGCAGGGCACCACAGTCTGCATTCTTCGTCGGCCCGGCAGTCTCCGGTCCGCTGTTGTTTATCCGCGTCCGCCAGCACCGGCCCCGGCCCGAACCCCGGGGAACCCACTGCCCCGGGCAGCCTTACGGCGCTTTCGGGGCAGCCGCTGCGGGCTTGCCTTTGTCTTTCTCCTGCGGCACCAGATAGGCGCGGGCCCGGGTCCCGTCCCCACCGCCGCCGTACAGGGTCGACAGACCGCTGTTCATGTTCACAACCGCGCGGTTGCCGGTCAGCACATTCTGATCACGGGTGATTGTAACCGATCCGGTCAGGGTGGCGATACCCGTTTTGGCATCATAATTGCCTTGCGAACCCCGTGCCGTTTCCTTGGCCGTCACAATCACCACCTCCCCGACGCCTTCAACCCGGCGCAGATCGGTCTTGCCGTTCAGCTCTTCCATATAGGCGATCAGGGTTTCCGCCGTCAGGGTCTTATCGGCTTTTTTCACGCTGGCCCCGCCATAGGCCACCGCCTTCTGGGCCTTGGTGTCGTATTCGATGCGGTCCTTGGCCACCACGGTCTCGGTGCGGGTCACCAGAGAAACCGGGCTGCCGTCGCCATACAGAACCAGCATACCGGTGGCAACGGTATAAACCGCCCGGCGGCCGCTGGCCTGCTCCGAGGCAGAGGAAATGGTCACGCCACCGCTGGCTTCCAGCACCTCGATATCCGTCGCGCTGCCATCGGTATCCCGGTAGTGGGCGACCAGCATCGGGGCCCGGACCGTCACCCCGCCGCGGATCGCTTGCGCGTTCCCCCGGGCGATGAACTGCTTCTTCGGCTGCTGCCATTCGATCCCGTCATCCGCCAGAACCTCAATCGGCCCACCGCCGCCCCGGCCAAGATCCAGCCCCTGCGCCAGAACGGCGCCCGGCACAGTAACGAGTGCAGCCCACAGGCTGACAGCAGCAACGGTGATGCGGCGCATGCGCCCTCCCCTGATCCCGGAACGGTTTCCCCAGCCATGACGGCTGCACCGCAGTGTACAGAAAGCCGTCTTCATTTTCCCGAGGCTTTCTTCGGTTGGGTGGCGGAGGCGGGCTTCTCCTCCACCTTTTTCGGCTCCACCTTTTTGGGTGAAGAGGCCGCAGAAGACCCCAGAAGACGGCTTTTTCCGGTCACCGCCACCACTTTCCCGGCCTCGGTGATCCGCAGCCCCTGCCCGGACAGTTCTCCGCGCGGACCCCGCCCGGTCACCGGCTCAGGTCCGGTCACCTCACTTTTGGCCATGTCAACCAGCAGGCGGGTCGTATGCATTTCGTATCCCGCATCATGGAAAACGTTAACTGTTCCGCTCAGTTCCAACACCTGCGAGGCCTGATCATACAGGCCCTCGTCCGCTTCCAGCAGCACCCATGCCCCGGAGCGCAGGGTGATATCGGCCCGGGGCCGGGTCAGGCGGACCTTATGGGATCCCGGCTCGGTCTCCTTGGCCATTTCCGCCGTCACCGTATACGGCTGATTGGATCCGTCCGTGCCATGATAGCGGGCGTCGAGCATGGTCTGGGTCTGCTGCTGCGGAGCAGCAAGGCGGGCAAAGGTCAGCGGCGAGGACTTATCCGGCCCCGCGTTCAGCTGCGGCCAGACCACCACCAGCGACAGCAGCACCACCGCCAGCGTCGGCAGCGCCACCTTCAGGGTGGCGACAAGACGGGAATACGGCGATGCCCCCCCGCGCCGCATCATGCAACGCCAGCCCGCAGCAGGTCATGCACATGCAGGAAGCCGACCGGACGCCCCTCATCGACCACGAACAGGCCGGTGACCTTGCCGTCGTTCATCAGGCGCAGGGCCTCGGCCGCCACCATCATCGGCGGCACATGCTTGGGCGCGCGGGTCATGATATCGGCCGCCCGGCTGCGCACCAGATTGTCGTTCATATGGCGACGCAGATCACCGTCGGTGATCACCCCGACCAGCAACCCGGCCTCATCCACCACCCCGGTGCAGCCGAAGCTTTTACCGGTCATCACCATCAGCGCTTCCGACATCGGGGTATCAGGCTGGCACAGCGGCAGGGAGTCCGGGCCGTGCATCAGGTCGGCCACCCGTTGCAGCTTCTTGCCCAGCTTTCCACCCGGATGAAAAACCTTGAAATCCTGCGCTGAAAACCCGATCCGCTCCAGCAGAGCCACGGCGAGGGCATCCCCCAGCGCCAGCGTCAGGGTCGTCGAAGTGGTCGGGGCCAGACCATTCGGGCAGGCCTCGGTGAAGCCCGGCAGGATCAGCGCACAGTCGGCGGACTGGGCCAGCGTGCTGCCGCCCCGGCTGGTGATGGCAATCAACGGAATCGAAAACCGGCGACAATAGGCGATAATGTCCGCGAGTTCCGGCGTTTCCCCGGAATTCGACAGGGCAATCACCGCATCATCGCGGGTGATCATCCCCAGATCCCCATGGCTGGCTTCCGCCGGATGCACAAAGAACGACGGCGTCCCGGTTGAGGCCAGCGTCGCGGCGATCTTGCAGCCGATATGCCCGCTCTTGCCCATGCCCGAGACGATCACCCGGCCGGAAATGGCCGCCAGAATCGCCACGGCCCGGGCGAACTCGCCATTCAGGCCGTCCCGCAGGGCCACCAGCCCGTCAATCTCAACCGACAGGGTCCGCCGGGCCGATGCCAGATCACGGTCAGCCGGGGTTTGCGCGGAAACGTCTGGGGAAGTCACGGATCACTCTTTCCTGTTACGGCGTCCTGTTGCAGCCCGGATCCACCGGGGGCACAGCCCCCGCCGGGCCTGACCGATATGGGTCGGGCCGGAACCGGGATCAAGCAAAACCCTGTTCCCGGTCCGGGCTCCCCGGATCAGTGCGCGAAAATGTCGATGTCTTCCCAGTCGAGAAGATCGAGGGCGGTGCGGGTCGGCAGGAAGCGGAAACAGGCCTGCGCGATCTCGGTCCGGCCTTCCCGGGCCAGCAGGGCATCCAGCCGGTCCTTCAGGGCGTGCAGGTACAGCACGTCCGACGCCGCATAGGTCAGCTGCTGCGGGGTCAGGTCGCCGTCCGTCCCCCAGTCAGAGGTCTGCTGTTCCTTGCTCAGCTCCACCCCCAGCAGGTCGGAACACAGATACTTCAGGCCGTGGCGGTCGGTGTTGGTCCGCGTCAGCTTCGACGCGATCTTGGTGCAGTAGACCGGGGCGCAGGTGATGCCCAGATACTTGCTGACCATCGCCACATCAAAGCGGGCAAAGTGGAAAATCTTCAGCAGGGACGGATCGGCCAGCACCTTCTTCAGGTTCGGGCAGTCATACCCCAGCGCCCCACCGACCTGCACCACATGCGCCACCCCGTCGCCGCCGGACAGCTGCACAACGCACAGACGGTCACGGACCAGCGACAGCCCCATGGTTTCGCTGTCAACGGCCACCGCGCCGGTAAAGGTCACGTCGGCAGGCAGGTCGCCCTTATGATAATGAACGGTCATCCGGGAGAACTCCACATAATCGGGTCCCATAATCAGGATCACAGGCGGGCGGGAACACAGGCCGGCCCCGATACAATTCCGGCGCGGAGTATGGCGCGAACGCCGCGCTGACAAAACTGAAAACAGCGCGGAACGGGCAACAGACTCACCGGAAAACGGGACGGTGGGCCATCCGCCGAGGCCTGAAAACAAAAAATCCGCTTGATCGGTCCCCGCTGCCTTCCGGCATGCACGAAAACTGATCAAACGGACTTTCCGGTCTGGCCGAAACCAGAGGAATGGTGCCCAGGAGAAGACTCGAACTTCCACGACCTTTCGGCCACAGGTACCTGAAACCTGCGCGTCTACCAATTCCGCCACCTGGGCAAGGGGCCAACACGGCCAGCCACAGGGTTAACCCACTTTCAGACAATCTCTCTGCGAGAGATTGGTGCCCAGGAGAAGACTCGAACTTCCACGACCTTTCGGCCACAGGTACCTGAAACCTGCGCGTCTACCAATTCCGCCACCTGGGCAAGGGGCCAACACCTGCACCGGACTGCTTTCTGTCGCTTTTCAGATCCTGCGGTTTCCCGCTTTTTCCGTTTTGCGTCAGCGCCGTTTCCGGAACGCCGTGTCTTGGTGGAGGCGGTTTTTAGAGGGATAACCCATCCCCGTCAACACCTTTTTTCAAAATCTTTCATTTTTCCTGTCCCCCTCCCCGGAGGCCCCGGCGGAGCCTCCGGGAACAGCCCTTGCCATAAAACGCCGCCCGCCCTGTATTCTGTCGCCAGCCACGCGTGCAGCCTGTTGCGTCAGATCCCCGGATGTGACAGGTTGCGCCATTCCATGCCCGGACATCAAAATCCGAGACTCAATTATCCTGTCTGAACACCCTGCCCCGGTCAGCAATGCCTGAAGGAGCAGCGGCCGGATCAGGAAGGCCGGAAGCGGGTGCGGGAACGAGAGCAGAGGGAGTGTTAGGAACTATGGCCGAACGTCTTGTCACGGTCTTTGGCGGGTCCGGCTTCGTCGGTCGCCATCTGGTCAGAAAGCTGGTCGAACAGGGCTGGCGTGTGCGCGTAGCCGTCCGCGATGCCGAAGGGGCCAAGTTTCTGAAGCCGCTGGGCGATCTGGGGCAGGTGTCCTGCGTCACCGCCAATGTCACCCATCAGGAGTCCATCCGCCGCGCCGTCGCCGGGGCCGAGGTGGTGATCAATCTGGTCGGCATCCTCTACGAACGCGGCCGCCGCACTTTCAAGGCGATCCATACCGACGCCGCCGCCGCGATTGCCCGCGCCGCCCGCGAGGCCGGGGCCAGCCAGTTCATTCAGATGAGTGCCCTTGGCGCCGCCAAGGACAGCCCGTCCGCCTATGCCCGCAGCAAGGCCGAAGGGGAAGAGCAGGTCCGCGCCGCCTTCCCCGGGGCCACCATCTTCCGCCCGTCGGTGATTTTCGGGACCGAAGACGGGTTCTATAACCTGTTCGGGGCCATGGCCCGCGCCTTCCCGGTGCTGCCGTACTTCACCACCGATGCCCCGGCCCTGCGCAAGGGGGCCAACGGCCTGCCGGAAATCGACTTCTACGGCCGTGGCGGCATGAAGCTGCAACCGGTCTATGTCGGCGATGTCACCAGCGCCATGGTTGCCACCCTGACCGACGCCGGTCTGCGTGGCAAAACCTACGAACTCGGCGGCCCGCAGGTCTATTCCATGCGGGAAGTGCTGCAACAGGTGTCGTTCGAGACCCGCCGCAACCGCTGCGTCGTGCCGGTGCCGATGATCGTTGCCAAGATTCAGGCGCTGGTTCTCCAGTTCCTGCCGGTGCCGCCGCTGACCCCGGACATGGTCCGCCAGATGGAACGGGACAACGTTGTCACCGGAACCCTGCCGGGTCTGGAAGCCTTCGGGATTGTGCCGGAACACACCTCGGCCCACCTGCCGGCCTATCTGGAGCGGTTCCGTCCGCTGCACCGCCAGATCCGCCGCATGGGCAACAAACATACCTGATCCGGGCCGGTGCCACCGCACCGGGACGGATCTTCTGATTGCAGGCTCCGCCCACCCGGGCGGGGCCTGTTTCGCACTCCGGGGGTGTCCCCGCGTGTTCCGCCGGGGCCGATGGCCCGTACTGTTCAGGAGTCCTTGAGCATGAAGATCGCTGTCATGGGATGTGCCGGCCGGATGGGCCGGATGCTGGTTCAGGAAATTCACGCCGCAGACGGCTGCACGCTGGCCGGGGGCACCGAACCGGCGGGATCGCCGTTCCTTGGGTCTGACCCGGCCCTGCTGGCCGGTCTGCCCGCCTCCGGGCTGAGCATCACCGAGGATGTCGCCGCCGTGTTTGCCGCCGCCGACGCGGTGATTGATTTCACCTCGCCCGCCGCCACCGTTGCCCACGCCCGGCTGGCGGCGGAAACAGGCACCGCGCTGGTGGTCGGCACCACCGGCCTGTCGGCGGACCAGACCGCCGCTATCACCGCCGCCGCCGCCTCGACCGTCATCATGATGGCCCCGAACATGAGCGTCGGCGTCAACCTGCTGTTCGCCCTGACCCAGCAGGTGGCGGCCACGCTGGGCATCGACTACGACATCGAAATCGTCGAGATGCACCACCGCCACAAGGTTGATGCCCCGTCGGGCACCGCCCTCGGACTGGGCCGGGCTGCCGCCAGGGGGCGCGGCGTGGATCTGGATGCCGTCAAGGAAACCGTCCGCGACGGCGTCACCGGCCCGCGTGAGGCCGGGAAGATCGGCTTTGCCACCCTGCGCGGCGGCGATGTGGTCGGCGACCACACCGTGATCTTCGCCGCCGATGGCGAGCGGGTGGAGCTGACCCACAAGGCCAGCAACCGTGGCGTCTTCGCCAAGGGGGCTGTCCGTGCCGCCCGCTGGACCGATGGCCGCAGCCCCGGACTGTATTCAATGATGGATGTTCTCGGCCTGAACTGAGACCGGCCAGTCCGCCTGTGCCTCCGCCGCCGGATCAACCCGCCAGCGGCGGACCCGCACCGGTTCGCTCCGGCCCCGGACCATCTGTTCCTCCGGCGGGCTGAACCCTGCCGGATGCCCGGCCCGGGCCACGGTCGGGCTGTCGGTGACAACTTCCCCCGCCGCCCCGAGGCCACACAGGCGGGCGGTGACATTGACGCTGTCGCCGATCACCGTGAAATCCCGGCGATGGGCCGGACCGATCGCCCCGGCAATGACGTAGCCGTCATGGATCCCGATCCGGATCGCCCTCGGCAGCTCCGGCCGGGCGGCCAGAACCTGAAGAACAGACTGCGCGCAGGCAATGGCCCGCTCTGCCCGGTCAGCCCCTTCAAACACCGCCAGAACGGCATCACCGATCATTTTATCGACATCGCCGCCGAAGCGCTGGATTTCCTCCACCTGCACGGTCATCAGGGCATTGAGGAACCCGACCACCTCCTGCGGCGGATGACTTTCCGAATAGCCGGTGAAATCGACCACGTCGGAATAAAACAGGGTCGCATCCATCACCCGGGAGATCACCGCATCATCCCCGGCTTTTTCCACCGCGCCCAGCGCATGGGAAGACACCAGCGTCTCCAGACGCCGCTTTAGCGCTGTCAGGGTGCCGGTCCGGCTGTCGATCTCCTGCTGGGCCTGCCCGACCAGCCGCGACAGCAGCACCACCAGCCCCAGCAACAGCAGCGCCGGAGGCAGGGCGGCGGCGGCAACCGTCCGCAGCAGCAGCGGATTGACGTAATCCGCCGCCTCGAACAGCTCCATCACCACCTGTGTCCGGCCGTCGGCATCGGTGATGGCGATATAGGAATCGTAAACGTCGGTTTTGCCATCCTCCCCGTCAAAGGAGATCCTGGCGTCCCCGGTCAGGCTGACCTCCCGCAGGATATCGTTGACCTCAAAGGTCCCGACATCCTCCGGAGAATAGCTGAACAGAACCTGCCCATGACGGTCGAACAGCTTCAGGCGCCCCAACCGTTCCTCCCCCAGAAACGACACCAGCACCGCCTGTAAGCGGGCCACCACCGCCGGATCGATGCTGCCCCGGCGCGGGTCATGGCTGATCACCGCAGCCCAGGCCTGAGGGTCGTCCTGCTGGATCCGGCTGACGACCATCTGCGCATATTGCTTGGCGGCCTGTAAGTAGAGATCGGAGGTCAGGCGCAACGTGGTCCAGGCCACCATCCCGGACAGCACCGCCACCGCCACCAGCAGCAGGGGCAGAATGTGCCGCCGGAACTGCCGCTGGAGTGGAAACGGCTGCTCGCCGCTGCTGCCGTCTTCCGGCCGCGCCTGATCCCTATACGCCCGCAACATCACCGGTCTCCCTGCCACAACCGAATCGATCCACCCAGCGTAGAGTGTTTTCGGCGGACGTTCATACCGGTTTTGCGACCGAAAACGGCCCCACCCCTCACGATAAGAACGGTTTTTCCGGGAATCCGGCGTCATTCTGACCGGAAAGCCGGGCACTTTCCCAGCCGAGGATGGCATGGCGGCGGTCGCGGCCCCAGCGGTAGGCGCGGAAAGCCCCGCTGGACTGCAACACCCGGTGGCAGGGAATGACGTAGCCGATGCGGTTTCCGGCCAACGCTGACCCTACCGCCCGCGAAGCCCCCGGATGCCCGATCGCCGCCGCCACCGCGCCGTAGGACGTCCGCGTTCCGGCCGGGATCCGCAGCAGCGCCGCCCAGACCGCCACCTGAAACGGGGATCCTTTCACCAGCACCGCTAAAGGTTCCAACGGGGACTGCGGGATAAACGGCACCCGGAACAGCCGCTCCGGCACCCCCTGCACCGCACCGTCATCGCGGATCAGCTCCGCCGCCGGCCAGTCCGCCCGGATCTGCTGCCACAGCCGGTCCAGATCGTCAGCCCCCTCCAGAAATTCCAGCGCACACAGGCCACGGGGCGTCATCGCCGCCAGAGCCGGACCGAAAGGGGTTGGAATCAAACCGGCGCGGATCACCAGCCCGGCCCCGCCGGAAGCAATATCCCCCGGAGTCGCCGCCGTCAGGCTGACGCACAGATCGTGCAGCCGACCGGGGCCGGACAGGCCGACATCCAGCGCCGTTTCCAGCACCGGTGTCGCCTGCCGCAGCAGAGTACGGGCATGGTCCAACGTCAGCCAGCTGACAAAGCGCTTGGGGCTGACCCCGGCCCAGCGGGTGAACAGCCGCTGGAAATGAAACGGTGACAGGCCAACCGCCGCCGCCGCCTCGTCCAGCGACGGCTGCTCGAACCGCCGGGCCTCCAGCCAATGAATGGCCCGGGCAATGCGCTGATAATCCCGGCAGTCCTGCCACAGGTCAGAGGTCTCCCCGTCTGCCGGGTCAGTCTGTGGCATCAGCGGTACGGTCATCAACGCCTCCTGTCTGGAACGGGGCCCCGGCATCGGGATCCCCTTGACTGTGCCGCCTGTCAGCCCTGCGGCCCACCCGCTTCTTGCTTCCGCTGGCCGGGGCAGACGGGCTATGCTGCCGGATTATCCCCTTGCCTCTGCCCCGAGTCCCAGACCTGCCCCATGACCACAGCCCCGAAGACCACTGCCCCCCGCAAGCGCGCCCCCCGCCAGTCTGCCCTGACAGCGGCGGAGATCGAACGGTTTTTCGCCGCCCTACAGGCCGAGACCCCGGAACCGAAGGGGGAGCTGGACTATGTGAACCCCTATACGCTGCTGGTGGCGGTGGTGCTGTCGGCACAGGCCACCGATAAAGGGGTCAACCGCGCCACCGGCCCGCTGTTCAAGGTCGCCGACACCCCGGAAAAAATGGTGGCACTGGGGGAGGAGAAAGTCCGCGAGGCCATCAAGACCATCGGCCTGTTCAACACCAAGGCCAAAAACGTCATCGCCCTGTCGCGGCAGCTGATTGATCATTACGGCAGCGAGGTTCCCCAGCGCCGGGACGCTCTGGAGACCCTGCCCGGCGTCGGCCGGAAAACCGCCAATGTGGTGCTGAACATCGCCTTCGGGCAGCCGACCATCGCCGTCGATACCCATCTGTTCCGGGTGTCCAACCGCAGCGGTCTGGCCCCGGGAAAAACCCCTCTGGCGGTGGAAACCAAGCTGGAAAAACTGGTGCCGCTGCCCTACCGCCTGCATGCCCACCACTGGCTGATCCTGCATGGACGCTATGTGTGCATCGCCCGCAAACCGCGCTGCCCGGTCTGTGTGGTGCGGGATGTCTGCAAATATCCCGATAAGCCCCTCTGAGACCGGAGCCGGCCTGTCAGGCCAGCCGCAGCAGGGCGGCCCCGGTACAGATCAGGCCACCGGCAAGAATCCGGCGCGGGCCGGTGCGCTCCTTCAACAGCAGCGCTGCCAGCAGCAGGGCAAAGACAATCGAGGTTTCCCGCAGCGCCGCCACCACCGCCAGCGGCGCGACGGTCATCGCCCACAGCGCCAGACCATAGGACACCAGCGTCCCTCCGCCGCCGATCAGCGGCAGGGCCGGAGACCGCCGCAGGGCCTGCCACAGGGCCTGCCGCCGGACACACAGGGCCCAGCCGACCATCGGCACCCCGGTCAGCAGAGACAGCCACAGGGTATAGGCCGCCGCCGATCCGGACAGGCGGACCCCGGTGCCATCCACCAGCGTATAGGCGGCAATCACCCCTGCCGTCAGCAGGGCGAGCGCCACGCCCGCCCCCTGCCGGGATCCCCCGCCCCGCACCGGCCCCCACGCCAGAGACAGAACCCCGGCACAGACCACACCGATCCCCAGCCAGCCGGATCCCGACAGCGTCTCCCCGGTCCACACCACTCCGGTCACCGCCACCAGCAGCGGCGCGGTCCCGCGCATCAGCGGATAGGTCCGCCCCATGTCGGCAATCCGGTAGGTCTGGGCCAGCAGGGTGAAATACAGCACCTGCAACCCCACCGAGACCGCCAGCCACGGCCAGCTGTCCGGGTGCGGCAGCGGCAGGAAGGGCAGAAAACAGGCGGACAGGGCCGCAGCCCCGCCGGTGACCAGCACGGCGGAGAGCATCTTGTCCCCGCCGCCCTTCAGCAGGGTATTCCACAGGGCATGCAGGGCCGCGGCAAACAGGACGACGGCAAAAACAGACAAAGACATCAGGAAAGGCCCCGGCCAGACGATCTCCCTGCTTACACCGCATGACAGATTTATGACAAACCGGGATTTTCAGGATTGTCCCGCCTCAGCCCCGGACTCCGCAGTCCGCAAGGTGTCGCTGGACTTTACCGGGCGCTGAGGGACAATGACCGCTCACCGACAGGAGCGCGATATGTCTATGCTGATGACCACCACCCCGACCGTCGAAGGCCGTCCGGTCCGCCAGTACCTTGGCGTCGTGACCTCGGAAGCCGTGATGGGCACCAATCTGTTCAGCGACTTTTTTGCCTCGGTCCGCGATATCGTCGGCGGCCGTTCCGGCAGTTACGAACAGATCCTGCGCGATGCCAAGTCCGAGGCCATGGCCGAACTGGCCGAGCAGGCCGGTCAGCTGGGGGCCGATGCCATCGTCGGCATCAGCCTCAGCCATCAGGTGATCGGCGGCGACAAGAAGACCATGCTGGTGGTGCTGGCCAGCGGCACCGCCGTCCGGCTGGGCTGATTGCCCGGCCCGCAAAACCAGAAGCCCCGGCCGGGATACCGGCACGGGGCGTTCTGATTCTGACGGTATAAACCGGCCCTTACTGGGTGGTGGTTGTCAGGGTCTGCGGCAGGCTGGCCACCTCAATCGGCTTATCGGACAGCTGGGCCCGGTCAAGGGTTGCCAGATCGTTGCTGCGGATCAGCCCGGTCAGGGTCTCCACATAGGCCTGCCCGCGTTCGGAGTAAGCCAGCAGGGTCCCGGCCAGCGTCAGCCCGTCGGGGTCCTGCCCCTTCTTGCGCAGCTGGGCCCGGACGGCCCGGAAGTCGTTATAGGCCTGATGGGTGTTCAGGTTGGTGACATAGGCCCGCACCGCATCGCCGATGGTCGGGAACGACTTCAGGCGGACCATGGTGCCATCGCCCCGGTTATAGGCCTTGATCGCCGCCGGATCGCCGTCCAGCGCCGAATGGCCGAACAGGGAATTATGATGACGGGCCACCTGCGAGGTCCCCCAGCCGCTTTCCTCGGCGGCCTGCGCCAGCACCAGAGACGCCGGAACACTATCCATCCGCCGTTCCAGCTGCCGCAGATCTGCCCGCTTCAGCCCGTATTCCCGGGCCTTGACATCCAGCCAGCGCTGGTCGGTATCCGGCAGGCGGTGCCCGGCCTTCGACCGCTGGATAATCCCGCTCAGCCGGTCCCGGTCGAGCTGGATTTCCTCATTCACCTTCAGGACAACCGGCAGCAGGGTCCGCAGGAACAGATCCTTGCGCTGATCGGCATCGCCGACCTGCTTCAGGTCGCGCGGCAGGCTGTTCAGATACACCCGCGGGACCGCCGCGCCTTCGGAGCGGACAAGATCGAGACCGTAAGACAGCCGGTCATACAGGCGGTCCGTCGCCCGCGCATCAAGACGCTGCGACGGGGTCAGGGCCTGCGGGCCGGTGACCGGCAGGGCAACACGTTCAATATGCTGGCGGGCCGGATCGGGGATCAGACCCAGCATCCGGGCAATCGGGGCCGACGGCACCGAGGCTTCGGTCATGGCCGGGACCACACCGCTCACTCCGGCGGTCTGGCCGGGGGCCAGCATTTCAGTAAAAGCAGCAGCGTACAAACCGGACACGCACGCACAGACCATGCCTAAAGAGGCAACATCAAAAATGCGGTAGCGGCGCCGGAAAGAGGGCTCCTGATGCATCTTTCTCTCCTCACCAGGGGTCTGCGGCGTATGTCCTGATCATGCTCCATGTACTGAAGCCGCCGACCCAATAGCCTTAAACGGGGGCGAACCACTCAACCCGTCGTCGTTCTGGCCGTCGTGAACTGGTGGAGCCCTTTGGCATCGGGCAGGGCTCCGTCGGGACACTGTCTGTCGCACATCTGTGGCGAAAGAAAGACAGTCGGTCCCGGCTGGCGGGGGTCATCTCAACCCCCTATTCGATGGGCCCGCGTAAAGATCGGCGAAGCGCATCGACACTGCGTACTTATAAGCGGCAGACCAATCGGTCAACCCTTTCGCAGGCGGCCAATCGGTATCTGAGAACCGTTCTGGAATTAGATCCTTGAAATTCCTGAAACCAGCCCTTGCTGAAACCCTGCATTTCCATGGCAGGTGTTGCCGATGGGTCACAAATATTAGGCCGGGAAACCATCGGTTCCCCGGCCTGAAAAGAAACTGTTCAGAAAATCGAATCAGTAGTGAAAGATCAGATTTTAGAGAAATCCAGCCCGTCGACTCGGGGCTTACTGCACTGCTTCCACCGCCTGCACTTCCGGGATGAAATGGCGCATCATATTTTCAATCCCGTGCTTCAGCGTCATCGTAGAACTCGGACATCCGGAGCAGGACCCGCGCATGTTCAGATACACCACGCCATCGCGGAAGCCCTTGAAAACGATGTCGCCGCCGTCGCGGGCCACCACCGGACGGACCCGGGCCTCGATGATTTCCTTGATCTGTTCGACGATCTCGGCATCTGCCGGATCAAACGATTCTTCCTCATCCCCGGCACTGACCGCCACTTCGCCGGACGTATAGTGCTCCATGATCGCGCCGAGGATCATCGGCTTCAGCACCGCCCAGTCGCGGTCATCGGCCTTGGTGACGGTGATGAAGTCAGACCCCAGAAACACCCCGGACACCCCGGACACATCAAACAGGCGCAGGGCCAGCGGCGAAGAGGCCGCATCCTCGGCGGCGCGGTAATCCACCGTCCCGCCGCTGATCACCTCGCGGCCGGGGATGAACTTCAGGCTGGCCGGATTCGGGGTCGGTTCAGTCTGGATAAACATGACGGCTCTCTCTGTTCTTTGGTCTGCGGGTCCATCGGGGCAGGGCCACGGGACAGCGCCGACGGCAACGGGGGAAGATACACGGTAAATGGGACTAATTTGGTCCGATTGCAAGAACTCAGCTGACGGCGTCGATCTCCCCGTCGCTCAGGCCCCCCGGTACAATGGTCAGCGGCAGGCGCAGACGGCTGGACAGCCGCCCGGTCAGGGCAGAGATCAACGGCCCCGGGCCATCGGGGCCGGTCCCCGCCGCCAGCACCAGCACGGTGATCGACGGTTCCTCATCCAGCAGGGCCATCAGTTCATCGGCAGCCTTGCCATCCCGCACGTAGAGCGCCGCCGTATGGCCGGAAATGTCATAGACCTCCCCCGCCAGAGCCGTCAGCCGTTCCTCCGCCGCCTGCCGGGCCTCCTCCTGCATCCGGCGGCCGACCCCGGCAAAGTGCTGGAACTCCGGCGGCGGCACCACATGCAGCAAGGCCACCTGCCCGCCGGTGTGCCGCGCCCGCTGGCAGGCATAGCGCAGGGCGGACCGCATTTCCTCGGTTTCATCCACCACGACCAGAAAGGTCCGCAGGATGGTATCGGAAGCCGCTGGCATGTCTGTCATCCTGATGTTTCCTTAAGCATTTCTCTGATGATCGGGCGGCGGCCTCAGCTGCGGCGGAACAGCGCCCCGGCGGTCCAGCCGGCGGCCACCGCCAGCAGAATCGCCCCGACGCCGTACCATGCCGCATGTTCGTGCGCAAAAAGGTACAGATCGGCCCCAAATCCGGCCTTACCGACAATCAAGGGGGTGATCTCGGCATTCACCACATCATTGTCGCGCACCAGATAGACTTCCACCAGATAGGTGCCGGTCGGGACATTGGACGGAAAATGCAGTTCCGACCGGAACAGCCGGTTGGCAAGCTGGGTGATGGCTCCCGGAGCATAGGAATACAGGCCCTGCTCTTCCTTCAGCCGGAACAGGGCGGATTTAAATTCCGCCTCGGTCTCGCCAAGGGTCAGGTCGCCGATCTCCAGATCCAGATGGGTCATGCCGATCTGGTGCCGGTCCAGCGTCGCCGGGCCGACCAGATCCTCCAGCGGCCGGGTGGAGGCAACATGATAGAAGGACGGGGCATTCTCCACCGTCACATAATCCTGATTAACCCACATCAGGCCGCCGACCTTGCCCTTGCGGCGGATGATCTGCTGCGTCACCGGCCCCCGCACCACCAGAATGATGTCGCCCGGGCCATCGGTGGCGCCGAACAGCAGCACATCAGAGCCGGAAAAGCCGGTGGTGATCGCCACCAGATGCTTTGACAGATCCGCCACCAGCGGCTGTTCCCGGGGGCCGGAGGCGGCATCCGCCGCCAGCGGCAGGGTTACCAGCCCCAACAGCAGCGCCAGAAGCAGCCGAGCAGGGCGCAGCCAGTCCGCCATCATCGCATCCCCCCGGCCAGCAGGTAGAGATCATCCGGGCGGGTGACCAGATCGAAAGCCATTTTCAGACAGACCCCCAGCACCAGCAGGGCCAGCAGCACCCGCAGCTGCTCCGCCTTCAGGCGGGACCCGAAGCGCGCCCCGTACTGCGCCCCGATCACCGCGCCGGGCAGCAGCAGCAGGGCCAGCACCACATCCACGGTCTGGTTGAAGGTTGATTGCAGGAAGGTGGTGTTGGCGGTGACGAAAATAATCTGGAACAGCGAGGTCCCGACCACCACCTGCGTCGGCATCCCCAGCAGATAGATCATCGCCGGAACCATCACAAAACCGCCGCCGACCCCCATGATCGCGGCCAGAATCCCCACTGCCATCCCCACCGCCAGCGGCAGCAGGGCGCTGATATACAGGCGGGATTTGCGGAACCGCATTTTCAGCGGCAGGCGGTGAATCCAGCTTTCATGGTGGTCAGGTCCCGGCGACGGACGGGACACCGGGACCGGTTTGCGGGACCGCCGCATCGCCGACAGGCTTTCCGTCAGCATCAGGCCGCCGACGGTGCCGAGAAACAGCACATAGCTGAGGGAAATCGCCAGATCGATCTGGCCAAGGCTGCGCAGGATCTTGAAGACCCAGGTCCCGAGACCCGATCCGACCAGCCCCCCGGCCATCAGCACCAGCCCCATCTTGACGTCAACGTTGCCACGCCGCCAGTGCGCCAGAACCCCGGAGACCGAGGAGGCCAGAAACTGGTTGGCCACGGTCGCCACCGCCACCGCCGGAGGAATGCCGATAAAGATCATCAGCGGTGTCAGCAGAAACCCGCCGCCAACCCCGAACAGGCCGGACAGGAAGCCGACCCCGCCCCCCATCGCCAGCAGCAGGAACAGGTTGACCGACATTTCGGCAATCGGCAGGTAAATCTGCATGCGCCCGGTTTCCTTCCTTGCCCCTGCACCGCACCCTGATCCGGATACAGTAAAGGGATTCCGGCCGATGCAGAAGCCGGAATCCCTTTCAATAACCGCCGGTTATTCCCCTGTCCGGGGGCCGGTTACGGGCGGTAGAAACCGACCGCGCGGTGCACTTCCTGAAGGATCGGTTCGGCAACGGCATTGGCCCGTTCCGCCCCGCTGCGCAGGACCCGGTCAATTTCCGCCGGATCGGCCAGAAGGCGCTTCATCTCGGCATTGATCGGCCCCAGCACCGACACCATCAGGTCAGTCAGACGCTGCTTGAAGTCGGAGAACTGGATGCCGCCGACCTCGGCCAGCACGTCGGCGCGGGTGCGGTCCGACATGGCGGCGAAGATGGTGACCAGATTGTCGGCTTCCGGGCGGCCCGCCAGACCGTCCACCGTTTCCGGCAGCGGCTCGGGATCGGTCTTGGCCTTGCGCAGCTTCTGGGAAATGGTGTCGGCATCGTCGGTCATGTTGATGCGCGAATAATCCGACGGATCGGACTTCGACATCTTCTTGGCACCGTCACGCAGGCTCATCACCCGGGTGGCTTCGCCAAGGATCAGCGGCTCCGGCACCGGGAAGATCTCGGCCCCGAAATCGTTGTTGAACTTGACGGCGATGTCGCGGGTCAGTTCCAGATGCTGCTTCTGGTCTTCGCCGACCGGCACATGGGTGGCCTTGTAGACCAGAATGTCCGCCGCCATCAGGTTGGGGTAGACATACAGGCCGACAGACGCGTTTTCCCGGTTCTTGCCCGCCTTGTCCTTGAACTGGGTCATGCGGTTCAGCCAGCCGATCCGCGCGACGCAGTTGAACACCCACGCCAGCTGGGCATGGGCCGGAACCATCGACTGGTTGAACAGGATGCTCTTCACCGGATCAATCCCGGCGGCGATATAGGCGGCGGTCAGCTCGCGGGTGGCGCGGGTCAGGTCCTGCGGATCCTGCCAGACGGTGATCGCATGCTGGTCAACGACGCAGAAAATGCAGTCGTCGTGCTCCTTCTGTAGCCGCACCCAGTTACGGATGGCGCCGAGATAGTTGCCGAGATGCAGGTTGCCGGTGGGCTGGGCGCCCGAGAAAATACGCGTCATGTCATCACTCTGATGCCAAGGGGAGGGCCGCGCTGTGGACACGGGCCCGGAACCCCTGCGGCATACCGCAACCGGCGGGCCGGATCAACCGCCGAGGCGTTGCAGCCCCGGCTTTTTCCCATTCCCTCAGCCTTCACCACCGGCGGCGGGATCAGACGGCGCCTTCGCCCCGGCCGGACGGCGGCGCAGCCCCTTGAACTGGGCCAGATCACTGCGGCGCACCGCCCCGGTCACAACCGCCATCGCCGCAAACACCATGCCCCCGGCCACGACCAGCCCGCCCAGCAGCAACCCCTGTGCCACCGAGGTATCCGGCACCCGGCCCTCTGCCAGCCAGCGCCCGGCCAGCAGCACCGCCGTCATCGCCAGCGTTGCCACCACAATGCGCGGCAGACGCGCCTTCAGCCGGTCATCCCAGCGGTAATGGCCGCGACGGATCAGGGTGGTGGCCAGCAGGGCAGCGTTCAGCACGCTGGCCAGCGCCGTCGCCAGCGCAATGCCGACATGGGCCAGCACCTGCATCAGCGCCACATTCAGGATCACGTTGAACACCAGACACCCCAAGGCGATCCGCACCGGGGTTCTGGTGTCCTCGCGGGCAAAGAATCCGGGGGTGAACACCTTGACCAGAACATAGGACGGCAGGCCGACCGAGAACGCCATCAGGGCGGCGGCAGTGGCCTGCGCATCCTCCGCCGAGAACGCCCCGCGCTGGAACAGCACCCGGATGATCGGGTCCGCCAGCACGATCAGCCCGGCCATGGCCGGCAGGGTCAGCAGCAGGGCAAACTCAAGGGAGCGGTTCTGGCTGTCCGATGCCCCCTTCATATCTCCGGCGGCGATCTGCCGCGACAGGATCGGCAGCAGGGCGGTGCCGACAGCAATGCCGACCACCCCCAGCGGCAGCTGGTTCACCCGGTCGGCGAAATACAGGTAACTGACCGCCCCGTCCGACACCATCGACGCCAGCATGGTGTCGATCAGCAGGCTGATCTGGTACATCCCGGCTCCGAAGGCCACCGGCACGATCCGCTTGAGCAGGGTTTTCACCTGATCATCCAGCCGGGGCCGGGTCAGGCGCGGCAGAAAACCGGCCCGCTTTGCCGCCGCCATCAGCCAGACAAACTGCGCCACCCCGGCGGCGGCCGTCCCCCAGGCCAAGGCATGGCCCGGAGTTTCGGTAAACCGGCTGAGGCCGAGCAGCGCCGCCATCGACACCACATTCAGCAGAATCGGCGTGCCCGCCGCCGCCGCAAACCGGCCAAGGGAATTCAGCACCCCCGCCACCAGCGAGCAGAGCGAGATGAACAGCAGATAGGGGAAGCAGATCCGCGCCAGCTCGGTCGCCAGCTCGTGCTTACCCGGCACATCGGTAAAGCCGGGGGCAAACACATACATCGCCCACGGCATGACGATCATCATCACCGCCGAAAACACCGCCACCACCAGTGCCAGAAAGGCATAGCAGCGGTTGGCGAAGTCCTTCGCCGCCTGCTCGCCGTCCTTTTCCAGCGTTGCCGAGAACATCGGCACAAAGGCGGCCGAAAAGGCCCCTTCCGCGAACAGCCGCCGGAACAGGTTGGGAAACTTGAAGGCGACGAAATAGGCATCCGCCACCATCCCGGCCCCCAGCATGCTGGCGATCAGCATATCGCGGGCAAAACCGGTCAGGCGGGACAGCAGGGTATAGCCGCCGACAGTGGTGAAGGAACGCAGCAGGGACATGGGGCTTCTCTATCCGCTGACAGATCGGGCGAAGGCGGCCTTTTTACGCCGCCTGCCCGGCAAGGTCACATGCTTTTCTTCCGTGATGGCGGTGGTGCAAGCCGGTTGCACCGGACCACAGGCTTTGCTAACGTTGCGGTTATGACAACGCAGCGCCCCATGGCCCGCGGCACCGTCACCACTCCGGCCCTCCGCCCGGTTCTGGTTGCGGTCATTGCGCGAATTACAAACCTGGTTCCTCACTGAGGGCCAGGTTAAGCGCGTTTGTCCGTCCGTCTGCGGACCTGACATTCCCCGACATCTGATCCGGTGCCACGGGCACCGGCTTTTCCTCCCGGCTGACGCCCCCGCTGTGTCGCGGCGCGCCGGAATCCGTTGCGGAGTCTTTTTCCCATGTCCCACGTCACCGCCGACAGCTTCACCGCCTGCTATTCCGTCACCACCGACTCCGAACCCGGTGTCCTGCCGCGCCTGCTCGGGCATCTGGCCAAGATCGGGGTGGTCCCGACCCGGGTTCACGCCACCACCGCCGATGAGGAACTGCATGTTGACCTTCAGGTGACCGGTCTCGACGCCAACCGCGCCGCCCTGCTGGAACAGCGTTTTGCCACCACCGTCGGCGTGCTGTGGGTGGCCTATTCCAGCAAGGGTGTGGCGGATGGCTCCTCCGGCTTCTGGCTTTAAGGCATCGGCACGCAAAAGGGCTTGACGGCGGCGGCAGGTTGGTGCTGGTACTGCGGGTATGACTGATCTGCCGCTCAACCGCACCATCGCCCTGTCTCTGTTCACCGCCGTCCTGCGTGAAGGACGCCCGCTGGAGGAACAGGCAGACCTGCTGACCCGTCCGCTCGACCCGCGCGACCGTGGCTTCGTCCGCATGCTGGTGGCCACCACCCTGCGGCGGCTGGGGCAGATCGACATGGTCATCAACCATTTCCTCGACAAACCGATGCCGGCCAAGCTGGCCCCGGTGCGCGATATCATGCGCCTTGGCGCGGCCCAGATCCTGTTCCTCGACACCCCCGGCCACGCCGTTGTCGATACCTCGGTGGAACTGGTGAAGCGCGGCAAGCTGGCCCCCTATTCCGGCCTGGCCAACGCGGTGCTGCGCCGGATCAGCCGTGACGGGGCCATGATCCGCGACCGCATTGACGCCGCCCGTTTCAACACCCCGAAGTGGCTGTGGCTGGACTGGTGCGACCGCTACGGCGAAGAGACCGCCCACCGGATCGGTCAGGCCCATCTGGCGGAAGCCCCGCTGGACATCACCCTGCGCGACCCCGCCACCGCCGCTGACTGGACCGGACCGCTGGCCGCCGAGCCGCTGCCCGGCGGCAGCCTGCGCCGTCTGGCCGGAGGGGCTGTCTATGACCTGCCCGGATTCACCGATGGCCACTGGTGGGTACAGGATGCCGCCGCCGCCCTGCCGGTGCGGCTGATGGGCGACCTGACCGGCAAAACCGTCGCTGATCTGTGCGCCGCCCCCGGCGGTAAAACCCTGCAACTGGCCGCAGGCGGTGCCACCGTCACCGCCGTTGACCGCTCCGCCCGCCGCCTGCGCCGGGTCAGCGAGAATCTGGCCCGCACCGGCCTGACCGCGACGCTGATCGATGCCGATGCCACCGAATGGCGGCCGGAGGCCCTGCTGGATGCGGTGCTGCTGGATGCCCCCTGCTCGGCCACCGGCACCATCCGCCGCCACCCCGACGTCGCCCGCCACAAGCGCCCCGATGACGTGGCGGCTCTGGCCGAAACACAGGCTGCCCTGCTGGCCGCCGCCGCCGAGATGGTCAAACCCGGTGGGATGCTGATCTACTGCACCTGCTCCCTCCAGAAGGCGGAAGGGGAAGACCAGATTGCCGCCGCACTGGCGGCCGGTCTGCCGTGGCAGCGCGATCCGATTCGGGCCGAGGAGCTTCCGGGGCTCGAAAATGCCCTGACTCCGGACGGCGACGTCCGCACCCTGCCCTGCCATCTGGAAGAGCGGGGCGGCATGGACGGCTTCTTCATCGCCCGCCTGCGCCGGACCTGAGCGATTACCCTGCGGGGATTGTTGGATTTTTTCAATCCCCGCGGATTATGACAGAAATGTACACGCTCCGCGTTTTGTGCGGCGCAACATTTTCTTTTGACACCCCCCGCCATTATCCGTATCGTCGCCGCCAGTGCTGTCGGTGACTGACCGTCTTTGCGCGTCTTTATTTCTTCGCTTCCGGGCGGTTTCCGGCCCCTTGTCCAACGGTGAGTTCCGCCCTGGATCCGGGCTGGCTGAAGACCCTGACCAGCAGGCTGTCACGGCCCCGCAGACAGGCACCAAGCCCGCCGGACCGTGCTGGCCAAAGAGTATGGCTTCTTTCTCATCCCGCGAGAGGACACCCGCGCCATGACCACCAAGCTTGATTCCCTGCTGGACTTTGACCTGACCAAATATATGGCTGATTTCAAGGCCCCGGGCGTTAACGTTGACGCCCTGGTGTCGACCCATAAGAAGAACATTGAGGCGATGACCGCCGCCAACAAGCTGGCGTACGAAAGCTTCCAGACCATTGCCCGCCGTCAGGCCGAAATCCTGCGGCAGGGTCTGGAAGAAGTCAGCTCCGTCTCCGCCGCCCCGATCAGCGATCTGTCGTCGGTCAATGACCGTATCGCCCAGCAGACCTCGCTGGTGAAGGATGCGTTCGAAAAGAACCTGTCCAACGTGAAGGAACTGGCCGAACTGCTGATCAAGTCGAACAACGAAGTGTTTGACCTGCTCAGCGCCCGCTTCAGCCAGTCTCTGGAAGAACTGAAGGGTCAGCTGGAAGCCGCGCCGAAGGCTGCGACTCCCGCCGCCGCCGCCGCTCCGGCTGAAGCCCCGGCCGCAGACGAGCCGAAGGCTGCCGCCCCGGCGGCTGCCAAGGCCCCGGCCCGCAAGCCGGCGACCGTGTAATCCTGATCCGGTCTTTCTGATCCGGTTTTCCGGCCAGCCTGCTGACGTGGGCTGGCCGGTTCCGTTTCAGCCCTCCTCCCCCCACGGAACGGAGCAGTCCGGATCAAACAAAAAAGCCCGGTCCTGTGCAGACCGGGCTTTTTTGTATCAGGAAGATGCAGTGGCCGCCGGACCGGGCGGGGGAGGGATAGTCCGGCGGCCACCAGCAGAAGCACGACACCATGTCCCCCGGGTCTCCTGAGCGCGGAATGGATTACCGGATGATGTCCACCCAAAGGGCGTTTAGCTTCTGATCAGAGAGGATTGCGCGCCTCTCTGCCACTCTCTTTTGCAGGAGGTGTGCCAGTTTCCCACGAGACCGGAAAACTGGCCGAACACTCCCGATAACACATTCTAACTTATAATTTTTACGCCTTGTCTACCGACAGGCATTTTTTCAGGCCCGCAGCGCCATTGCAAATCGCTTCGCATTTTGCGACGACGCTTTCATCAGCCCTCGCTGATTTGGCGGATTGCGAGTCAACGGTCATTCGTCACCGTCCTCATCGCCGTCATCCTCCGCCACCGGCAGGGCGCCCCAGCTGACGGTGCCCCCGGTCAGCAGCACGGCAATCTGCCAGATGTTCAGGGCCTGAAGGCGGGTGCCGTCGCTGACGCTCCAGAACGACACGCCACTGTCAACCGACAGGTCGGAGCGCAGCCGCGACAGGAACACCCGTTCCTCGCCGGAGGTTTCCGCCATGGTCACCATGCCTTCATCAACCCGGTGATCGACGACGGACAGGCCATCGGCCTGCCGCAGCACCTCCCGCGCCTCCTTATCCGTCACCGGGCGGTCACATTCGACGGTCACGTACTGGCCAAGGCCGACAAAGGCGGCAACCCGGGCCGCCGTGACATGCACCCGCAGATCCGGGTCCAGCGCCTTCCGCACCGCCAGCGCCACCGCCAGCTCATCATCGGTCGCCCCGCCCTCGGCAAAGCCGCCGACCTGCGGAATCACGTTGAAGGCGATCTGCTTGGCGAAGATTTCCTTGTTGCTGGCCGGCGGCTCATTCACATAAATGCCACGGGTCTGCCGGAACAGCTCATCCATCCCTTCCCGACCGGCGTCGGCGGTGGAATGGAAGGCGGTGATCACCGCCCGGCTGGCCTGAAAACTGTCATACAGCGGGGCCAGCGCCAGCACCGCCTGCACCGCCGAGGCGGTCGGGGCCGACACCACCCGCTTGCGCTCCACCGCGTCCAGATCATCGGAGTTCACCCCGGCCACCACCATCGGCACGCCCGGCTCCGTGCTGTAATGCCCGCTGGCATCAATCACCCGCGCCCCGGCCTTGACCGCACGCGGGCCGACCTTGACCGCCACGGCGGCGGTATCGGCCAGAATCACCAGCGACACGGTGGAGAAATCGAACGTATCCATATTCTGGAGGCTGACGTCGTCATCCTCACCATAGGAAAACTCGCGGCCAACCGTTCCGGCAGGCCCGAGGGCCACCAGCTGTTCGACAGGAATCCCCTGTTCGGCCAGAACCGACAGAAGCTCCTGCCCGAGGTGGCTGGCGGCGCCAACCAGGGCGATCCGGCAATCGGTGGGAAAAGCGGTCATGACGGTTCCTCATACAACGGGAATAAACAGAGATGCCGGAAGGTAGGCCGTGCGCTGCGGCGGCGCAAGGCCTGTCTGCCCCCACCGGGATACCGTCACGGCCCCGTCTTTTAACCATGCGGAAAGGCGGGGTCGGTATAGTATGGTTTCTGCCAGTGCCCTGAGTCGCTCCCACAAAGCGGACCGGGCCCCGGAACAGCTCAGACCCCGGAATCAGCTCAAACCCTCGGGCAGAGGCCAACGGAGTAGACGGCGTGCGTGACGTCTCGGAAGTCTTTCTGGAACGCCTGATAGAGGCAATCCGTCATGGGTATCGGCTGGATGATCCCCGCGACCCGGAAGTGCTGAACCGCTGGGCGCACGTCTGCCGTGACCTGCCGGAAAATGCCCTGCCGTTGGTGATTCCCCGTACCCTGCGCGGCCTGCTGCGCCAGCCGGACCTCGGCCCCCGCCTGCGGGATGTCTGCGGGATCTCGGAGTCCCTGCCGCTTCAGCACGAAGCCATTGCCCCGCACGTCATCAGTTACCGCCGGTATATGGCCGCCCGTGGCAACGACCCGCAGAACCGCGAGGCCCAGCGGACCATCGCCCAGCTGCGGGCTGAGCTGCGGGCCCTGCGGCAGGAATTCCACGCCCTGTTCGATCAGGCCGCCGGTGTGGAGATGGAGCGGGAGCGCCTGTCATCCGAAAACGCCAGCCTCCAGCAGCAGCTTCTGGCCGAACGGCTGCGGGCGGAGGAGAGTGAACGCCGCCTGCAGGACGTGAAGGACAAGACCTTCCGCATGTTCCGCCTGTACCTGTTCATGCTGCGGGAAGAGCGGGAACGGCTGTCCAACGATCCCCGCCGGGAACGGTTGCTGACCGCCGAAATCGCCGTGGAAACCCATGCCGCGACGCTGGAGTCGCTGGGAGCCTACCCGCAGGCGGAAGAGCAGGCGCAGGAAATTCTCGGCGAACCGCTGTTCACCCAGTATTTCCGCGCCCCAGAGGGCAGCGGACGGCTGGCCAACCTGACCGCCACCGATCCGGATCCCACCCCCGAACCCGAGCCGCCTGAAGCGTCCGAGCAGAAGAACGTCTTCACGCTGCGCCCCCGGGCCCGCTCCTGATCTCCGGATAACCGCAGAACCTCTCAGAAAAGGCGATCCTTTCCTGACGGACGGACCCTGACTGTCGGTGAAGGTGGCCCCAATCGCAGACAGTCCCTTGCTGCCCCCGGCGGGCGGCGTAGGGTGAGGACAGACCCCCGCTGTACGGATCTGTCCGATGTCCTCCGCCTCTTCCACGCTTCTTCCCTCAGCCTCCCCCGCGCCGTCCCGCATCGCAGAGGTGGATGGCCTGCGGGGCTTCGCCCTGCTGGGCATTCTGGTGGTCAACAGCGCCGCCTTCGCCAGCCCGTACTTTGGCAGCGGCCTTCCCGATCCGGCATTCAGCGCCCCCCTCGACAGCGCAGTCCGGTTTCTGAGCACCACCCTGTTTGAATCCAAGTTCTATCTGCTGTTCTCGTTTCTGTTCGGCTACAGCTTTACCCTGCAACTGGCTTCCGCCCGACGGGCAGCCCGGCCGCATCACCCCGCCTTTCTGCGCCGCCTGACCCTGCTGCTGGCCCTGGGGATTGCCCACGCCTGCCTGCTGTATCCCGGCGACATCCTGACCATTTATGCGCTGATGGGGCTGCTGCTGATCCCACTGCAACGGCTGTCACCCCGCCGGTGCCTGCTGCTGGCCGTTCTGCTGATCACCGCCCTGTCCACCGCCGTTGCCGGTCTTGGCGTTCTGGATCACTGGGCCGGGACGCCGCCCACCGACGCGGTGGAAACGGCCGATGCCGTCGCCAACACTCTGACCCACTACCGGGAAGGCCTTCTCAGCACGATCCGCTTCAATGTGGAGGAATGGTCTGAAAGCGTCTGGCTGTTTCTGCTGCTGTATCAGGGCCCGCACGCTCTGGCGATGTTTCTGCTGGGGTTGGCCGCCGGACAGAAGGGGCTGCTGGAGTCCGGCACTCTCCCGGACCGGATCCTGTGGCGCGCCGTCATCACCTGCGGCCCGGTCGGCCTTGCCGGAGGGCTGGCGCTGGCCCTCGCCGGAGAGCTAACTCCCGGGGCCGGTCTCGGCACCATCATCACCGGCCTGACCGATCTGACAGCCCCCAGCCTGACCGCAACCTACGCCGCCGGTCTTCTCCTGCTCCTGAGACGCTTCCCCGGGGGATGGCTGGCCCGGGGGATGGCGGCGGCCGGACGGATGGCCCTGAGCAATTACCTGACCCAGTCGGCAATCTGTAGTCTGGTGTTCACCGGCTACGGTCTGGCCCTCAGCGGCTCGGTCTCTCCGCTGTTCACCCTGCTGTTCGCCTTCGCGGTCTATGGGGGCCAGCTTGCGGTGTCCCGCCTCTGGCTGCGATTTTATCAGCAGGGACCGGCGGAATGCCTGTTACGGGCCTTTACCCACTGGCAGGCCCCCCGCCTGCCCCGGGTCACCCGCCACGCACCCGGCGGATAAACCGGTCCACCTCATGCCGCAGGGTTTCCGACTGGCGGCTGATATCTCCGGAGACGGACAGAACCTCACCCGCCAGCGCCTCTGTGGTGCCCGATGCCTCGACAATATCGGCAATGCCGGTCCGGACGGCCCCGGTTCCCATCGCGGCCTCACCGGCATTGCGGGCGATTTCCTGTGTCGCCGCCCCCTGCTGTTCCACCGCACTGGCGATGCTGGCCGCCACCTCATCAATCCGGGTGATCACTCCCCGGATCCGATGCATCGCCCGCAGGGTCCGTCCACTGGCATCGCGGACTCCGACAATCTGCCGGGCAATCTCCCCGGTTGCCTTGGCAGTCTGCCCGGCCAGCGTCTTGACCTCGTTGGCCACCACGGCAAAGCCCTTGCCGTTATCCCGCGCCCGCGCCGCCTCGATGGTTGCGTTCAGGGCCAGAAGATTGGTCTGACTGGCAATCGAATCGATCAGGCTGATCACCTCATCAATCCGCGCCACGGCCGCCGACAGGGTTTCAACCACCGCACCGGTCTCCTCCGCCTCGGCCACCGCCTCACCGGTGATGCTGCTGGCCTGCTCGACCTGACGGACGATTTCCTGAATCGACGCCGTCAGCTCCTCCGCCGCCGACGCCATGGTCTGCACATTCCCCGACGCCTCTGATGCGGCGGATGTCGCCTGAGCCCCCTGATGGCTGGCCTGATGCGCCGCCTGTGTCATGGTCCGGGCCCGGTCTTCCATGGTGCGGGCTGAGGTTGACAGCGCCTCCACCACCGACTGGATCTGTTGCTCAAAACTATCCGCCAACGCCGACAGGGCAGCCTGCTTTTCCTGCTCGGCCCGGCGCGCCTGTTCCTGCTGCTCCTGCTCCAGCGCCCGGACGGTTTCGGCGTTGGTCTTGAAGACCTCAACACTGCGGGCAATGGCCCCGATCTCATCCTTGCGGGCGGTGCCCTCCACGGAGACCCGCAGATTCCCGGCGGCAAGGGACTGCATGGTGTCCGTCAGGCCCAGAAGCGGCCCGGTCACCGACCGGCGGATCACCAGCAACGCCACAGTCAACAGCACCCCCGAACCGCAGGCGACCAACAGCAGAATGGTTGTCACCGTCGCCTTGGCCGCTGCCGTCGTGCGTTCCGATGTGGTGACCACGGCACGGGCGCTTTCATCAACCAGATGGGCAATCGCCTTTTCAAGCTCGGCAAAGGCCGGGGCAAACTCCCGCTTCGCCACATCCTGCGCCGTATAGAGATCATTCAGCCCGACCGCATCGGCAATACGGCCACCGATGGCGGCCAGAGCATCATAACGGGCGGTCAGATCCGCCGCCTCGGTCTCAAGCTGCGGGTTGATGGTCACCGCATCCTTCAGATACTGCACAAATGTCTCGCGGTTGCGGCTCTGCGCCTCAGCCAGCTTTTTCAGTTCTTCATAGCGGTCTTCGGCAATCACCATATAGGTCAGGCGGCCCAGCGTTCCCACCGCCTGATTGGCCCGCTCCAGCCGCACCTGTGCCGCCGCATCCCCGGACAGGAGGCGTGCATAGAGATCATCGAGGGCAAGCTGTTTATGACCGCTGTAGGCTGCGGCAATCAGGGCCGTCAGGGCCATACACAGCAGCACAGCCGTCATTTTTGTATTGATGCCCAGAGTGCCCAGCATCACCGTTCTCCTCCCTCCGGCCTCGGGCAGACTCCGGGCCGGTTGTTTTTTCATCTGCGCGGTGCCTGTTTGGCGGCACTTCTGACGCAAACCGCTGATCCTCTGGCGGGATAACGCGGTTTCATTCTTATACATCGGGTTTTTGCATGCCTGAGCAGTCAGGAAGACCCCATGGTAAAGTCTTCTGACCAATTCAGGATCCTGAAACCGCCCTCATCTGTCAATCGAAAGACGGAGGCAGGCGTCTGGTCATTTTGGATGAAGACACTCATGCTCAAATGCTTGAGGACCTGTTGGCACCGGCTTTAGAACTGAAAGCACACCGCCTTTCCGGAAGGAGGGTTCCCCGGTTGAACGGGACCCTCCCGGCCAGACGGTGTTCTAAGGGTGGCGTCCGGTCTTAATCAGCGACAGTATAGGGGCCCGCGTTTTTTGGAGGTCACATTGGTATGACCAACCCCGCCCGTGCGCTGACCCTGGGTCTGGTGGCCCACGACCGCTGCAAACAGGCCCTTGCCGCCTGGACGCAGGAGCATCAGGAAACCTTGCGCCCCCACCAGCTGATTGCCACCGGAACAACCGCACGCCTGCTCAGCGCTGCCGCCCCCGGCCTGTCAATCCGGGCTGTCCGCAGTGGTCCTCTGGGGGGAGATCAGCAGCTTGGCGCCATGATTTCTGAAGGTCGGCTGGACGGGCTGATCTTTCTGATCGATGCCATGACACCGCAGCCCCATGACGTGGACATCAAAGCCCTGCTCCGCCTGTGTATCCTCTATGAGGTTCCGCTGGCGGTGAACCTGACCACAGCCAGCCTGATGATCGGGAATCCGGCCTTCCTGTCCGGAGACCGTCACCCTGCCGCCGATCCGGCCCCCCTGTATGCCGCCTACGCCAGCCGGTCGCTGTCCGAATGACAGGCTTCCTGTGTCAGGAGATCAACAGAAAAGGGCCTGACCGCAATGGTCAGGCCCTTTTCTTCAGGGATCTGTCAGCAGGACCGGACTCCGGTCCCGATCAGGATCAGTGCAGTTTCTGACCGACAGCCTTGATGGCATCGTCGATCAGAGCCCCGGCCCGATCGGCGGCCAGATTGTCGGCAATCAGCTTGCCGGCAGTCTTCACCGCGATATCGACGGCCAGGTTACGGACTTCAGCCAGAGCAGCCTGTTCCGCCTGAGCAATACGGTCCAGCGCCTGCTGTTCGCGACGCTTCACCGCTTCTTCAAGCGCTTCAGCGGAAGACCGCTTCAGACGCTCAACTTCCTGCTCAGCATGGGCAACGATGGCAGCAGCTTCCTGCAGGGCATCGCGCTGCTTACGCTGGTAATCAGCCAGCAGAGCCTGCGCGTCTTCACGCAGCTTGCGGGCTTCATCCAGCTTCGCTTTGATCTGGGAGGCGCGGGTGTCCAGACCGGCGACAATCGCACGGAGAACCGGACGGATCGCCAGACCGACCACGACCACGAAGGCCGCAGCAACCCAGAACTCAGCCTGAGCATAGAACGGGCCGTGGTGGGCAGCCTCGCCAGCGGAGGCAAAAGCGGCGGAGATCATCACGCGCTCTCCTTCATCACACCGGAGACAGCCGCCTGAACGGTGGCTTCATCCGGGGACAGACCGGCCAGACGGGAAACAGCGGCGGCAGCAGCACCACCGGCAATGTCACGCACCGAAGCCAGGGCTTCGTCACGGGCCTTACCGATACGCGCTTCACCCTGCTTGATCTGCTCGGCAAGGGCGGCATTCACCGCCTTGTTGCGTTCGTCAGCAGCCTTGGCAATGTCGTCCTGCGCGGCACGCAGAACGTCATGCGCCTTGGCGCGGGCTTCAGCCAGAGCCTTCTCGTAGGAGCGGATCGCCTCCTCGGTCTCGGCCTTAAGCTGGTGAGCGCGGTCGAGATCGTCCGCGATCAGTTTCTGGCGCTGCTCGAGCACTTCGCCCAGACGCGGGATCGCGAAGCGCGACACCACGATGAACAGCAGCACGAAGGTCACGGCCAGCCAGAACAGCTGGGACGCGAAAGTGGTAGGATCGAACTGAGGCATGGGCTCCGGGCTCCACGGCTAGTCGCGTCGGGGCCAGAACCGGATGTCCTGTTTCTCTCCTGTCCTGACGAATCATCTGATTCACCGGGAAAGACAGACAGGCAGGACCGGCGTGTCCCGTTCGGCGGATGCCGACTGGAATCGCTGTGTTCTGGAACAGTTACAGGGAGACGCGTCCCCCTGCACCCCTTTCAGGAACTTACCTGGCCGCAGAGATACCCCGAAGGGCATTCCTGCGGCCAGTCAAGTCAGCGGATCGACGGCGATTAGGCCGCGAACAGCAGGATCAGGGCGACGACCAGAGCGAACAGCGCGATAGCTTCGGTCACGGCGAAGCCGATCCAGCCATACAGTTCGACGCTGCTCTTCGCAGCCGGGTTACGGCCGACGGTGGCGATCAGGGAGGACCAGATGTTGCCCACGCCGATACCCGAGCCGATCATCCCGATGGCGGCCAGACCAGCACCAATCATCTTCGCAGCAGCAGCTTCCATTTTTCTCTTCCTCTGGTGAAAAAGAACCGTTGAGAACTAAGGATTACTTTGAAACCGACACCTCACTGTCCCGGACATTCCGGGGATCAGTGCATGTTGATGGCGTCGTTCAGGTAAATACAGGTCAGGATGGTGAACACATACGCCTGGAGCGCCCCGATGAAGAACTCCAGAACGGTGATGCCGGACACCACGGCGAACGGCACGATACCGCCGACAACGCCGAGGGACACCACGAACCCGGCCAGAACCTTCAGCATGATGTGGCCGACGGTCATGTTCGCAAACAGACGGACGGACAGGCTGAACGGACGGGACAGGTAAGAAATCAGCTCGATCGGGATCAGGATCGGAGCCGTCGCCAGCGGCGCCCCATGCGGGAAAAACATGTGCAGGTAGTGGAACCCATGACGGGCAAAGCCGATGATGGTCACACCCAGGAAAATCACCACCGCCATCGCCGCGGTCACCGCGATATGGCTGGTAAAGGTGAAGGAGTACGGCAGCATACCGAGCATGTTGCCGATGAAAACGAACACGAACAGGGTGAACACGAAGGGGAAATACTTCATGCCTTCCTTGCCGACGTTATCGCGGATCATATTGGCGATAAAATCAAACAGGACTTCACCGACAGCCTGCCAGCGGCCCGGCACCACCGCCCGCTTGCGGGTGGCGAGCCAGAAGAAAACCGTGGCGACAAGCACCGCCGCGACCATCGCCGCAGAGGAGTTGGTGAAGGCGTAGAAGGGCAGAGCGCCACCCTCGTGGGCCACCGGTATGATCGGCTTTACCGCGAACTGCTCGACTGGACTGGCCACCGTTCTTCCTCTTCCGTTATGCCCCGCTGCACGGCCAGCCAGAGACGGCATCCGCCGCCCGGCCTGTATGCCCCGGGGCCCCTTCCGGGCGCACCCGCAGGGCACGCCACTTAACCAAGGACCGCCCGCATCGTCAGGCCGGAGCCTGCGTTACGGACGGACCGTTTAAAATCAGACGGATCCGGAAAACCGGACCGGCCCGTTATTCCTCGCCACCACCGGCATCCTGCTCGCGGCGGCGTTTGCGCTCGATGGCCTGCCCGAGACCGACACTGTCGTCCAGACCCTTGACCACCCGGTAGACGTTCATCACGCCTGCCGTCGCGCCGAGTATCATCATCACGATCATCAGCCACGGACGGGTCCCCAGCCAATCATCGGCAGCCCAGCCCAGCGCCGTCCCCACCAGCGTGGTGGTCACCATCTCGACCCCGATGCGGGTGGCAAGACCAAGGCCGGACATGTTTTCCGGCCGGTTGCGCACCGTTTCGGGCTGATCCATCCCCGCGGCACTGCGGGCAGCGCGCAGGCGGGCATCGATCTCCGAGAGGTCAGAGGAGTTTTTGCGGTCGTTATCCATGGAAAAAACGCCGTTTCCATCCCCTGTCAGACTTCAGCGGGCTCGCTGAAAAATCGGGCGCACCATACGTTTTGCTCACTGCACTGTCAAGCGCGAAAAGCCCGCCCGGGCAACCGTCAAAGGATGTGATTTCTTTTTTATTTCAATAGGATAAGCCACATCAAAGCCCGTCCCGGCAAAGAAATACCTACCCGCACGGGCAGTTTATCCTACCTCGCGCAGGGCCTCAGCCTCTCTCAGGTCAACGGAAACCAGCTTGGAGACCCCCCGTTCCTGCATGGTGACACCATACAGCCGGTCCATCCGGGCCATGGTCATCCGGTGGTGAGTCACCACAAGAAACCGGGTCCCCGAGACATTGCTGCGGGTCAGTTCATCCAGCATGGTACAGAAACGGTCGACGTTGGCATCGTCCAGCGGGGCATCCACTTCGTCGAGCACGCAGATCGGGGCCGGATTGACCAGAAACACCGCGAACAGCAGCGCCAGCGCCGTCATCGCCTGTTCCCCCCCGGACAGCAGGGACAGAATCTGAAGGCGCTTGCCCGGCGGCGAGGCATAAATCTCCAGCCCGGCCTCCAGCGGATCATCACTTTCCGTCAGGGCCAGATGCGCCCGCCCGCCCCCGAACAGACGGGTAAACAGACGGCGGAAATGCACATCCACCTGTTCAAACGATGCCAGCAACCGCTGCCGCCCTTCGCGGTTCAGCTCGTTAATCCCCTGCCGCAGCCGCCCGATGGCGGCGACCAGATCGTCCCGCTCGGCCACCAGCGAGGCCATCTGCGTGTCCAGCTCCGCCGTCTCCTGCTCAGCCCGCAGGTTGACCGGCCCCATCGCCTCGCGGTCCCGGGTCAGGCGGGCCAGCAGGGTCTCCAGCTCAGACAGGGCCTCCGGCAACGGAGCACCGTCCCCGTCGGCCGGAACGGCCTCGGCCAGCGCATGGGCCTCCGCCGGAGTCACACCGAGTCGTTCCGTCAGGGCCGTGGCCGCCTGCTCCACCTGCTGCCGCCCCTGATCAAGCTGAGCCTCAGCACGGATCCGGGCTTCCCGGGCGGCGGCGGCGGCAGTGGCCGCCTCGCGGGCCGCACGGTCCGCCTCACGCGCCGCAGATTCGGCCTCGGCCAGCCGGTCAGCGCTGTCCTGTGCCGCCTCCGCCGCCGCCTCTTCCTGAGCCATCAGCGTAAAACGCTGCTCCTCCAGAATCAGCGGCTGCTCTTCCAGATCCTGCCGTTCCTCTTCCAGCGTCTGCTGGCGGCGGTCGAAATCGGCCAGCAATGAAGCCGATTCGACGGCGCGGCGGTCCCAGTCCGCCAGATCTTTCAGAATCACCTCTCTGCGGCGGTGGCGGTCCGCGCTGTCGCGCCGGGCCCGGTCCAATGTCGCCTGCGCCTCGGCCAGCCACTGCCGCTGTTCCGTCAGGCGCAGCCGCACCTCTTCGGCCCGCGCCCGCAGCCCCGCCTGATCTTCCAGACGCTCCACCGCAGTCAGGACCGCTTCATGGTCACTGCGGGCCGCCAGATGATCCGCCTCCGCCGCCTGACGCTGACTGCGCAGGGCTTCCCGGCGGGATGCCTGCGCCGCCGCCCGGCGGACCTGCTCGGCATGATGCTTCCGGGCCGCCGTCAGGGCGGCATCCGCTTCCCGCACCGCAGCCCGGGCACGCTGAAGGCGGTTCTCCGCCTCCACCGACTGTTCCTGTGCCGTAGCAACCGCAGCATCGGCCTCGGTCAGATCGGCCGCTTCCAGCTCCAGCTCGCCCCGCAGGTCTTGCAGGCGGTTCCGGTGTTGCAGGCGCAGGGCCGCCGCCGAGGGGGCACCCGCCCGCTGGATAAACCCATCCCAGCGCCACAGGTCGCCTTCCGGCGTCACCAGACGCTGTCCCGGCTTCAGGGTCGGCAGCAGAGCCTGCCCGCGTTCGGCGGAAAACACCACGCCGATCTGGCTCAGGCGGCGGCGCAGCGCCTCCGGCCCCTGCACATAATCGGCCAGCGGCTCGGCCTCCTCCGGCAGATCCGGCAAACCGTCAAGACGACGCCCGGCCTCCAGCCACTGGCGGGGGGCCGGGCCCTCGGCCGGTGCACTCAGGTCCTCGCCCAGCGCCGCGCCGAGGGCCTGCTCATAGCCCGCCTCGACCTGCATCGCATCCAGCACCGGCGGCAGGGTTTCCCCCTTCCCGGCCGGGCCGGTGATCGCCGCCGCCAGCCCCTGCACCTCCGCCTTCAGGCGGGCATGGCGGGCGCTGACCTGCTGCTGGCGGTCCCGCGCCTGCGTCAGGGTCCGCCGGGCAGCATCCTGATCCGCCTCGGCCCGTTCCAGTGTATCCCGGGCCTGTTCCACCGCCTCGGCAGCCTGCTCCTGCTGCATCTCGGCCTCAGCCAGTGCCTCGGTATCGCTGTCCTCGGCGAGCAGGGCCGCTTCCGCGTCATCAAGATCCTGTAGGCGCAGACGCAGGCGCTCCAGCCGGACCCGCCCTTCATCAATCTGCCGCAGCAGGGCCGCCCGCTCGGCCTCGCGGGCGGCAACCTGCGCCGTCAGGCCGGAGGCCTCGGCATCCAGCCCCTCGACGCCCGCCGCCAGCATCGCCACCCGCTCCGCAGCGGCGGCCTCAATTTCCTCTTCCCCGTCCGCCGCGATCGCCAGATCGTCCAGCTCTGCCCGCAGACGCTCAACCGTCCCTCCGGCGTCATCGCTCCGGGCCTGTTCCCGCAGGCGGTCTTCCGCCAGCTGGCGCAGCCGCTGATCCAGCTGCACCCGGGCGTCCTGCACCCGGCGCTCTTCCGCCCCCAGCTGCTCCTGCGCCAGACGCAGCCGTTGCAGACGCGCCCCGGCGGCGGCGGCGGCCTCCCGCAGGGGGGACAGGGTTTCGGCAATGGCCTCAGCCTGCCGCTGGGCGGCACTGGCGTTCTCTTCCAGCGCCGCGACATCAACCAGAACCCTGCGGCTGTCCGAATCGGCATCCTGAAGGGCCTGCACCGCCCGCACCCAGCGGCGGTACAGCAACGCCGCCTCAGCCCGGCGGATCCCTTCCGACAGCAGACGGTAGCGCTGTGCCTGTTTCACCTGCCGCCGCAGCGAGGTCAGCTGACTGTCGAGGGCCGCCAGAACATCTTCCAGCCGCAGCAGATTGGCCTCTGCCGCCTTCAGGCGGTTCTCCGCCTCATGGCGGCGGGTATAAAGCCCGCCGATCCCGGCAGCCTCTTCCAGCAGGGAGCGGCGCTGAGACGGCTTGGCGTTAATCAGGGTCCCCACCCGGCCCTGCGACACCATGGCGGTGGAGCGGGCCCCGGTGGCGAGATCCGCGAACAGCACCTGCACGTCGCGGGCACGGACCTCCTTACCGTTCAGGCGGTACGAGGAGCCGTCGCCCCGCTCAATGCGGCGGGTGATTTCCAGTTCATCGGCGATATTGAACAGGCCCGGCGCCTGCCGGGCACTGTTATCTAGGCAGATGGTCACTTCTGCCATATTGCGGGCGGGGCGGTGCGACGTGCCGCCAAAGATCATGTCGTCCATTTCCCCGCCACGCATCTGCTTGGCGGAGGTTTCGCCCATGGCCCAGCGCAGGGCCTCGACCAGATTGGACTTTCCGCACCCGTTCGGCCCGACAACGCCGGTCATGCCGGGCTCAATCATCAGCTCCGTCGAATCGACGAAACTCTTGAACCCGGCAAGACGCAGTTTGGCAAAGTGGATCACGGGGCGGAGCGGTCCGGTACCGGCTTACTTCGGCAGCAGACCGTCGATGATCTTCGAGAAAGCCGCAAAATCACGGCTGCCGGCGTAAAGCTGGCCATCGATCACAAACGACGGAGTGGACTGGATCTGGAAGGTCTGCTGCGCCGCAGCCTGAACATCCTGAATCTGCTTGAACAGGGCCTCATTCTTGAAGCAGGCGTTCAGGGTGTCGTCCGACATCCCGGACAGACGGCCATACTGCTTCATCCCGTCCAGCGGATTGTTGGCCCGGGCCCAGGTCTGCTGGTTGGCGAACAGCACTTCCAGCAGGCGGAAATACATCGGCTCCGGCGCGCAGCGGGCCATCAGGGCGCCGCCCAGCGCCACCTGATCCAGCGGAAAGTCCCGCATCACCAGCTTGACCTTGCCGGTATCGATGTAGGCTTCCTTGATCTTCGGCAGGGTTTCCTTATGGAAGGCCGCGCAGTGCGGGCAGGTCAGCGACGAATATTCATAGATCGTCACCGGCGCATCGGCCTTGCCCAGCACCCGTTCCGGGTATCCGGCGGGCAGGGTCACATCCTTCTGGGCGGCCAGAGCCGGGGCGGCGGCAAGGCTGACGGCCCCGGCCGTCACACCGGCGGCAACGACGGTGGCAGCGGCCGAAAAAGCGATACCGGCAATCATACGACGCAGAGTCAACACGCGACAGTCTCCTGTAATGGCGCTCGCCGCCTTCCGTTTCTGCGGGCGGCGGCCCACTCCGCCCTTACCGCCCGCCGACTGAATACCGGCTGAACACGGACAGGCCGGAGCCGTACATACCCCGACGACCCCGCCGCGGGCAAGGCCGAAGCCTGCCCCGGTTATCCGAACAGGGCATCGATCGAGGACTGATCCATCGTGGTGGCGGTTTTTGCCGTCCCCCGCTCCCCCCGCAGGCGGGCATGGTCATACAGACCGGCCATCTGTAGCGCACAGTCGGTGTTGGTCAGGATATTGGCGAACAGGTCCGTCCCCTCATCCCAGTACCCGATGCCCCCGGTCAGCGTGCTGGCGGCCTCGGTGGCGGCGTAGAGGGTTTCCATCACATTGGCGGCCTGCACCCGCACCACCGCATCGCTCGGTGCCGGTTTGCCCCGGAAGGCATAGCGGGCCAGCGTGATCAGGTCACCGATCACCGCCGGGTCGGCGAACACCAGCTCCAGCACATGACGCATGTAAAATGTCTGCGCATCCAGGCCGCCGGCACCGGGAACCTTGAAGGTCGACCCGATCCGCTGCCGGGCCCCGGGAGCGAATTCGTCCGGATACACCTCGGTCAAGGAGACATAAAAGTCCGTAAAGCGCCGGACGTAGGTATCAAAACTCTCAGGCAAGGCCGCCCCCCACAACATGACCGCGTTATCTTGCCCCGCTGACAGCAGCCGGTAAACCGCTTTTGTCGCCTGTGGCGCACGGTTTGCCACGGTCAATTCCCGCAGCGGGTGACAGTCCGCCCCACAGGGGACTGCACCCTGCGCGACGGTACCCCACTTTTGCCACAAAGAAGGTTAGTCTAAGGTAAAACCGGTTGCGTTTCCGCCCCATGGCCGGTGCGGTGCATGACCTGACCTGTTTCTGTTATCTGGAGCATTCCGGTGAGCCATACCATTGCGCTGGTCGATGACGACCGCAACATCATCGCCTCGGTCTCCCTGCTGCTGGAAAGCGAAGGCTACACCGTGCGGTGCTACCACGATGGCTCGGAAGCCCTGCGCGGGCTGACCCAGGACCCGCCGGACATGGCGATCCTCGACATCAAGATGCCCCGCATGGACGGGATGGAACTGTTGCAGCACCTGCGCAAGACCTCCGATCTGCCGGTGATCTTCCTGACCTCGAAGGATGACGAGGTGGACGAGGTGCTCGGCCTGCGGATGGGGGCCGATGACTATATCCGTAAGCCGTTCTCCCAGCGCCTGCTGCTGGAACGGATCCGCACCCTGCTGCGGCGGCTGGAGGCCCGGCAGGCTGACACCACCACCCCGGCGGCGTTGTCGGAAACTGCGCTGATCCGGGGTGATCTGGTGCTGGACCCCGCCCGCCACCACGTGCAGTGGAAGGGCCAGACCGTGGACCTGACCGTCACCGAATTCCTGATTCTGCAAGGGCTGGCCCAGCGCCCGGGACACGTAAAAAGCCGTGACCAGCTGATCGACATCGCCTATGGCGAACACATCTACGTCGATGACCGCACCATCGACAGCCACATCAAGCGCCTGCGCAAAAAGCTGCGCGACACCGATTCGGACTTCAATGCCATCGAGACCCTCTACGGTCTCGGATACCGGTATAAGGACGCCTGACCGCCGGATCAGGACAGACGGTCATGGACTCCAGACATGGTTCCGGCATGGATCACCCGGACACGCCGCCCTCCTCCCGCCGGAACAGACCGGCGCGCACCCCCCTGCTGTCCCCGCTGACCCGCCGGATTCTGGCGGTCAACCTGATCGCCCCGCTGCTGCTGCTGGTCGGCCTGCTGTATCTGGATGAATATGAGCAGGCGCTGCTGTCGACGGAAACCGAGGCGCTGCGGGTGCAGGGCGAGCTGATCGCCGCGGCGGTCGGGGAAGGCGCGGTCTCCGCCGATCTGGCGGAACTCCAGAACTCCAACCTGCCGATTCCGCACCACACCCTGAAACCGGAACCCGCCCAGAGCATGGTCCGCCGCCTGTCAGAACTGGCCGGAATCCGGGTGCGCCTGTTTGACACCAACGGCCTGCTGGTCGCTGACAGCCGCCGCCTGACCGGCCCCGGCGGTGCCGTGCAGGTGGAGGATCTGGCCCCGCCCAGCACACCGTCGATGATGCACGATCTGCGGGATGCCTACGTCTGGGCGGCCCGGCGGCTTAACCACGCCCCGCTGCCGCAGTATCACGAACGTCTGGATCAGGCGGCCGGGGATTACGAAGAAGTGGCGCTGGCGCTGGATGCCGGGATGCCCGCCACCGCCCTGCGCCGCCTGAACGGGGACGCCCGGATGCTGAGCGCCGCCGTTCCGGTCAGCTTCTACAAACAGGTGGTCGGGGCCATCATGGTGTCCCGCAACGATGACAGCGTGACCGAAAGCCTGTTCGAAGTCCGCATGACCATCCTGCGGCTTTTTATCGGCACGCTGGCGGTCACCACCCTGCTCTCGATCTATCTGGCCCGCGCCATTGCCCGCCCGGTCAGCCTGCTGGCTCTGGCCGCCGTGCGGGTCCGGCAGCGGCGGGGACAGCAGACGACCATTCCGGATCTGTCATACCGCAATGACGAAATCGGCGACCTGTCCACCAGTCTGCGCGATATGACGCAGGCCCTGTGGCAGCGGATGGACGCCATCGAACGGTTTGCCGCCGATGTTGCCCACGAAATCAAAAATCCGCTGACCTCCATCCGCAGTGCCGTCGAGACCGTCACCCGCCTGAAGGATCCGGACAAGCAGCAGCGCCTGCTGACCATCGTGCAGGACGACGTCGGCCGCCTTGACCGGCTGATCTCGGATATTTCTGACGCCTCGCGGCTGGATGCCGAACTGTCGCGCTCTGAAGCCGCCGACGTTGACCTGCGGCCCCTGCTGGAAACACTTGCGGATATCTATGCCTCTGCCGTCCCGGATCCCGAGGACGAACCTGATCCGGAGGCAGACGTTCCGCCGCCGGGGCCGCTGGTGCTGTCCCTGCCGCAGGATGGCCAGCCGCTGATTATCCGGGGGATGCCGGACCGGCTGGTGCAGGTGCTGCGCAACCTGATCGGCAATGCCATTTCCTTCAGCCCCGATCCGGGATCGATCCGCCTGAGCGCGGCGCGCAGCAACGACACCGTCATCCTGACAGTGGAAGACTGCGGGCCCGGCCTGCCCCCCGGCAAGGAAGAAGCCATCTTTGACCGGTTTTACAGCGAACGCCCCAGCACCGAGAAGTTTGGTGCCCACTCCGGCCTCGGGCTGTCGATTTCCCGGCAGATTGTGGAAAACCATGGCGGCAGCATCCGGGCCAGAAACCGCCTGAACGAGGATGGCACTGTTCTGGGGGCCTGCTTCACCGTCACGTTGCCTGCGGCAGCCGCCGTGGCCAGCACCACCAAATCGCTGACCGGGCGCCCCCGCCATGGCCAGCGCTCCGAATCCTGATCAGACCGATCCCCAAAAAGCCGCCCGAAACAACGGCGGCCTTTTTTGCAGGGCACTGAAAGCGGTCAGCAGAGGCCGATAAGAAAAGGGCGGAAGGTCCCGAACCTTCCGCCCCACGCAACACAAAAAACCGGATTGGGCAACACCCGCACTGACCTGCCCGCAGACCCCGGAGCCAGCCCAGAGACCGGTCGCTCTACACGGACTCAGCCAAACAGCTTATCGATATCATCCTGCCCCAAAGCCGGGGGCTCATCCGCCGCAGGGGCAGCAGGAGCCGCAGGCTTGGCTGCGGCCGGAGCGGGTTTCGCCGGGGCTGGCTTCGGGGCCGGGGCCGGGGCCGGGGCCGGGGCCGCCTTGGCAACAGGAGCAGGAGCCGGTTTCGGTGCAGGGGCCGGGGCGGGTGCAGGCGCTGCCACCGGGGCCGGAGCCGGAGTATCAAAAAGGGCATCAATCGACGCCTGACTCCCCGATGCCGGGGCAGCCCCGCCGCCCATCGTCCCGAGGATGGCATCCACGTCAGACTGGGAGACACCCCGGCCGGCCAGCTGCGGACCGTTCAGATACTTCTGATATTCATCTTTGGAGCCGCTGCCGACCGGCTGGGTTTCCGCCAGCATTTCCGGTCCCCACATATTGATGAGGGAGTTCACCCGCTGCTCAATAAATTGCAGGGACTTCACAACCTTGTTGATGCGCTGCCCGGTGATATCCTGAAAGGAACAGGCTTCAAAAATCGCCCCGGTCAGCAGCGGCACCCGGTCAATCATGGCCACCGCTTCGGGATTATCCGCGACCATGCCCCGGACATCCGTCAGCATGCCTTCCATTTCCTCGACCGACGACATGATGGTGTCGGTCGCTTCCTCGGTGGCATGCACGATGGCATCCAGCTCGTCGCTCATCTGCGTGAAGTGATCTTCTTCCCCCACCGCCCCCGGACGACGGATCGAAGCGATCTCCGCACGCATACGCTGAATATGCTGGAACAGTCCGAACAGTTCCTGCCTCAGCAGATAGACTTCAGTCTGCGGTGTCTTGCCCATCTTTTCCATTCACCCGGCTGGACTCTCCAGCCTTTTCCCGTTCATCAGCCCCGGCCTGCTCCCCCCCGGAAGCATGCTGCCCCAGATCACCACCGGTCTGCCCGGTGTGTCGGCACAGAGAAGCTGACGGATTTATCCTGCCGTATCCAACATGTCCGGTCCCTGCATCCAAAGGGCCGGACATGGCCCAAAAATACTTCTTAAATTTTATGTCCTCTTTTACTGAGGCTTCTCAGACGGTCTTACCTTCAATTTTTCGGCTCATCACGCCCTTCATTCAGCAGCCCACGGATCGCCAGGGCCGCCAGTCTGGCCCGCTGGTCATCCGACAGATCGGCCAGAATCTGTTGCTTGGCCTTGCGGATTTTCATCGCCTGTCGGATCAGCTCCGCCCGGTCTTCCGTCACCACCGTCCCCTGTGCGGCGCGGACCTGCGCCAAGGCCTTCTCCCGCGCGGAAGAACCGTCCGCAGGAGCAGGTGTTTTTCTTTTTTTCCCCGGATCGGCTTTTGCACCTTTTTTGGCCACCGCTCCGGTTTTAACGCGTTCTTTTCCCCCGCGTCCTTCAGCAGGGGCCTTTTCTCCGGGTGCCGTTTTCGCCCCGGATGCCGCCGGGGTCGCCCCAAACAGCCGCCCGAACGCGTCTTTGAGCAATCCCACTGACCTAACTCCTGAGGATCAATTTATCCGGCGAACAGACAGCGTGATCACCGTCCGTTCTGAATGATGACGACCGGAGAAGTCGATCTGCAACTGGGAAAGAGTGTATCACAGGGAATTGAAAGGACGTTAACATCAGCCACTTTGGCGGTGCTTTTATTACGGAACCGCAGCGCCCGCCACCAAAGAGTGTTGTGATCCGTCCTCCCCGTCCGGGGTATCCGTATGCTGCCGCTGCCACATCGCCGCATAGAGGCCACCGGCCGCCAGCAGGTCAGTATGGGTTCCCCGTTCAGCGATCCGCCCCTGATCCAGCACAAGGATGGAGTCGGCATCGACCACGGTGGAGAGGCGGTGCGCGATCACCAGCGTTGTCCGGTTGCGCGCCACCTGTGCCAGCGCCCCCTGAATCCCCTGTTCCGTCCGGGTGTCCAGCGCACTGGTCGCCTCGTCGAGGATCAGCAGCGGCGGGGCCTTCAGCAGGGTCCGGGCAATCGCCACCCGCTGCTTCTCGCCACCCGACAGTTTCAGGCCCCGTTCTCCGACCACCGTGTCATAGCCCTGCGGCAGCGCCATGACGAAATCATGCAAGGCGGCGAGACGGGCGGCCTGCTCCACATCGTCCCGCGAGGATCCGGGACGGCCATAGGCGATGTTATAGGCAATGGTGTCGTTAAACAGCACCGTATCCTGCGGCACCACGCCGATTGCGGCCCGCAGGCTGTCCTGCGTCACGCCCCGGATATCCTGACCGTCGATCAGGATCCGCCCTGCGGTCACATCATAGAACCGGAACAGCAGCCGGGTCAGCGTCGACTTCCCGGCCCCTGAGGCCCCGACAATCGCCGTACGGGTTCCGGCCGGGATCTCGAAACTGATATCGGTCAGAATCGGCCGCTCCGGCGCATAATGGAACCCGACCCCCTCAAACCGCACCGCACCGCCGGAGACCGCCAGCGGCAGCGCATCCCCCCGGTCGGCCACTTCCGGCACCTGATCCAGCAGGGCAAACATCGCCTGCATATCGGTCACCGCCTGCTTGATCTCGCGGTACACCACCCCGAGGAATCCCAGCGGCGCCGCCAGCTGAATCAGATAGCCGTTGACCATCACAAAGTCGCCGACGGTCATGCCCCCGCCCTGCACCTCAACCGCCGCCATTGCCATGATCAGCACCAGACCGACGGCGATGATCGCCCCCTGACCAAGATTCAGGAACACCAGCGATGCCTTCGAGCGCAGGGCCGCCTGCTCATACCCCTGCAAAGCGGTATCGTAGCGGTCGGCCTCGTGCCGCTCGTTCCCAAAGTATTTGACGGTTTCATAGTTCAGCAGACTGTCGATGGCCTTGGTGCTGGCCTCGGCATCGGTCTGGTTCATCACCCGGCGGAAGCCCAGCCGCCATTCCGTCACCATCATGGTGAACAGGGCATAACCGCCGATGGTTCCGGCGGTGACGGCGGCAAAGCGCCAGTCAAACAGGGACCACAGAATCGAGCAGACGAACAGCAGCTCCAGCGCCGAGGTTCCGGCCCGGAACAGCACCAGCCGCAGCAGCAGCTCCATGCCCCGGGTCCCGCGTTCAATCACCCGTGACAGGCCGCCGGTCTGACGGTCCAGATGAAAGCGCAGCGACAGCCGGTGCAGATGCCGGAAGGTCTTCAGCCCCAGCGTCCGCACCGCCCGTTCCACCACCCGGGAAAACACCAGATCCTGAAACTCGGTGAACGCCTGCTGCCCCAGCCGGGCCGCCCCATAGGCAATCAGCAGGCCGAACGGAACCGCCAGCGCCACCCCGGCTTCCGGCCGCAGGGACAGGGCATCCACCGCCTGTTTGTAAAACCACGGCACCGAAACGGTGACGAGCTTCCCCGCCACCAGCATCAGCACTGAAATCACCACCCGCAGCCGCAGGGCCGCAGAGTCCTGCGGCCACAGATAGGGAAACATGCGGCTGATGGTCCGCCAGTCGCCCGACGACGACGACGGAGGCACATACTGATCCGGATTTCGCGACCGCATCAGGATTTAGACGCCGGTTCATCTCCACGCGCAGCCTCTGCCGACGGATCCGGCAGGGTGCTCAGCAGATCGCCCTGTGCTGCCGGGCGGGCGGCAGAAGCCCCCTCTCCGGCCGGATCACTGCTCAGACGGCGCAGCGCATCATTAAGCCGTGACATGGAGGTCTGCAACGGTGCCGCCGCCTCTTCCGCCGGGGGCAGATCAGGCTCGGTGATCCCAGCCGGTGCGGCATCCCCTGACGGGGTCCCCCCGTCATCCTTCTGGCGGAACTGACGCAGCAGATCCCGGGCCGTATCCTCCGGCCCGCGCTGATCCGGCGCGGCATGGGCAGCCCCCTGATTCTCATCGCCAAACCCATCCGGCACATCCGGCAGATCGGTCCCCGCCCGGTCCACGGCCAGTCCGGCAGCGGCGGCGGCAATGGCGGCAACCCCGGCGGACAGCTGGGCACTTTCAGCTGACAGCGGAACCGGCTCCGGCTGCGGGGCATCCCCGCTCTCCCGGCCCGGGGTCCGGGCGACGGTCCCGGCAGGCGGATGGAATTCCGGCACCGGATAGACCTCTGCCTGATCGGCCTTCACCACCGGTTCCGGCTCCGTCCACACGCCGGTTGCGGCTGCCCAGTCCATCCGCAGGCGGACCGCCCGGGAATTGACATCGGCGAACAGCACCTGCAGGCGGGCCAGCGGACCGTCTTCCAGCACCTGCCGCATCAGCCGGTCCGCCTCGTTCTCGCGGAAGCCTTCCGACAGCTGGTCATACCGGCGCAGGAAGGTCTGCAACGCCCCGGAACAGACCATGTCTCCGGCCAGACGCTCCGCCAGCATATCGGCGAAATCAGGATAGGCGGCCGCCCGGATCAGGAAGGCATGGGAAAACGCCCACAGATCCCCCGACACCGTCCGCGCCCACAGGCCATCGGCCTCCGGTTCCGAAACCATCCCCAGCCGTTCTGCCAGCAGGGCGGCCTGACCGTTCATGTCCTTGATCACCAGGTCCATCCCGCCCAGCATGCTGCGGCGGCGGCTTTCGGCCTGCATCTCGATCAGGGTCCGGACCTGAGCCTCGGTCTGCTCCGCATTGCGGCGCGCCTGCGAGGCCAGCGTCTGCAACACCTGCTCCTGCCGCTGCCCCTGCGAGGCGATATAGAAAAAACCGATGACCAGCCACAGGGCCCCAAGGGGGCCGAAGGTCGCCGCCAGATACAGCGCAAGCTCGGTCGGGGGCAGGGTCAGCAACCCCTCCCACCCCATGGTGCTGCTGATATACAGGGCGACCGTGCCCAGCCAGATCGAGCTGACGGCACCGGCCAGGGTGAACAGGATCATCACGCCAATCATCAAACGGCTCCCGGAAGCGGCGGGGATCGGACAGGCCCCCCGGATACCATCCCCGATCCGGGGCGGCCAGCGGAACATGACCACAGACTCGTGAAAAACTGCTGAGGGACCAGCCCTGAACACTGCCCGGTATTCTGCGCATTTACAGCAGGTTTGTCACCTTTTCCTCGACCGCGCGGCACAGGCCGGGCCACCGGGGAACCTGCCGCTCCCCTTTTCCGATCCGGCCGGACATGCCACACTGCCCACCCTTGCCCCACCCTGCTCTCATTGACCGTCCCGGAACCCCTCTGCCATGGCTTTTCTCGATCATATCCGCTTCTGCAACGCGTGGACGCCGGAAGGGTTCCGTCCCTTTCTGATCGGCGGTCAGCAGATCGGCTGGGTCCGGGAAGACATGGCCGCCCGGCTGAGGACCGCCCCGGATGTCTTTGACATCACCGCCCGGTCCGTCAGCCTGTCCCCCCGACTGACAGACCCGGAGGAGCGGACCGAGGCAGTCTCCGCCGTCATGCGCAGCCTGCATGCCAACGGGGAAGGCCCCCGCCTGCGGGGCGAACTGTTCCCGGTACGGGCCCGCTGGAGCAGCCCGGACCTGATGCGGATGGACCGGGGCGTCACCTCGGTGTTCGGCATCCGGGCCTTTGGCGTCCACCTCAACGGTGTTGTCCGCCTGCCGGACGCCGCCCCCGGCTCCTGCGGTCTGGCCCTGTGGATCGGCACCCGCGCCCTCGACAAGGCCGTGGCCCCCGGCAAGCTGGACAATCTGGTCGCGGGCGGGCAGCCCGCCCACCTGACCCTTGCCGACAATCTGGTAAAGGAAGGCGAGGAAGAGGCCGGATTGCCTGCCGCCCTGACCCGCACCGCCCGCAGCACCAGCGTCATCACCTATTCCATGGCCGACCGCTGGGGGGTGAAGAATGACACCCTCTATGTCTTCGATCTCGACATGCCTGCCGGGTTCACCCCGGTCAACACCGACGGCGAGGTGACCGGCTTCACCCTGATGCCGGTGGAGCAGGTGCTGGACACCGTGCGGGACAGCGACGCCTTCAAATTCAATGTTGCGCTGGTGCTGATTGACTTCGGGATCCGCCACGGCCTGATCACCGCCGATGCTGAACCGGATTTTGACCGCCTTGCCACCGGTTTGCGTGCAGCGCACCATGGTCTTGGTTGACTTCAACAAAATTTCGGACAAAGGTTCATCCCTGAACTTTTGTTACTCAAGCTTTTCCTGAACCGGACAGGACACTGGCCTGCTGACGGTCCGGCCAAGACCACGGCGTTCCCCGGCCACACCTGTTCCCTGACGCACCGGACAACCGGCCGCCGCCTCCGGCGCGGCCCAAACACCTGAGGGAGATCGTTCATGAGCTTTACCGTTGTCGAGCCCGCCCCGGCCCGCCTGAACCGGTCGGAACAGGCCGTTCCCGGCTCCAACACCCGCTTTCTGGAGAAGGCGGCGCAGGGCAATGCCGACATAGTGTTCCTCGATCTGGAAGATGCCGTGGCACCGGACCAGAAGGAACAGGCCCGCAAAAACATTATTCAGGCCCTGCATGACCTTGACTGGTCGGGCAAGACCGTCAGCATCCGCATCAACGGTCTGGACACCCACTATTGCTACCGCGATGTCGTCGACATCATGGAGCAGGCCGGGGACAGGATCGACCTGATCATGATCCCGAAGGCCGGGACCGCCGCCGATATCTATGCCATCGACATGCTGTGCACCCAGATTGAAGCCGCCAAAGGCTACAAAAAGCGGGTCGGCTTCGAGATGATCATCGAAACCGCGCTGGGGATGCAGAACGTCCACGAAATCGCCGCCGCCTCGAAGCGCAATGAGTCCCTGCACTTCGGTGTCGCCGACTATGCCGCCTCCACCAAGGCCCGCACCACCAACATCGGGGGCCCGAACCCGGATTACGTGGTGCTGACCGATGCCGATGCCAACGGCGTGCGGGAACGCCACTGGGGCGATATGTGGCATTATGCCATCGCCCGCATGGTGGTGGCAGCCCGCGCCAACGGCCTGCGCGCCATCGACGGCCCCTTCGGCGATATCAAGGACGCCGATGGCTACCGGGCGCAGGCACTGCGCGCCGCCATCCTCGGCTGCGAAGGCAAGTGGGCGATCCACCCCAGTCAGGTGGATATCGCCAACGAAGTGTTCAGCCCGTCGGAAAAGGCCCTCGCCACCGCCCGCGCCATTCTGGTGGCGATGGAAGACGCCAAGAAAAACGGTCTGGGCGCGGTGACGCTCGATGGCAAGCTGATCGACATCGCCTCGATCAAGCAGGCTGAGGTTCTGGTGAAAACCGCCGAACAGATTGCCAGCGCCAAGGGATAATCCCTTCCGGATTTCGGCTGCCGAAAAGGTGCTCCCCCACCCGGGAGCACTTTTTTCATATCCGGTCCGCCGCCGGATCACCGGCGGGCCGTCGCACGGGGTGAAGGGGTGCGAAGAGGGGCGAGGAGGGGCTTCCGGGGGTGCGACTCGGTATCAGACCGGCTTTTTCAGCCCCCCGCAGGCGCTGCGTCCCGAAAGGAGATCACTTTCCCCATTCATACACCTAAGGCGGGAACCCTGAAAACAAATACGCCATAAGAGCTATGACTTTTCGACTTGGGCGTAACAATTATGTCTTGCCAGCCGCAAGCCCCTGACCGCCCCGCGCCCGGCAGACTGTGCCGTGGTACCACCCGCGTCATACACCGGGGACGGGCAGCCCCGCCAAGGACTGACAGAACGCGGGCACGACATCGTGAGACCTTATTCAGACACCCCCTCAACCTTTGAACGCATCGGCCCCCGCCAGTACCGGGTCCGGGAAGGCATCTGCCTGTTCCGGGAAGGACAGCCCGGCACCGGGGCCTTTCTGATTGAAAGCGGACGGGTTGAACTGACCCGTAAAATCAGGGGATCACAGACCCTGCTGGCCGTCGCCGGTCCGGGAGAGCTGATCGGCGAAATGGCCCTGATCGACGGAGAACCCCGTTCCGCCACCGCCATCACCACGGTCGAAACCATCCTGCGGGCTATCCCCGCCCGGGATTTTTGCTCACAGTTGCAGCAGCTGGACCCGATGACCCGGATGATCCTGCGCAAGATGACCAGACTTGTCCGCCGGGCCAACGACACGCTGATTTTCAATCCCTCCACTGGTCAGAACGATGTGAATCAGTGACTGTTGAAAAACTGGGGCGGCAGATCCGATTACCCCCCTCTGGATCAACCAAAGGATGACGGCAATGCACCACCGTTCACCTTCCCCCCCTCCGCCCTTCTGTGTACTCTCTGCTTAGGACCTTGCCCCACGGATCAAAGCTGACAGCTGCATGAGGCCGCCATGACCGTCACCACGCCCATTGTCCCGGAAACGTCTTCCGAAAGTGTCGCGCCGACGGGCACGCTGGGTCCCTCCCCCGGAGTCCGCTTCATCCTGCGGCGGGGACAGCGGCTGTTCAATGAAGGCGATAGTGCGGACGCGGCCTATATGATTCAGAAAGGCCGGCTGGAAGTCACCAAGCGGGTCCGTGACGACGAGACCGTTCTGGCCCTGCTCGGCCCCGGCGATATTGTCGGGGAAATGGCACTGATCGATGATATGCCCCGCTCCGCCAGCGTCAGGGCCGTGGAGGACACCTATCTGTTACGGGTGTCAAAAGATAATTTTCAGGAACGCATGCAAGGGCTCGACCCGGTGTACCGGGCGATCCTGAACCGGCTCTCCAACCGCCTCCGCCAGCAGAGCATTGAACTGGCCATGGTCCGGAAAATCGTCCGCTGACAGCAGCCGCACCGGCAAAGGCCCGCCTCTCACACCGGCGACCGTCGCAGGGCACCCCTGCGGAATAATCTTACCCTGCGGACATTTTCCCGTCGCACCCCCTGCCGGGCTGTGTTAGAGCTACCGCTTTCCGAAACCAGCCAAGCACGGGTTCATGAACTTTCTGGATTTCGAAAAGCCCATCGCCGAGATCGAAGGTAAAATCGAAGATCTCCGGCATATGGGTGACGGGGATGGCCTCAACATCGCTGAAGAAGTGGCGCGGTTGCAGGCAAAGGTCGAAAAGCGCCTGCGCGAAACTTATGCCAAGCTGACGCCGTGGCAGAAGACGCAGGTGGCACGCCACCCCGACCGTCCGCACTGCTCGCACTATCTGGCGGGACTGTTCGAGGATTTCCAGCCGCTGGCCGGGGATCGCAGCTTCGCCGATGATTCCGCCATTCTTGGCGGTCTGGCCCGGTTCCGCGGCCGGTCGGTGATGGTGATCGGGCAGGAAAAGGGCCACGACACCGAAACCCGCATGAAGCACAACTTCGGCATGGCCCGTCCGGAAGGCTACCGCAAGGCCCGCCGCCTGATGGAAATGGCGGACCATTTCGGTCTGCCGGTGATCACGCTGGTGGATACCGCCGGGGCCTACCCGGGGATTGATGCCGAAGAGCGCGGTCAGGCCGAAGCCATCGCCAAATCCATCGAAACCTGCCTTGGCATCCGCGTACCGCTGATTTCGGTGGTGATCGGGGAAGGCGGTTCCGGCGGCGCGATTGCGCTGGCAACCGGCAACGTGGTGATGATGCTGGAACACAGCATTTATTCCGTGATCTCTCCGGAAGGCTGTGCCGGGATCCTCTGGCGCTCCGGCGATCAGGCTCAGGCGGCGGCGGAAGCGCTGCGGCTGACGGCGCAGGACCTGCTGCGGCTGAAGGTGATCGACGAAGTGATCCCCGAGCCGCTGGGCGGCGCTCACCGCGCCCGGGATGCGGCCATTCATACGGTCGGCAGCGCCATTGAACGGCATCTGTCGGCACTGGTCACGCAGGATCCAGGCGTTCTGCGCGCCCGCCGCCGTGACAAGTTCCTGGCCATGGGCCGGACCGGTCTGGAGTAAGACCGATGGGGGCAGATCCGCAGAAACGCCTGCCCCGCATCCTGATCAGCGCCTGCCGGTTCGGGCAGCCGGTGCGGTACGACGGGGGACATACCCGGTCTGCCTCCCCTCTGCTGGACTGGCTGGACGCTGAAGGATGCCTGATCCCGTTCTGCCCCGAGGTCGCTGCCGGGGCACAGACACCCCGCCCCTCCGGCGAGATCCTTGGATCCGGGGGCGGAGACGGCGTTCTTGACGGCACCGCCCGCGTGGTTGAGGCCGATGGCAGCGATGTCACCTCTCTTTATGTCACCGGGGCCCGCCTGACGCTGGATCTGATCCGCCAGCATGGCATTACCCATGCCCTGCTACAGGACCGCAGCCCGTCCTGCGGTTCTGCCGTGATCTACGACGGCCGGTTTACCGGCACCCGCCACCCCGGCCATGGCGTCACCACCGCGCTGCTGCGCCGTCATGGGGTCCGGGTGTTTGCCGATCCGGAAAGCCTGCTGGCCGATCTTGGCCTGTCGATCCCGCAGGATAGCCCTTAATCGTCAACGGTTGACGGATTTCCCCGACGTTCCGTATGCTCCTTCCATAATGTTGCATTGCAACCAAAGAGACCGCCTCAAGGCTGTCGATCCGGGAGGATTCCATGCGCGCTGTACTGATCCGTGACTGGTGTGGCCCTGAGGCCCTGACGGTCGAAACCGTTCCTTCGCCGGACCTTCCGCCCGGATGTGTGCGGATCGCCGTGCATGCCGCCGGATGCAATTTCGCCGACGGTCTGATCATCGCCGGAAAATATCAGGAAAAGCCCGTCTTTCCGTTCAGCCCCGGGTTTGAGGTGGCGGGGGATATCCTCGAAACAGCCCCCGATGTCACCGGCTGGCAGGTCGGAGACCGAGTTTTTGCCGCTCTCGACCACGGCGGCTATGCCGATGAAGCGATTGCCCGGGCCGTGGACGTCCACGCCATTCCCGCCGGAATGGACTACGCCACGGCAGCCTCTTTCCCGATCGCCTATGGCACCAGCCATTTTTCCCTGATGGACCGTGCCCGCCTGCGTCCCGGCGAGATCCTGCTGGTGCACGGGGCGGCGGGCGGTGTTGGTCTGACCGCCGTAGAATGTGGCAAAGCCGCCGGAGCCACCGTGATCGCCACCGCCGGAGGGCCGGAGAAAGTGGCCGTCGCGCTGGCCCACGGGGCGGACTACGGGATCGACTACAAAAGCGAGGACATCCGCAGCCGGGTCAAGGAGTTGACCGGCGGACGTGGGGCCGATGTGGTCTACGACCCCGTAGGCGGAGAGATCTTTGATGCCTCCCTCCGCTGCACCGCCCCTGATGGGCGGATTCTGACCATCGGCTTCGCCGGGGGAACCGTGCCCCAGATTCCTGCCAACCACCTGCTGGTCAAGAACCTGACAGTGATGGGAGTCTACTGGGGGGCTTACCGCACGCTGGCACCGCAGCGGATCGCCGCCAGTTTTGCCCAATTGAAAGACTGGTACGAAGCCGGAAACCTGAAGCCCCGGGTCTCTCACACCTTCAGCCTTGATCAGGCCGCAGAGGCGATCCTGGCCCTGAAAGCCCGGCAGGTCACCGGAAAAGCCGTGATCCTGACCCGGGGACAGTAGACCACACGGTCGACCACACAGATCAGGGCGGCCCATGGCCGCCCTGTCCCGTTTCTGCGCCCGTCAGGCCGCCCGGCGCTGCGGTTCCGGCCGGGTCCGCTCCCGCCCGGTCATCATCAGTCCATGCGGCCGCAGGCTGATCATCGGCTCCGGCGTGATCCGGGCCCCCGGTGCCACCTCCAGATCCAGTGCCGGAAGAACCGTTGCCAGCACCGCCATCGCCTCGATCAGGGCGAAGTTGTTGCCAATGCACAGGCGGGGGCCACCCCCGAAGGGGAAATAGGCAAAGGCATGGTGGCTGTCTTCGGCATCACCGATAAAACGGTCAGGCCGGAACGCCTGCGGCTGATCCCAGAAGCGGTCATCCCGGTGGGTCAGCCATGGGCACACCATCAGCGACGACCCCTTGGGAATGGTGAAGCCTCCGACCTCATCATCAGCCAGCGCGGTGCGGGACAGGGACCACGCCGGGGGATAAAGCCGCATCGACTCCAGCAACGCCCCCCGGGTCACCGGCAGATTGGACAAATCATCCCACCCCGGCGCCCGCCCTTCCAGCACCTGATCCAGTTCCGCCTGCACCCGCTGCCGTTCCTGCGGATGTTCCGCCAGCAGCGAGAAGGTCCACGCCAGCGCCGCCGCCGTGGTTTCATGCGCCGCCAGCACCATGAACAGGATCTCATCACGCAGGATCTGATCCGGCAGGCCCTTGCCGGTTTCAGAATCCCGCCAGTGCAACATATGGGTCAGCAGATCGCGCGGCATCGCCTCGCCCATCGCCCGACGGTCCGCGATCATGCCATAGACAAAGTCATCAAGAGTGCGGATCGCCCGGCGGAAGCGCAGGGTCGACGGCCCCGGCAGGCGGCTGAACAGCGGGAACAGCGCCCACATCCGCTTTTCCGCCGTCCGCAGGGCGGTGGTGATCGCCCCTTGCAGGCGCTGGGTGGTGGCCCGGTCCACCTCGGTGTTGAACAGCACCTTCAACGCCACCGCCAGCGTCAGCCGCATCATCGCCTCGCCGATATCTGCGGCCCCTTTTTCCGCCCGCAGCTCTTCCATGAAATCCCGTGCCTGCACCACGGCGGCCTCCGCCACCGCCCGCAGCACATGTGATCCAAAGGCCGGACGGGCCGTTTCCCGCTGACGCTTCCAGGCGGCTCCTTCAGCGACGATCATCCCGTTCCCGAAAATCGGCTTCAGGCGGTCATAGAATTTGCTTTTGGCGTACCCCTTGGCATTGGTCTTCAGCACCCGTTCCACCTGATCCGGATGGCTGATGACGAACAGGCGTTCAGCACCGACCCGCAGTTCCACCAGATCAGCGGCACGGGCAATTGAGGTGACAGTCGCCAGCGGATCCTTCCGCAGGCGCAGCAGGGTCCGCAGGCCGAAGCGGGCGGTGGTTTTCGGGGCCGTCAGGGTCTGAGTGGTCATGGCAAAGCCTCCTGCATCCGTCATCGGATGCGGCTGATCGTTTTGAGGAACCGGGGAAAAAGAGTCTGCTGTCAGGGCGGCGGGGGTCTGCGGATGGCCTCCAGAGCCGCCTGTAGGGAGGCGGTCAGGGCCGGATCCCCCAGCTGCTGCGCCTCCCGGTACAGATAGCGCAGGCACCGTTCAACGGCAGATCGCCACCGTGGCGTCATCATCAGGCCGCCACTGTGGCGGTATCGGCATGCGGATGGGTCAGGCAGCGCTGACGGACCCGGGCCAGATTGGCCTCCGATGCATCAAAGTACCCGGCGACCGCCGGAGCATTGCCGATCGCCACCGGCTGCCCCAGCCGGTGCGTTTCCAGTCCACAGCGGCGCAGAAGCCGCTCAAAGGGCAGCTCGCAGATGGCCACCATCTGAGTGATCCCGTGATCAAGCCCCAGCTCCAGCATGGCTTCCAGCAACAGGCCCGTCACGGTATGGACCCGCCCCAGCCCCCCGTCCCGGCCATCCGGATCAGGCATCCGGATCGCAAAGCGGGTGGCTTCCCACACTGTGGTGGCATCGGGCAAAGCCCCCTCCACCAACGGGCGGAACACCGGAACATCCTTGAACAGGGTCGGCCCGGAAGACGGCAGCAGCCGCCAGCAGCCCTCCAGACGGCCTTCGGGGCCGACACACAGACCATAAACCGGTGCCATCAGGTCATACGGATCCCGCTCCAGCCCCCCACGGACGTTCACGCTCCAGCCATGGCGGTCTGCGAACACCTCGCGACGCAGGCGAAACATATCCCGCAACAGCTCCCTCGGGACGGGTGAGGATGGACTGTGAAGAAGAACGGAGTAGGTCATTGGCCGGGTTCCCTGTCATGAATTCGCTGATGGAAAGGTGCGGCATGAAAACCGGAAATTGTATTCCTACGAAGTAAGGACTTGATCGTGTTTAAATAGAATCATAATTTTATGAACATTCTGGGATTGTTTTTAAACGACTGATCACAAATATAAAAAGGCCCCTCATATCCTGAGGGGCCCTGTTGTTGTTTTGAGGAATTAAAATAATCAGGGGAAAATCTGATAGGTCATGATGGCCTTAACCACAGCCTGCGGCTTGGAGGAAACCCCCAGCTTCTCCATCGCCGACTTCAGATACTGCTTCACCGTATGCTCCGAAATCCTGAGAATTTCTCCGGTTTCCCAGGCGGTCTTTCCCCGCGCCGCCCACAGCAGGGCTTCCCGTTCACGACGGGACAATGGTGTCACCACCTCGCGGCCAGCCTCCTCCCGCAGGGTGGTGACACGCTCGTGGTAATACAGGGATCCCAGATGCACCAGATGCTTCAGGTGCGGAAAAGCCTGACGGAATTCGGAGTCGGGCTGATCAGACGCCAGACTGACAATGGCAAAAGAATTACGGCTGTGAATCGGGATCGTCATCCCCTGCGTCAGTCCGAACTCCCGGGCTTCATGGAAGATAACCTTCTGATCCCCCTTGACCGTGGGGTCATAGATCAGGTCAGACCACATCACCGGCACAACCGATGACGCCGCCCGGTCCAGCACCGGATCGACCATCTCGTACTGCTGGCCGTCATAATGCTGCCGCCACTCATCCGGATAATTGCTGATCACCGGACGCGCCGCCTCGCCCTCCGCCACCCCCCCGGTGCGCAGACTGACATAGGTAAATACCGACAGCCCCAGATCCCCGATGAACTTCAGAAACAGCTGTTCCAGTTCATCAACGTTCCGGGCCTGTTCGAGGTCCCCGATAAAGGACGTCAAAACGGCGTGCATCTCGCTCTCCCACACAGGCGATGCAGTGTGCGTTCCCCACGTTAGAATTTCACGCCCGTCCCCGCGCGGCAAGAGCAGTCTGTTACTTTTTCTCCCTCTCTGTCACAGACCTGTAGACCTTTGTCGGATACCGGAGGATTTATTTCTGCACAGACACCCCTCTGCCAGAGGCTCCGTATGCAGAAAAACAACACCGGATCCCCGTGCCGCCTTTTTCAGCAGGGCTCCGCCTGTTTTTTAAGCGTTACCGCAGAATCCCGGACCCCGGATCCCTGCCCGACAGCGCCTGTACCGCTTGGCCCCATCCTTGCAGACCACCGGCAGCGCCCGGCCCCCTGTCTGCCCACCTGACGACAGGCCAATGCCGGAGCCGGAATCCAAAAGCCGCCAAGGCCGGTTCCGCCCCGTCCAAAAAGCGGCCCTGTCACCGGGCCACCTCAGGGAATTCCGCGGATGCACGCAGGACTGGATGTCTTTTTTCTGTTGATCGGCGCGGCCATGGTTCTGGCCATGCACGCCGGTTTCGCCTTTCTTGAGGCAGGCACCGTCCGCCGCAAGAATCAGGTCAACGCGCTGGTGAAAATCATCACCGACCTCGGCGTTTCAACCGTCGTCTACTTCGCGGTCGGCTATACCATCGCCTATGGCACCACTTTCTTTGTTTCCGCCACGGAACTGACTGGCGGCGCAGGCGGTGCCTTCAAGGCACAGGGCGTTGATCTGGTTAAGTTCTTCTTCCTGCTGATGTTTGCCGCCGCCATCCCCGCCATCATTTCCGGCGGCATTGCCGAGCGGGCAAAGTTCTGGCCGCAGCTGATGGCCACCGCGATCATCGTCGGCCTGATCTATCCGCTGATGGAAGGCATGGTCTGGGGCGGACGCTTTGGCCTCCAGGACGGGATCGAAGCCCTGACCGGTGCCAAATTCCACGACTTCGCCGGGTCGGTGGTGGTCCATGCCTTCGGGGGCTGGCTGGCTCTGGGGGCGGTGATCCTGCTGGGGGCACGGCGGGGGCGCTACACCAAGGCCGGGCAGCTGATCGCAATCCCGCCGTCCAACATTCCGTTTCTGGCCCTCGGGTCATGGATCCTGTGCGTCGGCTGGTTCGGCTTCAACGTCATGAGCAGCCAGAGTGTCGAAACCGCCTCCGGTCTGGTGGCCATGAACTCTCTGCTGGCGATGGTCGGCGGACTTCTGGCCGCCGTGGTCGCCGGGCGCAATGACCCCGGCTTCATTCACAACGGGGCATTGGCCGGGCTGGTGGCGGTCTGCGCCGGATCGGATGTCATGCACCCGCTGGGGGCACTGGTCACCGGCGGTCTGGCCGGGGGCCTGTTCGTCTGGGGCTTCAACCGCTGCCAGATCCGCTGGAAGATTGATGACGTGCTGGGGGTATGGCCGCTGCACGGGCTGTGCGGCACACTGGGCGGCCTTGCCGCCGGAGTGTTCGGCCAGCAGGCGCTGGGGGGAATCGGCGGGGTCAGCCTGACGGCCCAGATCCTCGGCACAGCCGGTGGGGTCGCTTTCGCCGCCGTCTCCGGTTTTGTCGTGTACGGCCTGCTGAAGAGAACCGTCGGCATCCGTCTGGATGCGGAAGACGAGCACCGGGGTGCCGACCTGTCGATCCATCAGGTTCCGGCCTACCCGGAAGAAGAGCTGATCCGCTGAAGCCACCGCCTGACCAAAAAAAGGGCTGCACCCCCGCAGGGTGCAGCCCTTTTTTGCATCCCGGACTCTCCGGCACCGGTCAGCGGCGCACCGCACGGCGGTTGCGGACCCGCACCGGCACCGGCTGCGGTTTCCGCGCCTGACGCAGCACCGACAGGGTCATCAGGGCGGCGACCGCCCCGGCCAGAACCAACGGAGCCATATCCATCATCCAAGCCATGGGAACCTCCTCACCCTGAGTCTGTTACAGGGGCGGAAGCCCCCCGAGTCGAAACACTATACCAGACGGAACACACCCTGCCTGTGATCCAGAAGATCTATCCGCCTCCCGTTACACCACCGGCCACAGCAGGGTAACCCCCCCGAGGACGGCAAAGATCAGGGCCGCGCCGGTCCGGACCCACACCAGCGGTACTTTTTTCGCTGCCGCCTCGCCCACCAGCACCGCCGGAACATTGGCCAGCATCATGCCCAGCGTGGTGCCCAGCGTGACCATTACTATCTGGTCATAGCGGGCCGCCAGCGCAACCGTGGCAATCTGGGTTTTGTCACCGATCTCGACAAAAAAGAAGGCCACCAGTGTGGTCAGAAACGGCCCGAACCGCGACGGCTTCGGGGCATCATCCTCGTCCATCTTGTCCGGAATCAGCGCCCATCCCGCCATCAGCAGGAACGACGCCCCCAGCCCCCAGCGGAACCAGTCCCCGCTGAGCCAGTCGGCCACCAGTGTGCCGACAACGGCCGCCACCGCATGGTTGGCCAGCGTCGCCACCAGAATACCGAAAATGATCGGCACCGGGGCCCGGAACCGCACGGCCAGCAGCAGCGCCAGCAACTGGGTTTTGTCGCCGATTTCCGCAATGGCGACCACCGCGGTCGGCACCAGAAGCGATTCAAGGATCATGATGGAATGCTCTCTCGTTGGGGGCCGGGCATGACCGTTGGTTTCGGTGTCCCCCCGGCCCCAACCGGAGTCACCGCAACCAAAGGTCTCGCCGACATCTGCCGCCGGAGCCCTCTTCGCTCCCGCCGCCTCTGCCACAGCCGCCATGATCCGGCATCTCTGCCTGACCAAGCCTGTTGACGACTGCCCGCCTCAAACGTCCGCAGGAATTTCCCGCAGGATGGACGGTGGCTACTCCCCAATGATGAGTACCCGCTATGTGCCATGGCGCATGCGGGGGTGCAAGTTGAAAAAGCCGGGATTATGGCAGAGCCCACAAAAGCGAACCCCCCGACCCGACCGGAGCACCCTGCCCACCATGGTGCTCAACGGTCAGATCGGGGGGCTGCCGGGCCTCTCTCTGCCACGGGATAAGGTATTGCAGGCGGCATGCCAATCCGGGCGCATCCCTCACAATCCTGATAATATATTGATTTTAAACATAATAAAAATCCCCCTGCGGCAGAGCCATCAGGGGGATCCTTATTGATTCGCAGAACGCAACGCAGATCAGAAAAGCACTGTCTCAAACTGCCTGCGACTGCGCCGCAGTTACGCTTACCATTACGATTCTGGCGGGGTCCAGCGCAGCACCGGCTTGCGGGCGGCGAGGGTCTCGTCCAGACGGCGGCGCGGGGTATGCACCGGGGCCTGCCGGAAGTATTCGGCATCCCCGGCCTTGGCCCGCTCGGCCAGACCGCGCACCGCGTCGATGAACTGATCGAGCGCGGCCTTGCTTTCCGTCTCGGTCGGTTCCATCAGCAGCGCCCCATGCACCACCAACGGGAAGTACATGGTCATCGGGTGGTAACCTTCGTCGATCAGCGCCTTGGCGAAGTCGAGGGTGGTGACGCCGGTATCCTTCAGGAAGCGGTCATCAAACAGCGCCTCGTGCATCACCGGCCCTTCGAAGGAGGCCGACAGCACATCCGCCAGACGGGCATACAGGTAGTTGGCATTCAGCACGGCATCGCCGGACACCTGCTGAAGACCGTCCTTGCCGAGCGCCAGCATATAGGCCAGCGCCCGCACGAACATGCCGAACTGGCCATGATAGCCCTTCATGCGGCCGAACGGCTTCGCGTCACCGTCCGCATCGCGTTCCAGCTCCACCAGCCGGAAGCCCTTGTCATCGCGCACCACATAGGGCACCGGAGCATAGGGGGCCAGCGCCGCCGACAGAACGGTCGGGCCGGAGCCCGGGCCGCCGCCGCCATGCGGGGTGGAAAAGGTCTTGTGCAGGTTGATGTGCATGGCATCAACGCCAAGGTCGGCAATGCGGATGCGGCCGACCACGGCGTTGAAGTTCGCGCCGTCCATATACACATAGGCCCCGGCTTCGTGGACGATGCGGGAGATTTCAATCATCTCCGGCTCGAACAGGCCGCAGGTGTTGGGGTTGGTGATCATCACCGCCGCCACATGCGGGCCCAGCTTGGCCTTCACCGCCTCCGCCGACACCCGGCCCGACTCTTCCGCCGGAATGCTTTCCACCACATAGCCGCAGATGGCGGCGGTGGCCGGGTTGGTGCCATGGGCGCTTTCCGGCACCAGAATGGTGGTGCGGTTTTCGCCCCGGGCATCCATGGCGGCCCGGATCGCCATCACGCCGCACAGTTCCCCATGCGCCCCGGCCGCCGGGGACAGCGCCACCGCCGGCATGCCGGTCAGCTGCTTCAGCCAGTGCGACAGGGTATCCATCAGCTCCAGCGCGCCCTGCACGGTGGACACCGGCTGGAACGGATGGATATCGGCCAGACCGGCCATCCGCGCCGCCTTTTCGTTCAGGCGCGGATTGTACTTCATGGTGCAGGAGCCCAGCGGGAACAGACCGGTGTCGATCCCGTAGTTCTTCTGCGACAGGCGGGTGTAGTGGCGGACCACCTGCGGCTCCGCCAGACCCGGCAGCCCGACGGCACCGGTGCGGCGCAGGCCGCCCAGACGGTCCTCATAGGGCTCAATCGCCGGAACATCGACGGCGGTGCGGTCGTGGTGATCGTATTCAAAGATCAGCCGTTCTTCGACCATCAGGCCCCGGTTGCCGGTAATGGTACGGGTCTCGGTCATGACAGCACCTCCTTCAGACCGGCGACAAGGGCATCAAGGTCCTCGTCGCTGTTCATTTCGGTCACGGCCACCAGCAGGACGCCGTCCAGTTCCGGGTAGGTCGGGTAGAAGCGGCTGGCGGGCACCCCGGCCAGCACATTCTTCGCCGCCAGCGCCTCCACCACAGCGGCGGCGGACGCGTCGAACGCAATGGCGAATTCATTGAAGAAGGTCGACGACAGCACCTTCACCCCCGGCACCGCCGCCAGACGGCGGGCGGCTTCGACGGCGCGGGCGTGGTTATAGTCCGCCAGCCCGGTGAAGCCCTTTTCGCCCAGCAGGGTCATGTGGATCGAAAAGGCTGTCGCCACCAGACCGGAGTTGGTGCAGATGTTGGAAGTCGCCTTTTCGCGGCGGATGTGCTGCTCGCGGGTTGACAGGGTCAGCACGAAGCCGCGCTTGCCGTCAACGTCAACAGTCTCGCCGCACAGGCGGCCCGGCATCTGGCGCAGATACTTCGACCGGCTGGCGAACAGGCCGACGCCCGGGCCGCCGAATCCGGCGGGCAGGGCCAGACTCTGGCCTTCAGCGACAACGATATCGGCCCCCATCTCACCCGGGGTCTTCAGCAGGCCAAGGCTCAGCGGCTCGGTGGTGGCGACCACCAGCAGGGCCCCGGCCTCATGCACCGCCTCGGCCAGCGCCGAGAAATCCTTCAGATGACCGAAGAAGCCCGGGGTCTGCACGATCACGCAGGCCAGATCGTCATCGACCCGGCCGATCAGGTCTTCCAGCCCCATCGCGTCCGGCGGCAGGATCTCAACATCCACCCCGGTGAACTTCAGGAAGGTGTCGGTGGTGTCGGCAAAATGCGGATGCACGCCGCCGGAGACCAGAACCTTCTTACGCTTGGTGATGCGCTGCGCCATCGCGGCGGCTTCGGCGCAGGCCGTCGCGCCGTCATACATGGAGGCGTTGGCGACCTCCATGCCGGTCATCAGCGCCACCTGGGTCTGGAACTCGAACAGCACCTGAAGGGTGCCCTGCGCGATTTCCGGCTGATAGGGGGTATAGGCGGTCAGGAACTCGCCGCGCTGAATCAGGTAATCCAGCGCCGCCGGGGTGTGGTGGCGGTAGTTACCCGCCCCCAGAAAGGCCGCAGCCTGCGAACAGTTCAGGTTCTTGGCCGCCAGCGCCGCCATGGCGCGTTCAACCTGAAGCTCGGTCTTCTGGTTGGGCAGGTCAATCGCCTCGGGATGCCGGGCTGCCGCCGGAACATCCCGGTACAGGGCGTCAACCGACTCCGCGCCGATGGCGGCCAGCATGGCCTGCCGGTCGTCGGCGGTCAGGGGGAGAAAACGCATGATTCGTTATCCGTATTCCGTTATCCGGAAACAGCCCTGCGGAGTCCCGGCAGGGCCGTTCTGTCAGGATGCCTTACAGGCTGGCGACGAAAGCGTCGTAGGCGGCCTTGTCCATCAGGCCATCCAGATCGCCGGTGCCGGAAATCTGGACCTTGAAGAACCAGCCTTCGCCTTCCGGGTCACGGTTGACCAGCGCCGGATCATCGACCAGCGCCTGATTGCCTTCGGTAACCGTGCCGCTGACCGGGGAGTAAACGTCAGAGGCCGCCTTCACCGACTCGACAACTGCCGCTTCCTTGCCCTTGGAGACGGCCTTGCCCGCATCCGGCACTTCCACGAACACCACATCGCCGAGCTGACCCTGCGCAAAATCGGTGATGCCGACGGTGGCAACATCGCCATCCACGGCGATCCATTCATGTTCTTCGGTAAAATACAGAGTGGTCATCGGATTATCCCCGGTAATAGCGTTGTTCGACGAAGGGCAGGGTGACGACACGGGCCGGAAGGGCCTTGCCGCGCACGATCAGGGCCAGGGCGGTGCCGGGTTCGGCATAGGCGCTGGCGACGTAGCCCATGGCGATCGGACCGTTGACCGACGGACCAAAGCCGCCGCTGGTCACTTCGCCGATGGTCTGGCCGTCGGTGGACTGAATTTCGGTATGGGCCCGGGCCGGGGCGCGGCCCTCAACCAGAATGCCGACCCGGCGGCGGGTGGTGCCGTTGGTCAGGTGGTCGGTGACGGTGCCGAAGCCCGGGAAGCCGCCATCGGCCTTGCGGCGCTTGCCGAGGGCAAATTCCAGCGCCGCTTCCACCGGGCTGGTGGTGGTGTCGATATCCGACCCGTACAGCGGCAGACCGGCTTCCAGACGCAGCGAGTCGCGGGCTCCCAGTCCGGCGGGCTGGACATCAGCATGATCCAGCAGCTGACGCACCACATGCTCGGCCTGATCGCCCGGAATGGAGATTTCGAAACCGTCTTCCCCGCTGTAGCCGGAGCGGGTGGCAAAGCACGGCACCCCACAGATTTCCAGCGGACCGGCATCCATGAACACCATGCTGGCCGAAGCCGGAGCAAAATGCGCCAGAACCGCGCCCGCCTTCGGCCCCTGAAGAGCGATCAGGGCGCGGTCTTCGTGGCGCTCGATAGTCACCCGGTCGCCGAACGCCGCCTGCATATGGGCGAAATCAGCATCCTTGCAGCCGGCGTTGACCACCACGAACCACTTCTGGAGCCCGTCGGCGGTATGGCCGAGGTTACAGACCATCAGGTCGTCACGGATCCCGCCTTCGTCATTCATCAGCAGGGTGTAGCGCTGACGGCCCGGCTTCAGTTCCTTCAGGGATCCCGGGGTCAGGCTTTCCAGTGCCCCGGCGACATCGGCCCCGGTCAAGGTGGCCTGCCCCATGTGCGACACATCGAACAGGGCAGCGGCGGTGCGGCAGTGGGTGTGTTCGGCGATAATGCCCGCCGGGTACTGAACCGGCATATCATAGCCCGCGAAAGGCACCATACGGGCCCCCAGCGAACGGTGCAGGGCATCAAGCGGAACCTGTTTCAGGGGCGCATCGGGGGCGTCGGAAGCGGACACGACGGCAGTCCTCCGGCAGAAGGGGCACGGCCAGCCCCTGCCAGCAACGGCAGAGACCGGGATGGGTGCCTCCCTCTGTCTCACGACCTGAAAGATTCACGCCGGTCTCCTGACGGAGCCCACTCAGGGACTCGGGGATCCGGCGTTTACTTCTTCGGTGAGTGCCGGTCTGTAACCAGACAGCACTGCTTTCCAGAGGTCCGTCCCCCCGCGGTCCTTTTGCCTGAGAGTTTCCGGAGGCGGTTGCTCCTTCGGCGCCATCCTGCCATGCGGGCAGGCTGATCTCTTCCACGGGGTTCGTTCGGTTCCCCCACCATGACCTGCGGCACCGGTCCGGTCAAGCCCCCAGCAGGGTCGGCTTTCCCTTTCTGCGGGAACTGACGGTCATTCCCCAGCCGTTCCGGATGTAAACAGTCATATCCCCCGCTCTCAACCGGCAATATTTGCCGAGAGAACCCTCTGCAATCCCTACACTTTATTAACAGTCCCGGCGTTACCATGGTTCTACCGCCGGGGTGACGTGGATGCGTTTCCCGGTTTCCGGCCCCCGGGGCCGTTCACTGTCGGGGATTTACACCGATGTCGATTTCCACCCCATCGCCCGCCCCCTCCGCGCCGGTTTACTCGGTTCCGGCGGCCCTTTCCGATATGCCGGAAGCGGAACGGCAGGCATGGCGTGACCTGACCGCCTACGTCCGCGCCCTGCGCGACGGGGTGCCGCCACTGACCCGGATCCTCAGCGATCTGCTCGCCACGCCGGAGGCCGATAACCTCTCTGACCTCAACGGTCTGGTCAACGAAGTGACCGGACGGCTGGGGGCTTCTCTGCGCACCATGGTCCTGTCGCTGCTGCCCAGTCTGGGCGACGGTATTGAACTTCAGGCCAGCCTTGACGACCGCCACCTGCATGCGGTCAACGACCTGTCGCCCGCCACCAAGGGGGCGCTGCATCTGCTGCTGGCGCCGGAAACCGACATGTCCGACCAGTTTTCGATTCTGGAGGCGATTGCCCGCTTCGTCACCCTGTGGCGGTTTACCGAGGCCAGCGCCCGCGCCGCCTGGGTTGACCCGACCGACAGCAACGTGCTGTGGGCCAGTGTACAGCGCATGGCCCGCCGGGTGGAAAACGGCGACTGCCGCCTGCGCCTGAACCCCGATGGCACCAACACGCTGGTACTGCGCTGCCCGGACGGTCCGGTGCTGGCAGCGTGGACCATGCCGAAGCCGACTCGCTGACGGGACTGTCAGCACCGGATATAAAAACGGGGAGACCACAGTGGCCTCCCCGTTTTTTATGCTTTCTGGCGGGTGAGCAGATCACACGTCCAGATTGGTCACTTTCAGGGCGTTGTCCTGAATGAACTCACGGCGCGGTTCCACCACGTCGCCCATCAGGGTGGAGAAGATTTCCTGCGCCTCGTCGGCGTGGGCCACCTTCACCTGCAACAGGCGGCGGACATTGGGGTCCAGCGTGGTTTCCCACAGCTGATCCGGGTTCATTTCCCCCAGACCTTTATAGCGCTGGATGGCAATGCCCTTGCGCCCGGCGGTCATGAAGGTGTTGACCAGACCGACCGGCCCCCGGATCACGTGTTCGGTATCCTTGATCCGCAGTTTGGCGAGTCGCACATAGGCGTCGCGCAGGGCGGCGGACATCTGATCCAGACGCCGGGCCTCCGCCGAATGCACCACCACCGCATCAACGGTGTGGGTTTCGGTCACGCCGCGCAGGGTGCGGCGGAACACCAGCGCGCCGTCGGCGGCAATCTCACCGCTCCAGCCCCGGTCATATTCCGCTTCCATCCGGTCCAGCCGCTGCGCCACATAGTGCACCGCTTCCGTCGCCTTCTCCGGCGAGGCCAGAACCTCCGGATTCAGCGCCCCGGCAATCGCCACCTGTTCCAGCAGGCGGTGCGGAACCCGGGTTGACATGCGGTTGAGCAGGGCGCGGATCTGGCGGGCCTGCCCCAGCAGCTCCCGCAGGTGATCCCCGGCAATCTGCTGGCCGTCATGCAGGGTCAGCACCGCATCGCCCAGCGACACCTCAATCAGGTAATCTTCCAGCTCGCGGTCATCTTTCAGATAGCGTTCCGACTGGCCGCGCTTGGCCCGGTACAGCGGCGGCTGGGCGATGTACAGATAGCCGCGTTCGATGATTTCCGGCATCTGGCGGAAGAAGAAGGTCAGCAGCAGGGTGCGGATGTGCGAGCCGTCGACGTCGGCGTCGGTCATGATGATGACTTTGTGATACCGCAGCTTGTCGATGTTGAAGTCATCGGCCCCGATGCCGGTGCCCATGGCGGTGATCAGGGTGCCGATTTCCTGCGACGACAGCATCTTGTCGAACCGGGCACGCTCGACGTTCAGGATCTTGCCCTTCAGCGGCAGAATCGCCTGAAAGCCGCGGTCCCGCCCCTGTTTGGCGGAGCCACCGGCGGAGTCACCCTCGACGATGAACAGTTCGGACTGGGCCGGATCGCGGTTCTGACAGTCGGCCAGCTTGCCGGGCAGCGAGGAAATATCCAGCGCCCCCTTGCGGCGGGTCAGTTCGCGGGCGCGGCGGGCGGCTTCACGGGCGGCGGCGGCTTCCACCACCTTGCCCATGATGCGGCGGGCTTCCGACGGATGCTCGTCCAGCCATTCGGCCAGCTTTTCCGCCACCACGTTTTCCACCACCGTCCGCACTTCCGAGGACACCAGCTTTTCCTTGGTCTGGCTGGAGAACTTCGGGTCCGGCACCTTCACCGACAGCACGCAGGTCATGCCTTCGCGCATGTCATCGCCGGTCGGCTGGACCTTTTCCTTCTTCAGCAGGCCAGTCTGCTGGGCATAGGCCGACAGGGTGCGGGTCAGCGCCCCGCGCAGACCGGCGAGATGGGTGCCGCCGTCCTTCTGCGGGATGTTGTTGGTAAAACAGAGGGTGTTTTCGTGGTAGGCGTCGGTCCATTCCAGCGACACGTCAACGGTGATGCCGTCGCGTTCGCCGGTCATCACCACCGGCTTTTCCTGCAACGGCTGCCGCGACTTGTCGAGGTACTTCACAAAGGCCTCGATGCCGCCTTCGTAATGGAAGGTCACCGATTTCGGCTCGCCATGGCGGGCATCGGTCAGCACCAGCGTCACCCCGGAGTTCAGGAACGCCAGCTCCCGCAGGCGGTGTTCCAGCGTCTCGAAGCTGTATTCGGTGATGGCGAAGATGGCCGGAGAGGCAAAGAAGGTGACTTCCGTCCCTTTCTGGTCCGGGGCCGGGCGCACCCGCTCCAGATGCTTCACGGTATCGCCGCCTTCAAAGCGGGCATAGTGTTCCCAGCCATCGCGCCAGATCCGCAGGTCCAGCCAGTCGGACAGCGCATTCACCACCGACACGCCGACGCCGTGCAGACCGCCTGAGACCTTGTAGGAGTTCTGGTCGAATTTCCCGCCGGCGTGCAGCTGGGTCATGATGACCTCCGCCGCCGACACGCCTTCTTCCTTATGGATATCCACCGGAATCCCGCGCCCGTTATCGCGCACGGTGACGGAGCCATCGCCGTTGAGCGTCACTTCGGTCCGGTCGGAATACCCCGCCAGCGACTCGTCGATGGCATTGTCCACCACTTCATAAATCATGTGGTGCAGCCCCGAGCCGTCATCGGTATCGCCGATGTACATGCCCGGCCGCTTCCGAACCGCTTCCAGCCCCTTCAGAACCTTGATCGAATCCGCGCCATATTCGGGAACCGTCGCAGTGTTGGTGGCGTCGCTCATTGTGATGGGTACTCGCTTTCGACTGAACCGTCAGACACAAAAACCTGAACACAGAACCGGGACCATACCGCAGGTGCAAAACAGGCTGCGGCAAAGGGAGGCATTTTAGTGCAAACCGCCGTCCCGAACCTCAAAAAACTGTGCCCGCGCCCCGAAAGACTCGAACAGACTCCGGTCGGTTCCGGTCAACCACGCCTGCGCCCCCAGCCCGCACAGGGCATCGTAGAGGGCATCGCGCCGCTGGGCATCCAGATGCGCCGCCACTTCATCCAGAAGCAGCAGCGGCGCCATCCCCCGGTGCAGGGCCTGCACCCGGGCCTGCGCCAGCAGAATGGCGATCAGCACCGCCTTCTGCTCCCCGGTGGAACACTGGGCGGCGGGCAGTCCCTTGCCGTGGTGGTGCACCACCAGATCGGTCCGGTGCGGCCCTTCCCCCGGGGCTCCGGCGGCCTCGCGCGGGCGGTGATCGGCCAGCAGGCGGCGGTAGGTTTCCTCCGCCTCCAGCGCCGTATGATCTTCCAGCAGCCGCTCGACAAAACCGTCCAGCCCGATCTCGGCGGAAGGGAACGGGCCGGTGGCCTGCTCCAGCGCCCGCGACAGCCGGGCGGCCACATCGCGGCGGGCGGCGGCCACCGCCACCCCATGCTCGGCCATCGCCTCTTCCAGCCCTTCGAACCAGGCGCGTTCGCGGACGCCGTCCTTCAGCAGCTTGTTACGCTGCCGCCACGCCCCGTCATAGGCCGACAGGCGGCTGGCGTGGTCGGGATAGAGGCCAAACACCAGACGGTCGAAAAACCGCCGCCGTCCGGACGACGCCTCGACAAACAGGCGGTCCATCGCCGGGGTCAGCCAGATCGCCGAGACCACCGCCCCCAGTTCCGCCTGCACCCGCACCGCCTCGCCGTTGATATGCACAATCCGGCGGTCAGAGGGGCCGGGGTCCCGCCCGGTGCCGATCGCCACTTCGCCGCTGGGGGTCTGCACCCGCGCCGCCACCGCCCACGCCCCCTGCACACCGCCGGGGGCCCCATGGCGCACCACCTCGTGCAGGCGCGACCGCCGCAGCCCTCGGCCGGGGGCGAGAAAGGACACCGCCTCCAGCAGGTTGGTCTTGCCGGAGCCATTGGGGCCGGTCAGCACCACCGGGCGCAGGTCCGTTTCCAGACGGGCCTGCGCGTAGGACCGGAAATCGGTCATCGTCAGCCGGGTGACCCCGACCGGAGGAAGGAGGGGAACGGACACCGGCGCGGGTGGCACAGCCACTCCGTCAGCCCCGGTGTCCGGGACGGTCGGCAGATCAGACACGCATCGGCATCAGCACATAGACCGCCGAGGCATCCGCCACTTCGCGGATCACCGTCGGGGACGCCGCATCGGCCATGGCAAAGCGGGCGGCATCGCCTTCCACCTGTGCCATGATATCCAGCAGATAGCGGCTGTTGAACCCGATCTCCAGCGCGGCGGCAGCATAGGAACATTCCAGTTCCTCCACCGCGCTGCCCGCTTCCGGTGACGACGCCGACAGGGTCACGGTGCCCTGATCCATCGCTACCTTGATCGCCCGGCTCTTTTCGGTGGAAATCGCCGAAACGCGGTCCACAGCGTCAGAGAACAGCTTCTTATCGACCTCAAGGATCTTGTCGTTGTCCTGCGGAATCACCCGTTCGTAATCGGGGAAGGTGCCGTCGATCAGCTTGGAGGTCAGGGTGCCGCCATGGCCGAAGCTGAAACGCACCTTGGTTTCCGACAGGGCAATGGTCACATCCAGCGCGCCTTCATCGATCAGCTTGCGCAGCTCGGTCACCGCCTTGCGCGGCACGATCACGCCCGGCATCTCGGCCGCCCCTTCCGGCAACGGCACTTCCACCCGGGCCAGACGGTGCCCGTCGGTGGCCACCGCCCGCAGCACCGGCACCCCGGAGGAGGTAGCGGCATGCAGATAGATGCCGTTCAGGTAATAGCGGGTTTCCTCGGTGGAAATCGCGAACTTGGTGCGGTCGATCAGGGTCTGGAGTTCCGACGCCGCCAGCGTGAAGGTGTGGGTGGCCTCCCCGGCCCCGAGGTTGGGGAAGTCCTCCACCGGCAGGCACGGCAGGGCAAAACGCGACCGGCCGGAGCGCAGGGTCATCTGCACGTCGCCGGGGGTCTGCGACAGTTCCACCTGCGCCCCGTCGGGCAGCTTGCGGATGATGTCATACAGGGTATGGGCCGGGGCCGTGATCGCCCCGTCAACCTGCACGTCAGCGGTCACGGTCTCAACGATCGCCAGATCCAGATCGGTGGCACTGAGAGCCAGCCCGGCATCGCGGGCCTCCAGCTTGACGTTGGACAGAATGGGAATGGTGTTCCGGCGTTCAACCACACTCTGGACGTGGCCAAGGGCCTTGAGAAGCGTGCTGCGCTCGATGGTCAGTTTCACGGTCGCGCTCTCACCTGCTGTGAGCGCCCGCGTCGCCTGCCCGGACGGAAAACCTTCGGGGGCAGCCGCTGCGGGGCGGGTTAAACGAACCGGCCGGGGGCCGGAGTCCGCATGGCAAAATAGCCGGAGAAATAGGCGCGGAAGTATATCATAAGGTCCGCCGCCTCAAAGGGAATTTGCCCGACTCGACGCCTCTGCGGCCCCGGAGTCGGGCAAAAAGGTCCCGTCAGCCGGACCTCAGCTTTCCAGCATCCGCCGCAGCAGATCGACATCCTCGGCAAAGGCGGCATCGCCCTGACGCAGTTCGTCAATCTTGCGCACCGCATGCATCACCGTGGTGTGATCGCGGCCACCGAACTTGCGGCCGATTTCCGGCAGCGACCGGCTGGTCAGCTGCTTGGCCAGATACATCGCCACCTGACGCGGCCGGGCCACGGAGCGGGACCGGCGCGCCGAGTGCATGTCCGACAGCTTAATCTGGAAGTGCTCGGCCACCTTCTTCTGGATCTCCTCGATGGTGATCCGGCGGTCGTTGGCGCGCAGCAGGTCGCGCAGCACATCCTGTGTGGTTTCCAGCGTCAGGTCCCGCCCGACCAGCTGGGCATGCGCCACCAGACGGGTCAGCGCCCCTTCCATCTCGCGGACGTTGGAGGCGATCTTGTGGGCGAGGAACTCCAGAACCTTTTCGGGGACGGCAACGCCCATCCGTTCCGCCTTGGCGGCCAGAATGCCCAGCCGCAGCTCATAGGTGGTGGGATGGATATCCGCCACCAGACCGGAGGCCAGACGCGACCGCAGGCGGTCGCCGATGTCTTCCAGATCCGCCGGGGATTTATCAGCGGAAATCACGATCTGCCGCCCCTGATCAATCAGGGCGTTGAAGGTGTGGAAGAACTCTTCCTGCGTCGAGTCCTTGCCGGAGATGAACTGCACGTCATCAATCATCAGCACATCGACGGACCGGAAGCTTTCCTTGAAGGCCATGGTGTCCTTGTACCGCAGCGCCTTGACGAAGCTGTACATGAACTTTTCCGCCGACAGATAGATCACCCGGCGCTGCGGGTGGCGGTCGCGGATGGCATGGGCAATCGCATGCATCAGGTGGGTCTTACCAAGGCCGACTCCACCGTACAGGAACAGCGGATTGAACGACGGTCGTTCCGAATCGGCCACCCGCTGGGCGGCGGCATAGGCAAACTCGTTCGGCTTGCCGGTAACGAAATTCTCGAAGGTGTAGCGGGGGTCCAGCGGCGCCGACAGATCATCAAAGCTGCCGGTGCCGAGGCCGGACAGCGCCTGTGCCGGAACCGGCGTCAGCAGTGACGGTTCCGCCACGCGTTCAACCACCGCCGGAGAGGCGGCAGTGACGGTCAGGACCGGGGCCGGGGATTCCGCCGCCGGGGCTGCCGTCCGCCGGGCCGGAGTCGCCCGCCGGGCCGGAGCCTCTGCGGCAGGCGCAGCCGCAGAACTGGCCACCCCGCGCACAGCCGGGGCCGGACGGGACGCCGCCGCGGCATCCACCACCACCTGAACCGTCCGGATCTGCGGATTCTCGCCGCTCCACAGCGCACGGATCCGCTCGGCGAAATGGGTCAGAATCCAGTCGCGCATGAACCGGGTCGGGACCGCAAGCTGGACCTGCGTGCCGCTGACGGTGCCAAGCCGCATCGGCTTCACCCAGCTGGTATACGCCGTATCACCGATCTCCTGCCGCAGGCGGGCCTGCACGGATTCCCAGTGAAGAATGGTCTGCTCGGTCACCCCACCCTCATCCAAGCGTGCTTCTGCAGTTGCCATCGAGTCGTTTGCCTCCGCAGGTTAACCCTGCGGCTCCTTAAAATCCCGGGGCCACAGGCCCCACTCTGTCTCTATCCAGTCCAGCCGCCCCATAACGGGCACGGACAGGACTGATCCTGTGCCGAAGGACGCAGTCGCCCGCCCCGGCCCGCCGATACGGCTGTAGACCGGAGTGAGGTTCCACCAAGCCCGGGTGATTTGGCCTGCCCGGCAGTCCACGGGGGTTTCCCGCAGAGTGACCCGGACGCACAGCCAGTGCCCTTCGCCCTAACAGCCCTGCCGCCCTTCTGCACGGCAGAGCCTGTCCCCCGACAGTTCGCCCCCCGGGCACGCAGAGACAAAAAAACCTCCGCACAGGCCAGAGAGCCTGCGTGTGGTGGAGATTAAATTGTCCGGTGAGCCTCGGGGGGAGGTCGTTATCCGAAGGCGACTTTATCCACAAAGGGGAAAGACTGACAACGAGATCGAAAGGGGAACATTGTAAGTTTTTCTCTTGACGCGATTCGGACACAAACACGTCTTGACGTTATTTTTCAATGCATTAGCAGATCGTGCTTCCGGCAGGGAGTCGCACCCCGAGTCGCCGCCTGCGGCAGACTCCGCATGGCCTTATCCACAAAAACGAACAGGAATGAACGTTAAGAAAATGCAAAACGGCCACTACCCTGTGGATAGCGGCCGTTTTGAAACGGTCCCCGTTGCCGGGGGTATCATCGCGACGACAGACAGACCAAAAGGCCTGTTCTGTTGCCTCTCCGGGATCACACACTGCCATGACAGAGTTCTGTCAGGCGGGGGATCACCTCGGCGCTGCGGTCAAAGAGACCTGCCGAAGACCGCAGAGAACTCCTGTCGCGATGACGGAAGATCCTGCGCAGCGACCGGTGCCCCAGGGGGCACCAGCAGCATACCCTGTCTTAGGCAGCCAGGGACTTCAGGCGGGCGTTCAGACGCGAAACCTTGCGGGACATGGTGTTCTTGTGGAACACGCCCTTCTGGGCACCGCGCATCATTTCCGGCTGGGCCACCTTGAAAGCAGCGTCAGCAGCAGCCTTGTCGCCGGCGGCGATGGCCAGCTCGACCTTCTTCACGAAGGTGCGGATCCGGCTCTTACGAGCGTGGTTGATGGCGAAACGGCGGGCGTTGCGGCGAATGCGCTTCTGGGCCGACTTATGATGAGCCATTTCCTGACTTTCCGTATAAATAGAAACTGTGGTCGCTGTGCGAAGAGGCGGCTTTATAAGGAATATCCGCCCCCCCGTCAACGCTTAACCGACCCGGGATATCCACAGCGGGACAAAACACCCTGAAATCGGACCGGATCCGGGGGAAACAGGCCCCCGGAGCGGGATGCGGCCCGGAGAGCGGAGAACCCCCCTGTCCTTTCCGGACAGGGCACCCGCCCCCGGCCCCGGCGACTCCACCCACCGACAGCGGGCCGGAGTGTCGCGGTTATCGGTGACGGAAGTTCGGCTGCCGCTTCTCGACGAACGCGGCCATGCCTTCCTTCTGGTCTTCGGTGGCGAAGGTGGAATGGAACACCCGGCGCTCGAACAGCAGGCCTTCCTTCAGGCTGACTTCATAGGAGCGGTTGACCGACTCCTTGACCATCATCACCACCGGACGGGACATAGAGGCGATGCGGGTGGCGGTCTTCAGGGCGTCGTCCAGCAGATCAGCCAGCGGCACGATGCGGGAGACCAGACCGGCCCGCTCAGCTTCCTCAGCGGTCATCTGGCGGCCGGTCAGGCACATTTCCATCGCCTTGGACTTGCCGACAAAGCGGGTCAGGCGCTGGGTGCCACCGGCCCCCGGCATGGTGCCGATGGTGATTTCCGGCTGGCCGAAACGGGCATTGTCCGCCGCGATGATGAAGTCACACATCATCGCCACTTCGCAGCCCCCGCCCAGCGCATAGCCCGCCACGGCGGCGATCACCGGCTTGCGGCAGGTGGTGATCCGTTCCCAGCCGTTGGTGATGAAATCTTCCATGTACACGTCCATGTAAGACTTGCCGGACATTTCCTTGATGTCGGCCCCGGCCGCGAAGGCCTTTTCCGACCCGGTCAGGACGATGGCACCGATCTCGGCATCCGCCTCGAAGGCATCCAGCGCCTGCCCCAGTTCACGGATCAGCGGGGTGCACAGGGCGTTCAGGGCCTTCGGGCGGTTCAGGGTGATCAGGCCGACGGACCCACGGGTTTCGACCAGAATGTTCTCATACGCCATTGGACGTTTGCTCCCTACCTTGGGCGTGCTTCCTGTCCGGGGCTCCGCAGCGGGGCTCCGGCTCGGGGGCCGGTCTGTCCGGACTCCCTGCTCGGCTGTGCCCGGCAGCCCCTGCGTCCCGCAGGCACCGCCGGAAAAACAGACCGGAAGATCGGGGCCGAGACTACCTCAGCGCTGCCGCCGCGCACAGTAAAATGTTGACCGCCCGCCCTGAACAAGGCGTTGAATTCCCCCGGTTTCCGTTACGTCACAGGTACAGTCCGGGCAGGCCGATCCGGCCCGGTCATAGACCGCGAAACGGTGCTGGAAGTAGCCCAGCTCTCCGGTCACCTGAAGGTGATCGCGGAGGGAAGACCCTCCGGAATCAATGGCTTCCTGAAGGACCGCCTTCACCGCCGCCGTCAGGACCCGGGTCTCTGCCGCCGTCATCTCCGCCGCCGGACGGCGGGGGTCGATGGCACTGCGGTACAAGGCTTCCGAGGCATAGATATTGCCGATTCCCGCCACCACCGACTGATCCAGCAACGCCACTTTCACCGGAGTCGACCGCCGGGCGAAGGCCCGGTCCAGCACCCCGCTGTCAAAATCAGCCGACAGCGGCTCCGGCCCCATCGCCGCCAGCAAGGGATGATCTGCCAGCGCATTGCCCGAGGTCAGGGTCATCACCCCGAACCGGCGGGGATCGCGGTAGGTCAGGACATGGCCGGTCTCCGTGGTCAGGCGGACATGGTCATGCTTACCCACCTCCGGCACCGGGGATCCGGCCGGGGTGATGGTCCATGACCCGCTCATCCCCAGATGGCCGAGAACACACATCCCGTCATCCAGCGACCAGACATAATACTTGCCGCGCCGCCACACCCGCAGCACCCGCCGCCCGGTCAGGCGGTCGGCGAACCGCTCCGGGAACGGCTGACGCAGCCCGGCCCGCCGGATCTCCACCGTGGTCAGCGCCTGCCCTTCCAGCGCCGGGGCCAGCCCCCGGCAGACAGTCTCAACTTCAGGCAACTCTGGCATGGCTCGGGACTCCTGAGCGGTCGGAAACGGGATCTCTGTGCCGGGGATGCCACGGCCGCCGTTCGGAAAAAACCATAAATGTCGCCCCCCGTCGGCCCGCCGCCGGTCTGGTCATCGCGGCGGGCTTGGGCTATCGTGCGGCCCGCACCCGTTTTCCGTCTTCCGCCACCGGCGCAGACCCTGAAGGCAGCCCCCCATGTCCGATACGTCGTTCCGCCCTGAAGAACCCACCACCCACTTCGGCTTCCGCACCGTCCGCGAGGCGGACAAGCAGGGCATGGTGCGGCAGGTGTTCGATTCGGTGGCGTCGAAATACGACCTGATGAACGACGTGATGAGCATGGGCGTCCACCGGGTGTGGAAGGATGTGTTCGTCACGATGGCAGACCCCCGCCCCGGCCAGCAGTTCCTCGATGTCGGCGGCGGCACCGGCGACATTGCCTTCCGGATTCTCGACAGGATCCGCCGCCGCGCCCCCGATCTGGGCGGATCGCAGGTGACGGTCTGCGATATCAACACCGAAATGCTGAAGGTCGGCCGCGACCGCGCCGTCGATCAGGGTCGGCTTGCCGGACTGGACTGGGTGACCGGCAATGCCGAGACCCTGCCGTTTCCCGATGCCTCGTTTGACCTTTACACCATCGCCTTCTGCCTGCGGAACGTCACCCGCATTGATGCGGCGCTGGCCGAGGCCCGCCGGGTGCTGAAGCCGGGCGGACGCTTCCTGTGCCTTGAGTTCTCCAAGGTGCTGGTGCCGGGTCTGGATGCCCTCTACGACCTTTATTCCTTCCAGATCCTGCCGCGTATGGGGCAGCTGGTGGCAGGCGACCGCGACTCCTATCAGTACCTCGCCGAAAGCATCCGCCAGTTCCCGCCGCAGCAGGAGCTGGCCCGCCGGATCGAGGCGGCCGGGCTGCGGCGGACCAGCGTGCGCAATCTGTCCGGCGGTATTGCCGCCATCCATTCGGCCTGGCGGGTGTAACCGCGATGGCCGGAACCCTGCGGACCCTGTCCCGGCTGCTGCGGATCACCCGCGTGCTGGGCCGCCATGATGCCCTGTTCCTGCTGGAAGACGTGCCGGTCGCCAGCACCATGGTCAGCCTGACCCGGCGGATCTTCCGCCGCACCGAGGACGGGCGCCCCGGCCAGCGGCTGGCGCGGGCCCTGATCGAACTCGGCCCGACGTTCATCAAGCTGGGGCAGGCGCTGTCCACCCGCCCCGATCTGGTCGGGGATGAGGTCGCCGCCGATCTGGCCGACCTTCAGGACAAGCTGCAACCCTTCCCCTTCCCGCAGGTGCGGGAGATCATCGAGGCGGAATTCGGCTGCCCGCTGGAAGACCTGTACCAGAGCTTCGACGAAACCCCGGTGGCGGCGGCCTCCATCGCACAGGTGCATTTTGCCATCACCGCTGACGGTCAGCCGGTGGCGGTGAAGGTGCTGCGCCCGGGAATCGAGCAGGCCATCGCCGACGACGTCGAGATGTTCAACTGGCTGGCCCGCACCGCTGAACGCCTGCACCCCGATGCCCGCCGGTTCCGTCCGGTGGAAAGCGTCGCCACCTTCGAGGAATCGGTGACGCTGGAAATGGACCTGCGGTTCGAGGCCGCCTCCGCCGCCGAACTGGCCGAGAACTTCGCCGATGACCCGACCTTCCGGGTGCCGTCCATTGACTGGGTGCGCACCGGCCAGCGGGTGATGACGCAGGAACGGATCACCGGTCTGTCGCTGGATGAACGCGACGGCATCATCGCCATGGGGCTGAACCCCAACGAAGTGCTGGGGAATGCGGCGCGGGCCTTCTTCACCATGGTGTTCCGCGACGGCTTCTTCCATGCCGACCTGCACCCCGGCAACCTGTTCGTCGATGCCACTGGCACCATCATCGCCGTTGACTTCGGCATCATGGGGCGGGTCAACGAAAGTGACCGCCGGGCGCTGGGGGAAATGCTGCTCGGCTTCCTGACCCGCGATTACCGGCGGGTGGCGGAAGTGCAGTTCCGGGCAGGCTGGGTGCCGCCGGATCAGTCGATTGAGGCCTTTACGCAGGCCGCCCGCTCCATCGCCGAGCCGATCTTCGGCAAGCCGATTGAAGAAATCTCGATGGCCCGGGTGCTGAGCCAGCTGTTCGAGATCACCCGCCGCTTTGATATTCCCGCCCAGCCGCAGCTGCTGCTGCTGGAAAAATCGATGCTGCTGGCGGAAGGGGTCGGGCGGACCCTCGCCCCAGACCAGAACATGTGGGAAATGACCTACCCGCTGATCGAAGACTGGATGCGCACCACCTTCGGTCCGGAAGCCCGGATCCGCAACGCCGCCCTCGGCCTTGCCCGTTCCGCCGAGCGCCTGCCTGCCATTTTCGAATATGCTGACAAGGCAGCGGCGATGATCAGTTCCGGCGGCCTGAAGCTGCATCCCGACACGGTGAAGGCACTGGCCCGCCAGCAGTCCCCCACCCCCCGCAAGCGGACCCTGATGATGCAGGGCCTGCCGTGGCTGCTGGTGGGCATCCTCGGGACCCTGCTGTACCTGCGGTGATCCATATCCACATCATTAAGATGGACTAATCCGTTCCATCCCTCTGCCATCATCCCTAAGGCCCATTCCCGCGCCCCATCGCTTCGTGCTCTGATGGTGCAGGGGAAAATCAGACCGGTCGCGTCCTTTCCCCCGTCCATGCCTGACCTGTTTCAGGCGGACAACGGATATGGGGAGAGAACGCGTGTCAGCTGGCCTCGCACGGATAACAGACCACCTCCGCCTGCTACGGCGCCCCGGAGGCCGGATTATCCTGTTCCTGCTGCTGGCCGTCTGTCTTCAGGCTGTTTCTGCGGGCACGCCTGCCCGGGCCGGGGATCTGCACTCTGCCGCCTCCCCCACCCTTGACGCCATCAAAAGCCGGAACAGCGTCCGCTGCGCCGTTCAGGCCGCCTATGGCGGATATGCAACGCTGGGAACCGACGGGGTCTGGCGGGGCTTTATGGTGGATTACTGCCGGGCCATTGCCGCCGCCGTTCTCGGCGATCCGGAGCTGACGGAGATCCTGCATACCGAGTCTTCCCTGCGGTTTCAGGTGGTGGCGGAACGGCAGGCGGATGTCCTCCTCAGTGGCACCACCGTTACCCTCGGTCGGTCCACGGCCATGGGGTTCGCTTTCCCCGGTGTCTATCTCTACGACGGACAGGGTTTCATCACCCATCGGGAAAGCGGAATCACCGCCCTTGCCACCATCACGCAGGCCAGTGTCTGCGTCATCGCCAACACCACCACCATCCAGAACCTGCGCGACTATATCAGCCGCAGCGGCGCAAAGCTGACCTTGGTCGAATCCAGTTCCGACGAAGGGGCCTGGAGCAATTTCCTCAAACGGCGCTGCGACCTATACACCAACGACCGCCTTGGCCTGCGGGTGCGGGCCGGCAGCTCCCCCGGCGGCGAATCGGCGTTCGTCCTGCTGCCCGATATCATTTCCCGCGAGCCTCTCGGGCCGATGGTCCGCAATGATGATCCGGTTTTCGCCTCGCTGCTCCAGTGGCTGCTGAACGGCCTGATCGCCGCCGAGGACATGGGCGTCACCAAAGCCACCGTCGCCACCGGGCAGGCCGGGCAGAACCATGATCTGGGCGTGATCCTTGGTACGCAGGAAGACTATGCGTCCCACTTTGGCATTGCCCCCGGCTGGATCCGCCGCGCCATTCTCGCTGTCGGCAATGCCGGGGAAATCTACGACCGCAACCTTGGGGTCGGGTCCCCCCTGAAGGTGGACCGGGGCCTGAATGATCTCTGGAGCCGGGGCGGTCTGATGTATCCGCTGCCGCTGCGCTGACCGGTCAGGCCTTGCGATGACCTCTCAGCCTCCCTCTCAGCCGCGTCCGGCCCTGCCGCCGTTCCATAGCATCGGGCTGCGGCTGATGCTGGCCCTGCTGCTGCTGCTGCTGACACTGGCCGGTGCGGCGGCGGTTGCGGTGCAGGCCCTGACCGACACCCGGTCGCTGCTGGAACAGATCACCACCGAGGACATGGCCACCACCCAGATCGCCAATGCGCTGGCGCAGGACAGCCAGAGCCTGCTGGGCCACAGTCCCCGCCTTGCCCTGTCGACCGACTCGGTGTCCCTGATGGGCAACCGTGCCTTCATTTTCGATCAGATGCGGCAGATGGACAGTCTGATCGCCCAACTGGAACACCGGGGGCAGACCGCCCACCTGCCGCCGCTGCGGCAGGCCCAGATTGCCCTGCGGGAAAAACTGGACAGCAGCGTGGCGCTGGTGGGGCAACGCAACGAGACGGTGCAGCGGATCACCCGGCGCCAGCAGGATCTGGTCGCGCTGGGGGACCGTCTGGCCGCCGAGCTGTCAGCCAACCCCTCCGAGGCATTACTGGGATGGATCAGCCGCGCCCAGCAGCTTCTGCCCCGGCTGTCCGCCCTGCTGACCAGCCCGGGACCGGCCACCGCCGTTCCGTTGGAGTCAGCCCTCCGGAGCGGACTGGACACTCTGGAGCAGCGGTATGCCACCCTGCCCATGGCCGAGCAGGAACGGCTGCGTCCCTTGCAGCAGGCCCTGCGCGATCTGGTGGAGGGGCCGGACAGCCTTGCCAGCCAGCGGCGGGACAGTCAGGCCGCACAGATGGCGGTTCTGGCCTCGGTCCGGGTCAGCAAACAGGCCGCCGATGATCTGGCAGCGGCAGCCCTGTCGGTGATGCGGACCATTGATGATCAGGTCCAGCAGCGCCGCCGCAGCGCCACGGTGCGGGGGCAGACCGCCATGGCCCTGCTGCTGACCGGGGGTGTGCTGACAACAGCGGTGACCCTGCTGGTGTTTGCCTATATCCGCTCCTCCGTCGTCGGGCGGCTGCGGCAGCTGCGGGATATGGTGCTGGCAGCGGAAGAACGCCGCCCGATCTCTCCGCCACAGATCATCCGGGACGAGATCGACGATATCGGCCGGGCGGTCGGTGCGCTGGTCTCCACGCTGGCCGGGCGCGAGAGTACCCTGCGGCAGTCGGAGGAACAGCTGCGCCTTCTGGTCGAAACCGCCCCGTTCCCGCTGGTGGTGGCCGACCGGCAGACCGGAACCATCGCCTTCGCCAACGACCGCGCCGAACAGATCCTAATTGCCCCGTGCCGGGCCCGGACCCGGCCGTCCAGCCCGGGGGAAGAGGAAAAGACCGGACACACCGACCCCGCCGATCCCGGATCCTTCTTTGACACGATCCTTGACCCCACGGAGCGGACCCGGATCCGGACCGCCATCGCCGACACCGCACAGGCGAACGGGCGGGAACTGCGGATGCGGGGCAAGCTGGGGCCGTTCTGGGCGGTCCTGTCCGCCTCTCCGGTCCACTTCAGGGGGCAGAACTGCGTGCTGTTTGCGGTTCAGGATGTTGATAGCCTGAAAGCTGCGGAGGAACGGCTGTCGCAGCTGGTCCACGATCTGGAACGCAGCAATGCCGATCTGGAACAGTTTGCCGCCGCCGCATCGCATGACCTGCGCGACCCCCTGCGGATGATCTCCGGCTATCTGGCCCTGCTGGCGCGGCGGCTGGAGCCCCACTTTGATGCCGAATGCCACGAGTTCATCGGTTATGCCCAGAACGGAATCCGCCGGATGGACGCCCTGACCTCCGACCTGCTGGATCTGGCCCGGGCCGGACGGTCCGGCCCGCCGGGACCGGTGGCCCTGACCCCGGTGGTGACAGCGGTGGTGACCGCCCTGTCACCGTTGATTGAGGAAGCGCAGGCCACCGTGGTCATCCCACCGGATCTGCCTGTCGTTCTCGGCCGGGAAACCGATCTCGGCCGCCTGTTCCAGAATCTGATCGCCAATGCCCTGAAATACCGGTCCCCCGATCGCCCGCTGACCATCCGCCTGACCTGCACCCCCGCCACCACTCCGGCCGGGTACTGGCATCTGACCCTCAGCGACACCGGACAGGGCATCCCACGCGACCAGCAGGAACGGGTGTTTCTGATGTTCCAGCGGTTACAGGGACGTACCGACGGCGAAGGAACCGGCATCGGCCTGACCCTGTGCCGGAAAATCGTGGAAGGGCACGGCGGGCGGCTGTGGCTGGACAGCACCCTTGGTGAAGGATCCTCGTTCCACTTTACGCTGCCCGGACAACCGGCAGCGTAACCCCGCCGAGCCGTCAGGCGGGATCCTCAGGCATGACCGGCGGTATCGCTGAGCATGCTGGGATCAATGCCCAGCTTATGGATCGCCTGTTCCCACTTGTGTTCGGAATAGGGACCGAACAGAAGATCCTCGTCGGCATCAACCGTCAGCCAGGTGTTGTCCTTGATTTCGGCATCCAGCTGACCGGCATTCCAGCCTGCATAGCCCAGCACCAGCAGACTGGCGCGGGGACCATAGCCCCCGGCAATCGCCTGTAGGACATCGGTGGTGGCGGTCAGGGCAATCTCATCGGCGACTGGCATGGTGGCCGACTGGCGGAAATCGGCGGTATGCAGCACAAAGCCGCGCCCGGTCTCCACCGGCCCGCCGAAATGCACGCGGATCTCGTCACAGTCCGGAGTCGGTTCAATCCCGATCTGTTCGAGAATATCGGTGAAGCTGACCTGAACGATCGGACGGTTGATCACCAACCCCATCGCCCCGTCCGCCGTATGGGCGCACAGATAGATCACGGTCCGGGAGAAATGGCTGTCAATCAGCCCCGGCATCGCCACAAGGCATTGACCCGCCATATATCCCGAAGCACGGCCGGGAATACCGGAAGAGGAGTGTTCGCGCATTGTCATGGGCACCACATATTCCCCTTTCCCGACTTGCGCAAGACCGGGGCACGCATCATCTTCCGGGAAATTCGTCAGGGCCGCTGCCGGTTGCCCCCTCCTGACCGGTCAGATCCGGCCTGATCGGGGAGACTCACCAAACTGTGCCCCTTTGATCGCAATCCCCGGATTGACGGAGCCCCTCCTGCCTGCTTGGCTGCATCTCCGGCGGCCGGACAGCAATCATCCGGACGCAGGCCCCCCGCCTGCATGGCCCGACCGCCCGCAGGGGCCGGACGGGCCATCACCAAGTGTAAAAGCATGTCCTGCCCTCTGACTACGGTTTTCATGCCGGTTCCAACCGGCCCCGCCAGAGACTGGCAGAGGCCGACAGAGTAAGGATCCTCCGGTGACCTGCCCCCCTGCGGCAGGATTCCGGTCATAAGAGAAACACAGGCCTCCGGCCATAAGAGAAGCACAGGCCTCCGGCCATAAGAGAAGCACAGGCCTCCGGCCATCAGGGAAACATGGGTATGACCTTTCTGTCGCGGCTGCTCCCGTCCCGGCGTCCCCGCTCCATCGCCCCCAGCCGCTCCATCCCCCCCAGACTGGCCGCGCTTGTGGCCGGGATTGCCCTTGGCCTTGGCCTGATGGTGCAGGACGCCGCCGCCGACAGCGCCCGGGTTGAGACACCGCAGGCGGCCGTCAGCCTGATTGCCGACCGGATCGCCATTGACGGGGCGCCCTCCGTCCGCATCGGCCTGCGCTACGACCTGAAGGACGACTGGAAGGTTTACTGGCGCTCCCCCGGGGATGCCGGATACCCGGCGACGCTGTCGTGGCAGGGGTCCGACAACACGGTGCCGGAGCAGATCCGCACCGACTGGCCGGTGCCGGTCCGCTTCAGCGTGCTGGGAATCGAGACACTGGGCTACAAACATCAGGTGGTGTTCCCCCTGACCGTCCCGGTGACCGACCCGACCCACCCTCTGCGGCTGCGGCTAAATGCCGACTACCTGATCTGTTCCGAAATCTGCGTGCCCGGTCAGGTCGCCCTTGCCCTTGACCTGCCCGCCGATGCGCCGCCGGACCGCCAGCTTCTGGCCGACGCCGCCGCCAGCGCCCACCTGATCGACCAGTACGCCGCACAGGTGCCCGCTCCGGCCGGACAGGGGCTGAGCCTGTCATCCCTGACCCTGTCCACCGGCAGCGACGGCGGCCAGACCATCACCGCCACGGTGACGGCGCTGCCGCCGCTGACCGCCCCGGATCTGTTCATCGAGGGGCCGGTCAACGGCACCACCGGCCTGATTTCCGGCCCGCCGACGGTGCGCCCCGGACCGGACGGCACCACCACCCTGTCCACGCCGCTGACCACGCCACTGCCGGTCACGGCCCTGCCGCCGGTGCGGGTGACGGTCGCCGACAGCGGGCGCGGCCTTGATGCCACCCTGACCCCGACGGTCACCACCGCCGCAGCGGACAGCGGGGGCACCACCCTGCTGCTCATCCTCGGCCTTGCCCTGCTGGGGGGGCTGATCCTGAACATCATGCCCTGCGTGCTGCCGGTCCTGTCGCTGAAGCTGCTGCATCTGGTCAAAGCCGCCGGAACCGAACGCCCGGTCCTGCGCCGCAGCTTCCTCGGCACGGCTGCGGGCATCATCACCACCTTCCTGATCATGGCCGGAATCCTGACCGGCCTGAAGCTGGCGGGCACCGCTGTCGGCTGGGGCATCCAGTTCCAGCAGCCGGTGTTTCTGGCGGTGATGATTGTTCTGCTGCTGCTGTTCGCCGCCAATCTGCTGGGGGCGTTCACCCTGCGCCTGCCCGGCGTGATCGGCGATCTTGCCGCCCGCCCCGGCGGCGGGGCTTTTGCCAACGGGGTGTTCGCCACCCTGCTGGCCACCCCCTGCTCCGCCCCGTTCCTTGGCACCGCCGTCGGCTTCGCGCTGGCCCGGGGGCCGGTGGAAATCCTCGCCATCTTCACCGCCCTTGGGCTGGGGATGAGCCTGCCCTATCTGGCGGTCGCCGCCGCCCCCGGTCTGGCCACTGTCCTGCCGCGCCCGGGCCGCTGGATGGCCACGGCCAAGCGGGTTCTTGCCCTGCCCCTGATCGGCACCGCCCTGTGGCTGGGCAGTATCCTGCTGCCGCAGCTGCTGCCCGCCCCCGCCGCCAGTCCCTCCGTTCAGGGGCTGTGGGTGCGCTTTGCGCCGGACCGGATCGACACTCTGGTGGCCGGGGGACAGACCGTTATCGTTGATGTCACCGCCGACTGGTGTGTCACCTGCAAGATCAACAAGCTGACGGTGCTGGACAACGCCACGATCCTGCCGCGCCTGTCCCAGCCCGGTGTGGTCGCCATGCAGGCGGACTGGACCCGTCCGGATCCGGTCATCTCGGCCTTTCTGGCCCGCTATGGCCGCTATGGCATCCCCTTCAACGTGGTTTACGGCCCCGGAGCGCCGCAGGGCCTGCCGCTGCCGGAAATCCTGACCCCCGACGCCCTGATTTCAGCCCTCGACAAGGCGAAAGGCTGAGCTTATTTGTCGGGTACACCGCCGGTTCCGTCCGGCCACTCCAGAGAAGGATCGACCCATGACCATTTCCGTTGGCGCCCCGGTTCCCGCCGTTACCCTGAAGGTGGTGAACGCCGGGACGGTTGAACCGAAGAATGTCGCCGAGCTGTTTGCGGCTGGCCGTCATGTGGTGTTCTCGGTGCCGGGTGCCTTCACCCCGACCTGCTCCGCCAAGCACCTGCCGGGCTTCGTCGCCAAGCTGGCCGAGCTGAAGGCCAAGGGCGTCGCCTCCGTCGCCTGCCTCGCCGTCAACGATGCCTTCGTGATGAAGGCATGGGCCGAGCGTGATGGCAGCCCGGACATTCTGATGCTGGCCGACGGCAATGCCGAACTGGCCGCCGCGCTGGGCCTGACGCTGGATGCCTCCGGCTTCGGCATGGGCACCCGCAGCCAGCGCTTTGCCGTGGTGATCAACAACGGCACCATCGAGTCGCTGTTCATCGAAGAGCCGGGTGCCTTTGCGGTGTCCAGCGCCGAACACGTGCTGGCCAACCTGTAAGATCCTGATACTGAAAACAGAAACCCCCGGAGAGCGGTTCCGCCCTCCGGGGGTTTTTCTGTCTGGCCCGTCTGAAAGGATCAGACGTTGAACAGGAAGTGGAAGACGTCGCCGTCCTGCACCACGTATTCCTTGCCTTCCGACCGCATCTTGCCGACTTCCTTGGCCCCGGCTTCACCGTTACAGGCGATGAAGTCATCGCAGGCGATGGTTTCCGCGCGGATGAAGCCGCGTTCAAAGTCGGTGTGGATCACGCCCGCCGCTTCCGGGGCCTTGGCCCCCTTGCGCACGGTCCACGCCCGGGCTTCCTTCGGCCCGATGGTGAAGAAGGTCTGAAGCCCCAGCAGATCATGACCGGCACGGATGATCCGCGACAGGCCGGTTTCGACCAGCCCGAGATCGGCCAGAAACACCTGCTTTTCTTCCTCGTCGCCCAGCTGCGCCACTTCCGACTCGATGGCGGCGGAAATCACCACCATCGCCGCCCCTTCGGCAGCGGCCTTTTCGGCCACCTTGGCGGAGAAGCTGTTCCCGGTGGCGGCGGCGCTTTCCTCGACGTTGCAGACATACAGCACCGGCTTGGAGGTCAGCAGTTGCAGAACGCGGTAAACCTTGGCCTCGTCAACGTTGGCGGGCTTGAACAGGCGGGCGGGCTTCCCCTCGCGCAGCAGTTCCAGCACCGGTTCCATCACCGCGACCTGATCCTTGGAATCCTTATCGCCGGACTTCGCCTTCTTGGCGATCGGTACGATGCGCTTTTCAAGGCTTTCGAGGTCAGCGAGCATCAGCTCGGTCTCGATGGTCTCGGCATCGCGCAGCGGATCGACACTGCCTTCGACGTGGGTGATGTTCTCGTCTTCGAAACAGCGCAGCACATGCACGATGGCATCGGTTTCGCGGATATTGGCAAGGAACTGGTTACCCAGACCTTCGCCCTTGGACGCCCCGCGCACCAGACCGGCGATATCGACGAATTCCAGCTGGGTCGGGATAATCTGCTTCGACTTGGCGACGGCGGCCAGCTTATCCAGCCGTTCATCCGGCACCACCACCCGGCCGACGTTCGGCTCGATGGTGCAGAAGGGGAAGTTGGCCGCCTGCGCCGCTGCCGTCGAGGTCAGCGCGTTGAACAGGGTGGACTTGCCGACGTTCGGCAGGCCGACGATGCCGCAGTTAAAGCCCATCAGAGTTTCCCTTCCGGTTTGGCGGCGGCGGCAAAGGCCGCGGCCATGGTGGTGTTCGGTCCGGTGGCCGCCGGTTTTCCCCCCGCCGTGGCAGGGGCAGCACCACCGTCAGCCGGTTTGGCCACATCGGCCTTCTTCGGCTTGGGCGGCTGGGTGGCCAGCGTCACCTTGTTCTGGAATCCGGCATGATCGCCCTTCAGCAGCAGGGCAATATTCTTCGACACGGCCTGTAGGAACGGGTCCAGCCAAACCTCATCAGCCTTGCCGAAATCGCCCAGCACCCACTTGTGGACCAGTGCCTTGTCATGCGGGCGGCCAATGCCCAGCCGGACCCGCCAGTAATTGGCGCCGACATGGGCGTCAATATCACGCAGGCCGTTGTGCCCGGCGTGCCCGCCGCCCTGCTTGGTGCGCAGCTTGCCCGGTGGCAACTCCAGCTCATCATGCAGGACGATAATGTTTTCCGGCGCAATCTTGAAGAACCGCGCCACCTCGCCGACGGACTGGCCGGAGCGGTTCATATAGGTCATCGGCTTCAGGGCCAGAACCCGCTGTCCGGCAATTTCGCCGTCAGCCAGTTCGCCGGAATATTTGGCCCGCCAGCCGGAAAAGGAATGGCGGCGGACGAGATCGTCCACCGCCATGAACCCGATGTTGTGGCGGTTTCCGGCATACTCCGTTCCCGGGTTGCCAAGTCCCACCACAAGCCACATCGAAGTCTCTCCCTTCATACCGGATCCGGTCCTGGACAGGACTGGATTATTCGGTCTTCCCACCAGCCGGAGCGGAAATGGTGGCAATGGTGAAGTCGCGGTCGGCGATGGCCGGACGCACGCCTTCCGGCAGCTTCACGTTGGAAATGTGCACGGACGCGTTGATTTCCAGACCGGCCAGATCGACAACGATCTGTTCCGGCAGGTCATCCGGGCGGGCAATCACTTCGACCGAGTGACGGACGACGTTCAGGGTGCCACCCTTCTTCAGGCCCGGGCATTCGTTCTGGTTGATGAACTCAACCTGCACTTCGGCATGGACGGCGTGGTCCTTGTTGACGCGCAGGAAGTCGACGTGCAGCGGGGCGTCGGTGACGACGTGGAACTGAACGTCCTGAGCCATCACGCGGTGGGTTTCCCCGCCTTCGACGACCAGATCATACTGGTGGGAATAAAAGCCCGGCTTGTGGAGGGCAGCGATCAGCTGACGCGGATCCATCTGGACCAGCACCGCTTCCTGCTTGTCGCCGTAAATGACGCCCGGGACCAGACCCAGACGACGAACGGCGCGGGCTGCCCCCTTACCTGCCTTCTCGCGCTTTTCGACCTTGAAGGTAACGACTTGCACCATAGGATTAACTCCTGAAAAGCAAACCGGCGCCAGCCTCCAGGGGTGCTGACGCCAGTCCCGCCACAACGGCGGGAACGCGGGCTTTTACACCGATCGGGACGGTTTTGCAACCGTCCCGCCGGGTTTTCAGCCGATCAGGCCCTGAATCAGGATCCAGGCGATGGCCGCCGGGGCCACCACTTTCAGCAGCCAGTTCCACACCGGCAGCAGGGCGAACGGCACGCTGCCGTCATTGGTGGCTTCGCGCCGCATCACCGGCCAGACCACCCATCCGGCAAACAGGCACATCAACAGCCCCCCGACCGGCATGATCAGTTTGGAGGTGATGAAGTCCAGCAGATCAAGGAACGGCAGGCCGAACACCTTGAAATCCGCCCAGATCCCCAGCGACAGCGAACTGGGAATACCGATCAGGAAAGCGATCCCGCCCAGCACCAGCACTGCGGTGCGGCGTGATACCTTCAGCTCGTCGATCAGATAGGCCACCGGCACTTCCAGCAGCGACACCGAGGAGGTCAGCGCCGCAAACAGCAGCAGCAGGAAGAACCCCGCCCCAAACACAGTGCCCCCCGGCATCTGCTGGAACACGCCCGGCAGGGTGATGAAGGTCAGGCCCGGCCCCGCCCCCGGAGTCACCCCGAAGGCAAACACCGCCGGCATCACGATCAGACCGGCGAGAATCGCCACACCGGTATCCAGCCCGATCACCATGACGGTGGAGCGCGGCAGATTCTGATCCCGGGTCAGGTAGGACCCGTAGGTGATCATCGCCCCCATACCGATCGACAGCGAGAAGAACGCCTGCGACAGCGCCGCCAGCACCACATCGGCATTGATCTTGCTGAAATCGGGCTTCAGGTAGAACTCCACCCCGGCCATCGCCCCGTCCAGCGTCACCGCCCGGCCGATCAGCACGACCAGCAGCACCAGCAGGGTCGGCATCAGAATCTTGTTCCAGCGCTCAATCCCGGCGGAGACCCCCTTCAGCACCACCCCGACCGTCAGCGCCATGAAGACGGCGTGGTAGACCAGCGGTTCCAGCGGGTCAGCGACAAAGCCCGAGAAAATCGCGGCAAAATCCAGCCCCGGCGCCGTCAGGGTGCCATCCACCATCTTTACCGTGTAGGCAATGGTCCACCCGCCGATAACACTGTAGAAGCCAAGGATCAGGAAGCCGCAGATCACGCCGAGATAGCCGGTGACCGGCCAGAGACCGCCCTTCAGCACCGCGAAAGCCCCGACCGGATTCTTCTGGGCGGCGCGGCCGATCGCCATTTCCGCCAGCATGCCGGTGGCACCGATGGTCAGCACCAGCACCAGATAGGTGACGACAAAGGCCGCCCCGCCGTTCTGACCGACCAGATACGGAAACTTCCACACATTCCCCAGCCCGACCGCCGACCCGGCGGCGGCCAGAATGAAACCGAGGCGGGAACCCCAGTGTTCACGCGTCATGGGACGCTCCTTCCCTCTTTGTTGACGTAACGGAAAGCGGGAGCGTTTACGGCAAGAGCCCCGACAGCGCAAACAAAAACGGCACCCCGAAGGATGCCGTTTTGTGCATAAAAGACCTCTGAAGCTTCAGAAGAAGAGGCTTTTTTCGATCAACCGGCTTCCGCTCAATCGGAAAATCCTCTTCAGTCAAACAGACTGGACACCGAGCGTTCGTCAGAAATACGGGCAATCGCTTCCGCCAGCAGCGAGGCGATCGAGAACTGGCGGATGTTCGGAGCCATGCGCACCGCTTCCGTCGCCTGAATCGAGTCGGTGATCACCAGCTCCTTCAGCGGGGAATTGGTGACGCGGGCCACGGCGCCGCCGGACAGCACACCATGGGTGACGTAGGCAGAGACCGAATTGGCCCCGGCATTCATCAGCGCCACGGCTGCATTGCACAGGGTTCCGGCGGAGTCGACGATATCGTCCACCAGAATACAGGTGCGGTTCTTGACGTCCCCGATGATGTTCATCACTTCCGACACACCGGCCTTTTCGCGGCGCTTGTCGATGATGGCCAGATCGGCATCCAGACGCTTGGCGATGATACGGGCACGGACCACGCCACCGACGTCCGGCGACACAATCATCAGACGTTCATCGCCATAACGGTTGCGGATGTCGTTGGAGAACACCGGGGCGGCAAACAGGTTGTCCACCGGAATATCGAAGAAGCCCTGAATCTGACCGGAGTGCAGATCCAGCGTCACCACACGGTTGGCACCGGCCTGTGTGATCAGGTTGGCGACCAGCTTGGCGGTGATCGGGGTGCGCGGGCCGGTCTTACGGTCCTGACGGGCATAACCGAAGTACGGCACCACGGCGGTGATGCGGCGGGCGGATCCACGGCGCAGCGCGTCGAGGGTCACCAGCAGTTCCATCAGGTTGTCGTTGGCCGGGTAGGAGGTCGGCTGGATGACGAAAACGTCTTCACCGCGCACGTTCTCGTGCACTTCCACGAACACTTCCATGTCCGAGAACCGGCGGATGCTGGCGTTGGTGACGTCAAGGTGCAGGTAAGCGGCAATCGCTTCCGCAAGCGGACGGTTGGCGTTACAGCCCAGAACTTTCATAAGGCGAAACTCCTGCTGCGAGCCGTCAGACCGCACTGACCTCGGCTCGGAACGAAGACCTGTTGAAACACGTGGTCCGGGCGGCGGTACCGGGCCGGGCCAGACGGGGGATGCCGTCTGTCCGGAGCCCAGAGGACTCCCCTGAGCAGACTCGGCAGGCAGCAAACGGAAAAACGCCCGGAAACCGGGGAAGGCAAGACCGACCCCGTCCAGGCGGGGCGGACAATATCAACACGGTTTTCTTCTGTAAACAGTCATACAGTGTCCGCAGCCCGCAGGAAAGCGCCCCGGCCATCCCGGACAGCCATCATAGACTGCTTATCGCCCCTCCACGCCCGCCCTGCGGGCAATACCCGGGATCCGGTCAAGCACATCCCCCAGCCCCCCGGCCCCGGCCTGCGCGATGGCCACCGCCAGCATCGGGAAACTGGTCTCAATCAACCGCTTCGGGACCGGATTTTCCTGCCGGGCCGTGCCCACATCCTGACCCGCCGCATCGACGACGGTCCAGACCACCGCCACCGGCACCAGCGCCTCTGCTCCGCCGGACTGTTGCAGGGCCCCGAGCGACAGCGTCCCCCGCACCTCCACGGCCGGGGTTCCGGCCTCGCGGGTCACCTCAACCCGGGTCTGCTTCAGGGCCGACTCCATGGCATTGCGCAGGATCTCGGCCTGCTGGGACTGCGGGGCCGCAACCGTCACCCGGACCGGACGCACCTCTGCCGGGGCCTGCACCGGAGCCGGGGCGGCCCCGACCTTCATCCGCAGCTCCAGCGGCCGGTCACGGTCAGCATCCAGCGCCGGAACCAGCGCGGCGGCCACCGCCTCCGCCGGGACAGAGCGACGTTGCAGAAAGGTGGAAATCACCGCACCGCCGGGCTCGGTCAACGACCATCGCAGCCCATCCCCCTGCGGCACCGCCGTCAGCCGGTAGCCATGGCCGGAGGTTCCGATCCGCGCCGGAGTTTCCTGCGCGTGCAGGGCCTGCACCAAGGCGGCAGCCTCCGCCCCGGCGTCCGGCCAGTCAGACGGCGGCTCAACCGTCACCGCATCAGCAGTGGCAAGGCGGGTCAGCTGGCGTGACCATCCCTGCCCATAGGCATCGCCGGTATGGTCAAACGGGCGGGGCACATCGCCGCAGGCAGACAGCCCGGTCAGCAGGATCAGGACGGAGGGGCGGACACCGCGCATCGGTGACAGCTCCGGCCCCGGTCAGCGTTCAAGCGTGATGGCCGACAGCATGCGGCCATAATCCCCTTCGCCCCGCAGCACGGTACGGCGATAGCTGAAAAACCGGGTTTCCTCCCGGCAGGTGTCACAGGGGGTCGGCATCACCTCGCCGACATTCAGGCGGGCCAGACGGCGGGCAACATAGCCGGGCAGATCGAACATGAAGTACCCCTCGCGCCGTGACGGAGCGAAGAAGCGGACATTGTTCTCTTCCTCAGCCAGAAACGGTGCCGGGAATTCCGGCCCGACCTCGTAGGACCGCTGGGCGATACAGGGGCCGATCCCGGCAACAATCCGGCGGGGCTTGGCCCCCAGCTCTTCCATCCGGGCGATGGTGTTGTCGATCACCCCGTGCAGGGCACCTTTCCATCCGGCATGCACCGCCGCCACCACCCCAGCAGTGCCGTCGGCCAGCAGGACCGGGGCACAGTCGGCGGTCAGCACCCCCACCGCCAGCCGGGGCCGGGTGGTGATCACCGCATCGGCGACCGGGATCGCCTCCGGATCAAACGGACCATCCACCACCACCACATCGGTGGTGTGCTTCTGGTTGACCGTCACCAGATTCTCCGGCGGCACTTCCAGTTCCAGCATACAGCGGGCGCGGTTGGTGCGGACATGGGCCGGATCATCAGCGGACCCGAACCCGCAGTTGCGGGAGGCATAAAGACCCTCCGACACGCCGCCGTTGCGGGTAAAGAACCCGTGGCGGACAGTGGCCAGAGCATTGAGCGCGGAGACAGTAATCATGCCAGAGCCTCGAATCCGGGAGGACAAGGCAGCGCCGGATCGGCCAGCACCAGTACCTTGAACAAAGTGCCCATTTTTCCTGGGTGAATCAAGCGGTGAACACCGCTGGAAATCTGTACCGCCTGCTGCGGTGTCGCCGTACGCATCAGGATGCGGGCCCGCTGCTCCGCCCCCAGTGCCGCCAGAAACCGTCCCTGTGTCATCGGCCCCCACGCTTTCGCCCCGGCGGCCTCTGCCGCTGCGGCAAGGCGGGCAAAATCTACATGGGCGGTGATGTCCACCGCCCCCGGGGTCTGAAGGGCCGGGACCGGCTGGTGATGCCGCAGCGCCTGAAGGGTCTCCCCCGGCGCACTGTCAGCATACCCATAATCAATCAGCAGCGCCACGCCCCCCTGTGCCGCCAGCCGCGCCCCCAGCGCCGCCGCCACCTGCTGCCCGGCCGGGCACAGTTCGGCCAGCATGCCGGGCACCGGATCGGCAAAGGCCGGGCCAAGGGCCGCCACCTGCGCCGGATCCGCCTGCGGACCGGGGACAAAGACAAAAGCCTGTTCCGCCTCCGACCAGTCAACGCAGCGCAGCCGCCAGACCGATCCATCAAACTCCAGCTGTTCAATCGGCAGGGCGTCGATGAATTCGTTGCCGACCATCAGCGCCGGTCCGTCGGGCAGGGTCGCCAGATCCTCATGCCAGACCGGCGTCAGCGGCAGACTGGCCAGACGGTCCTTCTGGGCCTGCCGCAGGGCCGGGCTCTGCTCCACCAGATGCAGGTCAACCGCTTCAAGGAAGCCCGGAACCCGGCTGACCGCGCGCAGGGCATCGGCAATCAGCACACCGCGCCCGGGGCCGAATTCCACCAGCCGCACCGGCTGCGGCTGGCCCATCTGCTGCCAGACCACCGCCAGCCACAGGCCGATCAGCTCGCCGAACACCTGACTGATTTCCGGCGCGGTGATGAAATCCCCGTCCGTCCCGAAGGCCCGGCCCTGGGCGTAATAGGTCCGGGCCGCCTCCGCCATCACCGTGCCCAGCGGCAGCGGGCCATCGGCCGCCATCTGCCGCCGCAGACGGTCCTGCAACACATCGGGGGTCAGATCCGTCATGCCGCCTGCCGGGACAGGGCCGGAACCGGGCGGCGCAGCGCCCACACCAGCAGGGCCACCCCGACGGCAATCATCGGCAGCGACAGCAACTGCCCCATCGACGCCCCGGCCCACAGCAGCCCGAGGAACGAATCCGGCTCGCGGAAGAACTCCACCGTGAAGCGGGCCGCGCCATAGCCGATCAGAAAGATCCCGCCCAACGCCCCATGGCGGTTGCGCAGAACAGGCCGGGTATAGAACAGCACCAGCATCAGGACCAGCAGCACCAGCCCTTCCAGCGCCGCTTCATACAACTGGCTGGGGTGGCGCGGCAGCGGCCCGCCATGCGGGAACACCATCGCCCACGCCACATCGGACGGACGGCCCCACAGTTCCCCGTTGATGAAGTTGGCCAGACGCCCGAACAGCAGCCCCAGCGGCACCACCGTCGCCACCATGTCACCGATGGCCAGAAACGGCAGCTTATGGCGGCGGGCAAACAGCACCATCGCCAGTATCACCCCCAGCAGCCCGCCGTGGAAGGCCATGCCGCCCTGCCAGACCTGAAGGATTTCCGACGGATTGGCGAAATAGAACGACGGCTTGTAAAACAGCACATACCCCAGACGCCCGCCCAGAATGACCCCCAGCGTCACCCAGGTCAGCAGGTCATCCACCTGTTCGCCGGTGACCCTGACCCGGCCATCGGCGGTCAGGGTACGGGCCAGCCGCTTCATCAGCTGCCAGCCGCCGACCAGACCGGCGATATAGGCCAGCGCATACCAGCGCAGGGCCAGCGGCCCGATCTGCAGGGCAATCGGGTCAAAGGCGGGGAACTGCAGGGGGTCGGTCATGGCGGGCCTCAGCGGTAGGGGTCGGAAGTGTTGAGGAAGCCCGACACATACTGCCGCACCCCGTCTTCCAGCGAGGTGAAGGGTTTTTGATATCCGGCGGCGTGCAGGCGGTCCATCCGCGCCTCGGTGAAATACTGATACTTGTCGCGGATCGCCACCGGGGTATCGACGAAGCGGATGTTCGGTTCCTTGCCCATGGCGCGGTACACCGCCGAAGCGAGATCGAGGAAGCTGCGGGCCTTGCCGGTGCCGACATTGAACAGGCCGCTGACACCGGGATTGTCGAGCAGCCACATCACCACATCGACCACATCGCCGACCCAGATGAAATCGCGCAGCTGCCCGCCGTCGGCGTAGCCGGGGTTGTGGGAACGGAACAGGTTGAAGTGGGTATTCTCCCGCGCATGCGGGAATACCTGCGACACCACCGAGGACTGGGCCCCCTTGTGGTATTCATTCGGGCCATAAACATTGAAGAACTTCAGACCGGCCCACTGCGGCGGCACCGGATTGCCCTGAAGGATGCGGCGCGACACCCGGCGGTCAAACAGGTGTTTCGACCAGCCATAGGCATTCAGCGGGCGCAGGCGGGCCAGATGCTCCACCGAGCTGTCATCGTCAAAGCCGACCGACCCATCGCCGTAGGTCGCCGCCGAGGAAGCGTAGATGAACCGCACGTCATGCAGGGCACACCAGCGGTACAGGGCGATCGACAGATCAAAGTTGTTGGTGACGATCTTGTCGGCATCCCGTTCCGTGGTGGCGGAGATCGCCCCCATGTGGATGATCGCCTTCAGCTTCTTCTTGTGCAGGTCAAGGAAGCCGAAAATATGTTCCGGATGAACGATATCAACGATCTCGCGCTTGACGATGTTGCGCCACTTCTCGCCATCCCGCAGGCGGTCAACGACCACCAGATCCTCTGCCCCCCGGGCCTCGAGAGCCGCCAGAATGTTTGAGCCGATGAAACCGGCACCCCCTGTCACGACGTACATGACCGCGCTCCCATCGCTGGCTTCCCGCTGCCTGCGGTACCCCGGCGGTCTGGCCGGTGGCAGGGGCGTAGAAGGAGTAAAGACCACAGATGTATAGTAACTTGCAGGCATACCGGCAAGGCCGCTGCGTCCTGCCTTGCGGCAGGGCGGTGCTGACGCCATAATGCGCCGCAGCGCCGGGTGGCGCAGTCGTTCTTTTTGTGTTCCTATCCATGGGACCGAAGGAATGCTATTCCTTTGCTGCTACCCCCTTACGGAATGAGAGCGGAGTCCCTCCGATGCAAACCCAAAGCCGCCTGTTTGATGATCTGGCCCGCGTTGCCGGCGGAGCGCTCGGGGCGCTGTCCGGTGTCCGGGAAGAAATCGAGCTGCTGGTGCGTGGCCGTCTGGAAAGCCTGCTGGCCGACATGGATCTGGTCTCCCGCGATGAATTCGAGACGGTGAAGGCCATGGCAGCCGAAGCCCGCGCCGAGAACGAGCGTCTGGCCGCCCGCATCGCCGCGCTGGAAGGCAAGGCCCCCGGCGCAGACGCAGACAGCGGCGCAGACACCGGCACCGGCGTCTGACGCCCCTTCCCTCCGTCCCGCTGTCTGCCGGACCGGGGCCTGTGGCCCACCGGCAGAAGCCTTCTTCATGAGTCCGGCTCCCCCCACGCGGCCCTGCCGCATCCGGACATGGTCAAAGGACTGAGGATATGCCGTCAGTGGTCATCGGATCTGACATCCTGCCCGCCAACCCCCTTGATCTGGTCGAGGAAGTGGCGCTGGGGCGGGACTGGCAGTCCGACCGCGTCAGCGACATGGAACTGGCCGTCGAGGTGCCGGGCCACTGGTGCAACTACGGCCTGTTTTTCGCCTGGGCGGAAGACATGGGCGCCCTGCATTTCTCCTGCGCGCTGGATATGCGGGTGCCCGACCGGCCCCGCCATCAGGTGCTGGAGCTGATCAACCTGCTGAACGAACGGCTGTGGATGGGGCACTTCGCCCTGTGGACGGAACAGAGCCTGCCGGTGTTCCGCCATACCCTGCTGATCACCGAGCTGACCGCCGGGCGCGACATGCTGAACAGCGTGATCGACATGGCGCTGGCCGAGGCCGAGCGGTTCTATCCGGCCTTCCAGTTCATCATCTGGGGCGGCAAAACCGCGGTGGAAGCCGTCGAAGCCGCCATGCTCGACACCGTCGGGCAGGCCTGACCCCGGCGGCCATGTCCCGCACCCTCTCCTACACCCTGCCGGTCCCGGCCCCCTATGACGGGCCGCAGATTCTGGGGCATCTGGCCTTCCGGGCCCTGCCCGGGGTGGAAAAGGGCAGCGCCGACCACTGGTGCCGGTCCCTGCGCCTGCCCGATGGCAGCCCGGCGGTGATCACCGTCCGCTTTGATCCGCTGGCCCCAGCCCTGCGGATCACCCTGACCGGCACCGCCTTGCCGGACGGGGCGGAGCAGGCCGTCACCGATGCGGTCAGCCGGGTGTTTGATACCGCCACCGATCCCCGGACCATCCGCGCTGTCCTCGGCCGCGATCCCCGCCTTGCCCCCCTGATTGACCGGTTTCCCGGCCTGCGCATCCCCGGCCTGTGGGATCCGTTCGAGGCGGTGATGCGGGCGATGCTGGGGCAACAGGTGACAGTGCGGGCGGCCCGGACCCTCGGCGGGCGGCTGGTGGAGCGCTGCGGCGATGATCTGCCGGAAGACCTGCACTGCGGCAGCATCACCCGGCTGTTTCCCACACCGGCGGCGGTCGCCACCGCCACGCTGGAGTCCTTTGGTATGCCGGGGCGACGGATAGCTGCCCTACAGGCGTTGGCGGCCCGGGTGGCGGACGATCCGGCCTGCCTGCACCCGGCGCCGACACTGGAGGAAACCTCAGCCCGCCTGTGCGCCCTGCCGGGAATCGGCCCCTGGACCGCCCATTACGTTGCCCTGCGCTATCATCGCTTCGCCGATGCCTTTCCGGCCGCCGATATCGGCCTGCTGCGGGCGATGGAAGACAACGGCGCCCGCCCCAGCCCGGCCGCCCTGACCGCCCGCGCCGAAGGCTGGCGCCCGTGGCGGGCCTATGCCGCCCAGTTGCTGTGGACCTCCGACGCCGGATCCCTGTGATCCGCCCGCCGCCTCATGCCCTGCGGCTATACCCTGCCGCTATACCCTGATAGAAAAACAACAATCCTGATTGCGATCCGGCGACGAAAGCGCGATGATCGCAAAACCCCTTCTGAAATCCTGATTTTTCCGACTGGATCCATCATGCCTGCGCTGATCGAAGCGTACCGGGCCGGGTTACTTGGTCGACAGCACTGGCTGCCCAACATCATTGCCGGCGTTATTGTCGGCGTGGTGGCCCTGCCCCTTGCCATGGCGTTTGCCATTGCCTCCGGCACCAAACCGGAGCAGGGCCTGTACACGGCGATTATCGCCGGGCTGGCCGCCGCCCTGTTCGGCGGCAGCCGCCTTCAGGTCACCGGCCCCACCGGGGCCTTTATCGTTATCCTGTCCGGCATCACCGCCACCTATGGCATTGCCGGGCTGCAACTGGCCACCCTGATGGCCGGACTGATGCTGATCGCCATGGGCCTGACCCGGATGGGCGGACTGATCCGGTTTATCCCGACTCCGGTGATCGTCGGCTTCACCGCCGGGATCGCCATCATCATCTGGGTCGGACAATGGCAGGACTTTTTCGGGCTGCCCGCCCCGACCGGACGGCACTTCCATCAGAAACTGCTGTTCCTGCTGGAACATCTGCCGCAGATGCATCTGGCCACCACCGGGATTGCCGTGTTCTCGCTGCTGGTGGTGGTTCTGGCCCCACGCCTGAAGCCGCTGCGGCGGGTGCCCGGCCCGCTGCTGGCCCTGATCGCCGGAACCCTGCTGTATAAGCTGACCGGGCCGGACGGAGTGCGCACCATCGGCTCCGCCTTCGGCGGGATCCCGCAGACCCTGCCGTCCTTCTCGCTGCCGGACATCCGGATCAGCCATGTGGTGGAACTGATCGGCCCCGCCTTCACCATCGCCATGCTGGGGGCCATCGAGTCGCTGCTGTCCGCCGTCGTCGCCGACGGCATGGCCGGAACCCGCCATAATCCCAATCAGGAACTGGTCGGACAGGGCATCGCCAATATTCTGGCCCCGCTGTTCGGCGGCTTTGCCGCCACCGGGGCGCTGGCCCGCACCGCCACCAATGTCCGCAACGGTGCCACCACGCCGCTGTCCTCAATCGTTCATGCCATCACCCTGATCGCGGTGATCCTGCTGCTGGCCCCGCTGGCCGCCGATGTACCGCTGGCCGTTCTCGCCGCCATCCTGTTTGTGGTGGCGTGGAACATGAGCGAGCTGCATCACGTGGTCAAACTGGTGCAGCACGCCCCCCGATCCGACGCGGTGATCCTGCTGGTGACCCTGACCCTGACCGTCTTCGCCGATCTGGTGGTGGCGGTGAACATCGGGGTGATTCTGGCGATGTTGCAGTTCCTGCGGCGGATGTCGAGCAGCGTGGAAATCCGTCAGGCCGAAACCCACGACCTGCCGCCGGATCTGCCGCCGGGGGTGCTGGTGTTCATGCTGGACGGACCAATGTTCTTCGGCGCGGTGGAAACCTTTGAACGGGCGCTGGCCGGAACCCACACCGACCCGAAAGTGCTGATCCTGCGCCTGCGCTGGGTGCCCTTCATCGACGGCACCGGGCTGGAAACACTGGAAGAAGTCATCACCGACCTACACCGGCGCGGAGTGCGGGTGATGATCACCGGGGCCAATGCCACCGTGCTGGGCAAACTGTCCCGCGCCGGAATTGATGCCCTGCTGGGGCCGGAAAACATCCAGCCGTCGCTGGACGCCGCCCTGAGTGTGGTCAAGGAGAAAGCGGCGGCGGAGTAATCCGCCGCCACCCTTGCAGAATTATTCAGCCTGCTCAAACCCGGTCAGGACATTGGCAACGTTGGTGCCAATGTCGGCCACCGCATAACCGCCTTCCTGCACGAACACCGTCGGCAGGCCGAGTGTGGCAATCTTCGCCCCGATCAGCGGGTAATGCTGCTGGCCCAGTGTGAAGGCGCTGATCGGGTCGTTCTCGTAGGTATCCACCCCCAGCGAGATCACCACCGCATCCGGGGCATAGTCGCGGATCACCGCCAGCGCCTGATCCAGCGTCGCGCTGTACTCATCCCAGCCGGTGCCACGCGGCAGCGGGAAGTTGTGGCAGAAGCCCTCGCCCTTGCCTTCTCCGCGTTCATCGGCAAACCCCCGGAAGAACGGATACTCGGTTTCCGGCGAGCCATGCACCGACACCGTCATCACGTCCTCGCGCGACCAGAAGATATCCTGCGTGCCGTTACCGTGATGGTAATCGACATCCAGCACCACCACGCGGGCCGACCCGTGATCGCGCAGATACTGGGCAGCAATAGCGGCATTGTTGAGGAAGCAGTAGCCACCGTAAGTGCTGGCCCCGGCATGGTGGCCGGGCGGGCGGCACAGGGCATAGGCGCTGCGCTCCCCGTCCGCCACCAGCGCCGCCGCCGTCAGGGCGCAGTGGGCCGAGGCCAGAACCGCATCCCATGTGCCTTCGACGATCGGGGTTCCGGCGTCATAGCAGTAATAGCCCAGCTTGCCGTTGATGCCCGGCGGGATCACGTCCTGCCGCATCGAGCGGGCGGCAAAGCCGCTGGGCAGCATGAAGCCGTCCTTGCCGATGGCTTTCCACTGGTCAAAGGCGGTGCGCAGAAAGGTGACGAAGGCGGCATCATGCACCTTCAGCACCGTTTCCAGCGCAAACGGGCGGGGTTTGATCACCTCCAGCCCGGCCGTCTGGACCGCCGACAGAATATAATCGGCGCGGACCGGCATTTCGTAACAGGGAACCAGTTCCCCCCGGTGCAGTTCTTTCCCGCCGTCGTGGCGGCTGTGCAGCGGGGAATAGACGGCTTTCATGGCGCGGCATCCTGTCATGTGTGGCGGGGAGACGGGGGAGTCATAAGGATTTGGCAATCACCCTGTGTCAGACTAGACTCAATTCCAATCCGCCCGCTACCCCTGACTGGCCGGACCACGCCCCGCATGAACCGCCTTTTTTCCGCCCCGCTGACCGTGACCGCCGCCGCCCTGCTGCTGGCAGCGGCCCCGGCCTTGGCGTGGGACACCAACACCCGGGTTTATGCCACCTCGACCTCCCCCTACTGGGAGGTCGGGAAGATCGACAATGACCTGTCGCGCCTGTGTACGCTGGGGACCTTCAACCAGAAGCGGGTCGCACAGGTCTATATCCAGTTCACCGGCCAGAAAGGGCGCGGCATCACCGGCATCGCCAAAAAGGACTTCAACCTGAAGGACCCGCAGGGCAAGGCGGTGGACGGCAAGACCTACCACTTCTACGCCGACGGCACGAGCCAGTGTAAGGTCTACGTCGCCCCGTAAAATCGCAGACACCCCCTTTCGCGAATACAGAAACCACCCTATCTTCAGGGTCTTCCCGTCCGCTCACTCAGGAGCAGCCATGATCCGCCTTCCGTCCCTGCCCGCCTGCACCGCCCGCCTTGCCGTGGCCGTGGTGGCCGGGCTGCTGTCGCTGTCAGCCCCGACCGCACAGGCCGAGGAAATCGGCAGCGTTGATACGGTGTTCAAGCTGCTCGGCCCCAACCACAAGATCGTGATTGATGCTTTCGACGACCCGGATATTCCCGGTGTCGCCTGCCACATCAGCCGGGCCCGCACCGGCGGTATCAAGGGTGGCCTCGGGCTGGCCGAAGATACGTCGGATGCCTCCATCGCCTGCCGTCAGGTCGGGCCGATCACCCTGCCCGCCAATCTGAAGAAGCGGGATGGCGAGAGCATTTTCTCCGAGCGCCGATCCCTGATTTTCAAGAAGCTTCAGGTGGTGCGTTTCTACGACGAAAAGCGCAACACGCTGGTTTACATGTCCTATTCGGACCGGGTGATCGAAGGATCGCCGAAGAACGCCATTTCCACCGTGCCGGTGATGCCATGGGCGAAACCTTAATCCCGCTGCCGGAGCGGGTGTTCCGGCACCCGTTCCGGGTCCGTTATTCGGAAGTGGACTGTCAGGGGGTGGCCTACAACGCCCACTATCTGACATGGTTCGACGTGGCGCTGTGGGAGTTTTTCCGCAGCCTGCCGTGGGACCTGAAGGCACAGGTCCGCGACACCGGCACCGACTTCCATACGGTGAAGGCGGTGGTGGACTACCATGCGCCGGTGCGGTTTGATGAAGAGATCCGGGTGGCGGTTCAGCCGGTGCGGATTGGTGGCAGCAGCCTGACCTTTTCCTTAAGCCTTGATGTTGCCGGAGAAGACCGGCGGCGGGCCAGCGGGGAGATTGTCTGGGTCAACGCCTGCCAGACCACCCATACCTCCCGCCCGCTGCCGGACGGGCTGCGGAACCGTCTGGCCCCCCTTCTTCCTTAAGCGGCAGGGAGGGGCCAGACCGGCAGCAGGATTATTTGGCCGACAGCAGATCCGGCACGCTCAGCAGCAGGAATTCGTTGTTATCAGGCACGCCGACGCGACGCCCGGCGGAAAACGGCAGGTTGTTGTCGTTGGCGACGATAATGTGGGTGGCATCAACCACATGCACGTCCTCGATGGTGAAGAACGGGAAGTTCAGCACGCCATCGCGGCTGATGCCCTTGGCCAGCCCCTTCGGATCCTTGATCGCCATCAGGTCGATATAGGCCACCTTGCGGACGAAACCGTCGGCATCGGCGGCGGCCAGATCAATCTTATAGATCCGCTTGAATTTCGCCGGAGTCTTCTGGCAGTCAGGCCGGGCCTCGCCGGTGCAGGCCTCCCGCGGGTCACCCTCGCCGTTGTCACGCTCGATCACCAGCGCCGTGGTGGCGTCGATCATGTTGAAGTCGCCGATCGCCAGACCATTTTCTTCCAGCGGATACTTCCACGATTTGCCGGTCCAGCTCTGGCTGGCGACATCAAACTGGAGGATGCGCAGATACTCGCGTCCGTCGCGGGTTTCGGCCTCACCCTTGGCCACCAGCGCCCCTTCCAGCAGCGGATAGAGGGTCTTGCCGTCCGGCGACACCGCCATGCCCTCAAACCCCTTGGACCGCCGCACATCAAAGTCCACCGGACCCGGCTTGGCCGGGGTGGTGACGGTATAATTGTCCGGCGACTTCAGCACCCGGTCGCCCAGCTTGGTGTCAAACACCGCCAGAACCTTGCCGGTCTTATCCGCGCGGATCAGATAGGGGCCGAATTCGTCACCGATCCACATTTCATCGCCGACGGTCTGGATCGATTCCGGGTCAAAATCCGCCCCGGTCAGATAGCGGCTGCCGGTGTTTTCATTGACGATCAGGAACGGCACCTTGCGGTCGGGATCGTGCAGGAACACCGTCTTCTTCAGGCTGACCGTGCCGCTTTTCCAGTCCGGATGCACGACGTGGGCCATCAGCATGGCATCGGGGGAATTGGCCTTGGTGCCGAAGCCGTTATCGGTCAGCACCACATAGTCACCATTGCCCGCCGGTTTGATCCCGGAGAACCCCTGTACCGGCTGGCCCTTGAACGGCAGCATCGGTTCCTGCGCCGCATCCTTGACGAAGGGGCGCCCGGCGGTGAGGCCAACCCCGTCAACCCGCTTCGGCGACTGGGCATAGCGCCCCGACACCGCCAACGAGGCCGGGGCATCCTTCGGCGGCTGCACAAAAGTGGCGGCGGGCAGGCTGGAAAATCCCTCCAGCACCGCCGGAACTTCGGTGGCGGACACCGCCGGAGCCATGGCAAGGGCCGAAACCGACAGCGTCAGGGCGGCGATCAGAGAACGGGAGACAGAACGGACTGCGGGCATGATGTCCTCGTGGGGTCAGACGGGAGAGAGACGGGCCTGCCGTCCCCTGCCGCAGGCCCCGGCCCCTTGCCTACCTGTCACCGCCCCCCTCGTGGATGAATTTTCCCGGACAGTTCCATAACAATATCAAGACATTAACACTACATTACGAAAACTGCATTATGAAACAAAGCCTTAGCCTGCGGCTCCATCCGTGCTGCGGGGACATAGAAAAATCCCCGCCCGGTTGCCCGGACGGGGATTGTCTGTACAGGGATCCTGCACGTGCGTTTGCGACACCGTGCCTTAGTGGCGGAAATGGCGCATCCCGGTGAACACCATGGCCAGACCGGCATCATCCGCCGCCTTGATCACGTCTTCATCGCGGATCGAGCCGCCCGGCTGGATCACGGCGGTCGCCCCGGCTTCGGCGGCGGCCAGCAGGCCATCGGCGAACGGGAAGAAAGCATCAGAGGACACCACCGAGCCCTTGGCCCAGCTTTCGGCATCCCCGGCGGCCTTGGCGGCCTGTTCTGCGCGGAAGGCGGCAATGCGCGAGGAGTTAACGCGGCTCATCTGCCCGGCACCGACGCCGACGGTCATCTGGTTGCGGACATAGACGATGGCGTTGGACTTAACATGCTTGCCGACGGTGAAGGCAAACAGCATGTCCTTCAGTTCCTGCCCGGTCGGCTGGCGCTTGGTCACCACCTTCAGGTCAGCGGCGGTCAGCAGGTTGTCACGGCTCTGCACCAGCAGGCCCCCGGCGATGTTCTTCACCATCAGCCCGCCCACCTTGGTGTCCGGCAGGCCACCGGTGCGCAGAACACGCAGGTTCTTCTTGGTTTCCAGAACCTTGCGGGCATCATCGGAGATTTCCGGGGCGATGATCACTTCCAGAAACAGCTTCGACAGCTCTTCGGCGGTTTCCCCGTCGAGGGTGCGGTTGAAGGCGACGATGCCGCCGAAAGCGCTTTCGGTGTCGCAGGAATAGGCGCGCAGATAGGCGTCCTTCAGGCTGCTGCCCAGCGCCACACCGCAGGGGTTGGCATGCTTGACGATGACGCAGGCGGTCTCGTCAAATTCCGCCACCAGCTCGAAGGCGGCATCGGTGTCGTTGAAGTTGTTGTAGGACAGTTCCTTGCCCTGCAACTGTTCCGCCGCCGCGATGCCCGGGCGGTTTTCGCCGGTGGCATACAGCGCCGCCACCTGATGCGGGTTTTCGCCGTAGCGCATTTCCTGCTTCAGCTCCCCGGCGAAGGCCATCCGGCGCGGGAAGGTCTCGCCAAGCTGACCGGCGAACCAGGCGGAAATCGCGGCATCATAGCAGCCGGTGCGGGCATAGGCGGTGGCGGCCAGACGGCGGCGCAGCTCCAGCGAGGTCGCCCCATTGTTGGCCTGCATCTCGGCCTTCACCACATCGTAGTCGGCGACATCGACGACCACGGTGACGGCGGCATGGTTCTTCGAGGCGGCACGGATCATCGCCGGACCGCCGATATCGATGTTCTCAACGCATTCATCGAACCCGGCACCCTTGGCGACGGTCTCTTCGAACGGGTAGAGGTTGACCACCAGCAGGTCGATCGGCTGAATGCCGTGCTCGCTCATCGCCGCTTCGTGATCGGCGTTGCCACGGATCCCCAGCAGGCCGCCGTGCACCTTGGGGTGCAGGGTCTTGACGCGGCCATCGAGCATTTCCGGGAAGCCGGTGAAATCCGACACTTCCTTCACCGGGATCCCGGCCCCGGCAATCGCCTTGGCAGACCCGCCGGTGGACAGGATTTCCACCCCGGCATCGGCCAGAAAACGGGCGAACCCGATCAGGCCGGTCTTATCAGAGACCGAAATCAGGGCGCGGCGGATCGGGCCGGTATAGGCGGGCACGAACGGGACCGAGTTGGACATGGCAGGGGGCTCTCCCTCAGACACAATGCGGTGTGTCGACCCACCCCCCGGGATCAGGCCCGATGGTGACTCGACGATGCGAAAGACTGGAATGGCGCGGGTGATATCATGCCCGCCGCAGCGGTGCAGCACTTGTTTTCACCAAAACGGCCGGATTCGCCCCGAAAGATGCGGCGGGCGGGGGGTTATACCCCCTCCAGCGCCGCCAGAACGTCGGAAACCGGCAGATCCGCCAGATCCGGACGGCGCAGGATCGCCACCCGGGGGCCGCGCTGGGCACACAGGGCGGGGTCAGACGCGTGGGAATAGACCACCACGCTGGGGCAGCCGCAGGTCGCCAGCAGGTGCATCGGCCCGGTATCATTGCCCACCGCCGCCACCGCCCGTCGGGCCAGCACCGCCAGATCGGTCAGGCCGGTCCTGCCGATCAGCGACACCGCCTGCGGACAGGCCGCCAGAATCGCCTCCGCCTCCGCCTGTTCACTCGCCGTGCCCAGCACCACCGGGGTCAGGCCCCGCTGCGCCAGCGCCACCGCCAGCGCCGCATAGGACGCGGCAGGCCACCGCTTATCCGGCCGGTGCGGGGCACCGCCGGGGACCAGCAGCACCGGCTGATCCGGGAGGGTCACCGACAGGGTGCCCCGGTCCAGCCAACTCAGATCCGGACCGGCGGGCGGCATCGGCACCCCGGCCATCGCCAGCTGATCGGCCTGCCGCTCCAGCGTATGCAGGGCATTGCGCTGTGGGTTGGCGTGGGGGTGAGAACAGCCACGGGCAATCCCGCTCCACTCCACCGCCCCCGGCCCGCCCATCAGGCGGAGATAGCCGGAGGAACGGTCTGAGGTCTGCAAGTCATATACCCGGTCAAACCGGCCCTGCCGCAGCCTCCGGCGCAGGGCAAACACCTTGCCGAGCTGCCAGAACCGGGGCCGTTCGTCGGTCCAGACCGCATCAAACCACGGGCAGGCCTGTGCCAGACCGACGAAGGGCCGGGTGGTCAACAGGGTGATCTGTGCCCCCGGATGGTGAGCCCGGATCGCGGAAAAAGCCGGAAAGGCCTGAACGAAATCGCCCAGCGCCGACAGCTTGATCACCAGAATCCGCCCTGCGGCCGGCTGCGCCATGATCACGCCCTTCCGTCCCTGCCTCAGGCCTGCGGCAGCAGTTCGCGGTAAACCGCCATGGTCTTGGCGCACATCTGATCGGTGGTGAAATTGGCCTGAATGTGGGCGATGGCGCGCGGGGCCCACTCGGCCCGCTCCTCTGCCGTCAGCGACAGGGCATTGCGCAGGGCCCGGGCCAGCGATTCCGCGTTGTTGGGGATGAACAGCCAGCCGGTTTTGCCATCAACCAGAATCTCCGGTGCCGCCCCGTGCTGGGGTGCCACCACCGGGCGACCCATGGCCTGCCCTTCCGCCGACACCCGCCCAAAGGCCTCCGGATCGGTGGAGGCGCTGACCACCACATCCGCCACCATATAGGCGGCGGGCATGTCATTGCACTCATCGGCCAGAATCACCCGGTCGCGCAGGCCCAGGCGGGTCACTTCCGCCTCGACTTCAGCCCGGTAGGCATCCCGCCCCTGATCAGACCCGACCAGCACGCAGCAGACCTTCAGGTCCTGAAGATGGGTCAGGGCTTCCAGCAGCAGCATCTGGCCTTTCCAGCGGGTCAGGCGGCCGGGCAGCATGACCACCGGCACCCCGTCAGGCAGGCGCCAGCGCTGCGACAGGGCAATCATCCGCTCCGGGCTGACCTTATCGGGATCAAAGCGGAAGAAATCGACTCCGCGGTGGATCACCCGGATCACCTCATCGGATACCGGATAGTGTTCCAGAATATGGCGGCGGATGAATTCGGAGATGGCAATCACCCGGTCCCCCATCGCCATCACCCGGTTATAGCGCTTCTTCAGCGCCATCGGCCCCAGATTATAGGTGCCGTGGAAGGTGGTGACGAAGGGAACCCCTTCCGCCCGCGCCGCCCACAGGGCCGACCACGCCGGGGCCCGCGACCGCGCATGCACCAGCGAGACCCCATGCTCCTGAATCACCTTGCGCAGCGCATCGCGGTTGCGGCGCAGCACCAGCGGGTTCTTGCTGGCCAGCGGCAGGGTGATGTGCTCCGCCCCGACCCGTTGCAGCTCCCGCACCATCGGGCCGCCTTCACTGGCGACCACGGCTTTCCAGCCAAAGGCCTGAAGGGCGGTGGCGATCTCGATGGTTCCACGCTCGACCCCCCCGGTCACCAGACGGGGCAGGACCTGAAGAACCACCGGGCGGGACTTGCCCGCCGGAGCAGAGGTGTTAGGGTGCAGGGTCACGGACAGTACTTTCAGAAACGGATGAACGGACGCGAATATGGTCTCTCCGACGCCTCTTGAGAAGCCCCAGATGCGGACCTGCCCCAGCGGGCGTACCCTCGCGTATCACAGATTCGACCCCGCTGCCGAGGGGGGAGTGGCAAGTTCCCCGGTCGGTGTGGTTTTTCTGCACGGACTGATGTCGGATATGGAGGGCGGAAAGGCCCTGCATGTCGAGGCCCACTGCCGCCAGCGCGGCTGGCCGTTCCTGCGCTTTGACCAGAGCGGCCACGGCCAGTCGGAAGGCCGTTTCATCGACGGCACCATCGGCGGCTGGGCTGACGACACCTGCGCGATGATTGATGCCCTGACCACGGGGCCACAGATCGTCATCGGCTCGTCCATGGGCGGCTGGGTGATGCTGCTGGCGGCCCTGAAGCGGCAGGACCGGGTGGCCGGACTGCTGGGAATCGCCCCGGCCCCGGACTTCACCGAGGAACTGACCTGGCCCGCCCTGAGCCCGTCCCAGCAGGCCGAGGTGATGGAGACCGGTCTGGTCGCTGTGCCCAGCGCCTATTCCGACGAACCGTACCGCTTCAGCCGCGCCCTGTTCGAGGACGGCCGCCGCAACAGCCTGCTGGGGGCACCGATTCCCTTCGCCGGTCCGGTGCGGATCCTGCATGGCCAGAAAGACGAGGCGGTGCCATGGCAGCATGCCCTGCGGATTGCCGATCAGCTGACCTCTGACGATGTTGAAATCATCTTTATCAAGGACGGCGATCACCGCCTGTCGGAACCGGCGCATCTGGAACGGCTGTCGCAGACACTGGATGCCCTGCATGCCGCCGTCAGCGCCGGCTGACGGACCACGGAACCAGTCTGAAAACGCTGCGGGGCCGGAGAGGACTATCCCTCTCCGGCCCCGCGCCGTTCCGTCGCCCTCCCCGGAGAAAGTCTCGTTGGGAGAGCATCGTTCAGGCGGTCTGGACCTCGCCGGAGAAGCGGTAGCCATGGCCGTGGCAGGTCTCGATCAGGCGGGGTCCGCTGCCCCGGGTGTCCCCCAGTTTGCGGCGGATCCGGCTGACCAGCGTATCAATGGAACGGTCGTTGACATCGCGGCCCGGCTCCCCGGTCGCTTCCAGCAACTGGTCGCGGGTCAGCGGCTGGCCGGCGCGGGCGACCAGCACCGCCAGAAGGTCAAACTCCGTTGCGGTCATGGTGATGGTCTCACCCTGCGGGCTGACCAGCTTCCGCCACAGCAGATCCATTTCCCAGCCGGAGAACCGGTAGAGGACACTGCCGCTGGCCTCAGCCCGCGGGGCCATCCGGCCCAGCACATTGCGGACCCGGGCCACCAGTTCGCGCGGATGGAACGGTTTGGTCACGTAATCATCGGCACCGAGTTCCAGCCCGGTGATGCGGTCGCGCGGCTGGGCCCGGGCGGTGACCATGATGATCGGCACCCGCGACTGCCTGCGCACGGAAACGGCCAGCTGAACGCCGTCGGCATCCGGCAGGTTGAGATCCAGCAGGATCAGATCTACCGCCGCCCGCGCCATGGCCTGACGCATCGCTTCCGCCGTCGCGGCCGTGCTGACCGCATAGCCTGCTTCCTTGAGGAAAGCGGACAATAACGCAAGCGTAGCGGGATCATCCTCGACCACCAGAATATGTGCCTGCTCAGCCATAAACGTCCCCCGGCATTCTGCCCTGTTGCCCGATTACTATATTTCAAAGACATCATCGGTGTCAGCAGATAGGCATTATCTCCATCAAGAACAACCATAAAGTCAATATTATCAGACAATCGACCCCTTAAAGTTGATAATTTTTCCAACTCCTCCCGTAAAAGAAGAGCCCTGAATATTCATATTGTCTCGTAAAGTCAGCGTTTCTCCGGAGTCGGAACCACTCTCCGCCTGCGCCCGTCTCCTGTAAAAAGACACAGGCCCGGACCGCTGCGGGCGGGCCGGACCTGTGAAATATAAACACCCGTTGATCTTTCACGGCAAAATCATTTCCGGCACCGGATCCATCCGGCCGAATCCGAAAAAATAAAACCGCAAACGAAGAGAAATCAGATCACCGTCAACATTGATGCGACCAATGGATGGCGGACAATATCGGCATCCTGCAACCGGATCACCGCCACATCCTCCAGCGCACTCAGCCGGGTTGCGATGTCCCCCAGACCGGAGACTCCCGGCAGCAGGTCCGTCTGATCCGGATCCCCGGTCAGGACCATGGTGGCGTGCCAGCCCAGACGGGTCAGCAGCATCTTCAGCTGCCCATAGGTGCAGTTCTGCGCCTCGTCGATCACCACGAACGCATTGTTCAGGGTGCGCCCGCGCATATAGGCGACCGGGGCAATCTCGATGGTGCCGTCGCCCAGATACTGCTTCAGCTTCCGCGTTCCCAGCCGGTCATTGAGGGCATCGTAGAGCGGGCGCAGATAAGGGGCGAGTTTGTCCTCCAGCGCCCCGGGAAGAAAACCCAGACTCTCCCCGGCCTCCACCGCCGGGCGGGACAGCAGGATCCGGCCGACCCGACCGGCCTCCAGTGCCTCCACCGCCTTGGCAATCGCCAGATAGGTCTTGCCGGTTCCGGCAGGCCCCAACGCCACCACCACATGTGACTCCTCAATCGCTGCAATCAGACGGCGCTGGTTATCACTGTGCGGTCGGATGGTACGGACATAGCTGCGGTCCCGCGCCGGATCAGGACACTCCCGCCTTTCTCCTCTCTCCCACAGGGGATCCCAGACCGAGCCGTCAGGGAGCAACGCCCGGACCCGGGACTCTTCAGCGACAGCGGAACGGTAAGCACGCTTGGCCATGGGGCACCTCTCTGAAGTCTGTGGAGAAAAAGGGCATATAACGACAACAGCCCCCGCCGGAGGGGCGGAGGCTGTGACAGGAACCGGAAGACCGGACCCACGGAGGGAACAGGGGCTCCCGACCGGAGACGGGCAGACGGAGGACGGTCCGGCACCTGCCACGGAGCAGGCGACACCGCCGCCGGAGTTTCGGCGAACCCGTCAGAGGTCATGACACCTCCTCTTTCCGACCGGAAAAAGACCGTCTGCCGCAACAGAACCGCCACACGGAGGCCCCGGAGACCAGACCCGGCGAATCGTATCGCGGCCCCCTGCGATGCCCCAGTGATTTTCCGCACTGCCACGGAAAGTTCATCGGCCCCGGTCCTGCCGTCCTGACTGGAACCGCTCATATTCGCACTTTGCAATTGTCGCCCCCGCCCGAACACCATAGCCTGTGCCCCCACAGATACAGGCGCCGATCCAACGGCCCCGCCCTGCTGAGAGACCGCACCGTCATGTCCGCCGCCCCTCCCCCGTCTCCCGCCTCTGCCCCGCCCCCCCAGCCGGGCATCGGTTTTCTGGCGCCTCTGGTGCTGTTCACCACGGTCGGGCCGGTGGCGATGCAGATGTTCCTGCCCGCGCTGCCCGCCATCCAGAAGGATTTTGGCGTCTCCGCCGCCGAAGCGCAGATGACGATCAGTCTGGCCCTGCTGTCTTTTGGCATTTCCATGCTGGTCTACGGCCCGGTGTCTGACCGCTTCGGGCGGCGGCGGCCGCTCCAGATCGGCATGTTCCTGTACTGCGCCGGGTGTCTGTTCTGCACCATCGCCAGCTCGCTGGATATGCTGATTGCCGGACGGGTTCTGGCTGCCATCGGCGGTGCCGGAGGCATGACCCTGACCCGCGCCATGGTGCGCGACACCTATCCGCCGTCACAGGTGGCCCCGGCCCTGTCCCAGCTGATGATCGGGCAGATCGTTCCGCCGATGCTGGCCCCGGTTCTGGGTGGCCTGATCGCCGTCAGCTTCGGCTGGCGGGCCATTTTCATCACCCAGACCGTTGTTGCCGCCCTTGCCCTGCTGCTGGTGCTGCGGTTGCCGGAAACCCTGAAGCAGCGGCATATCGGGGCCAGTCCGCTGACCCTGCTGACCAACTATGGCACCCTGCTGCGGCATCCCCGCTTCAACGCCTTCACGCTGTTCAACGCCATCGGGATCGGCGGCTATTTCCTCTGCCTGGCCGGGGCACCGCTGGTGCTGATCAACACCCTGCACCTGTCCCCCGCCGAATATGGCCTGATCTTCATTCTGGTGCCCGGCAGCTTCATGCTGGGGAATATCCTGACCAGCCGTCTGGCCCGCCGGTTTTCGCCCCGGGTGATGGTGCCGCTGGGATCAGCCTTCAGCATTGCCGGCCCCCTGATCGGGCTGACACTGGTGCTGACCCTGCCCCTGTCCCCGTGGATCGTGATGATCCCGGCCGGTCTGATGACCTTCGGCCATGGCCTGTCGATGAGCAGCGCGCAGGCGGCCTCGATGGCGGCCCGCCCGGCACTGGCCGGGGCTGCCGCCGGGCTGGGCGGTTTCCTCCAGATGGCGGTGGGGGCGCTGGTGACTCAGGGCTTCGGCCTGATCCATGACGGCACCGCTGTCCCGCTTCTCGCCGCCATGGCCGTTGCCAGCGGCACCGCCTTTGCGGTTTACGTCGGGTGTCTGGCGCTGGACCGGGGCCGCACGGAGCCGCCGGAGTAACCGGTTTTCAGCAGGGGCGCGGTCAGGGCGTCTCAGAATCGGCGTAGGCGATCACTTCCAGCCGCACCCGGTCCACCCGGACCCGGTGCGGATCCAGATTGACCAGCAGGCCATCCCGGCGGAACTCGGCCACCATGCGGGAGACCGTCTCCTTGGTGGTGCCCAGAATTGCCCCCAGATCATCCCGCGATGGCAGTTCCACCACCGAGGCATCGGTCTGGCCGATTTCATCCCCGCCCATCGACAGCAGAAACCGCGCCACCCGCTGACGGACCCCACCCAGAGAAAAATGGGTCAGCCAGTCATCCGCCTGCCGCACCAGCTGGTGCCAGTGCCGCAGCATCTCCGGGAACAGGGACGGCTGCTTGTCCATCACCGTCCGCACCACCGGCAGCGGCACCCGGCAGACATCGGCCCGGTTGACCACCACCGCCGTGTGATCGCACTCGCCGCTGACCAGCGTTTCCAGCGCCAGAACTGCCCCCGGGCGCATCAGCCGGACAATCCGGCAGGTGCCGTTGGGCAGATATTGTTCCAGCTTGACCAGACCGTGCCGCAGAATGAACACCGCCTCCGGCCGTTCCCCGGCGCTGTAGAGTACGGTCCCCGGCGGAGTGGTGGAATCCGGCACCTGCGGTGCCACCTCATCCAGTTCCGGCAGCGATAGCGGGCCGAACAGGGCCCGGGGACGGATCTGGCAGGAACGGCAGCGCGCAACCCGGCGGCACACCTCGGTCGACGGCGGCGGTATCAGGCGGTCGAGGGCATGGGGGCTGATCTGATCCATGGCAGGTCTTGGAGTCCGGTTTTGTCAGAGCGCAGACCCCGGGATAAGTCCCGTCCGGCTCCTGTGGTGGTCTTGTCGCATCCGGCGGCGGTTCCCACAAGCTTCCACAGCCTGTGCCCGGGTCAGAACAGCGGGTCCGTTCAGAACGATATGGTCACCATGTCGGCATTCCGCAAACGGATGTTCACGGTTTTATCATCCAGCGCTTCGATGCCCCGGCCCTCTCCGTTCAGGGGGATCGCTTTCTGCTCGATCAGCCGCCCGCCCCACCACTGCATCCAGCGCAGGGTCTGACGGTCCGGGCTGAAGACCGCCAGATCATCCCCGTCCAGCATCCCGCTGTGGAAGACGGCATACACCGGGCCACAGCCCTGACACCAGCCGACTGCCAGCGATGCGGTTTCCCCGCTGCGGCCGATCCGGACCGACAGAACGGCAGCATCGGGGGAGGTCGGGGTGACCGTCACGGTATCAGCGATACCATCCCCGGACAGATCGGTCATCCGCCCGGCCGGGGCCGCCACAGCACCGGCGGCCAGACCAGACAGCAGACAGACTGCCGCCGCGCCCCGGATCAGCCTGCGCCCTGTGTCCATCTTGCCTCGCTCCCTCCGCCATGCCGGAATTCTCACTGTCCCATCATACTGTAGCGCCTGTGGAAGGGGACTGTTAATCTTCCTGTGGCAGGACTGTCCTGCCTCATGACCCTCTGCCGGACAGGACTATGGCTGACTTTCCCACCTCAGACGATCCCCAGCTTTCCACCATCGGCGGGACCCGTGACAGCAGCGGAGATGCCATTTTCACCGTTCCGGTGGAGATTTCGGTGGTGTTGGGGCAGGCAACCCTGCGCGTGCATCAGCTGCTGAAGCTGGGCCGTGGCGCGGTGGTGGAACTGGATCAGCGGACGGATCAGCCGGTCGAAATTTTCGCCAATGACGTGCTGGTGGCGCGGGGGGAAGTGACCATCGCCGACGGCGACCGCATCGGCGTGACGCTGACCGAACTGGTGCGGTCAATTTACACCAAATGACCGGCCCCCGGACCGGGACAGCCGTCCTGTGCAGAACAGCGGGCCCGGCATAGACCGGGCCCGGTTTTTTGGGGGTTATGCCTCGGCCTTGCTGTCGCGCTTGACCGTGTACATCCGGCGGTCAGCAACTTCCAGCAGGGTATCGACGTCACTGCCGTCGCCGGGATAGATGGCAAGCCCGATACTTGCCCCGGCACTGACCAGCTCCTCTCCGATGGCAACCGGCTCCGACAGCGCCCGGGCAATGGCCCCCGAAACCGAGCGGGCATCGTCCGGTGCCTTCAGCCCCACCAGCACCACCACGAATTCATCTCCGCCAAGGCGGCCGACGGTATCGCTGCTGCGGTGCACACAGGACCGCAGGCGCTTGCCGACCTCCCGCAGGACCACATCCCCGCTGAGATGCCCGAGGGTGTCATTGATTTTCTTGAAGCCGTTCAGGTCCATCAGCAGGACCCCGACATAGGATTCCGGCCCGCAGCGGGAGATGCTCATCTGGAGCCGTTCCCGCACCCCGGCCCGGTTGGCGAGCCCGGTCAGCGAATCGGTCTGCACCGCCTGACTCAGTTCATTCCTCTGCCGGACCAGCGTATCATTAATCGCCATCAGTTCCCGGGTCCGGGAATCCACCGCCCGTTCCAGCTCGCGCTCGGTCCGCTCCAGCGCCGCTACCATCGCCTGCCGGGCACTGACCGCCTCGGCCTCGGCCTCCACTTTCTGGCGGCGGAGATCGGCGATCCGCTCCGCCAGGGCGAAGGACAGCAGCAGCATTTCCAGAACATTGCCGATCTGCAAGGCATGGCGGGTGAAGAAGGTATTGGGGATCAGGTCCATATTCCGTGCCGCCAGCAGGGCAATCCCGACCAGAAGGATCGTCCAGGCCAACAGGAACCAGCGGGCAGACCGCTGCCCGCGCATCCACGCCAGAATCCCGCTGGCAATCGCCAGCAGGGGAAAGACCATCCCCAGCAGGGATTCCGCAATCGCCGCAACCCGGAACCCAACCGTCAGCAGCAGCGCAATCACCACCAATGCCGCCGCCGCACTCAGCAGCAGCAGGCCCGACAGCAGGCGGGAATGAACATCCAGCCGCAGGAAAGAGCGGCAGAACAGGGGGCCGAAAAACAGCACCAGCGCATTAAAGGGTCACATGCGCGATCCCGGTCCAGATGACCGCGTCCGGCCACAGGAACTGAAACCCGATGCCGGTATGGGCAATATTCCCCAGCGCCAGCGCCCCGGCAAAGGCCACATACAGCAGATAGGTCGTATCCCGCAGGGAGACGAACAGCATCAGATTGTACAGGATCAAAGCCCCGAGGGCGCCGAAATACAGGCCGTACACCAGATAGGAATCGCGGCTGTATTCCTCAAAATCCTTGGGATCCCACAGAGTCGCGGCCGCATCCAGCGCCCCCAGAGACCGGATCTGCAAATAGAGGTCAACCGGGCGGCCGGGATCCAGCTCCAGCGGAACCGCAAAGCCCCGGTACTGCTCCGGACGGCTGTCAAAGGGGTAACTGTAGCCGGTCTGGAGGTCAGAGACGGTCTGGCCGCTGACCGGATCAACCACGGCGATCCGCACATGCGACAGCGTCGGCGCCGTCACCTCAAGGATCTTGGTGATATGACGGATGTCTTCGGTCGCCTCGGGATACAGCCCGACCCGAAACCAGTAGGTATCCGCCGACATTCCGAAATTGGGGGCATCGCCCATGCGCAGAGGGGTAAAATCGGCCCGGCGGGCCTTGATGTCCTCCAGACTCAGTCCGCCGGACGGATCCTTCAGCATCAGGTAGGCGGAGGCGATCGGCTGCGGTGCCTGCCCCGGGTTAACCCGCAGGACCCCCGACCCCGACAGGGTTTCAGACGCAGCGGAAACCGGGCGGCCGAGGCCGCAGAGGGTCAGCAGGCAGACCGACAGCAGCAGGCACGCAAAAAGACCCGCCGCCCTGAAGCCCCGCGTGAACGGAACCCGGGTCTGCGCGGATTTCTTTCCGGCCCAGCCGTCCGGGACGGCCCCCCTGTGCGTTTGCACCATGCCAGCACCCCTTCTGGAGCACACCCCACACCGATCCGCCGCAGCCCCCTTGCCCCCAAATCCGGTAAAACCAGTCCGGTAAAACCAGTTTGGGGCAGCCTGCCAACAGGCCGGTGCCACCCCCTTGGCGGCTCCGGTTTCTTCAACTGCGGGAAAACGGTAACACATTCTACGGTTGGCAGAAACGGACCTGATAGTTCTCTTTAGATGAGAAGACAATCAACCCAGAGGAGAATCAAACCGCATGTCAGGTGTATCAGGTCCCCTGTGCGGCTGAGGCCGCAGCGGCGGAGACAATGATATCGCCGAACTCCCGCAGGAAGACCGATCCCTTGACGGTCCGCTGGATCAGCACACTGCGGCGGTCCTGCTCATCAACCTTGCGTTTCACCAGACCGTATTCCGACAGGCGGTCAACCGCCCGGGTAATCGCCGGTTTGGACACATTCAGGCTGGTGGCCAGCCCCCGCACCGTATGCGGCGGCGTGGTCAGATAGACCGTCAGCAGCAGTGCCATCTGCCGGGCGGACAGGTCCGGCGCTTCCCGCCGGACACTTTCAACAATCGCTCCACGCCAGAGGTCGAGGGCTTCCACTGCACTGATCTTGATGCTCATGACCCGACCCGACTGTTTCTGGCAGGAACCGTACGGCGAAACCATGGACCAAGGCCCTGCCACCGTACGGAGTGCATTCTATACGGAAAAAGAGTTAAGGGAACCTGAAACCGTTCGACAACCGAAACAATATGACAGGCGGAATGAAGCCGGTTGCGAAACCCGGGGAAAGGGTGGGATCCCCCACCCACCCCATTCGCCCCGCCCCGCCGGGTCAGGAAGCGAACCGCGTCCGGACCATTGCCCAGACAGAACGCAGCCCCAGCGCCTCGCCCCCGGCCGGACGACCGGCCCGGCCCTTCGGGTTCCAGGCAAAGACATCCAGATGGGCCCAGGGCGTCGAGGCCGAAACGAATTCCTGTAAGAACAGGGCGGCCGTGATGCTGCCCGCCATCCCCCCTTCCGGCGAATTATCGAGATCCGCCACCGGGCTATCGAGCATGGACCGGTATCCGGCCCACAGCGGCATCCGCCACACCGGATCCTGCTCCGTCATCCCCGCCGCCTGCCAGTCAGCCGCCACACTGTCATCATTGGTGAACAGCGCAGGAAGATCCGGCCCCAGCGCCACCCGGGCCGCGCCGGTCAGCGTCGCAAAGTCCAGCAGCAGCTGCGGCGATCCGGCATCGGCCTCAGCAAGGGCATCGCACAGGATCAGACGGCCTTCCGCATCAGTATTGGTGACCTCGACCGTCAGCCCCTTGCGGCTGCGGAAGACGTCGCCCGGCCGCATGGACGATCCGGAGACGGAATTTTCCACCGCTGCAATCAACACCCGCAGGCGGACCCGCAGACCCGCCGCCATCACCAGATGCGCCAGCCCAAGGGCATGGGCGGCCCCCCCCATGTCTTTCTTCATCAGGCGCATCGGACCGGCGCCTTTCAGGTCGAGGCCGCCGGTATCAAAGCAGACCCCCTTACCGACCAGCGTCAGCTTCGGGGCCTCTTCCGGCCCCCAGCTGAGGTCAATCAGGCGCGGGGCCCGGTCCGGGGCCGCAGCCCGGCCAACCGCGTGAATAACCGGATAGTTCTGCGCCAGCAGGTCATCCCCGACGATGGCAGACACCGCCGCGCCATGGCGGGACGCCACAGACCGCACCGCTGCCTCCAGCGCCGCCGGTCCCATATCTTCCGCCGGGGTGTTGACCAGATCCCGCACCAGCATCACCGCCTCGGCCTGCCGGGTGATCTCGGCACGGTCCACGCCCTGCGGCCACACCAGCCGGGCCCGGGGTGCGGCTGGCTTGCTTTTGTAGCGGTCAAAGGCATAGCCGCCCAGTTCCCACCCCAGCGCCACCGCAGCCGCCGTTGCCGGATCCACATCCGCCGACAGGGCATAGGTCCCCTCCGGCAGGGTGGTGGACAGGGCGGCGGTGGCCCAGCGGTCAGTTCCGTCCCCGGTTCCTGCCAGAATCTCCTGCACGCTGCCATCCGCCGCCGGAATCAGGCAAACCGCACCGGCAGCGCCCTTGAAGCCCGCAGCGCGGGCAAAGGCAGGCAGGCTCTCCGCTGCCGTACGGACCTGTTCGGCAGAGACAAGACGCAGGGAAACCACAGCCTCGGCAGTATCGACGAGGCAGCTCAGGGGGCGGAGGCAATCGGTCATGATAATTCCGGATCGGATCAGTCAGAGAGGGGAGACGCAGCCCCCACCCGGATCACCGGGCGGGGAGAAGCCCTGCTTCGACATAATAACGCTCTGCCCCCGGATGCAAGGGAATCCCGGTCGCGGTGACCGCCTGCTTCGGCGACATCTGGGCTGCACTGGGGTGGCTGCGCCCATAAAGGCGCAGGTTATTGGGGTGCCACAGCGCCCGCGCCAGCTGGTACGCCAGATCCTCGGGCATATCCTCCCGCACCAGCAGCATGGAGCCGACGGTCAGGGTCGGCACGGCGGCAATCCCCGAATAAAGATTTTCCCCGATCAGTCCCTGCTGAAGGAACGGAATGTCTTGCACCAGCTTCAGCGCCGTCCGGCCGACAATCGGCAAAATCCGGATCTCGGTGGTTTCCATCAGGCGGGCAATGATCGCCGTCGGTGGACCGGCCACAAAAAAGAAGGCGTCGAGATCCCCCTTCAGCAGGGCATCGGCCGCCTGCCCCGGCTTCATATACAGCGGGGTGAACTGCTTCTTCTTCAGGCTGACACCATAAGCCTCAAGGATCATCGTTGATTCGACGAGGGAGCCTGAACCCTCCTCGCCCACAGCCACCCGCTTGCCTTTCAGGTCACGGATGCTGTTGATGCCGCTGCCCTTGCGCACCACCAGATGAAAAGCTTCCTGATACAGATATCCCAGTGACCGCAATTGCTGCTGCGGCGCGGTGCCTTTGTACAGACCGCCCCCGGTAAAGGCCCAGAACGCCACATCGGTCTGGCTGATCGCCATGTCGATCTCCGACCGGCCCAGACTCTCAAGATTGGCAACAGACCCCAGCGTCGACTGGGCCACCGCGATCACCCCCGGCACCCCGCAGCTGCCGCCCCGGTCACAGGGGCGCGCCCCCGGCGGGCTGGACACCGCATTGGCAATCAGCCCACCGACAGGAAAATAAGTGCCGCTGGTCGGCCCGGTGCCGATTCGCAGAAACCGGACCCCGGCATTCTCCAGCCCGGCAGCGGACTCCGACTTCGCCTGTTCAGCCATGGCAGGCAGAGCCAGACAGGCCGCCGCCGCCCCCCACACCAGCGCAACAAGCACCCCCAGCAGCCCACCCGGCAGCATCCGCCCACGCCTGAGACCGGCCTCCCGCCACCACACGGATGGCAGGATGACAGTGGCAGACGAACGGTGTGAGCAGGCATCGCCCTGCCACAGGCTGCGGCGGGCCGGGGGGATTGAGCCGGTCACGAGACGGGACTCCGGGATGTTAGGGAAAAACTGGCGGAATTCAGCTGGCGCGGATCAAAAACCGGCCCAACCCCATAGTACCGTTTTTGCACCCGCAATCCCAGCCCCAATAACCCGCAAAAAGGCAGATATGGACTGTTTTCTCTGGTGCTTAGGGCCTATTCACCACCCTTAATAGCCCACAGTTTTACCGGATTTTTCCGCCACCATACCGCACGGCACACCGGCGGCCACACAGCCGTTCGGCAGCCCTTGTCTTTCCGGGGGCGCCCGTGTATAACCCTCGCCTTCCGAACCGAGCGGCGCGGCGGTGCGGGGTTTTGCTATGGCGGCTTCTGAAGCCCCCATGACACAGAACTCCGCCGGGCATGCCCAACCGCTCAGATGGAGTTTCCCTCCGGGATCCCCGGCGGGAACTGTCCCTTAACAAAGGATACGACAAATGCCCAAGATGAAGACCAAGAGCGCCGCGAAGAAGCGGTTCCGTCTGACCGGCACCGGCAAGGTCCGTGGTAACGTCGCCAACAAGCGTCACCTGCTGCGCAACAAGCCGAAGCAGATGAAGCGTCAGGCCCGTGGCACCATGATCCTGTGCGAGAGCGACGCCCGGATCGTCAAGCTGTACCTGCACGGCTAAGCCTCGTTTCACCCGGTTATTGAAGGAATACTGCTATGTCTCGTGTGAAGCGCGGCGTTACCACCCATGCCCGCCACAAGAAGGTCCTGGAACTCGCCAAGGGCTACCGCGGCCGTAACTCGACCAACTTCCGCATTGCGATCGAAAAGGTCGAAAAGGGCCTTCAGTACGCTTACCGCGACCGTCGCAACAAGAAGCGCGACTTCCGTGGTCTGTGGATCCAGCGTATCAACGCCGGTGCCCGCGAACTGGGCCTGACCTACTCCCGTTTCATCGACGGCCTGAACAAGGCTGGCATTGAACTGGACCGTAAGGTGCTGGCCGACCTCGCCGTGCGTGAGCCGGAAGCGTTTGGCAAGCTCGTCGAAAAGGCCAAGGCGGCCCTCGGCTAAGCTTACCGCTGGGCTTCGGCCCGGAAAAACAGCGATGTTGCCCAGGGGCTGCCTTTCAGGAGGCAGCCCCTGTTTTTTCTGCCTTAAGGGCGGCTGCCTTCCCAAGGCGGCCCCTTTTGTTTATTCAGTCTGCACACTTTATACAGAGTGCACACCGGCCGGACCCGCAGGCCGCCGCAGCGCGGCCCGTCACCCGGCCCACACATGTGGGATGGCCCGACTATGGATACTCTTGAGGCGTTGCGCGCCGAACTGCTGGAGGCGGTCAACACCGCCGCCGATGCCGATGCGCTGGAAGCCGTGCGCATTGCCGCGCTCGGCAAGAAAGGCCGGATCACCGACCTGATGAAGACCCTTGGCCAGATGGACCCGGACCAGCGCCGGACCTTTGGGCAGGCCGTCAACACGGTGAAGGACGAGATTTCCGCCCTCCTCGACGCCCGCAAGGCCACCTTCGCCGAAGCCGCCCTGAATGCCAAACTGGCCAGCGAGCGCATCGACGTCAGCCTGCCGGTGCGCCCGGAGCGCGAGGGTACCCTGCACCCGATCAGCCAGACCTACGATGAGGTGGTCGCGATCTTCGGGCAGATGGGCTTTGCCGTCGCTGAAGGCCCGGATATCGAAGACGACTTCCATAACTTCACCGCGCTGAACTTCCCGCCCGGCCACCCGGCGCGCGAAATGCACGACACCTTCTTCCTGAACGAACAGGAAGGCGGGGTCCGTCACCTGCTGCGCACCCACACCAGCCCGGTGCAGATCCGCACCATGCTGAGCCAGAAGCCGCCGATCCGCGTGATCATTCCGGGCCGCACCTACCGCTGCGACTCCGACATGACCCACACGCCGATGTTCCACCAGATCGAAGGTCTGGTCATCGACAAGGCCACCCATATGGGCCACCTGAAGGGCTGCCTGAAGGAATTCGTCGAGTCCTACTTCGAGGTGTCGAACGTCACCGTGCGGTTCCGCCCGTCCTTCTTCCCGTTCACCGAACCCAGCGCCGAAGTCGATATCGGCTGTTCCCGCAAGGGCGGCGAGCTGCGCATCGGTGCCCGCGAGGACGGCTGCGAAGACTGGCTGGAAATTCTCGGCTGCGGCATGGTCCACCCCAACGTGCTGAAGGCCTGCGGTCTGGACCCCGAAGAATATCAGGGCTTTGCCTTCGGCATGGGTCTGGAGCGCATCGCCATGCTGAAGTATGGCATCCCCGACCTGCGCACCTTCTTTGATTCCGACGTGCGCTGGCTGAAGCATTACGGCTTCGGCCCCCACGATGTTCCGAGCCTGACCGGAGGGCTGACCCGATGAAATTCACCCTGTCCTGGCTGAAGGATCATCTTGAGACCGACGCCACCCTCGACCAGATCGGCGAAGCCCTGACCTCAATCGGGCTGGAAGTCGAAGAGATCGTTGATCCGGCCTCCAAGCTGACCGGGTTCATCACCGGCCACGTCCTGACCGCCGAAAAGCACCCGGATGCGGACCGCCTGAAGCTGTGCACCGTCTCCACCGGCAGCGAGACCCTCCAGATCGTCTGCGGTGCCCCCAATGCCCGCGCCGGTCTGAAGGTGGCACTGGCCCTGCCGGGCTGCGTCATCCCCGTCTCCGGCGATGTGCTGAAGAAGGGCAAGGTGCGCGGTCAGGACTCGCAGGCCATGATGTGCTCCACCCGCGAGCTGTGCCTTGGCGAAGACCATGACGGCATCATCGAGCTGCCGGAAGACACCCCGGTCGGCGTGCCGCTGGCCAGCGTGCTGTCGATCGACCCGGTGATCGATATCTCCGTCACCCCCAACCGCGCCGACTGCCTTGGCGTGCGGGGCATCGCCCGCGACCTCGCCGCCTTTGGCGTCGGCACCCTGAAGGCCGATCCGCTGACCGAAGGCCCTGTCGCCGGTCAGTTCGAAAGCCCGGTCAAAGTGGTGCGCCGCCTGCCGGAGGGCAAGGATGCCGCCTGCCCGCTGTTCGTCGGCCGCCTGATCCGTGGCGTGAAGAACGGGGAAAGCCCGCAATGGCTGAAGGACCGTCTGGTTTCCGTCGGCCTGCGCCCGATCTCGGCGCTGGTTGACATCACCAACTACGTCACCGTCGGCTGGAACCGTCCGTTGCACGTCTTTGATGCCGATAAACTGACCGGCAACATCGTCGTCAAGATGGCCACCCCGGGCACCGAACTGCCGTGCCTGAACGACAAGACCTACACGCTGGAAGACTGGATGGTTGCCATCGCCGATGAGGCCGGTGACCTGTCGGTCGGCGGCGTGGTCGGGGGCACTGCCAGCGGCTGCACTGAGCAGACCGTCAACGTCTTCGTCGAAGCCGCGCTGTTTGACCCGCTGCTGATCGCCGCCACCGGCCGTAAGCTGACCGCCGAGTCCGATGCCAAGCACCGCTTTGAGCGGGGCGTCGATCCGGAAAGCCCGCTGTGGGGCATGGAACTGGCCACCCGCCTGATCCTTGACCTGTGCGGCGGCACCCCGTCGGCGGTCGAGGTGGCCGGGGCGGTTCCGGACTGGAAGCGCACCATCCCCCTGCGCCCGGAACGGGTGAAGAAGCTGGTCGGTATTGATGTCGCCCCGGACAAGATGGTCAGCCTGCTGACCGGTCTGGGCTGCACCGCCACGCTGGCCGACGGTGTCATCACCGCCGTTGCCCCGTCGTGGCGCGGTGACCTGACCGAAGAACATGATCTGGTCGAGGAAGTCGCCCGCCTGAACGGCTACGACAACCTCGTCACCCTGCCGCTGCCGCGCCCGTCGATGCCGACCCCGGTACTGACCGCCAGACAGAAGACCATCCGCCTGCTGACCCGCACCCTCGCCGCCCGGGGCATGAATGAGACCGTCACCTGGTCGTTCATGTCCAGCGACAAGGTCGCCGCGTTCGGCGGCGGTCAGGACAGCCTGAAACTGGCCAATCCGATTTCGTCGGATCTGGACAGCATGCGGCCGTCGATCCTGCCGAACCTGATCGACGCCACCGTCCGCAATGCCGCCCGTGGCTTTGCCGATGTGGCGCTGTTCGAAGTCGGTCCGCAGTTCCATGGCGGCAATCCGGGTGACCAGAAGCAGATGGTCACCGGCCTGCGCGCCGGGAAGTCCGGCCCCCGCCACTGGGACGTCAAGCAGCGCCCGGTGGATGCGCTGGACGCCCGCGCCGATGCGCTGGCCGTGCTGAAGGCCGCCGGGGTCAACACCGACTCGCTTCAGGTCAGCACCGATGCCCCGGACTACTATCATCCGGGCCGCTCCGGATGCCTGCGTCTGGGCCGCGATGTGCTCGCCACCTTCGGGGACCTACACCCGCGTGTGGCCCGTGACTTTGGTGTGAAGGGGGCTCTGGCAGGCTTCGAGGTGTTCCTGGACGCCCTGCCGCAGCCGAAGACCAAGGGCGGCAAGACTGCCAGCAAGGCCCGCAGCCTGCTGAAGGCCTCGCCGTTCCAGCCGCTGGAACGCGACTTCGCCTTTGTCGTTGACAGCACGGTTGCTGCCGAAGCCCTGATCCGGGCCGCCAAGGGAGCCGACAAGGCGCTGATCACCGATGCCTCGGTGTTTGACGTCTATGAAGGCGAGCATATGCCTGCGGGCAAGAAGTCGGTGGCGCTGTGGATCCTGCTGCAACCGACCGATCACACCCTGACCGATGAAGAGCTGGATGCGGTGTCGAAGAAAGTCGTCGCCGCCATCGAAAAGGCGACCGGCGGCATTCTGCGCGGCTGATTCCTGCTCTGAGATGAGAAAACGCCCGGCCTGAGTGCCGGGCGTTTTTTATGGCCTTGCGCCCCTCTGCCCCCGGTTGGCAGGTTCCACCACCCCAGCAGTACCCAAAGAAAAACCCCGCCTGTCTTTTCCGATCAGGCGGGGCTTTTTTTAACAGAAGAACCGACTTTAAGAGGCGAGGCTCATCGAGGCGACCGTGGCATGGAGATGGTCGTCAGTGGTCGGGGTAGTGACATCCCCGGCCGAGCCATGGTTGACATCCAGACCGGCCATATCGGCGCTGCTGGTATCGCTGGCCGCGATCAGATGCGCCGCATCCGTTCCATCAACGCTGACACTGTCGTTGACCGCCCCGGTCCCATGCTCGGACAGAGCAAGGGAGTTGTAGGAGTCAATCGCCGACGCATCCGGCCCCTGCAACGCCGCAGAGTGGTCCGCCGGAGCCTGTTCGCTGGACAGGAACGTATCCCACGTATCCGGCCCGGTCTGCTGCGGCTGGGTCTGACCGTGGTCAGCCTGTGCTGCGGCGTCCGTTCCGGCAGCCTGATCCTTCCCGGCGTCCACCACAAGGGACGGATCCGCCGGATGGGCAGGATCAACCGGGTGCGCCGGATCCGCAGGCGAAGCCGGGGCCGCAGCGTGATCCGTGCCAGAAGCCACCTCTTCCGCCGGTTTTTCCACCGGGGGTGCGGCAGCGTCCGCCTTCGGATCAGCAGCTGCATCGTCCTCAGCCTTGGCAACCGCGGCAGCGTCTGCCGGATGCTCCGGCGTCGCAGATGCCGGGGTCACCGCCGCATGGGCCGCCGGATCCGTCACCGCATCGGCCGCAACAGGCTCCTGCGTTGCCGGGGCCGTCTCGGCCATCTGATGCAGATGATCCGCGACCGATCCCTGCGCCTCGGTCGAAACCGCCGACAGGTTGGCCAGCAGCTCTTTCCCGGTGGCACCGGTCTGCGTCTGCAACGCCGCGTTATTGTCGGAAATTGCTTCCGCCATCTCCTGCACCAGACCGTTCGGCAGGGTTCCTGCCCCGGCAGCGGTCAACGCGCCCTGCACCAGATCGGCAGCCCCGGTGGTCAGGGCCGACAGGCCATGTTCATCCACCGCCGCAACCACCTGCTGGAGAGCAATCTTCGCCGCATCAGCATTGCTGATCCCCGGATTGCTGCCTTCGATCACCGACGTCAGCATCGAGACGGTGTTCTGCACCATCATCCCGGCGCGAAGGATGTCACCGGCCTGCGCCGACTGCGCCCCATCCGCCACCAGCGTGGCCACCGGGTCAAAGTTCTGGAGGTCGATACCATTCAGGGTCTGCGGATCCATCTCCAGCTTATCGACCAGCCATTCCGCCGCCGACTGACCATGCTGAGAGCCGATGGAGTCCAGAACGGTGGTCAGCGGGGTCAGGGTCGATCCGGTGCCGATGAAGACACCGTCCACCGGCTTGCCGGTGGCGGAGTCAATCCCGCCGATGGAAATGAAGCGGCCGGGCACACTGGTATCGACGTTCAGGGTAACTTCCCCGAATTCGTTGGTGTAACCCATCACTTCATTGTCATCGCGGACACCGTCGCCGTCGGTGTCATAGAACACCGTCGCCCCCTGCACGTAGGGGTCAATCACCTTAATGGTGACGGCCGTCGCGGTGTGGTCAACTGTCACTTTGAGAGCAGCCTGATCAAAGTCAGACGTTCCGTTGGTTTCCGTAGCGACAGCTTTAAAGACCATATCCCAATGACCATTCGCCTCCCCCTGCGGAGCGGTAAAGGCCACATCCTTCAGATACGCCGGGTCAAGCGACCAGACACCGTTACCAAGATCAGTGGCATGGGTAAGACTCCCCCCGGATGGCACACCCGTAATCGTAAACGTCAGAGTCTCGCTCAGGTCCGTATGGACCACAGACAGGTTCAACGGTATTGCGGTGCCTGAATTGGTAACAATCTCAGCACCTTTCGCATCAGGTTGCTGCGCGACCGTATTGATCGAAACCGTGAACCCACCTGCTGACTTTACCGCGGCCCCGCCGTTATCCGGGTCGCGTGCCGTCGCGACCACCGACAGGGAATAACTGGCGGCAGCATTAGCGGGAGGAATAAAGCTCAGATCATGCAGATCGTCAGCCTGCACAACCCAGTTCCCATTTGCATCAGGGCTGCCATGCGACAGCCGCCCCCCGCTTGGCACGCCGGATACTGTCACGGTCAGAAGAGTCTCAGCGCGGTCAACATCAGCCAGAGCCGCCGTAATCTTCAGCGGAATTGCATCGTGATCATTTCCACTGACATTCTGCACTGTCACAGACGGTATATCGGCAACCGGCCTGACCGTAATCGGCGTTGTCGCTGTGACCGGGGCGGAAACAACAGACCCGTCCTGACTCACAGCAGATACCGACAGTGAGAATACACCATTATAATTATCCGGGAGCTTAAGGGTAAGTCCCGAAAGATCCGTTGCAGAAACAGTGTAAGACCCGTCGGCATTCAGAATCCCTTTATTCAGAGTTGCCCCTGCCGGGAAGCCGGACACCGTAACGTTGACAGCTTCTGAAGAATCCGGGCTATTGGCTTCAATACTCAGGGGAATAGAGTTCCCACCCAGATCCTCATCCCGTGCAGGCACAGGCCCGACAGTCAATATCGGGGTATTTGCCACCGGATTTACGGTCACATCGAATTCTTTCTCCGTAACAGCAAAATCTTTATTCACCCCTTCTGTTGCGGTGGCCACCACCTTCAGGGTATAGGTCCCGCTGTCGTAAGCCGACATCCGCAACTGTACCGCTGAAAGCGCCCCGGCAGGAACAGTCCAGACGCCATCGGCATTCACCGTTCCGTGCGACAATGTCGCATCTGCCGGAACACCCAGAATCTTGACAACAAGCGTTTCAGATCCATCCAGGTCTTTCAGTGTTGCTCCAAGCTTCAACGGAATCCCTGTAGCTCCTTCGTTTCCGACAACATCCTGGGCTGTCACATCCGGTGCATCGGCAACAGCCGCCACCTTCACTTCTACCGGACGATAACCATCCGCATCAGCGGCGGCGCTGCTCGCCGTACTGCCGTTATCATCCGAAACAACTTTGACCCGCAGCGTAAAATCAGCATCAGAATACGGAGGCGGAACAATCTTGAATCCGCCAACCCCAGAATTGAGGATCGCTTTGACCTGAATATCATCGAACACCCAGGTTTTCCCATCCCCAGAAAGAACACCCAACGGCTGACCATTGACTTCAAAAGTCGCACCACTTGGTACATCCGTAATCATAAGGGTCAGCTTTTCATTCACCGCACCATATTGAATATTCAAATTCAGCGGTGTTGCCACCCCTTCGGTCACACTCAGAGTAGAAGGAGGCTCAATATCCGGCCTGTCCGCGACCGGGTTCACTTTGACAGTGATTGAGGCATTGGTATCGAGGCTCTGTTCATAAAGCCCTCGCTCCCAACCGGTTGCCGTCACCTTAACCTGCATATCCCCGTTGAAGTCCCGTGGAGGAACCACATACACGTCTTTCAGGTCATCCGGCTTCAGGACCCAGACGTTAACGCTCTGGTTATTTCCATCCGTGCCTGTGTTCCCAGACAGAACATGCCCCTGACTGTCAACCAGAGCAGCCCCTACCGGTATACGGATCTGGATAGACAACAGTTCAGAGCCATCGTTATCTTTCAGGGCCGCAGCCACATCCAACTTAATGGCTGTGTCTTCATCCCCCCTGAAGTCATACCCCATACCGGTCTCGGTGGGCGTAACCGTCAGCGTTGCACCATTCGTTTCCGGCGTGACAATCACACTGACATTCTGCGATGTCGTTTTTTCACTGCCCCCGTCCTTGGTGGTCGCATGAACCGTAAAGGTCAAAGTCCCGCTGTAGTAATCGGCAGGCACAGCCTTCAGAGACTGCAACTGCGCCAGCGTCAGATTACTGAGGTCAGTCACCGGGTCGCCATTGCCATCGACGAACGACACCTTTGCGGCATCGTGACCCGAAATCCAGATTTTGGTGATGGTCTCGCTGCTATCAATTTTAGCGGCGTCAAGATTCAGGGTAATCGCTCCCCCATCCTCAACCCCGGTATTCGGATTAGCCGACAGCAAGGCCCCATCCGCCTCGGCCTTGATGGAGATCACGTGGGAAACGTCGGTGGTGGCCTGCCCACCTTCCAGCTCGGTCGAAACACCGGTGACGTAGATCTTAAGGCTGCCGGAATAATGCTCGGCATCCGCCGCTGCCGGATCCCGGACAATCGACAGTGAAGCCAACTGATCTTTGGTTATCGCGTAAACATTGTAGGAGGCTTTTCCGTCACCGTTCAAAGCGAAAGCAGGCTGACCATCGGCATCACCAGCCGTCATGGTGTCGTAGGGATCAACTCCGCCGGGCAACCCGGTCAGCATGAATCCTTTCGGCACCTTGATCAGCAACGATACGGTCTCTGATCCATCGCTGTCATTGCTGGTGACGGTGATAGCCTGAGCAAGAGAAATCGCATGATCTTCGACGGCATCAATCGTCGCGACAGACACGGTTGGCGCATCAGCCTCCGGCCGCAGAAGGATGGACCGCGTTCCGGCTGCTCCATTTACGACAGCGCCATTCTGATCAACGCCCTGCAGGCTCAGATTGATCGGGCCACCACCCGGGGTTCCGGCATATTTTCCACCTTTATCCGGCGGCGGAATGAACTCGAGAGTCGCCAGATCAGTGGCGTCAACTTTCCACGTCCCATCCGCCTGCCTGTCCCCGGCAGAGAAGGACGCCGTATCCGGCACTCCGCTGATGATCACGGCACTGACACCCGACGGGGCCGTCAACCCAAGATGCGAGACCGGGATATCTTCAACCCCGTTAACCGTCGAAGTCCCGAAGGAACTGCCCGACCCACCGTTACCCCCACCACCCGGGGTGCCGCCGCCATTGTCACCACCACCACCCGGATTACCGCCACCGCCGGGGGTGCTGTTATCTGTCCAGACGATCGTAACAGGCTCAAAGCTTGACGCCTGACGCTCAGCCCCGGATCCATCTTTTTCAGTCGCAATGACAGTGACCGTAAGGTTCAGGGAATTCAGAGGGGTAAATGATCCATTCTCATCCCGCTGCCCCCACGGGGCCCAGACTTTGATGGCATCCTCCGCCAGCGGCCCCCCGGTTTCAGTCCGCAGCGCATTCAGGGTCTCCGCATCTATGGTCCAGGATCCCTGCCCGTCAGATCCAATGCCGTTGTTACTGCCAATGATCTTCCACGTTCCGTCACCCCCCTGATGCACGAGCACAGCACCATTAGGCATGCCACTCACCACCAGAGAAATCAGCTCGGAGTGGTCCTGTACAACAGCACCGTTTTCCGTATGGCCGGTTTCACCGCTGATTGCCTTCAGACTCAAAGACGCAGGCGTCCCGATCCCCGGCTGCGTGATCACAGTTTTTCCATCTGTAACCACATCATCAATACCGACAGTCGGCTTATCCGCGACGGGATTAACCGTGATTGACTTATTCACGTCAAAGGGCTGAGAAACACCGGAGGCGTCCTTCACTGTGACTTTCAGGGTATAATCAACCCGTGCGTCTGGCCCGCCCAGATCTTTCCGGGAATCATCCGGTGTCAGAATCAGGCTGTCATATGCACGCAGATCAGCCTCTCCGTTAATCTCGTAACGGCCATCAACCGCATCCCACTCCAGAGTCAGGCCAGTATCCGTTTTAATACTGAATCCTTTGATCTGACTGCTCAGAACAAGGCCAGTAATCGTCTCAGAGTGATCACTGTCGCCCGGAGACACCCCCAGAGGAATTGTCAGAAGGCCATCTTCCAAACCCGCTGACGGCGAATCCACCTGTGGCTGATCCGGCACCGCATCAATCGTGATATTGATCGGATGCGTCTCAACCCGGACATCACCGTCATTCTCGGTAGAGCGGACCTCCAGACCGATCGACAGCTTGGTACCATCCGGGTAGTTGTTAGCAAAATCCTTCGGGGGATTAAGCTTCAAAGAGCTGATGTAATCGGGGTCAATGGACCAGCGCCCATTCCCCAACGGGATCATAGCGTCCTCAGGCACGCCGGACAGGGTAAACCCGGCGGGAAGAGACTTCAGATCAACAACGTAGCTGATCGTTTCGGAGCCATCAGTATCTTTGAAAATCAGGTTCTTCAACCCGAGGTCAACCGGTTGATCTTCCACGCCCTTGGCGTCAATCGCCTGATGATTTACCAGCGGCTGAACAACACCGTTCTCACCCTTAAAGCCGACAACCCCATCGGCGACCCCGATGATGTCCACCTTAACCTGCTCAGAGAACTCCTTGTAGTCACCACCATGCCGTTCCGTAGAGCGGACAGTCACCGTCATGGTGAAGTCTCTGTTGGAATCCTCCGGCGGAAGCAGTTTAAGACCGCTGAGTTGCTCTTTCGTAAAGCTCCAGGACTGACTGCCGGAATTATACGCTCCAGTCAGTTCAACAAAGACACCCCCAACGACATGACCGAATTTGACCCCGGCAGGAACACCGCTGACAGTCACCGAAATGGTTTCTGAGCCATCCTTATCAACCAACTGAGGATTGATATAGACGTCAAGCGGGGTATCTTCCTTCCCGACAACAGACTTGATCACTGCTGTCGGCATATCCGCCACCGGCGTGATATCAACCGTCAGCGGGATTGTCTTGGTCTCCAGACTCCCTTCGGAACCATCTTTCCAAGTAACAGTGACACTCAGTTGCTTCGCCCCGTCGGTGGCCTCATGCTCGGGCAGCTTAATTTTCAGGTTTGACAGATTGCTCAGACTCGTGACCGACCACGCCCCCTCTCCCTGAGACGTTGCGCCGACAATCTCCCACCCATCAGGCACACCGGAAATGGTGATGGATCTGACGGTTTCAGAATTATCAATGTCCAGCGTCTTGGCGGTCAGACCAAGAGAGAACTGATTTCCACTACCATCTTCCTTTCCGACCACCGGACCGGCAGTAATATCAATATCAGGCTCCGTCACGGCCTTGACGGTGATTGTTCCGTCGAACGTCTCTATCCTGGTATCAACCGGCGATCCCGTCGCAGTGTCGGTTGTCGTCACCACATACTGGACTTTGATATCTTTATCGCTGTCTTTCGCGGGCTGCATCCGCAGACCATCAATCTTATAGGCATCGGCCGTGTCACGGGTACCGCTGACAGGTTTGATGGCACCGGCAGGCACGACAATACTGTATGACCCATTATTATTGACGATTGTCAGTTCTGTTTCGACCCCGTCAATCTTTGCCCACCACTTTGATCCGGCAATATCAGCAGCACTGGCATTTCCGCCACTTCCGGGCAGCAGCTTTATAACAATGCCGGTCACTTCCTCATGCCCTGCACCGGACTGGGTATCGTCCTTATCCCCCAAGGAGAAGGTCACGTTAAGGCTTTCAGCCGTATCTTCCTCCGTGGTCACACTCAGGCCAGAGGCAGTGACTTCGTCTGCCTGTGGCCGGACCGTAACAGTCTGTGTCCCCAGAGAAACCAGATTGGATTTCGGGATCTCCGACGTTGCGAGGTCCCGTTCCACAGTCCAGACCTCGACAGACACGTTAAATTGACCGGCATAGTTTTCAGGTGGATCAACGGCCAGATTCTTAAACTGATCCTCAGACAGTCCCGATACCTCAAGAGAACCACCATTGTTCACAACCGTAACAGCAGTCTTATTGTCCTGCGCATCAACAACGTAAAGGGTTGATCCGGCAGGAATCCCCGTCAGTTTAGCAGAAATCGTCTCAGACCCGTCTTTATCAACCAGATTTATCGACAGATTCAGCTTTACCGGATCTTTGGGATCCTCAATTCCGATGGCGGGTGCAACAGTCCACGAGGCATTGGTCGGATCAAGGGTCCCCTTACCGTCAAACTGTAAATAAACGGGCACGGAGTAAGCCGTATTATCCCGGGTATCTTCAGCACCATTATTCGTGCCTCCGGTGTCAGACGGCGTATCCACAGCCTTGGCCCGGGCGTAAATCCGAAAATCATTATCAGAGTTAGGCTTAGAACGAACCACCAGATTTGCAGCCTGATCGACAGGCACATTATACCAGGTCAGCGAGGCTCCACCGCTGACAGCCGATCCTGTCTCTGATGTCAGGCCGGTCACCGATCGGAACACACCATTGCCGTCGTAATAGCCGACCTGCACCAAAGATAAAGATGCGTCATTGGCCTGACCGGTCTTGGTCGTAATCGCAACCTGTATGACTGAACAGACTCGTTGGCGTCTCCGGGATCTCCGGTCACTGCCACCAGATTGATCGGGTAATCTCCGGCGTCTTCAACAAGTTGCCGCGCACCATTCCCCAGAGTGGGACCGGATACAATTTTCCCGGAAGCATCAGTCAACGTCAGCGTCGGCGTCTCTGCCACCGCGTCAATCCGCACCGTCATCGTCTTGGTGATTTCCGTCGTCGCCACCTGCGAGCCGTCGGGGTTCTGGTCCTTCACGCTGAAGGTGACCGACAGAACATCATCCACATCACTATCCGGTGCGGGGCGATACTTCAGCCCCGACAGCTGGGATGGGGTCAGCTCATAGTTTCCATCGGCGTTAGGGACCAAAGGCACGTCCAACGATGACACCAGCTTGGCATTCGGATCGAGACCACTGATCGTCACCTTGGTAACGGTTTCGGATCCATCCGTGTCGGCCCCCAAGGTACCCGGAATGGCAATCCCCAGCGCCACATCGGTGCCTTCCTTGGTACCAATACTGTTGAGCGTGAAGTTCTGCGCATCAGCATCCACCACCGGAGCCACCTTGATGGTGACATGCGTGGTGTCAGAAGCCGAAACAACACCAAACGACGTGTCCTTCTCCGTCGAGGTGGCTTTGACCGTCAGCGTCCATTCGCCCGAGGCATTGTCCGGAGCCTTGAACTGGAGGGCATCCAGCCCGCCGGCAGCCTTGATCTGGGCTTCCGTGAGGGTCAGGGTTCCGTTGGAAACCCCCAGGACCTTCCCGGTGGCATCAAGGATCTTCCCACCAGCCGGAATCCCACTGATTTCCACCGTCAGATCTTCCGATCCATCGGTATCGGTCTTCACCGCCGACAGGCCCAGGCCGACCGCCACATCCTCGTTAGTGGACACAACGGCCTGTGCAACCGACGCTACCGGGGCATCCTCGGTCGGCCGCACCGTAACCGCCAGATCCTGTGCGTCAGAGGTGATGGTGTTGCCGAACCCGTCAGACACCGTCAGCGTCACGCTGAGTGTAAAATCATCATCGCTATTGGCGGGCGGCTTGACGCTCAGGCTGCCGATGTCAGCCTTGTCAACAATCCACGTTCCATTGGCCCCGGCATGGCCGACATTAAACGTCGCACCGGACGGAATATTGCTGATGGTGATGTGATCAACGGTTTCCGACGCATCCTTCAGCACCGGCGTCACCGACAGGCTGATAGCCACCGAGTCTTCCTTGCCCGTTGCCGGGGTCATGGTCAGCGTACCGCCATCCACCACCGATTTGAAAGTGATCGGGATCTCAATACTGGTCGAAGCCTGCTGTTCTGACGCTGTCGCAGCAGTGTTCGCCTCTGTCGACGTTGCCGTCACCTTCAGCGTCACCGGAGTCCGGTAATACTTACCCGGATCCAGGGTCAGGTCCTTCAACTGTTCCGGCGTCAGGGTATAGCTGTGATCCGGGTTAGCTGTCAGGGTGGTATCGCCACTCTTCAGAATGGCGTTGGTCGGCACCCCTTCAATCCTGATGCTCAGGCTTTCGTTGGTCATATCGGTCAGGGCCGACGTGATATCCAGCGTCACCGCCGTGCCCTCAGTCCCCGGAATGGTCCCCACCGGGCCGGTCAGGGTCGGGGCATTGGCAACCGGTGTTACCTCAACCTTCAGATCCTGTGCGTCAGAGGTGATGGTGTTGCCGAACCCGTCAGACACCGTCAGCGTCACGCTGAGTGTGAAATCATCATCGCTATAATCCAGTGGACTCACCGTCAGGCTGCTGATGTCCGCCTTATCGACAATCCACGAGCCATTGGCACCGGCATGGCCGACATTAAACCTCGCACCGGACGGAATATTGCTGATGGTGATGAAGTCAACGGTTTCCGACGCATCCGGCAGAACCGGCGTCACTGACAGTCTGATCTCCGAGCTTTCCTTGCCCGTCGCCGGGGACATGGTCAGCGTACCGCCATCCACCACAGACTTGAAAGTGATCGGGATCTCAATACTGGTCGAAGCCTGCTGTTCTGACGCTGTCGCAGCAGTGTTCGCTTCTGTCGACGTTGCCGTCACCTTCAGCGTCACCGGAGTCCGGTAATACTTACCCGGATCCAGGGTCAGGTCCTTCAACTGTTCCGGCGTCAGGGTATAGCTGTGATCCGGGTTAGCTGTCAGGGTGGTATCGCCACTCTTCAGAATGGCGTTGGTCGGCACCCCTTCAATCCTGATGCTCAGGCTTTCGTTGGTCATATCGGTCAGGGCCGACGTGATATCCAGCGTCACCGCCGTGCCCTCAGTCCCCGGAATGGTCCCCACCGGGCCGGTCAGGGTCGGGGCATTGGCAACCGGTGTTACCTCAACCTTCAGATCCTGTGCGTCAGAGGTGATGGTGTTGCCGAACCCGTCAGACACCGTCAGCGTCACGCTGAGTGTGAAATCATCATCGCTATAATCCAGTGGAGTCACCGTCAGGCTGCTGATGTCCGCCTTATCGACAATCCACGAGCCATTGGCCCCGGCATGGCCGACGTTAAACTTCGCACCGGTCGGAATGTTGTTGATGGTGATGAAGTCAACGTTTTCCGACGCGTCCTTCAGCACCGGCGTCACCGACAGGCTGATAGCCGAATCTTCCTTCCCCGTCGCCGGGGGCAGGGTCAGCGTACCGCCATCCACCACCGACTTGAAAGTGATCGGGATCTCAATACTGGTCGATGCCTGCTGTTCCGACGCCACCGCCGCCGGATTCACTTCCGTCGACGTGGCCGTCACTTTCAGCGTCACCGGAGTCCGGTCATTCTCACCCGGCTTCAGGGTCAGGCTGGCCAGTTGCTCTGGCCGCAGGGTATAGCTTCCGTCAGCATTGGCCGAAAGCAGGGTCGCACCGCTCTTCAGGGTGGCGTTGGCAGGGACCCCTTCAATCCTGATGCTGAGGGTTTCGTTGGTGCTATCGGTCAGGGCCGAGGCGATATCCAGCGTCACCGCCGTGTCTTCGGTCCCGGCGATGGTCCCCACCGGGCCGGTCAGGGTCGGAGTGTCGGCGACCGGGGTCACCGTCACCGGCAGATCAACGGCAACGGTCTTGCTGTTGCCGTTGGCGGTTTCGGTGGTGGTGACGCTGATCTTCAGCGTGAAATCATCATCACTGTTGACCGGCGGCTTGACGCTCAGGCCCGCCAACTGGGCCGGGGTCAGGGTGTAAGAACCATCCGGACCGGCGGCAAGCGCCTTGCCGTTCTGCGACAGCACCGCGCCGGCCGGGACGTTGGAGATGACAACGCTCATCACCTCGGAGCCATCGGTATCGGTCAGCGCCGCCGACACATCCAGCGTGATATCGTTATCTTCTTTGCCCGTCGCGGCCTTCACCGTCACGTCGGCAGCATCGGCCACCGGAGTGATGACGATGCTGGTGCTCGCGACAGAGCTCTTGGCGTCGCCGTTGGCGGTTTCCGTTGAGGTCGAGGTGACGGTCAGGTTGATAGTGCCGCTGAAATTCTTCGGCGGGGTCATCGTCAGACCGGCAAGCTGGTCACTGGTCAGGGACCATGTACCGTCGGCATTGCGGGTCCCGGCGCTGAGAGTGGCCCCGGCCGGAACCCCGGCCAGCTGCACGCTCAGAACTTCGGAGCCGTCGGTATCAACCAGACGGGTATCAATGTTCAGGGCAACGGCGGTGTCTTCATCGACCGGATTCGCCGGGGTGATCGACACCGGCGGCTGATCGGCGACCGGAATCACGGTCAACGGCACAGCATAAGAACTGGTGGCGCTGTCACCGCCAAGGCCGGTGGTCGTGGCCTCAATCCGCATGGTGACGGAACCGGAATAGTTCTCCGGCGGCGTCACCACCAGCCCGGGCAGATCCGCGCCGGTCAGGATCCAGGTATCGCCGGACTGGGTACCACGGTTCAGCACCGTTCCCGGCGGCAGACCGGAAATGACAACACGGACGGTTTCCCCCGCCGCAGGGATCAGGCTGTTCAGGTTCAGCGCCAGACCGGTGTCTTCCGGGGTCGTCTGCGGACCAATGGACAGTCCCGGCGCAACGGCGGGCGGCAGCTCTACGGTCGTCTCTTCAACGGGGGCGGCCTGAACCTGTGACAGGGTCGGCGCCGCCTGCTGCACCAGAGGTGCCTGCTCGACCGCGGCCGCAGGCTGAACGATTGCGGTATCCTGTGTTCCGGCGACCTGCGTCTCGGTCACCGGATCATCCCGCCGGGGTGTCGGGGCCTGCTGCACGGTGGCTTCCGGCTGCTGGCCGTCCCGGGCGGGGGCAGCCTGCTCCTCCGGGGCCGCCTGCGGCACCGTTGTCACCGCCGGAGCTTCGACCGGATCCCGGTTGAGCTGCCCCTCTTCGGTCGGGCGGGCTTCAATGCCCAGATTAAGGCTGCTGGGGTCAAGGTCACGACGGCTGCCGGTATGCACCGTACCCAGCCCGGCGATGTTTTCGTCGGAAGCGGCGGAAGGATCATCGATCGCGCGCTCGATCGCATCCATGTCGCCGTCCAGCTCATCATCGCCGGTCTGCTGCGGTGCCTGTTGTGCAGGCCCTTCCGCAACAGTGGATGTACTGACCGGGGTCTCCGAGGTCAGCTGGATTTCTTCCGGTTCAACAACGCGTGTCGTTTCTTCAGCCATAATGTCCCCCAATACCCCGACGAATAGGGCGTCCTCAAGTTTAGCACAGTTATCCGGTGACGCCCAGAACAGCCCCTAATTCTGAATGGGTGTCACCGTAGGTTTAAGGTCTTAGACCGGCCCTGACCGTTCGACTTATCTCTCGGTGAAGGCCTGTGTTGCAGCGATGTAGACAGGTTTCAACAGATATTCGATCAAAGTTTTCTCACCAGTCAGAACATCGGCCTGCACCACCATGCCCGGGATCAGGCGGTTGTGCTGCTTGCCCACCCAGTCCTGAGCCAAAGAAATTTTAGCCTTGTAGTAAGGCTGGTTCTGTTCGTCGAAGAACGTGGTGGCCGAGACCTGCTCCAGCTTGCCGTCAATACTCCCATAACGTGCAAAGTCAAAGGCTGTGACCTTTACGCGCACAGTCTGCCCGACCGCAACGGCCCCGACATCCTTGGTGGCAATACGCGACTCGACCTGAAGCTCACCGTCTTCCGGCACGATTTCCATCAGCAGCTGCCCCGGCGCAATCACCTCACCGGAGTGATTCACCGCCAGCCCCTTGATGACCCCATCCATCGGGGAGCGGACCACCAGACGGCTGACCTTATCGCGGGCCCGGTTCAGGTTTTCCTGCACCTCGGCCAGCTCACTGGTCACGGCACCAAGGCGGCTCATCGCATCCTCACGGCCGACGCTGACCAGTTCCGTCAGCTGCTTTCTGGCTTCCTCAATCGCCGAACGGACCGTCTCCAGACGGCCCATGGCGCGGGCCCGCTCCGCCTGAACGGTGGCCAGTTCGCGCTCTGCCCGCAGCAGATTGACGCGCGAACCGATCCCTTTATCGAACAGGCTTTTGTAAACGTCGCGTTCCTGCGTCAGAACGTCGATCTGGCGGTTGGTCGCCGCCAGTTCCCGCAGAATCCCCTCCTGCTCGGCCTCGCGCTGCTCAAGCCGGGACTGCAACACCGCCCGGCGGTCAAACAGGGACTGTTCCTGCGCCCGCAGGATGGCGATCTGGTCCTGTCCCAACCCCATATAGAGATCTGCCGACGCGCCACCGTCGAATGCGCTACCGCTGGCAAAAGCACGCAGGCGGGCCGCCTGTAACTCCAGACTGGCCTTCCGGGCCAGCAGCTGGCCTTCTTCGGCCTCGAATCCGGCCGGATCAAGCACCGCCACCGGATCCCCGGCCTTGATGCGCATACCTTCCCGCACCGGGATGGCCCGGATGATACCGCCTTCAAAATGCTGAATCTTCTGCACAGAGCCTTTGACAACAACCTGCCCGGACGTCACCGCGGTTTCCGCCACCGGCTGGGTGGAGGCCCAGACCGTAAAAGCCAGCACAAAAGCAGAAACCGACAGGATCGTTTTCCGCCGCTGATCCCGGATGTCTTCCTCCAGATGCACCACATGGGCCATCGGGCGGGGCTTGCGGCGGCCCCGCTCAACGACCGGATGCGCCATCACGTCTTGGATCATGGTTTCAGGAGGCATTGGTATTCTCCCCGGCGTTCACCTGCGGCGCAGCACCGGCCGTGTTGGGTGTCGTATTCGGTTTCAGGGTATCGACCGGAACAAAGCGGACGACCTGCCCGTCCCGCAGTTCCAGCAGCTTGTCACACAGACGGACATGGCTCGGGCGGTGGGTCACCACCAGCACCGTCGCCCGCCCCTTCAGGTGACGGATCACGTTCATCAGGGCGGTATCGCCGTCAAAGTCCAGACCGCCCGCCGGTTCGTCGAGAAGCACAATCGGCGCATCCTTGCGCAGCAGGACCCGGGCCAGCGCAATACGGGTGCGCACGCTGGGCGAGGCGACCTTCTGGTCCCCGAACCGGGTTTCCAGCCCCTGCGGCAGTTCCCGGGTATCGTTCAGAATCCCGGCCTTTTCCGCCGCCTCCCGCAGTTCCTCCGGAGTCGCCGAGGGATCGGACAGCTGAATGTTCTGGGCCACCGTGCCGCGCAGGATTTCCGGATCCTCCGGGGAATAGGCGATCACGCGGCGGTATTCCACCGGATCAAACCGGCGGACATCCATGCCATCAATCTTCACCATCCCGGTCTGACCGCGCAGCATCCCGGCCACACTTTTGATCAGGGTCGTTTTACCGGCACCGTTGCGGCCGACCACGGCCACCACTTCACCCGGCTTGACGTCGAAGGTGACGCCCAGCAGCGCCGGTTCACTGTCCTGACTGTAGCGCAGGCTGAAGCGGTTGACGCTGAGGGCCCCGCCGAGAGCCCGTACCGGACGGATCAGCGCATTAGGAGCCCGCTCCGGCGGCATTTCCATCAGCCGGTCAATCTGACGGGCCGAAGACTGCACCTGTTCCGAACGGGCCAGAACCATAAACCCGGCCTGAAACGGCGCCAGCGCACGCCACAGCAGGATCATGGTGGCAATCAGGCCGCCGGTGGTGATCCAGCCATGCATGGCCGCCGTCGCCCCGAACCACAGGGTGACAATGCCGCAGGTCATCACAATCCCCTGCGCCAATACCGACAGCAGCGCCGTGGTGCGGGCGGTGGCAAAGTTGGCCTGCGCCGCCCGGGCAGACCGGACCCGGTACCGTTCCAGCCACACCCCCAGCGCCCCGGAGGTGCGCAGCAGACGGTGACGGCGGATCGCCTCGATCGCCAGTTCCTGACGGGCCGCCACACTGCGGGCGGCCTCGGCAACCTGACGGCGCAGCGGTTCCCGCGCCCACAGGCCCAGCAGCATCAGGGCCATCGCCCCCAATGCCGGGATCAGCCCCAGCCAGCCGCCAAGGAAGAAAATGGTGGCAATGATCAGGATGGAGAACGGCACGTCCAGCACCGACTGGGCACTGGCCCCGGTCAGAAATTCACGGACGGTTTCAAAGTCCTTGATGCGGGAGATCTGGGCACCGACCGAGGCATTTTCCGTCACCGACGGCGGCAGACCCATCAGACGCTCAAAAATCGCCCGGCCGACCAGAAGGTCAATCCGTGACCCCACCTGCGCCAGCAGACGGGTCCGCTGCGACCGCAGCACCATTTCCGCCGCGAACGCCACCATCATCACCAGCAGCAGGGCTGCCAGCGTACTGTCCTGCGCCGAGGTGATGAAGCGGTCATAGATCGCCATCACATACATCGGCGAGGTGATCGCCAGCAGGGTGATGCAGACGGTCTGAATCATCGCCAGCATCAGATGCGGCCGGAACCGCTTCAGCGTGGACAGCAGCCAGGATCCCTGCTTCAGGGCCACGGCCTGCTCGTCGGCATCAACGATGACATCAAAGGTCAGCACCGATCCGCCGACGTCCCCGTCAATCGAGATCATGCCCTTGGCCGGATCAAACACATGGAACTGGCGGCCATCCCGTTCCAGCACCACCATCGCCAGCCCGTTATCGGGCAGGAACAGGCAGGGCAGATCCCGGTCGGGCAGACCGCTGATCGAGGCCGGGCGCATTTTGCTGGTGTAGCCAAGGTTGACCATCACCCGCCGGAAGGCGGTCAGATCCAGATCCGGCTCAAAGTACGGCAGCGCCTCGACCAGATGGCGGCTGTCACCGCTCCAGCCGAGAACCCGCAGCAGCACCGGCAGGCACAGCCCGAAGTCATTGCGCTTCAGCAGGTTTTCCGCCGGAAGCGCAAGATCGCGAAAGGCATAGCGGACCGGGGTCAGGACCTCGGCATCAACAAGGGGCGCGTCCTGCGGCGCTGCATCCGGGCGGGCCGCGACGGCGCTGTCGTTGGTCGGTGGTGTCATCTGTCCATCCCCCCCTTACGATCCGCTGCCCGGGGCAACCCCGGGTCCGGCAGCCTGTCCCGATCCCGGCAGGGCCGCCTGCGGCGGGGCCGGCGGCTTGACCGGAACCGGGGCCATCGGGTTCTCCAGCAGAAGCAGACGGCCATCCCGGATTTCATAATGAGTGGCGGCAATCCGCAACGTGGACGGACGGTGACTGACAATCACCACGCCACAGGTCGGCATCCGGCGTTCAATCGCCTCGGTCAGCCGCTGGTCCGAGGCCCCGTCCAGCAGGGCGTTGGCATCGTCGAACAGCACGATCAGCGGGTCCGCCGTCAACACCCGGCCAATGGCAATACGCTGGATCACCCCTCGCGGCAGCGAGGACCCGATCCGCCCGCCCAGCGGGGCATCAAAGCCCTGCGCCAGACTGGCCGCCACCTCGTTCAACCCCAGCTCATCCGCCACTTTCAGGGCGTCCTGCTCCCGTTCCGCATCAAACAGGGTCAGATTTTCCATCAGGGTGCCGGTGAACACCTCGCCCTGCTCCGGCAGTACGCCGATCAGGCTGGCCACCGACTGCGGATCCACCGAGGACAGATCCTGTCCATCCATCAGCACCCGCCCCTTATCGGGACGGACCTGACCGGTCATCAGCCACAGCAGCAGCGACTTCCCGCTGCCGTTTTCCCCACGGATACTGATCGATTCGCCGGGCCGGAGGGTCAGGTTGACATCCTGCACGACGAAGGTGCCGTCCGGCCGCTTGCCGTGACTGACGTTTTCCAGCGTCAGGATACCCTCGGTCACCTCCAGCGGCTTCATGGAAATATTAACCGGCATGGAGAAGGTTTCCTCCACCCGCTGGATGGCGGTATGGACGCTCTGACGGCGCAGCCACACCCCGATCCCGGCCTGAATCGGTGGGGCAATCCGGCCGGCCAGCATGGTGCAGGCCCCCAGACTGCCGACGGTCATCGCATGGTCGACCACCATCAGCGCCCCGAAGGCCACGGTCAGGACGGTCAGGGCCTGCATATAGATCGCGCTGGTAATCTGGCCATTGCCCTGCCGCACCGCCAGACCACGGCGCCCGCCCAGCGCCCCTTCCAGAAGGCGCTCGAAGCGGCGCAGCATCTGGGTTTCGGCGGACAGCGCCTTGACGGTCTGGATCCCGGACAGGGTTTCCAGCATGAAATTGAAACGGCGTTCGTCCTGTTCGCCGGTCTGCTCGGTGGCGCCGCGCAGCTGATGGCCCTGCCAGATCGACACGGCGATGAAAACAAGGGAAGCAAGGATCGGCATCAGCACCAGCCAGCCGCCAAGGAACATGATGACCGCCAGATAGATCACCACGAACGGGGCATCGACCAGAGCCAGCAGGGTCCGCCCGCCGAACTGATCGCGCAGACGGTCAATCGCCGACAGACGTTCCAGATGGGTGCCGCCGCCATCGCGTTCAAAGCCCGACAGCGGCAGACTGAGCAGACGGCGCAGGGTCTCGTAATGGCCGCGGTGTTCAAAGCGGGCCGACACCAGCCCGGCAATGCCTTCGCGCACGGTCCGCAGCAGGGCTTCCAGCACAATGGCGGTCAGCACCCCCAGCGTCAGCATGTCGAGGGTGGCCGTATTGTGGTTCGGCAGAATACGGTCATAGACCTGAAGCATGGACAGCGGCAGGGCCAGCGCCACAAGGTTGATCACCAAAGAGGCACTGACCAGTTCCGCCATATGGCGGTGTCCGGCGATCAGATCCTTCGGACGCTGTGCAGCCTGAAAACTGCGGGACAGGCCGATCATGCGGTTGCTCCTTAAAACACCTGGCAAACCGCACAGCGACGCTCAGCAGTTCATCCCGGGCGGTTCCCTTTTGGCAAGGTCACTCTGCCAGCCCGGCATAAACTTAAACACCCTTCCCGATCCGCACTGCCCGATGCCTGCGCCGCTGTGAGTCCACAACGCTATAACACCAAAGACATTAACATGTTCCCTACGCCACAGGGGTCCGGCGGACCCGACAGGGCGCAAAGTGCATATTCTGTCATATACCTACTTGCCCAAGGGTAATGGAGCCAGAAGGAGCCGTCCGGGTCAATTATGCCTTTCGCCATGCCTGTCCGGCGTCACACGCAGAACCCAACCGTAAGTCGTACTCCCTTGCGCGTGTTTGCGCGTTTTCCGTCCTCCCCGACCGGGAGACCACAGAGCAAGGAGGCGCGGATGCCACCGGAAGCATATGCTGAGGAAAAGACGGTTTTCTCTACCTGTTGGTGCCCGCTGCCGGACTCGAACCGGCACTCTCTTGCGAAAAGCGGATTTTAAGTCCGCTGCGTCTACCGATTCCGCCAAGCGGGCACGCCGGGAACAGGGTCTGAATCGGCGGGAACCCTAATCGCTTCGGGAATCTGAGACAAGACCTCTTCCGCAGGTTTCCCGCAGAACGGGCTTGTAACAGTCCGCCTGCCCCATTTTCTTCCCCCGGAAATTCGGGTACCGTGCGCGCCATGACACAGACTGAAACGCCCCCGCCCGCATCCGATGGCCAGCCGCTGTATGATCAGCAGCGGGCATACAGTCTTCTTGCCGATCCCGCCACACACGGCCTGCCTGCGGGCACACCGGTTGAGCGGATCGATACCCATATCTCCGCCGTTTTTCTGGCCGGATCCCAGGCCCTGAAGCTGAAAAAAGCCGTCACGCTGCCGTTCCTTGATTTTGCCCCCCTTCAGGCCCGGGAAGCCGCCTGCCGGGCCGAGGTGACGCTGAACCGCCGGACCGCGCCGTCCCTGTATCTGGGGGTCAGCGCCCTGTGTCAGGGGGCGGATGGTACCCTGTCGCTGCACGATACCCCGCCCGCCGGAACCGAGGTGGTTGACTGGGTGATCCGCATGGCCCGCTTCCCGCAGGATGCCCTGCTGGAGTCGGTTGCCGCCCGCCGGGGGCTGGACCGGCCGCTGCTGCTGGATCTGGCCGAAGGACTGGCCGCCTTCCATCAGGCGGCGGCCCCGACACAGGCCCATGGCGGGGCCGCCGCCATGCACCACACGCTGGACGGCAACGCCGTGTCGATGAACGTCCATCGCGGCACCGTCTTCAAGGGACGGGAGATTGACCGGGTGATCGCCGCCACCCGCTCCCGCATCCATGCCCTGACCGCCCGGCTCGATCAGCGCCGGGCCGACGGTCTGGTCCGGCAATGTCACGGCGACCTGCACCTGCGCAACATCTGCCTGCTGGACGGCAAGCCGGTCGCCTTTGACTGTATCGAGTTCAATCAGGACTTTGCCCAGATCGACATCCTGTACGATCTGGCCTTCCTGCTGATGGATCTGCGGCACGCCGGATACACACGGGAAGCCTCGACCGTGCTGAATGCCTGGCTGGAACAGACCAATGATCTGGACGGTCTGGTGCTGCTGCCACTGTTTCTGTCCCTGCGGGCCCAGATCCGGGCGCATGTGCTGGCCAGCATCGCCGCCTATCATGCAGATCCATCGGCGCTGCATGCCGAGGCCCGGCGCTATCTGCGGGAGGCTGACGCATATCTGCATCCGTCCACGCCCCGGCTGATTGCGGTCGGCGGACTGTCGGGATCGGGAAAAAGCCGTTGCGCCCGCCATCTGGCGGCTGGACTCGGGCAGGGCACCGGAGCGGTGGTGCTGCGCACCGATGTAATCCGCAAGCGCCTGCACGGCTGCGGCCCTTACGACACCCTGCCACCGGAGGCCTATACCCCGGAGTCCTCCGCCCACACCTATGCCGCGCTGTATGCTGATGCCCTGCGCGTGCTGGGATCCGGGCTGCCGGTGATCGCCGATGCGGTGTTTGCCAAAGCCGGAGAGCGGGACGCCATCGCTGCTGTCGCGGCGGTTGCCGGGGTTCCGTTCCACGGTCTGTGGCTGGAGGCCGACACCGCCGTCGCCGCCGACCGGATCCGCAAACGCACCCGCAATGCCTCCGACGCCACGGTTGCCGTCTTGCAGCAGCAGCAAACCTATGATACCGGGCCGATCCACTGGACCCGGATCAACAGTTCCGGATCCCGCCGCGACACCGACCGGCAGGCCCGGGCCGCCCTGCGGCCGCAGGGCTGACCGGCACACCGCCTTTTTATCATCCGTTTTTCAAGAAAGCAGACCGTCCATGACCGACCTTCTTTGCCACTGTGGTTCCGGCCAGACTTTTGCCGCCTGCTGCGAGCCGATCCTGACCGGCACCGCCCCGGCCAAGACTGCCGAAGCCCTGATGCGGTCGCGCTACAGCGCCTTCGTCACCGGCAATGTCGACCACATTGAAAACAGCATTGCCCCGGAAGCCCGCACCGACTTCAACCGCACCCATATCGAAGAATGGGCCAAGTCCAGCGAATGGCTGGGCCTGAGCGTGGTCAGCACCGAACTGGGCGGTGAGAACGACGAAGAAGGCTACGTCGAGTTCGTCGCCCGCTTCACGCTGGGCGGCAAGGATTATGCCCACCACGAAACCGGCTACTTCCGCAAGCTTGACGGCGCGTGGATGTACATCGACGGTAACAACGGTCCGCGCACCGTGGTCCGTCAGGGTCCGAAGCTCGGCCGGAATGATCCGTGCCACTGTGGCTCCGGCAAGAAGTACAAGAAGTGCCACGGGGCGTAAGCTCCCGGCGGGACAGGCAGGATCCACCGGACCCCGTCCTGACAGCCAGCCAGAACAGGGGCCACCCGTCGCCGGGTGGCCCTTTTCTCTGCCCGGGTCAGATGTTTTTCACAGAATCACAACCGTTTATCCCCCCGCAGGGTATCCGCCCACCGGGCGGCAGCCCTGCGCCGGGCGCACTTCCCGTTCCCGGAAAATCAGGTCATACTCATTCAATCGTAAGGGGCTTTCCGTATATGCCCCTCGCCTCAGCCCTCCGGCCCAGACCGGCCCGACTCCCGCCGGTCTGACCGTTTTCAGGAGACACATCATGTCCGGACTGAAAATTCTTCAGGCGGTCATCCCCGATGCCCGGACCGGCCTTGCCACACTGGAAACAGCCTTCCTGCTGGGCCGGTTGCAGGGCAGCCACGTCCGCGTGCTGCATGTCCGCCCGGATCCGGCGACGTCGATCCCGCTGATCGGCGAAGCCATGTCCGGCGCATTGGTCGATGAGGTGATGCGCCTGACCGAAACGCAGGGCAAGGAACGCGAAGCCGAAGTGACTGCCCTGTTCAATCAGGCAGTCGGCCGTTTTGATCTGCCGGTGACCGATGAACCGCCCGGCCCGGGCAGCCTGTCCGTCTCGCTGAAGGTTGTGGTCGGGGCCGAAGACGACGTCGCCGCCCTGCATGGCCGGATGAGCGACCTGATTGTGGTCGGCCGCCCGGCATCTGACGAAGAACCGGCCCTTCAGGCCACCCTGAACGCGGTGCTGCTGGACAGCGGACGCCCGGTTCTGGTGGCTCCGCCGCGCCCGGTCAACACGCTGGGCACCCATATCGCCATTGCCTGGAATGGCAGCCCGGAAGCGATGCGCGCCATCGCCGCCGCCCAGCCGCTGCTGCTGAAGGCCGAAAAAGTGACCATTCTGGTGGCCGAGGAAGGCGACAGCCTGACCTCCCCCGCCGATCTGGAAACCTATCTGGCGTGGCATGGGGTCAGCGCCGCCGTGCAGCCGGTCAAAGGGGCCGGGATTGGCGGGGCCGCTGTCGGCTCTGCGCTGCTGACCTCCTGCGGGGCAATCGGGGCGGACCTGCTGGTGATGGGGGCCTTCACCCATTCCCGCCTGCGGCAGCTGATTCTGGGTGGGGTGACCCGCCATGTGCTGGATAACGCCACCCTGCCGGTTCTGTTCAGCCACTGACCGGCCTTGCCGGAAGAACGAAGGGCGCGGGAGTCTCTTCCGCGCCCTTTATGCTGGAACAGAGAGGCTCACAGGGTCAGTTTTTATCCTCGCCCTGACTCATGATGCCGATGCCCATGGCAACGCTGCCAAAGGTTACGAACAGGCCAAAAAACAACAGGATCAGAATCAGCGCCGGACTGTCAGAGCGCATTGCCATGCTACGGATACTGCCGATATCCGTCCACAGCAGCAGAATCCCGAACACCAACCCGCCCATTGTCCCGACAGCCAGATGCTGAAACAGGAATTTCAGGACGTTACTTTCGTGGCGCTTCAGCGGCATGGTCTGGCCTCAGGTCGTCTGCGATAGATCAGAATTACTCAAGTATACGCGTCGGGTGCCCATCCGGTTTGACCCGCGTCAACAAAACCAGCAGACCGGCGGTCAGAAACAGCAGAATCGTCGCCATTCCCACCCGCTGCGATCCGCTGACCGCCGTCGCCCACGCCAACACCAGCGGCCCGGCGAAGGCTGTAATCTTACCAGATAATGCCGCCAGCCCGAACAGTTCAGCCCGCCGTTCTTCCGGGGCAATCCGCGCCATCAGGGTCCGGCTGCCCGACTGCACCGGCCCGAAGAACAGGCCGAGCGGCAGCACCAGCGCCCAGAACAGCCCCTTGGAGGAAATCAGCAGCAATCCAAGCCCCAGACCGGCCATGGCCGCAACCCCGGCCACAATGATCCAGCGGGCCCCAAGCCGGTCATCCAGCCAGCCGAACAGCGCCGCCCCCAGCCCGGCGGTCACATTCAGGGCAATCCCGAGCAGAATGATCTCGTCCATCCCCATTCCGAACGTCCCGGCGGCATAGATTCCGCCAAAGGCGAACAGGGTGTTAAGGCCATCCAGATACAGCATCTGCGCCAGCAGAAACCAGCCGAGGACCGGATCACGCCGCAGGCCACGGACCTGGCGGACCAGATCAGACACCGCCCGGCGCACCGGGAACCGGGGACCGGCAGGCCGCCCGGCCTCCGGGACCTTCAGGAACAGGGGCACGGCAAACACCGCCATCCACACCGCCGCCAGCAGCATGGTGGCCCGCACCGGTTCCGCCTGTGCCGCGTCCAGCCCGAACGGGGCCGGATCCGCCTGCACGAATCCGACCAGAGCCAGCACCAACGCCACCAGCCCCCCGGCATAGCCCAGTCCCCAGCCCCAGCCGGAGACCGCACCCAGCCGGTGCGGCGGGGCCACCGAGGGCAGCAGGGCGTTGTAAAAGGCCATCCCGGCCTCGAACGCCACCGTCCCCACCGCCACCAAAACCAGCGCCAGCGGCACCGACGACGGATCGGGCCGCACCCACCACAGACCGGCGGTGCAGAGGATGCAGACCAGAAGCGTCGCGGCCAGCCACGGTTTCCGCCGTCCGGCATGGTCGGCGATGGCACCGCCGACCGGGGCCAGAAGGGCAATCCCCAGCCCGGCCGCCCCCATCGCCCAGCCCCACAGGGCGGTCCCCTCTTCCGGCGTTACCGCCACGGCTTTGGTGAAATAGGTGGCGAAGATGAAGGTCATCACCAGCGCCGGAAAGGCACTGTTGGCCCAGTCAAACAGGCACCACGCCGCCACCCGGCCACGGTTGAGCCGGTCAACGGGCCGGTCAGCGGGCCGGGAGAGCGGTGTGGTCATGCCGGAAGATCCGCTCAGTGGTCGGAGCCGTGCAGAATCACATCCTGCAGGCCGGTGTCGTAATCCTGCCCGGCCTGCGTCAGCACAATGCCGACCGGCCAGCGGCTTTCCGCCACGCCCTTGCGGGTCAGGGCAACCCATACCGCCTCATTGCGCAGGCCGGTGGCATCCTGCGTCATCACCACATAGGGGCCGAGGTGGAAGTGGTTGCCATGCGGATCCGGGAAAGTGGTGATGAACGGCTGACCGGTGGCGGCATCCGGCTGGCTGGTGCCGGACAGCCTGGCCAGAACCTGCAACAGGGTCAGGGTCTTCAGCTGCAACGGATTCAGCTTCAGCGGGTTCTTCTTATTGGGGGCCATCTCTGGGCGCTCCTTCCTGCGGGAGATCGATCAACCGGGGTGGCGGCCTCCGCCGGACCCCGGATATATCACTGTCATAGTGCTTTTTCAGGCGAAGGGGAATCAGCTTCCAGCCTGCAAATGCAAATCAAAATGATTATTTATCAAGGTCACAGACAGATCCGGGCAGGGCAAACAAAAACCGGGGTGCGTTGCCACACCCCGGTCTCCGTGAAACAGACGGAACGCGGATTACCCGGCCAGCGAGCCGAACTGACGGCTGGCCACGGTCAGCATCGCCAGATCAACACTGGCAGCCGCCCGCAGTTCGCCCAGCAGCTGGTCGGTCCGGTCCACCGCCGCGCGGTAGCCTTCCGCCCAGTTGGCCAGCGCCTGATCCGGGGCCAGCCCCGGCTGAGTGGTCAGGATCCGTGCTGTCACCGCCCGTTGCAGGGCGTACAGCTCGTCGATCACCGCAGCAGCGGCCAGCTTTTCCCAATGGCTGCCGGACAGCAGCAGCGCTTCCGCCGCGCTGTGCAGCCAGCTGAGGCCGAAGCGGCTGCCCACCGCGAAGTACTGCGCAGCGGCAACGGCAATCCCGGCGTTCAGTTCGCCCGACAGGCGCACCACGTCCGGCACCGACTCCAGCAGCCCCATAGAGGCAACACGGCGGGCCAGATCATCCGGCACACCGGCAGTGGTCAGGGCCTCCACCCGGCGGGCCATGGCCTCGGCCATATCCGCCGAACACAGGCTCTCGACCGACCCCAGCAGGGCTTCCGCCCCTTCGCGCAGGGAGGCAATCAGCGCCCCCTGATCAATCGGCTGCGGCACATGGCGCAGCACCCACAGGGTGTTGCGTTCAATCAGCCGGTTGGCGGCGTTCAGCATATCCAGCTGCACATCCGCCGACACCTTGGTGTCCAGCGCCTCGATATCGGTCCACAGCTGGCGCAGGCCGTAGGCATCCCGCGACACCACATAGGCCCGGGCGATCACCGCCGGCGGCTGGCCGGTTTTTTCCATGATCTGGGTCATGAAGGTGATACCGGCGCGGTTGACAATGCTGTTGGCCGCGTGGGTGGCGATGATTTCCCGCTTCAGCTTATGGGCCTTGATCTGGCTGGCGTAGGTTTCCCGCAGCGGAGTCGGGAAGTACGCAATCAGATCCGCTTCCATCGACGGATCATCGGGCAGATCGCTGTCGATGATCTCGTCAAACAGCCACAGCTTGGAATAGGCGATCAGCACCGCCAGTTCCGGCCGGGTCAGACCGGTGCGGTTGGTCAGGCGCTCGGCGATGGTTTCATCGTCGGGCAGGAACTCGATGCCACGGTCAAGGCGCCCGGCGCGTTCCAGCATACGGATCAGACGGACCTGATGGTCCAGCAGATCCACCCCACGCGACCGCACAAGGGAAATCGCCTGAGTTTGCAGGTAGTTATCCCGCAGAACCAGCGCCCCGACCTCGTCGGTCATGTCCGCCAGCAGCTGGTTGCGCTGCTTCAGGGTCATGTCGCCGTTGGCCAGAACCTGATTGACGAGGATCTTGATGTTGACCTCGTGGTCAGAGCAGTCCACACCCGCCGAATTGTCGATGGCGTCGGTGTTCAGCCGCACGCCGCTCTGGGCCATCTCGATACGGCCACGTTGGGTGATGCCGAGGTTGGCCCCTTCGCCCACCACCGTGGCCCGGATCTGGTTGCCGTTGACGCGCACGGCATCATTGGCACGGTCCCCGGCATCGGCATTGGTCTCGAACGACGCCTTGATGTAGGTGCCAATGCCGCCGAACCACAGCAGGTCAACCTGCGCCTTCAGCAGCACCACAATCAGATCGTTGGGGGCAATGCTGTCAACGGTCAGGCCGAAGGCCGCCTTCATTTCCGGGCTGACCGGAATGCGCTTGGCCGAGCGTTCAAAGATCCCGCCACCGGCCGAGATCAGATCCCGGTTATAATCGGCCCAGGTCGAACGCGGCAGGGCGAACAGACGCTGACGTTCCTCAAAGCCCGCCGCCGCATCCGGGGTCGGGTCAATGAAGATGTGCATGTGGTTGAACGCCGCCTGCAGACGGATATGCCGCGACAGCAGCATCCCGTTGCCGAACACGTCGCCCGACATGTCGCCGACACCGATGCAGCTGAAATCCTGCGTCTGAGTGTCGTGGCCGACTTCGCGGAAGTGGCGCTTCACCGCTTCCCACGCGCCCTTGGCGGTGATGCCCATGGCCTTGTGGTCATAGCCCTGAGAGCCGCCGGAGGCGAAGGCATCATCCAGCCAGAAGCCATATTCCTGCGAAATGGCGTTGGCGATATCGGAGAAAGTTGCGGTGCCCTTGTCGGCGGCAACCACCAGGTACGGGTCGTCTTCATCACGGCGACGCACCTGCGGCGGCGGCACCACCGCCCCGGCCACCAGATTATCGGTGATGTCGAGCAGACCGCGCATCAGGGTGCGGTAGCACTCGATGCCTTCCGCCATATAGGCTTCACGCCCGCCGGTCGCCGGGGGACGCTTGACCACAAAGCCACCCTTGGATCCGACCGGCACGATCACCGCGTTCTTCACCATCTGGGCCTTGATCAGGCCGAGAATTTCCGTGCGGAAATCTTCGCGGCGGTCCGACCAGCGGATCCCGCCACGGGCCACCTTACCGCCGCGCAGATGGATCGCTTCCACCCGCGGGCTGTAGACCCACACTTCCACCATCGGGCGCGGCAACGGCAGGTCTTCGACCTTCCGGCTGTCGATCTTGAAGGACACATAGGCCTTCGGGCTGCCATCGGCGGCGGCCTGATAGAAGTTGGTCCGCAGGGTCGACTGGATCAGGTTCAGGTAGCGGCGCAGGATCCGGTCTTCGTCGGAGCTGGTGACCGATTCCAGTTCTTCCAGAATCCGTGCCTCCAGACCGGCTTCCTCATCGGCATCACTGCCCGCCGGATCGAAGCGGACATGGAACAGCTTGACCAGATGCCGGGTAATGCCGGTGTGGTTGGCCAGCGCCGCCTCAATCGACTGCTGCGAGAAGGTGAATGCCGCCTGCCGCAGATACTTGGCATAGGCGCGCAGCATCACCACTTCGCGCCAGGCCAGACCGGAGGACACCACCAGACGGTTGAAACCGTCGTTTTCAGCATTGCCCTGCCAGATCGACAGGAAGGCTTCGTGGAAGGCGGCCCGGATCTGCCCGACCGACACCGCCGTGCCATCAGCACTGCGCATCGAGAAGTCATGAACCCACACCGACCGCTTGCCGTCATCCAGAGACACCTCGAACGGCATTTCGCCGCTGACGAGGAAGCCCATATTTTCCAGCATCGGCAGGATTTCAGACAGGGTCACCGGCTGGTCAGCGCGATACACCTTGAAGCTGACCTGATCGTCCGACGCTTCCAGCGGGCGGTACAGGTTCAGCGACAGGCCGGAGCCGTGCAGGGCTTCTTCGATCCGGTCGATATCAAACACCGCACTCTGGGCGGTGTAGCGCTCCTTGTAGAAGCTGGGGAACGCCATGCCGTAACGGCGCAGCAGACGGCCGCCGCGTTCTTCGCCCTTGGCCTGAAGAATCGCGTCGTGCAGGTGATCGGTCCACGCCCGGGCCGCCTCGGAGATGCGGTTTTCGATCTGCTTGACATCCCACGCCGGAATCTGGCCCGGAACGGTCTTGATCATGCAGTGCAGGCGCGCCAGCGGGCTGTCGCCGACCTGCGTGGAATAGGCGATCTGCTGACCGGCGAAGGACTCCTCAAGGATCTTCCGGATGGTCAGGCGCAGCGCGGTATCGAAGCGGTCACGCGGCACAAACACCAGCGCCGAGACGAAGCGCTCGAACTCGTCCTGACGGACGAACACCGCCGTGCGGGCCCGGTCCTGCAAGTGCAGGATGCCGACGGCGATTTCCATCAGCTTGTCGTCGCTGGCCTGGAACAGTTCATCGCGCGGCAGGTTTTCCAGAATCGACAGAACGCGCTTACCGTCATGGCTGGACGGGCGGAAGCCGACCCGGCGCATGATGCGGTCAATCTTGGTGTGCAGCACCGGCACAAAGCTGGCGCTGTTGGTGTAGACGTTGGAGGTGAACAGGCCGACCAGCATATCAATGCCGATCACCCGCCCGGCGGCGTCAAACCGCTTCACCCCGATCACATCCATATGCACCGGGCGATGGACGCGGGCGGTACGGTTGGACTTGGTGATCAGCAGATAGGTCGGCTGGCTGACAAAAGCCCGCATTTCCGGCGGCAGGTCGGACATGTGGCGCAGTTCGTCGAACACCAGATAATCCGGATCGCGCAGGATGCCGAGCCCGTCGGAACCTTCCACCGCAATGCCGCCATCCACCGAGGCATCGCCGGAGTAGGTGAAGGCATAATGGCGGGTGCCGAGCAGGGTGAAGTGGTTATCGACCATCCAGCCGAGGAAGGCGCTGATATCCTCAGCCTTTTCCTCGATGCCATCAACCGGGGCGTCCGATTCGGTGATTTCCTTGGCCAGCGCATGCACCCGCTGGGTCATCTGCGGCCAGTCGGCCACCGCATGGCGGACATCGCGCAGCACGGTTTCCAGATCGGCGGCGATGATCTTCAGGACCTTCGGATCGCCCTGCTCGCCGATTTCAATGTGGATCACCGATTCGGTCAGCACGCCGTCGGTCACCGGGGCATCCGCGTCCAGCACCTCGGCCAGCGCCCCGTCGGCGGAGCGGCGGGTGTGCAGGATCGGGTGCACCACCAGCAGCACGTTCAGCCCATGCGCCGTCAGCGCCGATGACACCGAATCGACCAGAAACGGCATGTCGTCGTTGACCACCTCGACCACCGTGTGGTCGCCGGTCCAGCCATGCTCGTCCAGACGCGGATTATACACCCGGATCTTCGGGGTGCCGGGCGTCCGCTGACGGGCAAAACCCAGCAGCGAAACGGTCGAGCCGTACAGCTGCTCGGCATCGATCTCTTCCAGATCGGCCGGGGGCACATCGCGCGTGTATTGACGGAGGAAACTTTCGGCCATTGCGGCACGGTCGCCGGACAGCCGATCATGTACCAGCTTTACGGCACGATCGATGAGATCCTGCTTGGCAGTCTGCTGGAGAAGTCCCATGAGATTGAATCCTGAGCGTGTGTATTATTTTAAACGGGGATTTTTCCCCTACCTCACAGAGAACGCCTGATTCCGGTTAATTTCAAGGGCTTCGCACGTGCAAAATTATGAAACCCTCATCACCCTTACTGTCATTCTGGTCTCTGCTGCCGTGGTCGGAGTGGCGGTCTGGCGGGACCGCATGCCGCCAGAGCTTGGAAAAATCTGGCATTTTCCATGGAGACCCCTAGCAGCCGTGGCGATTCTGGCTATTCTTCTCGCGCTGGCGCACCTTGTCACCCTGCTGAGCGGCCGCCCGTTTTCCGGCCGCCTGTAAGAAACCGACGCCCCTGAACCGGCCCGCCCTGCGGGCAGCCGGTCCGCCGTGAAGGAGTCCCCCCGTGGCTGCCCGTCGTCCGTCCCGCCGCCCCGTCCTGATCCTTGCCGCTCTGGCCGCTCTCGGGCTGAGCCTGACCGCCGGTCCCGCCCATGCTGATTTCCCGGCAGGACTGAAGGCCTATGAAGCCGGGGACTTTGCCACGGCAGCCCGGGAATGGACCGCCGCCGCCCAGTCAGGCGATCAGGCCGCCATGCGCAACCTCGGCCACCTGTACCGCTGGGGCCGGGGCGTTCCCGCCGATGCCGTGCAGGCCGCCTTCTGGTACCGCAAGGCGGCCGACCTTGGCTTTGACCGGGCGATGGTCAATCTGGGGATGCTGTATCTGGATGGCGCCCCCGGAGTGCCGCGCAACACCGAAGAAGGCAGGCACTGGCTGCGCAAGGCGGCCACGCTGGGCAACACGGATGCCAGGGATGCCCTTGCCGATCTGGAGTCCGGACGGATTCCGCTGCTGAACCGGGTTGCCCCGCCCAAGACGCCGGAAAAACCCAAAACCGGGTCTGATGAGGCCGAAAACGCGCCGCCGCCACCGCCGCAGGAGGAAGGCAAGGCCCGCCCCGCGCCGCCGGACCGCAAACCGGCGCATGCACTGGTGCCCGCCGCCGGGGAAACCACGGTTCTGGCGCATCTTGGCCTCTTCCGGACTGAGGAAGAGGCAAAAATCCACTGGAACCGGCTGGCGGTCACCGTCCCCGATCTGGCGACACTGGCCCCGTATTACCTGCCCGGCTTCATCCCCGGCTCCGGCCCGGGAACCGGGGCAATCGTGCGGCTGTATGCCCGGGGCAGCCAGTCCGCCCTGATGACCCTGTGCCGGTCCGTGCCGCAGACCCAGACCTGCGAGCTGCATCAGGCCTTCCACTGACGGGAAACACAGCCGGGGAAGAGGTTACAGCAGGCGCTTGAAGCGGAAAAAGGCCAGCTGCCCCACCGCCAGCAGCACCAGCAGGGCACAGACCCACCAGAAGGCCTGCGGCGCTTCGGCGAACGGGATGCCCGCCACGTTGATACCCAGCAGGCCGGTGAGAAAGCTCAGCGGCATGAAGACGCTGGCCAGAACCGTCAGCGAAAAGCCGGTGCGGCTCAGCCGGTCCGCCAGCGCCGCCGCGATCTGGTCCTGCAAAACCGCGGCATGATCGCGGGCGGCATCCAGATCCTCGGTCAGGCGGCGGAACCGGTCCGCCGTGGTCGCCAGCTGCTGGCGGCGGCGGTGCGACAGCCACGGCAGATCCAGCCCCAGCAGGGTATCCAGCGCATCAACCTGCGGGCGCAGATAACGGGCCAGCGCGATGATCCGGCGGCGTTCCTCGGCCAGACGGTCGCGCAGCCCCTGCGTATGCTGCCCCTCCGCTTCTTCCTCCAGCGTGTCGATTTCTTCCTTCAGGGCATCGACAACCGGCTGCACCCGCAGCCCCAGCGCCCGCGCCACCTGCACCAGAAAGTCACCGGTGGTCTGCGGCCCTTTGCCCTCTTCCAGCGCCTGCCGGATATCTTCCATCGCCAGCAGGCGGCGGATCCGCACGCTGAACGCCAGACTGGCACTGACCCACAGCCGCACCGAGACCATATCCTCGGGGTCGGCATTGGCGTTCAGATTGACTCCGCGCAGATTGATCTGCACCCCCGGGTCCATCGGCAGGCAGCGCGGCCGGGTCTGTTCCGCCATCAGCGCATCCAGCGCCATCGGCGGGATCAGTCCGGCCTGCACCACGGTGTCAAGAAAGGCCCGGGTTTCCGCCGGCCCGCCATTCAGATGCACCCACACCGGCCGCTCCGGCGTCGCCCCGGCCAGCGCCGGGATCAGGCCGCCCTCCACAGGCTCCAGCGGCTCGGCCCCACCGTGACCGGTCAGACGGAATGCGTAAAGGATGGCCGGACTCTGCGACACGGTGCGGTCTCCGAACAGGGCTGAAAAACCAAAAGGACAGCGGGGACCCTATCAGGTCCGGCCCCCGCTGCCCATTCCGGTGACGCCGCCTGTGCGGCGGATCAGCCGACCGTCTTCTTCAGGAAGGCCAGTGTCCGCTCCCACGCCAACCGGGCATCTGCCTCGTCATAGCGGGCGACGGTCGGGTTGGCGAAGGCATGATCGGCGTCGTACCAGTAAATATCCGCCGGATGGCCGTTCTGCTTCAGCGCGGCGGTAAAGGGATCAACCATCGCGTGGTTGATTGACTGGTCCTTTTCCCCGAAGTGCCCCAGCACCGGCCCCTTCAGGGCCTTCAGCGCCACCGGATCCGACGGCACCCGGCCATAATACAGGACCGTGGCATCCACCGGAGTCGCCAGCGAGGCATTGACCGACCAGCCGCCGCCGAAACACCAGCCCAGCGTCGCCACCTTACCGGTGCCACGCGGGTGCTGCCGCAGCCAGCTGATCCACGCCACCATCGTTGCAGTGGCCACCTCCGGCTTCACCGCCTGTATCTGCGCCTTGGCCGCCTCGGCATCGGTGGCGACCTTGCCGCCGAACAGATCCACCGCCAGCGCCACATAGCCGCTGCGGGCCAGATCCGCCGCCACACTCTTGATCTGGTCGTTCAGGCCCCACCATTCATGAATCAGCACCACCGCCGGGGCCTTCTGCGCCTCCGGCAGGGCCAGCGCCGCCTGAACCGGGCCGACTCCGGGCACATCCAGCGTCACCATCGTGGTGGTCGATGCCGCGACTCCGGCCAGCGCCGGGGATGCCAGCACCGCCGCCAGCGGCGCGGTTGCCAGCGCCTTCAGCAGCGACCGGCGATCGGTTTCAGAGACCGGCCCATCAGCCGTCAGGATCTCAGCGGGGGGAACAGCCGTCATGGCGCACCTCGGGGTCAGAGAGAGAGGAAACACTCCCGTCTGAAAGGTGGACCGCTGGCGCAGATCGTCAAGACCCGGACCGGAGCCAAACTGAAAAGGATGCCAAAAAGCGAAACGGCCCGCCGCATTTGCGACAGGCCGTTTCTGAAACTGGAGCGGGCGAAGGGATTCGAACCCTCGACCCCAACCTTGGCAAGGTTGTGCTCTACCCCTGAGCTACGCCCGCATGGCAGACAGCGCTTGCGCACTGCCGTTTCTGAAACTGGAGCGGGCGAAGGGATTCGAACCCTCGACCCCAACCTTGGCAAGGTTGTGCTCTACCCCTGAGCTACGCCCGCATTCCGTTTGCGGCACCGTTTCCGGTGGGTGACGCTCCAGACGTCAGGGGGCGGTTTATCGTCGGTTTTTTTCCATTTTGCAAGCCCCTTTTTCAAAAAAATATCCGGCTCTTCGCAGCACGGAAAAATGATGCTGCGCTGTGCATATAAAGTGTGCATCTGCGAATAACGCTTCTTTTTTGTGCTGAAATGTCAAATAAGGTTGAAGGGAGGACTGCCATACTCTCCTGACCGGATCAGCAGCACAGGACCGGACACCATGGCTTCTTTCAGTGTCCAGACCGGCGGACAGCGCCACACCTTCGACAGCCTCTCCACCGTCATGGCCTGCGCCTCGCCGCGCCGGTCCGGGGATGAGCTGGCGGGTCTTGCCGCCGCCACCGATACCCGCCGCGTCGCCGCCCGCATGGTGCTGGCCGACCTGCCGCTGAAGATCTTCCTCGATCAGCCGCTGATTCCTTACGAAACCGATGAGGTCACCCGCCTGATCTGCGACACCCACGATGCCGCCGCCTTTGCCCCGGTGGCCTCGCTGACGGTGGGGGAATTCCGCGACTGGCTGCTGTCCTACGCCGCCACCGCGCAGGCCCTGCGTGCCCTGGCCCCCGGCCTGACCCCGGAAATGGTCGCTGCCGTCTCCAAGCTGATGCGCAACGCCGACCTGATGGCGGTGGCCGCCAAATGCCGGGTGGTCACCGCCTTCCGCACCACCGTCGGGCTGGACGGCTGCCTGTCCAGCCGCCTGCAACCCAACCACCCGACCGATGATCCGCTGGGGATTGCCGCCTCGACCCTCGACGGGCTGCTGTTCGGCATTGGCGACGCGGTGATCGGCATCAATCCGGCCACCGACAACCTCAGCGCCTGCATGACCCTGCTGGAGATGCTCGATCAGGTCCGCACCAAATACGACATCCCCACCCAGTCCTGCGTGCTGACCCATGTCACCAACAGCCTTCAGGCGATGGAACGCGGCGCGCCGCTGGATCTGGTGTTCCAGAGCATCGCCGGGACCGAAGCCGCCAACCGGGGGTTCGGCATCTCGCTGTCGATCCTGTCCGAGGCACTGGAGGCCGCCCGCAGCCTGAAGCGCGGCACGGTCGGCACCAACGTCATGTATTTCGAGACCGGGCAGGGCAGCGCCCTGTCCGCCGATGCCCATCACGGGGTGGATCAGCAGACCGTCGAGGTCCGCGCCTATGCCGTCGCCCGGGCCTTCGATCCGTTTCTGGTCAACACCGTCGTCGGCTTCATCGGGCCGGAGTACCTGTTTGACAGCAAGCAGATCATCCGCGCCGGTCTGGAAGACCATTTCTGCGGCAAGCTGCTGGGCGTGCCGATGGGGGTGGACGTCTGTTACACCAACCACGCCGAGGCCGATCAGGATGACATGGACACCCTGATGACCCTGCTGGCCACCGCCGGAGTCAACTTTGTGATCGGCGTCCCCGGGGCCGATGACGTGATGCTGAATTACCAGAGCCTCAGCTACCACGACATCCTCGGCCTGCGGCACCGGCTGGCCCTGCGCCCTGCCCCCGAATTTGACGGCTGGCTGGCCCGGATGGGCCTGCTGGACGACAGCGGCCGCCTGCCGCCGCCCACCCCCGACCAACCGGCGTTCCGCCGCCTGATGGGATAAGGGAGACACCCGCATGCCCCCGTCCGCCGATCTGCCGACCGCCACCATCCTGCCGCTGGATCCGTTTGCCCGCTTCCGCAGCGCCACCCGCGCCCGCATCGGCCTTGGCCGGGCCGGGGATGCCCTGCCGACCCCGGCCCTGCTGGATTTCCAGATGGCCCATGCGCTGGCCCGGGATGCCGTCTATGGCACCGTTGACTGGGATGCCTTGGCGGCAGACCTGCCGCTGGCGGCCACCGGCCCGGTGATCGCCGTCCACAGCGATGCCCCGGACCGCGCCACCTACCTGCGCCGCCCGGATCTGGGGCGGCGGCTGGATGCCGACAGCCCGGCCCGCCTGAACGCGGCCCGCCCGCCCGCCGGGGCCTGTGATCTGGTTCTGGTGATTGCCGATGGCCTGTCCGCCGCCGCCGTGCAGGCATGGGCGGCACCGCTGACCCATGAAATTCTCGCCCGGATCCCCGGCTGGCAGGTGCGGATCGTCACCGCCCGGCAGGCCCGCGTCGCCCTTGGCGACCCGGTCGGCCACGCGCTGGGGGCCACCCTGGCCGCCGTGCTGATCGGCGAGCGCCCCGGCCTGTCGGTGGCGGATTCGCTGGGCATTTACCTGACCTATGACCCGCGTCCGGGCCGCAAGGACTCCGAACGCAACTGCCTGTCCAACATCCATGCCAACGGTCTGTCCCCGGCGCTGGCCGCCGAAAAGCTGGTGTGGCTGATGACCGAAGCCCGGCGGCGCACGCTGACCGGCGTCGACCTGAAAGAGGAAGCGCCGACCCTGGAGTCAACCGGGGCGCCCGAGACCCTTCCGACACCCCCGTAATGCATCTCCGGCCGCAGGCCGGGCACCTGAATCTCGTTATCTGGGAGACCCCGATGTCAGAGAAACCTCAATCCGGGCTGCACCGCAGCCTGTCCGGCCTGCACCTGTGGGGCATTGCGGTCGGGCTGGTGATTTCCGGCGAATATTTTGGCTGGTCCTATGGCTGGGCCGCCGCCGGCACCCTCGGCTTTCTGGTGACGACCATCCTGATCGCCGCCATGTACACCACCTTCATCTTCAGCTTCACCGAACTGACCACCGCCATCCCGCATGCGGGCGGCCCCTTTGCCTACAGCTACCGTGCCTTCGGGCCGATCGGCGGCTTCATCGCCGGAATGGCCACTCTGATTGAGTTCGTTTTCGCCCCTCCGGCCATTTCGCTGGCGATCGGGGCCTATCTGAACGTCCAGTTCCCGGCGCTTGATCCCAAGCTGGCCGCCGTCGGGGCCTATATCGTCTTCATGGGGCTGAACATCGTCGGCGTCACCATCGCCGCCACCTTCGAGCTGTTCATCACCGTGCTGGCAATCATCGAACTGCTGGTGTTCATGGGCGTGGTGGCCCCCGGCTTCAGCTTCGCCACCTTCGCCGCCAACGGCTGGGCCGGGCAGGGAACCTTCACCAGCGAGTCGCTGACCGGGATCTTCGCCGCCATTCCGTTTGCCATCTGGTTCTTTCTGGCCATCGAAGGTGCCGCCATGGCCGCCGAGGAAACCAAAAATCCGACCAAGACCGTTCCCAAGGCCTATATCGCCGGGATCCTGACTCTGGTGTTCCTTGCCTTCGGCACCATGATCATGGCCGGTGGCGTCGGCGACTGGACGACCCTGTCCAACATCAACGATCCGCTGCCGCAGGCGATGAAGATGGTGGTCGGCGAGTCCTCCGGCTGGCTGCACATGCTGGTGTGGATCGGCCTGTTCGGTCTGGTTGCTTCGTTCCACGGCATCATCATGGGGTATTCCCGCCAGATTTTCGCGCTGGCCCGCGCCGGGTTCCTGCCCCCGGCCTTTGCCACCGTCAATCCGCGCACCCGCACCCCGGTGAAAGCGATTCTGGCCGGGGGTGTGGTCGGCATTGCCGCCATCTTCTCCGACAGCCTGATCACCATCGGCGGCCAGCCGCTGACCGCCAATATCGTCACCATGTCGGTGTTCGGCGCCATCGTGATGTACATCATGTCGATGGCCGCCCTGTTCAAACTGCGCCGCAGCGAACCGGCGCTGGACCGCCCGTTCCGCGCCCCGTTCTACCCGGTGTTCCCGGCCATCGCGCTGGTGACGGCGGTGCTGGCCCTCGGTACCATGATCTACTTCAACCCGATGGTGTTCGGCCTGTTTGTCGGCCTGATGGCGGTGGCCTTCCTGTTCTACCGCTTCACCGCCGGTCTGCGTGAGAACGCTGAAGCCGATGAGCTGCTGACGCTGGCGCAGGTCGAAGCCCGGTCGCTGGCGGACTGATGCCTCCCCCCCGGGGGGTCCGGCGGGGTGGCTGCGGCTGCCCTGCCGGACTCTTCGCCCCGCCCCCTTTCTCCATCCGGCAGGAGGTTTCATGGCACCGCCGCCGCCCGTTTCCGGGGCAGCCCCATCCGGCCAGAATTCCGGGCAGAGTCCGGGGCAGCGTCCCGGGCAACGTAATGTGCTGGCCGCCGCCGCCTCCGGGATCACCGACTTCATTTCCGCCTGCGGCGGCGATGCCGAACGGGTGCTGACTCAGGCCGGGGTCCCGGAACAGTGCATCGGCAACCCGGTCCTGCCGCTTGATCTTGGCAATTACTGCGCCATGATGGAACTGGCCGCCGACGACACCGGCAACGACAATTTCGGGCTGTGGTATGGGCAGCAGTTTCGCCCGCAGGCCCTTGGCCTGATCGGGGAAATTGCTCTGGCTGCCCCGACGCTGGGCGCGGCGCTGGACAATCTGGCCAGCCTGTTTCCCTTCCACCAGCAGGCGACGGAAACCCGGCTGACCCGGGACGGTGACCTGTGGCGGCTGGAATACCGGATTCTCGACAGCCGGATCGCCGAACGGCGGCAGGATGCCGAACTGACCATGGGGATGTTCGCCAACGTCTTCCGCACCTGCCTCGGCAGCGACTGGACGCCGGAGGAAGTGCAGTTCGAGCACCTGCGCCCCGGCACCGCGCAGGACCACAGCCGCGCCTTCGGGGCCCCGGTCCATTTCGGGCAGCGCACCAACTGTCTGGTGGTGCGCGACCGGGGGTTTGACCGGCGGATGCCCGGCGGCGACCTTGCCCGCCTCAGCCGCCTGCGCAGTGACCTGAAAACCCTGACCGGCGGCACCGGCACCGTGCCGTTTCTGGCGCGGGTGCAGTCCGATATCCGCAGCCGCCTGCCGGAAGGCTATCCGCATATCGACGATGTCGCCGCCACGCTGGGAATGGCCCGCTGGACCCTGCAACGGCGGCTGGCCGATGAAGGGCTGAGCTTTTCCGGCGCGGTGGATGGGGTCCGGCGCGATCTGGCCGCCCTGTACCTCAGCCAGACCCATGTGCCGATGTCAGACATCGCCTATCTGCTGGGATATTCTGAACTGTCCGCCTTCAGCCGGGCCTTCCGCCGCTGGTTCGGCTGCGCCCCGACGCGGGCCCGGGCGCGGGAATGATCCCCCCCGCCTGCCAACAGGCTGCGTCCGGAACGCCGGACCAAAAAGCAAAAAGGCTGCCCGGTAAGGCAGCCTTTTTGACTGGAGCGGGCGAAGGGATTCGAACCCTCGACCCCAACCTTGGCAAGGTTGTGCTCTACCCCTGAGCTACGCCCGCTTGGCGACCGGATGTCTCCGGTGGGTCACCGCTGTCCGGGCACTGGCCCGTCGTTCGGTAGGCGGGTTTATAGACGGACTTTCAGGGGCTTTGCAAGTGTGTTTTTTCAAAAAAATGTCGCCGCCGCCCCTCTTCCCGCATCCGCCGCCACCCGACCGCCGGGCTGATAACAGACCTTGCCAGCGCCGGACAGACGGTCCATCTATGAAGACTGAACCGGTTCACCCTTTGACTATCAGGTTTCCAGTCCCATGAGCTTCATTCTCGACGAACACGCGCCCCGCCCGACCGCTGCCGCCGATGCGGTGAAGGACGGCACCGCCGCCACCTTCATGAAAGACGTGATTGAAGCCTCGCGCGAGGTTCCGGTCATCGCCTACTTCTCGGCCCCGTGGTGCGGGCCGTGCAAGACCTTCGGCCCGATGCTGGAAAAGCAGGTCCGCCAGTCCGCCGGTAAGGTCAGGCTGGTCAAGATCAATGTTGACGAGGAACAGCAGCTGGCGGCCCAGCTGCGGGTGCAGGCGGTGCCGACCGTGTTCGGCTTCGTTAACGGCCGCCCGGTTGATGCCTTTTCCAACGCCCTGCCGGAAAGCCAGATCAAAAGCTTCATCGCCCGTCTCAGCGGCGGCGGCAATGTGATCGACGAGGCGCTGGCCCAGGCCAAGGCGGTGCTGGAAGAGGGCGACGCCGCCACCGCCATGGATATCTACCAGCAGATTCTGGCGCAGGATCCGGCCAATGGCGAGGGCATCGCCGGGGTGATGCGCTGCTATCTGGCGATGGGCGAAGCCGAGCCGGTGGACGAAATTCTTGCCCAGCTGCCGCCCGACCTGCTGAAGCACCCGGCGATTGCCTCGGTGAAGACGCAGGTGGAACTGGCCGGTCAGGCCTCCGGCGATTTCGCGGCGCTGGAAGCGCAGGTTGCCGCCAACCCCGGTGACATGCAGGCCCGTTATGATCTGGCAATGGCCTACTTCGGTGCCAACCGCCGTCAGCAGGCCGCCGATGCCCTGCTGGACATTATCCGCCTTGACCGCAGCTGGAATGAGGAGCAGGCCAAGACCCAGCTCCTGAAGCTGTTTGAAGCCTTCGGTCACACCGATCCGGTGACCATGGCGGCCCGCCGCAAGCTGTCGGCGCTGCTGTTCTCCTGACGGATCATCCGCCGCCCGCCGCACCGGAACCGGGCAAGACAGGAAGGGGATGTCATGGTCGTAGAGTCTTCTGCTCCCGGTCCGTTTCACCCCCGGCTGAGCGATCTGCCGCCGGTGCTGCCGGTGTTCCCGCTGTCCGGGGCGCTGCTGCTGCCATGGTCACGGCTGCCGCTGAATATCTTCGAGCGGCGCTACCTGAGCATGGTGCAGGATGCCCTGGGCATCGGGCGGATGATCGGCATGGTGCAGCCGGTCGGCGGAGCCCTGACGGACAGCGAGCCCCTGCCGTCGCTGTTCTCCGTCGGTTGCGCCGGGCGGATCTCCAGTTTCTCGGAAACCCCCGACGGACGGCTGCTGATCACCCTGACCGGGGTGTGCCGCTTCCGGATCACCGAGGAACGGCCGATGACCCGGGCCTACCGGATGGTGGACCCCGACTGGATGCCGTTCGCCGATGACCTCAACCCGCAGCCGCCGGTGCAGGTGGACCGGGCCCGGCTGATGCAGGCCCTGACCGAATTCCTCAACACCATCGGCATGCCGGTGAATGACCGGGCACTGGCGGACCTGCCGCCCGCCGACCTGATCAACACGGTGGCGATGACCTTCCCCTTCGACCCGACCGAGAAACAGGCCCTGCTGGAGGCCCCGACCGCCCAGCACCGGGCCGATGTCCTGATCACCCTGCTGGAAATGGCGCAGTTCCCCGGTACACTGCCGCGGCAATAAGGCCGTTTCCGTCCTCTGGAGTTTTGTCATGTCCGAAACCGCCGCCCTCCGGGCCGTTGACCCGAAGCTGCTGGAAATTCTGGTCTGTCCGCTGTCGAAAGGCCCGCTGCGCTATGACGCCGCCCGGCAGGAACTGATCTCCGACAAGGCCGGTCTGGCCTATCCGATCCGCGACGGCATTCCGATCATGCTGATCGACGAAGCCCGTTCCCTCGACGATACCGCCGGATAACCGGGATGGAACCGACCGAAATCGCGGTCAGCCGGGCGGACCGCACCCTGACTGTCACCTTTGATACCGGCGCGGTCTATACCTTCACGGCGGAATTCCTGCGGGTGAACAGCCCGTCGGCGGAGGTGCAGGGCCACAGCCCGGAGCAGAAGCAGACCGTCGCCGGTAAAAAGAACGTCGGCATCCGCGATCTGGAGGCCGTCGGCCATTACGCCGTCAAGATCATCTTCGACGACGGGCACGACACTGGCCTGTACACATGGGAAACGCTGGCCGATTACGGACAGCGGCAGGAGGCCCTGTGGGCCGCCTATCTGGCCGAACTGGCCGTCAAAGGACTGAAACGCGAATGACCTCCCCGTCCTCCGCCCCCGTCGCCCTGATCACCGGCGGCAGCCGCGGCATCGGTGCCGAAACCGCCCGTCAGCTTGCCGCTGCGGGCTGGCAGGTCGGCCTGACCTACGTCAGTGACCGGGCAGCGGCGGAGGCTGTGGTCAACGCACTCCGCGCCACCGGCAGCAACGCCGTGGCCGTGCAGGCCGATGTCGCCCGGGCCGAAGAGGTCAGCGCCGCCTTCGATGCAGTGGAACAGGCGCTGGGGCCGGTCCGGGGCGTGGTCGGCAATGCCGGGATTGTCGCCAAGGCCGGTGATCTGGCCGACACCACCCCGGAGCGGCTGGCCCGCATGGTTGAGGTGAACGTGCTGGGCAGCCTGTTGGTGGCACGGGAATCCGCGCGCCGCCTGTCCACCAGGCACGGCGGCAGCGGGGGATCGGTGGTACTGGTCTCCTCCGGGGCGTCCCGCCGGGGATCCCCGCATGAATGGGTCGATTACGCCGCCACCAAAGGGGCGGTGGATACCCTGACCATTGGCCTGTCGAAAGAACTGGCGGCGGAAGGGGTGCGGGTCAACTGCGTCCGCCCCGGCCTGATCGATACCGAGATCCATGCCGCCAGCGGCATCCCGGACCGCATACAGAAGTGGGAGAAAGTGGTGCCGATGCAGCGGGCCGGGACGGCGGCGGAAGTGGCGGCGGCCATTGTCTGGCTGCTGGGCGATGCCTCGCCCTACACCACCGGGGCAATTCTGGATGTCGGCGGCGGGGTCTGATCCCCGCCGCCGGTCTCCGGCCCGTTACCGGGCCATTCCGGTTTCCACCCACATCAGGAAAAGATCGATCTTATCGTCCGGCAATGCCCCTCCCGGTGGCATCGGATGCGGTGCGGTGCTGCCCGGACGGTAGCCGGTAAGAGCCACCCGGATCGGCTGATGGAACCGGACCACGCAGTCATAGCTGGCCAGATCCATTTCCGCCGCACCGTCGTCATCCGTCAGGACGACGTTTTTCATGCAGGCAACGTAGGGGGCAAAGATCGGCCGGATATCCTGCTCAAAGCTGGGGCGATCCATGGTCATGGTGCGTTCTCCTGTCTCTGATCGGGTTTACTGGGCGGGGATTGCCGTCAGACGCGGCTGATCAAAATCATCCGGCCGCGCAGCGGGTCCGGCCGGAGTGATCCCGACGGTCATCATCCAGGCCTCCTTGCGCAGTGCCCCGGCCTGAATGCTCGCCACCGGCTGCTGTACCGCAGCGGTCAGGCGGGTCTCTGTCATGTCCCCATGATCATGGCCGGGGCCGGACAGCTCCCAGTAATTGACCGAGGTCGCGAGGTAACGGCTGCGGAAGGCATCATCCTTCAGATCGGCCGGAACCGAAGCCGGATGCAGATAGACATCGGCCTGATAGCTGTAACCCTGATGCAGGGGTTTGCGAACCAGCTCAACCGCCGCCAGAGAGTCCGGCGCCCCAGACGGCAACACCACAGGCACCGACTGCACCACCGCCGGGGTCGCCCCGGAATGGTAGCCACGGGCACCCCCCTCGCTCAGCAGGTAGGTGAAGAAGCTCTGTGGGGCCTGCCCGAAGCCCTGCTTGTTTTCGGCATCATAGGCCGTGGTCAGGCGGGTCAGGTCAGCCTCGCTGAGGAACTGCGGACGGCCACCGCCATCAAACCCATACCCCAGCGCCTTGATATCCAGATAGTTTTTCACCTGCCCCATGGTCTGCACACCGGTTCCCGGCACAAAGCCCGGCGGAGACTGGAAGGCCGGAGACTGCTGCCCCCGCAGGTACTGGTTCGGCGACGTGATCTCCGACGCCGCATGACTGTCGATCCATTCCTCCAGAATGTAATCAATGAAGGCGTGATAAGAGAAAAAGATCGGGTCCAGACCTGCTGTCGTCGGCGTGTCGAGCACACCGCCAATGTAGGTGTCATGCATGTAATTGTGGATCATCGCCTCGAAGGCCCCATAGTTCCCCGGCCCGCCGACCTGATACCCGCCGAACTGCGGCCACTTCAGGTCCCGGATCAGGTAAGCCAGCAGGTACGGCGAGGTCCGCTGCCTGTCCTCCTCCGTCAGCGGCCCTTCCGTCCGCCCCGGATAGAACAGCGGAGACTCCCGGTTCTCAAACGCCTTGGGGAACCGGACCCCGGTGGGAGTCTGCGTAAAATTCCAGTAGGGCACCGTCACCCCCCGGGTTGACGGACCGGTGCGGCCTTCCGGGTCTGCCGCCCGCAGGGCCTGCTCGTAATAGAAAAACTCCGCCCGATGCCAGGGCAGGAACAGGTCCTTGGCATGTTCACACATCCCCGGGTGTTCGGTATGAAACCCGGCAGGCGGTGCCTTCATCCGCGGACAGAAAGCATCCGCATCGGAAAACCAGCCGTTTTTCGCCGGATCCGCCGCAATCGGAACCGCAGCCCCGGAGTCCGGGACCGGCACCCCGTTGCAGTTGTGAACCCACGCCTGCCACAGATAGCCTGCGCGGTCGTTCTTGTTGGCAAGGCTCTTCTGCCGCATCACATCAATGGCATGCTCATAGGCCGCCAGCTCCTGCGGAGTCAGATCGTCAATATTCTTGCGCATCCGCACGGATGCCTCTGCCCCAACGGTCAGAACCGTCAACAGCAGGCTGGCCGCCAGAAAGGCGGTAAAAAGGACGGAGACAGGACCGGCACACCGGTGCCGGATCCGGAAGATTTCAGGATTCATGAAGGGGATCCCCCACTCTGAGGTCAGGGACAGGCGGGCGCGGGGGCCCGCCCGCCGTCAGTGATGTCGATGTCCGTCGCGTGGCGTGGCTGCGCCGTGGGTTCCCCCCGGCTCAACCACGTCGACCAGTTCCATCATTCCCTGATCCTCGTGATCAAGGATGTGGCAGTGCAGGACATAGGTACCGATGTAATCCTCGTACCGGCTGCGCAGTTTCAGCACATCGCCGGGCCGGACCAGCTGCGTATCCCGCCACACCGTTTCCGACGCACCATCCGGCCCCGGGCGGACCATCTGGAAGGGATTGACGTGGATATGGAACGGATGGGCGACGACGATCCGGTCTTCATCCGGTGTCCCCGGAACCGGCAGGGTCTGCACCGTCCATTCCGACGCCGTCCCCAGGGTCAGCTGACGCGGTCCCTCCCCGGGGAAGGGCCGGGCATTGACCATGAAACGCAGGGCACATCCGGGTGCACTGTCATCCGGGCAATAGGCATAGCGGCCATCCGGCTGGCGGGCGGACTGCCCGATCATGAAACTGACCGCCTGTGCCGGTCCGGTCAGTTCCGCCTCGGCGATATCCTTCATCGCCTTGGTCGGGGCCAGCGCGGCACATCCGGGGCCGGAGGCTGCACAGGGCAGGGCCATTGCCAGTGCCGTCCCGCGGACCACCACCTTGGCCAGCGGCTGCCGGGCTTCCGCCGTCAGCAACAGGGATTTTTCCGCCGGTGTCGGCTGGTCATAGACATAATACACGGCCTCCGTCGCGCCCGGAGGCAGCAGCGGGGCCTTAACCAGAATATCCGAGCGGTAACCGGGCTGGAGTTCCACCTCCGTCCAGCTGTTCATGTAGCCCAGCGACAGGCCATCGAGGGCGATTTCATGCAATGTCCAGGGATCACATCCTGCCGGGTGATCCCGACCTGAAAGGTTTCGCGGATCCCGCCATGGATCAGGCGCCAACGCTGCACCTCGCCGGGGTGCAGCTCAAACACCGGCATAATCTGACCGTTGATGGTTGGCAGGCGGCCTGATTTCGCCCAGCCCCCGGGCCGAACTGGTCATAGTTTTCAATTTCGCCATTGGCATCATAGGAAATCTGCTGCAACAGCAGGACCTGATCCTTGGCGGCCCGGATTTCCGGCACCGAGTCGAGGCTGCGCGGATCATCGGGATTTTCGACAATGATCGCCCCGGCCATGCCGCTGGACACCTGCAACGCCGTCGAGCCATGCACATGGCTGTGATACCAGAACGTTCCGGTCGGGTGATCCTGCGGCACATGGATTTCCACCAGAGACTCACTCTGGGGCGGCATCAGGCGCAACACATTGTCGGCATTCCCCGCCGGAGACACATGCAGGCCATGGCTGTGAAAGTTGGTGGTATTGAAGTTGTGCGGCGTGTTCACGTCGTCCGGTTCTGGCACCCCGTCCGGCAGAAGCTGATTGCGCAGGGTAATCGACAGGGTCTCTCCCGGCCGCACCCGCAGGGTCCTGCCAACCAGCGCCCCGTCATATCCCCGCAGATGGGTCTGGCAGCCCGCGATCTCACTGCTGTGATAGTCGACGACCAGATCGCTGGTCAGCGTTCCGTTGCGGGACCGCAGAACGGGAGCCGGGCGGAACGGCTGGCCGCCCCACTCTTCGGCATTCAAGGGCCCCTGCGCACAGCCGGGCTTTCCTGACGCCGTGACGGCCTCCGGTTTCGGTGCCAGCGATACGCCATGGGTCTGTCTGGCCGGTGCACATCCGGCAACAGTCAGGATCAGCAGGGCTACGGCCACCGGTCGGAACGCGCCCGCAGTCCGATCCGGGATCCCTGTGATTCGTTTTGTCATCCCAGTCACGAGACTCTCCCTCAGAGAGCCCTTCCCGCGTGCAGGATAACACCAAAAACATCAAAAAGGTGTTTTATTAAAAATTAATCACTCTATAGGTGTACTCTTTCAAATTTCTGCGGCTCCGGCAGATCCATCCGCGCGAACGCCGCCGGATAGTGGGGCAGAACTGCCGTACAGATCACCCGATGGCCCCCGACATCCTCCGGTTCAACCGCCGGAGCCAGCCGGGGAGCCTCCAGAACCCGCAGGGTCTGCCGGGCAATCGCCTCGCCCGAGTCCAGCCAGCGGACCGCACGGGGGGCAACCTCCTGCAACACCGGCAACACCAGCGGGTAATGGGTACAGCCCAGCACCACCGTATCCAGTGCCGGATCGGCGAACAGCGGGGCCGCCTCGGCGGCAACCGCCTGCGGATCGACCTGACCGGTTCCCAGAAACTGCTCGGCCAGTTCCGCCAGATGCGGCGCCCCGACCTTCAGCACCCGGAACCCGGCGGCAAACCGCTGACAGAGGTCCTCAAGATAGGGGCTTGCCGCCGTCCCCGGCGTCGCCAGAACACCGATTACCCGGCTCAGGCTGCTGGCCGCCGCCGGCTTGATCGCCGGAACCGTGCCGATCACCGGCAGGCCGGGATGATCCTGCCGGATCTCCGCCAGTGCTGCCGTCGAGGCGGTATTGCAGGCAATCACCACCACATCCGGGCGTTCCGAGGCAATCAGCCCGGACACAACCTGCCGGATCCGCTGGACCAAGGCATCCTTCGGCCAGTCCCCATAGGGAAAGCCCGCCGAGTCACAGCCATAGCTGAGGGCCACATCCGGAATCAGCCGCCGGATCTCCGCCAGCACCGACAGCCCGCCCAGACCGGAATCAAAGACCAGAATCCGCCGCACCTGACCTGCCCCCTCCAGCTTTTCGGGATTTTCCTGACAGAACCCCATCCGGCCCGCCTTGGCAAGGGCAGGGCTGTCCGGTCAGACATTTTTCTCCGGCTGCGCCCCCCATACCCGGTTGCCCCTCACGCGGCGGGGGCAACCGGGCACGGTCAGCCGGTTATTCTGCCGCCTGTGCCGGGGATGCCGCCCCGGTTTCAGCGGCATAATCCGCAATCATCGCCCGGCACACCGCACCGGGGGTGAAGGTCCAGTCGGCAATCTGGCGCACCGGCGTCACTTCGGCGGCGGTCCCGGTCAGGAACACTTCCTGCGTCCGGGCAAACTCCTCCGGCTGGATCGCCCGCTCCACCACCTGATACCCCCGGCGGCGGGCCAGCTCGATCACCGTCTGCCGGGTGATGCCATTCAGGAAGCAGTCGGCAACCGGGGTGTGGATCACCCCATCCTGCACCAGAAAGATATTGGCCCCGGTGGCCTCCGCCACCTGTCCGCGATAATCCAACATCAGGGCATCTTCATATCCTTCCCGCTCCGCCTCATGCTTGGACAGGGTGCAGATCATATACAGACCCGCGGCCTTGGACCGGGTCGGGGCCGTTTCCGGGGCAGGACGACGCCACGGGGCAACCTTCAGGCGGATCCCTTTCATCTTGGTTTCCGGATCCCAGTAGCTGGGCCACACCCAGGCGGCAATCGCCACCTGCGTCGTCGTCTGTTGGGCAGCGACCCCCATCATCTCTGATCCGCGCCACGCCACCGGGCGGATGTAGCAGTCCCGGAAGCCATTGGCGGCGATCACCGCCTCCGTTGCCGCGTTCAGCTGCTCCACGGTGTAAGGGACGGTGAAACCAAGGATCGCCGCCGAGTCGATCAGCCGCTGGCTGTGCTCGGTCAGCCTGAACACCTTGCCCCGGTAGGCGCGCTCCCCCTCAAACACCGAGCTGGCATAGTGCAGCCCATGCGACAGCACATGCAGCCGCGCCTCACGCCACGGGACCATCGTCCCGTTCAGCCAGATAAATCCATCACGGTCATCAAACGGCAGGACACTCATCGTCCGTCTCTTTCCTTCAGCGCAGCCCGGCAGGGCCGGACCCAGAGGATCCGGCGGGGGCTGTCGCGGTTGAGTACTGTCGGTCCCTGTCTGCGGATGCAGTGCTCCGGGACCGGATCTGAGAGGCGGCCGCCTGATAAGCGAGACATAAAATTATGTATCGCATTCTTTATTTGTATCATCCGTTCAAATTTAGGTCAATAAAGCTGACCAATATTCCGCATGCATCTTCTGCATGGCCCTGTGCACGGCACACATGGCGCAGCAGTAAAAAAGCGGCACCCGGAACCGGATGCCGCTTTTTCAAGCCAAAAAGAACTGTCGGGGATTACAGCGCGTCCTGCTCGGCCAAAGCCCGCTGCATCGCCCGCTTCCGCTGCTGTTCCTGCCGGTGCATGATGTAACCGGCCATCACAATTGCCAGAGTCGCGAGGCCGACAACGATGGTCGCCAGCGCGTTGATCTTCGGCGTCACCCCCAGACGGACACTGGAGAACACCACCATCGGCAGGGTGGAGGACGACGGACCGGCGGCAAAGCTGGTGGTCACCAGATCGTCCAGCGACAGAGTGAACGCCAGCAGCCAGCCGGACACCAGCGCCGGAGCGATGATCGGCAGGGTAATCAGGAAGAACACCTTCAGCGGCCGCGCCCCCAGATCCATCGCCGCTTCCTCCACGCTGTCATCCATCTGTGACAGGCGCGACTGGATGACGATGGTCACATAGGCCATGGCAAAGGTGGTGTGGGCGATGGTGATGGTGGTGATGCCCCGCCCGTCCGGCCAGCCGGTCAGTTCTTCCAGCACCACAAACATCAGCAGGATCGCCAGACCGGTGATCACTTCCGGCATCACCATCGGCGCGGTGATCATCCCGGAAAACAGGGTCCGGCCCTTAAAGCGGCCAAAGCGGGCCATGATCAGCCCGGCCATGGTGCCCAGCAGAGTCGCCAGCGTTGCCGACATCGCCGCAATCAGCAGGCTGATTTTGGCGGCACCCAGCAGCTGTTCATCCTGAAACAGCTCGCCATACCACTTGAAGGAAAAGCCACCCCAGACCGTCACCAGTTTCGATTCATTGAACGAAAAGACGATCAGCAGCAGGATCGGCACATAGAGGAAGGCAAAGCCGAACGCCAGCGCGGAGATCAGAAACGGAGAGCGGTTGGTCATCAGCCCTGCTCCTTCGCTTTGGCTTCCTGCCGGGCCTGATAGCCTTGGAACAGCATGATCGGCACCACCAGAAACACCAGCATCGCCACCGCCACCGCCGATGCGGCGGGCCAGTCACGGTTGTTGAAGAACTCCGCCCACAGCACCTTGCCGATCATCAGGGTATCGGCCCCACCGAGCAGATCGGGGATCACGAATTCCCCCACCGCCGGAATGAACACCAGCATACACCCGGCGACAATGCCGGGGACGGAGAGGGGCAGGGTCACCTTCAGGAAGGCCTTCCACGGGCGGCAGCCCAGATCCATCGCCGCTTCCAGCAGCGACATGTCCATCTTTTCCAGCGTCGAATACAGCGGCAGGATCATGAACGGCAGATACGCATAGACAATGCCGATATAGACCGCGATCTCGGTATTCAGGATCTCCAGCGGCTCGTTGATCACCCCGATCCACATCAGGAAATTGTTCAGCAGGCCGTTGTTCTTCAGGATGCCGATCCACGCATAGACGCGGATCAGAAAACTGGTCCAGAACGGCAGCACCACCGCCAGCAGCAGCAGATTACGGATGCTTTTGTCCGCCCGAGCGATGCCGTAGGCCATCGGATAGCCGAGCAGCAGCGCGAACAGGGTGGAGACAAAAGCAATCTTCAACGAGTTAAAATAGGCCGCCACATACAGCTCGTCCCCGAACAGATAGAAGTACGAGGCAAACGACATGCGGACCTGAAGGTACTGGTCATCCACCCACTCCACCAGCGGGGTGTAGGGCGGAACCCCGACCTGAAACTCGGCAAAGCTGATCTTCATCACGATCAGGAACGGCGCGAGGAAAAACAGCAGAAGCCAGAAATAGGGGATGGCAATCACCAGCCCCCGGCCCCCGACGCCGAGGCGGCGGGTGGCCGCTCCGGCGCTGTTGGGATGGCGACGCTCCTTCGGGGCACCGCCGCCCCCGCCGAGCATCGGCGCGCTCATGATGTCACCACCACGACGTTGGAGTGTTCCCACGACACATGGACCCGGTCATGCCAGGTCAGTTCCGGTTCCGACGAACGGGTCTGGTTCTGAAGGTCAACCCGGACCAGACGCCCGCTGTCGAGGCGGACCAGATAGGTGCTTTCCCCGCCGAGATAAACGATATCCTCCACCACCCCGGTGGCGGTGTTGTAGGTGGCGTCCGCCGGCGGTTCCTTCGACAGGGCGATCTTTTCCGGCCGCACCGCCGCATAGACGGTTGCCCCCTCGCGGGAGCTGATGCCGTGACCGACATAGATCGGCACGCTGAGATCCGGGCAGCCGATGACCACATGCCCCGGCTCGTCTTCCAGCAGCGGGCCTTCGAAGATATTCACCGACCCGAAGAACTCCGCCACGAAGCGGGTGTTCGGGTATTCGTACATCGCGTGCGGAGTATCAACCTGAAGGATCCGGCCCTGATTCATGATGGCGACGCGGGTCGACATCGTCATCGCCTCCTCCTGATCATGGGTCACGACCACAAAGGTGATGCCAAGGTTTTCCTGAATGTTGACCAGCTCCAGCTGGGTGCGTTCCCGCAGCTTCTTGTCCAGCGCCCCCAGCGGTTCGTCCAGCAGCAGCACCTTTGGCCGCTTGGCCAGTGCCCGGGCCAGTGCCACGCGCTGCCGCTGCCCGCCGGACAGTTCATGCGGCTTGCGGCGGCCCAGATGGCCCAGTTCGACCAGATCCAGCATCTCCGCCACCCGCTGGCGGACCTGATCGCGCGGCAGGCCGTCCTGCTTCAGGCCAAACGCCACATTCTGCTCCACCGTCATATGCGGGAACAGGGCGTAGGACTGGAACATCATGTTGACCGGCCGCTCGTAAGGCGGCACCCGGGTCATATCCTGACCGTCGATCAGGATCCGGCCCGAGGTCGGCGTCTCGAATCCCGCCAGCATGCGCAGCAGCGTGGTCTTGCCACAGCCCGACCCGCCCAGCAGGGAGAACAGCTCCCCCTGATAGATGGTCAGGGACACATTGTTGACGGCGACAAAATCGCCAAACGACTTGGTGACGCCTTCAATCTGGATCAAGGGCTTGAGCAGATCGGAGGCTTCGCCTTTCTCGGTCCGGGCGACCTGATCCTGAAGGCTGCGGGCTTGCTGAGACATGCCGGGACAGACCCTTTAAAAATGCGGGGGACGGGGATGAGTATACACAAAACCGCAACCGCCCGGACCTGTTCAGGACCGGGCGGCTGGATCAGGGACCGGGGATGTTACTTCCCGGTTTTGATCTTGTTCCAGATGCGGGTACGCAGGCGCTCCGCCTTCTGGTCCGGGGTCTTCTTGACGAACAGGTTGTTCAGCACCGCCTCGGTCGGGTAGACCGCCGGGTTGCCGGAGATGGATTTATCCACCAGATCCGTCGCCTTGGCGTTGGCGTTGGCGTAGAACACCTTGTTGGAGATCCCGGCGGTGATTTCCGGCTTCAGCACATGGTTGATGAACAGCATGGCGTTTTCCGGATGCGGGGCATCCTTCAGCACCGCCATGAAGTCGAACCACATTTCAGCCCCTTCCTTGGGGATGTTGTATTCGACCTTCACGCCGTTCTTGGCTTCTTCGGCGCGGGAGGCGGCGATGAACATGTCACCGGAATAGCCCATGGCCACGCAGATATCGCCGTTGGCCAGCGCGTTGATGGATTCAGAGGAATGGAACTTGGTGATGTACGGACGCACCGCCATCAGCAGCTTTTCCACCTTTTCCAGATCCTTCGGATCGTTGGAATTCGGGTCCAGCCCCAGATACTTCAGGGCCGCCGGGAACACTTCCGACGGGCTGTCCATCAGGTAAAGCCCGCACTTGGAGACCTTCTGCGCCCACTTCGGGTCAAACAGCAGGGCCCAGGAGTCAACCGGGGCATCCTTACCGGCGGCGGCGGCCACCTTCTCCGGGTTGTGGGCGATGCCGTCGGTGCCCCACATGTAAACGATGCCGTGCTTGTTGTCGGCATCGAAGGCGGCGGCGCTCTTCATCAGCTTCGGGTCAAGATTGGCCAGATTGGCGATCTTGGCCTTGTCGAGCGGGCGGAACACCCCGGCCTGAACCTGACGCTGGAAGAAGGCCCCGGTCGGCACCGCAAGGTCGTATCCCGACTTGCCCGCCAGCAGCTTGGCCTCCAGCATTTCGTTGGAGTCATAGACGTCAACGGTGACCTTGATGCCGGTTTCCTGCTCGAACCTGGCAATGGTGTCTTCACCAAGGTAGTCCGACCAGATGTACAGGTTCAGCTTCTTCTCTTCGGCGGCCTGCACCCCGACAGAAGCGAACATAACGGCGGCAAGGCCGAACAGAAACGCGCTGGACTTACGCATGTGGGGCCCCTTCTTGTGTTCCGGGCAGTTGTAGGCTGTGCGCGGGAGACAACCCCCGGCAGGCGCCATGACGGCGCGCTGACCGCAGGCCGAAAGCGCTGTATTCAGACTGTCGCAACCTTTGCAGCGTCGCGCAAGTTGATATTGCACAGCAACTGGTTCAGGGTTTTACCCATCGTTTCCGTCCACATCATGGGTGTCATGCATCCCCAGACAACCTCCTGGTATTCCGCCACCGCGACCCCCGCCCCGGACCTGCCGCCGTTGCAGGGGGACCATACGACCGACGTCTGTATCATCGGCGGCGGTCTGACCGGCTGTTCCGCCGCCCTGCATCTGGCCGAACGCGGTTACCGCGTCATCCTGCTGGAGGCGGAACGGATCGCCTTCGGGGCCTCCGGCCGTTCCGGCGGGCAGATGATCGCCGGGTTTAACCGGGATACCGGGGCCATTGCCCGCCTGACCGGGCCGGAGGATGCCCGGCGGCTGTGGGACCTGTGCGAGGACGCGCTGGACCTGACCCGCAGCCTGATCCGCACCCACGCCATCCCCTGCGATTTCCGCGATGGCACGGTGTTCGTCGGTGAAAAACCCCGTCACCACGCCGATATCGAGGCCACATACGCGGAATGGACCCGTCTCGGCCGCCGCGATCTGGCGGTGTGGGACCGGGACGAGACCCAGCGGCAGGTGGCCAGCCCCCGCTATACCAGCGGTCTTTATGATCCGCACGGCGGGCATCTGCACCCGCTGAACTACACCCTTGGCCTTGCCGCCGCCGCCCGCGCCGCCGGGGCGCAGATGTATGAACACTCCCCGATGCTACGCTGGCAGGAAGGAGATCCCGCCCGGGTGGAAACCCCGCAGGGCAGCGTGCGGGCCCGCTTCGTTATTCTGGCAGGCAATGCCTATCTGTGGGCGACGGAGCGCCGTCTGGGCCGCCGGATCATGCCGGTCGGCACCTATATCGCCGCTACCGAGCCGTTGGGCGAGGAGCGTGCCAGCACCCTGATCCGCTCCGGCGCAGCGGTCTGCGACATGAATTTTGTCCTGAACTATTTCCGTCTGTCCTCTGACCATCGCCTGCTGTTCGGCGGGCGGGTCAGTTATTCCCGCCTTGATCCGGCCGATGTCGGGGCGGCGATCCGCCGCACCATGCTGCGCATTCTGCCGCAGTTGGCCGATACCCGGATGGACTATGCCTGGGGCGGCCATGTTGCCATCACCGTCAACCGCCTGCCGCATTTCGGGCGGCTGGCCCCCAATGTGCTGTTTGCTCAGGGCTATTCCGGCCACGGCATCGCCCTGACCGGGTTGGCCGGGCGGCTGATGGCCGAAGCCGTGGCCGGACAGGCCGAACGGTTTGATGTGTTCAGCCGCATTCCGCACCTGCCGTTCCCCGGCGGCACCGCTCTGCGCACCCCGCTGCTGGTGCTGGCGATGGCATGGCACCGCCTGCGCGACCTTCTGTAGATGTGCCCCATAAACCCGGCCAACAAGCCCATCTGTAGGGTTCCGCTCTGGCGGTGATCGCAAATCAGCTTTTGGCAACCCCTGCCGCTGCGGGTACTCTATCGCCGATGCCCTGCCCGGCAGGCCGCAGCGGGGTTGCGGGATGACGTAAGGGAAGCTATGGAATCGCCAGAACCGGCCGGTCAGGACCGGCAGACGATCCGGCAAGCAGGAAACTGAGAACTGATGAGTGATCTCAAGGCAGGCGTGAACCAGCTGTTTCTCCGCGAGGAGGAACTGCGCAAGGCGATGGAACTGCTGTTCTTCGCCTACCGCGACTTTACCGCCGAAGCCGATGTGGTGCTCTCCGACCTCGGGCTGGGCCGGGCCCACCACCGGGTGATCTATTTTGTCGGCCGCCACAAGGATATCAGCGTCTCTGATCTGCTGCGGATCCTGCGGATCACCAAGCAGAGCCTGTCCCGGGTGCTGAGTGAACTGGTGCGCGAAGGCTATATCCTTCAGAAGCCCGGCCAGCAGGACCGCCGCCAGCGCCTGCTGGACCTGACCGACAAAGGGGTGGATCTGGAACGCCAGTTATCCGAACGCCAGCGCCAGCTGGTGGCCCGCGCCTTCCGCGAAGCCGGGGGCGAGGCCGTCGACGGCTTCCGCAAGGTGATGATCGGCATGATCGACGAGCCGGACCGCGAACGCTTCCTGCCCGCCCCCGGGACTCCGGCGGCCCTGCTGCGCCGGGCCCGCCCATGAGCCCGGTCACCGACATCAACGGTGACGGTGCCCACCTGCTGGTGGTGGATGATGACACCCGCCTGCGTGACCTGCTGCGGCGGTTCCTGTCGGAGCGGGGCTATGTGGTCACCGCCGTCCCCGATGCCGCCGAAGCCCGCGCCCATCTGGCGGTGATGGACTTTGACCTGCTGGTGGTCGATGTGATGATGCCCGGCGAGGATGGGTTTTCCCTGACCCGTGGCATCCGCGAAACCTCGGACGTGCCGGTGCTGATGCTGACCGCCCGCGATGAGGCGGATGACCGTATCACCGGCCTCTCCGGCGGGGCCGATGATTATCTGACCAAGCCGTTTGACCCACGGGAACTGCTGCTGCGCATCAACGCCATCCTGCGGCGACGGCCACGCCCGGTGGTGGAGGATGCCCCGCGTCAGGTCCGTTTCGGGGAGTTCCTGTTCGATCTGGAGCGGCAGGAACTGACCTGCAACGATGACCCGGTCTACCTGACCACCGCCGAGCAGGACCTGTTGCAGGCTCTGGCCCGTCAGGCCGGGGAGGCGGTCAGCCGCGATACGCTGGCCGAGGTGCTGGGGATTGATGGCGGGGCGCGGGCCATTGACGTGCAGATGACCCGCCTGCGCAAGAAAATCGAGGCCGACCCCCGCCAGCCCCGCTATCTGCTGACCGTCCGGGGCACCGGCTACACCCTGCGTCCGGGCTGACCGCATGGCCCGGCTCAACCGCCTGCACCTGCGCCTGTTCGGCACCCCGCTTCCGGTGCGGAAACTGGCGCCGCGCGGCCTGCTCGGGCGGTCCCTGTTGATTCTGGTCACGCCGATGGTGCTGTTGCAGGTGGTCACGGCGATCATCTTTTACGACCGCCACTGGGACACCGTGGCCCGGCGGCTGGCCGAAGGAATCGTTGGCGATATCGCCACGGTGATGGACCTGATGACGCGGTTCCCCTCCTCCGCCGATCAGGACTGGATCTTCACGCTGGCCCGGAACCAGATGGGCCTGACCGTCACCTTTCAGGACGGGGCGATTCTGGCCAACCAGCAGTATGACCAGCCCGATTACGACATGCTGTCGGTGCTGGAACAGCTGCTACAGGACCGGGTCGAACGGCCGGTGGTGATCGACGGCAGCCTGTTTGACCGCACCATTCAGGTGAAGGTGCAGCTGTCCACCGCCGTGCTGATCATCGAGACCCCGACCAAACGGCTGTACAGCTCCACCACCTATATTTTCGTGCTGTGGATGGTCGGCACCTCGCTGGTGCTGATCGGCATCGCCACCCTGTTCCTGACCAATCAGGTCCGCTCCATCCGCCGTCTGGCCGACAGTGCCGAACGCTTCGGCAAAGGGCAGGATGTGCCGTCGATCAAGGAAGAGGGCGCACGCGAGGTGCGGCAGGCCGCCCATGCCTTCAACGTGATGCGCGAACGCATCCAGCGCCAGATCGCCCAGCGGACGGAAATGCTGGCCGGGGTCTCCCACGACCTGCGCACCCCGCTGACCCGGATGAAACTCCAGCTGGCGATGATGCCCGACTCCCCTGATGCCGCCGACCTACAGGAAGACGTGGCAGAGATGGAGCGGATGGTTGAAGGCTATCTTGCTTTTGCCCGGGGAGAAGGGACCGAGACCGTCGTGGAAACCGACCTGACGGATCTGGTCGATCAGCTGGCCGGACGGTTCCGCCGCACCCACCCGTCCTTGCAGGTCCGGGGGCTGAACATTCCCCCGCTGCTCCTGCCGCTGCGGCCGACCGCCATCGAGCGCGGCCTGTCCAACCTGCTCAGCAATGCCGCCCGCCATGGCAAAACCGTGCGGCTCAGCCTGCGCCGCCGCACCAACTGGGTGGATCTCGTGGTCGAGGATGACGGGCCGGGGATTCCGGCCAACCGCCGGGAAGACGTGTTCCGCGCCTTCTGGCGGGCGGAAGCCTCCCGCAATACCCAGACCGGCGGCATCGGCCTTGGCCTGACCATCGCCCGCGATGTCGCCCGGGTCCACGGTGGCGACATCCTGCTGGGCGACAGCAAGGCCCTCGGCGGGCTGGAAGCAACGCTGCGCCTGCCGCTGTAAGCGGGGCGTTTCCTCAGGGATTACCAACCAGCTTCAGGGCCCGGCGGAACGTGCTGATCGAGTGGTTCGGCAGCGGCACGAACGGCTTGCAGGCCTTGCGGCAGTTGCGCTTCAGGTGGGTCACCGCCTCGTGGCTGACGCAGGTCACCGGGCAGAACACCACATCGGCGCAGGAGACCGCCCCGGCCAGACGCGGGCAGCCGTCATCCAGACCGCCGTCATGGTGGACAAACACCCCGTTGCAGGCCTTGACCACATCCTCCAGATGGCGGGCGGCATGGCCGATCCCGCCGACATACAGGATCTGCCGCCGTTCCAGATCAATCCCGTCACCGGTATCATTGGACACCACACGGTCCGGCGGAGCGGCCCGCCGCGCCTCCTGCCAGCGCAGCTCGGCATCGGCAAGGCGCTGCTCCAGTCCGCGCCGGTCGGCTTCGTCTTTCTGGCGCTGCTCCAGCGCCTGTTCCAGACGGCGCTGCACCGCATCCAGTGCCCGGGCCACCGTGTCTTTCTCGGCCTGAACCTGCCGCAGACTCTGCTGGACGGCAGACAGGGCCGCGCCGCTTTCCAGTTCGGCCAGACGCTCGGCAAGCTGATCGGCCCGGCGGCGTTGAATGTCCCCCACCGCCGCGTCCCGGCGGGCCGCGTCCCGGTCCTGCCGGGCCTGCGCCAGATCGGCGCGGGTGCGCAGCAGCTCCGCCGTCAGATCGGACACCTGCTTTTCCAGTCCCGCCGTCCGTTGCAGATCCACCCGCTGTGCCGCACCGGACAGATGCGACAGCATGTGGACCTCGCCATAGACCCGGTCCTTCAGGGCCTGCAACTCCAGCGGATGGGTCATCAGCGCCCAATAGGCCCCGGGAATATCCCCGCCGTTGCGGGCCTCAGCCCACAGGCGGCCCAGCGTCTCCTCATCCGCGGCGCGGACAATCCGGGACACCGTTGCCGCATGGCGCTTATCCAGCAGCCGCCCCACCGCCTTGCCCAGCACCCGGTTATCCGAAGCCAGATGGACGATGGCCCCGTGCAGCCGGTATTCCGACGCATCGGCAGGAAGGTTGAGCCCGATCTTCGCCGCCAGCTTGCGCAGGTCAGCCAGCGTCAGACAGGTTCCGATCACGCTGCACAGCCAGCGGCTGGGCACCTCATCCAGCCGCTTGCGGCGGGTGGTTGCCGACAGGGCCGGGGCCGGAGCGGTGGACAGCGGAGTCCGGGACAGGGAAGACAGGGACGGCAGAGTGCACATGGGCAACCTCACTCAGCGGCATACAACAGGGCGGAAGCGGGCTGGGATGCCCCTGCCGGGCCGGGGGACGCCTCAGACCGGCGTTCCGCCGCCCGGGCCTCATCCAGCAGGGACCGGAGCTGGCGGATATCATCCGTCGCCGCCGCCAGATCGCGGAGGATCCAGCGGTTGCCCCAGGATCCGCTCCAGCTTTCCTCGAAACCGCTGCTGACTCCTTCCGCCGAGACTTCCAGCGCCAGCAGCATCCGTTCCAGCGCCCGGACCCGGTCAGCCGGGGCCAGCAGATCCAGAAACGCCATCCGGGCCCGGATCACCGCGCGCAGAATTCCGCCACCCCCCTCCAACGGGGCAGCCATCCCGCGCGTCAGCTGGCGCATTGCCTGTGCCCCGGGGATCAGGGCATCCCCGGCCCCCGGATCCGGCCGCAGGGCTTCCGAGCGGATCAGGCCACGCAGCAGCCCCCACACCACATCGGCACAAGGGACGGTCGGCAGGTCGAGCGACTCCAGCGCCAGCATCAGATCCTGCTGGGTCAGCGGCCGCCGGTGCGCCATGCCAAGGGCCATCAGAACCGTCAGCTCCGGCCCCCATCCGCCGCCGACTGCGGCAGACAGGCCCCCGCGTCCGGCCCGCGCCATGGGCCAGGGCAGGGGAAAGGCAGCCTGTCCGTCATAAAGATCCTGAATCGGCATGGCCTGAAGGGGCATGGGTCGTCTCCGTCCTGAGCACGGGCGGGGGTGCCCGGATATCCGGATGTCGGATATAATTGCGAATGACTTGCAATTGCATATCCTGTTTCCGCAGGTTCGGCAAGAAAAACCGTCCCGCCCCTTGATCAGGCCCCATACATCAGCAAAGTCTTGACCACAGAAGGGGAGTGGATCAGCATGGGGGACAGGGCATTCACCGCCCCCGGCCAGGCGCCCCACCCAGCACACACGGTGGTGTTTTCCACGGGCCACGGCCCGCACCGCGCTGACCTTCTGAAAAAATCACGGTTTCTGAAAGATCGCTGCCCCGAATGATGCCGGTCACAGCCCGGCAGTCCCATTCCGGTTTAGACATCCTGACGGTTGTTGCACTTCTTTCCTTTGATTTTTCCCTGCTTTTCCATGGTTTCGCCACAGTTGGCCGATTGTTTCGCCACGATCCGCTGGCAGGGTGCCGTTATCGGCTGATCCCTGCCGGTCCATCCGGTGACGCAGCAGATCAACCCTTGCGAAGGATTCGCATCGACCCGATATCTCATCCGCAGGCGGCACCCGCCCCTGTTTCCCTCTCACCCCTGGCCCAATCTCCCCCCAGATGAAGAGGTGACATCATGTCCGACGCTCTTTCCTCCCTCCGCCAGACCTCCCGCGCCCCGATCCGCCGCAGCGTTGCCCGCGTGCCGGCCCCGGCTCTCCGGCCGCTGCCGTCGAAGCGGATGAGCCCGACCCCGGACCTGACCCTGGATGACCTGCTGTCCGATCCGCTGGTGCAGCTTGTGATGGAACGTGACGGCGTCGGACCCGAAGAGGCCCGCGCGGCGTTCCACGCGGTTACCCCTTTCCGGTCAATGGCCTCCGCCTGCTGCTGACCGGTTCGGGCCCATCGTCCCGGCATATGTCTTAATCCTGTATAACGACACTATCCCTTGCTTTTGGAAGGGAAGTTCCGCACCCTTTTAAGGCACACGCGAAGGGGTTGGATTAGGGAAGGCACAACCCCCGCGATCACCGCAGGAGAGTGGGGGAAGAGTGTCAATGTCTCAGATCATTCCTGACGCCCGGACCGGGCGGACAGCAGGGCGTGGATTGCGCGCCCTGCTGAAGCCCTTTGGGCTTAAACCTCTGGCGCTGATGGCGGGCCTGATGGCCCCTGCCCTGTTCAGCGCCCCGGCGGCGGCTTTGCAGCCGACCGCGCCGGATTTTCAGGCCGCGCAGTTCTGTACCGGGCCCAATGCCGCCAAAAACGCCGGCGAACCGGTGTGGAAGACCCTGTGTTATGACGGCAAGGTCACCCTGCAGAACTATGACTCCCTCGACAGCATTGGCCGACGGCTGGTGTCCGGGCTGGCATGGCGCGCCGTACAGGACCTGACCGGCATGCAGGCCCCGCTGCAAAGCGGGCAGCTGTATGGCGGGGACGAGATGGCCGGGGTCATCCTGTTCCTGCTGGCCGGGGGGCATCTGGGCTGGGCCCACGACGTCGCCAGCTTCAGCGAAGACATCCGCATGACCGGGCCGGTGTTCGGCGGTCAGGGCTTCGATACCCATCAGCGGGTGCGGGTGTTCTATTCCGACGCCGTTGTCAAATGGCTGAAGAACGGCCGCAAGGGCGACATCCCCGACGGGGCGATGATCGTCAAGCAGATGTATGGATCCGATCCGCTGGACACCACCTACGGTGCCGACCGCACCGCCGGTTGGGCCATCATGGTGCGCAACAGCAAGGCCAGCCATGACGGCTGGATGTGGCAGCTGATCTTCCTGCCCAAGGGCCCGCCGTTCAACGCCCCGACGCTGTTTTCCTATGCCCAGCCGGGCGACAATTTCTGCCTGAGCTGCCACGCCGCCGCCGACAACAAGCAGGTGACGTTCTCCAGCCTTCAGAACCTGCAAGGGGCCCCCCAGCAGTACAGCTGGATCTATCAGGTCCAGCCCGGCGTTTTCGCCACCCAGCCGGAACAGTCCCCGGCTCCCGCCCCGTCGCCGTCGGCATCACCGGTGCTGACCCCGGCCGGACAGGGGCTGTTTGCCAAAACCACCACCCAGATGCAGGCCGCCGGTCTGAAGACGGCGGCGGAAACCTCCGCCCTTGTCGGCAAAACCCTGCCGGACCGTCTGGGCAGTCTGCGGGCTGACTTTGACCGCTACACCGGCCTCAGCGAGGCCGACCGCCATGCCCGCCTGAAGACCCTGCTGGCCCAGTCGCCGGAACTACAGGAGCTGAGCGGCAAGATGCAGGGGGGACAGATCCCGTCCTATCTGCTGCCGCTGGTCGATAAGCTGATCGGCGACATCGGTCTGCTGCTGAAGGGCGAGATCGGCCCGGCCCTGAACAATGTGGTCGAGCTGTATCTGCGCGCTATTCTGGAAGGCACACCGGTTCCGCCGCTGCCGACCCCGAATCCGGCGATCACCGGCGCGTTCCCCAAAACCCCGACGCTGCCGAAGTCGCAGGCGGACATGGCCTGGCTGCCGCTGGACTTCATCTTCTCCCACACTCCGGCGCTGCCGGCCAAGCTGCCGGAAAACGTCTGTAAAGCCCATCAGGGGGCGGACGGCGCGGTGCCGTTCCCGACCACCTCGCTGCTGGCGGCCAGCGGCAACGCTGCCAAGACCGGCCCGCGCAACAGCACCAAGATGGTTGACTGCCGCGACGTCTACGTTACGTCGGACAACTGTAACGGCTGCCACTGGAGCTATGTGCTCCAGAACAATGACCAGCCGTCGATGACCACCATCGATCAGGCCGGAATTGACCCGAAGGATCCGTCAAAAACCAAGATGTGGGACATTTCGCCCTATGCGGAATGGAGCGCGTCGATGATGGGGCTGGCCGGGCGCGACCCGATCTTCCATGCCCAGATTGCGTGGGAAGCCCAGCGCCACCCGGATCTGGCCGATCAGGCCGGTAACTTCTGTACCCGCTGCCATCAGGCCGGGGCCCAGCGCCAGTTCCATCTGGACAACGGTCAGGGGCATGCCGAAAACAAGCCGGTGATTTATCCGCCGGACCAGAAGCCGAAGGGGCCGCTGTTCAGCACCGCCTATACCTATCTTGAACCCAGCAAGACGGTAAACGCGCCGACCAAATACGCGGCACTGGCCCGCGACGGCGTCACCTGCACCATCTGCCACCAGATGGAAGCCAACGGGCTGGGCACGGAAGAAACCTTTACCGGGAACTTCAAATATCCCGACCATCCGGGCCTGATCTACGGCCCGTTCGCCACCGACAGCGTCAAACCCTATCTGATGGAACAGGCGATCGGGGTCACCCCGGTGCATGGCCCGCAGATGAAGGATTCGGCCCTGTGCGGATCCTGCCATACCGTCATCACCCCGGTGGTGACCGAACATAAGACCGCCGGGGACCAGTACCGGACCGCCTATGAACAGTCGACCTATGTGGAATGGCTGAACAGCGCCTTCGCGGGCCAGACCGGCACGCAGGCCCAGAGCTGTCAGGACTGCCACATGCCGTCGCGCCTGCCCGATGCCCCGGTGGACGGCACCGCCAAGCCGATCACCGAGATTATCGCCAACGTCGAGAGTGCCTGGCTGCCGCCGCTGGACAACCGCGCCCCGGATGCGGCCATCACCCCGGAACCGAAACAGGACTTCCGCCGCCACACCCTGCTGGGGCTGAACCTGTATGCCAACATGATGTTCCAGCAGTTCCCGAACCTGCTGGGCAACAGCAGCCAGCCGCTGGGCCGCGTGCCCAACGGACAGCCGGCGCTGGTGCTGGCGCAGAAGGAAATCATGACCTTCGCCCAGCAGATGACCGTTGATGTCGGCGTCAAGACCGGCGGCCCGGTCAACGGCGGCAACGCCTATGACGTGACGGTGGTCAACAAGACCGGCCATAAGTTCCCGTCCGGGGTCGGCTTCCGCCGGGCCTACATCCTGTTCGAGGCCAAGGATGCCTCCGGCGCCGTGGTGTGGGCGTCGGGCCGCACCAATGCCGCCGGACAGCTGGTGGACGAAACCGGGGCGGTGCTGGAAAACGAAACCACCACCGACCCGCTGAAGATCCAGACCGGGGACCCGCTGATCACCGCCCAGAATCAGGCTTATCTGTTCGAAGAACGGATTGCCTCTCCGGTCGGCGGTCTGGCCGCCCTGAAAACCGCCATCAAGCCGGATCTGCGGGCCATGCGCCTGACCACCTCGTTCCTTGAGGTGGCCTATGAGGCCAAGGATACCCGTCTGCTGCCGAAGGGCTGGTCGCCGACCGGTCCCTATGCCGAGATCACCCGGCCGTGGCTGCTGGATGTCAACAAGGCCGAGCATGTGCCGCTGCCGATCGGCAACGATCCGGCCAGCCGCACCATCCGCTATGTGGTTCCGTCGTCGGTCAGCGGTGTCGCCACCGTGACCGCGACGGTCTATTACCAGTCGATCCCGCCGTACTATCTCCAGGAACGCTGGCAGTACGACACTCCGGAAGCCCAGCGCCTGTATTACATGGTGGCGCACCTCAACACCGAGGGCACCCCGATTGAAGGCTGGCGTCTGCCGCTGGTGTCGGACAGCCTGACCGTCACCCGGTAAGACTGTCAGTCCTGTTGCTGAAAACAGGGGGGCCTCCGCACTGCGGGGGTCCCCTTTTCTTTGGTCGCACACCGGGCCATAGTCGGGGCATGCTGCATGTCATCATCCCCACCCTGAACGCCGCCCCGGCATTGTCCCGGCTGCTGCCGACCCTGCAACAGGCCCCGGTCAGCCGCATCTGGGTCAGTGACGGTGGATCCGCTGATGACACGGTGGCGGTTGCCGCCCGCCATGCCGCCCGCCTCCTGACCGGCCCGGCGGGACGGGGACCGCAACTGATCACCGGGGCCGAAGCGGCCTTGGCCGCCGGAGCGGACTGGCTGCTGTTTCTGCACGCTGACAGCCTCCTCCCGGTGGCATGGCCTGCCCTGCTGACCGGTCATTGCCGGGCCTTCCCCGATCAGGCTGCCGCCTTTGCCCTGCGTTTTGACGATCCACATCCGCTGGCGACGGTGATCGCTACGGCCGCCACCCTGCGCAGCCGCTGGCTGGGCCTGCCGTGGGGCGATCAGGGCCTGCTGATCTCCGCGGCCCTGTACCGGGCCATCGGCGGATACCGCCCGCTGCCCCTGATGGAAGATGTCGATCTGGTGCGGCGGATCGGGCGGCGGCGTCTGCGGATCCTGCCCGCCGCCCTGACCACCGGGGCCGACCGTTACCGCCGCGATGGCTGGATCCGCCGCCCCCTGAAAAACGCCGCCCTGCTGCTGCGCTATGCCTTGGGAACAGACCCGCAGACTCTGGCGGAGCGGTACCGGCGATGACGGAGCACCCCTGCCTGATCCTGTTCGGCAAACGCCCCCGCTATGGCACCGGCAAAACCCGGCTGGCCCGGCGGATCGGCGCGTTACAGGCCCTGCGCTTCCAGCAGCGGCAACTGTCCGGCCTGCTGCGGACCCTTGGCCGGGACCGGCGCTGGCAGACGGTGCTGGCGTTAAGCCCGGCAGCGGATGGCCTGCGCCTGTCCGGTCCCGTCACCCGGACCACTCAATGCCGGGGGGATCTCGGGCAGCGGATGCTGCATGCCCTGCGCACCGCCCCCGGATCCGGTCCGGTGGTGCTGACCGGCACCGATATTCCCGGCATCACCCCCGCACACATCGCGGCCGCCCTGCGGGCCCTGCGCGCGGCAGATCTGGTGTTCGGCCCGGCGGAGGACGGCGGATACTGGCTGATCGGCTGGTCCCGCCGCCGTCCCCTTGCCCCCGGCACCCTGCGCGGCGTGCGCTGGTCAACACCGCAGGCCCTGCGGGACAGTCTGCACACACTGGGCCGCCGCCGCCCGGCCCTGACCATCACCCTCGCCGATATCGACGAGTGACCCCGGCCGCATAAAGGCCGCATAAAAATCCGCCCCCCAGAACCGTATCGATCCTTAACGGCCCGCAGCGCGACACTCCGCCGGTAGGGCCGGGACAGACTCCCGGCCATCCACATCTGGAGGGACCCCCGTGTCCGATCTGCTGTTCACCGGCCTGATCGCCGGTTTTTTCGGGGCGGCGGCGCTGCTGATGCGCCTGTGCGCCCGGATCTGAGGAGGATGCCATGACGTTCTCCGACGACCCCTTCGGCCTTGCCCTGACGGCGGCCACCGCACTGGGGCTGGCAGCCTATCTGCTGTACGCCCTGTTCCATCCCGATCAGTTCTGAGGACCCGACCATGGACGCCAATGGCATCCTCCAGATCGTGGTGTTCGTCGCCCTGATCTGTGCCCTGACCCCGCTGATCGGCGGGTATATGGCCCGCGTTTATGACGGCCGGGTCACCGCCCTGCGCTGGCTGGAACGGCCGCTGTACCGGCTGTGCGGCACCAGCGCCGACGACGACCAGCACTGGACCCGCTATACCGCCACCCTGCTGGCCTTCACGCTGGCCGGGGTCCTGCTGCTGTATGCCCTGCAACGGGTGCAGGGGCTGCTGCCCCTCAACCCGGCCGGACTGGGGGCCGTCGCCCCGGATCTGGCCTTCAACACCGCCACCAGCTTTGCCACCAACACCAACTGGCAGTCCTACGGCGGGGAAACCACCCTCAGCTATCTGAGCCAGATGGCCGGACTGACGGTGCAGAACTTTGTCTCCGCCGCCAGCGGCATGGCGGTTGCCGTTGCCCTGATCCGGGGCTTCGCCCGCCGCTCCGCCAAGGGGATCGGCAATTTCACCGTCGATCTGACCCGGTCCGTCCTCTACATCCTGCTGCCGCTGTGCATCCTCGGGGCGCTGGCGCTGGTGGCGCTGGGCGTGCCGCAGACACTGGCCCCCTCTGCCGACGCCACCACCCTGGAAGGGGCAAAGCAGACCATCGCCCTCGGTCCGGTGGCCAGCCAGATGATGATCAAGCATCTGGGCACCAACGGCGGCGGCTTCTTCAACGTCAACGCTGCCCATCCGTTTGAAAACCCCACCGCCCTGACCAACCTGATCCACATGACCGCGATCTTCCTGATCGGGGCCGGGCTGACCAACACCTTCGGGCGGATGGTCGGTGACGTGCGGCAGGGCTGGGCCCTGTTCGCCAGTATGGGCGTGCTGTTCCTGATCGGGGTGGCGGTGGCCTATGGGGCCGAGTCGGCGGGCAATCCGGCGCTGACCGCCATCGGGGCCGATCAGGCCCTTGGGGCGTGGCAGCCGGGCGGCGCGATGGAGGGCAAGGAAGTACGCTTCGGCATTGCCGCCTCCATGCTGTTCTCGGTCGTCACCACCGCAGCCTCCTGCGGGGCGGTGGTTGCCATGCACGACAGCCTGATGCCGCTGGCCGGGATGGTGCCGCTGGTGAATATGATGCTCGGCGAAGTGATCATCGGCGGCGTCGGGGCCGGTCTGTACGGCATGATGCTGTTCGTGCTGCTGGCGGTGTTCATCGCCGGGCTGATGGTCGGCCGCACCCCTGAATATGTCGGCAAAAAGATCGAATCCCGGGAAATCACCCTGGCGATGATCGCGGTGCTGGCCTTCCCGGCCTGTATCCTCGGGCTGGGATCGGTGGCGCTGCTGCTGGGGTCTGCCTCGATTCAGGATGCCGGGCCGCACGGCCTGAGCGAACTGCTCTACGCCTATGTCTCCGCCACCGCCAACAACGGGTCAGCCTTCGCCGGGTTCAGCGCCAACACCGTGCTGCACAACACCCTGCTGGGTCTGGCCATGCTGATCGGCCGCTTTGCGGTGATCGTACCGGTTCTGGCCATCGCCGGGGCTCTGGCGGCCCGCCGCCCGGTGCCGGTCACGGCCGGGACCTTCCCGACCCACTCCGGCCTGTTCATCACCCTGCTGACGCTGGTGGTGGTGATTGTCGGCGGCCTGACCTTCTTCCCCGTCCTCGCCCTCGGGCCGGTTGCCGAGCATCTGTCGCTCGCCAGCGGTCTTCTGTTCTGAGGAACCCCATCATGTCGTCCTCCCTTTCCACCGGATCCCCCTCGAAGGGGCCGGGCCTGTCGTGGATCACCCGCCGGGTGCTGGCCGAGGCCGCCGTTGACGCGGTGCGCAAGCTGGATCCCCGTTCGCTGATCCGCAATCCGGTCCTGTTTGCCACCGCCGTGGTGGCGCTGGTCTCCACCATCCTGACGGTGCGGGAGACCACCCATCTGGTTGTCATGGCCCAGATCACCGCGTGGCTGTGGTTCACCGTGCTGTTTGCCACCTTCGCCGAGGCCATCGCCGAAGGCCGGGGCAAGGCTCAGGCCGACAGCCTGCGCCGCGCCCGCAGCGACGGGGTTGCCCAGCGCATTCCCTCCATCGATGCCGTTCAGGGTGACAGCGTCCCCGCCCATCTGCTGCGCACCGGGGATCTGGTGGTCTGCACCGCCGGAGACATTATTCCCGGCGACGGCGATGTGGTCTCGGGGATCGCCACCGTGGACGAAAGCGCCATCACCGGCGAATCGGCTCCGGTGATCCGCGAATCCGGCGGCGACCGCTGTGCCGTCACCGGCGGCACCCGGGTGGTCTCTGACCGCATCATCATCCGGATCACCGCCAACCCCGGCGAAAGCTTCCTCGACCGGATGATCCAGATGGTCGAAGGGGCCAAGCGCCAGAAGACCCCCAACGAAATCGCCCTGACCATCCTGCTGTCCGGCCTGACCCTGATCTTCCTGATCGTCGTTGCCAGCCTGCCGGTGTTTGCCCTGTGGTCGAAGGCGGAGCTGCCGCCGGTGTTTCTGGCCGCCCTGTTTGTCACCCTGATCCCGACCACCATCGGCGGCCTGCTGTCGGCGATCGGCATTGCCGGGATGGACCGTCTGGTCGGCTTCAACGTCATCGCCAAATCCGGGCGGGCGGTGGAAGCCGCCGGGGACATTGACGTGCTGCTGCTGGACAAAACCGGCACCATCACGCTGGGGGCCCGTCAGGCCGCCGAATTCCTGCCGGTCGGCGGGGTCAGTGAACGGGATCTGGCTGAAGCCGCCTTCCTGTCCTCGCTGGCCGATGAGACGCCGGAAGGCAAGTCGGTGGTGGCGCTGGCCCGCACCCGCTTCAGTTTCCCCGATCCGTCGCGGGAGGGGATGACCTTCCTGCCCTTCAGCGCCCACACCCGCATGAGCGGCGTCAGCCTGAGCGGCATCAGCTGGGGCGGGGTGATGACCGCCGTCAGCGAAATCCGCAAGGGGGCCGCCGATGCGATCCTGAAATCCATCGGCGAGCGGCGGTCGCTGCCCACCGCGCTGACCCGCGAGCTGACCGCCGCTGTCGAGCGGGTGGCCAAGGCCGGGGGGACGCCGCTGGTGGTGGCCCGCGATGACCGGCCGCTGGGGGTGATCTACCTGAAGGACATCATCAAGCCGGGCATCCGCGAACGCTTCGCCACCCTGCGCGAGATGGGCATCAAGACCGTGATGATCACCGGCGATAACCCGCTGACCGCCGCCGCCATCGCCGCCGAAGCCGGGGTGGACGACGTGCTGGCCGAAGCGACGCCGGAAAAGAAGCTGGAGCTGATCCGCGACTACCAGCAGGGCGGACGGCTGGTCGCCATGTGCGGCGACGGATCCAACGACGCCCCGGCGCTGGCGCAGGCCGATGTCGGCGTGGCGATGAACACCGGGACTCAGGCGGCCCGCGAGGCCGGGAACATGGTCGATCTCGACAGCGACCCGACCAAGCTGATCGAAATCGTGATGATCGGCAAACAGCTGCTGATGAGCCGGGGATCCCTGACCACCTTCTCCATCGCCAACGATGTGGCCAAGTACTTTGCCATCATCCCGGCGCTGTTCATCACCGCCTATCCGCAGCTTCAGGCCCTGAACATCATGGGCCTGAGCAGCCCGCAGTCGGCGGTGCTGTCGGCGATCATCTTCAACGCCCTGATCATCATCGCCCTGATTCCGCTGGCCCTGCGTGGGGTGCGCTACCGCCCGGCCAATGCCGCCACCCTGCTGAAGCGCAATCTGCTGGTCTATGGCCTCGGCGGCCTGATCGTGCCCTTCGCCGGCCTGAAAGCCATCGACATGATCATCACCGCCCTCGGGCTGGCCTGATCCGTCACAGGAGGTAAATCCATGCTGTCTATTCTGCGCCCCGCCCTCGTCCTGACCGGTGTGATGACCGTGGTGACCGGGCTGGCCTATCCGCTGGCCGTCACCGGGCTGGCCAACACCCTGTTCCCATGGCAGGCCGGTGGCAGCCTGATCGAACAGAACGGCACCGTCATCGGCTCCGACCTGATCGGTCAGGGCTTCACCCGGCCGGATTACTTTCAGGGCCGTCCCTCCGCTGCCGGAACCGGCTATGACGCCGCCAATTCCTCCGGCAGCAACCTCGGCCCCAGCAGCCGCCCGCTGGTAGACGCCGTGGCCGCCCGGGTGACCGCCCTGCGGGCCGCCAACCCGGAGGCTCCGGCACAGGTCCCGGTGGATCTGGTCACCGCCTCGGCCTCCGGCCTTGACCCGCACATCACCCCGGCTGCCGCGCTGTGGCAGGTTCCGCGGGTGGCCAAGGAACGCGGCATCCCCGCCGCCGCCCTGCGCGACCTGATCCAGTCCGTCAGCGAAGGGCGGGACCTTGGCCTGCTGGGGGAACCCCGGGTCAATGTCCTGCGCCTGAACCGCGCTCTGGACCATCTGTACCCCCGTCCGTCATGACCGCCCGCCCGGCCGGAACCACCCCGGGACCCGATCGGTCCCGGACCGGTTCCGGCCGGGCATCAGGAGGAGGCGCACCATGCCCCGCCGCAGTTCCGGAGTTTCCCTGATCCTCAGCCTGTCGCTCATGGCCGGGATCCTGATCCTTCTGCCCCGCCATCCACTGGATGGCAGCCCGCCGCCGCCGGTCCAGCCGGTGCTGCATCCCCCTCCGGTCCCGGCGTTCCACCCGACCGGCGGGACAGGGTCGGTGAGCGCCGCCGATGCGATGCTGCAAAGCCGGGAAATCGCCGGGACCCGTCATCTTGACCGGCAGCGGCTGCAACAGCAGGTGCGGGCACTGGCCCACTGTGACACCATGGACGCCTGCGGCCGGACCCGGCTTGACGTTAACGCCCTGAATTCCCTGCTGCCCTCCCCGCCCTGAAAGATCCGCCCGTTCCGATGCCGACACCGCCTGACCTGCGCCCGTCTCCCGATGCCCTGCTGGCCGAAGCCCGGCGGGACCAGCGGGGCCACCTGAAAATATTCCTCGGTGCCGCCCCCGGTGTCGGCAAGACCTTCGCCATGCTGTCGGCCGCCCACGAAAAGCTGCGGGCCGGGGTCGATGTGCTGGCCGGGGTGATCGAACACCACGGGCGCCCGGAAACCCGGGCCCTGCTGGACGGCCTGCCGCTGCTGCCGCTGGCGGAGGTCCACCACCGGGGCCGCAGCTTTCCGGAAATGGATCTGGACGGGCTGTTACAGCGCCATCCGGCACTGGCGCTGATCGACGAGTTTGCCCATTCCAACGTCCCCGGCAGCCGCCACCTGAAGCGCTGGCAGGATGTCGAGGACCTGCTGGATGCCGGGATCGACGTCTACACCACCCTCAACATCCAGCATCTGGAAGGGCTGAACGATGTGGTGGAACAGATCACCGGCATCAAGGTCCGCGAAACCGTCCCAGACAGCGTGTTCGCCGCCGCCGATGCCATCGAACTGATCGACCTGCCGCCCGACGATCTGATCCGCCGCCTTCAGGATGGCAAGGTCTATGTGCCCGATCAGGCGCGGCGGGCGATGCACCACTTTTTCTCCCCCGCCACCCTGACCTCCCTGCGCGAGATGGCCCTGCGCCATGCCGCCGAGCGGGTTGACCGCCAGATGGTCGATTACATGCGGGCCCACGCCATTAGCGGCCCGTGGCCGAGCCGGGAACGGGTGATGGTCTGTCTGGGCACCGGCGAGGAAGCGGAACGGCTGGTGCGGATCGGCAGGCGCTCCGCCGAGCGGCGCGGATCGGCGTGGTCCGCCGTCACCGTCGAGACACCGGGCAGCCTGCACGGCTCCCCGGCCCGGCAGGCGGCGCTGGATGCGGCCCTGCGGCTGGCGGAGCAGCTGGGGGCGGAAACCCGCACCCTGCACGGAACCGACGTTGCCAGCACCCTGCTGGATCACGCCCGCACCACCAATGTTACCCTGATCGTCACCGGCCGCCCCTTGCCGGGCCCCTGGAGCCGCCTGTGGCCATGGTACCGGCCTCTGGCTGACCGGATTCTGGCCGGATCCGGGGAGATCAGCGTTCTGGTGGTGCCCCCGGGGGAGAGAAAGCCCGCCGCCATCGCCCCAATCGCCGATCCGGTCCCTCCATTTCCATGGCAGGCAGCCCTGCTGACCCTCTCCACCATTATTGGTGCCACCCTGCTCGGCGGGCTGATTGACCACTTTGACCTACCGCTGGCCAACATCTCGGTGGCCTATCTGATGGCGGTGCTGCTGGTGGCGATCCGGGCCGGGCAGACTCCGGCAATCCTGACCTCGCTGGCCTGCTTCTTCAGCTTCAATTTCTTTTTCACTGAACCGCGCTACACCTTCGCCATCACCGACAGCCAGAACATCCTGACCATCGTGTTCTTCCTGCTGGCGGCGGTGACGGTCAGCAAACTGGCGGCCCGGCTGCGCACACAGGTGGACCGGCTGCGGGAAAACGCCCGCCGGACCGAGACCCTTTATGCCTTTGGCCGCACCGTCAGTGCCGCCGTCACACAGGATGATGTGCTGTGGGCGGTGGCCCATCACGTTGCCGCCACCCTGCACGGACGGTCTCTGGTGTTAATGCCGGATGGCGGGACCCTGAGGATTGCCGCCGGATATCCGCCGGAAGACCGGCTGGACGATACCTCTGCCGCTGCCGCCGACTGGGCGTGGAACAATGGCCGGATGGCCGGGCGCGGCACCGCCACCCTGCCCGCTGCCGGATGGCTGTTCCTGCCGATGAAAACCGCCCGCGGTGCGGTCGGGATTCTGGGCGTACGGCAGGACAGTGACCAGCCCCCGGCCCCGGATCTGCGGCAGCTTCTCGACATGCTGGCCGATCAGGCCGCTATTGCCATCGAACGCACCACGCTGGTCGGCGACATCGAAACCGCCCGCGTCGCCACCGAGCGGGAACGCCTGCGCGCCGCCCTGCTGTCGTCGCTGTCGCACGACCTGCGCACCCCGCTGGTGTCGATCATGGGCGCTGCCTCCAGCCTGATCACCTATGGCCCGTCACTGACTGACCCCCAGCGCACCGACCTGTCGCAGACCATTCAGGACGAAGCCGAACGGCTGAACCGTTTTGTCCAGAACCTGCTCGACATGACCCGGCTGGAAGCCGGGGCCCTGCGCCCGAAAACCGACTGGGTTGACCTGCCGGACATCATCGAGGCCGCCCGCCGCCGGGCCGGACGCCTGCTGGAACGGCACACTGTGCGGATTACCCTGCCACCGGCCCTGCCGCTGATCTGCGTTGATCCGGTCCTGATCGAGCAGGTGGTGTTCAACCTGCTCGACAATGCCCGCAAATATGCCCCGCCGGACAGCACCATCACCGTCTGGGCCGGACACGATGGCCAGACCCTGACGCTGGAGATCAGCGATCAGGGGCCGGGTATTCCGCCGGAGGACCGGGAGCGGGTTTTTGACATGTTTTACCGGGTGGACCGGAATGACCGGCAATCCGGCACCGGGCTGGGGCTGGCGATCTGCCGGGGCATTGTCACCGCCCACGGTGGCACCCTCCAGGCGGACAGCGGCCTGAATGGGGTTGGCGCCAGCCTGATCCTGCGGTTACCTATGCCGGAAACAGTCCCCGGGGTCCCGGCATGAGCGCCCATCTTCTTGTCATCGACGACGAACCGCAGATCCGCAAGTTCCTTGGCATCTCGCTGAGTGCCAACGGCTACCGCGTCAGCGAGGCGGACTCCGCCGCCGCCGGAACCGCCGCCGCCCGGACCCTGAAGCCGGATCTGGTGGTGCTGGACCTTGGCCTGCCCGATGGCGACGGGCAGGAGGTGATCTCCGCCATCCGGGCGTTTTCCGACTGCCCGATCATCATCCTGTCGGTGCGGGCCGATGAATTTGACAAGGTGGAAGCGCTGGACCGGGGTGCCAATGACTACATGGTCAAGCCCTTCGGCATCGCCGAGCTGATGGCCCGGCTGCGGGCGCTGCTGCGGACCCGGACGGCACCGGAGGAGAGCGATACCCTGACCCTTGGGCCGGTCAGCCTGTCACTGGCGCGGCGGGTGATCACCCGGGACGGGGCAGACCTGCATCTGTCGAAACGGGAATGGGATCTTCTGGCCTGTCTAGCCGCCGCCCCCGACCATGTGCTGACGCACCGCCACCTGCTGCGGACGGTGTGGGGCCCGGCCCACACCGAAGACACCGCCTATCTGCGGGTCTACATCGGGCAACTGCGCCAGAAACTGGAAGAGGATCCGGCCCGCCCCCGGTTCCTGCTGACGGAACCGGGAATCGGCTACCGCCTGAAAACCGGGGGCGAGGCCTGAAACGCGGCCTCAGGCGCGCGGACGGCGGCGGAAGGTCAGGTACTTCGGGGTCCGGCCCTCGCGGTGGGCTTTTGCCTCATACCGGCTTTCGATGGCATCCGGCCAGCGCACCCGCCAGTCCTCCGGCCCCGACACCAGCCAGTCAAACTCCGGGTGCACCGGGACGACGCTGAGGGTGTGGCGGATGTAGGTCATGTCATCCGACGCCACCCGGAAAAGGGTGTTGTCCTTCATCACCCGGGCCAGCACATCCAGATTCCACGGATTGACGAAGCGGCGGTCGGCATGGCGGGTCTTCGGCCACGGATCCGGGAACAGCAGGAACACCTTGTCCAGACAGGCGTCCGGCAGCTCCTTCAGCCATGGCCGGATATCCTCGCCATAGATGCGGATGTTCTCGACGCCTTTTTCATCAATGTGCTTCAGCAGCTTGCCGATGCCATTGACGAACGGCTCCGCCCCGATCAGGCCGATGTCGGGGTGGGTGTCGGCCTGATGGGCCAGATGTTCCCCACCGCCGAAACCGATTTCCAACCACACTTCCTGCACCGGGCGCGGGAACAGCGCCTTCAGGTCCGTCGGGACCTCCGCCTCCCCCGCCAGCGGCAGGCGCAGGCGCGGATACAGGGTTTCCATCAGGGCCTTCTGACCGGCCTTCAGGGCCTTGCCCTTACGGCGCCCGTAAAAACGGGTGTCGATCATCGGCTTGTCATCAGCATTTTCAGCGGGCGGAACAGGCGTCTCGGACACGGCACAGCCTCTGGGACAAAAGAAAAGGGTCCGGAAAGCACAACGGCCCCGGCAGATTGCTCCGCCGGGGCCGGTCGGCACGGGGGATCAGGCCCCGAATTCAGACTTCAGCGCGGCGACCAGATCGGTCTTTTCCCACGAGAAGCCACCGTCGGCATCCGGGGTCCGGCCAAAGTGACCATAAGCAGCGGTACGGGCATAGATCGGCTTGTTCAGGCCGAGATGCTCGCGGATCCCGCGCGGGCTGAGATTCATCAGCTCCGGCAGGACCTTCGCCAGCTTGCCTTCGTCCACCTGGCCGGTGCCGAAGGTGTTGACGTACAGCGACAGCGGCTTGGACACGCCGATGGCATAGGACACCTGAATCAGGCACTTTTCGGCCAGACCGGCGGCAACCACGTTCTTCGCCAGATAGCGGGTGGCATAGGCCGCAGACCGGTCAACCTTGGTCGGATCCTTGCCGGAGAAAGCCCCGCCGCCGTGCGGCGCGGCACCGCCGTAGGTATCGACAATGATCTTGCGGCCGGTCAGGCCGCAGTCGCCATCCGGGCCGCCGATGACAAAGCGGCCGGTCGGGTTGACGTAGAATTCGTCTTCCGGGCACATCCAGCCTTCCGGCAGGGTGGCCAGAACATGCTGGCGGACCAGCTCACGGATCTCGCCCTGATCGGCATTGGCGGCATGCTGGGTGGAGACCACCACCGAGGTGGCACCGACCGGCTTGCCATCAACATAGCGCAGGGTGACCTGCGACTTGGAATCCGGGCCCAGCAGGCGGTTCCCGGCGTGGCGGGCTTCGGCCAGCGCCTTCAGGATCCGGTGGGAATACTGAATCGGGGCGGGCATCAGCTCCGGGGTCTCATCGCAGGCATAGCCGAACATGATGCCCTGGTCACCGGCACCTTCGTCCTTGTTGCCCAGCGCGTCAACGCCCTGTGCAATGTCAGAGGACTGGCTGTGGACGTGGGAGACGATCTCCGCATCCTTCCAGTGGAAGCCGTGCTGTTCGTAGCCGATCGCCTTGATCGCCTCACGCGCCTTCTGCTTGAAGGTCTCGTGGTTCAGGTGGTCCGGACCACGCACTTCACCAGCCAGAACGACAAAATTGGTGGTCGCCAGCGTTTCAACAGCGACGCGCGCATACGGGTCGGCTTCCAGAAACAGGTCAACGATGGTGTCAGAAATGCGGTCACAGACCTTGTCCGGATGCCCTTCGGAAACCGATTCGCTGGTGAAGAGGTAGTCTTTAAGCGCCACCTGATAATCCTCCGTCGCAGGGATCTGCATGACGCCCCCAGCCGACTGCACAGGCATACCGGCCATGGCGAGAGTGAAACACAACACACACCGGCACTGCGGTCAGTCCGGTGTGTTCACATTTAACCGGCACGGAGTATCGGAAATACCGGGAAGACGCAAGCCTCAACAGCGAAAAAGCCCGGAATCCCCCCTCCGGCGGCTCAGGTATGCTCCAGCACCGGCTCCGGCAGGGACGGCAGACCGGCACTGTCGGCATCGGCCAGACCAAGGCCGGGCAACAGGGACAGCGTGCGGGTCAGCTCATAGATCCGCCGCCGCACCATCGGGTCAGCGATGCGGTTATAGGCCCGGATCAGTTCCAGCACCTCGCGGTGACCGGCGTCGGCGCTGCCTGCCGTCAGATCGGCAGAGGCGGGAAGCCCCGCCGGATCGTCTCCCGGCGGACAGTCAACCAGCTGACGCGGCGAGGCCCGGGCCACCGCCTCATCCATATTATCGAAAAAGTAGCCGACCGGCGTCCCCAGCACCCGGCTGAGATCCCACAGCCGGGACGCCCCGATCCGGTTGATGCCCCGTTCGTACTTCTGCACCTGCTGGAAGGTCAGGCCCAGCGCCTCACCCAGACGCTCCTGACTGAGGCCCATCAGCATCCGCCGCAGACGGACCCGGCTGCCGACATGCACATCAACCGGGTTCGGCGCCCCGTCCGGCATCCGCCCGCGCAACGACCTGCCCAGATCCTCATCCTGTGCCACTGTAGTCCTCCCCTGCCTGCCCCGGTGAACAGTGACCAGCAGCCCGACAGGCACCGGTTCCGGAAATTTCAGGCGTTTACGGCCAAATTTAAAATCGACCATGACCGTAACGGGGTAAATCTTAAGTGCAATGCCACAGACGAAAGGATTGTCCGTTCAGGCACAGTTTTGGTCACCCTGCGTCCGGGCGGACACATTTACGCTGCAACAGCAGGCCCACCAACAGCGACAGGAAACCTAAGGCCACACTGCTCCAGACCCCGATCCGGCTGAACAGCGTCGGGGCAACGGCCTGCGGCAGGTCCGCATCGGTATACCCGGCAACCTCCAGACCGATCCGGGCAGTGGTGCGGCCATAGGCATCAATCACCGCCGAGACACCGGTGTTGGCGACGCGCACCACCGGCAGCCCTTCCTCCACCGCCCGCAGCACTGCCGTATCAAGGTGCTGGAACGGACCGGTGGAATATCCGTACCATCCGTCGTTGGTCGGGTTCAGCAACCATTGCGGACGGTTGACCGGGTCAGCGACCGCGCCGGGGAAAATCACCTCGTAACAGATCAGCGGCCCCACTGGCGGCAGACCGGGCAGAGACACCGTCGCCGGCCCCGGACCGGCTGAATAATCGGTGGCCCCCACCGTCACCTTCGGCAACGGCAGCACCGACTTGTAGGGCACATATTCGCCGAACGGCACCAGATGCGCTTTATCATAGGTCCCGGTGACCGTGCCGGACGGGTCCAGCGCCACCATCGAATTCCAGATCCGGAACGGTTCCTGCCCGGCCGGAGTCGCGCGGATCGCCCCGACGATCACCCCGGCCTGCGGATTCCCCGGCTGGTGCACCGCCAGCGGAGCCGCGATGATCTGCCGCAGCATACCGTCATTCTGCCCGTCCAGCGCATAGGGCACCGCCGTCTCGCCCCACAGGATATGGGTCGGCGGACGGTCCAGCGCCGGAAGCTGTGACAGCGCCAGATACTGGCGCAGATTGTCTTCCCGGGCGGAAGCATCCCATTTCAGGGTCTGGGGAATATTGGGCTGCACCAGCCGCAGCCGCACGCCATCCACCACCGGGGACGGACCGGACGGCAGCCGCAGCCAGCCCAGCAGGGCAACCGCACTCAGCCCGGCCGCCGCCACCGCCACCCCTTTGCGGCCACACACCGGCGACGCCGCCACCAGCACCGTCAGCAGGGACAGACCGAACACCCCGGTCAGAGAGGCCAGCTGCAACACCGGCGGCACCGCCGCCCACACACTGCCCAGCGGGTTCCACGGGAAGCCGGTCAGCAGAATCCCCCGCAGGATTTCCATCAGGGTCCAGGCCCCGGCGACGGCAAACACCCGGGCTGCCCCGCGCAGGCGCAGCACATGCACGCTCAGGCCGGTCAGCCCGATATACACCGCCAGCACCGCACTGAGGCCGCCGATGGCAAACGGCACCATCCAGCCGAACCGGGCGGCATCCATCAACAGGGCGTGGGCAATCCAGTACAGCCCGGCGGCAAAGTAACCGAACCCAAACCCCCAGCTGATCCAGAAGGCACTCCGGCGGCGCTCCGCCCCGTCCAGAAGGGTCAGCCACAGCGGGATGGTCAGCAGCAGCACCGGCAGCACGAACAACGGCGGCAGGGCCAGCACAGAGGCGGCACCGGCACCGATCGCGACGGCCAGCCGCCGCCCCCCGGTCAGGGAGCGGAGCCGGTCCGCAAAGGGAATCAGGGACACTTAGGCACCTTCGACAGCGGCCGTGGTCTGCGGCAGGTTACGCACCCGCAGGCGGCGGATATGGCGGGGATCAGCATCCACCACCTCAAACTCCAGACCGCTGGCGTGGGAGATCAGTTCCCCGCGCAGCGGCACCCGCCCGGCCAGACGGAACACAAGGCCACCCAGCGTATCGGTGTCTTCCTTGTCTTCGTCGGAGAACACGGTGCCGAATCGGTCCTCGAAATCCTCCAGCGCCACCCGGGCATCGGCGGTCAGGGTGCCGTCGCCGGTCAACAGCATTTCCGGTTCGCTGTCATCGTCGTGTTCGTCTTCGATCTCCCCGACGATCTGTTCGACCAGATCCTCGATGGTGACCAGACCGTCGATGCCGCCGTATTCATCAACCACCAGCGCCATGTGGGTGCGCTTCAGGCGCATTTCCACCAGCAGGTCGAGGACCCGGATCGCCGGAGACACGAACATCACCTTCCGCATCAGGTGGCGCAGGTCCATGGTCTGGCCCCGGGCAATCACCGGCAGAAGGTCCTTAATCAGGATCATGCCAACGACATCGTCGAGGGTTTCCCGGAACACCGGAACGCGGGAATGCCCGGTCCGCCCCACCTGTTCCGCCACATCGGCCAGCGGCGTGCTGACATCAATGGCGAAGATGTCGGCGCGCGGGATCATGATGTCATAGGCTGTGGTATCCCGCAGACGCAGGATATTGCCGAGCAGCAGCCGTTCGTGGCTGTCGATTGCTTCGGCGTCGTCATCCTCGATCAGTTCTTCGAGGGCTTCGCGGACGGCGTCGTCGCCACCGCGCCGGGAACCCGGAATCAGCCGCTTGAGCAGCGACATCAGGGAACCGGAGTCGTCGGCCCCGCTATCGCGGGGCTTCCTACTGGAAGAGTCGTCGTTCATTGGCGCTCTTGATGTATGAATGCGGGATCGCGGGAACCATACTAGCGGTCATCGTCGACGGCGACAACCTCACCGTCAGCATAAGGGTCGGAAATTCCCAGCCGGGCGAGAATTTCCACCTCCAGGGCCTCCATCTCCTCTGCCTCGTCCCCGTCCTGATGATCGAAGCCGAGCAGATGCAGGGTGCCGTGCACCAGCAGATGGGTGAAGTGATCGCTGAAGGATTTCTCCTGCTCCACCGCTTCGGCCTGCGTGGTCTCAAAGGCGACAATAATGTCCCCGAGAACCTCCGGCTCGCCGGGCAGAACCGGCATATCCTGATCGCGGCTGGCGAAGGAGAGAACGTTGGTCGGCTTGTCCTTGCCCCGGTAATCCCGGTTCAGCGCCTGTACCGCCGAGTCGGAGCTCAGCACCACCGACACCTCAACCGGATCCTGCTCCCCGGCCATGTCCAGCGCCGTGCGCACCACCCGGTCGGTCAGGGCATCCAGTACCGGAATCGCCTCTTCCCAGCGCGGATCATCAACGGTCAGGGCCAGATCGAGAATTTCATCCATGGAACAGTCAGGGTCCTTGCGGGCGGTCAAAACACGGAAACCGGCGGATCAGTACGGGGCCAGACCCCGGTCATGACGGTCATAGGCCCCGACGATCCGGGTCACCAGATCATGGCGCAGCACATCGCTGCCGGTAAAGCGGATGAACGAAATGCCGTTCACGCTTTCCAGAATATCCAGTGCATCGCGCAGACCAGACTTGATGCCGTTGGGCAGGTCGATCTGCGACAGGTCGCCGGTCACCACCATCCGCGAGCCCTGCCCGAGCCGGGTCAGGAACATCTTCATCTGGGTGGTGGTGGTGTTCTGGGCCTCGTCGAGGATGACAAAGGCATTGGACAGGGTCCGGCCGCGCATGAAGGCCAGCGGCGCCACCTCAATCTCCTGACTTTCCATCGCCTTGCTGACCACATCCCCCGGCAGCATATCGTGCAGGGCGTCGTACAGCGGGCGCAGGTAGGGATCGACCTTTTCCTTCATGTCGCCGGGCAGGAAGCCCAGACGCTCCCCGGCTTCCACCGCCGGGCGCGACAGAATGATGCGGTCAACCTTCCCGGCCAGCTTCATCGCCACGGCCATCGCCACCGCCATATAGGTCTTGCCGGTCCCGGCCGGACCGAGGCCGAACACCAGCTCATTGCGGTGCATGCAGCGGATGTATTCCGCCTGATTGGGGGTGCGCGGCACCACCGACTTCTTACGGGTGCGGATGGTCAGATCCTCCACCCCCGCCGTGCTGACCTGCTCGGTCGGATGCTTCGGCTGCATCCGCACCGCCGCATCAACCTCGGCAAAGCCGATATCCTTGCCGGGGTGCTTACAGGCCTCCTCATACAGGGCCTCCAGCGCCACCCGGGCGGCGATCACCGCCGCATCCGGCCCGTCCAGGGTCACCGTGTTGCCCATCGAGACAACGGTGACACCCAGCGCCGTCTCCAGACGCTCCAGATTGACATTATGCGCGCCGAACACCAGCGGCAGCAGCGCATTGTTGGCGAGGGTCAGCGAGATACGAATGGGAACCTCCGCAAGCTCAGGCCGGGTCCCGGAGCCCCGGGGCGGCGTTCTCTTTTATATGGGGCGGCCCGGTCCGGGCCGCCAGCCCAATCCCGGGGGTCCGGTCAGATCAGCGTGCCGGTCAGGCTGTTGGCGGTGACCGAAGAAATCCGCACCCGCACCACCTGCCCGTACAGGTCTTCCGATCCGGCGACATGGACCGGCTGCATGTAGGGGCTGCGCCCCAGCATCTGACCGTCATGACGCCCCGGACGGTCCAGCAGGATATCCATCTCGCGGCCCAGACAGGACTGGTTGAAGGCCCCCTGCTGCTCCAGCAGCAGCGCCTGAAGCGCGGTCAGGCGGACGCTCTTCACCTCTTCCGGCACCTGTGCCTCCATCACCGCCGCCGGAGTGCCGGGGCGGGGGGAATACTTGAAGGAATAGGCCTGAATGAAGCCGACATCGCGCACCAGCGCCATCGTGTCCTCAAAATCAGCATCCGACTCGTGCGGGAAGCCGACGATGAAGTCGGAGGACAGCGCCAGATCCGGCGCCAGCGCCCGCAGGCGCTCGACCTTGGCACGGTAGTCCGCCCCGGTGTGGCCCCGGTTCATCGCCCGCAGGATTTTGTCGGATCCCGACTGCACCGGCAGATGCAGGAACGGCATCAGCTGCGGCACCTCGGCATGGGCGCGGATCAGGTCATCATCAAGATCGCGCGGGTGGCTGGTGGTGTAGCGGATCCGGGCCAGACCGTCGATCTCGGCCAGCTCCCGGATCAGGCGGCCCAGCCCCCAGACCGCGCCGTCCGCCGAGTCGCCGTGGTAGGCGTTAACGTTCTGCCCCAGCAGGGTCAGCTCCCGCGCCCCTTCGGCTACCAGCTTGCGGGCTTCGGCCAGCACCTGCGCCGCCGGGCGGGAATATTCCGCCCCCCGGGTGTAGGGCACCACACAGAAGGTACAGAACTTGTCGCACCCTTCCTGCACCGACAGAAAGGCACTCGGGCCGCTGGCGGAGGGCATCGGCAGGTGGTCGAACTTCGGCTCAACCGGAAATTCGGTGTCCAGAACGCCGACTCCGGGGCGGGGAGCCCCCGGCTTTCCTGTTCCGCCACGGTTTTCGGCACTGGCCCGCTCGGCCCGGGCCACCATTTCCGGCAGGCGGTGATAGGTCTGCGGCCCCAGCACAATATCCACATAGGGGGCGCGCTGAAGAATGAACTCGCCTTCCGCCTGCGCCACGCAGCCTGCCACCGCGATGATCATGTCGCGGCCATCCTGCTGGTTTTCCGTCTTCAGGGACCGCAGACGCCCCAGTTCCGAAAACACCTTCTCCGAGGCTTTTTCACGGATGTGGCAGGTGTTCAGCACCACCATATCCGCGCCTTCCGGATCCGCCGCCGGTTCGTAGCCCAACGGGGCCAGAACGTCCGTCATCCGCGATGAGTCATAGACGTTCATCTGGCAGCCATAGGTCCGGATGAAAAGCTTCTTCTTGGGGGCGGTGGTGGTCATGGCAGTGGCCGGATATCCTGACGGGTCAAAAACTGTTCACGCAGCAGGCAGGGAAGGGGGACCCTACCCCGGACTGGTCGCATTAAGCGTCTGTCACCCTACCGGTCTGGCACCATAATTCTCAGGCACCGGACGGCAGGGTGCAAAAACCAAAGGGGCGGTCCCGGAATACCGGCTCCGCCCTGCTGTGGCGTACGGTAACAGCCCGTCAGGGCCTGTCAAGCAATCGCCAGCATTCCGCCCGCCCGCCGTCCCCGGCCGCCCCACCCTGTAAAAGGGTTCCGCCCCTTGCGGTTCCCGCCGCCCTACATCGGCAATATTGTCAGACAATATTGCCGACACTCTTCACGCCAAACCTCAGAATTCACTTTGAAGGTCCTTTAAATTTAATGATTTTCTGCACTCAAAGGACAGTGCTCAAAAGTTGACCACTCCCCCCCTTGCCCACACATGATGCAAAAATACCATACCCTTTAAAAATGTGATCAACCGCACGGACTCTCTGTTGCAGTGCCCCGACACGATCCCGCATTGTACGGATGGATTTGATTACGCGGCGATGACAATCGCTCCGGGGCTTCACCCCCCGGGCACGTCAACCCCTGATCGAATTCCGGGATTCCAAGACAGGGAGTATTTTTCGTGACCAAGACTTTTGCTCTGCTGGGCACCACCGCCCTCGCCACCACCCTGATCGCCGGCTCCGCCTTCGCTGCGGACCCGATTAAGCTCTCCGTCGGCGGCTACGGTGCCGTGATGGTCGGCTATGCCTCCAACGACGACGCCTTCATCCGCCAGTCCGGCCGTGAAGTGTCCGCCGTTGACGTGAAGGGCGACAACGAAATCCACTTCAAGGGCAGCACCACCCTCGACAACGGCCTGACCGTTGCCGTGGTCTACGAGATTGAGTCCGGCGGCCGTTCGATGGCCGACGTCTCCGACGAATACTCCATCACCCTGTCCGGCAAGTTCGGCGCCATCAAGGCCGGTGCTGACGACAACGCCCTGGCGATGATCCACAGCAACGCCCCGCGCGTTGGTGGCCGCCTGTTCGACGGCGGCGCCGTCGGCGGCGACGTCATGGTCGGCAACTACGTTGTGAAGCCGACCAACTTCGACGACAGCTTCTTCGGTGATACCGCCATCGACACCAACGGCGATGCCGAGTCGGTCAGCTATATCTCCCCGTCCGTCGCTGGCTTCACCTTCGGCGCGTCCTACGTTCCGAATGTCAGCGCTGGCGACGACCAGCCGGGCAACACCCTGACCAACAACACCCAGGTGTCTGATGCCTATGGCGCTGGCATCGGCTACAAGGGTGAAATCGGTGCTGTCTCCGTGGCCGCCGACATCGGCTGGCTGACCGCTGACACCGGCAACGACATCAACAACCACAACGAATACCAGGCTGGCCTGAACGTCGGTTACGCCGGGTTCACCGTCGGCGGTGCTTATCGTGCTGTCCGCCGTGACGCCTCTGCCGTCAACGCCCGTGACCCGAACGCCAACCTGTGGGAAATCGGTGCCTCCTACGAGACCGGCCCGTACGGCGTGTCTCTGGTCTACATCTCCGGCAACCAGAAGAAGACCACCAACATCGCCGACGACAAGATCCGTTCGGCTGAACTGGCCGGTGAATACAAGATGGGCCCGGGCGTGTCGCTGGTCGGCGGCATCGCTTACGTGTCGTTCGACGGTGAAGGCACTGCCGCCACCGGCGCCGACAACAAGGGCTGGGTGGCTGCCACCGGTCTGTCTCTGACCTTCTGATCAGTCACCTGATCACCCTGCCAGACCCTGTCTGGTTCAGATCCGCCGGAAGAGCCATCCTGATGGCCCTTCCGGTCGGAGCGATGGTCAAAACCCCCTGTCCGTGGAGCCGGACAGGGGGTTTTTGCGTTTCCATCCCGCTTCCGCAGCAGACTGCGAAAAGCCTCAACCGGCCCGGACCGGACGGATATGCCGACGCAGAGCATCCCACGCTGACCGCACCGCCATATCCTGGAGATCACTCTGATCATCCTCCAGATACCGCCGCACCACCTGTGCCATCACCAGCAGATCATCGCGGCAGCTGCGATCCGCTGGCAGCACACCGGCAATATCGAGAAAGCGGCGCACGTGATAACAGATCACCCGGTCCATCGCATAGCTTGCCGCCCGGCTGAACACCTCTTCCAGCACCAATTGCTCCGCCTCAACCCGCAGAACCGTATCCAGCAGATCATCCAGCCGGAGATCCGCCTGCTTGCGGTCACGGCTGGCGCGGTCAATCTGCCCGGCATTGAAGGCCGTCTCAAGCGCAGCGACCGCAATCAGGGCCGCGTTCAGGGCATCCCGTGCCGCCATCACCCCCCGGATCTGTTCCGCCAGAAGATGCCGGGACACCGCGAAGGACACATAAGGGGCCAGACGCGGAACAGCAGAGGTGTACGGGGCGAGAGCGGAGAGAGACATGGCGGGATCCTGTTAAACAGATGAAGCGGGCAATCCCGGCAGGGCCACGGGATCAAAAGCTGCCTATCTTCAGCAAAGCCTTTGCCAGAGCAGCCACTCCTGTCTGTCCCTATTCTTTTTTCCGGTCCCGGTGCCGCAGAAACAGGAAAAAAGAATATTCCACCCTCTCAAACCTCTTCACGCGTTCTGCCGCCGGATATCATCGGACATCCCCCACCACCGCCGGAGCTGTCTCTTGACGGTGGCGGCGGAATTCTGCGATGCAAAATGCAACGCGTTTTTCAGCAGGATCCCCCAGCCATGTTTTACCGCCCCGCCGCCGCTGACCATGGCCTGCCGATTGATCCCTTTGTCGCCTGCGTCGTCCCCCGGCCGATTGCCTGGGTCTCAACCCGCAGTGCCGATGGCATCGCCAATCTGGCCCCGTTCAGCTACTTCAATGCCGTATCCTCAGACCCGCCGATCCTGATGATCTCGGCCACCGGCCGCCATCCGCACGGGCCGAAGGATACCGTGCGCAATATCGAGGACACCGGGGAGTTTGCCATCAATCTGGTGTCGTGGGAGCTGCGGGAACCGATGAATGCCAGCTGTGCCGCTGTCGGGCCGGAGGTGAATGAATTTGAGCTGGCCGGGGTCACCGAAGCCCGGTGCGAAACCCTCTCCGTCCCCCGGGTGGCGGAAAGCCCGGTCACCTTTGAATGCCGCCTGCATCAGAGGATTGATCTGCCGGTCCTGCCGGACGCGGCGGCCGGATCCCGTAACGTCATGATTCTCGGGAGAGTCGACGGCATTCATATCCGCGACAGCGTCCTGCGTGAGGGACGGGTTGACCCGACCCTGCTGAAGCCGCTGGTCCGGCTGGGATACCGCGATTATGCGGTGATCACCGAGGTGTTCCGGATGACCCGCCCCGGGTGACGGGACAGGTCATCGGCACAGGATCACTCCGCCGCAGCGGCCTTCCTGTTGCGGAACAGCATATCCTTCGAGGCAAGAGCCGCACCGCCGACAATCATCAGACAGGCCACGGCCACCATCGACGACAGAGCGCCGCTGCCGGTCAGGATCAGCAGCAGGGTGCTCATCAGCGGCGTGGCATAGGACAGCGCCCCCAGCACCTGAATATCGCCCCGCTTCATCCCCAGATCCCACAGGAAGAAGGCACCGCCCGCCGGACCAAGCCCCAGCAGGATCACTGCCCCCCACTGCACCGGAGTCTGTGGCCAGCCCCCGGTTTCAAACAGAGCATGGCAGACAAAGGCCAGCAGGGAACCGGCCAGACAGAACGCGGCGACGGAATCGGTCGGCACCGCCTTCAGCAACCGGGACAGCACCGAATAGGCCCCCCAGGTGATCGCCGCGCCGAAGGCCGCCAGATAGCCCGGCAGAGCCTCCGCCTTGAACGACACCGAGCCACCGCCGGTGACCAGAAGGATCACCCCGATCAGGCCCGACAGCGTCCCGGCCAGATGAAACCAGCGCAGGCGGTGCCCCGGCAGAAAGCCGGAAAACAGCACGATGCACAGCGGCCACAGATAGTTGACCAGATTGGCTTCCAGCGGCGGGGCGGCCTGCAAGGCATAGAACACCAGCGCGTGATAGCCAAACAGCCCGCACACGCCCAGCGCCCACGCCTGCCATGGCTGCCGCATATGCCCGAGAATCGATTCTCCCCGGATCACCCACTTGGCCAGACCGATCAGGAAGGCAAGGAAAAAGGCGAACCCCACCATCAGGAACGGCGGGACCCCCCCGGCGAAGACGGTGGTCACCGCCAGCGTTGACCACAGCAGCAGGGCCGAGGCCCCGATCAGGGTATGGCGGAGAACGGAGGCATCACTCATCACGGCACACTCATCAAGACAGCGACACAGTCAGCGGGCGCATACTGTATCCGAAAACCCGATAGGGTCCCCATGAAAAAGCGGGCACCCTGTCGCCGGGGTGCCCGCCAGTCTTCTCAGCGTCAGCCCGGCCTTAACGGCGGGCAGACCGCACCCCATCGGCCAGCGTCGCGACAAACCCCAGCACCGCCGGGACCGTCCTGTCCGTCGCCACAGTCCCGGCCTCCAGACTGTCGGCCAGCGTCTGCACCACGGCAGACCCGACAACCGCCGCATCGCCGATGCGGGCAAAGGCCGCGGCCTGCGCCGGGGTCTTGATGCCGAAACCGACGGCGATCGGCAGATCGGTGGACCGCCGCAGTGCCGCCACCGCCTCCTTCACCACCGCCTCATCCGCCGAGGCGGTGCCGGTGATGCCGGTGATCGAGACGTAGTAGAGGAAGCCCCCGGCCTGCGCCAGCACCGCCGGAAGGCGGCGGGCATCGGTGGTCGGCGCGGTCAGGAAGATCAGGTGAATGCCATGGGTCTTCAGGTGCTCCGTCAGCTCCGGTGCCTCTTCCGGCGGCAGATCGACAATGATCAGACCATCGGCCCCGGCAGCGGCGGCCTCAGCGGCAAAGCGGTCAACACCCCGGGCATAGATCGGGTTGTAGTACCCCATCAGCACCACAGGCGTGCTGTGATCGGTTTCGCGGAACGCCCGCAGGGTATCCAGCGTGCGGGTCAGCGATCCACCGGCGGCCAGCGCCCGCTGGGCCGCCAGCTGAATCGCCGGGCCATCGGCCATCGGGTCGGAAAACGGCATGCCGAGTTCGATCACATCCGCCCCGGCAGCGGGGAGACCCTTCATGATCGCCAGCGCGGTGTCATGATCCGGATCCCCGGCCATGGTGTAGGTGACAAGGGCGCCGCGCCCGGCCTTTTTCAGGTCAGCGAAGCGGGTTTCCAGACGGTTGACGACAGTCACGGTGCTCATATCCGCATCCCCCCTTACAGAACCACGCCCATGGCACGCGCCACGGTGTTGACATCCTTGTCGCCCCGGCCGGACAGGTTGACCACCATCAGGTGATCCTGCGGCAGGGTCGGGGCCAGTTTGATGGCCTGCGCGATGGCGTGGGAGGATTCCAGCGCCGGGATGATCCCTTCCCAGCGGGTAAAGCGGTGGAAGGCATCCAGCGCCTCATCGTCGGTGATGCCGACGTATTCAGCGCGCTTCATGTCATGCAGCCAGGAATGTTCCGGCCCGATCCCCGGGTAATCGAGACCGGCGGAGATGGAATGGGCTTCGGCGATCTGCCCGTCCTCGTCCTGCAACAGATAGGTGCGGTTGCCATGCAGAACGCCCGGCTTGCCACCGGTCAGGCTGGCGGCATGCTTGCCGGTATCAATGCCATAACCGGCCGCCTCAACACCGATGATCCGCACCGAGGAGTCATCGAGGAACGGGTGGAACAGGCCCATGGCGTTGGATCCGCCGCCGACAGCGGCAATCAGCGAATCCGGCAGACGGCCTTCAACTTCCTGCATCTGCACCTTGGTCTCATCACCGATCACGCACTGGAAATCCCGCACCATGGTCGGGTACGGATGCGGCCCGGCAACGGTGCCGATCAGATAATAGGTGTCATGAACATTGGCGACCCAGTCGCGCAGGGCATCGTTCATGGCATCCTTCAGGGTGGCGGCCCCGCTGGTCACCGGGCGGACTTCTGCCCCCAGCAGCTTCATGCGGAAGACGTTGGGCTGCTGCCGCTCGATGTCGGTGGCCCCCATGTAGATCACACACTGAAGGCCGAACAGGGCGCAGACGGTGGCGGTGGCCACCCCGTGCTGACCGGCCCCGGTCTCGGCGATGATGCGCTTTTTGCCCATCCGGCGGGCCAGCAGGATCTGGCCCATGCAGTTGTTGATCTTGTGGGCACCGGTGTGGTTCAGGTCTTCGCGCTTGAAGTAGATCTTGGCCCCGCCAAGTTCCTCGGTCATGCGCTTGGCGAAATACAGCGGGCTCGGGCGGCCGACATAGGTCTTCAGATAGCCGTCGAGTTCCGCCTGAAACGCCGGATCGGCCTGCGCCTCGGCATAGGCTTTCTCGACGTCCAGAATCAGCGGCATCAGGGTTTCGGCGACAAAACGGCCACCGTGGATGCCGAAATGGCCACGCTCATCGGGGCCGGTGCGGAATGAATTGGCAAGCTGGTGCGACATGACTGTCGTCACTCCTGTCTTATGGATCCTTGGCTCTACGGATCACGGAATACGAAAGCGGAGGACCGGAACGGATCCGGTCAGGCTGAAACAGGGTTCAGCGACGCCACGCGGTTTCCGTCCACACCACGGCGCGCAGCACCGACCGGCGCATGGAGCGCATCGGCGGGCGGGCTGACGAACGGGACCGGGTGCGGAACACGACAGGATTTCTCCCAGAAGGAGCTGTGCGTCACGAAAACGCAAAAGGGGCAGGCTAAACCGCCCACCCCTTAGGCATCGCATACTCTTATCGCCTCGGCAAGGGGCTTGAGGCCCCTCAGCCGTCGGCGTTCATCCGGGCCACCAGAGCCTCCAGCGTTTCCGCCGCTTTCTCATGGGACACCTGACAGGTCCCGGCATTCAGGTGGCCGCCGCCGCCATACTGCAACATCAGCTCGCCGACATTGGTGCCGCTGCTGCGGTCGAAGATCGACTTGCCGCAGGCAAACACCACGTTCTGGTTCTGGAAGCCGCGCATGACGTGGATCGAAATATTGGTCTGCGGGAACAGGGCGTAAATCAGGAAGCGGTTTCCGGCGAAAATCGGATCCTCATCCCGCAGATCCAGCACCGCCACGTTGCCGCGCAGGGTGGTGCAGCGGTTGACCTGTGCGGTGAACTTTTCCTGCTGGTCAAAGTACAGTTCGGTCCGTTCTTTCACGTCCGGCAGGGTCAGGACCTGTTCAATGGAATGATCGAGGCAGTAATCGATCAGTTCCATCATCAGCTGGTAGTTGGAAATCCGGAACTCCCGGAAGCGGCCGAGACCGGTGCGGGCATCCATCAGGAAGTTCATCAGGTTCCAGCCGGTCGGGGCCAGAACCTCGTCTTTGGTGAACTGGGCGGAATCGCCCTTGTCCACCGCCAGCATCATCTCTTCGCTGATGCGCGGCAGCGTCGCCGCCCCGCCGTAATAATTGTAAACAACCCGGGCTGCCGACGGCGCATCCGCCTGAATAATGTGGTTGTCGCGCTTGCCCACCCGGATGGTTTCCGACAGGTGGTGGTCGAACGCCAGATGGACCCCGTCCACATACGGCAGGTTGGTGGTGATGTCGCGGTCGGTGATCTCCACCTTTCCGTCCTGCATGTCCTTCGGATGGACAAACTTGATCTCATCGATCAGGTCCATTTCCTTCAGGATCATGGCGCAGACCAGACCATCAAAATCGCTGCGAGTAACCAGACGGAACTTGCTGTCCGACATTGGGTGTCCCCTTTGTTTTTCCCACTCAGCCGCCGCGGGGGCCCGGATCTGTGCCCGGTGCTCCGTTTCCGGCGAAATCGTTCAAATTTAACCTGCTTTTGCGCTGCATGCTAGGCTGTCCCGCAATCGGTCCGCAGGCGTGCAGACAAAGCCAGCCCCAGCCGCGCCACCCGCAGCACCGGCCCGGCCAGCGCCTCCGGCGGCAGGGCCGCAATCGCGTCCAGATCAAACCACTCCGCCGCATCGGCATCACTGGCAGCCACCGGTAGCGGTGACTCCGCCGACAGGCGACACAGCACCGGCACCAGAAGATAATGGTACCGGACGGCCCCGGCCACATCGCGGTCAAGGGTTTCCAGCGGCAGCAGGGCCATCACGGCGGTGGCCTGAAGGCCGGTTTCCTCCACCAGTTCCCGTTCGGCGGCCTGAAACAGGGTTTCCCCCAGCTCAATCTTGCCGCCGGGCATCCCCCAGGTTCCGGCCCGGGGGGGATTGGCCCGCCGCACCAGCACCACCCGGCCCCCGTCATCGGGCACCACCGCCAGAACAGCAGGCACCGGTGCCCGCGGATAGCGTCCCGTCATCTCCGCTCAACCCGCCACGCCTGCTGACACCGGCCGCGACAGGTAGGCCGCGATGTTCACCTCATCAACCTGTTCCGGCCGCAGATACTGTTCCGCATACTCACGGTACACCCCGGAGCTGAGGAACAGGTCAAACAGGTCAGAATCAACATGCTTGTCCTTGCGCATGAAGCTGAGGATCTTCACGCACTCACTGATGGTCTTGGGGGTCTTGTACGGCCGGTCGGCGGCGGTCAGCGCCTCGAACACATCGGCAATCGCCATGATTTTTTCCAGCGTACCCATCTGGTCGCCGGTCAGGCCGTTGGGGTAACCGGTGCCGTCGATCTTCTCATGATGGTTCCCGGCGATCTGCGGCACTTTTTTCAGGGATTTCGGGAAGGGCAACTGCTTTAGCATCTCCTGCGTCACCACGATATGATCGTTGATGACCTTACGCTCTTCCGCCGTCAGGGTGCCGCGCTGAACCGACAGGTTATAGACCTCGCCCCGGTTATAGATGCCGACCTGATGGTCGCCCCGGTCCTGCAACAGCCTTTCCACCGCCGGTGCCGGGGCGGGCGGATCCGTCTTCAGACGGGTACTTTCTTCCCACGACAGGCCGAGGGAGCGGTCAAAATACCGGGTCCAGGTCTGGGCACCGATCACCTGAAGGCGGTCAATCTTATCGGGGGCCATGAATTCGCCGCCGATATTGGTTTCGGCAACAAAGGCAAACTGTTCCTCCAGCTCCCCCACCCGGGCGGCAAAGGCCGCTTCGGTTGCCGCCTTGTCCTCCCCGGCCAGCTGACGGCGCAGCATGTCAATCTCGGCATCCCGGCGCAGCACCTCGAACCGGGTGCGGACCTCGTGAATCCGGTCGTAGATGGTTTCCAGCTTGGTGGCCTTATCGACCACATATTCCGGCGTCGTCACCTTACCGCAGTCATGCAACCACGCCGCCAGATGCAGTTCGTACCATTCCTCGTCATCAAGGGCATAGGCGGCAAACGGGCCTTCGGTCTGGTTGCAGGCGGCCTGCGCCAGCATTTTGGCCAGAATCGGCACCCGTTCGCAGTGACCGCCGGTATAGGGGGATTTGGCGTCGATGGCCCGCGCCAGCACCTTGATGAAGCTGTCGAGCAGATCCCGCTGCGCCTGCAACAGGCGCTGATTGTCGATGGCCACCGCCGCCTGACTGGCCAGCGCCTCGACCATCGGCTGAATGTTGGGGGCAAAGGGAATTACTCCCCCGTGCCCATCCTGCGCATTGATCAGCTGTAGAACCCCGATCACCTCGCCGGTGACCGTTTTCAGCGGCAGGGTCAGGAATGACTTGGACCGGTAGCCGGTGCCTTCGTCAAAGCGTTTGGTGCCGGAAAAGTCAAACCCTTCCGCCGTATAGGCATCCTCAATGTTGATGCTGCGGCCGGTCAGGGCAACGTGGGTGGCGACATTGTTGTGGTTGGGGGCACCGGTCTCGGCGTTAAACAGCCGCAGCGGCGGAAACGGCACCGGCCTGCCGGTGGTGCCGCCCAGCACCGTATTCAGGGTATCATTGCGCAGAATCTTGAAATGCAGGGACTGCCCGTCATCGCCGACCAGATAGAGGGTCCCGCCGTCAGCCTTGGTGAATTCCTTGGCTTCGACCAGAATCTTCTCTGTCAGGCGGTCATGGTTGGTTTCCGCCGACAGGGCAATACCCAGATCAATCAGGCGGGCAAGATAGCTGGCGTCGATATCCTCTTTCCGCCGTCCGCCGCGTCGGCGGTCATTCGCGGTCGCGGAGTCCGCCTTCCCGTCACCTGCCTGCGGCGAAGTGTCCCCATGAGTCTGCCGAGACGTCAATGCCCTATTCCTGAAATTTACCGGAACACTGCCAGTTTATGCTGTCCCCGGAACTATCATAAAGAAAATTCACGGGCTGTCGCAGCTTAAGTTTCGGGGTTTGTCTGCCCGGGGATACCGGAGTTTCATCAGTTTTATGCCCGGTCCGGGGCGGTTTCCGCCACCAGCCATTCCCGGAACGCCATCATCGGCGGATGCTCCGCCCGTTCCACCGGCCAGCACAGATAATAGGCCTCTTCCGGGGTATAGGGCAACGGCAGCGCCGGAACCAACCGCCCTGACGACAGCTCCTCCTCCATCAGGAAAGACGGCAGCAGGGCGATCCCCAGTCCGGCCACCGCCGCCTGCGCCAGAAGGGCAAACTGGTCAAACAGCATGCCATGGACGTTCTCGGCATCGGCCCCGTACCGCCGCAGCCAGCGTTCCCACGCATCCGGGCGGGTGGTCAGGTGCAGCAGCGGGGCCGCCCGCAGATCCGCCGGATCCGCAAAGGCATACTGATCGCGCAGACCGGGGGTGCAGACCGGCAGCACGGTTTCCGGCCGCAGCCGCACCATGCCGGTGCCCGGCCAGGTCTCCCCGCCGAAATGGATGGCGGCATCAATCACCTCGTGCCGGAAATCAAAAGGGGCAATCCGGGTGACCAGATTGACCGAAACCCCGGGATAAGCCGCCAGAAAGCGGGGCAACCGTGGGGTCAGCCACCGCGCCCCGAAAAAGGGGAGAGTCGCCAACGTCAGCGTTCCGCCCATCGGATTGGCCCGCAGGGTCAGCGAGGCCGAGGAGATTTTCGACAGCGCCTCGCGGATTTCCCGCGCATAGGCCGCCCCGCCGACGGTCAGGCGGATGCTCTGCTTTTCGCGGGCGAACAGCTCGATCCCCAGCTGTTCCTCCAGCGCCTTGATCTGGCGGGACACCGCACTCTGGGTCAGCGACAGTTCCCGCGCCGCGCCAGTGACAGACCCGGTGCGGGCCGCCGCCTCGAAAGCGGCCAGAAGCGGCAGCGAGGGAAGAAAGCGGCGGGGAGCGCGCATGGTATTCCCAATCAGAATGACCTTTTGATCAGAACTCGCTAGCACATCGCCTTCCCCCGCGCAACAAAGGGGGGTCCGGCATTGTGCCGCCCCCTTCTGCCCGCTGCGTTTTCTGCCCGCTGCGTTTTCTGCAAGGACACCCTGACCATGCGCAATGATCCCCGCTCCCACGGCCTGTGGGAAATGACGGCCCCCGCCGCCCCCGTCACCTCCGCCCTGTCCGGCGCGGAACAGGCGGAAGTCGTGATCATCGGCGCCGGATACACCGGCCTGTCCACCGCCCTGCATCTGGCCGAACGCGGCATCTCCGTCGTGCTGCTGGAAGCGGTTGAATCCGGGTTTGGCGGGGCCGGGCGCAACGTCGGGCTGGTCAACGCCGGGATGTGGGTGATGCCGGAAGCCCTGTGCAGCGAACTGGGCGACGACTACGGCACCCGCCTAATCCGCTTTCTCGGCGACGGTCCGCGGCAGGTGTGGGAGGTGATCGACCGCTACGGCATTTCCTGCGAGGCGGAACGGCAGGGCACCCTGCATCTCGGCTGCGGGGCCGAGGGCCTGAAGGAACTGAACGAACGCGCCCGCCAGTGGCAGAAGTACGGTGCCCCGGTGCATGTGCTGGATGCCGCCCAGACCGCCGCCAAAGTGGCAACCGGGGCTTATTCCGGGTCGCTGCTGGACCTGCGCGCCGGGACCATCCAGCCGCTGGCCTATGCGCGCGGACTGGCCCATGCCGCCGTCGGTAAGGGCGTCCGGCTGTTCACCGGCAGCCCGGCCACCTCAATCCGCCGCAACGGGGCCGACTGGGTGGTGACCACCCCCGGCGGCACCGTCACCGCCAAGTGGGTGGTGCCCGCCACCGATGCCTACACCACGGCAATCTGCCCGGAAATCCTCAGCCAGCAGGTGATTCTGCCCTACTTCAACATTGCCACCCAGCCGCTGTCGAAGGACCTTCAGGCCCGGATCCTGCCGGAGCGGCAGGGCTGCTGGGATACCAAGGAAGTCCTGTCGTCGTTCCGCTTTGACCAGAAGGGCCGTCTGGTGTTCGGGTCCGTCGGGGCGCTGCGCGGCACCGGTCTGCCGATCCACCGCGAGTGGACCCGCCGGTCTCTCCAGAAACTGTGGCCGGAGATGCAGGACATCCGCTTCGAGGCCGAATGGTATGGCCGGATCGGCATGACCGCCAACAACCTGCCGCGCTTCCATAAACTGAATGAACGGATGGTGACCACCTGCGGCTACAACGGCCGGGGCATTGCGCCGGGCACCGTCTTCGGCAAACTGCTGGCCGCCTATATCAGCGGCGAGATCAAGGACGCCGATCTGCCGCTGGAGCCGACCGCCCCGAAGGCGATGTCGGTAACCCCGCTGCGGGAAGCCTACTATGAGCTGGGGGCGCAGGTGGCCCACTTCTTCACAGCCCGGTTCTAAAGCGCTCCCACAGGCAGGAACAGGAACGGGGCGGGCAAAGATTTTGTAAAACCGCACAGAATGCGGTTGCCACAGACCGGGGCGGCGTTTACTCCAAAAACCGGAGATCCGCCGCTGCGGTCTCCGTCCCCCTGCCTTTCGGTCGGAGCCATCATGCCCTATTCCTCCCTCCGTGATTTCATCGACCGCCTTGAACGCGAGGGCCGTCTGGTCCGGGTCAAGGTTCCGGTCCGCACCGATCTGGAGATGACGGAAATCCAGACCCGCCTGCTGGCCGAAGGCGGCCCGGCGGTACTGTTTGAATGCCCGGTCCGCCCGGACGGGACCCCCTATGACATGCCGGTCCTGATCAACCTGTTCGGCACCGTCGAGCGGGTGGCATGGGGCATGGACCGCGAGCCGGAACAGCTGCGCGCGGTCGGCGAGACGCTGGCCTTCCTGAAGCAGCCGGAGCCCCCGGCGGGGATCCGCGAAGCGTGGGAGATGCTGCCGCTGATCAAGACCGTTCTGGCGATGAAGCCCAGGACCGTCAGCTCCGCCCCCTGTCAGGAGGTGGTGTTGACCGGTGACCAGATCGATCTGTCAAAGCTGCCGGTGCAGTCCTGCTGGCCGGGCGAACCGGCCCCCCTGATCACCTGGCCGCTGGTGGTGACCAAGGGCCCCGGCGAGACCCGGGAAGACGTCTTCAATCTGGGCATCTACCGGATGCAGGTGACCGGCAAGGACACCACCCTGATGCGCTGGCTGAAGCATCGCGGCGGGGCCCAGCATTACCGCCGCTGGGGCAAGGACAAGGGCACCGCCATGCCCGCCGCCGTGGTGCTGGGGGCTGACCCCGGGACCATTCTGGCTGCCGTTACCCCGGTGCCCGATACCCTGTCGGAATATCAGTTCGCCGGGCTGCTGCGCGGCAAGAAGGTGGAGCTGGTGGACTGCAAGACCGTGCCCCTGAAGGTTCCGGCGCAGGCCGAGATCATTCTGGAGGGCCACGTCATGCTCGACGAGTTCGGCGACGAAGGCCCCTACGGCGACCACACCGGCTATTACAACAGCGTCGAGCCGTTCCCGGTGTTCCGCGTGTCCTGCGTCACCATGCGCAGGAAGCCGATTTACCTGTCCACCTTCACCGGCCGGCCGCCGGATGAGCCGAGCGTGCTGGGCGAGGCCCTGAACGAGGTGTTCATCCCCCTGCTGACCCAGCAGTTTCCGGAAATCGTTGATTTCTGGCTGCCGCCGGAAGGATGCAGCTACCGCATTGCCGTGGTCAGCATGAAGAAGGCCTACCCCGGTCACGCCAAGCGGGTGATGATGGGGGTGTGGTCATTCCTGCGCCAGTTCATGTACACCAAGTTCGTGATCGTGGTGGATGACGACATCAATGCCCGGGACTGGAAAGATGTGATGTGGGCCATTTCCACCCGCATGGATCCGGCCCGCGACATCACGGTGATTGAAGGCACCCCGATCGACTACCTCGACTTCGCCAGCCCGGAAAGCGGTCTGGGCGGCAAGATCGGTCTGGATGCCACCAACAAGTGGCCGCCGGAAACGCACCGCGAATGGGGCGAGAAAATCCAGATGGATCAGGATGTCATCGATACCGTCACCCGCAAGTGGGCCAGCTATGGCCTGCCCGGCAGCGGAAAGCCGATCTGGAAATGACCACGCTGTTCAGCACCCTTCCTGCCAGTGAGGTGCAGCAGTTGGAGCAGGCCGGGTTCAATGCCTGGCCCGCCCTGCACACGGTTTTCGACGGCCCGTGGCTGATCCGGCAGGCCGACGGGGTGACCAAGCGTGCCAACTCCATAAACACGCTGGCCGCTGGCAACCCGCCGGAAACCGACCCCGACGATCCGGCCCGGCTGGGCCAGCGGCTGGACCGCTGCGTCGCCCTGTTCCGCCGTCACGGTCTGCCTCCGGTGTTCCGCGCCTCTCCGTTGACGCCCCCGGACACCGTGGCGGAGCTGATCCGGCGGAAATGGGCCGAAAAGGACCCGTCGCTGGTGATGATGGGGACCCTGCCAATCCCGGACAGTGCCCCGGAGCCGGATCTGCTGTCCGACCATGCGACAGCGGACTGGCTGGAGACCTATGCCCGGATTGATGGCCTGCCCCCGCAAAGCCGCTGCACGATCAAAAAGATCCTGCGCGGGATTGCCCTGCCCTGCGCCACCGCCTGCGTTCATCACGCCGGACACCCGGCCTCGGTCGCGCTGGCCGTGGTCGATGGCCCGCTGATGGGGCTGTTCTGCGTCGGCACCCTTGCCGAAGCCCGGCGGCAGGGTCTCAGCCAGCGGGCCCTGTCGGCGCTGCTGCACTGGGGCAGGGATCAGGGAGCCGACCGCCTGTGGTTACAGGTCAGCGCCGCCAACAGCGGGGCGCAGGCCCTGTACCGACGGATGGGGCTGGCCCCGGTCTATGGCTACACTTACTTTGTCTGTCCGGATCCGGTGGCGGACTGACGCTTTTCCAGACCGGCCAAAATCAGCCGGGCGAGCGCCGGGTAGTCCTTGCCGAAGTGGTGCCCCCCCGGGGTTTTAACGACCTCAACCCCGGTCTCCATCAGCTTCCGGCAGGCATTATCCTCGTCCTTTTCACCGTAAATGCACTGGATCTTCTGCGGCGGCAGACGCCGGATTTCCGGCAGGGTCTGGCGGGCCAGCGGCGTTTTACGGTTGGCCAGCCAGTTGGAAACCGTCACCTCAAAATCAGCATGGTCCGACAGCCCCAACAGAGTCATCTGCCGGATTTTGGCCTGATCCTCTGCTGGGAGGCGGGTGGCCAGAAACGGCAGAACATCGGCCCCGAAGGAGAATCCGATCAGGATGACGGAAGACGCATTCCATTCCTCGGAATAGGCGCGGATGATGCGTGACAGATCCCGGGCACTGACATCAGGGGATTGCTCCTTCCAGAAATAGCGCAGGACATCCACCCCGACCACCGGGATTCCCTGCTCCTGAAAGACAGCCGCCACATCCTTATCCAGATCACGCCAACCGCCATCTCCGGAATAGAACACCACGAATGTGTCCGACGGCTGCTCAACCGGCATCGGCTCCAACGGCAGGTCCGCAACCGAAGCAGCGCCAGTGGCGTCGGACGTGATCCCGGCAGCAGGGGGCGCAACCGGCTGCGGGACGGACAGCAGGGCTTCCTTCACCATCGCCACGTTGACCGGATCCGCCACGGCCTTGAACCGGGCTCCCATACTGATCCCGGTGCGCAACCCCTGCATACGCGCCTTCTGCGCCATGGTGGCGGAGGCACTTTCAATCACCTTCAGGGTAAAACGGGTCGGCGGCGGGGGCAGCGCGTAAAAGCGCCCGGCCCCGGTCTCGGTGATCCGGCCCCGGCTACAGATCGGCTTCGTGCCCGGCACAAAGGGCTGCGGGTCCACCGCCACCAACGACGCCACCGTCGCTTCTTCTGTCTGTCCGGCCAGCGCAACCACCACGGCCCCGCCCAGCCCGCTGCCGGTCACCACCGGGAAATGATAGGACGGCAACCCCAGACCACTCTGTAGCTGGTGGCTGACCGCCTCCACCTCGCCGATCACATCGGCGCAGGCATCTTCGGTAAACCCTTCGATCCGCTTCAGGGTTGCCGGGGTATCAATCCCCATCACCAGAATCCCGCTGTCGGTCAGGCTACGGGCCAGTGTCCGTTCCCGCTCTCCCCACCCGCCGGCATCGGAGAACAGGGCCACCACTCCGGAGGGGGTTCCGGCAGGCTGAAGGATTTCGGGAGAGCCGATCCCCCCCATGTCAAAGGTCTGGGCCTGCACCGGGGCGGACAGAAGCGCCGCGAGAAGCCCGGCCCCAACCCACGGGGTCCACCGGAATCCGATCATTTTCCAATCACCCCTTTAAACCCGCCGCTGATCAGCACCGTGATATCGGTCAGGGCAATCATCGGATTGATCCCCCCCCGCACGGCCAGATAGCGCGACCGCCATTCCGGAAAGAACTTGGCCTTGAAGGCCCGCAGCCCGGAGAAGTTATAGAACCACTCCCCATGCTCAAACACCGTGCGGCCAACACTGTGCCAGATCGGGGCGGCCTCACTGTCAGACAGGCCGGACAGCGGCGCCATGCCGAGAGTGAACCACTGGAAACCTTCCCCCTGAAAATGCAGGATCAGACGCAGAATCAGCACTTCCATCACCCCATGCGGGGTATCCGGCAGAAACCGCATCAGATCAATCCCGGCCGTCTCCCTGCATTCCGTGCGGATTACCGAGGCAAAGGCGATGATCCGCCCCTCCTGCCGCAGCACCGCGATGGGCTGGGTCAGCACATAGTCCCGGTCAAAGGCCCCAAGGGAAAACCGCTTTTCACGCACAGAGTGATGGTTCATCCAGATCCGTGAGACGGACTCAAGCTCATCCATCTGCGCGGCAACCTGCTCGCGGTCCAGCACCTCAAAGGTGATCCCTTCCCGCTCCGAGCGGTTGAGGGAATTACGCAGATTGTTCCGCTTGCTGCCCTTCAGGCTGAAGTCCGGCAACCGGACCCGGGCTTCCTCGCCCAGCTTGAACCCGCGCAACCCGGCATCGGCGTAATAGGACAGCGCCTCGGCGGTGACCTGATAGAACACCGGGCGTCCGCCACCGGCCAGCACCATTTCGACAAACCGCCAGATCAGGTCCGGCCAGCAGTCCCGCGGGCCGACCGGATCCCCCAGCGCCACCCAGGAGCGCCCCTGACGGCTGTACATGATGAACGCCCGGCCATCGTCGGAAAACAGCAGGGACTTATCCCGCATCGCCACCAGACAGGCTTCCGGAGCGGGCTGCTGCGCCACAATCTCCATCGCCCGGATCAGGTCTTCCGCCGTCGGGGCGGTCAGCGTCGCCCGCGCCGGACGCATCAGCATCCAGACCGCCCCAAAGCAGGAGGCCAGAACCACCCCCATCACCGCACGCAGGCTGCGCGGAGCATGCTGGGACAGCTCAAACTGCCACCACAGCTGATTGGCGTATTCCACATCCTTGTAGACGAAAAACAGCAGGGTCACCGTGGTGACCAGCAGGGTCACCATCGCCAGAAACCACTGCGGCGTCAGCGTCTGGTGCAGCAGGGATGCCTTGCGCGGAAACTCTTTGCGGGTGGCCAGAAGCACCAGCAGCAGGAACCCGGACAGCAGAAGCTCCTCAATCGCCAGAGCCCGGATCAGCGACAGCAGCAGATCGGTGCAGACCACCAGCACCGCCGCCCACCAGGCCCCATCCAGCCGGTGCACCAGCCCGCGGGCCACCGCCAGCAGCACAACCCCCAGCACACTGCCGAGGAAATGCCCCCCTTCCACCAGAGGCAGAGGGACTTTCCCATCCAGCAGCGTCACCACCGCATCATCCAGCGGCATGGTGCCAGACAGGATCATCACCCCGCCGGTCACCAGCGTCAGACCGGCCAGAACCGGCGGAGCCAGCCGGGCTCCGGCCTGCGCCGCCACGGTCACCATCGGAGAGCTGGCTGCCCGGCGCAGCTCCAGCGCCGCAATGAAGGCTGCCGCCAGCATCAGCGGCAACAGGTGATAGATCACCCGGTACAGCACCAGCGCCCCCAGCACATTCCGCACATCGATATGCGGACCGAGGGAAGCGATCACCACCGTCTCGAACACCCCCAGACCGGCCGGAACATGACTGAGGACCCCGAGCCCGATGGCCACCGAATACACCGCGATGAACGACGGCAGATCAATGCTGCCCGCCGGCAACAGGACCCACAGAACCGCTGCCGAGGCAATAATATCAATGGCGGTGGCAAAAAACTGACGGATCAGAATGGCCCGGGACGGCAACGCAAACGGGCGGGCAAACACCGTGACGATCCGCCCCTGCCCGGCCATGGCCCACAGGACAAACAGGCCGATCACCAGACCGCCGCCAACGATCTTCATCCCCAGCGGAGACATCGGCAGCGTCGAGACATTGACAGAGGCCACCAGCAGGCCAAAACCGGTAACCCCGGCAAGCCCAATGCCGAAAGCGACACTGACAAAGGCAACGATCCGGGCGACATCCTCCGTCTCAATGCCATAGGGGGTATAAAACCGGTAACGGATGGCCCCCGCCGTCAGCGGGCCAAATCCGGCGGTATTCCCGACCGCATAGGCACAGAAGGACGTCAGCCCGACCACCGAGGCCGGAACCGTCCGGCCGATATAGGCAAGAGCGCCAAAATCATACACCGCCAAGGCCGCAAAGCTGAGCAGGGTCAGCCCCAAGGCACTGATCAAGGCCCAGTGCGGAGTTTCCCGCACCGTCCTCATCAGGTCTTCGTAGGACACTTCCGCCGTCAGGCGGCTTGCCGCCATCCATGCCAGCACCAGAACGACGGCCACAACCGCAACCGTCATCATCGGGCGCACCGACGTCAGCCAGTTTGAAACCGCCGGACGAACCACAGGGCGGTCCGCTCGCTCTTCCGATGACATCCCAGCACTCTCCTGCTCTCCCCCCGTGCCCAGGGCTTTCCCGATACGGAAAGCGGCCCGGAGGCGCTGCCCCTGCGCAACGGTTGCCACTGAATGCGGCAAGGGGATAATCCATAACGGATTATCCCCTTGTTTCAAACAAGAACACGAGCCTTTTCCGGGCCATGGTTCCTGTGGATCAGGTACCCTTCCTCAGACCATCGTCGGCAGGACACGGTCCGGCGGCTTATGGCCGTCAACAAACGTCTTGATGTTGACCAAGACCTTCTCGCCCATATCAATGCGGCTTTCGATGGTTGCTGACCCCATGTGCGGCAGCAGGACAACATTATCCATGTCCAGCAGCTTGGGGTTGACGCTGGGTTCATGCTCAAACACGTCCAGCGCTGCCCCGGCCAGCTCGCCCTTCTGGAGCATCCGGACCAGCGCCGCCTCATCAATCACCTCACCACGGGCGGTGTTGACGATATAGGCATGGTCGCGCAGCAGCTTCAGACGGCGCGCGGACAGCAGGTGATAGGTCGCCGGAGTGTGCGGGCAGTGAATGGTGATAACATCCATCCGGGCCAGCATCTGGTCGAGGCTTTCCCAGTAGGTGGCTTCCAGTTCCTGCTCAATCTCCGGATGGACCCGCTGCCGGTTATGGTAGTGGATCGCCATGCCAAAGCCCTTGGCACGCCGCGCCACAGCCTGACCAATCCGGCCCATGCCGATGATACCCAGACGCTTGCCCCAGATCCGGTGGCCCAGCATATGGGTCGGGCTCCAGCCACTCCAGCGGCCGGAACGGATCAGGCGTTCGCCTTCCGCCAGACGGCGCGGAACCGACAGAATCAAAGCCATCGTCATATCGGCGGTATCTTCGGTCAGCACCCCCGGGGTGTTGGTGACGGTGATGCCACGCTGCTGGGCAGTGCTGAGGTCGATGTGATCCACCCCGTTCCCGAAATTGGCGATCAGGCGGAGATTCTCCCCGGCCTGTGCCAGAACGCCTTTGTCCAGACGGTCGGTGACAGTCGGAACCAGAACATCGGCATCCTTCACCGCCGCGATCAGTTCTTCGCGGGTGAAAGGATGGTCATCCATATTCAGGCGGCAGTTGAACAGCTCCATCATCCGCGTCTCGATCACGTCTGGCAGACGGCGGGTGACAACAACCAACGGCTTGTCTTTCGGCATTACTCCCCCCTGTAGCGGGATGATGGTTCCGGGATTATTCAGGCGGTTCAGTCCACAGGCAATCGATAAAACAATCACCGGGGCCGGTACATAAGCGAGTCCGGATCCTTATGCTTCTGGCTTACCAATCCGCCTGCGCCTTGTCCAGCCCTGCCCCGATGAAAAGTGAGCATCCGCAGCAGATCTTAGCGCCCGCAAAAACATGGCGCCGGGCAAACAAGCCGGTATACTGCGGCCCTCCCCGGTCGCGATGATCCGAAGTGGACAGTAATGATCAACAGGATGCTTCCTTCCGTCCGCCTTTCCTCCCCCCGGGATCCGCGGACCCCTTCCATCTCCAGACAGTCAGGATATCGCCTGACGGTGCGCCTTGGCGCAGCCGTTCTCAATGGGCTGCTTCTCTGTGGGGTAACCTCATGGGGTCTTGCCGGACCGGCAGCGGCACAGAACCAGCCGCATACCGTTCAGCAACAGGCCCCGGCCCCAAAAGCCCCGGCAGCAAAACCGGCGACTCCGGCCAAGACAGATCCTGCCAAACCGGACCCGGCAAAGACCGAAGCGGCAAAGCCCGTTGTCGAGTCGGTTCCGGCTGCTGCGGTCAGCGCACCGGCACCGGAAGGGACCAGTGGCTTACCCCTGCCCCGGTTTGTCAGCCTGCGGTCTGATCAGGTCAACATGCGGGCTGGCCCCGGAGCGCGCTACCCGGTGGACTGGGTGTATATGCGCCGCGAACTGCCGGTCGAGGTGATTCAGGAATATGAAACCTGGAGAAAGATCCGTGACCCGGATGGCGCAGAAGGATGGGTTCACCAAAGTATGCTGACCGGGCGCCGCACCATCATGGTCCGGAAAGACAAGGCAATGCTGCGAAGAACTGCGGATGATACCGCATCCGCCGCCGCATACCTGTCTCAGGGCGTAGTTGGCAAACTGCTGCAATGCCCGAAAGGAAGTGACTACTGCCGCGTCGAGGTTGAGGGGTATCAGGGCTGGCTGCGGCGCAACGAGCTGTGGGGCGCTTACAAGGCCGAAGCCATCAACTGAAGCACCGAACATTTTCTGCTGAAGACCACCGGGCCTGTTTCTGCGGGCCCGGTTTTTTATCTCTTCCGGCCCCCCCTCCCCATCTGTCTGGTCTTGCCGGGCTGATCCCCCGGCCAAAGCAAAAGCCCCCCAGCTTACGCTGGGGGGCTTTTGGTATGTGGTTGCGGGGGCAGGATTTGAACCTGCGGCCTTCAGGTTATGAGCCTGACGAGCTACCGGGCTGCTCCACCCCGCGGTGTGGTGTTTCGGTGTT
>NZ_JACIIX010000002.1:0-141874 GCF_014205675.1 Novispirillum itersonii
CCCATCCTCAATCGCACCATGAATCCGAACCCGAAGGTCTGACGAGTAGCTCTTGCCCATGATCCACCTCCAAGAAAGGTGAATCACAAAACAGGTCACATGGGAATCACTTTGATTCGGGTTTCAGGCTCGGTGCTCTATTGCGCAACCGCGACAACATCAAGCGCCCTCAAGACAAGGTGCGCCTGGACGAACTGCTTGCCGCCAATCAGGCGCTGATGACGGTCTATGTGATGAAGGACGAACTCAAGCAGCTGTGGCGACAGCCGTCTGAAGAAGACGCCCGTACCGCGTGGCAGGCGTGGTGGGGCAAGGCTGTCGCCAGCGGCATCGCTCCGCTTGTCCGCTTCGCCAAGAAGTTAGCGCCCTACCTGCACGGTATCGTCGCAAGCGCATCATGGCGCCTTAACACCAGCATCCTCGAAGGCATCAACAACCGCATCAAGGCCATCAAGCGCATGGCTTATGGATATCGCGACGACGCTTACTTCTTCCTAAAGATCAGGGCCGCATTCCCCGGAATTCCTCGATGAACCTAAAAAATCACCCCCCGTGCAGGGCGCGGGGGGTGATCACGGTGTAAATGGTGAAGAGAGCTGTCAGGCCGTCACATTGTAAATGGCGGAAAACAGCTTGCCAGCCTTGCTGCCAGAGGTCGCGGTCTTCAGCAGGTTGGCATAGGATGTCTGTGTTGCTGTCGCCGAGTCGATGGCCTGTAGCAGAACCGTTGCTTCCTGCTGGACGGACTTCTGAAGACCTTTCGCCTCGTTGGAGGCACCCTCCTGAATAGAGATCCCGTTGGCATCCAGCTCGCTCATGGCCGTCTTGGCGTAGAAAATCATAAGGCTGGCAGTCTCATACGTTGGTCTGGCGCCCGGTTCTATGAAAATCAGCGGTGGTGCATGGCGTTGATCGTGAGCAGCTCCGGGTGCTGTTGCACGCGCTCAGCGGCCGTTTTCCAGCCAAAACCCTCGGGGCCGGTCGGAATATAGGGATGCAGGGCCCGCAGAAAAGCAATGTCCTCAGGGTAATCCAGCGTCCACCGCCACAGGGTGAAGGGGGCGCCGGGGCCGTCAACGTTTGCCTTTCGGCTGTCCGGATGGGTCCTGATGTACGGTGTTACGTGCTCCCGGTGGGCGGCGGCGACTGCTTCCGTGTAGGCACGTTCCAGCCATTCACGGCTCATTGCTTCCACATCCAGACCATGGGGGAAGCTGGGGGGCATATTGTTACAGGCGTAATCAATGCCGCCAGTTAACGCCGCCAGAACCTGTCCACAGATTTCAGGGTCAATCAGGGGACAGTCGCTGGTTACCCGCATGATGGTTGTGGCATCGTTCTGCCGGGCTGCCAGAGTATACCGTGCCAGAACATCATCCCGCGGGCCACGGGTAACGGGAAAGCCAAGCCGTTCAGCCTCCTGCGCGACGGGATTATCCTCGATCAGGTCAGGGACCGCGCACACCACCTGTGCAATGCCTGGGATGTGTCGGCAGCGTTCCAGCACATGGCTCAGCACTGTCCTCCCCCCCAGATCGAGCAGGACTTTCCCGGGGAGCCGGGTTGATGACATTCTTGCCTGAACAATACAGACGGCGCGGCTCATGGCTGGCCGCGCAGGGCTGTTGTCAGGGCCAGGCAGACTCGGTTCATATCTTCTGCGGTCAGGGTTGGGTAGAGCGGCAGACTCAGGCATCGCTGATAGTACCGGTCGGCACCGGGCAGGGTCAGATCAGGCCAGCGGCGGGCATAGTAGGGTTGGCGGTGGACCGGGATATAATGAACCTGACTGCCGACGCCATGTGACCGAAGGATTGCCATGACGGCAGCCCGGCTGATCCCGGCTGCGGCAAAATCGATCAGGGCAACCGCCAGATGCCATGCCGGTGTCTGAGCGGGTTGCTGTGGCAGCAGAGTGATGTGTTGTGAAAGGGTTTTCAGCCGTTCATCATACTCGGCGATCAGGGCTGTGCGTCGGGCAATGAAGGCGTCTAGACGTTTCATCTGCGACAGACCAAGTGCGCATTGGAAGTCCGTGGCCCGATAGTTGAAGCCGATCTCCGGCATTTCATAATACCAAGGGTTTGCTGCACCGTCGGTAAAGGCGTCTTCGGTGTTTTCAAAGCAGGACGGATCTCTGGTGAGACCGTGACCGCGCAGCCGTCTGAGGGCTTCGGCGAGTGCCGGATCCTGCGTCGTGACGGCGCCGCCCTCCCCCATGGCGATAGTTTTGACTGGGTGGAACGAAAAACAGGTCATGACCGCATAAGGGCTTCCCCCGACGGGGTAGCCGCCAGCAGAAATCGTTCCGATAGCGTGGGCTGCATCATCAATGATGACGCAGCCTTCCGTCGCCGCCAGCGCCGCCAAAGCATCCATGTCCGGGCTTTGACCGGCGAAGTGGACCGGTAAAACCACTCTTGGGGTCAGGCCAGCCTGCTTTGCCCGCTCGAGGGCTACCGCGAGCGTGTCTGTGGTAATCAGGGCGGTGTCGGGGTCGGTGTCGGCGAAGACCACCTCCAGTCCGACGGCCCGCGCCATATTGGCCGTGGCGACAAAGGTGATGCTGGGGACGATGGCGCAGTTCCGCCCGTCCGCTTCAAGTTGCAGGGCCGCAAGAGCCAAATGCAAGGCGGCGGTGCCATTGGCACAGACAACCGCGTGCGCAGCTCCCACGCGGTTTGCCAGTGCGGCCTCAAAGGCGTCAACCATCGGGCCGGTGGTCAGGAAGTCCCCCCGGAGCACCGCGCTGACTGCGGCGATATCATCCTCGGAGATGTCCTGACGCCCATAGGGAAGAAAGCTTTGACCGGTCATGACGGCAGAAGTCCTGCGTATTTGGGGAACTTTTGACGGATCAGATCCAGCATGACGTCGCGGGTCAGCCATTCGTTGTTTTTGTCGGAGGTATAAGAGAAATCCTCCGACACCGGGTGCCCGCCGACATATTCGAGCCGTGGGCTGTCGGAATGCACCGGGGCGGGCAGCAGGACATAGCGGTCCTCCAGCTCATACGTCGAGCGGGCATCATCAACCGTCAGCATCGCTTCGTGCAGTTTTTCGCCGGGGCGGATGCCGACAAGGCGCTGGGGCAGATGTGGGGCCAGCCAGCTGGCGACATCGGTGACTTTGGCGCTTGGAATCTTCGGAACGTAGATCTCACTGCCCTGCATCTGCGCAAGGGAGGACAGAACGAAATCGACACCCTGCTCCAGCGTGATCCAGAAGCGGGTCATACGGTCATCGGTGATCGGCAGGCTGTCTGCGCCCTGTTCCAGCAGCCGCAGGAAGAAGGGGACCACGCTGCCGCGGGAGCCAAGAACATTGCCATAGCGCACCACGGAGAAGGTGGTGGTGCCGGCGGCAATGTGGCGGGCCGCAACGAAGATTTTGTCAGAGGCCAGCTTGGTCGCGCCATAAAGATTGACCGGGTTGGCTGCCTTGTCCGTCGACAGGGCGACCACTTTCTGCACGCCACAGCGGATGGCGGCGGCAACCACGTTTTCGGCACCGCCGATATTGGTCCGCACGCATTCCATCGGATTGTATTCGGCGGCGGGAACCTGTTTCAGCGCGGCGGCATGAATGACGTAGTTGACCCCGCGCATTGCCATTTCCAGACGGTCCCGGTCGCGGACGTCGCCGATGAAATACCGCATACACGGGTACTGTTCCGGCGAGAAGGTCTGGGCCATCTCGCTCTGCTTCAGTTCATCGCGGGAGAAGACGATCAGGCGTCGCGGCTTGTAACGTTCCAGGACGGTCTGGATGAACATCTTGCCGAACGATCCGGTCCCCCCGGTGACCAGCATCTCTTTTCCGTCCAGATCGGGCATCTGCGCACCGAAATTGCGGATGATGTCAAACCCCTTGGAAATCATTCTCTTCTCCGTTTGATGCGACCCGTGACGCGGGGGCGCGGGGCGGCTTCTGCGCGTGGTCCGTATCCGCCCTTATCGATCCCCGTGGCGGGCCGGCCCCGACCTTCTGGGCAGGGCGTAAGGTTGCCCCGGTGTGGTTAAGATTTCGTCACGGCTTTTTGATCGGGAGCATATCGTTTCCGTTGCGGCGGGAATATTCCTGCTGTAGGATTTGATTCGTTCAGGGAGTCCTGAACCGAACCCATTCAGAAAGAATGGGTCTTCATACTCTGAGAAACGGAGCAGTATCATGGCTGATATTACCCTTACCTCTGCCAGCCGTAACAACCTGATGGCCCTGCAGAACACCGCAGACTTGGTGAAGCGGACCCAGAGCCGCCTTTCCACCGGTAAGTCTGTTAACTCTGTTGTGGACGATGCGTTGAAGTTTTTCTCCGCTAAGTCCCTCAGCGACCGCGCGACTGACTTGACTGCCCGTAAAGACTCGATCGATCAGGGCGTTTCCGCTCTGAAAGCGACGGTTGCTGCAACCGACAAGATCGAAAGCTTCCTCGGTCAGATGAAGGGTCTTGTCAACGCGTCCCGTTCTGCCGATAAGGCGACCCGCGCTGAAAACGGTAAGCAGATTGCCGAACTGGCCAAGCAGATTGAAAAACTGGTGCAGGATACCAGCTATCAGGGTCAGAACCTTCTGAACTCGACGGCTGCGAAGCTGACGGTCACTTTCTCTGATAAGACTGACTCGAAGCTGACTGTACAGGGGGTCGATTTCAAGGCTTCCGTGGGTCTGTACAGGGCCTCCGGTGGTAACAGTGCTCTCGGTGTTACTACTAACGCTGCTGCTGGCAGCAGTGTTAAGAGTAAGTTCTTGGCGGCTCTCGGCCTTATGAAAGCATCTGCGGCTGCTCCTGGCCTGTCGGCTGTGACGCTCAGTGTTGCGACTGCTCAGGCTGATTTCAACGCTAAAGCTGATGCCGCCATTGCCAAGCTGGATCAGACCATTTCCAACGTCCGCGCGAAGGCGTCTGTGTTCGGTAACTCTGTTGCCGTTCTGCAGGTCCGCCTCGACTTCACGAAGACGTACTCCAACGTGCTGAGCGAAGGTGCTGACAAGCTGACTCTGGCTGACCTGAACGAGGAAGGTGCAAACCTCCTCGCTCTGCAGACCCGCCAGCAGCTGGGCATTCAGTCCCTGTCGTTCGCCGGTCAGCAGGAGCAGGGTATTCTCGGTCTGTTCCGTTAATATCTGGCGTTCTGTTACCTATAAAAGCCGGGATGCAAATCCCGGCTTTTTTCTTTTGATGACGCGGTGCCGTGCTATAGGTAAAAGGCGCTTCTGTGTCTTATAGGGTCGGATATGGCGGAAACAGGCGTAAAATCCTGCCCCTTCCTGTATTTTGGTGTTTGGAGGATAGGGTATGGCCCTGAAAATACAAATTAAGCCGTCCCAGAAAATCCTGATCAATGGTGCAGTGATCGAAAATGCATCGGGGCGGGCGGCTTCCCTGGTTGTGCATAATCCGGCATCCATTCTTCGCGATCAGGATATCATGCAGCCGGATGATGCGCGCACTCCGGCAACACGCATTTATTATGCTCTGCAATGCCTGTACATTTTTCCGGAGGAGTCGGAACAGTATAAAGCTATTTTTAAACGCTTTGTGGAACCCTATGTCGAGGCTGCACCCAGTGCGCGGCCGATTATTGATGAACTCCAGCAGCAGGTTCAGGGCGGCCATATTTTTCAGGCGATGAAAACTGCGCGGAAGCTGATTGCTCACGAAGGAGAGGTACTCCGGAATGTCGAACAAAACCTTGCTCAAACACTACGACGCCCCGATTGAGGCTGGGAATCCGCAAAGAACCGAAGCCTGGGCCCTGCTACAGGCTGCGGTGCGGATCAAGACAGCGCAGACATCGGGTGATGCGGATGCTCTCCGTGCTGCGGTACGCCTGAACTGGCGCCTCTGGACCATCCTGCAGGCTGATCTTCTGGAGCCGACCAGTCCGGTTCCGACCGAGATCCGCGCGAATATGCTGTCTTTGGCAGCGTTTGTTGATAAGCAGACGGTGCGGTTTTTGTCGGAAGGGGAAACCTCTCTGCTCGACAGCCTGATCAGCATTAACCGCGAAATCAGCCGTGGCCTTTCCAGTGCTGATGAAAGCCCTGCTGAGACTCAAGGGCAGGGGCCGTCAACGTCTTCCGAAGCTTGAGTGTTTCAGGAACCATAGGGCGGGTCTGTCGCTGTGTGTTGAGCCCGTGTGATTGTGGGATGTAAAAATGGCAAACTCATTCTCCTCGATTGATCACTTGCGTAAGTTCTTTGACAAAGATGGTGTGAACTTTGGGGAGCTTGAGGATGCCGTTGCTGCTGAAATCGATGCGCTGCCTGAAGATGCGCCGAAGGAGCAGCTTGAAGCCTGTTATCTGTTGATTGCTCTGGCCTGTTTACAGCGGGGGGCTCTGGATCTTGCATGGGAGTATGCGTCAGCGGCGCATGACATTAATCCTGATCGCTCAGAGACCTGTCAGATTCTGTCGGTCTGCGGATCCCGTGTCGGGCATTTCGAGAACGCGGCCTATTTCCTCAAGCTGCTGAATGCCAGTGTCCCCAGTGATGAGGCGTGGATTACAGAGTTCGTGGTTCCTCACCTTCCTGATGTCGCCGCTGAGTTTGTAAAGATCGATGAGGCCCCCTTTGAGAAAAAGGGGGAACAGCTTTTACAGTCCGGTATGCTTGAGGACGCAGAGCGGTGCTTCCGCATTCATCTGTCGTTCTTTCCCCAAGCCTTGGGTGCCTTGATCGGTGTTGTCCGCTGCCTGATAGCGGCGAATGAGGTCGATGCGGCACTGAATATGCTTCGGGCTGCCCGGGTGATACACCCTGACAACATGCAGATCGTTGATCTGATGGCGGCATTGCTGCATCAGTCCGGTGATTTCAGAAGCGCGAACGCGTTGTTCCGCTCGACCCTTCATGACTCTGCTGATGTCGGGCGTCACGCCTTTGCCCTGAACCATATGCTCGAAGATCCGACGGTTCCGGCGCAGGAAATCAAGGAGCGGCAGCATCGTCTGGCGAAACTGGTCCGTCAGGGCATCAAGGGGGCTCCGCTGATGCCCGCGATGCCGACGATGAGCAATGAGACGCTGACTCTGGCCTACTTCCTGGATCCGCTGAGGTCGGCTGCGGAACAGACTGTGCTGGCTGATATTCTGCGCCATCATACGGCCCCGGCCTGTCGCGTGGTGGGAATTGGTATCGGGCCGCTCAGTGCCTTCCATAACGAGGTTTATAAGAGCGCGGTCCAGTCGTGGGTGGACGTCAGCGGTCTGTCTGACCGGACTCTGGCCCGGGTTATCGGCACCGAAACACCGGATGCGCTGATTGTCACCGGTGATCTGCGCTATCCGCAGGCCCTCTCTCTGCTGTGCAACCGTATTGCACCCTGTCAGGGGCTGATCAGCCGGCTGCCGGATCCGCTTGATCTGCCGTATCTGGATCTGTTCTTCCCCGAGACGGTTGGCAGCGCGTTGTCTCTCCCGTTGCTGCAGGCGCAGGATCCGGCTCCTTCCGGGGTTCCTGACGGGGCGGATGTCCTGATCGGGCTGGCCGGTGATTTCCGTGATTTTGACCCCGAAATTCTGGCCTCGCTCGCTGTGGCGCTGACATCCTTGCCGAAGGTGACCCTGCTGGTGCAGAACCGCGGCTATGATCTTGAGGCAGTGCGGGCAAGCCTGCTCAACCGCTTTGGTACGTTTGGTCTGGCGCACCGGGTCGATGCCGTCGATGTTGCGTCCGGTCTGGAGCTCTGCCAGAACAGCACTCTGTTGGTGCTTCCGAATGGTTCGCCGTCGTCCCAATGGGTTGTTGATGCCCTGGCGGCAGGAATCCCCTGTCTGACAGTTTCCCCGTCTGCCCGCCATCTGCAGGGGCCTGCGGCGACCCTGCGGGCTCTCGGGTTGCAGTCATGCGTGGCTGAGACCATAAGTGACCTGCCTGCGATGGTCCGGGATTGGGTTGATGCGCAGGATGAGCGGGCAGCCTTCAGGCAAAATTCTGCAGGACTTCTGGCCGGGTCAGATCTGTTTGATCTTGCGGGTCATGCCAGCCGGATTGAAGGTGCTGTACGCGCTCATCTGTCGACGCTTTCCTGACAGGGTTTAGAATGACCAGTCTCTCTTTGTATGACCGCAATGCTGAGGCTATTCAGCGTCATCTGCCTGCCCTGTGGGACGCATTGTCCGATGTCACGCCTTTTTCAACCGTGGTCTGGGATGGTGACGTTCCGGTCAACATTGATCTGGGTGGGGCTTCTCTGTATCCGGAGCCGGTTCAGTCTTGGAATGAGCGGCAGATGGCCGACATTCCCGGGGATCCGGGCGAGCTGATTTTCGGTAATATCCTGCACTGTAACCCGACCAAGGTCATTTTTCCGATGGTCAATCAGGTGCGGGATTTTATTGATGAAAAGAAAATCTTTCTTTCTGAGAAAAGAAAGAAAGAGTTCAACTTTTCAATTATTCTCGGTGTTGGTTTAGGGCTGCATATCCCTGCTCTGACCAGTTCAGAGGAGGTAAAGCATTTCATCATTTACGAACCAACACTGGAATTCATTAAGCATAGCCTCAATTTTGCTAACTGGCACGAGTTGCTGGAGAGAAAGGCTGACGGCAAGGTCGAAGTGACGGTGCTGTGGGGGCTTACCCCGGAAGAGGTGTCTGAGCGTATTCGGCGATTGGCAGGGGCCGCCGGACCTGAATTTATTGAGGGGACGACAATTCACCCTCATTATTATTCCGTCGATATCAAAGATACCTTCAGGCTTGTCAGAAAAATTCTCCTCACCGAGTCCGGATCTTCCGGGTTTTTTGAGGATGAGCTGAACATGCTTTGTAACACAACGCGGAATCTTTTACAGACTCCCAGCTTTCTTCTGAAGAAAATTGGTTTCATTCGGAAGAACATTCCAGCATTTATTGTCGCAGCCGGTCCTTCCCTCGATACTGATATTGAGCGGGTGAAGGAGCTTTCTGACCGGGCGATTATTGTGTCCTGCGGAACATCGCTGGGGATCTTGCTGAAGGCCGGGGTCACCCCCGATATTCATGTCGAGAATGAAAACGTTCCGGCGACCAAAGTCGTTCTTGATGATCTTGCCAGCAAGTTTGATCTGTCGAAGATTATTCTGGCTGCAACCACGTCGATTATTCCGGGAGTTGCATCCCACTTTGCTGAAACGTGGTTTTATTATAGGGCCGGTCTGAGCAGCACCTATCTCTTCTCGTCACCAAGTGAGGCCCAGTACGGCTGCTTCCCCTTTGTTGCCAATGCAGCTTTGTCGGTTCTGATCCGTCTCGGGTTTGGGTCGATCTACCTCTTTGGCTGTGACTGCGGCAGTAAGGATGTCAGTCGGCACCATGCCAGCGGCTCTGTTTATCACAGCAACACGTTGTTGGCCCCGGAGGACTCGGATCAGCGGTGGAAAAAGTCGCGGGACCGTGTTCTGCCGGGCAACTTTGGTGGTTCGATTTATTCAACGCATCTATTTGATCTGTGCCGGTATTATCTTGGTCTTATGGGATTGTTTTATCACGCCGGGGAGCGCTTCAACTGCTCTGACGGCGCTAAGATTGATGGCTTTATTCCTCTCGACTCCTATGACATTGAGTTGCCGGAGCCTGCTATGTCGAAAGAGCAGGTTTTCACGCTGATTCGGGCGCAGCTGGAGATCCATAAGCCTTCCGATCTTGCAGATCAGCTTCGTGAGCGTGGCTCTGAAACTGTTCTTAAGGCGCCGGGAGAGTTTGTTGGGCAGCTGAAGGATGTTGTCTCTGCGGTTGAATACGGGGCATCGCCGTATCGCCGTCTGTCTGAGGATGTTCATAACCTTTTGCAGAAACTGACGACTGCGAAAGATCCTGCCTGTCTGGTGATGGAGACCTCAATTCGCTCGATGGTCCGCATTTCGGCATACTTTGGGACCCGGATTGATGACGAACAGCATGCGAGAGAGTTTTTCGAAGAGGCGAAATCGGCTATACTCAATTGCGCGGATGTCATGGCGCAAACGTGCCATGATGCGTTTCTACAATGGTGCGAGCTTCCGGATAATCCGTTCCGGCCAATCGCTTACTTTGAATAAAGATGGTATTGGTGGCTGGCCGGAAAAAATCCTCCCGGGATATTGTTCGGTTCAGCCTGTTTTTTGGCGGAAAAATAGGCTCTCGTTTTAAAGGGTTAAGGGATGCCTGCTAAAAGCAGGATGCCCATTTTTCTTGATCTTCTCCGAGTCTCGGGATCAGGTCGCCGATGACTGTCTTTTCTACCACAGGTTCCCTGTGGTACTGTGGCCTAGGCATCTCTTAAAGAGAGGTGCCCTTTCTGAGAGGAGAATCCTCATGGTTTTCGCGACGACGCAGACCCTGAATGACACATTTGGCAGCTCCAGCATGCTGCGGATGCAGTTGCAGAATAACATTCAGGCCCGAGCCACTGCGGCCACAAAAATCATTGCCGACCAGACGGATGCCAAAGTCTCGATGATGGGACTTGAGCGCAGTAAGTGGGAAAATGTCCGCTCATCCATCGGTGAGGCAAAGCCGCAGTTTGAGGCGGCAGTGTCGGCGTTGCAGTCCGCAAAAAGCATGATCAGCGGCCTGCGGGGGATGGTCAACCGGGCGAATACCGCCACGGACCCGAATATGTACAAAGGCTATGCGTCGACCTTTCAGTCGTACGTCAAGTCGGTTGTTTCGTCGCTGACCAGTGCCCAGGGGCGCACTCCGTTGCTGGCCGAAGGGGATGGCAAGAACAACTCGGTCAGCTACAAGATCAGCACAACCGGGGCAGAGCAGATTGAATTCGGTCGTGATCTGGCGCCGAAGTACAGTCTGGTTTCTGGTGCCGATGTCTGGAAAGTGAACAGAAGCCAGAACATTCTGCAGCTGTATCGCGGCGACAAAGAACAGAACATGGCAGCCAATCTGACAAATGGCGTCAGGCTGGACGCAATTAACCCGGATGGTTCCGTTAATTTTACAGTCGGTCCTGACGCTGCGACTCCGACATCCTATACCAATGCCACAATGACTTCCTCGGGTCTGCCTTTGAGGGATGTCTGGTATTACGAAGGCCTCGCGACAGAGGATGGGCGCAACCGCGCCGTGAAGGATCTGGAGCAGTTTGCCGCGACTCTGGATACTCAGATTGCCCGTTTTCAGGGTATGGCTGACGTCGCCGATTTTTATGATATCCGGGCAAAAGCAGCGATGGATGAGCTGGATGCTAAGGGGGCGTCAATTCAGGAAGACGCCCAGAAGCAGGCGAAGGAAATGCAGCAGACCCTTCAGCAGCAGGCTAACGTTCTGCTGCAGGCGCTCGACTCGTCTGCAGTGACGCAGTTGTCGTATGCTAACCTGCTGAAGACTGCCTCTTCCGGGACCAAGGGGGCCAAGCTGTTTGACGCGATCTACAAAGTGACGGCCTGACGCAAAGAGCATGCCCGCTGATACCGTCTTCCGGCAGAGCCATAAGGCGATATCAGCGGGATATATTTAAGTATGCCCGTTTAACAGGATCTCCCGCAGGTCATACAGTCTGTTTAGTCTCCCCTTAAACAGGGGAGACTTTTCTATCTGTCTGTCGAGGCTGGACTGACCGATGATGTATGTCCTTAGCCCGGCAGACACTGCAGCCGTTACCCCATTGCGGCTGTCTTCCACCGCCAGAGAGGTTTCGGGACTGAACTTGAATGCGGATAGGGCCCGTAGATAAGGCTGGGGGGCGGGCTTTGTCGCCGTAACGTCTTCTGCACCGATGATGCCTTCGAAGTAGTGCAGCAGGCCGTTCTGTTTCAGCCACGCCCTGACATGCTGCCGCCATCCGGATGTCACGATAACAATACGGTAGCCTGTGTCCTGTGCGGCTTGCAGCAGGGCTTCCGCGCCATAGGCGGGTTGGTAGAAGCCGGAGGCGGACTGAATCCGGGTCCGGTAATCGGTGAGCAGATCGGTTTGGGGCCCGGTAATAGTGTGGGCCAGAGCAAGTCTGGCCACAATTTCCCGCAGGGAAGAGCCATTCAGGGTCTCAAATTCCGCGTCGCTGGGGGTGCCGCCATGATCGGTCACAAAAGACTGATAAGCCTGCCGCAGGCCGCTGATGCTATCTGCCAGAGTGCCGTCAAAATCCAGAAGAAGGCCGGGTGAGGGTGTCATTATGTCCAGTCCCCGGTCTGTACGCCCTCTCCGGGCTGAATGGCACGGGTGGCTGTTTTGCCTTCGATGGTATCCATCCATTTCGGATGCAGGCCCTGTGTCTGCTTCCCCGGGCGGAGGATGGCGACATTGATGTCTTCCCGCAGGACATCTCCCGGTCGGATCTCCGTCATCGCCTGTATACCCCGACGGGCGAAGGACCGCAGCTCCTGCTCGTCTTTCTGGACAGTCTTGCCCTTCTGGCCGAAAGCTGCTTCCATATCGCGGATGCGCGAGACCATCAGAGACAGTTCGTCTGCGGTAATGGCAAAGCTGTGGTCAGGGCCGGGCAGGGCATTGCTGAGCGTATAGTGCTTTTCAATGCAGCGGGCCCCAAGCGCAACGGCTCCGACCGGTCCGATGACCGGGTCTCTGCTGTGATCAGAAAGCCCGACCGGTACTCCGAAGCGTTGCCGCAGATACGGGATGGCGGCGAGGTTAAGGCTTGAGAGCGGGGCCGGATATTTGGCGGTACATTGCATCAGGCACAGGTCATGGCCACCCCGCTCCTGATAGTACTGGACGGACCATGCAATATCCTCCTCCGTTGCGGCCCCGGTGGACAGGACCAGAGGTTTCTGGCTTTTGGCACACAGGTCGAGAAGCCGGGGATGGCTTGACTCGTAGGACGCGATTTTGTGGATCGCCACATAGGGGTCAATCTGCGCAAAATCCTGCCGGGAGAATCCTGTGGACATGAAGTCGATCTGTTTTGAACGGCAGTATTGAGCCAGCCTCTCAATCATCTCGTAAGGCATTGCCAGATCAGAGAATATGGCCGAGATGTCTTCCTTAACACCGGCATCAGCGAGATAGTCTGACTTTCCTGCGTTGCTGACATACACGGTCTCAGGCCGGTAGGTCTGAAACTTAACGCAGTCAGCCTTAGCCTGTACCGCCGCATCAATCAGGGCTTTGGCCATGGCCATGTCCCGGTCCGGGGTACCCATCCGCCAGTTGGATCCCGCTTCTGCGATGACATAGACACCGCCCCGTCGCCAGCGGGGGGATGTCAGTTCAACCGTGTAGCGGTAGATCGCGACAACCTCGCCGGTATCGTCAACGCGATGTTCGGTCGCCACCGGCTCGCCATATCCCGCCGCCTTGAAGGCTTTGTATGACGCCACATTGTCACGGCGGACATCCGCAATAACGGAATCGACACCGCGATCCCGCAGGTAGGGCAGAATTTCAGAGAGAATGACCGTTCCAAAGCCCTGTCCCCGCATCTCAGGCGCCAGGACAACCGACAGATCAACGCACATCCCCGACAGGCCGTCAGGATGCGGATGGGGACGAAAGCGCAGGAAGGCCAACGGTTTGCCGTCAATGGAGGCAAAAACTGACGGGATCTCTGCCTTGACGATGGTTCTGGCGTAGCTGTCCCAAAACGCGGGCCAGCTTTTGGCATCCTGATGGTAGGATGCGTGCAGGGTTTCCGGGTCGTTCCGCCATGACAGGATGAGCCGGGCCTCTTCTTCTTTTGAAGCGCAGACAGAAAAGCGCATAGTGGGATTGGCCTGAGTCATACGGTTCCTCAATTGTTGAGACTGTTTCTGCGGAAGGCTTGGTCAGAAGGCGACGATGGAAAAAGAGCAGAAAGGATATCGGTTTACGGCCTTTTCGTCTCCCGTGATTATCAGGGAGCGCCCGGCGGTGCCTTTATCATCCTTTGTGCAGGAGAAGGTGGACGCCCTCTGGCAGGAGGCCCAGCAGTGCAGAGAGGAAGGCCGCCTGATGTTCGATGGCCGAGTTTATGCGCTTGCCGAACTGTCTGATACTGAGGTGATTATTGAGGAGCGTCGGTACCGGGAATTTTTTGCCGCCCGACTTGATCCCTCTTTACCGCTGGCAGTGGTACCCCTTGGGGTGATGGGGGGGCTCACCTGTCCCGAAGGGCTTGTGATCGGGCGTAGGGGGGCCTTTGTCTCTCTCTATCCCGGCCTGTGGGAGGTTGCGCCCTCTGGGACACTGGACTCCGTCTCGCCGCGGGATGTTCTGATCAGGGAGTGTCAGGAGGAGCTGCTTTTGGAGGGGGATGAAATCATTTGTGGAAACCACCCGATCGGTGTCATGTGTGCCGATGGTATCTATGATTTCGTATATAAAATAGAGACGGAAGTCTCTATCGGGGAATTGAAATTAAGAGTATCTAGAAATGATCAGGAATACTCAGACCTGTCTGTAATCTCACCCTGTGATCTTCTGGTTTTTCCGCATAAGAAATTTATTCCCCACTCTGCGGCCATGATTCGGGATGTTTTGGGGGAAAATTTAATTTTTTGACGGATAATTTTTAAAAGAAAAAGCGTGTACAGAGATGGTAATCACCTGACAGTTCCGCCTCAGGAGTAGGGTCAGGCAGCCGTCGGTTTCGTGGTGGCGGAGGGCGTCTTTTGGTCTCCCTCTTGCCCGCGTTTAGGTATGCCTTGGATAAAGGCGCTGATGGGGGTCCGCCCGTTCATGCCTCGCCCCTGATGTGGTCTCCGCTGGTTGTAGTGGATGAGATAAGTATCAAGGGCGGTTTGCATCTCGTCCACGGTTTCAAACCATGTTTTGCGCCCTTCAACACGGAAGTGCTCGTCGAGCAGGGTTCTGTGGAGGCGCTCCACGATCCGGTTGGACTGGGGCCGGGAGACTTTTGTCCGTTTGTGCTCAATCCCTTCAAGCTGAAGGAAAAGTTCATAAGGATGCTGGTCAGGGCGTCCGCAGAATTCGCGGCCATTGTCGCTGAGTACGGCATCAATCCTTGCATTATGCTCTTCAAAGGTCGGCAGGACCTCATTGTTCAGGGTCTGGACTGCGGTGATCGGCAGCTTGGTGGTGAACAGGCGCCCCCAGGCATACCGGCTGTGGCAATCGACGACCGTTTGCAGGTAAACCTTTCCGACCCCTTTGAGGCTGCCGACCATAAAGGTATCCACGGCAACCAGAGCCCCGGTATGGGGGGCCTCGATATGGCGTTCCCTGAATTCCGGGGAGAACCGTTCAAGGGCGCGGATCTGCTCGTCCGTCAGGCTTATTTTTCGGTCAGCGGTGGATTTTTCCAGCCGGAGGAGCCGGTCATGCCTGCTCAGGAGCTTGTGGCGCATCCAGACGCCCCGCACTCCACCGGAAGAAACCTGAAGCCCCCGCAGCGCCAGTTCCTGTGCAACACGGACAGGACCATGACAGGGGTGGTCAAGGGCGTGGGAAAGAATAGCCTGTTCGATTTCTGCCGCCACACGGTTGGGGTGGGGGCCTCTGGCTCCGGGGATCCGGTCAATCAGGCCATCGGCTCCGTAGGTCTGATAGTTGCGCCGGATTTCGTAAAACTGCTGCCGGGAGTAGCCCATTACCTTACAGGCCCGGCTGACGTTGCCCAGCTCCTGCGCTAATTCGAGCAAAGAGAGCTTCCGTCGTGCTACTTTCTTTTCTGTGGTCATGTCGGTTTTCCTCGTGTGCGTTGGACAAAGTTTGGCGACTTCATCCTAACCCACTTCCGGGGGCGGCATGGCCACACCGGCCCCCGGTATACCGGGGGCCGGTGTGGCTGCCACTGTCAGGTAAATACCGTCACGTCACAACCCGGCGTGTCTACGAGCGCGCCGGGTTGCGCTATCCGAGCGACCTGACGGATGATGAGTGGGCGCTGGTGGAGCCGCTGCTCCCACGCGCGAAACGGGGCGGCCGGCAGCGGACGGTAGATGTCCGTGAGGTGTTGAACGGCGTGTTCTACGTGCTGATGAGCGGTTGCCAGTGGCGGGCGCTGCCAAAGGATCTACCGCCCAAGAGCACCGTGCATGAATATCTCGGACTGTGGGAATGGGATGGCACCCTGGCCCGGATCCACTACGTGCTGTTCGTTGAAGTCCGCGAGATGGCCGGGAAGGAGGCCAGCCCGATGGCGGCGATCATCGACAGCCAGAGCGTCAAGGGTGCGGAAAAAGGGGGGCGCGGATTGATCCGGCGGGCTATGACGCGGGTAAGAAGGTCAAAGGCAAGAAACGGCACATCGTCGTCGACACGCTCGGCATGATCCTGGCGGCCCATATCCAGCCCGCCGACGTCCAGGACCGCTGCGGTGCGTTGCCAGTGCTGAAGGAGGCCCGCCGTCTGTTTCCGTTCATCGAGCGGATCTTCGCCGATGGCGGCTATCAGGGAGAGGCCACGGCGGAGGCGGTGCGCGAACTCGGAGCGTGGCACTTGGAAATCGTCAAACGCTCCGACACCGTCAAGGGATTCTAGGTGCTGCCCAAGCGTTGGATCGTCGAGCGTACCTTCGGTTGGCTGGGCCGCTGCCGCCGCCTCGCCAAAGACTTCGAGAACCTCTCGCGGATGCCACTGGGCTTCCTGCGACTTACTATGATCCGCCTCATGATGTGCATGATTGCAAGACACAGAAAATCATAGGGAACTTTGCGGACGGGTTCTGATATTTCGTGAAGTGTCAGATGTAATCCTTCAGGCTCAGCTTACTGGTCTGCGCCAGCACTTTGTAGGCGGCTTCCAGCGCCCGCTGGTCGTCGTTCAGCTTGGTGACGGCGGTGGTCAGATCAACGTTGGCGATATCGGCAATGCTGCCTTCCAGAAAGGACAGGAAGCTCTTGGCGTTGGTCTGGGCGTTCTTCAGCTCCACCTGCGTCAGGCCAAGGGTGGTCTGCACGCTGGTCATGTCATTGCTGTCTTCCCGCACGGTGTTGCCGTGGGTCATCGAGTCTCCGAGCAGGGTCATCGTCTGGTCCAGACGGCGATAGAATTCCTGCATGTCGTTGGCGGTGTTGCCGGTGCTGGGCATTCCCTGACCGAGGACGCCAAGGGCGCGGAACACCTTCTCGAAGGCCCCGTCCTGCGCGGTGACGGCGGTCGTCACCGTGCGGTTGGCATCGACCCGGTGGGTCATGGCCAGCGTGTCGCCCTGATAATAGCCGGAGCTGACCACGTTGACGTTGGACTGGGCCCCGGTGGTGCCGAAGGTTGGGGTAGTATAGACCATCTCACCGTTCAGGATCTTGGTCATCTCCGCCGCCGGAATCGAAGCATTGTCAGGCCAGCGGACCGTCACCGGGGCATTGTTGCCGGTCGAATTCTCGATTCCCATCACGGTGCCGTTCGGGACACCGATGTTGATGGTATATCCGCCGCCGGCGTCGGTGGCGGCCGCCGCAGGCGGCGGGGTCACCTTGACGTAACGGCCGTCCTGCGACACTTCCGTCACCGTATAGACCCCGTCATTGGCGGCGGTGCCGCTGTTGATCAGCAGGGTCATCCCGCGTTCCAGCGTGCCAAAGGCCCCAAAGCTGGTGGAGCTGAGCGAGCCTTCGGAAATGCCGGTCACCGGATCGGGCACCGTGGTGGCGAAGGTGATCGGGGCGGCGTTGTTCAGCGAACCGGTGACAAACCGCTTGGTTTCCCCGGCCCCGGTGTCCATTTCAATGACACCACGGTTTTCGGTGGCGGTCGGGAAGGCGGCCTTGTTGGAGAACTGAACCTTCAGATCCCGGAAGTCGGCGTTGAACAGGTCTGCTGCCTTGGTTTCCGGGAACATGACGGAACCGCCGTTATACACGGCCTCGAAGGCGCTCAGGCTGCTGGTCGGCAGTTTGACCGGGGCGGTATCGGTTTTCCCGCCGGAAAACAGGAACATCCCGTCGATGTCGGAGTTCATGTAGTACTGAACATTCGCCATCGTCTGCACCGCCTGCTGGCGGACGCTGGTGACCTGAGCCAGATACTCCGGGGTCGGAGCATCGGTGCGGAATTTGGCGAAATCCTGAAGCTTGCCCAGAAAATCCGCCACCGACTTACGGGCTTTTTCCACGGCGGTGGAGGCTGCCGCAACGCGGACCTCGGCCGTTTTGTTGCCCGCATTGTAGTTATCGGTCGCCGCATGCAGCGTTTCCAGATTAACCAGACGGAAGGCATCCGGGGCCAGTCCGGAATAGGTCTGGGTCTTGCGTTCGGTGTTCACGGCCAGCGCTGAGTCATTCAGCCGCGACTGCAGATCCAAAATGCTACTCAGCATGACCTGATTGGAAGCGTATGTGGTAACGCGGGTCATGGTGTGTCCTCCGGGGCGTCTTCAGCATCTGCCGGGGGGGCATTTCTTGCCCACCCCCGGGCACTATGGTCATTCAGGAAAACGGCTGACGGTGTCAGCGGATAATATCATTCAGCACATCAAACATCTGCTTGGTGGTCGAGATCACCTTGGCCGCTGCGGCGTAAGACTGCTGGAACACCATCAGCTGCGACAGTTCCTCGTCAAGGTTGACGGCGCTGATTTCGGCGTCCTTGGTGCTCAGGGACTGGGTCAGACTGTTCTGGTAGTCGGTGGCGGTCTTCGATGCGGCAGCCCGGCTTGAGGCATTGGAAATGATCGCCGCGCCGTAGTCGGCCAGCCGCAGCTTCCCGGTGCTCAGGCCGCCTGCGCCTTCATAGGTTTGCAGGGTGGTGAACACCGCCGCCATCTGGTTGGCAATGGCGTTGTCCCCGTTGGAGACATAATAGGCGCCGGTGTTGCTGTTAAACTGCAAGGCCCCGCGCTGAAGCAGGTTGGAATTGACGGTCAGCTTGTTTGAGACCTGCATGGTCTGGGCCATGCCGGATTTAGACGGATCAAAGCCCAGCGTATCCCACCCGGCACTGGTGGGGCCGGTGCGGGTGACCTGGAGTTCGCTGCCATCCAGATTGGTGATGCGGACGCGGGATCCGCTGCCATCGGGCACCACCGAGGCCTTGACCTTCCCGGCCAGCGACGCGGTGTTGTTGATCCGTGCGGCAATCTGGGTCGGGGTATCCCCGGCCATGATCAGCACGTTCCCAAAATTCATACCGTCCGTTTCTGACGAGAACGACAGGGTGGTCGCCTGCGGTGCCGTATAGGTGGCGTCCAGCACGTTGGACTCCCACTGCCAGTTCTTGCCGCCGCTGGTGTAAAAGTCGTTCAGGCCAAGGAAGTTGCTGAAGCCCTTGACGGTCTGGTCCCCGGTGCCGTCGGCATTGGCATCGAAGGAGATACCGACATCTTCGGCATCTGACCCGATGTTGGTGCTCTTCTGGTCGCGGAAGGCCAGCCCTTTGCCGCTGGAATTGATCTGGATGTTGAACTTGCCATCGGAGTCAACGGCAACGGTGGAGGTGGTCAGGCCCTGACCCTGCAACCAGCTTTGCATTTTCCCCGCCACCTGATCCATCGTCCACGGACCGTTCGAGGGTAGAGCGGGCGCGACGGGAGCCAGTGAAGTATCCTGCATGATGGTGTTCAGGGTGGTGGTGGCGGCCTGACTGCCGTCGGCGTTGAAGATCGTCATGTTGACGTCGCCGGAGGTCAGTTTCATCGTCTGGTTCGCCGCACCGGCGGTCTTGATGAAGGTTTTGGTCCCGATCATCGACGTGTTCAGCGTCGGGTAGGAGGTACCCCGGTTGTGGGCGGCGTTCAGCGCCGTTTTCATGGTGTCGGCCAGCTGGTCGATCTGGCTTTGCAGGGCAGGCACTTCGTTGTCGCGCATGTCGATCAGGGCGCGGAGTTTGCCGGACCGGATATCGCCGGTGATGTCAGCAGCCCCGATGGTCATCTTCGAGAACTGACCGGCGGAGAAGCTGTCCCACGGTGAAACGTTTGCCGTCGCGGCATAGTCGATCTTGCGGTAGTTGTTATCCAGCAGGGTGGTGCCGGAGGCGGTGAAGATGGTGATCGCCCCGCTTTCCTGCGTGTAATAGGACACGTCCATCAGGTCTGACAGGCTCTTCATCAGCGTGTCACGCTTGTCCTGGAGGTCCGCCGCGCCCTGACCGGTGGCCTTGGCGAGGGAGATCTTCTGGTTCAGGTCACTGATGCTGGAGAGGTAGCTGTTGACCTGCGTCACCGCCGTGGCGATTTCCTGATCGGCGTTGGTCCGCATGCCCTGTAACTGCTTCGACAGGTCGGCGAAGGCACTCTGGATTTCCGATGCCTTGCGGACGGTCTGATCCGCCATCGAAGACTGCTGGGAGTTCAGGGCCAGCTGTTCGAGCTGGGTCCCCAGATCGGTGATGCGGTGGGCGATTGACGTGGCATCCCCCGGGGCACCGAACAGCTGCTGCATCTGCTTGTAATAGGTGTTGCCGGTGCTCAGCTGTGAAGCCTGACCGCTGGAGGCCCACAGGCTTTTCCGCAGCGTTTCATCAACCCGGCGCTGGGTTTCACTGGTCTGCACCCCGACGCCGAACCCGCCGAGGGTCACGCTTTCCGGGGTGAAGATCTTGCGGGAATAGCCTGCGGTGTTGACGTTGGCGATGTTGTGAGAGACCGAATCCAGCCCGCGCTGGGAGGTCAGAAGCCCGCTGATCGCTGCGTTGAGTGCCAGATTGAGGGTCATGTCAGATGCATCCTTGGCCGTTCCGCGCCAAACCGTGTGTCAGAGAGAGCCGGACTGTCCGGCACCGGTGGGAGCGGTCGCTCAGAGTTCCTTATTCAACGCCACGGCCAGCGCCCGGGCGGTGATATTCTTGCTGTCCATTTTGCCGTGGTCGCTGTAGGAGGCCGACTGGGCCTCCTGCGCGTCCCGCAGGGCGGAGGTGATGGACCCCATAAAGCTGTTGATGGCATTGATACTGGCCCGCAGAAGGAGTTCATTCCTCTGCATGGTCTCGTCCAGTTTTTCCCCGGCGGCCAGCAGGGCATTCCGCCGTTCCGGCTCCAGCCCCTTGACCTGATCCGGGTCTTTTTTCAGGCCGAGAACCATTTCGGTATAGGCGCGGGTCAGGGCCTGCTTACGGGGCAGGGCTTCGCGCAGATCATCAAAGGCGCGGTTTTCCAGCGCCAGATTTTCCTGCGTCAGCTGGGTGGTCAGTTCTTCCACCAGAAACAGGATGGCGGCGGGACGGTCCCCGTCAGGCAGTTTAATGGCGGGCTGGGCAGGCAGCGGTGCCCGGCTGCGGGGTTGCCCCGGCTGCTGCTGTTGCTGCGGATTGGGATCGGCGGCGGCAGATCTGCCGGGGGCTGCCACCGGGGCGGCGGCCTCCCCACGGCCAGCCCGCTGGGCCGGGCCTGCGGACCCACGGGTTGCCGGGCGTGTCGGGGTGCCTGAGGAGCGGGTAATCCGGGTCATTCGTTACCCTCCGTGACGGTGGACGGCGCTGCGGACGCGGCGGCGTTGGCTTTTTCCTGAGCCTCCAGCATGGCGGTCATCACCTGATCGGTCAGGCCGAGCCCGTCCTGACGGGCGATTTCCTTCCCATACTGGTCAATCATCATGCTTTTCCAGGTGTCCTCACCGACACCACCGCCAAACATGTCGTCCGATTTAATGCCGTCAAACATCGGCTGCATCATCTGTGACGCAAAGAAGGAAACAAACTCCTGAGCGGCCTGCCGGGTGGCCTCCACCGACTTGCCCTTCCCGGTGGCCTGCTGACCATAGGCCGAGGCGGCGCGGGAGCGGCTGCGGGCGGTGTCCAACGTCTCGGTGGCGGCAGCCAGACCGGTGCCGGAGAGGGGAGAAGACGTCATCGTGCTCATCTTACATCACCTCAATTTCGGCCTGGAGGGCACCGGAGGCCTTGATGGCCTGAAGGATGGTAATCATGTCGCGCGGGCCGATGCCGAGGGCATTCAGGCCATTGACCACTTCCTGAAGGCTGACGCCGCCGTCAACCACCGCCAGTTTACGGTCCGCCTGTTCATCGACCTGAATGTCGGTCCGGGGGACGGTGACGGTCTCACCGGTGGCGGAGAACGGATTCGGCTGGCTGACCTGCGGGCTTTCGGTGACCTTGATGGTCAGATTGCCCTGGGCGATGGCGACGCGGGAAACCCGGACGTTATCGCCGATGACGATGGTGCCGCTGGTTTCATCAATCACCACCCGGGCCTGCATGTCCGGTTCGATCCGCAGCTGTTCCAGCTCGGTCATCAACTCGATCAGAGACCGCCCCGGCGGAACGGCGACCTGCACGGTACCGGGGTCGGTGGCACGGGCGCTGAGGGCCCCCATGTAGGCGTTGACGGCCTCGGAAATCCGGGTGGCGGTGGTGATGTCAGGGTTGCGCAGCGCAAGGTTTACGCTTTGCATCGATGCCAGCTCGAACGGCACTTCCCGTTCAACAATCGCGCCGCTTGGGATCCGGCCTGCGGTGGGGACGCCCTTGGTGATGGTTGCGGCCTGCCCGGAGGCTTCAAAACCGCCGACCTGCACGGTGCCCTGCGAGACGGCATAAACCTCGCCGTCAGCGCCGATCAGCGGCGTCACCAGCAGCATACCGCCCATCAGGCTCTTGGCATCGCCGAGCGCCGAGACGGTGACATCAATCCGCGAGCCCTGACGGGCAAAGGCGTGGAGATTGGCCGTCACCATCACTGCCGCGACGTTCTTCGATTTCAGGGAGGACCCACGGGTGTTGACCCCGAGGCGTTCCAGCATCCCGATCAGGCTTTCCTTGGTGAAGGCCATGTTTTCAATGTTGTCGCCGGTGCCCTTCAGGCCAACCACCAGACCATACCCGATCAGCATGTTGTCACGGATGCCTTCGACATCGGCGATGTCTTTCAGGCGGGACGGGGCTGCTTCCGCCGGGCACGGCAGGGTGCCGACGGCTGCCGCGGTCACAGCCACGGCCACCGCAAGCGTCCGGAGTGCGGCACCGGACCGGGGCAGCAGCGGGCGGAGCAGGGTGGTGAGGAAAGTGCGGATGCCGGTCATGGACAGGTGCTTTCTCTCAAAAGGGCAAAGTGACACGGGTGGGCAGGGTGTTCGGAAACGCAGCCGTCAGTCCGGGGAAATTCCTTACGAAGGAGACAGGCGCGTACCGCACATGCGAATCCCGTGCCACAGTGTTAAAACCAAAGTGTTTAGAAAGAATTGCGGTCAGGGAAAATCGGATGGGATCCGGGTCTGGAGCAAGGGGCGGCAAAATATGCCGGGGGGAGGGTGGTAGTTTCCGCTTTCATGGCATAGATCAAGATCTTAAAATCAATTCCTCCCCCCGGTCGGGGGCGGTGGGCCGCTGCTCCGGTGGCCTGTTCCGGCCCAAGGCGTAAGGCATTCAGGCATCATGAAGATTTCCGGTGTTGGCTCAGGTACGACGGCTCCGGCAAAGCGGACGGAAAAAGGGCGCGGTGCGGGGGGAACCTTTTCCCGGCATCTGGGGCCTCTGGATGATAACGGACCGACAGCGGTTGACGCTCCGGTGACCCTTGCCGGAATCGAGAGCATTCTGGCCATGCAGTCCGTTGATCCGGATGCGGGCGGCGGGGCGCGCAAACGTATGATTCAGCGCGGTGAAGAGCTGCTGGATCACCTGGAGGAGCTGCGGCAGGGGGTGCTGGACGGGAAGGTCTCCAAAGACAGCCTGACCTCTCTGGCGCATCTGGCCCGGACCCGCCGTGAATCGGGGGTTGATCCGCAACTGGCGGCAGTTCTTGATGAAATTGAACTCCGGGCTGAGGTGGAGCTGGCCAAACTCAACCGGAGATAAGGGTTTGAGGTCTGTCGCCCGGTCCACCGCATATGACGGAACCGTGTCAAATCCACGGTCTTGGGGCTTTGTCAACACTGCGGACTTGCGAATGTGACATCTGCCGCCTATAGTCCCCGCCGGATTTGGGAGGCTTTTGATCAATGACTGCTGTGACCGTCACCCTTCCCCCCGATTATCGCCCGTCTGACGACGAGCCGTTCATGAATGATCTGCAGCGGGAATATTTTCGCCAGAAGCTGTTGAGCTGGCGTCAGGAACTGCTGCGGGAATCCGAAGAAACTCTGGAGCATCTTCAGGAAGGTGGCCTGCAGGAGCCGGATCTTGCTGACCGGGCCTCTGCGGAAATGGACCGGACGCTGGAGCTGCGGACCCGGGACCGCGCCCGCAAGCTGATCTCCAAGATTGATGCGGCGCTGGAACGGCTGACCAACGGGACCTACGGGTACTGTGAGGAAACCGGCGAGCCGATTACCCTCCGCCGTCTGGAGGCCCGTCCGATCGCCACCCTGTCCATCGAAGCGCAGGAGCGTCATGAGCGGATGGAGCGGACCCACCGTTCCGATTGAGGCCCACCGTTCCGATTGCGGATTGGGTCTGAGACATCCCGGCTGATGAAAAACCCCGGAGCAGGAACACTGCTCCGGGGTTTTTATCTTGGGGGGAGGTCCCACCGTACCGGTCAGTGAGTCAGGCCATCCTGAATTTTCTGCTCGGTCTTATGGAGGGCTTCAAGAAGCCCCTCGGCGATCTGCATGTTGATCTCGGCAATCGTTTTCAGGGTATCCGTCGGCTTCCCGCTGAGCATCAGAACGCATTCCGAACTGACAAAATCAGCAAGGCGGATGATGTTCTCGCGGGTGTTTTCCGGAAAAACGCTGTGGGTGCTCAGGCTCAGGGCCTTAAAAGCCAGCCACAGCTGGAGGTTATGCTCGACGGCCGCTTTGATGCGGTCGGCATTCTGTGTTTCGTCGGCGGCGTTAATGGCGTCCGCCGCCAGAACCAGCGCCAGCGCTTCCCCTTCGCGCTCCGCCTTGTAATCGTCCCAGGAGGTCATGCCCCTCTCCTCTTTGTCTGTCGGGACCGCCCGATGGCGGTCAGATGACGGGAGAAGTGTGCGCCTCCGGGGCGGCGAGGGAAAGGGGTATCCCTCTGATTGGTCTGTTCCGACATGGATGACAGCAAAGAAAAGCCCCCGCACCGGAAGGGCGGAGGCTTTGGTCTGTCCGGTGGGGGGCGCGGGATCAGAAGGGGAAGATAATGTCGAAAATCTGCTGACCGTAGCGCGGGGTCTGAACGTCGGAAATGGTGCCGCGTCCGCCATAGCTGATCCGGGCCTCGGCGATTTTGTCCCAGTCGATGGTGTTGTCGGAGCGGATATCTTCCGGACGGATGACGCCGGTGATCGCCAGTTCACGCAGCTCGGCGTTGACCCGCACTTCCTGCCGCCCGGCGATGACCAGATTGCCGTTGGGCAGCACCTGAAGAACCACCGCGGCAAGCCGCAGTTTGATGGTTTCTTCGCGCTTGATGGAGCCGGAACCGGAGTGGGATCCCTTGGAATTGGCCGAGGCGAGGCTGTTCAGGTTGACCCCGTCGGGCAGCACCTTGGCGGCGGAGGCTTCCAGCCCGAACAGATTGGGGATCCCCATCGATTCGCCGGCGGTGCGGGAGCTGGACGTCGCGTTGTCCAGTTCGGCCTTTTCGCTCTGAATGTTGACGATGATGGTCAGGATGTCACCGACCTGACCGGCGCGCTGATCTTTGAAGAAGGCGCGGGCACCGGGGCGCCACAGGCTGTTGGGATTGGGCTGCGACATTTCCGGCGCGGGCATCGGCAGCGAAACCGGGCGGTAATCGCGCTTCTGGACCGGATTTTCGATGGTGGAGAGCTGGGGGCCGTCACCGACCTCGGACAGGCGTTGCAGGGTATTGCAGCCGCTGAGGGCCGTGCTCAGACACAGCAGCGCCGCAATCCTGCGGGCGGATGAGCCTGCGCGCCGGGGCGATGGATGGGTCTTCTGTGCAGTCAGGCGAAACATGGGGCTTCTCCGGGTGGCCGGTGTGCGCATCTGGTTACAGGATATGCAACCCCCATGCCAGAGAATAGGGAATCTTTTTCCCTGTTTCCTGGGTCAAAAATGCTCTCACACCAAAGCCTGCCTCTGGGGCAGGGGACTCGGTGACGGAGTTTACAGAGATCAGCGTGCCGCAGCCACCTGTCCTAACGGGGTGACGCGCACCTGATGCGGTCCGGTAACAATGCCACTGATCACTTTGTTGCTTTGCAGGTTGCGGATCTGCACCACATCGCCGATCCCGCCGGGATCCAGGGCAATGCCATTGGCGCTGAGACGCATGTAGGGCGTGATCAATTCCATGGTCACCGGTTGGCCTTTGGTGACGACAACAGTCCGCTCAACATCCTGTAGCATCAGTTGTTCACCAGCCTTCAGCGGGCGTTTGGCGGTCTGGCCGATCAGGCGTTCCGGATCAAGGACGGTGCCGTCGCGCAGATCGGTGCTGCGCATCTTGGTCCATTGAATATCCTGCACCTGAATCACGTCTTTCCGGCCAAGGGCACGGGACAGAACCGGCACGGTAACGGTGTCGATGGTGCGGCCGGTCAGGCGCAGCTTCTTGGTGTCGCCATTGCCGCTGCCGGTCTGGACCAGAGCGGTGAAGCGGCCAGAACGCCGGTCGTAGTTGGCGTCGAGCACGGCAATATTGCCCATCTCCCCGGCGGCGATCGTGGCGGTCTGGAGGCCGGAGCCCAGCTCCACCTCCGCCTCTTCAGACATGCCACGGGTGATCAGATCCTGCCGCAGGGCGGCAATAATTTCAGTGCTGCCGATGGTGGTGGTTTCCCGGGTCAGCACGGCGTTGTCGTTGGGCTGTGTCGGGGTCCAGATCAGCCCGAACTTATTGGCAATCGCCTGAAGGCGCACGGCATCCAGAACAATCGGGCTGCCGACCAGAGGGGCCCCCATGACGGCTTCCTGCTCCTGCGGCAGGGCTTTGCCGCTGGAAGACTGGAACAGATCGCCGAGTCGGACCACATCCCCCGAAATCGCGGCGGTCCGGCGCAGGGTCACCACCGGCGAGGCGGTGGCATCCAGCTCCCGGTAGGCCGTTCCCTGAAGAACCTGCGGCACGCTGACCCCCACCGGCGCTGCGGCGGCAACCGGAGATCCTGCGGCCATGGCGGTACCGCCCAGCGGGGCGGTCAGGGCCAGGGAAAGCAGAACGATGCGGGAGGCACGGAGGGAGATCATGATCGGGGACTCCGGTTTCAGGGAGGGGCGCCGTCGGTTGGAAAGCCTTTACTTCACCTGATTGAGGGTTGCCATCATTTCGTCGGAGCTTTTGATGACCTTGGAGTTCATTTCGTAGGCGCGCTGAGCGGAGATCAGCTCGGTAATTTCTGCCACCACGTTGACGTTGGAGGTCTCAAGGAAGCCCTGCAACACGGTGCCGAATCCGGCGCTGCTGGGGGTGGCGGTCACCGGGGCGCCGGAGGCCGGGGTTTCGATCAGCAGGTTCTGCCCGATCGCCTCAAGGCCCGCTTCGTTGGCGAAGGTGGCAAGCTGCAACTGGCCGACGTTCTGGGTGTTGACCTGACCGTCCAGCTTGACCAGCACTTCGCCGGAGGCGTTGACGGTGACCTGAACGGCGTTCTGCGGGATGGTGATCCCCGGCTGCACCGGATAGCCGTCATGGGTGACGATCTGACCTTCCGGGCTGAGCTGGAACGAGCCGTCACGGGTGTAGGCGGTGGTGCCGTCCGGGCGCTGGATCTGGAAGTACCCCTTGCCCTGAATGGCGATATCCAGCGGATTCTCGGTGGAGGTCATGCTGCCCTGCTCGCTGATGCGGTAGACAGCGTTGGTCTTCACGCCAAGGCCCAGCTGCACACCGGCCGGAACGATGTTGCCGTTGTCGGCGGAGGTCGACCCCGGACGGCGGATGTTCTGGTACAGCAGATCGCTGAACTCCGCCCGACGCCGTGCGTAGGCGGTGGTGTTCATGTTGGCGATGTTGTTGGAAATCACTTCCACGTTGGTCTGCTGGGCCAGCATGCCGGAGGCGCCGATGTTCAGGGACCGCATGGTTATCTTCCTTATCTGGGGCCGGTCTCCGCTGACGGGGACCGCATCTTAAATCCTGGGGTGGAAAACGCTGCCGGATCAGGCGGACCGGCGCGTCCAGATATCAATGGTCTTGCGGATGCGCTCATCCTCGCGGTCGAGGATATTCTGGGTCTGCTGGTAAGACCGCTGCACATCAATCATCCGGGTCATTTCCACGACTCCGTTGACGTTGGAGCTTTCAAGGAAGCCCTGGGCGACACGGGCGGTGGCGGCGGGCTGGGCAGTCTGGTCGGTGTTGGCTTCCCACAGCGAGGAGCCGACACGGCGCAGGGCCTGCGGATTGTCGAACCGCACGACCTTCAGTTTGGCGATCGCGCCGTTTTCGGTGCTGACGGTACCGGTTTCAGAGACGGTGAACTGCGATTCGTTGGGGGCGATGAAGATCGGGGTGCCGTTTTCCGACAGCACCGGCGCGCCATCGCGGGTCACCAGTTTGCCCTGATCATCCAGAGTAAAGCCGCCAGCCCGGGTGTACTTCTCGCCGCCGAAGGCTTCCACCGCGAAGAAGGTGTCCGCATCCTGAAGGGCCACGTCCATGCTGTTGCCAGTGGTCTTCTGCGGGCCGGGCGTCAGGTCATTGACCTGCCCCATGTCCTGCACGAACCGCACCTGATCGCGGAAGGCGGAGTCCGTATTGGGGGTGCGCACCAGATAATCGGTGAACATCATGTCCTGCCCACGGTAGCCCGTGGTGTTCATGTTCGCCAGATTGTTCGCAATGGTATCCATGCGCCGCCACAGGGCGGTCTGACGGGACAGTGCGATGTATCCGGTATTTTCCATGGCGCAGGTCCATCCAGGATCGGTTAACTGGTGTCACCCCGGGGGGGATGATGTGCTGAAACCTAAAGCAGATCGCGTGCCAGGTTTTATAAAACTCAATAAAAACAATACAATAAAGAATTCTTCTCATCCCGGATCATCGCCGGGCCCTGTCTCTGGCGGTCTGTGGCGGGATGCGCAGGAAGGCGGTGGGAAGGTTTTGCCGGGTGGCGGCTCTAACCCATTCTTAACAGTTGATGTCTACTGTGGGCTCACGACGTCCGGGGCACCGGGCTCTGTCCGTGTGTGCTCCGCTTGCGTGCGTATGGGATCAGCGTGATCCTGCCGCCCGGAGCGCCGGACTGAAACGCACTGCCGAAACGGTTTCCGGCCCCGTCTGATCTGTGGGGACAGGGGCCGCGACACAGACAGACATTCTCGGGGATCAGCATGGCTGAAGATCTTGAAGAAGACTACGACGACGACGACGACGACGATGGCGGTGGCCACGCCGGCGGCGGCGCGGGCAAAAAGAAAAAGATGCTGATCCTGATCGTGCTGCCGGTCCTGTTGCTGGTCGGCGGTCTGGCCGGGGCTTTCTTCGCCGGGCTTCTTGATCCGCTGCTGGGGGGCAAAAAGCAGGAGGCCGCCGTTGAGGCTGAGGCTCCGAAGCCGTCGGCCGGTGCTGGCCAGACGCCGAGTCAGGTGCAGGGAACGATCTTCTATGATCTTCCGGAGATGCTGGTTGATATCAACGGGCAGGGCCGGAAGCGGACGTTCCTGAAAATCCGCGTCAGTCTGGAACTGTCCAACGGCGGTGATGTCCCGGCGGTGGAAGCGGTGATGCCGCGCATCATCGATAACTTTCAGATTTATCTGCGGGAACTGCGGCTGGAAGATCTTCAGGGCGCGGCGGGGATTTACCGCCTGCGGGAAGAGCTTCTGGTGCGGGTGAACGCGGCGGTACGTCCGGCGAAAGTCAACGACGTGCTGTTTAAGGAAATGCTGATCCAGTAACCCGGACCGCCCGTCCCGGACCTGCACAGGGGCCGGGGTGGATGGCGGGGTACCGGATGACGAGGGTGAAACGATGGTAACGCCACAGGACGCATCCAGAACCGCGGAAGACGAAGAAGCGTTGATGCGCGAATGGGAAGCCATGGCCGGAGGCGGCAATGGCGCCGCCCCTGCGCCCGCAGCTGCGGGCGGCGATGGGGATGGGGGCGATATCGACGACGCCGATGCGATGGCTGCCGAATGGGAAGCCATGCTGGGCGGCGGTGGTGGTGGCGGCGTTGAAGAGTTCGCGGACTTCCCGTCTCCGTCCTCTTCGGGCCGGGAAAGCACCCGTGTGCTGAATCAGGATGAAATCGACAGCCTGCTTGGCTTCGATGACTCTGATGATGAGCGCTACGAGAAAACCGGGATCCAGTCGATCCTGAACTCGGCACTGGTGTCGTATGAACGCCTGCCGATGCTGGAAGTCGTGTTCGACCGTCTGGTCCGCATGATGTCCACGTCACTGCGTAACTTCACCTCCGATAACGTCGAAGTGTCCCTCGACAATATTTATAACCTGCGCTTCGGCGACTATCTGAACTCCATCCCGCTTCCGGCGATGCTGACGGTGTTCAAGGCCGAGGAGTGGGACAACTATGGTCTGATGACCGTCGACAGCGCCCTGATCTACTCGATCGTGGACGTGTTGCTTGGCGGGCGCCGCGGTACGGCGGCGATGCGCGTTGAAGGGCGCCCCTACACCACGATTGAACGCAATCTGGTGGAGCGGATGATCCATGTGGTGCTGGCCGATCTGTCGGCTGCCTTCGATCCGCTGTCGCCGGTGACCTTCCGTTTCGACCGTCTGGAAACCAATCCCCGTTTTGCCACCATCTCCCGTCCCTCCAATGCCGCGATTGTCGCCAAGCTGCGAATCGACATGGAAGACCGGGGTGGACGTCTTGAGCTGTTGTTGCCCTATGCCACCCTTGAACCGGTCCGCGAGCTTCTGCTCCAGATGTTCATGGGGGAAAAATTCGGCCGCGACTCGATCTGGGAAACCCACCTTGCGGAAGAGATGTGGTTTACCGAGGTCGAGATGGAGGCGGTGCTGGATGAGCAGATCCTGCCGCTGAAGGATATCCTCAACCTTCAGATCGGTTCCCGGATCATGCTGAATGCCAGCCCGAATTCCCCGGTGGAACTGCGGTGCGGCGATGTCCCGCTGTTCATGGGGCAGATGGGGCGTAAGGGGAACCATATTTCCATCCGCGTTGATAACAAGATCAAGCGGCAGAAGGGCTGATGCCATGACCATTTCGCTCATCCTTGATGTCGTTGTGGTGGCGTTGCTGGTGCCGACGATTGTTTTCGCCGTCATCCTGAACAGCCGCCTGTCTGCCCTGCGTAAAAACCGCGAGGAACTGGGGCGGCTGATTGCTGCCTTCAATGAAGCGACCCTGCGGGCTGAAAGCGGGATTCCCCGTCTGCGCAAAGCCAGCGAGGAAGCGTCCAAGGCCTTGCAGGAACGCGTGGAGCGGGCGCAGCTGCTCCGGGATGATCTGGCGTTCATGGTGGAGCGTGCCGGTCAGGCCGCTGACCGCCTTGAAGGCGCGGTGCGGACCGCCCGGGATAACGGGCCGGTCAGCACCGGTGCCGCGCCGTCGGTTGCCACAGTTCCTCCGGCAGCCAGCGCTGGCCGGGCGGTGACGCCGCCGGCGTTCATGGATGTTGAAAGTGCTGCGGCCGCTGCCGAGCGGGTGGCGATGGAGGCTGTTGCCGCTGCGACCAAGGCCGCTGCTGCTGAAGTGCCGCTGACAGCCGCGCCGGACATGCGTCCGCGGCCGTCGGCGATGTCGGGGGCGGCTCCGTCTGCCGCTTCGCGTCCTGCGGCTCCGCCTCGCCCTGTGGCAACCCGTCCGGCGGCTCCGGCCCCGGCCCGCCCTGCGACGGCTGCTCCCGTGGCTCCGCGTCCGTCGCGTCCCGCCTCTGCGGCGCTGGGGGCGTCTTCGCTGGGGGCGGCTTTGGCGTCTGAAACGCCTTCAGCCGGGGCTTCGCCCTCGAAGCAGGGTTTCGGTGATGACGAGCGGTCTGAGGCAGAGCGGGAATTGCTGCGGGCCTTGCAGTCGGCGCGGTGAAGGATAAAGTGTGCCACCCGGGCGCTGCGCAGAATGGCATTCCCCGGGCGGTGTGGTAGACAGGGTTTCCTGACAGGACGCAAGAATGGCGAAGCAGATACCGCCCGTGGGTAACAACACTCCGCCCGGATCCCGGGCTAACAACTCCAAAGCGGCGGCCGCCGGTTCGGAGGGTGTTGCTCTGTCCGGTATCGGTATGGTCAGCGTGGATGGTGAAGCCCCGCTCTCGGCGCCGCTGTCAGGCGGGAAGGCTCCCGCAGCAGTTGTGATGGCGCGGAGTCCCCGGGTCCGCCTGCTGCCGCTGGTGATCTTTGCTTCCGTTCTGATGCTGTCGGCCCGGCTGGGAAGCCTGTGGCAGGATGCGCAGTCTCTGCCCGAGAGCCTTCAGGTGGGGCAGAATCAGGCCTTTGCCCAGCAGGCCTCGACCTCGGTCACGCCGCCGCTGCCGCTGACGTCACCGCCTGCGGCGATGCTGGCGGTCCAGTCGGGGCCCCGCATTCAGCTGGCGCAGGGCGGGGAAGGGACACCGGCTCCGTCCGGGCCGACGTCGATTACCAGCGGAGGGGCCTGTGATCCACTGAAGGATCCGGTCAACCTGACCCAGACGGAAATTGACGTGCTGCAAAAACTGGCGGAACGCCGGGAAGTGATGGATAAGCGCGAACGGGAACTTGAGACCCGCGAGAATTTGTTAAAAGCGGCCGAACAGCGTATTGACGCTAAGGTCACTGATATGCGTACACTTGAAAATACGATTAAGGACCTGCTGAAAAAGCATGATGCGCAGGAACTGGAGCGCATCAACCAGCTGGTGAAGATCTATGCGGCAATGAAGCCGGTTGAGGCTGCTGCAATTTTCAATGATCTTGAGATGGACATTCTTCTCACGATCATGGAAAACATGAAGGAAGCGAAGTCTGCCTCGATTCTGGCAGCGATGGATCCGGCCAAGGCCCGGATCCTCACCGCGGAATTGAGCAAGCGCCGCAAAATTCCACTCCCTGGTCAGTGAGGGGGCGGTTTTGGGGGGTTGAGCGGGGAAAGGGGTTGCGTGTGGCCCCCTGACTCCTTTAAAAACAAGGCGGAACTGTGTTCTGCAAAAGCGATGGCTGCCCTAGGGCTGTCATGAACGGAGTGTCAGATGGCTGTCGATAAGAACATGAACATCCTGATTGTGGATGACTATAAGACGATGCTGCGCATCATCCGCAATCTGCTTAAGCAACTTGGCTTTAACAATATCGACGAAGCCACTGACGGCAGCATGGCGCTGCAGCAGCTCCGTTCGGGCCAGACCTACGGTCTGGTGATCTCCGACTGGAACATGGAGCCGATGACCGGCTTGCAGCTGCTGCGCGAAGTGCGGGCGGATGCCAAGCTGAAGGCTCTGCCGTTCATCATGGTCACTGCGGAATCCAAGTCCGAGAACGTGATCGCCGCGAAGGAAGCCGGTGTTTCCAACTACATCGTGAAGCCGTTCAACGCGGAAACGCTGAAGTCGAAGATGGTCAGCGTCCTCGGGGACTTCTGATCGGGTTTCGCGGACAGTAAGCAGCGGCAGGGTCTCTCTGCCGCTGTTGTTCTTTCTGCGTATGGCATCATCCGGCAGGGGCTGTCTCAACGCTTCTTCGGTGATGTTTTCCCATACCGGAAGAGCATGGTCTGCAAGGCCGGAGAGGGGGGTGCCCCTTGTGCGTGTATCAGTCGCTGTGCCCTGCCAGTTTAAGGGGCTGGTGCCGGATCCATAAGCAGGATACTTTTTTTAAATCGGATCTGTTGCCGGTCTCTGCGGGGGGCAGAGCAGGGGAATCCTGGGAGGATCGTGGTTATGGCAGCTAATGGTACTGCTCCGGGGTCGGGGCTTCAGGCTTCAATCGCAAACTGTGTTTCGGATATCCGCCGCCGTCAGGGCGATGCGGTCCCGGTTGACCGCATCGGTATTATTGTCGGGGATATTCTGGGGTCACTCGGCGGCGAGCTGACCGCCGAGGACATGCGGCTCTATCAGGAGCTGGAAGGCCTGTCCCGGTACATTCAGCAGGCTAAGCAGGAAATCGCGTCGCTGAATCCGACCGATATCCGGGAAGAATTCCTTCCGACCGCCGCTGACGAGCTCGACGCCATTGTTCAGGCCACAGAAAACGCGACCGGTGCCATCATGGATGCGACGGAAGTGATTGAAGCGGTGGCCGGAGAGGTTGACGGGGATGCGTCGGGGCGGCTGATGGATGCCACCACGATGATCTATGAAGCCTGTTCGTTTCAGGATCTGACCGGCCAGCGCATCACCAAGGTGGTGCGGATGCTGAAAAGCATCGAAGACCGTGTCGACAATCTGATCAAGGCCTTCGATCCGGAAACATTGGCGGCGGCCCGTGCCGCTTCGAATCCGACGGATGTGCAGGCTGCCGGAAACTACGGTCGTCAGCAGGCTGCCGCTGTCGGTGACCGCGATGGCGATACCGGCCTGCTCAATGGGCCGCAGTCGTCCGCCTCGGCGATGGCGCAGGATGATATTGATGCGCTGCTTGCCAGCTTTGACAAATAATTAAGGGTGCTGCGGGATGCTCCATGGCATGAGTGTGGATGCCTGAGAGAGTGTGAGGCCCGGTGTACTTTACGGTTCATCCCCAGCAGACAGATGACATGTCTTCCGCCCCCGCGACTCCGGATCGGTCGCGGGGGCGGACTATTATTACGCTCTATCTGTCTGTCTTTATTATCCTGCTCGCCTTTTTCATCGTTCTGTATGCGTTATCGCAGAACGAGCCGACCCAGACCCAGACCGTCATGGGCAGTGTCTCCCGTCATTTTCAGGATCCGGCGAAAGCTGTTCCTGCCCCGACCACCCGGAATGGGTCTCCGCTGCGGATGCCGGAGACCGGGCTGGTGGGGGATCCGGAGTCGGCCCGCCTTTCCCTTCCCGGCATGCGGACTCCGACCCGCCCGGCGGACCGCAGTCTCTCCCAATCGCCTTATCAGAAGCAGCTGGCTGATGCGATCTCGGTTGCCGTTCCGACGGCGACCCTGATCATGCTCGCCGACGATGTTCTGGAAGCGCGGATGCGGGCAGATGCCTTGTTTTTCTCCGAAAATGCCCGTATTCGCCCGGGGCGTGAAGAACTTGTTGACCGTTTGGTGGCACTGTTGGCATCACCTCCGCCCGGACTTGTCTACGAGATGGAATTTCGGGTTGGAACCGATTACGATTCCACGAAAAGTTTGCTCGGTGATATGGTTGGCAACGTTTCATCCCCCGGGGGCGGGGAGGAGGCTGGCGTTGATGGGGGAAGCGACCCCCGCCAGATCAGCCGGTCGCGGATGGCGCTGGCGCTGTCGCGGGCCGGGACCTTTGCCCGGCTGACCATTGGCCGCGGAGCCTCTCCGCAGACGGTGGCGGTTGGTGTTGATCCCGGGTTGCCGGACGAAATCCGGTTGGTGTTCCGGCTGCGGGCGTCTGGCCGTTAACAGACTCCGGCGGTGGTATGGTGCCGGGGTGGTGTAGTAATAGAGCGCGGTGATGCCCGGTCGTCGGGTTAACAGGATACGGTCAGAGCATTATGAATGATTCAGTCTTCACCGCTGCCGCCGCACGGCCGCCCCTCAGCGAAGGGGGGCTGGGGAGCGCGTGGGTGCTGACGTTCTGTGATCTGATCCTGCTGATTTTGGTTTTCTTTCTGATGCTTTACGCGACGAATACGCCCCGGACCCGGGATCTTGCGGCAGCGGTGGGAAGTATTGCCCAGACCCTGAACCCCGGAAACGTGAAGCCTCGGCTGGCGCTGCGCCCGGCGCCGGAACCGGCCCTGACGGCCGCCCGGACCGCCCCGGCCTCCAATCTGTCGTATCTGCGTCTGGTTCTGGAGCAGACCCGCGATCAGTCCCCGGCCCTGAAAGACATGTTGCTGACGGAACAGGAAGGCCAGCTTGTGATTTCTCTCCCCGGTGACCTTCTGTTCCCTCCCGGAGAAACCATGCCCCGGCCGGATGCTGCCGCAGCGGTGGCGGAGCTGGCTTCGGTCCTGTCCCGTCTGAGCAACCGGGTTGCCGTCGCCGGGCATGCGGAGCCCCTGCCGCTGTCGCCCTCCGGGCTTTCCGCGTGGGAGCTGTCTCTGGCCCGTGCCGCATCGGTTGCGGCCATGCTGGTGGCCCATGGCTATCCGGGGCATCCGCTGATTCTCGGGTATGGTGACAGCAGACCGCTTCCGGCAACCCCGCCGGAGCAGAGCGTCAGTGCGGATACCGGGGCGGCGCTGGCCCGCCGGGTTGATCTTCTCGTCCTGCCGGGGAGGGATGGCTGATGTCTCCGGTCCGGTTCTTTCCGATGATCCGTGTTCCTTCAACGGCCCATGGTGCCGCAAAACACCGGCTGTCGCTGCGGCTTGGTGTGGCGCTGGCTGTTCTGGCCGGTTTTGGTGTGGCTGAGGATGTTCAGGCGGCACAGATCCGCTCGGCCCCGCATAAGGATTATGGCCGTGTGGTCTTCGACTGGAACGGCACGGTCGGCTATTCGGCATCCGTCGAAAAAGGCAAGGTGATCATCACCTTCGATCAGCCGGTGCAGGATGATCCGGCCAAGGTTGCCCGCAGCCTCGGCGAATACGTCTCCGGGGCCCGTCTGAGTCCCGACCGCAAGACGGTGACGTTTGACCTGAAAGGGGACTTCGCCCCCAAGGCCTTCACCTCCGGCAAGTCAGTGGTGCTGGATCTGCGGAAGAGCCGCGAGGATGCGGACGCGCCTGCTGAGAAAGTGGCAGATGCCAAACCGGCCGAGACCAAGGCCGCCCCGGATGCCAAAGGGCAGGACAGTAAACCTGCCGAAGCGAAAGCGGCAGACAGCAAGGCAGCCGATCCGAAGGTCGCTGACCCGAAGGCGACGAAGCCCGCCGGGAACACGCTGCCGGTGACGGTGGCGGAGCAGCAGGGCGGCACCCGTCTGACATTCGAGTGGCCGAAAGACACCAAATACCGGGTGGAGCTTCTGCCCGACCGCAGCCGCTTTACCTTCCAGCGCCCGGCGGTGGTGGATGTTGCGGCGGTGCGCTCGCATCTGCCCGATTCGATGCAAGGGTTCACCGCGACGACCACGCCGAAAACGCTGGTGGTGGATATCCCGTTGCCGCCGCAGGGAAAGATGCGGCATTCAGCGACCGGCAACCGGGTTCAGGTCGATGTGACGGCCCCCAATGGTCAGGCGACACCGAAGGAACATCCGGTGGCTCCTCCGGCGGCCCCTCCGGCGGCAGAGACACCGGTGGCGTCTGCCCCCGCCGCCGCCCCGCAGGCTGCGGCTCCTGCTCCGGCCTCTGCGGTGACACCGCCTGCGGCTGTTGCGGCAGCGCCTGCCACCAAGCCCCCGGCGACCGGGGAAGCCCCGGCGATCAGTCCGGCAGCGGCGGCGCTGGAACAGCTGATGCGCGATAAGCTGGGGATGAACCGTCCGGGGCCGGGCAACCCGGTGCAGCCGGTGCCGGATCAGCAGGCCGATGGATCGGAGCCTCTGGCCAGTCCCCCGCTGCAACCGGTGCCGCAGGCCAATGACTCCCGGGTTGCCAGTCTGAGTTTCCCGTGGAATGAGCCGACCGGCGCCGCCGTTTTCTGGCGTGGTGGCTGGCTGTGGGCGGTGTTTGACCGCCCGTCTGAAGTGGATGTCGGCCTGCTGAAGCGGCTGGGCGGTGGTCTCGTCCTGCATGTGGAACAGGTGCCGAGCAAGACCGCCACCGTGGTGCGGATGCTGATTGAGCCGGGATTCAATCCGTCCGTCCGCCGGGAAGGGCAGCTGTGGGTGGTTGACCTGATGAATCAGGCGCCGCGCCCGGCCCGTCCGTTGCCGGTTGAGGCCCAGTCGAAGAGTGCGGTCGGGCCGCGCCTTCTGGTGCAGGTGACCGATCCGGGCCGGGCGATGGTGCTGGAAGATCCGGAAGTCGGGGACCGCTTCATTGCCGTCCCGGTGATTCCGACCGGCAGCGGTATTTTCCCGACCTTCCGCTACCCGGATCTTGATCTGCCGGTGACGGTGCAGGGTATTTTGGTCGAACCCCATACCGATGGGATTGTCGTCAATTCCAGCCGGTCCGGCGTTGAAATGACGCAGCCGGGGACCGGCCTGACCTTCTCGCCGGATCTGACGCAGATGCGGACACTGGCGGCGGTGGGGACCAAGACCAACCTGCACCGGGTGCTGGATATCGACACCTGGATGCATGGGCCGGAGTCGGATTTCCTGAAGAACCGCCAGCTGTTGCAGATTGCGGTGGCCAACGCCCCCGGCGGGCGGCGGACCAATGCCCGGCTGGATCTGGCGCGCTTCTTCTTTGCGCACGGTTACGAGGCGGAAGCCCTCGGGGTGCTGCGGACGATGCTGACCGACCAGCCGGAAATCGAGCAGACGGCCGCCTTCCGGGCCCTGCGCGGGGTCTCCAACTATGCCATGGGCCGTTATGGCGAGGCGGTGGATGACCTCAGCCATTCCAGCCTGTCCGGGGTGGAGGAGGCGGCCTTCTGGCGCGGGGCGGCTCTGGCGGAGCAGGGGGCTCCGGCCCTTCAGGCCCTGACCATGCGGGAATATGGCAGTCTGCTGGGATCGTATCCGCGCCGGGTCAAGGTGCCGCTGGCGCTGACGGCGGCCACTGCCACCGTCGCGGCGGGGGATGACCTTGGGACCAATACCTTCCTGACCGCCGCCAAGGTGCCGGATAACACCGCCCATGAACTGGCCGCCATCGGCTATCTGTCCGGAAAGCAGGAAGAGCTGCGCGGCAATTTCGATCAGGCGCTGAACACCTATGACACAGTGGCGGAAACCACCGACCGCTATTACCGGGCGATGGCGATCTATGATGCCCTGATGCTGCGCAACCGGCTGGAAGAGCTGTCTCTGGACAAACTGGTCGCCGGATTGGAAAGCCTGCGCTTTGCCTGGCGCGGCGGGGACTTTGAATTCAAGCTGCTGATGCAGCTTGGCGATCTGTATACCCAGAAGCAGGATTTCGGCGAGGCGCTGCGGGTCTGGCAGCAGGCGGCATCTTACTTCGAGGATCGCAAGGAAGCGGTGATTGCCGCCAACCGGATGCGGGAAACCTTCGAAAAGCTGTTCTTCGACGGTGCGGCGGATGCTCTGCCGCCGATCCGGGCCATTGCCTTGTATGAAGAGTTCCGTGAACTGACCCCGGCGGGGCCGAAGGGGGATGAGATGATCCGCCGTCTGGCCGACCGTCTGGTTGGGGTGGATCTGCTGCCGCAGGCTGCGGCCCTGCTCGATCGCCAGATCGAATTCCGCCTGAGCGGGCAGGATAAGGTTAAGGTCGGCACCCGCCTCGGTCTGGTTTATCTGTTGAACCGCGAGCCGCAGAAGGCTGTCGAGTCGCTGCTGAAGACCTCGAACCCGGACACCACGCCGCAACCGTTGGAGCGGCAGCGGCAGCGCCTGATGGCACGGGCGCTGGCCGATATGGGCCGCAGCCCGGATGCGATTGATCTGCTGGAGGTGGATGACAGCCGTGAGGCCGATCTGCTGCGGGCGGAAATCTACTGGAAAGACCGCAACTGGCCCAAGGTGGCGGAAGTCTTCTCCCGCCTGCTGCCGGAACCGGCGGCGGACCTGACCCTGACCGATAATCAGGCGCGGATGCTGCTGGACTGGGCCACGGCCCTGACGCTGGGGCAGAACGAGCGTGGCGTGTTTGAACTGCGCCGCCGCTATATCGGGGCGATGGAGAAAACGCCGTTTGCCAATGCGTTTGATCTGATCACCACCACGCCGGAAGGCGGGTTGATCGATTACCGGACCATTGCCAACCGCATCAAGCAGGCGGAAAACTTCCAGTCCTTCCTGTCCAGCTATCAGGAGCGGCTGCGGAATCAGGGCCTGAGCGGCATCAACTGATCTCCTTGCCGGTCTGACCGGTGTTGACACCCCCGGAGCCCAGTGCCCGGGGGTGTGGTCTTTTCAGGCAGAGCCGCCTGCCGCAGACGCTGCGCGGCTGGCATGCAGGGGAACAATGTCCCCTCCCTGCGGGGCTTTTTCCTCGGCGGTTTCCGCCATGGCCTGAGTGCGCAGCCACGACAGGAAGCTGTCCACCTTCCGCTCCAGCCCGGTGCTGTCTTCCAGCAGGGTGGTTGAGGCCGCCAGAACGGTTTCAGACAGCTGGCGGGTGGTCTGGGCCATGCTGGCAACGCCGGAGATGCTGCGGGCGGTATCGCGGGCCCCGACCGAGACGTGCTCAACGTTGCGGGCGATTTCCTCGGTGGCGCCACGCTGCTGCTCAATGGCCCCGGCTTCGGCAGCGGACAGTTCTTCCAGCGTGTTGATGACGCCGACAATCCGCTCCACAGTCACCGCAGCGGCCTGACTGGCCTCCTGCACCGAGCTGATGCGGGTGTTGATGTCGCGCGCGGCGTCCGCGGTCTGTCCGGCCAGTGCCTTCACTTCATTGGCGACAACGGTGAAGCCCCGTCCGGCTTCCCCGGCCCGTGCCGCTTCGATGGTGGCATTCAGGGCCAGCAGGTTGGTCTGATTGGCGATCGCCTGAATCAGCTGCAAAACCTGCCCGATCTCGGTGGCGGTCACGCACAGGGCGGCAATCTCGCTGCTGACGGCGGCGGCATCATCAACGGCGGAGCGGGCAATGGCGGCGGATTTCTGCTTCTGGCGGGAGATTTCTTCGATCGAGGCGGTCAGCTCGGTCCCGGCGGAGGCAGAGGCTTCCTCGGTGCCTGACAGCGCGGTTTCGCTGTGGCTGGTGGTGTCGTCTGCGGTGCCGCTCAGGGTGATGGCGGTTTCATGCAGGGAGGCCCCGGAGTCCTTGAGGGAGGACACGGCGGTGCGCACCCGGTCTTCGAGGGAGGCGGCGAGGGACAGCAGGTCGTCGCGGCGCTGTTGGGCGGCCAGACGGGTCTGTTCTTCCCGTTCCTTGCGCAGGCGCGCGGCTTCGGCGGCATTCTGGCGGAACAGGTCAAGGGCCCGGGCCATATCCCCCAGATCATCCTGCCGCTGGAGGAACGGGACCTGTGCCTGAAGGTTCCCTTCGGCGATATTGCCCATGGTGCCCCGGATCTTCAGCAACGGTCCGGTCAGCCACAGCCGGGCCAGCAGCAGGGCGGAGGCCAGCGCCAGCAGGCTGGCCCCCAGCCCGAAGGCGGCACCGACGATCTGCGCATGGCGGATCGGGGCATAAAATTCGGCGGTGGTCTGGCCGACAAACAGGATGCCGATCACCGCGCCGTTGCGGTCACGGATCGGGTCGTAGCCGACAATGTAGGGCTGACCGAGAATGTCGATGGTGCCCCGGTACGGCTCCCCCCGGACCAGTGTGGCTTCATAGGCGGCATTGCGGTCAAGGGCTGTGCCGACCGCGCGGCTGCCATCGTTCTTCTGGATGCTGGTGGCAATCCGGGTGTCGCGCATGAACACGGTGGCAACCCCCCGGGTGACGGAGGAAATCCGGTCGGGAATCGCATTATTGCCGTTCAGCACCGCTTCCCCGGCCCACATCTGGCCGTCTTCGAGGAAGAAGGGACCTCCGACATCTTTCAGTTCTTTCCACGCGACCCGCATGGCCAGTTCGACGGCATCATTGGCGCGTCGTTCGGCGTCCCGGGTCAGCAGGACCGAATTAACGGCTGTCACTGCTGCGGCCACGCTGAGGGCGGTCAGAACGACAATGGCGGCAATCCGCCACGAGAGAGTCAGTCGGAATTTCATGGTCATCCCCTGACGGCCGGACGGATGCTCTTCTGTGCCCGCATGGCCGCTCTTTGCCCGGCCCAGAATTCTGTGGGGTGCCGGATTACTTCAGTTTTGTGACGCGCACCATTGGCCTTTTTTTCTTTATGGTCAATGAGCCGAAGGGCGTAAGAGGCAGGGGGATCTGTTGCAGGCATATGTCTAAAGATATATTCCAGAACAGCCTATTAAATAAGGAAATTTTAATAAATAAGGTTTTATGCGCCCCTGTGCAGGGAAACCGCCGGACGGGAATTGCCCTGAGGGAAGGCTGCTTTTCCGGCATGGCTGTTATGTGCGGATTGGAAGAAGGCAAAAGAAAACCCCGCCAAGCCGAAGACTTGACGGGGTTAATTGGTCGGAGTGAGAGGATTCGAACCTCCGGCCCCTGCCTCCCGAAGACAGTGCTCTACCAGGCTGAGCTACACTCCGGTATCGTGATTTCCGTCTGATCATTCAGTATTGCAACCGATTGATCTGGCGGATTTTTATGTCTCGTTGCCGTGAACGGCGTCGAGGGCGGCTTTATACCGCTCCGGTATCGGGAACGCAAGAGGAGCTTTGCCCCGACGGTAATATTTCTGGTCAGATCAAACAAAAACCCCGCCAAGCCGAAGACTTGACGGGGTTAATTGGTCGGAGTGAGAGGATTCGAACCTCCGGCCCCTGCCTCCCGAAGACAGTGCTCTACCAGGCTGAGCTACACTCCGGTATCGGGATTTCCGTCTGACCGTTCAGTTTTGCAACCAATTGATCCGGCGGATTTTTATGTCTCTCTGCCGTGAACGGCGTCGAGGGCGGCTTTATACCGCCCTGATCCGGTGGGTGCAAGAGTCTTTTTCAGTTTTTTTAAACCGGGCGTCTCTTTTGCCCCCGGGAGGGGCCGAAAAGCAAAACCCCCGCCGGAAGGGGCGGGGGTGTCTGTCAGTAGGCGCGTTCGATGCAGAAATCGACGATCCCGATCAGGGACTGTTTCATCGGTCCGTCAGGGAACTGGTCAAGGCTGGCCTTGGCGGCATCGCCATAGGCGCGGGCGCGGTCGATGGTGGCCTGAAGGGTGCCATATTTTTCCATCAGGCGCATGGCGTCCGGCAGATCGTCGTCGGTCTGTTCCAGCGCTTCCATGGTCCGGGCCCAGAAGGTGCGTTCCGCCTCATCGGCCTGCGCAACGGCAAGGATCACCGGCAGGGTGATCTTGCCCTCCCGGAAGTCGTCGCCGACGGTCTTGCCCAGCTTTTCCTGATTGGCGGAATAGTCGAGGTAATCGTCCACCAGCTGGAAGGCGATGCCCAGAGCCATGCCGTAATCATGCAGGGCCTTGGCCGGGGATCCGGTCTTCCCGGCAACCTCGGCCCCGACCTGACAGGCGGCGGCGAACAGCTCGGCGGTTTTGCCCTGAATCACTTCCAGATAGGAGGCTTCGGTGGTGGCAATGTCGTTAGCGGTAATCAGCTGCTGCACTTCGCCTTCCGCAATCACGCGGGAGGCCCGGGAGAGAATCTCGAGAACCTTCAGGTTCCCCGGCTCCACCATCAGCTCAAACGCGCGGGAGAACAGGAAGTCACCGACCAGAACGCTCGGCTTGTTGCCGAACAGGGCGTTGGCGCTGGCCTGACCCCGCCGCAGCAGGCTTTCATCAACGACATCATCATGCAGCAGGGTGGCGGTGTGGATGAATTCCACGCAGGTTGCCAGCTTGACGTGGTCATCGCCACGGTAGCCGCACAGGTCGGCGGCGGCCAGTGTCAGCATCGGGCGCAGGCGCTTGCCGCCCGCCGCCACCAGATGCCCGGCCAGCTGCGGGATCAGCGCCACCGGGCTGTGCATGCGGGCAATGATGGTTTCGTTGACGCGCAGCATGTCGGCGGCCACCAGATCAACCAGCTGGTTGAGGGCGTCGGTTCCGGTAAGCGGGGCGGCGGAAACGGGGGCGGCAGAAACTGTGCTGGTCACGGCTGATCCTGATACAATAAACAGTACAGAGCGCCGCGCGGCCCGCAGAGACCCGGGCGTCCGGCGTCGGGAGAATAGGTTTGGCCCCCCGGTGCGGTCAAGCCGCAAAGCCATGACAGGGGCGTCGGGCCCGGAGTCGGTGCGGTTGTGACGGCGGATGGCCTCCCCCTGTGACCTTATAGGCACAGGGATAGGCACAGGGATAGGCACAGGGCCCCGGCATAACGGGCCGGTGCGGGGGCAGGATAGGGGCCGGAGTGAACCCCGGCGTTGTCGGGTGTGAAGCGGGGAGGAGGAGCGGACATGATCGAAATTCTGCGGACCAATGATGTGGTACTGCTCTCCGCGCTGGAGGTTGAACTGACGGTTAACCATATCGACACGGTGATCCTTGACGGCTGTTCCAGTGCCGCTTTCGGCGGGATCGGCATGGTTGCCCGCCGCCTGATGGTCCCTGCGGATCAGGAGCAGGAAGCCCGCCGGGTCTATTCGGACTTTATGAAGGTCCATGGCTGATCCGGTGGACGACTCCGCGGTAACCCCCTGCACCCTGCTGGACGGGAGGGTGCAGCTGGTGCAGCCGGTGGATGGGTACCGGGTGGCGATTGACCCGGTGCTGCTGGCGGCCTGTGTCCCGGCGCTGGCGCAGGGGCGGGTGCTGGATGTCGGCGTCGGCACCGGGGCGGCGCTCGGCTGTGTTCTCGCCCGCTGCCCGGAGATCCGGGGGACCGGGCTGGAGATCTATCCCCCGCATGCGGCGCTGGCCCGGCGGATGCTGGCCCTGAACAGTTGGACCGAGCGGGCCGGGGTGGTGGAGGGCGATGTCACCGCCCGCCCGGCCCCGGTGCCCGGCAGTGCCTTTGACTGGGTCATCACCAATCCCCCCTATCATGGTCCGGGGACGGTCCCCTCCGATGCCGGACGGGCCGGAGCCCATATGGAAGCGGTGCCGCTGGCGCAGTGGCTGGCCTTCTGTGTCCGCTGTCTGGCCCCGCAGGGGCAGGTGGCGGTGGTGCACCGGGCCGACCGGACCGGCGATATTCTGGCCGCCCTGTCAGCGGAAGGGAAGGTCGGGGCCCTGACCGTCATTCCCCTGTGGCCGAAGCCCGGGGTGGCGGCCAAACGGGTGCTGATCACCGGCCGCAAGGGCAGCCGTGCCCCGCTGACCCTGCATCCCGGTGTGGTGCTGCATCATCCGGATGGCTCTTTCACCGCTGAGGCAGAACAGATTCTGCGGGGGGGCGGTGGCGTTCCTAAGTTGACGGACCGGGGGGCGGGCGGCTAGCTTTCAGCCCAGTCTTTATTTCCTTCATATCCAGTCAGACGGAACCGTCTCCATGGCCGACGCCAAGCCGAAGAGTTTTCAGCAGCTGATCCTGACGCTCCAGCAGTTCTGGGCCGATCAGGGGTGCGTGATCCTACAGCCCTATGACATGGAAGTCGGCGCGGGGACCTTTCACCCGGCCACCACCCTGCGGGCACTGGGTCCGGAGCGCTGGAACGCGGCCTATGTGCAGCCGTCGCGCCGCCCGACCGATGGCCGGTATGGGGAAAACCCGAACCGCCTCCAGCATTATTACCAGTTTCAGGTGATCATGAAGCCGTCGCCTGAAAACATTCAGGAGCTGTATCTGGATTCCCTGCGGGCGCTGGGGATTGATCCGCTTCAGCACGATATCCGCTTTGTCGAGGACGACTGGGAAAGCCCGACGCTCGGCGCCTGGGGCCTTGGCTGGGAAGTGTGGTGTGACGGCATGGAAGTCACCCAGTTCACTTATTTCCAGCAGGTCGGCGGCTTTGAATGCAATCCGGTTCCGGCGGAAATCACCTACGGGCTGGAACGTCTGGCCATGTACATTCAGGGCGTTGAAAACGTCTATGACCTTGATTTCAACGGTCAGGGCGTCACCTACGGCGATGTGTTCAAGCAGGCCGAGGTCGAATATTCCCACCACAACTTCAGCCATGCCGACACCGACATGCTGTTGCAGCATTTCAAGGATGCCGAGGCCGAGTGCCAGTCCCTGCTGAAGGCCGGGCTGCCGCTGCCGGCCTATGACCAGTGCATCAAGGCTTCGCACCGCTTTAACCTGCTGGACGCCCGCGGCGTCATCTCCGTCACCGAACGCGCCGCCTACATCGGGCGGGTGCGGGCGCTGGCCAAGGGGTGCTGTGAAGGCTGGCTGGCCGCGCGCGGCCATCTCGACCAGCAGGCGGAAGGATAAGACCAATGACCAAATCTCTGCTGCTGGAACTGCTGTCCGAAGAAATCCCTGCCCGTATGCAGGCGGGGGCCGCCGAGGCTCTCGACCGTCTGGTCCGCGACGGGCTGGCCAAGGCCGGGTTCGACGGGCTGGCGGGCAAAACCTATGTCACCCCGCGCCGTCTGGTGCTGACCCTCGACGGTCTGCCCGACGCCACCCCGGATGTGTCGGAAGAACGCCGGGGCCCGCGTGCCGATGCGCCGGAAAAGGCGCTTCAGGGCTTCCTGACCGCCAATAACGTGACGCTGGACCAGTGTGAACGCCGCGAAACCCCGAAGGGGACCTTCCTGTTCGTCACCGTCGAGACCAAGGGCCGCCCGACGGTCGAGGTGCTGAAGGATGTGATTGAAGGGGCGCTGGCCGCCTTCCCGTGGCCGAAATCCATGCGCTGGGCCGATAAGCCGCAGCGCTGGGTGCGCCCGTTGCAGTCGATCCTGTGCCTGTTCGGGGAAGAGGTGGTGCCGGTGTCGTTTGCCAACCGCGTGGCGGGCAACACCACCCGGGGCCACCGCTTCCATGGGCCGGAAACGGTCTCTGTCTCCGGCTTTGCGGATTACGCCGCCAGGCTGCGCAATGCGAAGGTCCGCCTTGATCCGGAAGAACGGATGGAGCTGATCGCCGGGGAAGCGATCCGTCTGGCCGAGGGCAAGGGCGTGACCGTGAAGCCCGATGAAGGGCTGCTGCGCGAGGTGGCGGGGCTGGTCGAATGGCCGGTGCTGCTGATGGGCCGCATCGACGATGCTTTCATGGATGTGCCGGGCGAAGTGCTGTCAACCTCCATGCGGGCGCACCAGAAGTATTTCTCCACCCTGAAGGCCGATGGCACGCTGGCCCCGTACTTCATCGTCGTGTCGAACATGATCACCGATGACAACGGTGCCCGGATCATTGCCGGGAACGAGCGCGTGCTGCGCGCCCGTCTGTCCGATGCCAAGTTCTTCTGGGATCAGGACCGCAAACAGCGCCTCGACAGCCGGGTGGACAAGCTGAAAGAGCGTATTTTCCATGCCAGACTCGGCACCGACTTTGAAAAGGTCGAACGCATCCGGGCTCTGGCGGCGGTGATCGCCAAGGCCACCGGTGCCGATGCGGCGCAGGTGGACCGGGCGGCGGTGCTGGCCAAGGCTGACCTCTCCACCGGCATGGTCGGGGAATTCCCCGAGCTGCAAGGGGTGATGGGCCGCTACTACGCCCGCAACGATGGCGAAGCTGAAGCGGTGGCGGAAGCCATTGCCGATCACTACAGCCCGCTCGGGCCGTCGGACCGCTGCCCGACCGCGCCGGTATCGGTGTGTGTGGCGCTGGCCGACAAGATTGATACCCTCGCCGGGTTCTGGGGCATCGGCGAAAAGCCGACCGGATCGAAGGATCCGTTTGCCCTGCGCCGGGCCGCGCTGGGGGTGATCCGCCTGATTCTGGAAAACGGTCTGCGCCTGCCGCTGCTGCCGGTGTTTTCGGCGGCCGTCGCCGGGCACACCGCCGCCTTCAGTGCCGACAAGGCCGCCATTCCGGGCGACCTTCTGGAGTTCTTCGCCGACCGCCTGAAGGTGTTCCTGAAGGAACAGGGCGTGCGGCACGACCTGATCTCGGCGGTGTTCGCGCTGGGCGGGGAAGATGATCTGGTCCGCCTGCTGAAGCGGGTTCAGGCCCTGTCCGGTCTGCTGGGCAGCGAAGACGGTGCCAACCTTCTGGCCGCCTACCGCCGGGCGATGAACATCGTCCGGATTGAGGACAAGAAGGATGGTCCGCACGATGGCGCGGCGGATGCCGCCGTGCTGGCGCTGGACGAGGAAAAGGCCCTGCATGCCACCCTGTCGGCGATCACCCCGCAGGTTTCCGCCGCTCTGACGGCAGAGGACTTCGAGGCGGCGATGACGGCCCTGAGCGGTCTGCGTGGCCCGGTTGATGCCTTCTTCGAAAAGGTGACGGTCAATGCCGAGGATCCCGCCCTGCGCCGCAACCGCCTGAGGCTGCTGTCGGCCATTGGCGCGGTGATGGGGCAGATTGCCGACTTCGCCAAAGTCGAGGGATAAGGTCTGATGGCCGGGGCGGCGTGCCCCGGCCATTGTTCCATCCGGGGGCCGCAGCACCAAGGTTCTGTTGCGGGGTGATGCCCCGGGTCCTGAAGATTTGATGTGTCGCATCGGTTTACGCAAAACCGGACTCCACTTTTGCGTCCGATGCTCTAATGAGGAAACAGACATGTCCAAGTGGGTTTACACGTTCGGGGATGGCCGCGCTGAAGGGCGGGCCGAGATGAAGAACCTTCTGGGGGGGAAGGGTGCCAATCTGGCGGAAATGTCCGCCATTGGTCTGCCGGTGCCTGCCGGGTTTACCATCACGACCGAAGTCTGCACCCACTATTACGCCAATGGCCGCCAGTATCCGGCGGAGCTGACCGCCGCCGTCGAGGCCGGGATTGCCCATATCGAACAGATCATGGGGGCCGGGTTTGGCAATGCGACCAACCCCTTGCTGGTGTCGGTCCGTTCCGGGGCGCGGGCGTCGATGCCGGGCATGATGGACACTGTGCTGAACCTTGGCCTGAACGATGTCACCGTCGCCGGGCTGATCGCCTCTTCCGGCGATGCCCGCTTCGGCTGGGACAGCTACCGCCGCTTCATCCAGATGTATTCCGACGTGGTGCTGGGCATCGACCATCATCACTTCGAGGAACTGCTGGAAGACCTGAAGTCTGACCGCGGCTATGATCTTGATACCGAGCTTCAGGCCGATGACTGGAAGGAACTGGTCTCCGCCTATAAGGGCAAGGTGCAGGAAAAGCTGGGCCGCCCGTTCCCCGATGATCCGCGCGAACAGCTGTGGGGCGCGGTCGGGGCGGTGTTCTCCAGCTGGATGAACCAGCGGGCGATCACCTACCGCCGTCTGCATGACATTCCGGAAAGCTGGGGCACCGCCGTCAACGTGCAGGCGATGGTGTTCGGCAATATGGGGGATGACTGCGCCACCGGCGTTGCCTTCACCCGCGATCCGTCCACCGGCGAGAATGTGTTCTACGGCGAATATCTGATCAACGCGCAGGGCGAGGACGTGGTGGCGGGTATCCGCACCCCGCAGCACCTGACCGTGGTCGGCAAGGACCGCAACCATTCCACCCTTCCGGCGATGGAAGAGGCGATGCCGGAGATGTTCGCCGAACTCGACCGCATCCGCCATGTGCTGGAAAAGCACTACCGCGATATGCAGGACATGGAATTCACCATCCAGCGCAACAAGCTGTGGATGCTCCAGACCCGCAACGGCAAGCGCACCTCCGCTGCCGCGCTGAAGATCGCCATCGATTTCGCCCACGAAGGGCTGATCTCGCATCAGGAAGCGGTGCTGCGCGTTGATCCGGCCCAGCTGGACCAGCTGCTTCACCCGATGCTGGACCCCAATGCCCCGCGCACCATCCTGACCACCGGCCTGCCCGCCAGTCCGGGGGCGGCTTCCGGCCGGGTGGTCTTCACCGCCGAAGACGCGGAAGACTGGGCCCGCCGGGGGGAAAAGGTGATTCTGGTCCGCATCGAGACCAGCCCGGAAGACATCGGCGGCATGCATGTGGCGGAAGGCATCCTGACCTCCCGTGGTGGCATGACCAGCCACGCCGCCGTGGTGGCGCGCGGCATGGGCCGCCCCTGCGTCGCCGGGGCGGGCAGCGTGCGGATCAACTACGCCGAGAAGGTGATGACCATTCTCGGCCGGGAGATCAAGGAAGGGGACACCGTCACCCTTGACGGGTCCTCGGGGCAGGTGATTGCCGGCGAAGTGCCGACCATCCAGCCGGAGCTGACCGGCGATTTCGGCACCCTGATGGAATGGGCGGACGCGGTGCGCCGCCTGAAGGTGCGCGCCAATGCCGAAACCCCGACCGATGCCCGCACAGCGCGGTCCTTCGGCGCGGAAGGCATCGGCCTGTGCCGCACCGAGCATATGTTCTTTGACCCCAAGCGCATCATCCACGTCCGCCAGATGATTCTGGCGCAGGATGAAGCCGGGCGGCGTCAGGCGCTGGACAAGCTGCTGCCGTACCAGCGTGAGGATTTTGTCGAGCTGTTCACCATCATGCAGGGCCTGCCGGTGACGATCCGCCTGCTCGATCCGCCGCTGCATGAATTCCTGCCGCATACCGAAGAGGATATGCGCGAGGTGGCCGAGGCCGCCGGGGTGGATGTCAAGGCGGTGCGCTCCGCCGCCATCGCCCTGTCGGAAAGCAACCCGATGCTGGGTCACCGCGGCTGCCGTCTGGGCGTGACCTATCCGGAAATCTACGAGATGCAGGCGATTGCCATCTTCGAGGCGGCGGTTCAGGCTTCCAAGGCCACCGGGCAGACCGTGGTGCCGGAAATCATGATCCCGCTGGTGGCGACCCGCCGGGAACTGGACCTGATGAAGGTGGTGGTCGATGCGGCGGCATCGAAGGTTTTCGGGGCCACCGGGGTTACGCTGGACTATGCGGTCGGCACTATGATCGAGCTGCCGCGCGCGGCCCTGCGTGCCGGGGAAATCGCTGAAAGTGCCGAGTTCTTCAGCTTTGGCACCAACGACCTGACCCAGACCACGCTGGGGATTTCCCGCGACGACTCCGCTCACTTCCTGGAGACCTATCAGCGGAAGGGGATCTATGAAAAGGACCCGTTCGCCTCGCTGGATCAGGAAGGCGTCGGCGAACTGGTGCAGATTGCCGCCGAACGTGGCCGCAAGACCCGCGCCGGGCTGAAGCTGGGCATCTGCGGGGAACATGGCGGCGATCCGGCTTCCATCCACTTCTGCGAACAGACCGGGCTGGATTATGTGTCCTGCTCGCCGTTCCGGGTGCCGATTGCCCGTCTGGCTGCCGCACAGGCGGCACTGGGCAAGGCGGCGGAAGGGCAGAAGTAAGATGACGCTCGACGGGCTGAAGGGCGGCGGCAAGGCCGCCCTCGCCCGGGCGCTGGCCCGGATTGAGTCACAGCCGGAGGCCCCGGAGACGGCGGCCCTGCTGGCGGAGGCCTATCGCCAGCCCCGGGCCCATGTGGTCGGCATCACCGGTCCGCCGGGGGTGGGGAAGTCGACGCTGCTGAATGCGCTGATCACCGGCTGGCGGAAACGCGGCCGGACGGTCGGGGTGATTGCGGTGGATCCGTCCTCGCGGCGCTCCGGCGGGGCTTTGCTGGGCGACCGCACCCGCCTGAGCACGGACCCGGAGGATCAGGGGATTTTTGTCCGCTCGATGGCGGCGCGGGACCGTCTCGGCGGTCTGGCGGAACTGACCATCGGTGCCATGGTGCTGATGCGGGCGCTGTATGATGTGGTGCTGATCGAAACGGTCGGTGTCGGCCAGTCGGAAACCGATGTGGTGCGGGTTGCCGATACGGTGATCTTCTGCGTTCAGCCCGGCTCCGGCGACAGTCTTCAGTTCATGAAAGCCGGGATTGCCGAAATCCCGCACATCGTGCTGGTCACCAAGGCGGATATGGAGCGGGAAGCCCGCCGGGCCCGCGCTGATGTTGAGGGGGCGCTGTCGCTGTCGGAACAGGAAAGCGGCTGGGAAATCCCGGTGCTGCTGGTGTCCTCGATGCGCGGCGACGGCCTCGACGAGGCGGTGGAGACCATCGACCGCCATGCTGCGGCGCAGGAACCCTACCGTGAGGCCCGCCGCCGGACGCAGGGCGAGGACTGGCTGCTGGAATTCGTGCGGGAACGCTTCGGCCGCGACGGGGTGCGCCGGGCCGGGACCCTGACCCTGCCGGGGGACAGCGATCCCTTCACCCGGCTGGCCGACGTCTCGGCGCAGCTGGCCCGCTGAGACTCTTCCCGTCGGCCTTTGACGGCATGGGGCGGATCGGCTACGGTTCGCCCCCACGTCACCCACCACGCTTTCGCGAAACCGGATTCTGCCTGATGACCGAGACCCCCGCCGCCGCAACACTCCGTCCGGGCCTGATGCGCCGCCTGTATGATGCCACCCTGCGGCTGGCGGAAGGGCGCCATGCGATGCGGGCGCTGGGCGGGATTTCCTTCACCGAGGCCTCGTTCTTCCCGGTTCCGCCGGATCCGGTCCTGATTGCCATCGCCCTGTCGACCCCGCACAAGGCGATGCGGGCGGCGCTGTGGTGCACGGTGATGTCGGTGCTGGGGGCCCTGCTGGGGTACGCCATCGGATCCGGCCTGTATGAGTGGGTCGGCAAGCCGATCATTGAGCTTTATAAGCTTCAGGGGGCCTTTGACACCTTCCGGGCCGGTTTCTCGGAATACGGGGCGTGGATCATCCTTGCCAAGGGGCTGACACCAATACCGTTCAAGCTGGTGACCATCGCCAGTGGGGTGGCGGAAATGAACCTGCTGGTGTTCACGCTGGCCTGTGCCCTGACCCGTGGGCTGCGGTTCTTTGCGGTGGCGTGGCTGTTCAAGACCTTCGGCCCGCAGGCCCGGGCCATCATGGACCGCCACTTTTACAAGGTGTTCTGGGGCGGTCTGGCGGTGCTGGTCGGCGGGTTTGCCGTGGTGTTCCTGCTGAAGTGATCACTCCGCCATGACCGGTGGCCCGGCGGGGGCTTACGCCTCGGTGTCCACCACATGGGGCTTGATGGCAATCAGCCGCCGCAGGGTGACGCCCCAGGCCACATTGGCAAAGGCGGTGACCGCCAGCTGAACCAGCGTCAGGAGGCACTGGGCCAGAGTGGCCCCGATCTGTGCGGCCCCGCCTTCGGCGGCCTTGGGGGCGAAGCCGATGGCAAAGGCCATCAGTACCGACAGCAGCGCCATGAACCCCAAGGAAATGCACAGGGCAATTCCGGCCAGCCGCCAGCTTTGCCCCTGACCGTACTGCCAGCCAGCCCGCAGCGGGTGGGGGTGATCGCAGGCGCAGGCGGCAAGGATAACGAACAACCGCATCCCCAGCAGCAGAATCAGCGGCGAGGCCGCCAGCAGCACCAGACTACTGGCCCCGGTGCCGGTATTGGCCTGTACGGCGGCGATATGGGTCATGCCCAGCGGCAGGGCCAGCACCGCCAGCATGGACAGAAACACCAGAACCTCCCGTTTGCCGATCCGGAACGGATCATTCTTCGGGTCCGGGATGCCGCCGGGGCCGAAGGCGCCCAGCCGTACCTGCTGCACCGTGGCCCCCACCCCCAGCCACAGGCTGAGGATGAAAAAGGCCTGCCGCACAAAGTCGCTGGTTCCGGCGGCCTCGGCCAGTGTCGCCCCCAGCATCATCACCGCGGCAGGCAGGGTGACGGTCACCAGCAGATGCCGGTGGGTCTGCATCAGCATCGCCGTTTCGGTCAGCACGGCAAAGACGGGAAGCTTTTCGCCCGGCCGGGGCGGTGGGGACTGCGGCAGCATGAAAGGTTCCTGAAAAGATCGGTCCCTTCAGGATAAGGTGCGGTGGCGGTTTCGCAACCCTGTACACCGCCCCGCACGTCATCCCGCACATCATCCCCCACACTATAATGAGAGTGATGATCGGGGCTTGACTCAGTCCGGCCCGACGACGACTTTACAGTTTCTGCGGTGCCGGACGGTCGCCGCCCCTATTTTTCCTTCAGACCAGCAGGCCAAGCGCTATGGAACAGAACCGGGTCATCCTTTTCGACACCACCCTGCGGGATGGCGAACAGTCGCCGGGCGCGTCGATGAACCTGGAGGAAAAGGTCCGGATCGCCCTGACGCTGGAAGACATGGGCGTGGATGTGATCGAAGCCGGGTTCCCGATCGCCTCCGCCGGGGATTTCGAGGCGGTCAACGCCGTGGCGAAGGTGGTGAAGAAAAGCCGCATTGCCGGTCTGGCCCGCGCCGTGCGCGCTGACATTGAACGCTGCGCCGAGGCGGTCCGCCCGGCGGAGCTGTCGCGGATCCACACCTTTATTTCCACCAGCCCGCTGCACATGAAGTATAAGCTCCAGATGGAGCCGGATGCGGTGGTGCAGGCGATCCACGACAGCGTGTCGATGGCCCGTAATCTGGTGGAAGACGTCGAATGGTCGGCGGAAGACGGCTCCCGCACCGAGCATGACTTCCTGTGCCGCTGTGTGGAAACCGCGATTGCCGCCGGGGCCCGCACCATCAACATTCCCGATACCGTCGGCTATGCGGTGCCGGATGAATACGCCGCCCTGATCGCCATGCTGATCAACCGCGTGCCGAACATCGATCAGGCGATTCTGTCGGTGCACTGTCATAATGACCTCGGGCTGGCGGTGGCCAATTCGCTGGCGGCGGTGCGGGCCGGGGCGCGGCAGATTGAATGCACCATCAACGGTCTGGGCGAACGGGCCGGGAATGCGGCGCTGGAAGAAATCGTCATGGCGCTGCGCACCCGCAATGACGCCATGCCGTTCAGCACCGGGATCCGCACCGAGGCGATCACCCGTGCCTCCAAGCTGGTGTCCACCGTCACCGGTTTCGTGGTGCAGCCGAACAAGGCGATCGTCGGAGCCAATGCTTTCGCCCATGAGTCCGGCATCCATCAGGATGGCGTGCTGAAAAACGCGGCCACCTATGAAATCATGACCCCGGAAAGCGTCGGCCTCAGCCGGTCGTCGCTGGTGATGGGCAAACACTCCGGCCGTCATGCCTTCCGCGACAAGCTGAAGCAGCTGGGCTATGAGCTGGGCGACAATGCCCTGAACGAAGCGTTCAAGCGCTTCAAGGATCTCTGTGACAAGAAGAAGGATGTCTTCGACGAAGACATCATCGCGCTGGTCGATGACGAGGCCCGGGCCCATGACCACATCCGCTTCCAGTCGCTGGAGGTGATCGCCGGATCGAAGGGCCCGCAGAAGGCAACGCTGGAACTGGAGATTGACGGGCAGTCCTGCCGGGCGGAAGAAGCCGGGGATGGCCCGGTCGATGCCACCTTCAAGGCGATCCGCGCCCTGTTCCCGCATGAGGCGCGCCTCCAGCTCTATCAGGTGCATGCCGTTACCGGCGGCACCGATGCGCAGGCTGAGGTGACCGTCCGGCTGGAAGAAAACGGCAAGACGGTGATCGGTCAGGGGGCGGATACCGATACGCTGGTGGCCTCGGCCCGGGCCTATGTGACGGCGCTGAACAAATTGCTGACCAAGCGCGAAAAGACGGCTCCGGCCCCCGTTTCCGCTTGAGTTTCGCGCTGCACCGGAAGATAACAGCAACGGTGGCCGGTCCGGGTTTTGTGTCCCCGGGCCGGCCGCATCCCGCAGGGTTTTGGCGACAGGGGTGACGCCGGACCCGACCGGGGGACAGGATCGCGACCGAACAATGCCGGACGGAAACCAGCGCCGGCGTACAACGACCCAAGGCTTTTAGTGAGGCATAATGTTTTCGAGGCTGACCGGATGGCTTTCCGCCGACATGGCGATTGACCTTGGTACCGCTAACACGCTGGTTTACGTGAAGGGCCGGGGGATCGTCTTAAACGAGCCGTCGGTCGTGGCGATTGCTGAAGTGAAGGGCAAGAAGCAGGTTCTGGCCGTCGGCGACGAAGCCAAGCAGATGTTGGGCCGTACCCCCGGCAACATCCAGGCGATCCGTCCGCTGCGCGATGGCGTGATCGCTGACTTCGAAGTCGCCGAAGAAATGATCAAGCACTTCATCCGCAAGGTGCATAACCGTCGGTCCTTTGCCTCTCCGATGGTCATCATCTGCGTGCCGTCCGGGTCGACCGCCGTTGAACGCCGTGCCATTCAGGAATCGGCGGAAGCCGCCGGGGCCCGCCGCGTGTACCTGATTGAGGAGCCGATGGCGGCCGCGATCGGGGCCGGTCTGCCGGTGACCGAGCCGACCGGCTCGATGGTCGTTGACATCGGCGGCGGCACCACCGAGGTGGCCGTGCTGTCGCTGGGCGGCATCGTTTATGCCCGCAGCGTGCGCGTCGGCGGCGACAAGATGGACGAAGCCATCATCGCCTACATCCGCCGCAATCATAACCTGCTGGTCGGCGAAGGCTCCGCCGAGCGGATCAAGAAGGATATCGGCTGCGCCTGCCCGCCGGCCGAAGGCGAAGGCCGCACCATCGAGATCAAGGGCCGTGACCTGATGAACGGGGTTCCGAAGGAACTGATCATCTCCGAACGTCAGATCGCCGAAAGCCTTGCCGAGCCGGTGTCGCAGATTGTCGAGGCCGTGAAGGTGGCGCTGGAACACACCGCCCCGGAACTGGCCGCCGACATCGTCGACAAGGGTATCGTCCTGACCGGCGGTGGTGCCCTGCTGAAGAACCTCGACTACGTCCTGCGCGTGTCCACCGGCCTGCCGGTGTCCATCGCCGACGATCCGCTGTCCTGCGTGGCGCTGGGCACCGGCCGGGCGCTGGAAGAGATGAAGAAGCTGCGTAACGTTCTGACCTCCATGTACTAAGGGGATCCGGCCGGACGCGGGTCCGGCCGGAGAACCGGCCTTGGGGTGGCCCGGGATCGCTGACAGGCGGATCCCGGGCCGTACCGTTTCGGGGGTGGGGATGGTCCGTCTGCGGGCGGAGCCTGTTTCCTCTGCCCGGCAGAGACGGTATAGTGTGCAGCGCAGGAGTGGCTGCGGGTCCGGGCAACCAACCGGACCGGCGCAGGCTTCGTCCACGTTCTTGGGATCTGTGGTTTCCGTGAAACAAACGACCCCCAATCCAAACCGCCTCAATCACCTGCGCATGCTGGTGAGCCGGTTCGCCTTCATTGTGCTGGTGGTGGCCTCGTTCGCCCTGATGCTGATCGGCAAGGCCGACACCATGCTGGTGGAGCGGGTCCGCACCTTTATGTCGGACGCGGTGACTCCGGTGGCGGGCCTGCTGTCGCAACCGGCCTCGACGGTTTCGGCGGTGATGGACAACATGCGGGAGCTGGCGGCCATCCGCGAGGAAAACAGCCGCCTGCGCGATGAGAACGCCCGCCTGCTGCGCTGGCAGACCGCCGCCCGCCTGCTGGAGGCGGAAAACGACAGTCTGCGGGGTCTGCTGAACTTTGTTCCCGGTCCGCGCGCCAGTTTCGTCACCGCCCGTGTGGTGGCCGATACCGGCGGTGCCTTTGCCCATTCCCTGCTGGTGACGGCAGGCGGGCGGGAGCTGGTGGAGAAGGGGCAGGCCGCTGTTTCCGGCGAAGGGCTGGTTGGCCGGGTGATTGAGGCCGGACACCGCTCTTCCCGCGTGCTGCTGCTCACCGATATCAACAGCCGGATTCCGGTCTCGGTCGGCAATGCCCGGGCCCGGGCGATTCTGGCCGGGGATAACACCGAACGGCCCCGCCTGCTGTATCTGCGCTCGCAGGTCCGGGTGCAGCCGGGCGACCGGGTGACCACCTCCGGTGATGCCGGGGCGTTCCCGCCGGGGTTGCCGGTGGGGGTGGTGACATCCGTTGACGATGGCGATGTGCGGGTGGAACCCTATTTCCAGCGCGATAAGCTGGAATATCTGCGAATCGTCGATTATGGCCTGATGGGCGTGCTGACCGATATCGATCCGGGGGCCTCGCGCCCGTCCGCATCCGGTGATCTGCGCTGATAAACCACCCGCGCGGTGGTAAGGGACGAAGGCAAAAGGCATGCAACCGAGTTTCTGGCAACGCATGAACGGGGCATCCCGGCATCAGCTGCCGCTGGTGCTGACCCTGATCCTGATGCTGGTGTCGATGGTGCCGACCCGGCTGCCGGATTTTATGAGCATCAGTCCGATGCTGACCGTGATCTCGGTCTATTACTGGGCGGTGTACCGCCCGGATCTGATGGGATACGGCAGCGTTTTCCTGATCGGTGTGCTGGAAGACCTGATGGCGGCAACGCCGCTGGGGGCCGGTCCGGTCTCCCTGCTGGTGACGCAGGGGATTGTCATGTCACAGGCCAAGTTCTTCCGGGGCAAGAGTTTTGCCGTCACGTGGTGGGCGTTCCTGCTGGTGGCGGCGGCGGCGGCGGTCGCCAAATGGATGGCAGTGGCACTGGTCCAGATCAGTGTGCCGTCCGGGGCGGCGGTGCTGGCGACCTATGGCATGACGGTGGCGTTTTATCCGGTGGTGGCGTGGATCATGGCCCGGTTCCAGCTTGCCATTCTGCGGGAGGTGTAAGCGATGTCGACGTCTTTGGGGAACTCCCGCCGCGACGCAGACCTGAGCAAGCTGTTCTCCCGCCGTCTGGTCCTGCTCGGCGGGGCGCAGACCCTGATGCTGTCGTCGCTGGTCGGCCGCATGTATTACCTCCAGGTGGTCGAGGCGCAGCGCTATCACACTCTGGCCGAGGAAAACCGGATCAACCTGCGCCTGCTGCCGCCGCCACGCGGCCGGATTGTTGACCGTTTCGGGGTGCCGCTGGCGATCAATCACCAGAACTTCCGGGTCCTGATCGTGTCGGAGCAGGTGAAGGAACTGGACGCCACCCTCGACCGGCTGGGCAAGATCATCACCCTGACCGAAGGTGACCGCCACCGGGTGATGCGCGAACTGAAGCGCAAGCGCCGGTTTGTTCCGGTGCCGGTGCGGGAAAACCTGACGTGGGAGGAAATGGCGGCGGTGCAGGTCAATGCCCCGGATCTGCCGGGGGTGCAGATTGACGAGGGTCTGGCCCGCATTTATCCGCTGGGGGAAAATACCTCCCACATTCTGGGCTATGTGTCTTCGGTGTCAGAGGATGATCTGGCCAACAGCAGTGATCCGCTGTTGCAGCTGCCGGGCTTCCGCATCGGCAAGGCCGGGGTGGAGCGCCAGTTTGACCGGGTTCTGCGCGGCAAGGGCGGCAATACGCAGGTCGAGGTCAACGCGGTGGGCCGCGTGATCCGCGAACTGTCGCGGGAGGAGGGGGAATCCGGGGCCGAGCTGGCGCTGTCGATTGACACCCGCCTGCAACAGGTGGCGGCGGATGCCATCGGTGAGGAAAGCGGCACCGTGGTGGTGATGGATGTGATGACCGGCGAGGTTCTTGCCATGGCCTCACAGCCTGCCTACGACGCCAATGCGTTCACCCGGGGCCTGACCAGCGAAGAGTGGAAAAATCTGGTCGGCAACCCGAAGGGGCCGCTGGCGAATAAGCCGATTGCCGGGCAGTACGCGCCGGGGTCAACCTTCAAGATGGTTGTGGCGCTGGCGGCGCTGGAGGCCGGGGTGATCCGGCCGGAACAGACAGTGTCCTGCCCCGGCCATTACGAGCTTGGCAATGCCAAGTTCCATTGCTGGAAAAAGGGTGGTCACGGCGCGGTTGATATGGTCAACGCCCTGAAGCATTCCTGTGACGTGTACTTCTATGAAGTGGCCCGGCGTCTGGGGATTGACCGCATCGCCGACATGGCCCGCCGGTTTGGTCTGGGTTCGGTGACCGGGGTGGATCTGCCCGGTGAGAAGGGCGGTCTGATCCCGGACCGCACCTGGAAGCGGGCGGTGATGAACGATGTCTGGCATGCCGGGGAATCGCTGGTGGCCGGGATCGGGCAGGGCTATATCACCGCCACACCGTTGCAGCTGGCGGTGATGACGGCGCGGATTGCCAACGGTGGTCTGGGGGTCAAGCCGACACTGGTCCGCCAGAGTCACCGCGATCCACGCCTGAATCTGCCGGATCCCAAGCCGCCGAAGGATCTTGGTGTGGTGCGTCAGCATCTCAACATCGTCCAGCAGGGGATGTGGGATGTGGTCAACAGCCCCGGCGGAACGGCCCAGCGGCTGAAATTGCCTGAAGATCTCGGGCAGATGGCCGCGAAGACCGGGACGGCACAGGTGCGCCGGATTTCCAAGGCGGAACGGGATACCGGGGTGATCAAGAACGAGGATCTGCCGTGGGAGCGCCGCGACCATGCGCTGTTCGTGTGTTTCGCCCCCTACGATAATCCCCGGTATGCGGTGTCCTGTGTGATTGAGCACGGCGGCGGCGGCTCGGTGGTGGCCGGGCCGATTGCCCGGAAGGTGATTGTGGAAACACTGAAGCTGGACCCGGCCCGGCGGGCGCCGGAAACGGCCTCTGCCGTGCGACCGAACAAGGAGGGCTGAGGCGATGGGGTTCCGTTCGACGCGGCTGCGCAAGGGCGAGATGACCTTCAGCGAAAAGCTGTGGCATATCAGCTGGACCTTGATTCTGTTGGTTGCTTTGGTGGCGTCGGTTGGCTTTCTGATGCTGTTCTCAGCAGCGGAAGGCAACCTCTCCCCCTGGGCTGACAAGCAGATGATCCGTTTCGGAATCGGGGTGGTGATCCTGCTGTGTCTGGCGATGATCGATATCCGCCACTTCATGCGCTACGCCTACGCCTTCTATACGGTGGCACTGGTGCTGCTGGTGGCGGTGGAGGTAAAGGGCACCATCGGCATGGGGGCGCAGCGCTGGGTGGATCTCGGGCTGTTTCAGCTCCAGCCGTCGGAGCTGATGAAGATCGCGCTGGTGCTGACGCTGGCCCGCTACTTTCACGGGGCCGACGTGGATACGGTGCGGCGGGTCTCGTTCCTGATTCCACCTGCGCTGCTGATTGCCATGCCGGTGGTTCTTGTGCTGAAACAGCCGGACCTTGGCACCGCAATGATGCTGATGATGGGCGGAGTGGTGCTGTTTCTGGTGGCCGGGGTGCCGCTGTGGATGTTCTTCACCGTTGGGGGCATTGGCCTCGGGGTGGTGCCGATCGTCTGGGAAATGCTGCGCGACTATCAGAAGAACCGGGTGCTGACCTTTCTTGACCCTGACCGGGATCCGCTGGGGAGCGGTTACCACATTACCCAGTCGAAGATCGCGCTGGGATCCGGCGGGGTTTTCGGAAAAGGCTATATGCTCGGCACACAGAGCCACCTCGACTTCCTGCCGGAACATCAGACCGACTTTATCTTCACCATGCTGGGGGAAGAGTTCGGGATGGTCGGCGGGGTGACCCTGCTGGGTCTGTATGTGCTGATTCTGGCCTATGGCTTTTACATTTCAGCGCGCTGCCGCCATCATTTCGGGCGGCTGGTGGCGATCGGGGTGACCACCACCTTCTTCCTCTATGTGTTCATCAACATTGCGATGGTGATGGGGCTGTTGCCGGTGGTGGGCATTCCGCTGCCGCTGATTTCCTATGGCGGGACGGCGATGATGACGCTGATGATCGGGTTTGGCGTGCTGATGAGCGTCCATGTGCACCGCGATGTGCAGATCAGCCGCAGTGGCGGCTTTGATGACTGAGGCTGTTTGCAAGGCCTGCCGATAAAATCGACGGGTCTTGCATTTTTTTCTTGCCAGAGGACGGCAGACCCCCTATAAACCGCCTCCTCGGCGGCAACGTCGGCGAGTATGGGTACATAGCTCAGTTGGTAGAGCAGCTGACTCTTAATCAGCGGGTCCAAGGTTCGAATCCTTGTGTACCCACCATATTTTGAAGGCTTACCAAGGCCTTCGGTACAGGGCCCGGTCACAGCGACCGGGCCTTTTGCTTTGTCTCCAGGGCTTTTTTCCCCGGAGTGCCCCGCCTCAGGCCCTAGGCTGATCCGGGTTCGCCATACCGCCAGCGCAGGGACAGGCCGCCGCCGGGCTGAGGTTCCAGCATCGGGATGGCGGAGAGGAGCTGGCGGGTATAGGGGTGCTGCGGGCTGTCGAACACCGTGTGGCACGGGCCGTGTTCGACGATGCGCCCGTCGTGCATCACCATCACCCGGTCGGCGATCTGCTCAACCACCCCCAGATCATGGCTGATGAACAGGCAGGCAAAGCCATAGTGGTCCTGCAACTGCGTGAACAGGTCGAGGATCTGCTTCTGCACCGTCATATCAAGGGCGGAGACCGGTTCATCGGCGACGATGAAGGCCGGGCGGCGGGCCAGCGCCCGGGCAATGGCCACCCGCTGCCGCTGTCCGCCGGAGAGTTCGTGCGGATAGCGCCCGGCATAGGCGGCCCCCAGCCCGACTTCGGTCAGGATCTCGTCAATCCGGGTCTGGCGGTTGCGGGCGGGCAGGGTGCGGTCATGGCGCAGCGCTTCCCCCACCGCAGCCCCGATCGTCATGCGCGGATCCAGCGAGGAATAGGGGTCCTGAAACACCATCTGGCAGTCCAGACGCCAGTCCAGCCACACCCGGGGCTGGCGGAACGGCGGGCGGTGTGGCAGGGGGGCACCCCGGAAGCGGATGCTGCCGGCGGTGACCGGAGTCAATCCGGCGATGGCCCGGCCGAGGGTGGTTTTCCCGGATCCTGACCCCCCGACCAGTGCTACGGTTTCCCCCGGATGAACCGTCAGGGAGACATCGTGCAGCACCTGCTTGTCCGGGTCGCGGCCGAGCAGGCGGCGGCGTCCGGGATAGCGGACCACCAGATCCCTGACCTCCACCAGCGGCGGGGTTGCCGTCTTGTCCGGCCGGGGGGCCGGGCGACGCGGCAGGGCATCCAGAAGCGTCCGGGTGTAGGGGTGGCGGGGATGCAGCAGCAGGTCCTGCGTCGGGCCCTGTTCCACCACCACGCCCTGCTGCATCACCACCACCCGGTCGGTGTAGCGGGCAACCATCGACAGATCATGGCTGATCATCAGCACGGCGGTCCCGTTTTCCCGGGTCAGGTCCAGCATCAGCTCCAGAACCTCCCGCTGGACGAAGGCATCAAGGGCGGTGGTCGGTTCGTCGGCCAGCAGCAGATCGGGGCGCGGCAGCATGGCAGCGGCCAGCATGATGCGCTGACGCATGCCGCCGGAGAACTGATGCGGATAGGCGTTCAGGCAATACTCGGTGTTGGCGATGCCGACCCGCATCAGCATGTCCACCATCCGCTGGTGCCGCTCCGGGGCGCTGAGGGTGGTGTGCAGAATCAGCCCTTCCTCCAGCTGGGTCCGGATCGGCAGGGCCGGATTCAGGCTGGTCATCGGCTCCTGAAACACCATGCCGATCCGGGCCCCGCGGATCCGTCGCATCGCCACCGGATCAAGGGTGGTCAGATCGTGACCGTCAAAGGTGATGGTGCCGCCGGTACGGGTGATGGCCGGGGGCAGCAGGTTGAGCAGGGCCCGGGCGGCCATGGTTTTGCCGGATCCGGATTCCCCGACCAGACCGATCACCTCACCCCGGGCGAGGGAGAAGGACACATCCTGCACCAGCGTCCGCCCCTGCCGCAGGCCAAGGGTCAGGCCGGTCACCGACAGCAGCGGGGGGAGAGGGGACTGGGTCATTTCAGGCCTCGCAGGCGGGGGTCAAGGTGATCGCGGAGGGCATCCCCCAGCAGGTTGGCACCCAGAAGGGTCAGCGAAATGCACAGGCCGGGCAAAATCCCCAGCCACACCGCCTGCCCGATGTAAGGGCGGCTGGCGGCCAGCATGTTGCCCCATGTCGGGGCCGGGGGTGGCACCCCAAGGCCGAGAAAGGACAGGGCGCTTTCCGACAGCAGGACCCAGCCGAACATTGACGTCGCCAGCACAATCAGCGGGGCGGTGCAGTTGGGCAGCACGTGACGGAGCATGGTGTACAGCTCGGAATTGCCCATCACGCGGGAGGCTTCGACGAATTCCCGCTCCCGCAGGCTGAGGACCGCCCCGCGCACCACCCGCACCACCGATGGCATATAGGCCAGCGACAGCGCCAGAATGATTCCGTACTTGCTGGCCCCGAGGACGGACAGCAGGCCAAGCGCCAGCAGGATGCCGGGAAAGGCGAGGACCGCATCATTGCAGGCCATGATGATCCGGTCCGGCCAGCCGCGCAGGAACCCGGCAGACAGGCCGAACAGGGTTCCTGTGGTCACGGCACAGGTCACGGTCAGCAGGCTGATCCACACACTGGTGGCCGCCCCGGCCAGCAGGCGGGACAGGACATCACGCCCGAATTCGTCGGTGCCCAGCCAATGGGCGGCGCTGGGACCGGCCAGCCGTTGCAGGATGTTGATTTTCAGGGGATCGTAGGGGGTCCACAGCAGCCCGGTCAGGGCGGTCAGGCCCAGCACCAGCATCAGGATCCCCCCCAGAAGCGCATTGGGCTGCATACGGCGGAGCCGGAGGAAAGAGGGCAGAGCGGTCATTCGGCGGTCACCCTTGGGTCAAACAGGGGATACATCAGGTCGATTATCAGGTTCACCAGCACGTAAATCCCGGCGATGAACAGCAGGCAGCCCTGAATCACCGGGTAATCGCGGGCGAAAATGGCATCCACCAGCAGGCGGCCCAGTCCGGGCAGGGTGAACACCGTCTCCACCACGGCGATCCCGCCCAGCAGGTTGCCGAGGATCAGGCCGATCAGGGTCCAGGTCGGGGCGAAGGCATTACGGAAGGCATGGCGCAGCAGCACCACCCGTTCTGACAGGCCCTTGGCCCGGGCGTGGGTGATGTAATCCAGCCGCAGCACTTCCAGCGTGCTGGCCCGGGCCATCCGGGTGATCACCCCGGTTTCCACCAGCACCAGTGTGGCGACCGGCAGCAGCGAAAAGGTCAGGGCGGCCAGTGGGTCTTCGCTGACCGGCACATAGCCGACCACCGGCAGCCAGCCCAGCTTCAGGCCGAACAGCAGCATCAGCAGCAGGCCCAGCCAGAAACTGGGGATCGACAGCAGCAGGGTGGCCCCGCCGACGATCAGCAGATCGCTCAGGCTGTTCTGGCGCCACGCCGCCACCATCCCCGCCGGAACGGCGATCAGGCTGGCGATCAGCACCGCTGACAGCACGATGCTGGAACTGACGATGAAGCGGTCAAGAATTAGCGGCAGTACGGCCTTTCCGGTGGAGATCGACGTCCCGAAGTCTCCTTCGAGGACGGCGGAGATCCACAGGCCGAACTGCACCGGCAGGCTGTGGTCGAGGCCAAGGGTGCGGCGGGCCTCGGCAAGGGTTTCAGGGGTGGCCTGATCCCCCAGCATCAGCTGGGCCGGATCCCCGGGAATCAGCCGGATCATGATAAAAACGGAGACCGCGACAATGATCAAGGTCGGCACGGCCATCGCAGCCCGGCCGAGGATAAAGCGAAACATGATGGGACCTCCCGCCCCGTGGGATGCCGTGGGTGCGGCACCGGAGCCGGGGAAAGCCCCGGCCACCGGGCCGCAGAGTCCGTGGCGGTCAGTTGGTGATCCGCACACCCCACAGGCGGGGTTTGTTCCCGGCCCATGTTTTGTAGCCCTTGATCCGCTTGGTGGTTCCGGCGATTTCAAGGCCGTTGTACAGCGGGATCAGGGCGGCATCGTCCAGTTGCAGGGCATGCAGGGCATCAAACAGGGCCTGACGGCGGGCGGGGTCGGATACAGTGCTGGCTTCGCTCAGCAGGGCCTGTGCCTTCGGGTTGTCCCACACCTTGCGGGGCTGGGTGGCCTTGTCGCCCATCACCGCCTCGAAGCTCAGGGCCGGGTCCATCCGGGCGGAGTAGATGAAGGACATCATCTGGTAATTGCCCTTGCTGTAGCGGTCGAGCTGGGTGCCCCACTCCAGAACCTCCAGATCCACCGCAATTCCGGCGGCCTGAAGCATGGCCTGGGTGATGACGGCCAGCTCAAAACTGGCGACATAGCGCTTGTTGGTGATCAGGCTGATCTTCTGGCCCTTGTAACCGGCCTCGGCCAGCAGGGCCTGCGCCTTCTTCAGGTTTTGCGTATAGCCGGTCTTCTGTACCGCTCCGAAATAGCTGGACGGCGTCGGGACCAGCGAAGTGTTGCGGGTGACCAGCCCCTGCGTCACCGCCGTGACCATCTGTTCGGTATCCAGCGCCAGCGCGATGGCCTGCCGCATTTTGGCATTGCCCAGCAGCGGGTCGGTGGTCTGCATCAGCAGTGCCGACATATTCATGGTCTGGGCCATCGAGATGGTCACCGCCGGGTTTTCCCGCAGTTCCAGCGCGTCGGAGTTTGTCAGGTCGGGCACCACATCAATGTCCCCCGCCAGCAGGGCCGCCTTGGCCGCCGAGGCATCGGGAATGATGACAAAGCGGACCTCCTCGACCAGCGGGGTCTTATCCCCGGTCAGGCCATCCATCCGCCCGGGCAGGCTGCTGTAGCCGGGGAATTTTTTCAGGGTGATTGACTGCCCCTGCTTCCAGTCCCCAAGCTGGAACGGTCCGGTGCCGATTGCCCCGGCCCATGATCCGTCGGCTTTCACGGAGTCCGGATGCATGATTCCGGTCATCACACAGTCGGTGCGCGCCATGGTGGTCAGGAACAGGGCAGACGGTTCAGCCAGCGTGAACACCACGGTGCGCGGATCCGGCGCGGTGACGCCGGTGACGCGGACCTTGCCTTTGGCGGGATCAAAGTCGGGGCGGCAGCGCCATTCGCTGGCCGGATCCATGTAGCGGGTCCAGTTCCACACCACATCCTGCGCGGTCAGGGTGGCACCGTTATGGAAGCGGACACCGGGACGCAGGGTGAAGGTGTAGGTTCTGCCATCGGCGGAGGGGTCGATCTTTTCCGCCAGCAGCGGGGCAACATCGCCGTTGTCGCGGTAGGCGACCAGCCCTTCAACCACATGCAGCATCACGGCATCGGTGTTGTCATCGCGGTTTTTTCCCGGAATCAGGGACCGGATATCGGAGTTCAGCGAGACGCTGACAGTGGTCGGGGAGGCCGCCTGCGCCGGAAACGCTCCGGCGGCCACGCAGGGGGGAAGGGCGGCGAAAAGGGCGGCGGCGGTCAGCCGACGCAGGCAGAATGCCCGGATCATGGAAACCTCCTGTGGGGAAAGACGGGGCCGCCTTGGCGCCGGGCCGGTGGACGGGCGGCGTGGCGGCTCCTCGTCATCAGTGTGAATGCGGTGTTATGCGGTCACGGGGTCGGCTGTGAAGCTGTAGCGGGTAAAGGTCTGGTTCAGGGCCGGCAGGGGGGCGACCTCCATCTGGCCGATGGCCGGATCCATCACGATCATCGCCACGGTGGCCGACAGGTTGCCCGAGGAGCCCGGCCGGGGCGGGCGGCAGACCGCGTGCGGGGTGCCAAAGGTGTCAAACAGCGCCGCCTTCACGTCGTCGGTGGACAGCGGACCGGGGCGGCTTTCCAGCAGGCGGCGGACCCGCCAGTCCCGGTAAAAGCTTTCCGGCACGCTGGGGATGCCGGTGTCCTTCAGCTTAGACAGGGCCACCGGACTTTGCCAATGATTCGCATGAACAATCAGGCCGTTGTCCGGATACAGCGGGAAGGTTTCATCCGGCGCACACTCAAAGTCGATGGCAAAGCCTTCGGCATGGCTGACGATCATGTTGTTGGAGCAGGCCTTGGCGGTGGTCGCCACCGCCTTCATGGCGAAGGCCAGATGCGTCTGTTCCAGCACCTTGCGCCGGATCAGGGCCAGCGGAACCCCGCTCTGGGTATAATCGCGGTCTGATTCCAGATAGTTGGCGGTGATGGCGATCCCGGCGGCATTCATGCCGCAGCGGGCCAGCCCCCCGGCTTCAACAAAGGTCATAAAGTCCGGGCCGTCGTCGCGCTGCACCCGCAGCACCACCGCCGTCTCGGCGCATTCAGCCCGCCAGTCCCAGTTCTGGGCGTGAATCAGGCGGCCAGAGGCAGCCTGTTCCGGCAGAACCACCACGCCGGTGCAGCCGTCCTTTTTGGTGATGTCGTCGGTTTCGTCGTCTTCCGGGACCCCGGCGATGACGCGGGCCTTGGCCACCACTTCCGTGCGGGCGTTGATCAGCACGATCTGCTCCAGCGCCACCCCGGCCCCTTCGGCGATTCCCTGCATTTCTTCGAGGTAATGCGCACCGAAGGCGGTGATGCCGGGGATGAAGTCCTGAATCAGGGCCGAGGCGGCATCCGGGCTGAAGCCGAGATCGGTCAGCTGGTCACCGTAAATGGAAATACTGCGCTGAACCCGGTCTTTGGCAGCGGCACCATAGGCGCGTCCCCGCTCCAGCGGGCTGCCGGAGACGGAGATGAACGGGAACGGAGCAAGGGGAGTCGACGGCATGGTGAGAGAGTCCTTTCAGTGCCTGTAATGTGTTTTTTTAGCTTATAAAGAACACTCTTGCGCTGGCGATGGGTTGAGTCAATGATTTTCTGGTGCTAAAAAATGCACAGGGATACAACCGCGGGAGGGACCGTGACCGATTTGCCCCCGAAGCGCAGCAGCAGTCTTCAGCAGGAATTGGCCCGCCAGATCATGGCATTGATCCGCGCCGGAGAGTGGGGGGAGGGGGAGAGACTGCCGGAACAGACACTGTCCCGGCGGCTTGAGGTCTCCCGCACGCCTGTACGTTTTGCACTGAAAATACTGGAACAGAACGGTGTGCTGCGGCAGGAACCCGGCCGTGGATTCGTGCTGGTGCAGGCCGTAGGGGACATCGGCCCGGCGGAAGCTGACCTGCCGACGCCGCAGAGTGAAGACCTGTATCAGCGCATGGTGGCGGACCGCTCCACCGGACGGCTCGGCAGTGATGTGTCGGAGGCGGAACTGGCGGAGCGCTACGCCACCGCCAAAGGGATCGTCCGGCGGGTGCTGCTGCGGCTGGCGGCGGAAGGGCTGGCAACCCGGCAGCGGGGCCATGGCTGGAAATTTGCCGAAACCCTTGAGACCGAAGCGGCTGTTGATGAAAGCTATGCCTTCCGCATCACCATCGAGTGTGGGGCCCTGCGCCAGCCGGGGTTCCGGGTGGAGCCGGAGGCCCTGCACGCCTTGCGGCAGGCCCAGCGGGCCCTTCTGAAGGCGGCCCCGGACACCATCAGCCGGGAAGTGTGGTTTCAGGCCAATTCAGCCTTTCATGAAACGCTGGTGGCATGGTCCAACAACCGGTTCTTTCTTCAGGCGATGCGTCAGCAGAACTCCCTGCGGCGGATGCAGGAATATGCCGGGTTCAGCCGCCTCAGCCCGCTGTGGATCCGGCGCTCCTGCGAAGGCAAGCTGCGGATTCTCGATGCGCTGGAAGAGGGGGATGTGCAGTTTGCCGAGGCCCTGTTGCGGCGTCAGCTGGAACTGGCCAGCCGCGACCTGCTGACGGATCCTGACGCCTGACGCCTGACGCCGATCCCGGCTGTCGTCAGGCCCCGACTTCTGTCTCTGTCTCTGTCTCTGTCTCTGTCTCTGTCTCTGTCTCTGTCTCAGTGGCGACGGTCCGGTTCCGGCCGTGTTCCTTGGCGCGGTAAAGGTGGCCGTCCGCCTCGGCGATCAGGGCTCCGGGGGTGATCCGTCCGTCCCCCGGCGTGGTGGCAACCCCGATGGACAGGCTGACCCGGCCGAACGGACTTTCCGGATGCGGCAGGTTTGCCGCCCAGACGCTCTGCCGGATCCGCTCAGCCAGCCGCCGGGCATCCTCGCGCCCGGTGGCGGGCAGGATCACGGAAAATTCCTCGCCGCCGTAGCGGGCGGCAAGATCAGTGGTCCGGTGCAGCGGCTGGCCGATGGCGGCGGCAACATGGCGCAGGCAATCATCCCCGGCCTGATGCCCCATACTGTCATTGTAGCGTTTGAAGTGATCGACATCGATCATCAGCAGGCTGAGGGGGCGGAACCCCCGCCCGACCCGGTCACATTCCTGTTGCAGGGCACTGTCAAAGTGGCGGCGGTTGTACAGGCCGGTCAGGCCATCGCGGGAGGCCAGCCGGGCAAGATGGTCGCGGATCTGCTTCAGTTCCAGATGGTTGCGCACCCGTGCCCGCAGGATCGCCGGATTGATCGGTTTGCTGACGTAGTCAACCGCACCGATTTCCAGTCCTTTGGTTTCGTCTTCCGGATCAATCCTGCCGGTGACGAAAATCACCGGGATGGAGGCGGTGTCCGGATGCTGCTTCAGGGCCCGGCAGACCTCAAACCCATCCCGCCCCGGCATGGTCACGTCCAGCAGGATCAGATCCGGGCTTTCGCCGATGGCAAGATCCAGCGCCCGCTGGCCATCCAGCGCGAACAGGATGTCGTGATCTCCGGTCAGCACGGTGCAGACCAGATCAATGACCTGCGGTTCGTCATCGACAATCAGGATGGTGGGAAGGGTCATCGGAAGGCTTTCTTCGCGGGCAGCAGGCGATCGGTCAGGATGGCAGCGGCGTTGAACTCAAGGCGGTCAAGGGCCGCCTGAATCTGGTCAAGGGGATGGTCAGGCACCCCGGCCTCGGTCAGCATCGGGCGCAGGGTGAGGAAGGTTGTGCGGGCTGTCAGGCGGTTGCTGTGGATCTGTTGCCGCAGGCCGGTCAGATGCTCCACCAGATCCGGCGGCAGCGCCACCGGGGGCTGCGGCGGCTCTTCCGGGATGCGGGCGGTATTCTGCCCCGAGGCCTGCGGCCCGTCGGGGAGGATTGCCGCCAGCGCCTCCAAAGCCACGGTCAGGGCGGCATGGCAGTCAAGGCGGGCCCCGGTGTCCTCCTGCCCGTTGCGCAGTGACTCCTCCAGCCGTGCCGCCGCTGCCCCAAGGTCAGTATTCCCAAGGGTCATGGCTGCGGATTTCAGGGAGTGCGCCTCCCGCGACAGGTCGGCGGGGGCGACGGTGCCGGGCTGTAACAGGGTGTCCCGCAGGGGGGTGAAGCGGTCCCGGAAGGACGCCAGCAGGGATGCCAGCAGGGCTTCCCGCCCATCGGTGTAGCGGCGGGCAACGGCCAGATCAAACGGGCCAAGCCGTTCCGGCAGGGGGGACGCCGAGAGGGAACGGCCTGTCTCCGGCGGTGGCAGCGCCACGGTCTCCCCGGAATTCCCGGACGGCGGAAGGGGGCCGGGCCGGGCGCTCTGCACGGTGCTGACCAGAAGGTCGGGATCCACCGGTTTCATCAGATATCCGGTGACCCCGGCGGCCAGACAGCGGGCGTATTCCACGTCCGCCGTATGGGCGCTGACGGCGATGATCGGCAACTGTCCGGCTGGATAGACGGTCCGGATAAACCGGGTGGCCTCGACCCCGTCCATTTCCGGCATCTGGACATCCATCAGCACCACATCCGGCGGGCAGGGGGCATGCAGCACCCGGTCAACCGCAGCGCGGCCGGTGGTGACCACATCAACATGGGCCCCGGCGGCCTCCAGCAGTTCCCGGGCGACCTGCTGGTTGATTTCATTGTCTTCAGCCAGCAGAACCGTCATGCCCCGCAGGGGCAGTGCCGGGTGCGCGGCGGGGGGCGGGGGCGGGTCGTCCTGCCGGGCGGTGCGGCTGAGGACGGCGGCCAGCGTCTGCCGCAGGGTCCTGCGGTCCAGCGGTTTGTACAGCACGGCGTCCAGTCCGGAGCGGGCGAGGGTTTCCGGCTGTTCCGCGCCGGGGTCCTGCCCGTGGTAGCCCAGCAGGATCAGCCGGGGCGGGGCTGACTGGAAGGCGCAGCGGATCTGGATTTCGTGGCTCAGCGGTGTTCCATCCGGGGCAGGCATGGTGCGGTCGATCAGGGCCAGCCCCCCCGCTGCGGCGGGCAGCAGGGTCAGGGCCTCTTCCGGAGTGGCGGCGGGCAGGCAGCGGGCCCCCAGTTCTTCCAGCAGGGTACACAGCAGGCCACGGGCGGTGGCGTTGCCGTCGGCAACCAGAACCGGCAGGCCCGGCGGCAGGCCGGGAGACAGGGCGGCGGCGGGGTCCCCTTCCTCCCCGGTTCCATCCCCGGCGATAACGGGGGCAATCACCCGGAACGGCAGGGTCAGGGTGAACACCGATCCTTTGCCCGGGGTGCTGATGACATCAATGGTGCCACCCATCATCTCGGCCAGCTGGCGGGAGATCGCCAGCCCCAGACCGGTGCCGCCAAAGCGGCGGGTGGCGGAACTGTCAGCCTGCGCAAAGGCAGCAAACAGACGCTTGATCTGATCCGGGGGAATCCCGATTCCGGTGTCGTGCACGGAAAAGCTCAGCTCTACCCCGTCACCGGTCCGCCGGATCACCCGCACCGCCAGCACCACCTCGCCACGCTCGGTGAATTTGACGGCGTTGTTGGTCAGGTTGAGCAGGATCTGTTCCAGCCGCAGGGAATCCCCGTGAAGATGGAACGGGACGTCAGCCGGAATATCGTAAAGAAACTCCAGAGATTTATCCGCCGCATGCAGGGCGACGACGCTGGACAGGGTCTCCAGCACCGCCGACAGGTCAAACGGCTTGTCGTCCAGTTCCATCTTTCCGGCCTCGATTTTCGAGAAATCGAGGATGTCGTTGATGATCGACAGCAGGATCCCGGCAGAGGCCCGCAGCTTGCTCAGATAATCCCGCTGCTGCCGGGTCAGGTCGGTTTTCAGGGCCAGATGGGACAGCCCGAGAATGGCATTCATCGGGGTGCGGATCTCATGGCTCATCGTGGCCATGAAGCGGGATTTGATGCGGGCGGCCTCTTCGGCGCGGTCGCGGGCCTCCTTCAGGGCGGCTTCGGCCAGAACCGGCTGGGTGACATCCATCACCGTGATCTGGCGGACCATTTCGCCCTGCCAGTGAATCGGGCTGACGGCAATCGTCACCCACAGCACGGAGCCGTCCCGGCGGCGGGCCTGCTGACGTTCCAGCATCCGCGCCCCCTGCCGGAAGGCCTCTTCCGGGGCGTTGACCAGCGGCAGGACGGTATCGGGCAGAAGATCATGCACCGGCACCGCATCGGGGGAGACCGGCAGGCCGAACAGGTGGGAAAAGGCCGGGTTGGCGTACAGCACCCGGTCCGCCGACAGCACCAGAATCGCCTGAACCGATCCCTGCACCATCGACCGGAACTGTTGTTCCCGCTCCACCACATCCTGCTGGCGGCGGTTGATCTCGGCCAGAAAGTAGGTGATCGAGCGGGCAATGGCGGAAATTTCATCCTGCCCGCCGTCATCAATCCGGGTGGTGTGCCCGGCGATCCGGCCCAGCACGCCTTCATTCAGGGCGGCCAGCCGGTTGGTCAGGAAGTGGCGGAAGTAAAAATACACCCCGACCGCGCCGCCGACGGCCATCAGGGCCAGACCGGCCAGAATGATCGCCTGCCGTTCCACCTCTTTCCACAGGGTGGTGGCATTGGCCGAGGCCCCGGCGGTGATCGAGGCGAACATGTCACGCGACAGCTTGCTGACCTCTTCGGCCAGCAGCCGGGCCTGACTGCCCAGACCGGCGGCGCGGCTGCTCATCCGCACCTGTTCGACCAGCGCCGGGTACAGGCCGTTGCGGCTGAACAGCGCCTGTTCCATCTGCTGCTCAATGGCAATGACGCGGCCGGCCACCGGGGCGGGGACCTGCTGATGATAAGGGGCGAGGCTGCCGAGACTCTGGCGGACCTGCTGTTCCGACTGACGGATATCGACCAGACGCTGCATCCGGCTGGCCCGCAGGGCCTGCCCGGTGATGCCGTCGAGTGTGCTGATCCACAGGAACAGGGGGCGTAAGGCATCCGGCCCGGCTGCCGGTGTGGCGGTGGTGGCGGTGTCGCCGATCAGGCCTTTCAGGGATTCCGACAGGTCGGCAACGGTGGTCTGGGCCTGATCGACCCCGATCCGCACATCAATCCGCCGTGCCACCTGTTCATCAAGGTCGGTGACGGTCTGTTGCAGGCTGCCCAGAAGCGTCGCCAGCGTCCGCCCCCCTTCCAGGGTTTCCACCCGGCTGACATATTCCTTCATCCGGTTGAATTTCTGGTCAATGTCCTCCCTGACGATCCGCCGCCCCGGATGGCTGTCGGCCGCGGTCAGCCGTTCCACCTGATTGACCACCAGTTGCAACTGGGAGGACAGCTCAGACGCGATGGTCATGTCCGGCAGGGCGGTGCGGGTCAGGCTGGTCAGCTCCCGGTGGAAGCGGCCAAGGTCATAAAGGGCCAGCCCGGAGACGGCGATCAGGAACACCCCCATCGACAGCAACCCCTGCACCACGCGCCCGGAAACCCGCCGGGTCGGGCGGGGCGGTGGCAGGGTGGCAGGGGGCAGGGTGGGGGGCTGCATCCGGTTAATCCTTGGTGGTCGTGGCTTTGGCCGGGGCCGGGGCCAGATCGATCAGGCGGCCTTCGACGGCGGGGGCAACGGTGCCCCGGCTGCTGATGTATTCCGACAGCACTTCCCATTGCAGGCGGCGGTTGACGTCGTGGCTCAGGCGCGGGGCTCCGGCCAGCATGGAAAACTGATCGCCCCCCTCCGCCACAAAGCGGGTGATGGCGACCTTATAACTCCGCTGCGGATCCAGTGGCTTGCCCATGACCTCGACGGAGACAACCCGCTGCCCTGCCGGGGCGGCACTGTTGAAGCGGACCACCATGTTGGAGACATGCAGGAACCGCCCGGAGCGGTCTTCCAGCTGGCTGAGACCGTTTTCCAGCGCGCCGAGGATCTGGGCGCCGGTCACGGCATACAGGCCGACGTGTTCCCGGAACGGCAGTTCCGCCTGAATGTGGCGGCGGGTCAGGGTCACTCCGGCCGGATACTGGCGGTTGCCCCGGATTGATCCGCCGTTGGCGATCGCCACTTCCGCCCCCAGCACGTGGCGCATGCCGTCGGCCACCAGATTGCCGAACGCGGTTTCCCGGCTTCTGACGATGTCGCGTCCGGTCTCCAGCGGCGTGGAGGAGACACCGACCGGCGTATCCAGCAGGCTGGACAGCCGCCCGGTGTAGGAGGTGATCAGGCGCTGGATCTCCGGGTCAGGCTTGACGGTGTCCAGCGGCACCAGTTCGCCGGAGCAGAGACAGCCGCGCAGGGTGCGATCCGCCCGGCGGCGCGGTTGCAGGGTCAGGACGGCGACCGGTCCGGTATCGCCGCCGTTGCGGACCAGCAGCCCCTCGCCCAGCGGCGTGATACTGTTTTCGTCCGAGACGGCCTCGATCAGCATGTCAACGCTGCCATCCCGGACCAGAGCTTCGTCAGGATGGTCGTCCCGGTCAGTTTCGATCCGGCTTTCGGTCAGGGCAACAACGATGGTGGCCCCGCGCCGCCGCAGGTCGGCGGCCCGGCGGCGGATGGCCTCGGTGACGGACTCAACCCGGACTGTCGGGACATTGTATTTGTAGGTCAGGCTGGGGTTGACGGTGCCGATCAGCCCCAGCGTGAAACCGCCGAGATCCAGCAGCAGGCTTTCCTTCAGGCCCTCCGGCTGCCGCCCGAACCGGGTATCGGTGACATTGGAGGCGATCATCGGAAAGTTGGCCTCGGCGGACCGCAGGATCAGCTCATCAAGGCCGAAGGAATATTCCCGCTTGCCGATTGCCATGGCGGTGGGCTCCATGGCATTCAGCAGGTCGATCATGTGGGCGCCATAGTCAAAGGCGGCGAGGGCGCTGGGGGCGAGGGAATCTCCGCCGTGGATGAAATGCACCGGCACTGGTCCCCGCCGCAAGTCGGCCAGAACAGCGGCGGCCCGTGCCAGCCCGGGTTCGCCCTGCGCCGGAAAGATCTCCGGCATATTCGACAGATAGAACAGTTTCACCGCCTGCGGTGCGGTCTTCCCTGCTGGTGCTGATAGCGGTGCTGGTGGCACAGTCTGCGCGGTGGCGGCCGTTGCGGTCAGAACCGGCATCAGCAGGGCCACTGCGGCGGTGGTCAGTGACCGGATGGCCGTTTTAATCCCCTGAGGCATGCGCGCTCCCTTTCCGGACCGCATGCAGCCGGTCCGGGCATTTGATCCTCAACCCCGGGGCAAGGATAGCCGGATCTTTGCATCGCACAAACAGAATATGCGGCTGAAACCGGTCTGGATGAGCCGGATCCACAAGGTGTAAACCGCCGGTAAACCCTCGGTCGGAACAGGGCGGGAAAAGGTTCTGAATAAGACTTTAGGTTTATTTTTTCCGGCCCCGGCGGTCAGCACCGGGTCCGGTGTTCCCCCTTCCTGAAAGGTTGGCATGCCTTTCCCGCTCAGCCCCGGAGTGCTATCTGTGACGGGGAGCGGCGGCACAGGTCTGCCGCCGTTCCCCTCCCTTTGTCTGAGACGCCGGTCTGTGCCATGCCCCCGATGACTGTTCCTGATCCTGCCGCCCGTCGGGCCCGCGCTGCCGGGCTGGCCTGTGGCCGCCTGAAGCCCGGACCGCAGAATGCCATCACCGATGTGCCGGGGGTGCGGGTCGGCCACTGCACGCTGGCCGATGGCGGGGTGCAGACCGGGGTGACGGCGGTGCTGCCGCACAGTGGCAATCTGTACCGCGACAAACCGGTGGCGGCGGTTGATGTCCTGAATGGCTTTGGCAAAAGCACCGGCCTGATGCAGGTGGAAGAACTGGGCGTTCTGGAAACCCCGGTGCTGCTGACCAACACCCTGTCGGTCGGGACCGCCGCCACCGCCCTGATCCGCCACGCCATCGCCGGAAACCCGGATATCGGCCGCGCCACCGCCACCGTCAATCCGGTGGTGATGGAATGCAATGACGGCCCGCTGAACGACATTCAGGCGCTGGCGGTGACGGAAGCCGATGCCGCCGCCGCCCTGACGGCGGCCTTGGAGAGTCCGGATGCGGCAGCGGTGGCCGTCGGTTCGGTCGGGGCCGGGCGCGGCATGTCGTGCTTCGGCTTCAAGGGCGGCATCGGCACCGCCTCCCGCCGTCTGACGCTGGACGGGCAGCGCTATCACCTTGGGGTTCTGGTGCTGGCCAATTTCGGTCGGCCGGGGGAGCTGCGGCTGCCCGATGGCCGCCGGGTGCCGCTGCCTGATCCGGAGGACAGCCCGGAAAAGGGATCGGTGATCGTGATCGCCGCCACCGATGTGCCGCTGGATCACCGCCAGCTGCGGCGGGTGATCCGCCGCGCCGGGGTCGGTCTGGCCCGGGTCGGATCGTTCTGGGGCCATGGCAGCGGCGATATCGCGCTGGGCTTCACCACCGCCAACCGGATCGGGCATGATGAAACCGCCGCCATTCTGCCGCTGCGGATGCTGAACGAACGGCGGATCGACCTGCTGTTTGAGGCCATGGCCGAGGCAACGCAGGAGGCGGTGCTGGATGCGCTGGTTGCCGCCACGCCGGTGACCGGATGGGATGGGGCCAGCCGCCCCTGCCTGTCGGCGGTGCTGCCTGCCGTGTGACTCTGTTGTCCCTTTCCCTGACCAGATTTCTGAAAGACTCCCCGATGACCGTTTCAGCCCCCCAGTCCTTTGTTCTGGCCATCCATGGCGGTGCCGGGACCATCAACCCCGACCTGCTGACCCCGGCGCTGACCGAGGCCTATCACGCCGGTCTGCACCGGGCACTGGCCGCCGGTCATGCCGTTCTGGCCAGCGGCGGCACCGCGCTGGATGCGGTGACGCAGGCGGTGATGGCGCTGGAGGATGAGCCGCTGTTCAACGCCGGGCGCGGGGCGGTCTATACCGCTGCCGGGGTGCAGGAGATGGATGCGGCGGTGATGGATGGCCGCGACCGCTCCGCCGGGGCGGTGGCCGGTCTGTTCGGCCCGCGCAACCCGGTGCTGGCGGCGCGGGCGGTGATGGAACACACCGACCATGTGCTGCTGATCGGCGACGGGGCGCTGGACCTGTGCCGCCGTCAGGGGCTGGTGATGGAAGATCCGGCCTATTTCTTCACACAGGCCCGTTGGGATGCCCTTCAGGCGGAACTGGAACACCGCCGGTCCGGGGCCGCCGATGATGGCGATGAGCAGCGCCGCCATGGCACCGTCGGTGCAGTGGCCCGGGATCAGCACGGCACTCTGGCAGCGGCGACCTCGACCGGCGGCATGACCGCCAAGGCCCCCGGCCGGGTCGGGGACAGCCCGGTGATCGGGGCCGGGACCTTTGCCGATAACCGGACCTGTGCGGTTTCCGCCACCGGTCACGGCGAATACTTCATCCGCTACAGCGTCGCCCATGAGATTGATGCCCGGATGCGCTGGGCCGGACAGGGGCTGGAGCAGGCGGCGGGTGATGTGGTGGCGGAGCTGGGCAATATCGGCGGGTCCGGCGGGCTGGTCGCGGTGGACCGTGATGGCCGGGTGTCCCTGCCGTTCAACAGCACCGGCATGTACCGGGGGATTGCCGGGGCGGACGGAACCGTCCTGACCGCGATTCACCGCGAGGCTTACCGGCAGGGGACGGTCTCCGGCGGGGCATAACCCCGTTGTCCTGTAAAACTCTGTTATCCTGCGTATGACTTCAGGCCCGGCATCCCCTGCCGGGCCTGTCCGCTTTTATGGCACCGGTGTGCCGCTCTGCCGGGGTGCTTCCCCGGACAACAGTCTGTGCCCTGACGGACAAGACCATGGTCGGGCCCCGGCCCCATGCTGACCGGGATGTGCGGTTTCCCCGGTGTCCGGCCTGTCCGGACGCGGCGCTGTCTCCCGCCGTGGCTCCCTTCAGATCTCCGCCGGGGGAACCCGCATCGCCTCAAAACCACGGAGCGGACGCAGGCCCGGTTGCCAAGCGTCTGCCAGACAGGGATTGGTTCCGATGCACAAGACTCTTTCTCTTTTTACGGCCCTGCTGATGGCGGCCCCCGCCGTGGCGCAGGCGCAGACCGCCCCCGGCAAAAGCCCGGCATGGGCGGCCGAGGTGGTGGACGCCTCCGGCTCCAGCCGCCGTCTGGCCAAATATGAACCCCTCGCCAAAGCCGATAAGCCGTGGAACCTCTGTGTGCTGTTCCCGCACCTGAAGGACAGCTTCTGGGTGGCGGTGGCCTATGGGGTGGCCTCGGAGGCGGAACGCCAGAACGTCAACATGACCCTGTATGAAGCCGGGGGCTATTCCAACCTGCCGCGCCAGCTGTCCCAGTTTGATGACTGCGTGGCCGCCAAGGCCGATGCGATTGTTGTCGGGGCGATTTCGGAAGCCGGTCTGGCCCAGAAAATCGCCGAGGCCCGCAAAAAGGGCATCCCGGTGATCGGCACCGTCAACCCGATCCAGAATGCCGAGACCACCGGCAAGATGTTCGTCGATTTCCCGACCATGAGCGGGCAGACCGGGCGCTATCTGGCCCGGAAGGCGGCGGACGGGGCCAAGGTGGTGGCCTTCCCCGGCCCGGCGGGCTCCGGCTGGGCGGAAGCCTATGCCCAGGGCTTCAAGGACAGCCTGAAAGACAGCAAGGTGGAGGTGCTGGACACCCGGTTCGGCGATACCGGCGTTAATGCCCAGTTGCAGCTGGTGCAGGATGCCCTTCAGGCCTATCCCGACCTGACCGTGCTGTGGGGCACCGCCCCGACCGCCGAGGCGGCCATCGGTGCGGTGGCCGAAGTGGGGCGGGAGAAGGATGTGATGATCCTGTCCACCTACGAAAATCAGGCGATGCTGGATGCGCTGAATGCCGGAAAGATCATCGGCTTTGCCACCCAGTATCCGGTGCTTCAGGGGCGGGTCGGCATTGATATGGCGGTCCGGGCCTTGCAGAAGCAGCCGGTGATGGCCTTTGCCCAGCCGGTTCCTGCGGTGATCACGCAGGATACCATCAAGGGCATTGATATGGCGCTGGTGCTGGCCCCGGCGACGTGGCGCCCGGTGTTCTCCGTCAAAGCCACCCCGTAAGGCCATGACCGACAGTCATAACGGCGGCTTCTCCCCCGGTCCGGCCGGACCGGGGGACGGAGCCCCGCCGCTGCTGATGCTCTCCGGCATCGGCAAGCGGTTCGGCGGGGTGCGGGCGCTGGGGGATGCCAGCCTGACCCTGACGGCGGGCAGCGTGCATGTGCTGCTGGGCGAGAACGGGGCGGGCAAGTCCACCCTGATCAACATCATCGCCGGAACCTTCGGCCCCGATGCCGGATCCTACTGCCTTGACGGGCAGGCGGTACGGGGCCTGACCCCGCACCGGGCGCGGCAGGCCGGGATCAGTGCGGTGTTTCAGGAATTCTCCCTCGCCCCCAACCTGACGGTGGAGGAAAACCTGTTTCTGGGCCGGGAGCGTCACCGCCTCGGCGTGCTGGACCGCCGGGCGATGCGGGCGCGGGCACAGGCGGTGCTGGATGATCTGGGCTTTGACATCAGCCCCCGCCAGCGCACCGGCGACCTGTCGCGGGCGCATCAGCAGATGGTGGAAATTGCTAAGGCGCTGATGGATCCGGTCAAGGTGCTGATCCTTGACGAGCCGACCGCCTCGTTGACCGAGGCGGAAACCGAACGCCTGTTCGCGCTGGTGGACCGGCTGCGGGCGGAGGGGGTCGGGATCATCTATGTCTCCCACCGCCTGCGCGAGATCATCCGGCTGGCTGACCGCATCACCGTGCTGCGGGACGGCTGCACCATCACCAGCATCGACGCCGCCGGGGTGACCGAGGACGGACTGGTCGAACTGATGACCGGGCGGCGGATGGATGCCCTCTATCCGCAGATCCCCCATGATCCGGGGGCGGCGCTGCTGGAGCTGTCCGGCCTGACGCTGGCCAACCGCACGGTGGAGGATGTGTCCCTGATCGCCCGCGCCGGGGAGATCACCGGCATTGCCGGACTGGTCGGCTGTGGCAAGAGCGAGGTGATCCGTGCCGTCTATGGTCTGGAGACCCTTAACGGCGGGGAAATCCGCCTGAAGGGGCAGCCTTACCGTCCGTCCGGCCCGGCCCGGGCACTGGCGGCGGGGGTGTGTTACTTCCCCTCCGACCGGGTGGCGGAAGGGCTGGCGCTGGGCCGTCCGATCCGGGAAAACGCCTCGATGGCGGCGCTGGACCGCCAGAAAGGGGTGGTCCGGCGCGGACAGGAACGGTCATTCATTAAGGCCACCATGGACCGGCTGCGGCTGCGCCCGGCCAATATTGAGCGGGCGGTCGGCACCCTCTCCGGCGGCAACCGCCAGAAGGTGATGCTGGCCCGGGGCCTGACCCGCCCGACGCAGGTGTTCCTGTTCGATGAACCGACGGTCGGTATCGATGTCGGGGCCAAGGCCGAGGTCTATGACTTTCTCCGGGATCTGGTCCGGGACGGGGCGGCGGTGGTGCTGGTGTCGTCCGATCTGCCGGAGGTACTGCACCTGTCCAACCGTCTGTACGTGATGCACCGCGGCCACATTGCCGCCGAACTGACCGGGGCGGATATCACCGAAGCGCAGGTTCTGGCCTGCTTCTTTCAGGAGGATGCGGCATGAGCGTGCATCTGCCGTCCCATCACCCGCAGCCACAGCAGGGGGCCGAGCGCCTGATGCTGGCGGTGGCGGGCATTGGCCTGCTGCCGCTGCTGCTGCTGGCCTTGGTTGCGGTCCTGGCCCTGACCGAGCCGAGATTTCTCGGCACCGCCAATCTTCTCAACATTCTGCGGTCCGCTTCGGTGCTGGCGGTGGTGGCTTCCGGCCAGATGCTGGTGCTGATCGTCGGCGGCTTTGACCTGTCGGTCGGGGCGGTGGTGGCACTGTCCTCCACGGTCGGGGCAACGGCGATGGCCGGGGCTGCGGCCTCCGGGGTGTCTCCGGCACTGGCCATCACCGTCGGCTGTGCCGCCGGTCTGGGGGCCGGGGCGCTGGTCGGGCTGGTCAACGGCCTGTGCGTGGCGGTGCTGAAGGTGTCGCCGTTTATGGTGACGCTGGGGACCATGTCGGCGGCGTCCGGGGTGGCGCTGCTGCTGACCAACGGCATCCCGGTCTATGGCCTGCCGGATGGCTTTGTCACCGGCTTTGGCCGGGCGGTGTGGCTGGGTCTGCCGTCGGCGCTGGTGGTCAGCCTGATCCTGCTGGGGGTGGTGGCGGTGCTGCAACGCCATACGCTGGCCGGTCCGGCCCTGCGGGCGGTCGGCGGCAATGTACAGGCGGCCCGCGTCAGCGGGGTGGCGGTGCGGGGCTGGACCGTGTCCGCCTATGTCGGCTGTTCGCTTCTGGCGGCGCTGACCGGTCTGCTGCTGACGGCGCGGATCGGGTCCGGTCAGGCCAGTCTGGGCGGATTGAATATGACGATGGAAAGCATTGCCACGGCGGTGATCGCCGGGGTGTCGCTGCGCGGCGGGGCCGGACGGGTGGAGATGGTGGCGCTGGGGGCGGTGTTTCTGGCCGTCATCAGCAACGCCATGAACCTGTCGCGGGTCGACAGCAAGGCGCAGCTGGTGGTGCTGGGGGTGATCCTGATCGCCGCCGTCGCGCTGGATGAACTGGGGAAACGGAGGCGGGTCCGTGTCTGATCCTATTTCTTTGCGCGGGATGATCCCGCATCTGGCCCTGCCGCTGGCGCTGGCGGTGATGCTGACCGGCTTTTCCGCCGTCGAGCCGCGCAGCCTGTCGGCAGGCAACCTGTTGAATGTGCTGGAACAGTCCAGCTATCTGATCGTCTTTACGCTGGCGCAGACGGTGGTGCTGCTGACCCGGGGCTTTGATCTGTCGGTCGGCATGGCGGCCTCGGCGGTCAGTGTGGCGGCGGCGCTGGCGGCGGTCAGTGCCGGGCCCGCCGCCGGACTGGCCGTGGCCCTGCTGCTGGCCGGGGCGGTCGGTCTGCTCAACGGGACAGTGGTGGCACTGCTGCGGGTCAATCCGTTTGTCGCCACTCTGGGCATGCTGAACATCTGCCTCGGTCTGGCCTCCACCCTGTCCGGGGGCCGTCCGGTCACCGGGGTGCCGGAGGGGCTGACCACCCTGTTTTACAGCGGGACGGTGCTGGGGATACCGGCCCCGGTGCTGATTGCCGCCCTGTGCAGCCTCGGGCTGGCCCTGCTGCTGCACCGCACGGTGTTCGGCCGGTCGCTGTATCTGACCGGCGGCAATCCCCGGGCGGCGGAGGTCGCCGGGGTGCGGGTGCGGGCCACCCTGATCGGGGCCTATACGCTGTGCGCCCTGCTGGCCGGACTGGGGGCGGTGATGCTGACCGCCCGCACCGGATCGGGCGAACCCAGCCTTGGCGGATCGCTGACGCTGGAGTCCATCGCTGCGGCGGTCATCGGCGGGGTCAGCCTGCGCGGCGGATCCGGCGGGGTGACCGGGGCGGTGCTGGGGGCGGTGTTCGTCACCGCCCTGTCCAACGGCATGAACCTGACCCGGGTCGACGGCAACGTGCAGATGATCGTGCTGGGCGTGGTGGTGGTGGCCGCCGTGGCGCTGGACCGTTTCCGCGACAGCCGCTGAGCCGGTTTCCCAGAGCCGGTTTTTCTGAGCCGGTTTTTCTGAGCCGGTTTTTCTGATCCGGGCAATGCTCTGGCCGACAAATCGCCATGCGCTGGGCGGCAAGAGAACCCGCCCCAGACCCGGTAGCATCGTTTTATTCCAAACAAAAAAATCAGCCCTTCAGGAGGCTTTTATGTCAACTGCTCCGAAGTCCCGGGGTCCGGTGGACCCGATCACCCTTGCCGTGGTGCGCGGCGCGCTGGAAACCGCCCAGCGGGAAATGACCGTGACGCTGGAAAAAACCGGCCGGTCGAGCGTGTTCAATCTGGCCCACGATTATTCCAACGCCCTGTTTGATGCCAATCCGGAGATGATTCTACAGGGGCAGGATATCCCGATTCACATGGGGTCACTGATCCCGGCGATGAAGGCGGTGTCGGCCTTCTTCGGCGAGGATATCAATGAAGGCGATGTGATCTATCACAACGATCCGGCCTATGCCGGCAGCCATATCATTGACTGCTGCATGTACAAGCCGGTGTTTTATCAGGGCGAGCTGGTGTTCTGGACGGTCTGCAAAGGCCACCTGACCGATATCGGCGGCCCGGTGCCTGCCGGGTACAACCCCAACGCCACCGAGATCTATGCCGAAGGCCTGCGGATTCCGCCGGTCAAGCTGTGGGACAAGGGGCGGCGGCGGGAGGATGTCATCAACCTGCTGCTGACCAACATGCGGGCCCGCCGCGATCAGGAAGGCGACCTGAATGCCCAGTTCGGGGCCTGCCGGGTCGGGGAGCGCAACCTGATCGCCCTGCTCGACAAATATGGCATCGACACGGTGCGGGCCTGTATCGAAGAGCTGAAGTCGATGGCCGACCGCCAGATGCGCAGCCTGATCGCCTCGGTCCCCGATGGCAGCTACACCGGTACGGCGGTGCTGGAGGATGCCGGGCACGGCTTCGGCGAGATGGAGATTTCCGCCACCATCACCATCAAGGCCGACACCTGTCACGTCGCCATCAAGAGCCCGCCGCAGATCCCTTATTTCATCAATTCCTACGCCGGGAACTCGATGTCGGGGATCTATCTCGGCCTGATGATGTTTGCCCAGCTGCCGCCGCCCTATAACGAAGGGCTGTACCGCTGCGTCACCGTTGATCTGGGCGACCACGGCACCCTGTGCAATGCGAAAGAACCGGCCCCGCACGTCAACTGCACCACCACGCCGATGGAAACCCTGACCGATGCGGTGCGTCTGGCCTTTGAGAAAGCGGCCCCGGAACGGGTGTCGGCGTCGTGGGGGCATGCCTCCGGCATCAACATCGCCGGGCGCGATCCGCGCACCGGGGATGAGTATGTGACGATGGTTCTGGCCTCGATCATTTCCGGTGCCGGGGCGACGCAGGCGATGGACGGCTGGCATTCCCGCGGGCCGCTGTGCTGTTTCGGGGCGCTGACCTCCGGCGATGTCGAGCTGCTGGAACATTCCTATCCGATCATCGTCCACCGTTACGGCCTGATCCCGGACAGTGGCGGGGCCGGGCGCTATCGCGGTGGCAGCGGTACCGACTGGGAGGTGGAACCGATCGGCCATGACATGACGGTGGTTGCCTTCGGGGAGGGCCGCCAGATTCCGACGCAGGGCACGGCCGGGGCGCGCAATGCGCTGCTGGATCCCAAGCTGGGGCGGATCACCATCACCCGGGCTGATGGCAGCCGGGAAGAGCATGTGAAGAACCTGATCACCACCATCCGCCCCGGCGAACGGGTGCGCAACCGCAATCCCGGCGGCGGCGGCTACGGCAATCCGTTCACCCGCCCGGCGGAGGCGGTGGCCCTGGATGTGCGCGACGGTCTGGTGACGGTGGAGGCCGCCCGTGTGGAATACGGGGTGGTGATCGACCCCCTGACCTTTGCCGTTGATGCCCCGGCCACGCAGGCGCTGCGCACCGCCGCTGCCTGACCGACCGCCCCGTCTTAGATAAGGAAATTGACCATGCAGGGTAAATATCGTCTGGGCATTGACGCCGGCGGCACCTTCACCGACTTCATTCTGGCTGAATATCCGGGCAAGATTCACCTGTTCAAGGCGCCGTCGTCGCCGCAGGACGGCACCATCGCCATCAGCAACGGTCTGGCCCAGATCAGCGCCGCGCTGGGCGTGCCGGTGGAAACCATTATCGGCGAGGCCGATCTGTACATCAACGGCACCACGGTGGCCCTGAACGCCCTGATCGAGAAGAAGGGGGTGAAGGTCGGTCTGCTGTGCACCGCCGGGCATGAGGACAGCATGGAAATCCGCCTTGGCCACAAGGAAGAGGGTTTCCGCTACGATGCCGATTATCCCCCGGCCTTCATGCTGGTGCCGCGCCGCCTGCGGGTGCCGGTGAACGAGCGGGTGCTGTCCGACGGGTCGGTCCGGCAGGCGATGGATGAGGACGAGGTCCGCGCCGCCGCCGAGCTGTTCCGCCGGGAAGGGGTGGAAAGCGTGGCGGTGTCGTTCCTGTGGTCGGTGGCCAATCCGGCGCACGAACTGCGGGCAGCGGAAATCCTGCGCGAGATGCTGCCCGGCGTGTTCATCTGCACCGGTTGCGAGGTTTACCCGCAGATCCGCGAATACACCCGCACCTCGACCACGGTGGTCAATGCCTATCTGTCGCCGGTGATGGGGCGCTATGTCTCCCACATCGACGAGTATTTCGAAAAGATCGGGGCCCGTCATCCGGTGCGCTATTTCCAGTCCAACGGCGGGCTGGCGGTGGGCGGCACCATGCGGACCCGGGCGGTCAACGCCATTAACTCCGGCCCGGCGTCGGCCCCGCAGGCCGGGCTGTTCGTCGCCCGCCCGTTTGGCATCGACAATGTCATCACCGTTGATATGGGCGGTACGTCGTTTGACATCACCCTGACCCGCAACGGCCAGACCAATCTGAACAAGAATGTCGATTTCCTGCGCTACCGCATCGGGGTGCCGATGATTCAGGTGGAAACGCTGGGGGCCGGTGGCGGGTCTATCGCCCGTATCAACGAGCTGGGGATGCTGGAGGTCGGGCCGGAAAGCGCCGGGGCGATGCCGGGGCCGGTCTGTTATGGCAAGGGCGGGGTCAAGCCGACTGTGACCGATGCCAATCTGGTGCTGGGCTACCTCAACCCTGACCGGATCCTCGGCGGCAGCATCCGCCTGAACCGCGAGGCGGCGATTGAGGCGATCCGCCGGGATGTCGCCGATCCGCTGGGGATTTCGGTGGAGAAAGCGGCGCATGGTATCTCCACCATCGTCAACATCAACATGGTCAACGGCATCCGCCGGGTGTCGATCGAGCGGGGCTATGATCCGCGCGATTTCGCCCTGATCTGCGCCGGTGGGGCGGCCGGGATGCACATCTGTGCGCTGGCTGACGAAATGGGCATCGACACCGTGCTGGTGCCGAAGGTGGCCTCCGGCCTGTGTGCCTTCGGTCAGATCATTTCGGACATGAAGTACACCTATCTGGCATCGCTGCCGATGCGTCTGGACGGGGTGTATGGCGAGCAGGCCGATGTGATGGCCCGCCTGACCGCCCGCTTCGCCGAGCTGGAGGAACAGGGGCGCACCGCCCTGATGTCCGACGGGTTCAGCGACGGCGAGATCGAGTTCCGCCGCAGTGTTGAGCTGCGCTACCTCGGGCAGGTGCATGAATGCACGGTCGAGGTGCCGGCCGGACCGCTGAACCGGGACCGGATCCATGCCATTCTGACGGCATTCCACCGCCGGTATGAGGACCTGTATACCTACAGCGAGCCGCACAGCCCGGTGGAACTGGTGAATCTGGAGGTCACCGCCATCGGCCACGTCTCCAAGCCGCGTCTGCCGGATCTGCCGGTCGGGGACCGCGAGGCGGGTGCCGCCCTGACCGGCAGGCGTCCGGCGCTGTTCGGCGGCGATGCCGATTGGCAGGCCACCCCGGTCTATGACGGGGCGAAGATGGTGGGCGGCAACCATGTTGCCGGTCCGGCGATCATCGAGGAGGCCACCACCAACGTGGTGCTGCTGCCCGGCTGGCAGGCGACCCTGCATGTGTCCGGCACCTATCTGCTGACCCGCACCGGCAGTGCCGCTGCGGCGCGGGCACAGCAGGCGGATGCCGTTCCGGCCTGACCGGGCGGGGAGGCCGTCCACGGCCCGGGGCAGATCCCGGGCCGTGGATGTGTTTTTACTGATTTACTGTTGTCCGGGGGAGTGGACTGGCGCACGCTGTCCGTAAACGGTCAAAAAAATCCCGTTACAGAGGCCGGAACCATAATCGGCCCGCAAGGGGAGTCCGGAAACGTCCATCGGACCACACGGTGGATGGGTTTGCCTGGGGAGGCACACAGCCATGTCGATACGCCACAGTACCGCGGAAAGCCCGGGGTATGCCCGCGGCCGTTACTGGGAGCAGGTCATCGCCCTGACCTATTTTCCGCTGAAGCTGGATATCCCGCTGCCGGAGCGCTTCAATGCCCGGCTGGCGGTGGACTCGCTCGGCAGCCTGTCGCTGTCACGGCATCAATCGTCAGCGATCCGCTATGCCCGCGACCGCCGCCATCTGGTCAAGGAACGCGATGAGCAGTTTCTGGTGACGGTCCCGGAAACCGGGGAGATTGATTTCTCGCAGGGGGGGCATGATGTCCACTGCACGCCATCGGGCTTTATTCTGCAACGCAGCCATGAACCCTATGAGTTCAGCCACCGGGGCGACAACAGCCTGCTGGTGCTGAAGGTTCCGGCCCCGGTGCTGCGCGCCCATATCCGCGAGCCGGACCGTTTCTGTGCCCTTGGCTTTGATGCCAGCAAGGGCGTGGGGGCTCTGTTCGTCGATTTCCTGCGGTTAGTGCCGTCCCGGCTGACGGAACTGAACGAGGCGGGGCGGTCGGCAATCGGTCAGCAGCTGGTGGACCTGCTGGCGCTGGCGATTGAGGCCGATGACCGGGCGCTGAAGAGCAACCAGTCCTGCGTCCGCACCGCCCATCTGCGGCGGATTGAAAGCTATATCCGCCGCCAGTTGCACGACCCTGACCTCAGCCCGCAGGCGATTGCCGATGCCTGCGGGATCTCCGTCCGCTATCTGCACCAGCTGTTTCACCGCAGCGAACAGACAGTCACCCAGTGGATCCGGGAACAGCGGCTGCATGCCTGTAACGAAGCGCTGCGCAATCCGGCGAATCATCAGACGATTGCCGATATCGCCTATCGCTGGGGGTTCAGCGATCAGGCGCAGTTCAGCCGCGCTTATAAGGCCCAGTTCGGCATCAGCCCGCGGGAGGCGCGGGCGCTGGGCCGGTTGCGGTAAATCTCCCGCCTGATCTTGGCGCTGCCGGGCCGTCCGGGCTCCTTATGCTTCCCCCCGCAGGTCGTTTTTGGCGTGGCGGTCGGTGGGGGTGATCAGCACATCGGTCATGGTCAGCCCGGTTTCCTGATGTAATCCGACAACGGTCAGGCCATGCCGGTGCATGGCAAAGTGGATGGCGGTGTACAGCGCGGCCTGATCCACCATCCAGCTGCTGTTGACCGGCAGGCGGTCGCTGAAACTGCGGAGAAACAGGTCCAGCATCCGGCGGCTGGCCCCGGTGTTGCGGATTGATACCACCCCCGCCATATAGCGCAGCCACGGGAACTGTACCGGATCGCTGAACAGGGCGATTTCCGCCTTGGCGAAGACCGGCAGCAGGCCATGCAGGGCCGGGGTGAAGGTGGCATCAATGTCAGCGACCACCAGATCACCATGATACCGGTCAAGGCATTCCGCCGCCCGCAGGAACCGGGCCGCCGCGTAATAGGCCAGCCGTTCTGACCGTTTTTCATACGGACAGGGCGGTTCATGGCTCAGGCCGATGGAGAGGCCGGGGTACATTCCGCGCAGGGCATCGGCATTCAGCTCCAGCCCGATGGCATGGACATGGACCCGGGTGATGGTGTCGCCGCTATCCTCCAGACTGTCGAGGGCGTCGTTGAGGAATTCGTCGATATACACATCATTGGCCGCCAGCAGCAGCACCGGGCCGCTGTGGGCGGTGTCCCCGGCGGGCAGATCCCACGTCACCGGCGGCAGATCCATCGGGTCCAGCGCCAGTGCGGACTCACAGGACAGGCTGCCGCCAATATCAAAGCTATCCTGTATCGACACCGCCGGATTGTGGAAAGCGTGATCCCGGCTGGCCTGCATCGCCTTCCAGAAACTGGAGACCGCCTTGCTATGGTCTCCGGCCCGTTCCAGCAGGTACCCGCGCCACAGGTGGATCAGCATCCGTTCCGGGGCGTGTTGTCCGGTCACCGCGTCCAGATGGTTCACCAGCCCTTCCAGCGCCGTAAACTGTCGCCGCTGGAGCAGGTTGCGGCACAGCAGGTGGCGGTGGAACAGCGTATGGTCCAGATCCTGAGCAGGCAGCGATGCCAGCACGGCGGCAAAGTCTTCCGCCTCGCACCGGCGCAGGGCGTCTTCCCAGAAGGCTTGATCGGTTGTCATGGCGTTGTGCTTTCCGGTCAGGCGGTTTGGCGGAATTCCGCCAGACCGCAGGCGCCGCAGCGGCGCATGTCATCCATTTCCCGGCGCCGACACTGCCCGGGAAGCCTTAAGGTTTGGTTATACCTGACGCGGTCCGGGCGGCGGGCCTGTGATCCTGTCCGCAATAATAAGCTGGACGGGGCGGCGGAAACCATGTTTTACGCAGGGGTACCCCAAACAACCGGCCTGATCCCCCGTGATCCGGCCCGCAACAGAAGAGAGTCCCGACGATGGATGCCGAAATGACATGCCCGCAGTGTGGATCCGAAAACGCCTATCACGACGGGTCGCTGTGGAACTGCCCGGACTGTGCCCATGAATGGACCGGAACCGATGCCGCCACCGCCGCCGAAGATACGGCGATCCGCGATGCCAACGGCAATGTTCTGGCTGATGGCGACAGTGTGATCGTGATCAAGGACCTGAAGGTCAAGGGCTCCTCGCTGGTGGTCAAGGGTGGCACCAAGGTCAAGAGCATCCGTCTGGTCGAGGCCACCGACGGCCACAATATTTCCTGTAAGATCGATGGTATCGGCGCGATGAACCTGAAGTCGGAGTTTGTCCGCAAGGCGTGATGCCTCTGTCCGGACCGGCGGGGGGAGGCCCCCGCCGCCGACCGGAAAAAACTGGTTGTGCCACGGTGAAGCGCCTATGCTGACCGGTGTGCGCAGGTATGACGGTCTCCGGTTTTCGGGCGGGCGGGTCGGGGGACCCGGAAAAGAAACCGGACTGGCAGACAGGGATGCCCCGATGGGATCTCAGCTCTTTGACCGGCCCTCAGCGTCTGGGGATGCCGGTTCTTCTTTCCCCGGTTTTCTGCGGGGCAGTCTTGCCGGGCTGTCCGGCGCGAAGCCTCTGCTGTTTCTGCTGATCTGCCTTTGTCTGGCTGGGCTCAGCCAATGGAATTTCCTGCTGTTTCATGCCGCTGTTGAGGGGGTGGCGATCGTCGTCGGCGTGATGATGTGCGTGGTGGCATGGTATTCCTCGCGCTTCGCCGTCAATACCGTCGGGGTGTTTGCCGCCAACGGCATGTTCTGGGGCAGCATGGCCGACTTTCTGCACGCCATGGCCTATAAGGGCATGGGGGTGCTGGAAACCGATGGCGCGGATGAGGCGACACAGCTGTGGCTGGTCGGGCGCTTTGTGCAGGCGCTGGCCCTGCTGCTGGCCCCCGGTGTGGCCGGGCGCAGTATCAGCCGGGGCCTGTCTTTTACCCTGTTTGGCGGGCTGACCGCCGGATTGATCGGGCTGGTCTTCCTCCGTCTGTTTCCGACCGCCTATCAGAACGGGGTCGGCCTCACCCCTTTCAAGATTGCTTCAGAATACGGGATCATCCTGATGCTGGCGGTGGCCCTGATCCGGGTCTGGCGACACCGCGAGGCCGTCGGGACCACGGTGGCTCCGGGTCTGGCGGCAGCGATGCTGTTCAGCATCGCGGCGGAGGCGATGTTCACCCTGTACATCAACGTCTATGGCGTTTCGAACCTCATCGGCCATCTTCTGAAGTTTGCCGCCCTGTGGAGCCTGTTCCACTCGGTGGTCAAAACCGGGCTGCTGATGCCCTATCATGCCCTGCTGACGGAGGTGGCGCACCGGGCACAGGTAGAACAGGACCTGCGGCGGTCCAATGCGGATCTGGAGGCCTTTGCCCATGTCGCCTCGCACGATCTGCGGGAGCCGCTGCGCAATATTTCCGGCTATGCGACCCTTCTGGAGCGGCGCTATGCGGACCGGCTGGATGACGATGCGCGCCAGTTTATCGGGTTCATCCGCGACGGTGCCGATCGCATGGACCGGCTGATCAGCAGTCTGTTCAGCTTTTCCCGGGTCCGGCGGGATGAAGGCCGGATGCAGGTGTTTCCGCTGCGGGAGGCGGTGCAGGATGTGGTCCGCGATTATTCCGGGTTTCTGACCCTGACGCAGGCGGCGGTGAGTGTTCCTGACGACGCCGTATCGGTGCTGGCGGACCGTGAGATGGTCGGCGATGTGTTCCGCAATATGCTGGCCAATGCCGTGCGGTATGCCCATCCGGCCCGACCGCTGCGGGTGGAGTTCCGCTGGCGGGTCTCCGGGGGCCGGGTTCTGGTGGATGTTGCCGATAACGGGATCGGGGTGCCCCTGGCACACCGCGACCGGATCTTCGGTATGTTTCAGCGGGTGGAGCGGGGGCCGCTGTCCGGCGGCAGCGGACTGGGGCTGGCGCTGTGCCGCAAGGTGGTGGAACATCACGGCGGCCAGATCGGGGTGACGGATAATCCCGGTGGCGGGGCGGTGTTCTCGTTTGATCTTCCGCTGGCGCCGCCGCCGCCGGGCTGATACACCCCGCTCAGCCTGTGCAGGGAGTGCGCGATGACAGCCGACAGCGGTTTTGAAATTCTTCTGGTGACATTCCCCGGTCTGGAGGAGGAGCTGAAGGCCGAGGCGAAGTCGCTGGGGTTCCGTCCGGTGGAGACCATCACCGGCGGCGTTCTTCTCCATGGCGGCTGGCCGGATGTCTGGCGGGCCAACCTGCGCCTGCGTGGGGTCAGTAAGGTGCTGATCCGGATCGGATCGTTCCGGGCCTTTCATCTGGCGCAGCTGGATAAGCGGGCGCGGAAAATGCCATGGACGGAGGTTCTGCGCCCGGATCAGCCGGTGCGGATTGAGGTGACCTGCAAGGGCTCGCGGATTTATCACGCCGGGGCCGCCGCCGAACGGATCGGCCGGGCTATCACCGAAGAGCTGGGCGCACCGGTCTCCGAGGATGCCGCTGTCTGCGTCAAGGTCCGCATTCATAATGATGTCTGCACCGTCAGTCTGGATACTTCCGGCGACGGCCTGCACAAGCGCGGCCATAAGGAAGCGGTCAACCGGGCCCCGATGCGGGAGACGATGGCGGCCCTGTTCCTCCGCCAGTGCGGTTATACCGGGGCCGAGCCGGTGCTGGACCCGATGTGCGGATCCGGGACCTTCCCGATCGAGGCGGCGGAAATCGCCTGTGGCCTGTTCCCCGGGCGGTCGCGCCGCTTTGCCTTTGAGGATCTGGCCACATTTGACCCGGCGGCTTGGCAGGCGTTGCAGGCCATGGAAAAGCCCCGGCAGACGGCCTTGGTGTTCCGGGGCAGTGACCGCGATCCCGGGGCGGTGCGGATGAGTCAGGACAATGCCGCGCGGGCGGGGCTGGAGTCCTGCACAGAGTTTACTCAACAGACGGTCAGCGAATTGCAGCGCCCGGAGGGGCCGCCGGGACTGGTGATCCTCAATCCTCCCTATGGCACCCGCATCGGGGACCGTAAGAAGCTGACCGGGCTCTATCGGGCGATCGGGCAGACAATGACGGAACGGTTCAGCGGCTGGCGGGTGGGGATCATCACCACCGATGCGGTTCTGGCCCGGGCCACTGGCCTGCCGTTTGCGCAGACCGGGGGACCGGTCCTGCACGGCGGACTGCGGGTGTCGCTGTATCTGACGACGGCCCTGGGATAAGCGGACTGGGATACGGGGACTGGGCTGAGAGCACCGGGCCTGAATGCGCAAAGGCCGACGCCGACCGGGAGGATCGGTCAACGTCGGCCTTTCGCCTCTGCCCGGTGTCGGGCGAGTCCCTGTTCACCCTGGCCATCGTTTTGATGTGGCCTTCATGGTATGCCCCCTGTCGGAAGCGAAAAGAGCTATGCAGGGAGCGTGCCAACTTTTGGGAAAGAGATTTTCTTCTTCTTTTCAATGGGTTGATAAAAAGCGATGCTGATCTGGTGGGTCGGTAGATGATTATTTTTTATGCACAGATTAAAATATAGGCAAATTAAGTGTGCGGCGCGGCATTTAATCGCTTTACCCACTCGAAACTTCCTGAAAAACTAATTTCTCTTTGGTAAAGCCGGGGCGTACTGTTTCCTCATTGCACAACACACCGCAGTGGAGAACACCGATGTCCCTGATCAACACCGAAGTGAAGCCGTTCAAAGCCGAAGCCTTCAAGAATGGCAAGTTCCTCACCGTTTCCGATGCCGATCTGAAGGGCAAGTGGTCGGTGGTGTTCTTCTACCCGGCTGACTTCACCTTCGTGTGCCCGACCGAACTGGAAGATCTGGCCGACAACTACGCCGAATTCCAGAAGCTGGGCGTTGAGATCTATTCCGTGTCCACCGACACCCACTTCGCCCACAAGGCGTGGCACGACACCTCCGCCGCCATCAAGAAGATCCAGTACACCATGGTCGGCGACCCGACCGGCACCATCAGCCGCAACTTCGACGTGATGATCGAGGAAGTCGGTCTGGCTGACCGTGGCACCTTCGTCGTCGATCCGCAGGGCAAGATCCAGATCGTCGAAATCACCTGCGGCGGCGTCGGCCGCGATGCCAAGGAACTGCTGCGCAAGGTGAAGGCCGCCCAGTACGTCGCCTCCCACCCGGGTGAAGTGTGCCCGGCCAAGTGGCAGGAAGGCGAAAAGACCCTGGCCCCGTCCCTTGATCTGGTCGGCAAGATCTAAGCCCCAGAGGTGTTACCGGGACCCCGCCGCGCCCCTGCGGCGGGGGATCCCGCCCTGATAATCAAAAAAAGAAAACGGAGTCCATCCCCATGCTGGACAGCAATCTCAAAGAGCAGCTTAAGGCCTATTTCGCCAAGATTTCCCAGCCGGTCGCGCTGCTGGCCTCTGTCGATGACAGCGCCAAGTCGCAGGAGATGCTGGACCTGCTGCGGGATATCGAGGGCCTGTCAGATCACATCACCCTGTCGGTCACCAACGATGATGCGCGGACGCCGTCGTTTGCGATTGCCCGCACCGGCACCGATATCGCGGTGCGCTTTGCCGGGCTGCCGATGGGCCACGAATTCAACTCGCTGATCCTTGCGCTGTTGCAGGTCGGCGGCCATCCGTCCAAGGAAGAGCAGGCGGTCCTTGACCAGATCGCCGCACTGGACGGGGATCTGGTGTTTGAGACCTACTTCTCGCTGTCGTGCCAGAACTGCCCGGATGTGGTGCAGGCCCTGAACCTGATGGCCACCGTCAACCCACGGATCAAGCATGTCGCCATCGACGGCGGGCTGTTCCCGGCGGAAGTCGATGCCCGTAAGATTATGGCGGTGCCCGCCGTTTACCTGAATGGCGAGCCGTTCGCGCAGGGCCGGATGGGTCTGGAACAGATCCTTGAAAAGGTCGATACCGGTGCGGCCTCCCGCGCTGCCGCCCAGCTGGCGGAGAAGGCCCCGTTTGAGGTGCTGGTGGTCGGCGGCGGCCCTGCCGGGGCGGCTGCGGCGATCTACGCCGCCCGCAAGGGCATCCGCACCGGTCTGGCGGCGGAACGGCTCGGCGGTCAGGTGCTGGATACCATGGGGATCGAGAACTTCATCTCCGTGCTGCACACCGAAGGCCCGAAGCTGGGCGCGGCGCTGGAACAGCATGTGAAGGCCTATGACGTTGACATCATGAAGGCGCAGCGGGCGGAAGCCCTGATCCCGGCGACGGAGCCGGGCGGCCTGATCGGGGTGCAGATGGCGGGCGGGGCGGTGCTTCAGGCCCGCTCGGTGATCCTCTCCACCGGGGCGCGCTGGCGCACCATGAATGTGCCGGGCGAGGATGAATACCGCAACAAGGGTGTGGCCTTCTGCCCGCACTGCGACGGTCCGTTCTTCAAGGGCAAGCGGGTGGCGGTGGTTGGCGGGGGCAATTCCGGTGTCGAGGCTGCCATTGATCTGGCCGGGATCGTCGCCCATGTCACCCTGATCGAATTCGACAGCCAGCTGCGGGCCGATGCGGTGCTGCAATCCAAGCTGCGCAGCCTGCCGAACGTGGAAATCGTCACCTCGGCCCAGACCACGGAAGTGCTGGGCAACGGTGAGAAGGTGACCGGCCTGACCTATAAGGACCGGGTCAGCGGTGATCTGCGCTCGGTGGCGCTGGAAGGCGTGTTCGTCCAGATCGGTCTGGTCCCGAATACTGAATGGCTGAAGGGGGCGCTGGCCCTGTCGCCGCGCGGTGAAATCGAGATCGACATGAAGGGCCAGACCTCGGTCCCCGGCGTGTTCGCGGCGGGGGATGCCACCACCACCCCGTACAAGCAGATCATCATTGCCATGGGGGAAGGATCGAAGGCGGCGCTGTCGGCCTTTGATTATCTGATCCGCACCCCGGTTCCGGCGCGGGCGGCGGCGGAGTGACCCTGCCTGGTTCCGGAGATGTGATCCTTCCGGCCCGTATGCTGCCCTGACTGTACCCTGCGGTGCGGCAGCGTTTCCCTGACCGGCGTGCCCTGTCCGGTCAGCGGGCCGGGAGTGCGGAGCCTGCCTGCCTTTTCCTCCCCCCTTCCTGTGGCAGGCAGGCTCCGTCTTCCTTGGGTGCCTTTTCGTCCCGCTGTCCCCCTATCCCCTTGTGGCCCCGGCATTTCCCCTGTCGGGGCCGCCTGTTTTCAGGGTTTTGGAAAAAAGAAACGAAATCGTCATTTTATGCTTGTCAGGATGGCGATAGGCCCTTATAACCCGCCCCACAGCAGCGATGCTGAAACAGCGGAAACGCTGGAAAATATGGGTACATAGCTCAGTTGGTAGAGCAGCTGACTCTTAATCAGCGGGTCCAAGGTTCGAATCCTTGTGTACCCACCATATTTTGAAGGCTTACCAAGGCCTTCGGTACAGGGCCCGGTCACAGCGACCGGGCCTTTTGCTTTGGTTCATCGCGGAATTCCGGGGAATGCGGCCCTGATCTTTAGGAAGAAGTAGGGTTCGTCGCGATATCCATAAGCCACGCGCTTGATGACCTTGATGCGGTTGTTGATGCCTTCGAGGATGCTGGTGTTAAGGTGCCATGATGCGCTTGCGACGATACCGTGCAGGTAGGGCGCTAAATTCTTAGCGAAGCGAACGAGCGGAGCGATGCCGCTGGCGGCAGCCATGTCCCACCATGCCTGCCACGCGGTGCGGGCGTCTTTTTCAGGCGACTGTCGCCACAGCTGCTTGAGCTCGTCCTTCATCACATAGACCGTCATCAGCGCCTGTTTGTCGGGGTCCTCGACCGTATGCCAAAGTACGGGCAAAGCACCCGGCGGCGCGGCACCGACAGCCAGGCGGCGGCGTCCAGGATCGGCAGGTCGCGGATCGTACGCACATCGACATCGTGGACGCGATCCACCCTTTTGCCGCAGCCATCGCAGATCATTTCCGCGCCCGGCTCACGCCCCAGGTAGACCCAGATCTCCCGCCGCTCAGCCTTACGGCGCTGGATCGTCTCCATTCGGTAACCTTCCCAGCCACCGAGTCATGACGTAGCATCACCCCCGGGCAACGGCACCCCCTCTGGCAGTCTGTGATGTTTGGCGACTATCAGTGTGTCAGTAAGGTGCCGTTGTTCGCCCGTCTCCACGCTAACCCGCGATAAACCAAAAAAGAGGAGATGGCTGATGTTTAAGGCTTACGCCGTTGTGATCGAAGGCGGGGAAGAGGGCGAAGAAGGCTTTTCCGGCTTTTTCCCGGATCTTCCGGGCTGCGCCGCCTGCGGAGATAGCATTGATGACTGCGTGATCGATGCCCATGGGGCGCTGTCCCTGCATCTGGCCGGAATGATTGAGGACGGGGACGAAATTCCGGCCCCAACCCCGCTTGATCAGCTTGCCATTGAAGCCGACACCAATGTTGCCGCAGTGCAGTTGATCCGCGTGGGTGTTCCCCGCACACCCGGGGGGCTCAGGTCTTGATCGCCGTCAGGGAAGATCGGGGCTTCCGGTGGCATGATGGCGGTGGAATCGGATTTCACCGGAGTTGACCGCCATGCGTCTGTTGCCTTTGCTTCCTGTTGCCGGTGCGGTGCTGTGGATGGGGGTTCTGGCCGCCACCATGGTGCAGACCCCGCGTGTGGCCCTGAGTGCGGCGGTGTCCTGTCGGGCGGAAGGGGCAGACTGGGCCGGGCGCCTGACCGCGCAGGGCTTTACGGTTGAAACCCGGGAGCAGGCCGTGGGGGCTGACTGCCTCAGCGCCCGGGTCGGTGGCTACCAGATCATCGGCCCGGTGGATCCGGCGGCGGTGACCCGGCTGCTGATGAGAAAGCCGCGTGGGGTGACCGGTCTGTCGCTGGATGGTGCCGGAACCGTCATGGCCCTGTTGGGCACTGCCGAGCCGGTGCCGTTGCAGGTTGTTCTGGATGCGGAGAAGAAGCGATGATCCCGGCGCTGCGGCAGTGGTCCCTGACGGTTAAAATGGGGGCCTTTGGTGTTGGGATTGCTTTGCTGCTATGGTTAAGCATGGCATCCCTGATCCGCGCCCTGCCCACCGACAGCGGGGCCCCGGTGCTGACCGGTGGCGATCTGCTGCTGGGAACGGTGGTGGCTGCGGCCCTGCTGGGCGGGGTCGGGGCGCTGTTCGGCTATCTGGGGGACCAGAGTGGCCGTCCCTGATTCTTTGCTTTTGGACCGGAGTGTTTCGCTATGTCGCAGCTGTCTGATCATCCGCCGATCCCGGACTGGGCGGTTCCGGTCCTGACCGCCCCCAAGACGGTGATTGACGGTTCAGCGATCCTCGCCGATGGCGGCAGCCCGCTGGAGGATGTGATGGCGGCGGCGGAAAGCCTGCGGGCCGGGGAAGGCTTTATCGTGCGCGCCCCGTTTGATCCGACTCCTCTGCGGGGGATGCTGGAACAGATGGGGCTGTTGACCGTGGCATCACCGTGGACGGATGGCCACTGGCGGGCCTTTGCCCTGCGGCCCTGATGCCTTTTTACGCCCTGTGGTGCCGGAACCGGGGCCAGAAGGCCAGCAGCCCCAGCACCGGGCCGGGCAGCAGAAACCACACCGCATCCGGCCCCAGCAGGGAGAAGACCCGGCTGGTCAGGGCAATTGACACCACGGTCAGCGCAAAGCCGACAGAGTTCTGGATCGACAGGGCTCCGCCGACCAATTGCGGCGGGCAGGCCCGGGCCGACAGGGCCGAAAACTGGGGGGAGTCCGCCACCACCGTGGCCCCCCAGACCAGCAGCAGCCCCAGCAGGATTTCCGGCGGCAGCAGGCGCCAGCCGAGGGCAAACAGCAGAAGGCAGGTCCCCGATGCGGCCAGTGCCAGCGCGGCAACGGCGGCGCTGCCGATGCGGCGGGACAGCCAGCCCCCGGCCAGACATCCGGCGGCCCCGGCGGCGATCACCGCAAACGACAGAGCCGGGCCGGAGTGTTCGCCCAGTCCGTCGGCGCGGTTGATCAGGGTGTCCGCCACCAGCAGCGGCACCAGCGTCCAGAACGCATACAGTTCCCACATATGGCCGAAATAGCCGAAGGCAGAGGCCCGGAAGGCCGGGATCCGGAAGGCGGCAAACCGGGAGGGCCGGGCCGGAAAATGGCCCGGGTTTGTGCCGTCCGCCGGGGCGGGGCGCAGGTGCGGGCCATCGCCCAGCCGCCGCACCAGCACCGCCGCCACCACCGCCAGCCCCGAAGAGGCAAGGATGATCTGCTGCCACGGCAGCCCGGCCCCGACCGCCCGCAGGGCATGCGGCAGGGCAGTGCCGAGGGTCAGCATCCCCACCAGCAGGGACAGGGCCGATCCGGTGCGCTGGGGCTCCCAGCTGACGATCAGCTTCATGCCGATCGGGTAAATCCCGGCCAGTGCCAGCCCGACCAGAAAGCGGTAGACCATGCCATCGGCCACACCCTGCGCCAGCAGGGCGAACCCGGCGTTGAACCCGGCCCCGGCGACGGCGCACAGGGCAAACAGGGTGCTGGCGCGGACCCGGTCCGCCAGCCCGCTGAAGGACAGCGTCAGGGTGCCAAGGATAAATCCCGCCTGCACGGCGGTGGTCAGCCAGCCGATGTCCGCCGGGGTGGCATCCCACTCCCACCCGAGATCCCCGGCGGCACTGTTGATGCTGAACCACAGCGAGGTGCCGAACAGTTGCGACAGGGAAATGAGGGCGACCGGGTTGGGGTGGCGGGCCATGGGGCAGTCTTCCGGGTGGATGGCGGACCCGGTCGATTATTCCATCTGTCCCGCCGCCTGTCGCCGGTCGTGTCAGCCTCCGGCGTGCTTGGCGTGGCGGGCGGCGATCCCGGCGTCTTCCTGATCGTCCAGCACCTGCGGCAGAGCGGCCAGCAGGCCCATTTCCTCTTTCTGGATATGGAAGGTCTCCATATCAATCAGGTCGCGCGCGGTGGTGCGGAACACTGTCCAGCGGTCCGGGGTGATCGGGGTCTCGTCAAGAAAAGCGCCGATCATCGCCCGGATGTCCTGCGCCAGCGCCCGGATGTCCTCATGCTCGGCGGACAGCATATCGACCATGAACCCGGCCCCGGCGGCGGCGATCCGTGGGAACAGGTTGTCTTCCTCGAAGGTGAAGTGGTCGGTCACGTCGGCTTCGATCAGGTGGTACAGGCGCAGCAGGAAGGCGCGTCTGCTGGCGTCCAGCTCCGGCGGGGTGCGGCTGCCGGTGAAGGTTTCCAGCTCCACCAGTGCGGCGAGGGTGCTCTGGTGTTCGCCGTGGAGCAGGGCTCCGGTCCGGGTCTGGCCAAAGAAATCAGAGGTCATGGGGCGGTCTCCTTAAACGGCGGGGGAAGGGGGACGCCGCGGCCCGACGGTGCGGCGGTGAGTCAGAAGACGGTTCAGCACTCCGGCGGCGAAGATCAACAGGGCACCGCCTGAGAGTGCTCCGGCCACAGCGGCGGCGCGGATCAGCAGCGGCAGGCCGGTCGCTACGCCGCCGGTCAGCAGCAGCAGGGCTGCGACATGGCACAGACTGAGACCCATCGCCTCCCGGCGGTTTTCCAGCCGGGGCAGGGGAATCGGCCGGGCACAGCAGCGCACGGAATGCATCGACGCCAGAAACGGGATGATCCGTTGCAGGATTCCCAGCAGCAGGGTCAGCAGCCAGCCGGGCAGCAGCAGGGTTCCGGCCAGCTCCGGCGGCAGCCAGCCCAGCCGCATCCCGGCCCCGGCCAGCAGGCCGGTGGCCCACAGGCCCCACGACAGGCGGATCAGCCAGAAGGAGGGGCCGAGGGCCTTGCGCAGGCGGCGCTTCAGGACCATCACCATGCCGCGCAGGAATCCGGCAACGGCGATGACGGCGGCGGCCCAGCCCAGCCAGCCCGGCAGATCAAGGCCCAGGGCGGCAGCGGCAGCCGCAGTCAGGATTCCGGCGGCATACAGCAGGATCCAGCCCCGGTTGGCCTGCCGACCCTGGGGTTCGGCCACCGCCAGCATCGGCACCAGAACTGTGGAATAGCCCATCACCAGCAGACCCATCACCCCGTGGATGGCCAGAATGGCGTGGGTCCACGCCAGCGCGGTATGGTCCACCCCGGGGATGGAACTGAGAAATCCCCCCAAAAAAGCCCAGTGATAATCAGCACTCAGCAGCGCCCCCAGCGTGGCGATCAGCAGCAGGCAGGCCAGCGACAGCGTGTTGGCCAGCAGCAGGTCGCCCATGCCGCTTCGTCGGGCTTTCCACAGCAGGCTTGCCCAGATCAGGGTGAACAGACCGATCCCTCCGGCGGCACACAGGGCTCCGGCGGCGATCCACAGCGTCTGGCCGCTGGCGAAGCCGGTGGCAAGGGCGACGGTGCCGCCAACGACGGCGACATAGACCGGTAGCAACAGCGGCAACGGTGGGGCGGTGACCATGGTCACCACCGGCAGGATCTGCGGCACCACCAGCACCACGGTCAGAACCAGAACCCCAAGAGTCAGCAGATGTAGGGCAGCCAGCCCGGGTCCGGGGCCGGTGGTGACGGTCAGGGCGGCGTCCGGCCACAGGGCCAGCAGCAGCCACCCGGCGGTCAGGGCCACCCCGATAGCGGCGACGGCCAGCAGTGGTACCGGCGCGGCGACCAGACGGCGTTCCGCCCCGGCAAGGGGGACGCCCGTCAGCATGGGGACCGGGCCGGAAAGAAGGGAAACCGCATCGGTGGAGATCCTGTCTGAGGCGACCCCGTGACCATGCCCGGAAACCGGGAAAGCCGCCTTGAGAATGGTCAATCCGCCGGATGGTCTTTCAGCGCAGGGCCAGCAGGATGGCCTGTCCTCCGGCGACGGCGGCCACAATCACGGCGACAAAGGCGGTCATCGTGCCGCGCCAGCCGGGGGTGGACGCGCGGAGGTTGAGGTACACCCGCAGGATTTCCCGCGCCTTCAGGGCGGTGGCCAGCAGCACGGAGGCCAGTGCCGCCGGGGTCAGGCTGGTGGTGGAGGCGGGGGAAAAGCCATCCAGACCGGCGAGAAGGCTGGTCACGGTCAGGCCGGTCAGCAGCAGCCATGCCAGAAACAGGCGGCGGGCAGGGGGTGGGGAAAAGTCAGGGGGTTTCATGACAGCGTCCTCTTGGGCTCTGGTCTGGTGGCCTGTTCAGGGTGGGCCGGATCCTGTCAGCGGACCAGATAGATCACCGGATAGACCAGCACCCAGATCAGATCGACCATGTGCCAGAAGGCGGTGCCGGTTTCGACGGTATCCGGGCGGGGCCGCCAGACGCCGATGGCCAGAATCACCATCCCCAGCACCACATGCAGGGCATGGAAGCCGGTGATCAGATAGTACAGGGTGAAGAAGGTGTTGGTTTCCAGCCCGATGCCAAGGGCAGCCTTGCCGCTGTATTCCACGGCCTTGACCGCCAGAAACACCGCGCCGAGGGCCATCGCCCCCAACAGCCAGCCCCGGCAGGCGTTGGGCTTCCTGTCGTGGATGGCCCGTCCGGCCAGCGCCGCCAGCCAGCCGCTGGTGACCAGCACCAGCGTGTTGATACCGCCGTCCACCCGGCTCAGCAGGGCCTGACTGTTGGCGAAGCCGCCGGGATCGACAATCCGCGCCCCGGTGAAGCCGATCAGGAACGCCCCGAACACCGCCAGTTCCGACAGGATCAGGATCCACATCAGCGGGTTGCCGGGCAGGTCCGACAGGGTGCCCCAGTCCGCAGTGTTTTCGGCGGCGGTGTCCTCGGCAGCGGTCTCTTCAGCGGGGGCGGTCATGCCGCAATCCCCTGATACAGCCGGGGCAGGGCCTGCGACAGCCGCGACAGGTCGCTGACGATGGCGTAATGACCGCGTCCGAACAGGGCGGGGAAGTAATCCCGGGCCTCGGCATCAATGGTCACGCCGAACACTGCCAGCCCCTTGCGGCGGGCTTCCAGAATGGCGTGGCGGGTATCCTCGATGCCGAAGCGGCCTTCGTAATGGTCGATGTCGTTGGGTTTGCCGTCGGTGACCACCAGCAACAGCCGCCGCCCGTGCGGGCGCTTTTCCAGCTGGGCCGCCACATGGCGCACCGCCGCCCCCATCCGGGTATAGTACCCCGGCTTCAGGGCCGCCACCCGCCGCAGCACCACCGGGCCGAACGGTTCATCGAAGTCCTTCACCGTCTGCACCCGCACCCAGTCGCGGCGGCGGGAGGTGAAGGTGAACACCGCGTTTTCATCGCCACAGGCATTCAGGCCGGACAGGAACACCGACAGGGCTTCCTTTTCCACATCCAGCACCCGGCGGTTATCAATCCACGCATCGGTGGACAGGGACACATCCATCAGCACCGCCACCGACAGGTCGCGGGCGCTGGCCCGGGTTTTCAGATAGACGCGGTCGTTGACGGTGCCGTTGGCCCGCAGATCGACGCGGGACCGCACCAGCGCCTCCAGATCCAGATCATCGCCGTCGGCCTGCCCGCGATGGGTGATCAGGCGCGGGCGCAGGGCCTCAAACTGCCGCCGGACCCGGGTGATCAGGCGGCGGGCGGCCTCGTCGGGGGACCAGTCCTCGCCTTCTTCGGCGGCGGGGCCGGTCATCACCCGGCAATGGTCGGGCAGCAGCATGTTGCGGCGGTAATCCCATTCCGGATAGGTGCCGCCACCGGTCAGGGCCTCGCCGGTCACCGCATCGGGCGGAAGGTCCAGATCCAGCCGGATCCGCGCCGCCGTTTTCTTGCGGTGGGGGGAGACGGTAATCTCCTCCATGTCATCGGCGGCCTTGCGGGCGTTCTGCTCATCATCATCGTCATCACCGCGGTTGACGTTGACCATTTCGGCCAGCATCAGGATTTTTTCCATGCGGTTGAGGATCATCGGATCATCGCGGTCGGCCTGATCCTGCGCCTTGCGGCGGGCCTTGCGCTTGCGGCGGTCATCCTCGCCGCCGTCACCGCTGCCGTCTTCCTCGGTTTCCGCCGTGGCCGGGCGGGACTGGGTGACATGCGGGCGCACCTCCCCCCACAGCGGTACCGGCAGGAACGGACGGTAGCGGCGGGGGGCGGCATAGGCGCGGACCGCCGCCACATCCCCGCTGCTGACCAGATCATACAGCGTGGCCCCGCCGCCCGATGCCGGGCGGTGCCCGCGCAGCAGGGCGGTGACGCAGCTTTCCATCAGCGCTTCCATCTCCGACAGCGGGCGGCGGGGCCGGGCCTCGGCGACGGCGACGGCCAGTGCGGTGTGCCGGTCGCGCAGGCCGGGGAAGGCCGCCAGCGCCTGCTGCGTGGTTTCGGCGGCGCGGATCAGGGCCCGCAGGTCGCGGCGCAGCGGGTCTTCATCCCCGTCGGGCAGGGGCGGTTCGGCCACCGCGAAGAAGGCGGCCAGCCACAGATAGAGGCTGCGGTTCTGATCGCTGTCGGCGAACAGGTCAATGCGGTCCGGCAGGCGCAGGGCGGCTTCCGACAGGCTGGAGACCGGCAGGGTTTCCGCCGCCATGCCCAGACGCTGCCGCCAGGTCAGGCGGTGGCCGCTTTCCTCGGCCCCGGAGGCCGACAGCTCCACCGCCGCCGACCCGCCGAGGCCCCGGAAGAACACGGCGAGCATGGCGCGGATGTCCGCCAGCTCCACCGCCGCCTCCGGGTGGGACGGATAGCTGGGGCAGGTGCCGACCAGACGGTGCCAGCCCCAGCCGACCTGTTCTTCCAGTTCCAGAAAATGCCACATGATGTTCGGTTCCGGCTTGCGGTCAGGACGGGGGCGGATCAGCCCAGCAGGGCGGCGATCGCCTCACTCAGCCCGGCCTTGACGGCAGGGTCGTCGGACAGCGGCTCGATGATGGCGGCGCGGACCGCCTCGCGCAGCGGGCGACCGGCCTTGATCAGGATGGCGCAGTAAACCAGCAGGCGGGTGGAGGCGGCTTCCTCCAGATCGGCCCCGGCCATGCCACGGATCCGTCCGGCCAGCCGCACCAGCATGGCGGCGGTTTCGGTATCGACACCGCTTTCGCTGACGACCACCCGGGCCTCAAGGTCCGGGGCGGGATAGGCGAAGTCGAAGGCGAGAAACCGCTGACGGGTCGAGGGTTTCAGGCTCTTCAGGATGTTCTGGTAACCGGGGTTGTAAGACACCACCAGCATGAAGCCGGGCGGGGCTTCCAGCAGCTCGCCGGTGCGTTCCAGCGGCAGGATCCGGCGGTCATCGGTCAGCGGGTGCAGGACGACGGTGACATCCTTGCGGGCTTCCACCACTTCGTCGAGGTAGCAGATGCCGCCTTCGCGCACGGCCCGGGTCAGCGGCCCGTCAACCCAGACGGTCTCGCCGCCCTTCAGCAGGTAACGGCCGGTCAGGTCGGCGGCGGTCAGGTCATCGTGGCAGGCCACGGTATACAGCGGCAGACCGAGACGCGCCGCCATATGGGCGACGAAGCGGGTCTTGCCGCAGCCGGTCGGGCCTTTCAGCAGCAGGGGCAGGCCATGGCGCTGGGCCTGTTCAAACAGGCTGACCTCGCTGCCCTGCGGCAGGTAAAACGGGGCCTCCGCGAGGGGGGCGGTGGACGGGGAAAGGGTTGGGGCGTCAGGCATCGGAGCCTCCTGAAAGCAGGATCAGGGGATGGTCAGAGGAAAAAGGCAGACTGGATAAAGGCAGAGGGGGGAAAAGGGCCCCCGACATCCGCCGGGCCGTGAATACCGGCAGGCGTCGGGGGCAGGTGCCCGGAGCGGAAGATGGGTCCGGGATTATTCAGCAGGCTGGGTTTCGCCGTTGGCGATCTTGGCCAGACGGCTGCCCGGAACGGCCAGGCTGTAGACGATCAGGATAACCCCGATCAGCACGGCGACGCCGGAGCCGAGGCGGTACCAGAAGAACAGGCTGATCTGGTCCTGCACCTCCATGTAGTTCATGCCCATCACGCGTTGCAGGTGGGTCTGCACCACCCCGGCGAAGGTCAGGGTAAAGGTCATGAAGCACATGCCGGCGGTGGTGATCCAGAAGCCCCACATGTTCAGGGCCTGATTGTAGACATCACGCCGCAGCAGGTTGGGCAGGGCATAGGTCATCATCGCGATATTCAGCATCACATAGGCGCCGTAGAAAGCCAGATGGCCATGGGCGGCGGTGACCTGCGTACCGTGGGTGTAGTAGTTGACCGGGGCCAGCGTATGCAGGAAGCCCCACACCCCGGCGCCGAGGAAGGCGATGACGGCGGTGCCGAGGGACCACAGCAGGGCGGCCTTGTTCGGGTGCTTCCGGCCCCCTTTCCAGATCATGTAGAAGGTGAAGATCACCATCGCGAAGAACGGGATGACCTCAAGGGTGGAGAACACCGACCCGATCCAGCGCCAGTACCCCGGGGTTCCGATCCAGTAGTAGTGGTGGCCGGTGCCGAGAATGCCGGTGAACAGCGACAGGCCGACAATCACGTACAGCCACTTTTCCACCACTTCACGGTCAACGCCGGTCAGCTTGATCATCAGGTAGGCCAGAATGGCGGCCATGATCAGTTCCCACACGCCTTCCACCCACAGATGGACGACCCACCACCAGTACATCTTGTCCAGCGACAGGTTGCCGGGGTTGTAGAAGGCGAACAGGAAGAAGATCGCCACAAACCACAGGCCCAGCATCAGCACGTTGGCGACGGCGGTCTTGCGGCCCTTCAGCAGGGTCATGGTGCAGTTGTACAGGAACATCAGGGCGACAATGACGATGCCGACCTTGATCAGCAGCGGCTGTTCCAGAAATTCCCGGCCCTCGTGGATGCGCAGGACATAGCCCAGCACGGTGACGAGGGCGGCGATGAAGAAGATCCAGAACTGGGCGATGGCCAGCTTCGGGCTGTGCAGCTCCGTCTCCGTCTCTTCCGGCAACAGATAATAGGTGGCCCCCATGAACCCCATCAGCAGCCAGACGATCAGGGCGTTGGTGTGGATCATGCGGATGATGTTGAAGGGCAGCAGATCAGACAGCAGGTTGGGCATCACGTAGACCGTTCCGCCCAGAACGCCGACGGCGACCTGAACCAGAAACAGGGTCAATGCCCCTGCAAAGTAATAGAGGGCAACCCTCTGGGATTGGTAACTCATGGTTTTCTCTCTCCCCGCGAATACCGGTGGGTGCGGCTGTGGCGTCAGATCTGTGCCTCAGCCGGCCGGGGTCGGCGGCCAGTTCTGGGTGTTGACCTCGCTGGTCCACTTCAGGAAGTCGATCAGGTCGTTGGCTTCCTGTTCGGTCAGGTTGAACTGCGGCATCTGACGGCGGCCTTCGATGCCGGTCGGCTGCGCGGCGAACCACCCCTTCAGGCCTTCGCGGGCGCCTTCGGGATCGGTCTTACCGCCGTAGCGGACCCAGACGTTCCCGACTTCCGGGGCGAAGTACGCGCCTTCGCCCATGATGGTGTGGCAGTTGATGCAGGAGTTCTTTTCCCAGATGTGCTTGCCGCGCACGACCGCATCTGTCAGGCGGTCGTTGTTGGACGAAGTGCTGAGAATGTAGGCGTGGCTCTGTGCCACCAAGGCGATGAAGATCGCCAGGAAGAACAGCGTGCCCCCGTAAAAGATATTGCGGGCCGCCGATTTTGTGAGTCGTTCGGACATATGTCGCGCTTCCCCATGGTGCTTGGCCTGTGGCCGATGACGGCGAAGCGGCCCCCCGGCACCGGGCTGGCTGGCGGAATGCAAGCTGGCTGGCAGGGTGCCGGGGCGCGCGCCCCCTCTGGCCATCGACGGCCGGGGACCACACTAGGCGGGGCGGAACAGGGGGGCCTTGACAGCGGGTAAGTGGCTGAGTTGTCCGCTCAGGATTATGCCGCGGTCAGCCGGGCGGCGGCGATGCGGGCCATGATGGCGGCATCGGTCAGGGGGAAGGCGACGTGCAGCCGGTGCCCGGGAATGTCATAGGATCCGCCGTGGCGCAGGCTGTCCGGCGGCAGGCCGAAGGCCGATGGCAGATCATGGCGGACATGACGGCCAAACCCGGCGAACAGGGCGATGACGGTGATCTCCGGGCCGAGGCCGCAGTGCCGCCACTCCGGCAGGGCGGGGGCGGTTTCGATGAAAACCGCAGCCGCCCGGCGGCCATTCTGCCGGAACGATTCGGCGAGGGGCAGTAAGGGGGAGGGGGTCCCGTCGGCGCTGCCATGACCGACCAGCAGCAGGTCGGATCCCGGATGAGCCGCCAGTGTGGCGGCAATCTCCCCCCGCACGGCGGGATCCGTCCCCAGCGGTGGCAGCAGGGACACCGTCAGGTGGGAACCCGACTCGGTCAGCCGGGCCGGGATGATACGGCGGGTGAACGCCCCCCCGGCAGCAAAATGCGGCAGGATGGTCACATCGGTTCCGGCGGGCAGGGCGGCCAGAACATCCGGGAACAGGTCCGGCCCGTCCCCGCGCAGGAAGGCAGGGCGGACCCGCCAGTCTGTCTGCGGGTCCTGCCACAGCAGGCGCCCGGCGAGGACGCGGGCCAGCCGCCGGGTCGGGTCGGCTGTGCCCCGGTCCGGGCCATGGGCGGCGATGATCACCGTGCGCGCGGGACCCGTCCGGCCCGGCAGGCGGCTGTCCGGGCGGGGCAGGGGACCGGTCAATGGCTGGTCCCTTCCTCGTAGCGGATTTTGTTGGCGACGTTGTACTTGCCGACCGGTCGGCGCATCGGCAGGCGTTTCACCTCTTCCAGCGTGGTGGCGTCCATCACGATCAGTGCCCCGTCCTGTTCCATCAGCGACAGCAGCACATAGCGTCCGTCCTGCGTGAATTCGGCATGAGCCACGGTCTTCCCCGGCTCCGGCCGCAGGGTCCGGGTGATCTCCAGCGTCCGCTTGTCGATCACATGCACCGCATCACGGTTGGGGCCGAAAAACACATCGGCGAAGATATAGGGGCTGTTCTCATGGCCGCGCAGGAAGAAGCCCGGCCCCAGCGTCGGGATATCCTTCACCAGTGACCAGTCGGTCATATTGATGACGGTGATTTTGTTTTCTTTCAGGTTGGGCGAGGCCATCACCCGGGTGCCGTTCCAGTCAAAGGTGATGCCGGACCCCAGATGCGGCATGCCGGTCAACGGAATATCCGCCACCTTGCGCCCGACACTCAGGTTGACCACCTGCCCCTTGGCCCCGGTGCGGGCCGCCCCCATGACGTGCCGGTAGGACTGATCGAAGAAGAAGTCGTCGAGATAGTCCTCCAGCTTGATCCGCCGGATGGAGAACGGGCCGTCCTGTACGCTCAGGGCCTCGACCATGCTGGGTTCGTAGGAATGGACCAGTCCGGGGTAATAGGGTTTGAGCGGTTTATCGTAGGGGATTTCCCAGATTTCCGGCAGATCCTTCAGGGCAACCAGAAAGCTGTGGCGCGGCGGGGCGGTGTAGACGGCGGAGACCCGGCTGTCCTGCCCCCCGGCGCTGACCGGGATGATCCGTTCCGGTGTCAGGTCACGGGCATTCAGGATCATCACCGAGGCGGGAACCGCATTGCCGACCGCGATCCACCGGCCATCGGCGGAGACCGCGATGTTGCGGGTGTTGATCCCGGCACGGACCTCGGCCACCCGTTGCAGGGTCCACAGGTCATACTGATCGACCCAGCCGTCGCGGCTGACCATATAGGCAAAACGTCCGGTCGGATCGTATTTGATGCCGCCGTGCAGGGCGAAATGGCTGGGGAAGCGGTCCAGCACCGTAAAGCGGTCGCCATCGACCACCGACACATGGTGGTCGCCGCTTTCCACCACCGTAAACAGGTTCATCGGGTCGGCGCTGTGGGTCGGGCGGTCGGGCAGGGTGGCGGGGTTAACAAACACGGTGTGGCTGGCGGCAGTTTCCTCCAGCCCCCACTGTGGCGGGGTGGCCGGGGGGCGGAACACCCATCCGGCCAAGGCCTCGGCCTCCTGCTGGGTGAGGACACCGTCAAAGCCTGCCATCTGGCTGGCCGGGCGGCCATGCAGGATGACCTTCACCGCGTCTGCCGGTTTCAGGCGTTCCAGATTCTGTGGCAGCAGGGCCGGGCCGATCGCGCCCAGCCGGTCGCCGCCATGGCAGGCGGCGCAGTGCTGGGTGTACAGGCGGGCCGGGTCCGGCTCCTCCGCATGGGCAGCGGACAGCAGGGCGATCAGGGCGGCGGCGATGAGAGTGGAAGAGCGGATCATGCGCGGGCCTCCCCGGTCCGGGGGCTGCTGGCGGTGCCGGGAGCGGTGCCGGGGGCGGTGATCGGGGCGGGGCGGGGGGTTGCCCCGAACGGCAGCACCTGTACCCGCTGGGTGGAGGAATCGGTCAGGCCGATTTCGGCATCGGTCAGGTAACAGCCGGGGTCTTCGGCCCACGGGTCCCCGGTCAGCTGATAGGCCCGGGTGCGGGTGTTGCCGTTACAGATCGCCAGATGGCGGCACTGACCGCAGCGCCCGCCGACCGGCCGGGGCCGCTGCTTCAGCCCGGCCATCAGCGGATCGGAGGTATCAGCCCAGATGTCGCCGAAGCGGCGGTCGCGCACCGATCCCAGCGCATGGGTCCACCACATGGTATCGGGGTGGACGATGCCGAGGTTATCGATATTGGCAATACCGACGCCGGAGGCATTGCCGCCCCACCGCCGCAGGATCTGTTCCAGCCGGGCCATCCGGGTGGGGAACCGCTGCTGCGCCCAGCGCAGCATGTACAGGGCATCGGCATCGTTGTTGCCGGTGACGTATTCCCGCCCTGATCCGGCCAGCGTGTCGGTCAGGCAGCGGTCAAGGATGGTATCCATCACCGACCGGGTCAGGCGGTGGCGGGCGTCTTCCGCCCGGTTGTGGTTGCCGCGTCCGGCGTAGTTGAGGTGGGAGAAATACAGCTTGTCCACCGCCTCGTCCGCCGCCAGATCCAGCAGGCGCGGCAGGTCGCGGGCGGTGTGTTCGGTGATGGTGAAGCGCAGGCCGACCTTGATCCCGGCGGCGCGGCAGGCGCGCAGCCCGGCGAGGGAGGCATCAAAGGCCCCCTCCCGGCGGCGGAAGGCGTCATGGGTCTCCCGCATGCCGTCCAGACTGATGCCGACGTAATCATAGCCGGTGTCGGCAATGGCGGTGACGGCATCGGTATCCATCAGGGTGCCGTTGGACGACAGGCCGACGTAAAAGCCCATCGCCTTGGCGCGGGCACCGATGTCATGGATATCCGGGCGCAGCAGCGGTTCCCCGCCGGACAGGATCAGCACACTGACCCCGGCGTCCTTCAGGTCATCCATCACCCGGAACACCTCCGCCGTTGTCAGTTCCCCGGCAAAATCGGTATCGGCGGAGGAACTGTAGCAGTGGCGGCAGGTCAGGTTGCAGCGGCGGATCAGGTTCCAGATCACCACCGGGCCGGACCCCAGCGGGGCCGGGCGGCGGGCCGGGGCGGCGGTGGCCTCCGGTGGGGTGACCAGATCCTTCATATAACGGGACAGACGGAACATCAGGAGGTCTCCTTCACAGGCTGCCGTCCGGCGGTGCGGATCCCGGTCTTTTTCAGCACCCGGGTGGAATAGAGGATCTCTCCCCCCCGCAGGGCATCGCCCAGCAGGGCGCGGATGGTGGCGGCATGGGCATCGGTTTCGGTCCGGCTGCGGCCGTGGACCATGGCAAACAGGGTGTAGGACCACAGCCCCGGCACCCGGGGCCGCAGATAACAGTGGGAGACAAACGGCAGCTGTCCGACCGCCGCGCCCAGCTCCATCACCCGGTCATCGGCGACATCCCACACCGTCATGCCGTTGGCGGTGTAACCGAGGCGGTAATGGTTGGGCACCGCGCCGATGCGGCGGATCCGTCCGTCGGCCAGCATGGCGCGCAGCCGGTCGGTCACCGCCGCTTCACTGACGCCAAGGCGGGCGGCGATGTCGGCGTAGGGGGTGGGGCTGAGTGGCAGCCCGCCTTCGGTGGCGGCGATCAGGGCCTGATCGGTTAACACAGCCTCGGTCCGGAGTGGGTCGGTCATGCCGTCAGCCTCAGATCGAGAAAGAATTCATGCTCTTTCGGCAGGGCGACGACGGTCAGGCCGGTGGCGGCCTCAATCTCCGCCAGCACTGCCCAGGCCCGTTCCGGGGTGGAGGTGGCCACCACGAACCACATGTTCCAGCGGTGCTCCCGCTGATAGTTGTGGGCGACTTCGGGGTAGGCGTTGACGGTGGCGGTCACGTCGTCAAAGCGCTCTTCCGGCACCGACAGGGCGGCAAGGATCGCCAGCCCGCCGATGCTTTCCGGGCGGTACAGCGGGCCGAACCGGGTCAGGACGCCGTGGTCGAGCAGGCTTTTCAGGCGGGCCAGCAGGGTGGCTTCGTCCAGCCCCAGCGCCGCCGCCGCTTCGGCATAGGGGCGGGGCGACAGCGGAAAGCCATCCAGCAGGCCGTTGATGATGGCCCGGTCGATGTCATCGTAGTCGCGGGGATCGTGGCCGTGGGGGAGACCGGTCATGACAGGACCTCCGCCGGGGTGACGGAACGGGGCCGCCCGTAGCAGCCGCCGCCCTGCTTGAAGCGGCGCACTCCGAACAGCACGGCCCGGGGCACCGAGTCCAGCCCGCAGTCCCGGATCATCCGGGCCACCCGGGCGCTCACCTCGTCCCGCTGTTTGCCATGGACCATGGCGAACAGGTTGTAGGGCCATTCCGGGCGCTGGCGGCGGCGGCGGTAACACAGGGTCACCTCCGGGCGGGCCGCCAGCAGGGCTCCGGCCTCGGCCGCCAGATCATCGGCGATATCAAACACGCACATGGCATTGGCGCGATACCCGACCTCGCGGTGGCGGACAATCGCCCCGAAGCGGCGGATCACCCCGGTGTCCTGAAGACGGGTCAGGCGGGAGAGGACGGCGGCCTCGCTCAGGCCGAGGGGGGTGCCCAGATCGGCATAGGGGCGGTGGGTCAGCGGCAGGCCGGTGCCCAGCGCATCGACCAGCGCCAGATCCAGATCATCCAGAAACGGGGCGGCGGACAGAAGGGTCATGGCCGTTTCTCCTTAACCGGGATTGGGACCGTAACTGGGACCGGGGCTGCCGGGGCTGACCAGTCGATGGCAAACCCGAGATCGAGATGATGGCCCTGTTCCATCGGCAGGCGCAGCAGCGGCAGGCCGGTTTCGGCGGCGATGGCATCCAGCACCGCCTCCCGCGCCGGTTCATCCCGGGCCGCCACCACGAACCACAGGTTCCACGGATGGTCGCGCTCATAGTTGTGGTTGACCTCCGGATGGGCGTTGACAGTGGCGGCCACCGCCTCCAGCCGGGCGGAGGGAACCTTCAGGGCGGCGAGGCAGCTTGACCCGACCGCGCCCTGTGCCCAGACTGCGCCGATCCGCCCGACCACCCCTTGCGTCTGCAAGGATCGGAAAGCCCCCAGAACCGCCTCTTCCGTCACGTTCAGCCGCCGGGCCAGCGTGGCATAGGGGCGGGGCGACAGCGGGAAGTCACGCTGGGTGATGTCCAGCAGATCCTTTTCCAGCGGGCTGAGATCGACGGTTGCCATGGACGCGGTCCTTACAGGCCGATGCGGTGGGCGCGGGGAGTGAAGAAGATGCCGGAGGGTTTATCGGCGGGCAGGGTGGCGACCTCGCGCCGGGTGTCGGTGTCGTAGACCCGCAGCAGGTCCTGATCGCGCACCGACAGCCACACCCGGTCGCCGCGCGGGCTGAATTCCATGTGCAGCACCCCCGGCCCCGGAGTCAGGGTGTCGGTGACGGTCAGGCTTTCGGTGTCTATCACCTGCACCGTGCCGTTATCGGGCAGGGCAAAGTTGACCCACACCTGCCGCCCGCCGGGACGGGCCATGGCAAACACCGGCTGGCCGTAGACCGGGATGGCGGCCACCTGCTTCCAGCTGGCGGTGTCGATCACCAGAACCTCGTGCCGCCCGATGGCAGGCAGAAAGGCGAGGGACCCGGCCACCGCCCAGCCTTCCAGATGCGGCATCTTGTAGACGGGCAGCGGCTGCTGGCCCTTGCCGTAGCCGTCAAGGATCCGGGTGACGCCGCGTTCGGGGTGCCACAGGTCGAGTTTGGCCAGTCCGTCCTCGCCGAACAGACCGGCGATGTACCAACGGCCATCCTCGGTCACCAGCGCGTCATAGGGCTGGGTGCCAATGCCGGTGAAGCGGGTCAGGCGTGGGGCATGGCGGTCGGCGGAAAAGTCGGCAATCCACGTTTCGCCGGTATCATACAGGCTGAAGACAAAGCGGTTGCCGGGGGCATCTTCCAGCCCGACCACCTTCGACCGCTTGCCGTCGCCGATCTCGGTGGCGGGGATGTCGGCAAGAAGGTCCAGCGTGGCGGCATCAAACACCTTCACCCCGCCGGGGGTGTAGTTGGCCACCGCAATCAGGGTTCCGTCCTCGGAAATGGCCCCGCCGATGGAATTGCCGGACTGCATCACCCGGCGGTCGATGACCCGTCGCAGCAGGTCAACCTTGGTCAGGCCACCGTCGCGCCCGAAGACATAGGCATAGCGTTCCGTGGGGTCGAACACCACCGAGGCATGGCTGAGGTCCCCCAACCCGCTGACGGTGGCAAGGCGGGTGGCACTGAGGCGGTCAACCACCGCCACCTGTCCGCTGGCGCGTTCGATCACCACGCCGAGGCCGCCGGTTCCCGACAGAGAGGGAGAGGGCAGCTCAGGGGTGGAGCAGGCGGACAGCAGTACGGCGGCGGCAGACAGCAGCAGGCGGCGGATCATGGCGGTGTCTCCCGCAGCAGGTGGATAAGCCAGTCAATGTCGCTGTCAGACAGCAGCGGTCCCCACGGCGGCATCGGTTTGCCGGGCAGACCGTCGCGGATGACGGTGGCCAGCACGCTGTCGTCCTGTCCGCGCAGGGCCTCGGCGGTCAGGGGGGATCCCAGTCCGCCGTGACGGGTCAGCCCGTGGCAGGAGCCGCAGTCCTGCGACAGCAGGATGGCCAGTTCGGCCTTGCGGGCGGCGGACGGTTCGGCTGCGGTGGCGGTGGCACAGGTCAGGGCCGTCAGCAGTCCTGCCACCACGGCCCGGCGGGGGATCATGACAGGCCCCGTCCATTGATCACCGCCAGCACCGGGCGGGCCGGGGCCGGGATCAGGGGATCGGGCAGGGTATGGCCGGGCAGCATCGGGGCATCCGCCATGGCGGCGACCCGGCCGATGATGAACAGGGTCGGTGGCTCCAGACCGGCGGTGGCGGTGTCGGCCACACAGTCGGACAGCCGGGTCTTCAGGCGGCGTTCGCGCGGGGTGGAACAGTTTTCCACCGCCAGCACCGGCGTCGCGCCGCTCAGGCCATGATCGGTCAGCCCGGCGACAATCTGCGGCAGGGTCTGGAGGCCCATGTAGACCACCAGTGTGGTGTCAGGATCGGCCAGACTGGCCCAGTTGAGGGACAGCGGCGCATCGGCCTGACAGTGGCCGGTGACAAAGCGCACGCCGGTCGCCAGTCCGCGATGGGTCAGCGGTACACCGCACAGGGCCCCGCAGGCGGCGGCGGTGGTGATGCCGGGCACCACCCGCACCTCGACGCCATGGGCGGCCAGAAATTCAGCTTCCTCGCCACCGCGCCCGAAGACAAACGGGTCCCCGCCCTTCAGGCGGACCACGGTCCTGTGGCGGGAGGCGAGATCCAGCAGGACGGCATTGATCCGGTCCTGCGTACAGTGGTGCCGTCCGGGGCGCTTGCCGACAAACACCCGTTCGGCAGCCGGGGCCACCAGTGACAGCACACCGTCGGAGACCAGACGGTCATGGGCCACCGCATCGGCGCTGCCCAGCAGGCGGGCCGCCCGCACGGTCAGCAGATCGGGGTCGCCGGGACCGGCACCGACCAGATACACCACGCCAAAGTCATGCCCGGAAACGTCATGCATCTGTCCGGTCCCCCATCAGAAGAATCAGGAAAATCAGGGAAAAGTCCGGGGGGCAGGGTGCCCCGCCCCCCGGCAGTCGGTCTGCCTCAATACACGTCGTGCTGGGTGTTGAAGACGTTGAACTTGCCGGTCGGGGTGACCAGACGCTCGTCCTTGATCACCGTCTTCAGCTTGCGGGTCTTGTCATCGACCACCACAATCGCCGACTTCTGGGTCTTGCCGTTCCAGACGGAGAACCACACTTCGTCCCCGGCCTTGTTGTATTCCGGCTGGACAACGCGCTTGGCCCCTTCGCCCAGATCGGCCCATTCGGCGATCGGCAGCACCTCGAAGCCCTTGCCGAGATTGCGGATGTCAAACACCGCCACCGACTGCGAGACCTTCTCGTCCGGGTTCAGCGGGGTATCGACCCACAGGTTGGCAGACTTCGGATGGGTCTTGATGAACAGCGAGCCACCGCCCTGACCGTTGAGGGTTTCCACCACCGTCCACGCCTGCTTCGGATGACCCTTCGGATCGGTGCCGATCAGCGAGATGCCGTCGTCGCCGAGATGGCTGGTGGCCCACACCGGACCAAACTTCGGATGGACGAAGTTGGCACCCCGGCCCGGATGCGGCGTCGCCCCGGTGGTGACGTTGGCAACCAGCTTGCCGTCCTTGGTATCAATCACCGACACCTTGTTACGGGCGTTGGCGGCGACCATGAAGTAGCGGCCGGAGCTGTCGAGGCCGCCGTCATGCAGGAAGCGTTCGGCTTCAATCTCGGTGGTCTTCAGGTTCTTCAGGTCGGAGTAATCGACCATCAGCACCTTGCCGGTTTCCTTGACGTTGACGATGAATTCCGGCCGGTAGTGCGAGCCCAGGATCGAGGCAACGCGCGGTTCCGGATGGAAGCTCTGTTCGTCATAGATCATGCCGCGGGTGGAGGAGATCTTCAGCGGCTCCAGCGTTTCCCCGTCCATGATCACGTACTGCGGCGGCCAGTAGGTGCCGGCGATGGCGTATTTGTCTTCCCAGCCCTTGAACTTGGAGGTTTCGACCGAGCGCGCTTCCAGACCGACTTTCAGGCTGGCAACCTTGGTCGGTTCCTTCGGCCACAGGTCGATCATGTCGATGCGGGCATCGCGGCCGATGACGAACACATAGCGGCCCGAGGCGGAAATACGGGAAATGTGAACGGCATAGCCGGTCGGGATGATCTTCTCGATCTTATGGGTGTTGCCGTTGATCAGGGCGACCTGACCGGCATCCCGCAGGGTGACGGAGAACAGGTTCTCGATATCGAGGGTGCTTTCCTTTTTCTTCACCCGGTCGGCAGGCTTAACCAGCACCTCCCACGAGGCCTTCATCTCCTTCATGCCCCATTCCGGCGGTTGCGGCGGGTCCTGCATGACGTAGCGGGCCATCATGTTGACCTGATCCTTGGTCAGTTCGCCGGAGGTGCCCCAGTTGGGCATCCCCGCCGGGCTGCCGAAGTTGATGAAGGCTTCCAGATGTTCCAGACCCAGTTCGCGGGTGCGGGCGGGTTCCAGATTGGGGCCGGTCGCCCCCTTGCGCAGCACGCCATGACAGCCAGCGCAGCGCTGGAAGAAGATGTCCTTGGCCTGATTGAATTCTTCCGGCGTCATCGTCGGCACCGGTGCGGCGGCAGCCGGGGCCGCCGCCGGGGCGGTCTGGGCCGAGGCCATCGGGGCAAACGCCAGCAGCGCGGTGACGGCCACACTGCCGAACACTCCCCATGCTCCGGCTGTGCGTGCCCCTTTTGAACCTGTAAACGTGATCATCATGATCCCCTGTCTGTGTGGGCTGAACAGCATCACCCTGTTCCCTTCGCCCAAACCCCTCCATGATGGATGGTAAGTGACCTGTCTCAGTCCTCCGGACTGGTGTCTGCCGCTGCCATCTGCCGCAGCACGGCGGTATCGCCGACGCTCAGGTGGCCGCGGTGCAGGTGAATACCTAGCTTTTCCAGACGGCGCAGGGCGCGGGAGAAATTCTCCGGGGTCAGGCCGACCGCTCCGGCAATGACGTAGTGCGGCACGTGGAGGCAGATGGCCGCCGGGGTTCCGGCAGGGTGGGTTCCGGCGTCGGGAATGGCTTTCTCCAGTTCCCGCCACAGCCACAGGCAGACCCGCCGGAAGGCGCTGATCCCCTTCAGTTCTGCCAGCGACCGCGTCATGGTGCGGTGACGGCGGCCAAGGCTGGTCAGCAGTGGCATCAGGCGGCCACCGTCTTCTTCCAGCCGGGCGAACAGGGTGCTGCGGGTGATCACATCCACCACCGCCTCGGTCACCGCATCGCCGTTGACCGGGTAATGGCGCAGGCCGAGCATGGCGGGCAGGCCGAAGAAATCCCCCGGACCGAAGACATGCAGTGTCACCGCATTCCCCCCCGGTTCCAGCGTATACAGCCGCACCTTGCCGTCGCGGATCAGGAAAAAGCGGTCAGCCGGGTCCCCCTGTGCGAACAGGGATTCGCCGGGCAGCAGGCGCAGGCGGCGGGACCGGTCCATCAGAATGTCGAGAACATCGGTTTCAAACAGCCCGCCCATCGAGCAGCTGTCATCGGCGCCGGGATCACCGTCAGCAGGCAGGGGGGCGGGCAAGGGGGCAAGGGTGTCAGGCGACATCGCGTTCCGCCTCCATGGCATGGCGCAGGTCCGCCGGATCGGCGACGGTCACCAGTGCCCCGCGCACGGTGACGCCATCGTCGCGCAGGCTGCGCAGGGACCGGCTGAGGCTTTGCGGGGTGATGCCGAGGTGGGCGGCCAGCGTGGTCTTGCTGACCGGCAGGCGCATGGTGACCGATCCGCTGCGGCGGCCGGGCATCAGCGACAGCAGGAAGGCCATCAGCCGTCCCCGTGCGCTCAGACTGCGTTGATCGGCGATGGCGCGGATGCGGTGCCGCAGCCCGACCGACAGCAGGCCGACCAGCAGCAGGGCGGTTTCGGCGGAAGATCCGGCCAGATCATGGACCTGTCCGGGTGTCAGGCGGATCAGGCGGCAGGGGGAGAGGGTGCGGGCGGTCTCCCCATGGGTGCCTTCCCCCAGATCGGACAGGCCGAGGACCCCGCCACGTCCGGTGATATCCACCGGAACCGCCGGACCGGAGGACAGCATGACTTCCGTCATCACCGATCCGTCCTGCACCAGATACAGGGTGTCCAGCGCGTCTCCCTCACGGTAGAGAACGCTGCCTTCATCCGCCAGAAAGGCGGTGCCAAGGGGGCTGAGCCGGGTCAGCGCCGCGCCAAGGATCGCCTGTTCCGATAACAGATCAAGATTGATGCCCATGCTGTTCCCCTCCGGGATCGTGCTGGCATCAGCATCCTCTCAAAGGCGGGTAAGCGACTTGACCAACGTCAAGAGTGTGGAATTTGCCACAATTTTCAATTCTGGGGTGGGTCATTCCGGGGAAAACCGCCGTTTAACCGGCGTCAAGAAAACCCGCTTCAGGGTTCGGGCGGACTTATCCCCCGTCAAGGCCGGGGCGGGGGGCCTCCGGTATTTCTCTGTCCTGTGAACCGGACGCCGTTCTTCCCCGACCGTCTCTCCGGGTCGTTGTTTCCTCCTGATTTCCCGCTCTGTCCTGGGGTCCTGCCACCCTTGGACAGAGCGGGCTTTTTTTGTCCGGGAGGGGGCCTTAATTCCGGGTTGGGGACAGTCGGTACTCCAGCAGGCCGGTCAGGCCGTCCAGCGCCTGCACCAGCCGCGACGGCTCCGCCGGAGACCGGGCGTTCAGCACCACTTCATACTGATAGCGCTGACCGTCCTCGCACAGCTGGAAGGTCCAGTCCGACACCTCCCAGCCGCTGGATTCCAGCAGGGCGCGCAGGGCACCGGTTTCCGGGGCATCCGCGCGGGGAAACTTCAGGGTCAGGTGCATGATGGTGGTGTGCGGCAGCGCGGTTTCCAGACTGCGGACCCCGCTCATCAGGGCGACGGTGATGATGGCGGCAAAAATCGCCGCCCCGTAAAACCCCAGCCCGATCACCACCCCGATGGCAGCGGTCATCCAGATGGAGGCGGCGGTGGACAGGCCCCGGATCGACATCCCTTCCTTCATAATCACCCCGGCCCCCAGAAAGCCGATGCCGGTGAGGATGCCCTGCATCACCCGGGTCGGGTCGGCATAGGCCGGGGGATTGGACAGGCCGCCGAACCAGCTTCCCGGATAGGCATTGACCACGGTCAGCACGCAGGAGGCGACGCAGACCAGCGCATAGGTGCGGATTCCGGCGGCCCGGCCGTGGTAAGACCGTTCGTAGCCCACCGCCACCCCGACCGCCAGCGCCCCCAGAAGGTGCATCAGGATCAGGATATTGGTGGCGATTTCGTTGACTGACCAATAGGCCTTCAGCAACTCCATGGGCCGGTGTCTCCTCCTGCCTTTTGTGTGTCCGGTTATTCGGCCGGATTGACCTCAGACTGTCATAATCCGGGCCTGTTGTGGGGTGATACCCCTTTCATGGCCGGGAAAACCAGCGGAAACCGCAGACTGGCGCCGGGGGGCGGTTTGGGGAATAATGCGCCGGTGGTCCCGCCGGGCGGGACCGGCAGGAGCCCGTGTCATGACCGTTGCGCCGATATCCTTTCCTGTGCCGGACCGGACTGCCGTCCCCGGGGGGCAGGGCTGATGTCCGCTGTTGCTGAGGACGGGCTGTGTGCCTGCCCCGAATGTGATGCCCTGTATGTGCGGCATGCGCTGCCGCCGGGGATGAAGGCGCGCTGCACCCGCTGTGGCACCACCCTGTACCGCGCCCCGCGCCGCCGGTCTGATCAGATGCTGCCGGTGGTGATCGCGGCGCTGATCACCTTCATCATCGCCAACACCCACCCGATTGTCACCCTGCGGGCGCAGGGGCTGGTCAATGAGGCGACCCTTCTGGCCAGCATCGTTTCCCTGTGGCGGGAAGGGCAGGAGCCGATGGCGGCGCTGGTGTTCGCCACCACCTGGGTGGTTCCGCTGTTTGATCTGCTGACCATGCTGTTCCTGCTGCTGATGTACCGCCGTGCCGTCCGCCCGCCGCTGTATACCCGGCTGCTGCGGTTGTTGCAGGCGATCCGCCCGTGGGGAATGATCGAGGTGTTGATGCTGGGGGTGATGGTGTCCCTGATCAAACTGGCGAAGATGGCCGATGTGCTGCCGGGGCCGGGGTTGTGGGCCTTCATCGCCCTGACCGTGCTGCTGGCGGTGATCCTGTCCTATGATCTGCGGGTGCTGTGGCAGCCTTCTGCCCCCCGGCAGCCGGAAACGGCCCCGCTGGGACAGCCCCGGTGAGGGCCCGCGCCGCCGGTCTGCGGGTCTGTCCCGCCTGTCAGCAGGTCTGCCGCATTCCGGCAGAGGCTGCCACGCCCCCGGGGTGCCCGCGCTGCGGGGCCCGGCTGCATGACCGCAAGCCGGACAGTCTGACCCGGACCTGGGCATACCTGATTGCGGCGCTGATCCTGTATATTCCCGCCAATCTGTTGCCGATTATGCGCACAGAAAGCCTTCTGGGGGTCTCGGACGACACCATCCTCAGCGGGGTGGTGTATTTCTGGATTTCCGGGTCCGCCGGTCTGGCAACCCTGATCTTTACGGTCAGCATCGTCGTGCCGCTGGCCAAGATGGCGACTCTCGCCTACCTGACCTGCCGCGTCCGCTGGCCGGGGCAGGCTGACCGCCATCAGCTTGGCCGCCTGTATAAACTGGTGGAACTGGTCGGCCGGTGGTCGATGCTGGATGTGTTTGTGGTGGCCCTGATGGTCGGTATGGTGCAGTTTCAGTCCCTTGCCAGTATCAAGGCGGGGGCCGGGGCGATTGCCTTCGGGGCAGTGGTGGTGCTGAGCATGCTGGCCGCCAACAGTTTTGACCCCCGCCTGCTGTGGGATAATGACGGATCACCTGACGATGACCGATGACACCCCGTTCCGCCCTGCCGAGCCGCATGTCGCCCCATCGCGGCGGATCCGGCCATCGCTGGTGTGGGGGATTCCGCTGATTGCCGCCCTGATCGGGCTGGCGCTGGTGGTGCAGACCCTGTCAAAGCGGGGGCCGACCATCACGGTGTCCTTTGCCTCGGCGGAAGGGATTGAACCCGGCAAGACCAAGGTCAAGTTCAAGAATGTCGATATCGGCGACGTCAAGACGGTGACGCTGACCCCGGACCGGACCCGGGTGACCGCCACCATTGATCTGGTCAAGGAGGCGGAGACCTTTGCCGTTGAGGGCAGCCGGTTCTGGGTGGTGCGGCCCCGCTTTGCCGGATCGGGGATCAGCGGCCTCGGCACCCTGCTGTCCGGGGCCTATATCGCCGTGGATGTCGGCCGCAGCGACCGTAAAGTGACCGACTTCACCGGCGTGGATGAGCCGCCGGTGGTGGCGTCCGATGTGCCGGGGCGGCGGTTTCAGCTGCATGCGGCGGATCTTGGTTCGCTGGATGTCGGCTCTCCGGTGTTCTTCCGGCGGATCGAGGCCGGGCATGTGGAATGGTTCAGCCTGAACCCCGACGGCAACGGCCTGACGCTGGGGGTGTTCATCAAGGCCCCCTATGACCGCTTTGTCACCCCGGACAGCCGGTTCTGGCATGCCAGCGGTGTTGATCTGCGGCTTGATGCCGGCGGGGTCCGCGTTCAGACCCAGTCGCTGGCGACGATCCTGCTGGGCGGCGTGGCGTTTGAGACCCTGCCCGGCGGCGATCCGGCGGCCCATGTGGCGGAAGGGACCCAGTTCTGGCTGGCGGCGGACCGGACCGAGGCCCTGAAGGCTCCGGACGGGACCCCGCAGACGCTGGTGCTGCGCTTCCGCCAGAGCATCCGGGGCCTGTCGGTGGGGGCACCTGTGGACTTCCGGGGCATTGAGATCGGGCAGGTGCGCTCGATTGATGTCACCTATGACCGCAGCACCGGGGACTTTTTCTCTCCGGTGGTGGTGGATATCTATCCGCAGCGGCTGGGGTCAGCCAGCGCCACATTCCGGGCCGACTCGACGCCGGAACAGCAGTTGCAGTTGCTGGGCAATCTGGTCCGCCACGGGCTGCGGGCCCAGCTCCGGTCCGGAAACCTGCTGACCGGGCAGCTCTATGTGGCGCTCGATTTCTTCCCCAAGGCGGATCCGGTGCGCTTTGATGCCCGTCTTGATCCGCCGGAACTGCCGACTTTGCCGAGCGACCTTCAGGAGCTTCAGGCGCAGGTGCAGGGGATTTTGCGCAAGGTGGAAGCGCTGCCGCTGGAAACGCTGGGGCAGGATGCCCACCGGGTGATGACGGCGCTGGAAGGCACCCTGAAACGGCTGGATACGCTGGCGGCGCGGGCCGACCGCGAAACCCTGCCGGAAGTGGTGCTGGCGGTGCGCGACCTGCGCCAGACCCTGAAGGTGCTGGAAGGCAATATGGCTGGCGATGCGCCGCTGCCGCAGGAAACCCGGCAGGCCCTGAAAGGGCTGTCAGACGCCGCCCGCTCGATCAAGGTGCTGACCGATACTCTGGAACGCAACCCGGAAGCCCTGTTGCAGGGTAAGAAGGAGTCCTCCCGATGACCACCCTGTCCTCCCGGATTCTGTCCGCCCTGCGTTGTCTGGCCGTGCCGGTCGTGGCCCTGCCGCTGCTGGCGGCCTGCGGGGCCTCTACCCCGCTGCGCTATCACACGCTGGTCCGCCCCGATCCGGCGGGGACCGAGGTTTCCGGCGCGGCACGGGTGCTGGTGGAAATCCTGCCGGTGGCTGTGCCGGACAGTGTCAGCCGGGAGTCTCTGGTCCTGAACACGCCGACCGGTCAGGTGACGGTGTTGGAGACCGACCGCTGGCTGGCCCCGGTCTCGGATGAAATCCGGCAATTGGTGGCGGACAGTCTGTGGCGGTCGGCGCGGGCGGCGGATACCTATCAGGCTCCGGTTCCGACCGGGGTTCCGGTGCCACGCTACCGGCTTGCCCTGCGGCTGGAACGGTTTGATGCGGTGCCGGGGCAGGCGGCGACGGTGGTGGGATCATGGACCCTGCGCGGTCTGCCGGACGGTCCGGTGCAGATCTGCCGCTGGGCCGGGGCACAGCCGCTGCCGGGGCCGGATGCCGCAGCCGCTTCGGCCGCACTGGCGGACGGCAGCCGCCGTCTGGCCGACCGTATCGGCGACAGCCTGCGCCGGGCGGTCGAGGGTGATCGCGATATCTGTTCCTGAGGCCGGTTGATGGCTACAGCGTGACCTGCGTGCAGACCCACAGGACCTCGGCGTCCTCGGGGCCGGTGGACACGCAGGCATGCCCCATCCGGCTGTCGAGATAGATCGAGTCCCCGGCTTTCAGCAGGGTCGGCTCGTAATATTCGGTGTACAGCCGGATTTCCCCGCTGAGGACGTAGAGGAACTCCTCGCCGTCGTGCTTCACCCAGCCGCCGAATTCCTCCACCGTGCGGGCACGGATGGTTGCCTTCAGCGGGAACATTTTCTTGGCCCGCAGGTCGGTGGCGAGGGCCTGATAGAGGTATTCGCTGGTTTCCACCACATCGCCGGACCCGGCGCGGGTGATGCTGCGCCGTCCGGCCGGGGCATCGCCGCCATCAGGGCTGAACACCTGTGACAGGTCAATCTCCAGCCCGACCGCCAGCCGTTGCAGCAGGTCAAAGGTGGGGGAAATCAGATTGTTTTCGATCTTTGACAGGGTGGACCGTGCCACGCCGCAGCGGTCGCTGACCGCCTGAAGGGTCAGCTTCTTCTCCTGCCGGATCCGCTTCAGATGCGGGCCGAGATCCCGGTCCTGTGCCGGTGCGGTGCTGTCGGTCAGCGGGCGGGGGGCTTGTTGCGACAACGCGCGGGCCTTGGCAGTCACGCCGGATCTCCTGTCAGCAACGGCAGAGGGGCCGGACACTGTCACCGCCAGAGCGGAGGGCGTCAACCGGGATTTCTGATCGGGAATACTGTCGTCAGATGGCGTCGTGGGAGTGAAATAAGGAAAATTTGTTTCCTATAGGAAACTTTTTGTGGCTCAATCCCGGTCTCGGATCACACCCGCAGGGATGGGAGAGGACAGATATGACCGGCAAGACCACAGGCGCACAGGCATCAATCCCGGTGTTCGGGGCAGAGGAAACGGCGGCGGCCCTGCCGTTCGGGGCGCTGATCGGGGCACTGCGCGATGCCTTTGCCGCCGGGGCCAAGGTGCCGCTGCGTCACCATCACAGCATCGCCCAGCCGGATGGTACGGAAGCCACCCTGCTGCTGATGCCAGCCTGGCAGGAGAACGGTGGGGCGATGGGGGTGAAGATCGTGTCGGTATTCCCCGGCAATACCGCCAAGGGCCTGCCGGGGCTGTATTCCACCTATCTGCTGTGTGATGGCTCCACCGGTCAGCCGCAGGCCCTGATCGACGGCAACCAGATCACCGGGCGGCGGACGGTCGGCGTGGCGGCGCTGGGGGCCTCCTATCTCGCCCGCCCGGATGCTGCGCGCCTGCTGGTGGTCGGGGCCGGACGGATCGGCTCCCTCAGTCCGTTTGCCTTCCGCGAAGTCCGCCCGATTGAACAGATTGAGGTCTGGGACCGGGACCGTAGCTTCAGCGAAAAGCTGGTCGCCAGCCTGACCGCACAGGGCCTGACGGCAACGGTGGTGGATGATCTGGAAGCCGCTGCCCGCCGCGCCGATATCATCAGCTGCGCCACCCTGTCGACGGAACCGCTGATCCGCCATGACTGGCTGCGCCCCGGCACCCACCTTGACCTGATCGGCAGCTTTACCCCGGCGATGCGGGAAGCCGATGATGCCTGCATGGCGTCAGGATCGGTGTATATCGACTCGCCTGATGCGCTGGAAGAATCCGGGGACCTGATCGGCCCGATTGCGGCGGCGCTGCTGTCGGACGAGGATATTTGCGGTACGCTGTCGGATCTGTGTTCCGGCCGGGTGCCGGGCCGTCGCTCGGCGGAGGAAATCACCGTCTTCAAGGCGGTTGGTACCGGCCTGTCGGATCTGGCGGCCGGGGCACTGGCCTACCGTGCCCTGCTGAAGGCCTGACGGTCTGTTGCCCACCCCGTCTGGCCGTTCCGCTGCCGGGGTGGGCTGCGATGATCACGATAACACCCTGAAAGGACCGGTGATGACCCTGCCGACAGATCCGACAGACACCCTTGGTTCCGCTGCCGTCTGGGGGCAGGCTGCCGGAGCCGTCCTGTCCAGTGCCGTCGAGCTGAGCTTCTGGGGCGGGGTTGATCCGGCCAGCGGCGAGGTGATCGACCGGCACCACCCCCTCAGCGGGCAGCGTCTGGCCGGGCGGATTCTGGCGATCCCCGGCGGGCGCGGCTCCTGCTCCGGCAGCGGGGTCATGCTGGAACTGCTGCTGAACGGGCAGGGACCGGCCGGGCTGGTGTTTGAGCGGGCCGAGGACATCCTGACGCTGGGGGTGATCGTCGCCGAGGAATTGTTCGCCACCTCGGTGCCGGTGGTGGTTCTGCCGCCGCAATCGTTCCGGGCTCTGTGTCAGGCCGGATATGCGGCGATCAGTGGCGACCGGGTGGTGTTTGCCGATCAGCCGCTGGAGTGCGTTCCCGCCCCCGGGCCTGCTCCGGTGGCTGGGGCGGCGCTGGAGCTGACGGCGGCGGACCGTGCCTGTCTGGCCGGGGAGCAGGGGCAGGCGGCACAGGCCGCCATGCGGATTCTGGTGCGGATGGCCGGGTTGCAAGGGGCCAGCCGCCTGATGGATGTGACGCAGGTTCATGTGGATGGCTGTATCTACACCGGGCCGGGGTCCCTCGCCTTTGCCGAACGGCTGCGCGACTGGGGCGGGCGGGTGGCGGTGCCGACCACCCTGAATTCCCTGTCGGTGGACCGGCGGCGCTGGCAGGCACAGGGGATTGACCCGGCGCTGGGGGAACCGGCGGCCCGTCTGGGCGATGCCTATGTCGCCATGGGGGCGCGCCCGACCTTCACCTGTGCGCCCTATCTGCTTGAGACGGCGCCCAAGCTTGGGGAGCAGGTGGCCTGGGCGGAATCCAATGCCGTGGTCTACGCCAACAGTGTGCTGGGCGCCCGGACCATGAAGTACCCGGATTTTCTGGATATCGCCATCGGGCTGACCGGCCGGGCCCCCTGTGCCGGGCCGCATCTGACCGAACACCGCCGGGCACGGGTGCGGGTGGAGGTGTCGCTGCCCAGTGTTGTCGATGATGCCTTCTGGCCGCTGCTGGGCTATGCGGTTGGCGGGGTGGCCTCCAGCCGGATTCCGGTGGTGGCCGGGGTGGCGCATCTGGCCCCGACAGCGGATGACCTGAAGGCCTTTGGCGCGGCCTTCGCCACGGTGTCTGCGGCCCCGATGTTCCATATCGCCGGGGTTACGCCGGAGGCGGCGACGGTGGAGATCGCCACCGCAGGGCAGTCCGTCCCGACGATTGCTCTCAGCAAGCGGGATCTGGCGGCGGCGTGGGAAGAGCTGAACAGCGCCGGGGATGATCCGCCGGATCTGATCTCGCTGGGGAACCCGCATTTCTCGCTGACCGAGATCCGCGCCCTTGCTGCCCTGTGTCAGGGGCGGCAGCGCCGCCCGGAGGTGGCGGTGGTGGTGACCTGTGGCCGGGATATCCTCGATCAGGCGGCGGCGGAAGGGCTGACTGCCCCGCTGGAAGCCTTCGGCGTGCGGTTTGTCACCGATACCTGCTGGTGCATGATCACCGATCCGCTGATTCCGCCCACTGCCCGGGTGATTATGACCACATCGGGAAAATATGCCCATTACGGGCCGGGCCTGACCGGGCGGCGGTTCCGGTTCGGCAGTCTGGCCGACTGTGTCGCCATGGCCTGCATCGGGGGATGACGCAGGGGCGGGCAGGGGCTATCCGGGGTGATGGGGATTAATTCGTTTATCTTATTATGACGAATTTCTAAAAAAGGTTTACGACATTCAGTGAACCGGATTATAGCCGAGTGCGTATGTCTGCCAATGACACCATGCTCGGGAGGACACTTATGTCCGTTGTGGCCAATCTCTCGATCGTCCGGAAACTGCTGCTGACTTTCGGGCTGATCCTGTCTGTCGTGCTGACGATCTCATTGATTAACTATCAGAAACTGGCATTTATTGATTCCAGCAACAGTTTGACCAGCCATACCCACGCGGTGCTGGAGCAAAGCAAGCGGATCGGGCAGGCGGTGACCGATCAGGAAACCGGGTTGCGGGGCTTCCTGCTGGCCGAGAGCGAGATTTTTCTCGCACCTTACAGGTCGGGTAAAGTGGCTTATGCGGCTGCCCTTGCAGAGTTGCGCCGTCTGACGGCGGACAACCCGGCACAGCAGGCGCGGCTTGATAAGCTTGACGGGTTGGCCAGAACCTGGGAAACGGCGGTTGCCGCGAAGGCGATTGCCCTGATGGCCAACCCGGACACGGTGATGCAGGCACGGATGCTGGAAATCGCCGGGACCGGCAAGGCCTCGATGGACGGCATCCGGGTGGTACTGGATGAAATTCAGGAACAGGAGCGTGCCTTGCTGGCGGACCGCGAAGCCGCGCAGGCCGGGGCGTTCCGGATGTCCTATCAGGTCAGCCTGATCGGGGGAATCGTGTCGGTGGTGGTGGCGGTTGCCGCCTGCCTGTTGCTGGCCCGGGGCATTTCCACCCCGATCCGGGCGATGACCGGGGCGATGACCGCACTGGCGGCGGGGGACCTGACCATCACCGTGACCGGCACTGCCCGCCGGGATGAGGTCGGGGACATGGCGCGGGCGCTGGAGGTCTTCAAGGCCGGAGCGCTGGAAAACCGCCGTCTGGAAGCGGAGCAGAGCGTCATGAAGGCCCGGGCGGAGGAGGAGCGCCAGAAAGCCATGCTGGCGCTGGCCGATGAGTTTGAAAGCACCGTCAGCGGGGTCATGCAGGCGGTGTCACAGGCGGCGGTGCGGATGCAGCAGGCGGCGGACGGGATGGTCAGCACCGCCGAGCAGACCAGCCGTCAGGCCTCGGCGACGGCGGCGGCGGCGGGGCAGACCTCGGCCAATGTGCAGACGGTGGCGGCGGCCACCGAGGAAATGTCCGCCTCGCTGGTGGAGATTTCCAAGCAGGTGGAAATTTCCTCGCAGGTGGCGGCCCGGGCGGTGGGCGATGCCCGCCGTACCAACGAAACCATTGCCGGGTTGACGGCGGCGGCTCAGAAAATCGGTGAGGTGGTGACCCTGATTCAGGCGATTGCCGGGCAGACCAATCTTCTGGCCCTCAACGCGACAATTGAGGCGGCGCGGGCCGGGGAGGCCGGGAAGGGCTTTGCCGTGGTGGCGAACGAGGTGAAGTCCCTTGCCACCCAGACCGCCCATGCCACCGGAGAAATTGCCAATCAGATCACCATGATCCAGATGGAAACCGCTGGAGCGGTGCAGGCGATTGAGGCGATTACCGAGACCATCAACACCATGAGTGAGATTACCACGGTGATTGCGTCGGCGGTGGAAGAGCAGAATGCGGCGACGTCCGAAATCAGCCGCAATGTCACGCAGGCGGCCACCGGGACGGAAGAGGTGACCGCCAATCTCACCGATGTCCAGTCGGCGGCCCGGCATGCGCGCACCGTGGCCAGTGAAGTTCTGGGCGAGGCCGATACCCTGTCCCGCGAGGCCGGGGCACTGGGGCAGGCGGTTGACCGGTTCCTCGGGTCAATCCGCCCGGCGGCGGCGCAGGCCTGACCGCTGCCGCCTGACCGTCCGATCCCTTGACCGTTCGATGGAGCCCCGGGCGACATGGCCCGGGGCTCTGCCCTTCCGGGCGGGCGACGCTTAATCCGGCAGGGCATCAAGGGACAGGAACAGCCGCCACTCTCCGGGGTACAGCGGCGGGGAGCGGTGAACCAGCCCGCCGGGATATCCCTCTGCGGGTCCGGCCCAGCGGTTGCCTTTCATCAGCCCGGCCCAGCCTTCCGGCATGCGGTGGATGCCGCTGCGGTCGCGGCAGATTTTGGCGTTGTCACCCTTCCCCAGACCACTGCGGTCACAGGCGTCATCGTCCAGCCATTCGGTTCCGGCTCCGCGATAGGTACAGACCAGCCGCAGCGGCAGGGTATCGGTATGGAAAAACCGGCAGGCATTGGTGGTGACCCGTTCCAGCCGCATCCGCACCGATCCGGTCCGGGGCAGGTTTCCCACCAGATCCATCAGGGTGGCAATGTCGGCGGCCATTGCTGTCCGCCCGGGGTGGCGGGGATATCCGGCGGCGGCCAGCAGGCATTCAAGCGCTTCGCTGTCGGTTCCGGCGGGCATGGTGACATCAACCGGCTGACAGCCGGAGAACTGACGGCCGCGCAGATAAGCGGTCAGGTCCGGTGAGAGCTGCCGTTCGATCAGGGCCAGCAGGCAGTCAGGGCTTTGCAGGGCGGTCAGGGCCTGTTCCGCCGGGCTCCGGTGGGTGTTGGCAGGTAAAGGGTAGGGCATGGCGCTTTCCGGGTCAGGGTATCTATTATGTTATAACATATCTTTTGCTGGGATGGCGGCAAGCCCCTTTGTCGGAGTCCGGTGTGATGGCACAGCATTTGCTGGTTCCGGCCCCGCTGCTGCGGCTATAACGGAAGGATGGAACCGGTGAGACCGGGTCAGGTACAAGGCTTGATGAGGCGGATGCGGTTCAGTCTGGTTGCCCGCTATACCCTGCTGTCGCTGGCGGTGATGGCCGGGGCGCTGATGGTGCTGTCCCTTCTGTATGAACGGATGGCCGGGGACCTGTATGACCGTCTGACCGGGGAACGGCTGAACGCGCAGGTGACGGCCACCGCCAGCCGTCTGACCTCGTTCCTTGATAACCGCCTGTATCAGCTGGCGAATCTGTCCAACCACCCGTCGATCCCCAGCTTTCTGGATGGCCAGAACGCGGCGGCGGCGGCCGAGGCGACGGCGCTGCTGCGGCTGGAAGCCGACCTGCCGGATCTGTATGGCATCCTGTTTTTCAATGCCGACGGCAGCCTGAAGAAGGTGATCCCCGGGCAGGCGGCGTCCGGTGCGCCCTACTGGTCGGCGGATGACTGGGATATTTCGGCGCTGCCGGTGATCACGGTTGACGGGGTTGACTTCATCGGCCCGGCCCTTCCCGCCAATGGCCGGTCCGGCTGGCTGCTGATCCGCCAGCCGCTGCGCGATGGCCCGGCGGAGCCCGGCACCAGCATTGCCCTGCATCTGCGGCTGGCCTCGCTGACCGAACTGCTCGGCGGCGGCGGGATCAGCGGCGTGGTGGCGCCGCTGTTGCGGGCTCCGGACGGGACGGTGCTCGATGCCACCGGGCGGGTGGCCACCGGGCTGACGGACCTGACCGACGGCCCCCGGATCCTGCCGGGGTGGTCGATTGTGCTGGATGCCCGGTCTGATACCATCCTGAAGCCGCTGGAGCAGGCGCGGCTGTGGCTGTATATCACGGCGGCTGCCATCATCTCCTTCATTCTGCTGATTTTTCTGGCTCTGTCCCGCAGCCTGCGCCGCCGCATCGGTACGCTGGTCACCGGGGCGGGCAGTCTGGCCGCCGGGGATCTGGGCTACCGCCTGCCGGAAGGCCCGAGCCATGATGAGATCAGCCGGGTCGGGCGGGCCTTCAACACCATGGCGGAGCAGCTGTCCGGCCTGATTGACCGCATGGTCCGGGCTGAAAAAATGGCGGTTCTGGGGGAGTTTGCCACCGGGGTGGCGCACGAGGTCCGCAATCCGCTGGCGACGATGAAGACCACGGTACAGGCCCTGTCGCGGCAGGAGCGGGACCCGGACCGCCAGGAACTGCTGACCGATATGGGCAGTCAGATTGACCGGCTGTCGCGGGTGGTCAGTGATCTGCTGACCTATGGCCGTCCCAGTCCGCCATCCCCCCGGCCGGTGGCGGCGGGGGACCTGTTCCGTCAGACCGCCAGCCTGCTGCGGCCGCTGGCGGAGGAGCAGGGGATTACCCTGTCCACCGGCGGCGAGACCGGGGCGATGGTATTGGCTGACCCGGATCAGATGGTGCATGTGCTGGTCAACCTCGGCCTGAATGCGGTGCAGGCCTGTACGCCGGGCGGGGCGGTGACGATGCGGGTGACGGCTGAGGGCGGTCAGGCGGTGATGGCGGTCAGTGATGATGGCTGTGGCATTGCGCCGGAGCATCTGGCCAGTGTCCTGACCCCGTTTTTCACCCAGAAGCGCCGGGGCACCGGGTTGGGTCTGACCATCAGTCAGCAGATGGTGGATGCCAACCACGGCACCCTGAGCATTGCCAGCGTGCCGGGCGAAGGCACCACAGTCACCCTGCGCCTGCCGCTGGCGGAGTCTGCCCTGAACGAAAGCGTTTCCCATGGCTGATGTGCATGTCCTGATCATTGATGATGAGGAAACCTTTGTCCGCTCCCTGCGCTTTGCCCTGAAGGCAGAGGGGATGACGGTGCGTGGTGCCCACAGCGGTGAGGACGGGCTGGAGGAGGCCCGCCGTCAGCGCCCGGATATCGTGCTGCTTGATCTGCGGCTGCCCGGCATCGGTGGCATGGAAACCCTGACCGCCCTGCGGGAGCTGGATGGCACCCTGCCGGTGGTGATGATCTCCGCCCACGGCGATACCCGGGCGGCGGTGCAGGCGGTCAAGCTGGGGGCGGTGGATTACCTGACCAAGCCGTTTGAGCTGGACGAGCTGCTGCACACCATTGCCGCCACCCTCGATCAGGGCCGGGTGGCGGAGGAACTGGACTATCACCGCCGCCGGGATGTGGTGCCGGTCAGCGGGCTGATCGGCGACAGTGCCGCCATGCTGACCCTGCGGGGGACGGTGGACCGGATTGCCACCAGTTCGGCCAGCCGGATCCTGCTGCTGGGGGAATCCGGTACCGGCAAGGCGGTGGTGGCCCGCGCCATCCATACCCAGAGCCCGCGCCGCAGCCGCGCCTTTGTCGAGGTCAACTGTGCCGCCCTGCCGGAACACCTGATCGAGTCCGAGCTGTTCGGGGCTGAAAAGGGGGCCTACACCGGGGCGCACCAGAAGCGGACCGGGCTGGTGACGCTGGCCGATGGCGGCACCCTGTTTCTGGATGAAATCGGCGAACTGCCGCTGACCATGCAGGCCAAGGTTCTGCACTTTCTGGAAAACGGCACCTACCGGGCGGTGGGCTCGGGCCGCTCGGCCACGGCGGATGCCCGGGTGGTGGCCGCCACCAACCGCGATCTGGCCGAGGATGTGCGGCAGGGGCGGTTCCGCGAGGATCTGTTCTACCGCCTCAACGTCATCACCATCGGCATCCCGGCCCTGCGCGACCGGGGCGAGGATGTGGTGGTGCTGGCCACCCATTTTGCCGCCCGGCAGGCGGCGGAGGAAGGGTGCCGTCCGGTGGAGCTGACCCCGGCGGCGCAGGACCGGCTGCGGCTGCACCGCTGGCCCGGCAATGTACGCGAACTGAAAAACCTGATGGAGCGCCTGACCATCCTCTATCCCGGTCAGCGGATCGAGGCGGAGGATCTGCCTCCGGAAATCGCGGCGGCCCCCGCCGTGGCGGCCGCAACGGCGGATGCGGGCCCCCCGGCCCTGACCGAGCGGCTGGAAAGCGCGGAACGGGATCTGGTGCTGGATGCCCTGCATCGCGCCAGCGGCCATAAGGGGCGGGCGGCGGACCTGCTGGGGATCTCCCGCCACGCCCTGAAGCGCCGCCTGCAACGGCTCGGCCTGTCCTGAGCGGAAACCGCTCACCGGGCGCGCTCATCCTGAGCGGTTAGCGCTCATTTCCGCTGTCCACATCCGGAAAAACCGGCCTTCCTGCTTCCTTGCAGGGCGGGCGCAGAGTTGGCACGCCCTTTGCCATTCATGACCCCAACGGTACAAAAGCGGATGGATCAACCATTCGCCCGGAGGAATAACGTCATGTCGGCCTGTGCCCCTGCACATCGCAGCACCGGGAGCCGCCCTGCCATCTGTCTGATGGCCGGAGCCCTGTTGTCTGCCGCCGTGTCGCTTCCTGCCCATGCTGCCCGGATTGAACTGGGGGCGTCGGCGGAAGAGGCGGACGTCATTGTCGGCTGCCTGTACCCGATGACCGGCCGCGCCGGAACCTATGGCCTCGACAGTGTGTCGGGGATTGAGATGGCCCTGAAGGATCTGGCCGATGAGGCCGCCACCGGCCTGCCGGTGCCAAAGATCCGGGTGGTGATCGACGATCCGGCCTCCAAGGCCTCCTACGGGGTGCGGATCGCCGAGGATTTCCTGCGCAACGACCATGTGCAGGTGCTGTGCGGCATGGTGTCGTCCGGCGTCGCACAGGCGGTGTCGGAAGTCTCCCGGCGTGAGAAGGTGATCCTGATCGGCACCGACCACGCCTCCAGCCGCCTGACCATCGAGGCCGGGCACCGCTACTATTTCCGCGTCACCAATGACAGCTGGACCTCGATGGCCGCCGGAGCCCGGTACCTGCGGGATTTGCAGGCGCGGGACGGCTGGACCCGGCTGGCCTTCATCGGCCCGGATTACGATTACGGTCATGTCAGCTGGCTGGACCTGCAACACGCGCTGGCCGATCTCGGCGTGCGTTATGAGACCGTCGCCGAGCTGTGGCCGAAACTCTACGAGCCGGACTATTCGGTCTATATCGCCGCCTTGCAGCAGGCGAAGCCGGAGATCGTTGTCACCGCCATCTGGGGCGGGGATTTCATCGCCTTTGTCAAACAGGCGGCCAGTACCCGCTTCTTCGAGACCATCCGCCTCGCCAATTTTGACACCGGGGCCAATTACGATGCGCTGGTGGCGCTGGGCGATACCCCGCCGCCGGGGCTGATTCTGTCGGCACGCCATCACAACAACTGGCCGGAGACCGGCCGGAACCAGCGCTTTGTCCGCATTTTCCATGACCTGAACGGCCGCTATCCCACCTATGCGGCGGAAGGGGCCTATACCGGCATCCTCGCCGTGGCCCGGGCGGTCGAAATCGCCGGCGGGGCGAAGGACACCGAAAAGCTGGTCGAGGCGCTGGAAGGCCTGAAGCTGGCCCTGCCGGAAGATCCGCCGGGCTTTGCCTCCTACATCGACCGCGACACCCATCAGATCGTGCAGGCCATGGCGGTGGGAACCGTCGTGCCCGACACCCGCTTTCCTCCGGCAAAGGTCATGGTCGGCAACTGGGCCGTCTATGACGCGGAGGATCTCAAGCCGTCTCCCGAAGTGATCCGCCGCCGCCGCGATGCGGCCCGCAGCGGATGGGAGTCGGCGCTTCCACCCCCCTGAACCAACAAGTCCAAATCGGGAGGACACCGTGACCCATACCGTTTCAGTAACCCGGAAGACCCTGCGCCGCCTGTCGCTGACCATGGCCGCCTCTGCCCTTGCGCTGGCCGCTGTTGCTCCGGCGCAGGCCGCCGAGAACGGCAAGTTCCGCCTTGGTATCGTGACCTTCCTGTCCGGCGGTGCCGCCGGTCCGTTCGGTGTTCCCTCCGCCAACGCCGCCAAGGTGGTGATTGACCAGCTCAACGCCGGGGCCCTGCCGGCCCCCTATGCCACCAAGGGCATCAACGGCGCCGAAATCGAAATGGTGCTGATCGACGAAAACGGCGGGGCCACCAAGCAGGTGGAAGAGTTCCGCAACCTCGTCCAGCGCCAGAAGGTCGATGCCGTGGTCGGCTACATCTCCTCCGGCGACTGCCTTGCCGTCTCCCCGGTGGCGGAAGAGCTGGGCGCGATGACCGTGTTCTATGATTGCGGCACCTCGCGCCTGTTCGTCGAGAACAAGGCCCCGAAGTTCGTGTTCCGCACCGGTCTGGATGCCGCCGTTGATAACATCGGCGCGGCCCGCTATCTGGCCGCCACCCGCCCCAACACCACCCGCTATGCCGGGGTGCAGCAGAACTATTCCTGGGGTCAGGACAGCTGGGCTGACTTCACCGCCGCCATGAAGCAGACCCTGCCGAAGGCTGACGCGGTGGAATCGCAGATGCCGAAGCTGTTCCAGGGCCAGTACGGCGCGGAAATCTCCGCCGTCTCGGTGAAGCGCCCGGAAATCGTCCATTCCTCCCTGTGGGGCGGCGATATGGAAGCGTTCGTGCTTCAGGCTTCGGCCCGTGGTCTGCTGGATGACGCCACCGCCATCCTGACCTGTGGTGAATCGGCGCTGGAACGTTATCAGGGGCAGGCCCCGAACGGCACCATCGTCGGTGCCCGTGGCCCGTTCGGTGCTTTCGCACCGCAGAACGCCCTGAACACCTGGTTCACCGGGGTGTATCAGAACGCTTACCAGATGGCTCCGACCTATCCGGCCTCGAAGATGGCGCAGGCGATTCTCGGCCTGAAGCATGCCGCTGAAAAGGCCGCCAAGGCCCCGGGTGAAGTCCCGGCTCCGGCGGCCATTGCCGCCGCCTTCAAGGGCGCCAACTTTGAGTCGGTCTCCGGCACCGTTCAGATGTCCCGCGCTGACGGCCATCAGGCCCTTCAGGGGATTTCCTACGGCGAATACCACTTTGATGCCAAGACCAAGAAGGCTGAGCTGAAGAACGTCAAGTCCTTCTCCGGCTCCTGCGTCACCCCGCCGGATGGCACCGAGGCCCAGGACTGGATCAAGGCCGGTTTCCCGGGTGCCAAGTGCGAGTAACCTGACTGTGACGGCGGGGGCAGGGCCGGTGATCTCCACCCCCTGACCCCGCCGGGTTTTCTGTCCCTTCATCCTGTTCCGGCATCCGGCCGCCCGTGGTTTCGCGGGCGGAAGGGGCGGTGCGTCCCTCTTCCGACCCGGCCGGAGCGGTTTTCCCGCGATCCCCCGAACGGAGATCCCTTGGTATGAACAGTATTTATGCGGTCCTGATTGACGGCACGATCTATGCATCGTGGCTGTTTCTGGTCGCCGCGGGCCTGACGGTGATTTACGGCGTCATGCGCATCCTCAACATGGCGCACGGCAGCTTTTACGCCATCGGGGCCTATGCGGCGGCGTCCATGGTCGGCTGGTATTTCAATGGCGACGGCGCTGCCCTGCCGGTGTGGGGCAGCTACCTGATGCTGGTGGTCTGCGCGCTGGCGGCGGGTCTGGTGGTCGGTCTGGTGATCGAACGCGGCCTGCTGCGGCTGATGTATGGCCGCGACGAAATCCTGATGGTCATCATCACCTATGCCCTGCTGCTGATCCTTGAGGACGGCATGAAGATGGTCTGGGGGGTTGATCCCTACATGGCCTATCAGCCTTACGCCGCAATGGGCCGCAGTGTGCTGGGCGGGCTGAAGGTTTCCAACTACGACCTTGCCCTGATTGTGGTGTCGCTGGTGGTCGGCGGCGGCCTGTGGGCATGGCTGGAACGCACCAACACCGGCAAGGTGCTGCGCGCGGTGATCCATGACCGCGAGGTGGCGATGGCGATGGGCGTTAACGTCGCCCTGATGTTCACCCTGACCTTCGTGCTGGGCACCACTCTTGGCGCTCTGGCCGGGGCGCTGACCGCACCGGCCATCTCGGTGGCACCGGGGCTGGGGGTTGAGGTGATCGTGCTGGCCTTCGCCGTCGTCGTTGTCGGCGGGCTGGGCAGTATTGAAGGGGCCGCCGCCGGTGCGCTGCTGGTCGGCCTCGCCCGGGCAGCGGCGGTGCATTACGCGCCGGAACTGGAACTGTTCGTCATCTACGGCGTGATGTCGCTGGTTCTTGCGGTGCGCCCGCAGGGCCTGTTCGGGCGAACCCTGGTGAGAAAGATCTGATGATGCGTCTGGACAGAACTGAACTGTGCCTGATTGCCGCCGCCGTGGTGCTGGCGGCGGGCGGGCTGATCGCCCCCGGCTGGCTGGTGTTCCTGCTGACCATGGCCTTCGCCAAGGCGCTGGTGGTGCAGGGCGTGGTGATGCAGATGCGCGCCGGTCTGGTCTCCTTCGGGCAGGGGCTGTTTTACTGCGTCGGCGGCTATGCCGTCGGCATGGGCGGGCACTTTTTCGGCCTGACCGATCTGGCGGTGCTGCTGTCAGCCGGGGTGCTGGCCGCCATGCTGCTGGCGATGGTGCTGGGCCTGCTGCTGACCCGCTACCGCGATATCTTCTTCGCCATGCTGTCGCTGGCGTTCTCGATGATCCTGTTCGGCGTGCTGGTCAAAAGCCCGCAGCTGGGCAGCACCGATGGCTTCAACGTTGTCAGCTGGACCCTGTTCGGCTGGTCGCCGGGCAAGGACGCGGCCCCGACCACCCTGCTGGCGGTGACGCTGGCGGCGTCGCTGGCGGTGGCCCTGCTGCTGTACCGCTATGTGCAGGCCGGGGTCGGCGTGCTGTGCGAGGCGGTGCGCGAGAACGAGGTGCGGGTTGAATACCTCGGCCTGTCGCCGCGCTGGCTGCTGTATTCCAACTATGTTGCCGCCGCTGCCGTTTCGGCGCTGGGCGGCGGGCTGACGGCGCTGGCCGCCGGGCATATCGACCCGGAAATGGCCTATTGGACCACCTCCGGCGAATTCGTGTTCATCGCCCTGCTGGGGGGCACCGGCCATGTGGCGGCGCCGTTTCTGGCGGCGCTGGTGTTCGCGGTGGTGCGCACCTACGCCATCGAGTTTGTGCCCCACAGCTGGCAGATGATCCTCGGCTTCACCCTGCTCGGGGTGATCGTCTTCCTGCCCAAGGGCCTGTGGAGCCTGTTTTCCCGCGCCAAGGCCAAAGGAGCCGCCGCGTCATGACCGCCATTCTTGAAACCAGAGCCCTGTGCAAATCCTTCGGCGCGGTGACCGCCGCCAAGGATCTGAACGTCCGCATCACCAAGGGTGAAGTGGTGGGGGTGATCGGCTCCAACGGGGCGGGCAAGACCACCTTCATCAACATGGTGACCGGCTATCTGCCGCCCAGCAGCGGCGAGATCCTGTTCAACGGCCGCCCGATCCTCGGCCACACCCCGCGGGCGATCACCCGCGCCGGGATGGCACGCTCCTTTCAGGTGGCGCAGCTGTTCCCGGAACTGACGGTGCTGGATAACCTGCTGATCGCGCTGGCGGCGGCGGAAAGCCCGCGCCCGTCGTTCCTGCGGCCGCTGCGGACCAAGGCCCGCATTGCCCGGGCCGAGACGATCCTTGAGGAATTCCGCGTCACCCGCTTCCGCGATGCGGTGGTGACGGCGGTGCCGCAGGGGGCGCGCAAGCTGATCGACATTGCCATGGCCCTGATCGGCGAACCGCAGATGCTGCTGCTGGACGAACCGACCAGCGGCGTCAGCGTCGAGGAGAAAACCGGCCTGATGGACACCGTGATGTCGGCGGTGCGTCACCATGGCGTGACCGTGCTGTTCGTTGAACACGATATGGATGTGGTGCGGCGTTATGTGTCGCGCCTGCTGGCCTTCTACAGCGGCGAGATCATCGCTGACGGTCCGCCGACGGCGGTTCTGGAAGACCAGAAGGTCCGCGATCTCGTCACCGGCCACGGCCACGGCAAATCCAGCAATAAGGGAGCGTCCGCATGACCGCCGCACCCGTCACCTCCGCCGGGCTGGAGATTTCCGGCCTGTCGGTGTCCATCGGCCATATTCCGATCCTGCGCGATGTCAGCCTGACCGTCGGGGCCGGGCAGATGGTCGGCCTGATCGGCCATAACGGCGCCGGAAAAACCACGCTGATCCGCTCCATCATGGGGCTGCTGCAACCCACCGCCGGGCGGATGACCTTCAACGGCACCGACCTGCTGGCGCAGCAGCCGTACCGCCGGGCTCCGGCCGGGGTCAGTTATATGCCGGAAGACCGGCGGCTGATTCCGGCCCTGACGGTGGAGGAAAACATCCTGATGCCGGCCTGGGCCAATAAGATCCCCGATGCCGCCCGGCGGCTGGAATGGGTCTACGGCCTGCTGCCGGAAATTGCCCAGTACCGCAGCCGCCGTGCCCTGCAACTGTCCGGTGGCCAGCAGAAGCTGGTGGCACTGGCCCGCGCCCTGATGCCCGGCCGCCGCCTGCTGCTGTTGGATGAGCCGTTTGAAGGCGTCGCCCCGGTGCTGTCGCGCCGCCTGACCGAAGTGATCGCCGGGCTGCGCAAGGAAGGCCTGTGCGTGCTGATTTCGGAATCCGATGACACCCATTCCGCCGATCTGGTCGACGCGGTCTACCGCATCGAACGCGGCAGCGTCCGCCCCGGCTGACGGACAGAGGAGATCCCACCATGACCATTCAGACATCCCTGAATTTCTCGTTTGAGACCACACCCCGGGTGATTTCCGAAACCGGCGGTGCCCTGAAGCTGGGGGCGCTGGCGAAGGAACTGGGGGCCAGCCGGGTGCTGGTGATCACCGATCCCGGTCTGGTCAAGGCCGGTCTGCTGGCGGCACCGATGCAGGCGCTGGCCGATGCCGGGCTGACGGCGGCGCTGTACAGCGATGTGCAGGCCGATCCGCCGGAGGCCTCGGTGGAGGCTGCCGTGCAGGCGGCCCGCGATGCCGGGGCGGAAGCGGTGATCGGCTTCGGCGGTGGCAGTTCGCTCGATACCGCCAAGCTGGTGGCGCTGCTGATGGGGGCACCGCAGTCCCTGCCGGAGATCTATGGCATCGGTCTGGCCAAGGGGCCGCGCCTGCCGCTGATTCAGGTGCCGACCACTGCCGGGACCGGGTCGGAAGTGACGCCGATTTCCATCGTCACCACCCCGACCCACGAGAAGAAGGGCGTGGTGTCGCCGCTGCTGTATCCCGACATTGCCCTGCTGGATGCGGAACTGACCCTCGGCCTGCCCCCGGCGGTGACGGCGATGACCGGCATCGACGCCATGGTGCATGCGATTGAGGCCTTTACCAGCCGCCACAAGAAGAACGCCCTGTCCGACGGTCTGGCCCTGAAGGCCCTGCACCTGCTGGCCGCCAACATGGATAAGGTGATCGCCGACGGGCGGGATCTGGCCGCCCGCGCCGCCATGTTGCAGGGCTCGATGCTGGCCGGGATGGCGTTTGCCAATGCCCCGGTGGCGGCGGTGCATGCGCTGGCCTATCCGCTGGGCGGGCATTTCCATGTGCCGCATGGTCTGTCCAACGCGCTGGTGCTGGCCCCGGTGCTGGCCTTCAACCGCGATGCGGCGGAAGCCCAGTATGCCGAACTGGCCGCCGTGGTGCTGCCGGGGCGGCGGTTCGCCACGCAGGCCGAGGCCTGTGATGCCTTCATCGCCGAGATGACGGCGATGGTCCACCGCATGCCGTTCGCCCAGACCCTGCGCGCTGTCGGCGTGGCGGAAAGCGACCTCGACCGGCTGGCCGCTGATGCGATGAAGGTGGAACGCCTGCTGATCAACAACCCGCGCCCGGTCACGCTGGCCGATGCGCGGGCGATCTACGCCTCCGTCCTGTAAGCCGAAAGGGGGCCGCCGATGACCGTTCCGCCCGACCGCAAGGCCGAAGGCCGTGACAGCTACCGTCATTTCCTGACCATCCCGACGCGGTGGATGGACAATGACGTCTACGGCCACGTCAACAACGTAGTCTATTACAGCTACTTCGATACGGTGGTGAACCAGTACCTGATCAGCCGTGACGTGCTGGATATCCACGACGGGGCAGTGATCGGGCTGGTGGTGGAAACCGGCTGCTCCTACTTCGCGCCGCTGGCGTTCCCCGACCGGGTGGAGGCAGGTGTCCGCGTCACCCGGCTGGGGACCAGCAGCGTCCGCTACGAGGTCGGCCTGTTCCGAAACGACGACCCCACGCCCGCCGCCGCCGGGTATTTCATCCATGTGTATGTCGACCGCGACAGCCGCCGCCCGGTGCCGCTGCCCGCGCCCCTGCGCGCCGCGTTGACCGATCTGTCCTTCGAAAAAGGGAACTGATATGACCCTGACGTTTTCCAATCCGTCCCTGTTCCGCACGCAGGGGTACATTGACGGGCACTGGCAGGCCGCGGCGAGCGGCAAGACCTTTGCCGTCCTGAACCCGGCGACGGGGGCCGAACTGGCGCAGGTCCCGGACATGGGCGCGGCCGAGGCGAAGCAGGCGATTGCCGCCGCCCATGCGGCGCTGCCGGCGTGGCGGGCCAAGACCGCCAAGGAACGCGCCAATATCCTGCGCAAGTGGTACACCCTGATTCTGGCCAATCAGGAAGATCTGGCCCAGCTGATGACCGCCGAACAGGGCAAGCCGCTGGCCGAAGCCCGGGGCGAAGTGGTCTACGGTGCCAACTTCATTGAATGGTTCGCCGAAGAAGCCAAGCGCGTCTATGGCGATGTCGTTCCGGCCCACGGCCCGGACAAGCGGATTGTGGTGGTGAAGGAGCCGATCGGTGTGGTCGCCGCCATCACCCCGTGGAACTTCCCCAACGCCATGATCACCCGCAAGTGCGCCCCGGCGCTGGCGGCGGGCTGCACCGTGGTGGTGAAACCGGCGGAAGACACCCCGCTGTCGGCGCTGGCGCTGGCGGAACTGGCCGAACAGGCCGGGATCCCCAAGGGCGTGTTCAACATCGTCACCTGCGAACACGGGGCCGAAGTCGGCGGCGAGCTGACCGGCAGCCCGCTGGTGCGCAAGCTGTCGTTCACCGGCTCGACCGAAGTCGGCAAGCTGCTGATGCGCCAGTGCGCCGGAACGGTGAAGAAGGTGTCCCTCGAACTCGGCGGCAATGCGCCGTTCATCGTGTTCGATGATGCCGATCTCGATGCCGCCGTGCAGGGGGCGATTGCCTCCAAGTACCGCAACGCCGGGCAGACCTGCGTCTGCGCCAACCGCATTCTGGTGCAGGATGGCGTCTACGATGCCTTCGCCGCCAGGCTGGCCGAGGCCGTCAAGGCGCTGAAGGTCGGCAACGGGGTTGAGGCCGGGGTGACCCAGGGCCCGCTGATCAACGAAGACGCCATCGCCAAGGTGGAACGTCTGGTGTCGGAAGCGGTGGCCAAGGGGGCCAAGCCGGAGCTGGGCGGCAAGCGCCATGCCCTCGGCGGCACCTTCTTCGAGCCGACCATCCTGACCGGCGTCACCGCCGACATGTCGATCTTCTCGGAAGAAATCTTCGGCCCGGTGGCCCCGCTGTTCCGCTTCCACACCGAAGCCGAAGCGATCCAGATGGCCAATGATACCCCGTTCGGGCTGGCCGCCTACTTCTACTCCCGCGATATCGGCCGCGTCTGGCGCGTCGCTGAAGGGCTGGAATACGGCATCGTCGGCATCAACGAAGGCATCATCTCCACCGAAGTCGCCCCGTTCGGCGGCGTTAAGGAGTCCGGCATCGGCCGCGAAGGCTCCAAGTACGGCCTCGATGACTTCCTGGAGATCAAATACCTGTGCATGGGCGGTGTGAACACCTGAGCCATCCCTCACACAACCGGCGAAGCGGGCTTCGGGAGGGCCGCATAGCGGCCCGACTGGCGCGTTGAGCGCCCGTGCCCGCGTGGGCACGTGAGGCAAGGGCGCGGATGCGCCCGCCCGCCGACTGAGGGGCCAAACAACCAAGGGCCGCATTG
>NZ_JACIIX010000002.1:141969-336452 GCF_014205675.1 Novispirillum itersonii
TATGGCGGCCCGACTGGCCCATTGAGGGCCCGTCCGCCCGTGCGGACGTAAGCCAAGCGGACGGATGTCCGCGCCCGGCGTCTGAGGGGCCAAACAACCAAGGGCCGCATGGCGGCCCGACTGGCCCATTGAGGGCCCGTCCGCCCGTGCGGACGTAAGCCAAGCGGACGGATGTCCGCGCCCGGCGTCTGAGGGGCCAAACAAACAGGATTAAAACAATGAGCCATATCAACAGTGTGTTCCGTTGCCCGCCGCGTATCCTGTGTGCGGTTGATGCGCTGGACGGTCTGGGCGCGGTGATGACCGGGCTGGGATCGACGGCGGTGGTGATTGTCTGCGATCCGGGGATTGTGACGCTGGGGTTTGCCGACCGGGCGATCCGGTCGCTGACCGCCGCCGGATGCCGGGTCAGCGTGTACAGTGATGTGTCGGCGGACCCGCCGACCACGGTGGTGGAAGCAGCCGTGGCGGCGGCCCGCGCGTTCGGGGCCGATGGCGTGGTCGGTCTGGGCGGCGGCAGTTCGCTCGATACCGCCAAGCTGGTGGCGCTGATGGTGCCGAATGATCAGCCGCTGGCGGAGATGTACGGTCACGATCTGGCGAAGGGCAAGCGCCTGCCGCTGGTGCAGGTGCCGACCACCGCCGGGACCGGGTCGGAAGTGACGTGGGTGTCGGTGGTGACTGACGAGGCCCAGCAGAAGAAGGCCATTTACGCGCCGCAGCTGTTGCCGGACGTGGCGCTGCTGGATCCGACCCTGACCGTCGGCCTGCCGCCGAAGGTGACGGCGGCGACCGGTCTGGACGCCATGGTGCACGCTATCGAGGCCTATACCAGCCGCACCCGCAAGAACCCGATTGCCGACGGTCTGGCCACTTCGGCCCTGCGGCTGCTGGCGGGGAATATCCGCACCGTGGTGACGGATGGCAGCAATCTTGCCGCCCGGGCGGCGATGTTGCAGGGCTCGCTGATGGCCGGGATGGCCTTCGTCAACGCTTCGGTGGCGGCGATCCATGCGCTGGCCTATCCGCTGGGGGCGCGCTACCACATTCCGCATGGCCATTCCAACGCGCTGGTGATGGCGCAGGTGATCCGCTTCAACCTGCCCGCCGCCCTGCCGCTGTACGCGGAGCTGGCCGACTGCCTGCTGCCGGGGCAGCAGTTCGCGACGCCGGAACAGGCGGCGGAGGCCTTTGTGGCGGAGATTGAGGCGCTGGTGCCTGCCACCGGGCTGGAAACCCGTCTGTCGGCACTGGGGGTGGCGGCGGACGCCATTCCGTCGATGGCGGAAGAGGTGGTGATCGGGATCCGTCGTCTGATCGACTGCAACCCGCGTGACATGACGCAGGCGGATGTTGAGGCGATCTACCGCAGTATTTTCTGATCCGGTTTTTCCGGACTGGACGGGATGGCCCTGCTGCAAGGCGGGGCCATTCCTGTTTTTCAGGTAGGGCTTTCCGGGGGGGGGGGTATGCTCTTCACAGAGAGGGGGGAGTCCGTTAGACTTCTTCTGATTACAGGAAGGCGTGAACGGCATGCAGGGCGGGGCTTTTTCAGGGGCAATCCGGACCGTTGCCGTCCGGATGGTTACGGCTGTGGTCATGCTGGCCGGAGCCGTCTGGCTGGGGCTGGACCTTTACGCCAGCCGCGAAAGCATCCTGACGGAAAAGCGGGATCTGGTGCAGCAGAAGAGCCAGTTCATGAGCCAGTGGTTCGGAACGACCATTCTGTCCGCCGATTATGTGCTGCGGGATATTCTGGGGCGGGTGGCCCCGTCCGGACTGGGACCGCAGGCGGGGACGCCACACTGGCGGGAGCAGATGAACCGCCTGTTGCAGCAAAAAAAGCAGTCGCTGGAGGCTCTGGAAGGACTTTCCGTCTATGGGCCGGACTGTGTGTTTCTGGTCGCGGCTGATCCCAGAGTGATCGGGTTCCGCAGCAATCAGTCGTTCTGCCGGGATCCGTCGGTGCCGGTTTCCACCGAGACGGTCGTTCAGTATATGCCGACCGAACGCTCAGCCAGTCACCGTCCGGTGCTGCTGGTGTCCCGCAATATGGTGGATGCCGACGGGAAGCTGGTGGCCGGGGCGCTGGCGGCGATTGACCTGAGTTTCGCTCAGAACTGGCTGAACGGTTTTCCGGTCGGCCCGCGTGATGTGCTGGCGGTTGTTGATGGCGAGGATACGCTGCTGGCCCGCAACCCGCTGATCCCCGATGTGATCGGCCGCCGGGCCCCGGCCCCGCCGGGGCAACCGTCCTTTGGCGAAACCCGGGGCAGTGCCAGCTTTCTCGCCACCTCGCCGTTTGACGGGCGCGCGCGCATCTTTGGTATCAGCAAGATTGAACGGATCCCCCTGCTGGTGATCGTCGGTCTGGACCGCGAGGACGTGCTGGCGGACTGGCGGCACCGTGCGGTGCTGGTGGGGGCGGGGTATCTGGTTCTGACCGGGCTGGTGTTCGGCCTGATACGGGCGCACCGGGTGGCCCTGCGGCAGCGGGAAATGATGCACCGTCTGGCCGTCACCGATCCGCTGACCGGCATTGCCAACCGCCGCCATCTGCTGGAAGCTGCGGAACAGGCCGTGCATCAGGCATGGCGGGACGGAACCCCGCTGTCGGTGCTGCAACTGGATATCGACCATTTCAAACAGGTCAATGACCGCTGGGGGCATCCGGTGGGGGACCGGGCCATCTGCCTGCTGACGCAGGAGATGGCGACCCACGTCCGCCCGGAAGATACCATCGGCCGTCTGGGGGGCGAGGAATTTGCCGTTCTGCTGCCGGGGCTGGAGCGGGCACAGGCTGTCGCCGTGGCGGAACGGCTGCGGCAGGCAGTGGCGGAGGCCCGCTTTGACGCTGGCAGTGGCGGGGCGCAGGGGATTACCGTCAGCATCGGCGTGGCCGATCTTCAGGACAGCGACACCGGATTTGACGGTGTGCAGCTGCGGGCCGACGCGGCCCTGTACCGCGCCAAGGCTTCAGGCCGCAACCGGGTGATTGCGGCCTGACGGACTCGGCGACAGAAGGGGCGCTCAGGGCACATCGGGCCGGGCATGGGCCGGAAAGGCCGGACGGCTGAGCAGACGCCGGTAATAGCCGGTGATTCCGGGCAGGTCCGGGCGCTGCATCGGCATGTGCAGCCAGCGGTGCACCGAAACCCCCAGCACCACATCAGCAAGGGTGAACGTCTCCCCGGTGACATAGGCCCCGGTGCGGCTGATCTGGTCGTCCAGCAGACCCATGGTGCGGTTCCATCCGGCAATGCCTGCGGCCAGCGCCTGCGGGTCGCTGTGGGCCGGGCTTTTGCGGATCAGCCCCATGAAGGGGGTGCGCCAGGAGGTGTTCAGCTCGGTCGCCTGCCAGTCCATCCACTGCTCCACCCGTGACCGGGCGGTGATGTCCGCTGGCAGAAGGTCGGTCCGACCGGCCTTGCCGGCCAGATAGCGGCAGATGGTGTTGGATTCCCACAGGACATGACCGTCATCGGTCAGCACCGGGATCAGGCCGTTGGGGTTCAGGGCCAGCACTTCGGGCACCGGCTCCGGCCCCGGAGCGTCGTAGTTCTGGGCGGCGCGGGCAATGGTCAGCCCCAGTTCATCGCACAGCCACAGCACTTTGCGCACATTGATTGAAGACGGGCGGCCATACACCGTAATCATTGCCGTTTCCTCCATGATGGTCTCTGCCGGGGGCGATCTGTCAGCGCGCAGTGTTTCATGGTTTCTGGCTGTCGTGCAGCCCGTGCCGGAGGCGGTATGGGCGGTGATTTCTCCGCTGCCAGCTGAGAAAAAGTTGTCCTTATGAAAAATAAGGAATTCTGAGCGGTGTATTCAAACGCTGTTCAGTTGGCCTCTGGCATTCTGTGCAGACTGATGAAAGCGCCGGAAAACAGCAGAGATTGCAGGAAACTTCCCGGTCAGGCGTATCAGGATCAGAGATTTATAAATGTGTGGGGGCCGTGTCATGCGTACCATTAAAATCTTTCTGTCCGGTTTGCTGGCGGGGGTTGCCCTGCTGTGGCTGGCGGCAGAGCCCGGGGTGTTTCATCTCACCGGCTTTTTCCCGCTGCGCAATGCGATGGCGCAGCTGACCGGGGTGCTGGCGATCACCTGTATGTCGGTGGCGATGGTGCTGGCGGTGCGTCCCCGCTGGCCGGAACGCTGGTTCGGCGGGCTGGACCGCATGTACCGGCTGCATAAATGGCTGGGCATCAGCGCGCTGGTTCTGGCGGTGACCCACTGGCTGTGGGCCAAGGGGCCGAAATGGGCGGTGGGTTTCGGCCTGCTGGACCGCCCGCAGCGCGGGCCGCGTCCGGTTGCGGACGGGGTGGTGGAGCAGACCCTGCAATCCCTGCGCGGCACGGCGGAAGGGGTCGGGGAATGGGCCTTTTACGGGGCGGCGGCGCTGATGGTGCTGGCCCTGATCAAGTGGTTCCCCTACCGCTGGTTCTTCAAAACCCACCGCATTCTGGCCATCAGCTATCTGGTGCTGGTGTTCCATGCCGTGGTGCTGCTGAACTTTGTCGACTGGCTGACCCCGCTGGGGCTGCTGATGGCGGCGCAGCTGGCGGCAGGTTCGGTGGCGGCGGTGATCGTGCTGCTGCGCCGCGTGGCGGTGACCCGCAAGGTGGAGGCAACGGTGGCCGATGTCACCTATTACCCCGGCGTCCGCACGCTGGAAATGGCGGTGGCGGTGCCGGAGGGCTGGCCGGGCCACAAGGCCGGGCAGTTTGCCTTTGTCACCACCGATCCGGCGGATGGGCCACATCCCTATACCATTGCCTCGGCCTGGGCGGGCAGTGACAACCGGCTGACCTTTATCGTCAAGGAACTGGGCGATCATACCGCCCGTCTGCGGCAGACGGTGCAGCCGGGGCTGCCGGTGACGGTGGAAGGCCCCTATGGCTGCTTCACCTTTGAGGACGACGCTCCGGAACAGATCTGGGTCGGTGGCGGGATCGGCATCACCCCCTTTGTGGCCCGCCTGAAGGATCTGGCGGCGCGGTCGGGGGCGGCCCCACGGACGGTGCATCTGTTCCACACCACTGCCGACCATGACGAGGCGGCGCTGGCGAAGCTGCGGGCCGATGCGGCGGCGGCGGGGGTGACCCTGCATATTCTGGTCGACAGCCGCGACGGCCGTCTGGATGGGGCAGCGATCCGGGCGCGGGTGCCGGGGTGGCGTCAGGCCAGCCTGTGGTTCTGTGGCCCGGCGGGGTTCGGGCAGGCCCTGCGGACCGATTTCTCGGCCTGCGGCCTGCCGGACAGCCGGTTCCATCAGGAACTGTTTGCCCTGCGATAAGGGCAGAGGGTTTTGGGGGTCAACTGCGGGCGGCGGTTGACCCCCGGATCACACAGCGGCCGCTGAGGACGATCTTGCGGACCGGCAGGTCGTCCCGCTCCAGCCGTTCAAACAGCAGGGCCATGGCGGTGGCGCCGATTTCCTGCACCGGCTGTTCAATCACCGTCAGGCCGGGGCCGACCAGTTCGGTCCATGTTTCGTTGTCAAACCCGGCCACCGCCAGCCCGTCCGGCATCGTCAGCCCGGCCGCGCGCACGGCCCGGGTTGCCCCCAGCAACAGCTGACCATTGCTGACCACCACCGCTTCGGGCCGGTCGGTGCCCTCCAGCAGGGCGGTGACATGGGCTTCCGCCGCCGCCGCCTGCGGGGCGATGAAGGTGGCCTCCGGGGTCAGCCCGTGGCGGTGCATGGCGGCGGCGTAACCATCGTGCCGTTCCACCCCGGTGGTGCTGGTGTTGCCGAACAGCCCGTGGATCCGGCGGTAGCCCTGTGCCACCAGATGATCGACCAGCAGGGTGCTGGCCCCGGCATTGTCCAGCACCACGGCATCGTGCAGGCCGGGGGGGCCGCTGCGGTCAATCAGCACCACCGGAAAATCCAGCGCAAAGCGATGCAGGGCTTCACAGGTGGTGCGGGTTGGTGCGAAAATCAGTCCGGTCACCCGTTCTTCCTGCATCAGGCGCAGGTACAGTTCTTCCCGGTCGGGGTTTTCATCGGTATTGCACAGAATCACCCGCATCCCGGCGTGATAGGCGGCCTCTTCCACCGCCCGGCTGACGGCGGTGAAGAAGGGGTTGCGGATATCCGACACCACCAGCCCGATGGTCTGGCTGTGCTGGGACCGCAGGCGACGGGCGGACAGATTGGGGCGGTATCCGGTGGCCCGGATGGCCTCCTCCACCCGGAGGCGGGTTTCGCCGCTGACCGGCCCGTTGCTGAGGGTGCGGGATACCGTCGCCACCGAGACCCCGGCATGGCGGGCCACATCCTTGATGCTGACGCTCATCCCCGGGTCCTTTCAGGGCAGGAGTCGGTGGGGTTTATGATAACGTTTCCAATCATTATTGATCCATAATAGGCCAAGAAAACAAGCTTTCAAGCCATGTCTGCACGATGACGATGGCGGTGGATTGACAATTTTTGTGTAAACGTTTTCAATCATCGAAACAGGCAGCGAAACACCCGCGCCGGAGTGTGGCGGTTTCAGGGGTGGAACGGTGCCGACGCATCGCACGAGGAAGCGCCATGGACCTGTCTTCGCAAACCAGCCCGCTGCTGACCCCCGCCCTGATCTGCCTGGGTGCCGCCCCGGCGGACAAGGGGGCTGCCATCGCCGCCGCCTGCCAGCTGCTGATCGATGCCGGATACGTTGCCCCCGGCTTCACCGCCAGTGTTCTGCGGCGGGAGCAGGTGGCCAACACCTTCCTCGGGCACGGGGTGGCGATCCCCCATGGCATGGTGGAAGACCGGGCGCTGGTGCTGAAGGACGGTATTGCCATCGTGCAGGTGCCGGGCGGCGTGGAATGGAATGCCGGGCAGTCGGCCCGGCTGGTGGTGGCGATTGCCGCCCGTTCCGATACCCATATCGCCGTGCTGCGGCGTCTGACCCGGCTGTTGCAGGATGAGGCCGGTCTGGCCGCCCTGTGTGAAACCCGTGATCCCGCCGCCCTGCTGTCTGCCCTGAATGACGCCCCGCCCATCGCCCCGGCCGCCACGGGCCCGGCGACGGATCTGGGTGACGGGTCCGCCCGGTTTGACTGGGTGGTCGATTATCCGACCGGCCTGCATGCCCGCCCGGCGTCGGCGTGGGTGGAAGCCGTCCGGCCCTTTGCCGCGCAGGTGCAGGTGCGCAGCGGAGACCGGGTCGGCGATGCCAAGGCGCTGGTGTCGCTGCTGCAACTGGGGCTGTCCTGCGGCGATGCGGTGGTGGTCTCGGCGGAGGGCCGTGATGCGGTGGCGGCGGTGGCAAAGCTGAAGAGTGTGATCACCGGCCTGAGTGCGCAGGAAAAGGCTGATGCCGCCGCTGCGGCCCGCAAGGTGGCCCCGGTGGAGGCAGGCTGGACTCCGCCGTCGGCCCTGCCGGTGATTGCCGGTCTGCCCGCCAGCCCCGGTCTGGCGCTGGCCCCGGTGCATGTGCTGCTGCCGGTGGATGCGGCGGTGCCGGACCATCCGGTGTCGCTGACCGAAGGCGGTGCCCTGCTGGATGATGCCCTGACCGCCACCCGCCAGCAGCTGCGGGCGCTGGCCGATGATACCGGGCGCCGTCTGGGCGCGGCGGAGGCCGGAATTTTCACCGCACAGGCGGAACTGCTGAACGACACCGATCTGATCACCCTGACCTGTCAGCTGATGGTGGAAGGCCATGGGGTGGCGTGGGCCTGGCACGAGGCGATTGAGCGTAAGGCGGGCAGCCTTGCCGCACTGGGCAATCCGGTGCTGGCCGCCCGGGCCGCCGATCTGCGCGATGTCGGCCGCCGGGTGCTGGCCCGTATCGATCCGGCGCTGGGGGCGTCGTCGCTGGCGACCCTGCCGGAAACCCCGTTCATTCTGGTCGCCCCCGACCTGTCACCGTCGGACACTGCGGCGCTGGACATGAACCGGGTGGTCGGTCTGGCCACCGCCCATGGCGGCCCGACCTCCCACACCGCCATTCTGGCCCGCACGCTGGGGCTTCCGGCGCTGGTGGCCGGGGGGGCGGCGCTGCTGGATCTGCCGTCCGGCACCCCGGTGATCCTCGACGGTCAGGGCGGGCGGCTGTACCTCAACCCCGGGGCCGCCGACACCGCGTCGGCGGAGCGCTGGCGGCAGGACCGGCTGGCCCGGCAGGAGCGCGAGGCCGGAGAACGCGGCCTGCCTGCCCGCACCACCGATGGCCATACCGTTGAAATCGCCGCCAACATCAACAGTGCCGATCAGGTGGCGATGGCGGTGGCGCAGGGGGCGGAAGGCGTCGGCCTGATGCGCACCGAGTTCCTGTTCCTCGAACGCGGGGCGACCCCGGATGAGGAGGAACAGTATGCCGCCTACCGGGCGATGGCGCAGGCGCTGGACGGCAGGCCGCTGATCGTGCGGGCGCTGGATATCGGCGGTGACAAGCAGGTGGCCCACCTGAACCTGCCGAAGGAAGACAACCCCTTCCTTGGGGTGCGCGGGGCGCGTCTGCTGCTGCGCCGTCTGGATCTGCTGGAACCGCAGATGCGGGCTCTGTACCGCGCCGCCCGCGATGGCGGGGCGCTGTCGGTGATGTTCCCGATGATCACCAGCGTCGAGGAAATTCAGGCCCTGACCGCCCTGTGTGAGCGGATCCGGGGTGAACTGAACGCCCCGAAGGTGCCGCTGGGCATCATGGTGGAGGTTCCGGCGGCGGCGGTGCAGGCCGATGTGCTGGCCCGCCATGTCGATTTCTTCTCGATCGGCACCAACGACCTGACCCAGTACACGCTGGCGATTGACCGTCAGCACCCGGATCTGGCGGCGGAGGCCGACAGCCTGCATCCGGCGGTGCTGCGTCTGATCCGCCAGACGGTGGAGGGGGCCTCCCGCCATGGCCGCTGGGTCGGCGTCTGCGGCGGCATCGCCGGGGATCCGTTCGGGGCCGCCCTGCTGACCGGCCTTGGCGTGCAGGAACTGTCGATGACCCCGCGTGATATTCCGGCGGTGAAGGCCCGGCTGCGCCATTCGGCACAGGCGGATCTGACGGCGCTGGCCCTGCGGGCCCTGAGCTGTGAGACGGCGGCGGATGTGCGGGCGCTGGACGGTGCCGCCGGGGGGCAGTCATGAGTCCCGGCCCCTCCGTCATCACCGTGACCCTGAACCCGGCGATTGACCAGACCATCACGCTGGACCGGCTGTCGGTCGGCCATGTGCAGCGTGCCAAGGCGGTGCAGCACAACGCCGGGGGCAAAGGGGTGAATGTCGCCGGTTGCCTCGCCGACTGGGGGGTGCCGGTGGCGGCCACCGGCTTTCTCGGGGCCGACAATCAGGCCCCGTTTACCGCGTTCCTCGATGCCAAGGGGATTGCCGATCACTTCATCCGGGTGCCGGGGGAGACCCGCACCAACATCAAGATCGCCGATCTGTCGGCGGGGGACACCACGGATATCAACCTGCCCGGCCTGACCGCCAGCGGTACGCACTGGGCTGCCCTGACCAAGGGGCTGTCGCAGATGGTTCCGGCGGGGGCGCTGGTGGTGCTGGGTGGCAGTCTGCCGCCGGGACTGCCGGACCATGCCTATGCTGATCTCTGTGATCTGCTGACGGCTGCCGGAGCGCGGGTGGTGCTGGATACCAGCGGGGCTCCGCTGACGGCGGCGCTGGCCTCGGCCGGGGCAAAGCCGTGGTGCATCAAACCCAACCGGGCGGAACTGGAAGGCTGGGCCGGGCGGCCGCTGCCGGACCGGGCGGCGCTGCTGGATGCGGCGGCGGATCTGCTGGCGCTGGGGCTGGGGCAGGTGGTGATCTCGCTGGGGGCGGACGGGGCGCTGTTCATCGACGGCGGGCAGGCGGTGCAGGTCCGGCTGCCGCCGGTGCAGGCGGTCAGCACCGTCGGGGCCGGGGATGCCATGGTGGCGGGCCTGACCGCCGCCGCGCTGGCCGGTCTGCCGCTGGAGCAGACGGCGCGTCTGGCGGCGGCCTTTGCCTGCGCCAAGCTGGCGCAGGTCGGGCCGCATCTGCCGGAGCGGACGGTGGTGGAGGCCCTTGCCGCCGCCGCCGAGACAACCGTTCTGGCCTGAGCGGCCGGGTTCAGTCTTTGGGATAACAGACGGGCAAAGCCCATTCGGGGAAAACGGCGGGGATCCCCCCGTCAGGAGGAAACCATGACCACCATTCTTGCTGTCATCAACGCCGGGCCGAAAGCGACGCTCGGTGTACTGGCCAGCGAGGCGCTGCGCAAGGCCGCGTCCGCCGCCGGGCTGTCCCTGCATGTGGAACTCAGTGGCGGCGGTGCCGTCAGCACCCCGTTTTCCGGCGCGGCGCTGGCGTCCGCCACCGGAGTGATCCTTGTCGGGGCCGATGCCGGGGATGCCAGCCGGTTCGCCGGTCTGCCGGTCGTCACCGTGCGGGTGGACGACGTTCTGGCCGATGCGGCGGCGGTGCTGGCGCGCCTTCCGGCGCCTGTCCCGGCGGCTGTTACCGCGCCGGCGGCGCTGCGGCTGGTGGCGATCACCTCCTGCCCGACCGGGATTGCCCATACCTTTATGGCGGCGGAAGGGATTACCGCCGCCGCACAGGCCCTCGGCCATGCGGTCAAGGTGGAAACACAGGGCTCGGTCGGGGCGCAGAACACCCTGACGGCGCAGGAGATTGCGGCGGCGGATCTGGTGATCATCGCCGCCGATACGCAGGTGGACCTGACCCGGTTTCAGGGCAAGCGGGTCTATCAGACCGGCACCAAACCGGCGATCAACGACGGTAAGGCCCTGATCGCCAAAGCGGCGGCGGAGGCCAGCGTGCTGTCCGGGCAGGCCGATGGGACGACACAGCATGTGGCGCTGACCGACAGTGTCGCCGCCGCCAAGGCGGACCTGAATGCCCAGCGCAGCGGCCCGTACAAGCACCTGATGACCGGTGTGTCGTTCATGCTGCCGTTTGTGGTCACCGGCGGGCTGCTGATTGCCATCGCTTTCGCGCTGGGCGGCATTTACGCCTTTGACGAACAGTACAAGGGCACGCTGGCCTATACCCTGTTCACTATCGGGGCCAAGGGTGGTTTCGCGCTGATGGTCCCGGCACTGGCCGGGTATATCGCCTATTCCATCGCCAACCGCCCCGGCATTGCGCCGGGCATGATCGGCGGGATGATTGCCGCCAATATCGGGGCCGGGTTCCTCGGCGGGATCGCCGCCGGGTTCATCGCCGGATATGGCGTTGAGTTCCTCAACCGTCACATCCGCCTGCACCGCAACCTTGAAGGCCTGAAGCCGGTACTGATCCTGCCGATCCTCGGGTCGCTGCTGACCGGTCTGCTGATGGTCTATGTCATCGGCACCCCGGTGGCCAGCCTGCTGGCGGCGCTGACCGAGTGGCTGAAGAACATGCAGGGCAGCAGTGCCGTGCTGCTGGGCGTGCTGCTGGGGGCGATGATGGCCTTCGACATGGGCGGCCCGGTCAACAAGGCGGCCTATGCCTTCTCCACCAGCCTTGTCGGCACCGGCGTCTATATGCCGATGGCGGCGGCGATGGCGGCCGGGATGACCCCGCCGCTGGGCATCGCGCTGGCGACCCTGCTGTTCAAGGACCGTTTCACCACCGATGAGCGCGAGGCCGGAAAGGCGGCGGCGGTGCTGGGCATTTCCTTCATCACCGAAGGGGCGATCCCCTTCGCGGCCAAGGATCCGCTGCGGGTGATTCCGGCGCTGATCGCCGGGTCGGCACTGGCCGGGGCGATTTCGATGGCCTTCGCGGTGGAGCTGAAGGTGCCGCACGGCGGGATTTTCGTGCTGCCGATCCCCAACGCGGTGACCCATCTGGGCGGCTATGTGCTGGCCTTGGTGGCCGGAACGGTGGTGACGGCGGTGCTGCTGCGCCTGCTGAAGAAGAAAGCGGCCTGAAGCGTACTGTGATGGTTGAAAATGGGGCGGGGACCGGTGGTTCCCGCCCCGTTTGCCTTTCAGAATCCCTGCCAGAATTCCTTTCAGCCGCAGCCGCTGTCAGGCCCGCGTGGGGTCAGCAGCAGGGGCAGGTACAGCCGCAGCCAGCCGCCCAGCGCCAGCGCCCACAGGGTGGCGGCGGGCCAGTAGGGCGGGCCGGGGGGATGCGGCATCAGCCCGGCATCGGGCAGCACCCGGGCGGCGGCGGCCCCGGCGGTCAGCAGCAGCAGGGCAGGCACCGTGCGGGGAAAGGGCAGGGAGCGCCCGGTGTGGAACAGCCCGGCGATGGAAAACACCATCAGCACCCCCATCCCCAGCCCGCCGATCAGGGCAACATGCAGCCCGGCCACCGGGGGCGGCGGCAGCCCCAACCCGGCGGCTCCGGTCAGGATCAGGCCGGTTCCGGCCCCGGCGCTGCTCAGGCACAGGCCCCACAGCTCCGGGCGGCGGAACTCCGGGCCGACAAAGGTTTCGCCACAGCGGTCAAGGAAGGCGGCCCCGGCGGCAATCAGCAGATAGGCCGACACCGCCGGAGACATCCCGGCCAGCGACGCCGCCAGACACAGGGCGGTCAGGCCGGGGGCAAGGGAAATCCGCCCCGGATGCGGCCGGAACGGCGTGGTGGTTTCGCCGGGATCAAGGCACAGATTGGTCACCGGTACCGAGACCCGCGCCAGCACCAGCCCCAGCAGCCCGAGGTAACTGAGGCTTACGGCCCACAGGGCGGAACGGCTGAGATCCTCCTGACCGCTGGCCAGTCCCCAGCGCAGGGCGGCGGCGGCCCCGGCCAGCACCGCCAGCCACAGAAGCACCGCCCGGGCGCGGTCCGGGTGCCGCCGCCACCCCTGACCGGCCTGCCAGATCAGGGCGGCCAGCCACGCCAGATCCGCCAGTCCTGACAGCCAGCCGAGAGGGGAGGACCCGATCAGCCCGGCCAGCCGCCCGACCGCCCACAGCAGGGCCAGAGTGCCCAGCCTGCGGCCCTGCCAGCGCGGGATGCCGGTCCATTCCGGCAGGGCGGTGGTCAGGAAGCCGATCAGCGCCGCCCCGAAGGTGCCGAGCAGCATTTCGCTGCCATGCCACAGGGATGGGGAGATCCGGCTGGCGGGCAGCGACAGCCCCGCGGCCACCACCCACAGCAGCGGCCACAGCGCCCCGTGCAGGGCGGCCAGCGGAAAGAACAGGCGCAATCCTTCCCGGCTGAGACGCCGGAAGAGGTCCGGTTGCAGGGGCGGGGGGCAGGAGGTCATGGCAGGCGCCGTTCATCAAGGTCATTGAGATGGGCGAATAGGGGGGAGGACGACAGGGCCGCGCGGACAAAGGCGAACACCGCGCCGTCGTCGCGCTGGCCGGGCTGACCCGGCGGGCGGCATTCGCCGGTCAGGCCGCGCCCGTCCGGGTTCATCACCACAATGCGGTGGGCGATGCGGGCGGCTTCCTGAAGGTCGTGGGTGATGAACAGGGCGGCAAAGCGGGCGGTGGCCGCCGCGTCGGTCACCAGATCCTGCATCCGCCGCTTCAGGGCCGGATCAAGGGCGGTGAACGGTTCGTCAAACAGGATCACCGGCGGGCCATCGGCCAGAGCCCGGGCAATGGCGGTGCGCTGCCGCATGCCGCCGGACAGTTCCGCCGGATAGCGGTCCAGATCCTCCGGCAGCAGGGCGACCTGCCGGGCCACCGCCTCCACCCTGCTCCGGCGGTCCCGGCGGGGCACCCCGGACAGGCGCAGGGGGAGGGCGATGTTATCGGCGGCGGTGGCCCATGGCAGCAGCCGGGGATCCTGAAACACCATGCCGCACCGGCCGCCGGGAAGATCCCGGTGGCCGCGCAGCGGGGCCAGCACCCCGGCGGCGATATGGGCAAGGGTGCTTTTGCCGCAGCCGGAGGGTCCGGCAAGGGCCACCACCTCGCCCGGGTTCACCGTCAGGCTGATGCCGTCAAGGATGGTCCGGCCGAGAAAGGCGTGGCCGATGCCGGTCAGGGTCAGGGCTGCCGCCATCAGAAGGTGGCCTTCAGCCCGGCGTAGAAGGACCGCCCGTCACCGGGCAGGTAGACCGCCTGTGTCGCCTGTGCGGCATCAACCACCAGCGTGGAGGCGGCATAGGCGGTGTCAAACAGGTTCCGCACCTCGCCGAACAGGCGGACGCTGTCGGTCAGCTGATATCCGGTGCGCAGGCTGACCACGGCATAGGGGTCGTTGTACAGGGTGTTCATGTTGTCCACCGGTGTTTTGACCGGGATCCAGTCCAGGTCCGACCCCACCGACCACGCCCCGGTCAGGGCGTAATTGACTGACAGCGACACCACATGCGGCGGGGCTCCGGCCAGCCGGTTGTTGCCGCGCAGCGGATCGTTGACGAAGCGGAATTCCTGAAGGGTGTAGCCAAGCCGGGCGTCCAGACCGTCACTCAGGCGGGCGGACAGCCCCAGCTCCAGCCCGCTGTGGCGGGTGTCCCCGGCATTGACCGCCCCCAGCGGTGCCCCGGTGGAATCGCGCAGGCTGAGCAGTTCGTTCTTCACCCACGCGGTATAGACGGTGCTGTCCACCGTGACCGCGCCGACCGGGCCGCGCCACCCGGCTTCCAGCGTGGTGGCGGTCTGGGCCTTCAGGTCCGGGGTCCGGTAGGCATCGGCCGCCAGCGCCGGGTTGCCGGGGGTCGGGCGGCCGGGGCTGCTGTTGGGGGTGCCGTTGACGGTTGCCAGCAGATCATCGTGGGTCGGCGGCTCGAAACTGCGGCTGACGGCGGTGAACAGCCGGTGCCCGGCGGCGGGCTGCCAGCTCAGGCCCAGAGACGGGCTGACGGCGCTGTAGCTGCGGTCGTAACTGGTGGAGCGGGTGGGCACCGCCCCATCGGGCAGGGCCACCCCGGGATTGGCCGGATTGTAGGCCAGCGTTGGCCGGGTGGCGGCACCGTAGATGTCTTCGCTGGTACGGGTGGCATAGGAATAGGTCAGCGACGGCGACAGGGTGAGGGTGTCTGTCACCGGCACATTGACGGTGCTGGTGGCGGACAGGGTGGTGGCGTCCAGATCATTGCGGCCGAACAGCTGGCCCTTGCTGCCGGAGCGGTTGAGGTAATCGCTCCGCTCGGCGCTGCCGATCACATAGCGCAGGGTGGTTTCCACCAGCGGCAGATCATTCCCGCCGGGATCATAGGCATGGCGGGCGACAAGGGTGGCATCGCTGCCGCTGATCTCGCGGATGCCGGAGCTGACCGGAAACCGGAAGCTGTCCTCGGTGTTGGTGACGCCGACGGCGACATCAAACAGGTGGTCTCCGGTCTCGAAGGAGGTGCGGTTGCCGAAGCGGACCTGTGTGGCCTCCCGCTGCGGGCGGTCGCGGCGGACATTGGGCCCGGCCTGCGTGGCGATGCCGCCGACGATCACCGGCCCGCCGTGCACCTGCTGCGGATTGCTGTCCAGCCTCTGTTTCGTCAGCGGACCGGAAACGTCAAAGGCCAGATCGGTATAGCCAAGGAAGAAGCGGGTGCTGACATGGTCACTCAGCACTGCCCCGGCGTTCAGGTCGAAGGTGGTGCGGTCGCCGCTGTTGTGGTCGCGGTAACCGTCCCGGCGGGCGTGGGTCACCTGTGCCAGACCGTCAACGCCGTCGGCGCTGGCCCCGGAGCGGACCGAGGTGGCCAGATGCCCGTGGCTGCCGCCTTCAAGGGTGACGGTGTTGCCGGGATGGCTGCTGCCGGTGGGGGAAACGGTGTTGATGGCCCCGCCCAGCACCGTCGCCCCCAGCCGGTTGGCGGTATAGCCCCGGTAGATCTCGGTGGTGGCCGCCGCCGCCGGGGTGGCGAACCCGGCAATGTAAGATCCATCGGCCCGGTTGAGCGGCAGGCCATCCTGAAGGGCGAGGATGCCGCGTTCCACCGGGTTCTGTTGCAGGCCGGAGCCCCGGATCTGGATCCGGGGCTGATCATTGCCGCCGAAGAAGGTCTGCACCACCACACCCGGCGTTCCCTTCAGGGCATCGGCGATGGTGCGGGTGGCGGTGTCGGGGTGGTCCTCCGGCCCGGTCACCGCCACCCCGCCGGGGATGGCCTGAAGCCGCCGGCGGGCGTCTTCCTCCGGCGTCGGGGCGGTGACGGTGACGGCAGGCAGGGCCACCGCCGCGCCGGGGGCGGCAGACTGGGCCAGCGCCGGGGCGGCGGACAGCAGGGATGGAACCGCTGCGGCGGAGGCCAGCAGCAGGGAACGCAGGGGCGGGCGAAAGGACATCGCAAAACCTCGTATGAAGATCGGACTGTTATGGTCGGGAAGGGGCAGGGGGCAGGGCGGCGCGGCGCACCCCCCATGGGCGGGCAGCGTCCCGCCAGACCTCGGTTTCCGCCTGCAACGGCCGCAGGACGGCGTATTCAAGGGTGATCAGGCTGGCGACGGCGATCACCACCCACGCCAGTGCCGCAGGCACATCCAGCGCGGCGCGGGACAGGGCCAGCGCCCCGCCGATTCCTCCGGCGTTGGACAGCAGCTCGGCCATGACCGCAACCTTCACCGCGCCGCCAAGGGCCAGTGTCAGGGCGGGAAACAGCGGTATCAGGCAGTGGCGCAGCCCCAGCAGCCACAGGCGGTGCAGGGCGGTGGCCCCGAAGGCGGTGGCCATCGCATCCAGCCCACGGTCACGGGTGCCGATCCCTTCCGCTGCGGCGACAAAAATCACCGGCAGGGCGGCGATCAGCACGGTCAACAGCACGGTGCCGTCGCCCGGACCCAGCCACAGCATGGCCAGCACCAGCCAGGCAATCGGCGGCACCCCGGTGATCACCGTCAGCACCGGGCGGGCCAGCCGCAGGGTGGCCGGAGAATACCCGGCGGCGATTCCGGCGCTGACCCCGAGGCAGACCGCCCCGCAAAAGCCCGCCCCGGCCCGCAGCAGGGTTTCGGCAATGATCTGCCACGACGCCGGGGTGCCAAGCAGCCGGAGGGCGGTGCGGGCGGTCTCCAGCGGGGCGGGCAGGATAAAGGCCCCATAGTGTTCGTGCCCGGCCTGCCACAGGGCGGCGATCAGGGCCAGTCCGGCCAGTCCGGCCCAGCCGCCCCACAGGCTGCGTCCGATCCGGGACAGGCGCAGCCCGGCGGCCCGGAGCAGGGCGTTCAGAGCCGGGGGTGTCGCCGTCATAGGTAAAACTCCGCATCAAGGGGCCGGGAGCGGTCTGTGCTGGCATCGGGCGGCAGCAGGGAAAACAGCCGTTCCAGTGCCGGGCGGACCTGCCGGGCCGGAAGGGCGGACAGGTTGGAGGTGGCGATTGACCGGCTGAGGACATCGGCGGGGAAGCCCAGAAGATCGCTGGCATGGCGGGCGGCGGCATCGGGATTGGCAAGGGTGTCGGCGGTGGCGCGGGCGATGGCCTGTTGCAGACGGAGGGCGGCGTCGGGGCCAAGACGGTCCAGCCCGGACGGGGTCGCCCCCAGCCCGGCCTGCGGCAGCACCGCATCGCTGCCGGTGGCGCTGGCCCACGCCTGTTGCAGGTCGATCATCCGGTGCAGGGTCTTGCCGAACAGCTGGGCGGCTTTCAGCAGGGCGGCGCTGGCGGCGGGTTCCGGCAGCAGGGCGCAGTCGGCCCGTCCGGTCAGCAGCATCTGCACCGCCTCCACCGGTGAGGCGGTGACCTGTACGGTCAGGTCCTGTCCCGGCGTCAGGCCATGGTGGCGCAGCAGATGATGCAGCAGCAGATCGGGGATGTCGTTCCGGAACGGCACCGCCACAGTCCTGCCGCGCAGGGCGGGCAGGGTGGTCAGCCCCGGATCGGCGGATACCATGTACAGCAGGCCGGTGGTCATCACCGACACCAGCCGCACCCTCAGCCCGCGCTGGTATAACGAGGCGGCGGTCTGGGTCGGCAGCACCATAATGTCCATGGTGCCGGAGGTCAGCCCGGCCCGCAGGTCATCGGGGGTCCGCCACACCCGGATCTCGGTTCTGTCGGCAAGGGGGCTGAAGGCCCCGGTGGCGGCCCCGTGGGCCAGCGTGATTGTCGGCCCGGCGGGCGGTCCCCAGATCGTCAGGGGGGTGGACCGGGGCTGGCTGGCACGGGCCCGGCGGGGCAACGGCAGGGAAGACGCCGCCAGAGCGGTCAGACCGGACAGCAGGGCGCGGCGGGACAGGGCAGACATGGCCGGATCTCCGGAACGGGCAGCCGGGGAGGTCCGGCCTGAATTGACGGTGATAATGAGAGTCACTATCAATTGATTGCCTTGACCGTGGTCAAGGCGTTCCGCAGTTCCAAAAGAAAACGCCCGGTCCAGAGAACCGGGCGTTGCAGGGGCGGGGCGTTAAGCGCAGGACGTGCTTACTTCACGCCGCCGCCGAGGGTCTTGTACAGGGTGACCAGCGTTGACAGGCGGGCGACTTCGGTCGTCACCTGTTCCTGCTGGGCAGAGAACAGCGAGCGCTGGGCATCCAGAACACTCAGGTAGCTGTCGATGCCCCGGTCATAGCGGGCCTGCGACAGTTGCAGGCTGTTGGAATAGGCATCGACCAGCGCGTTCTGGGCCTGTAGCTGTTCGCCGTAGGTGCCCCGGGCGGCCAGCGAGTCCGCCACTTCGCGGAAGGCGGTCTGGATCGCCTTCTCGTAGTTGGCGACGGCGATGTCCTTGGTGGCCTTGGCGCTGTCGAGTTCCGCCTCGTTCTTCCCGGCATCAAAGATCGGCAGGCTGAGCGACGGGGCAAAGGCCCAGGCCCCGGACCCGGCCTTGAACAGGTTTTGCAGGGTGCTGCTGGACAGGCCGAACGACCCGGTCAGCGAGATGGTCGGGAAGAAGGCGGCGCGGGCCGCCCCGATGTTGGCATTGGCCGACTTCAGGGTATGTTCGGCCTGTGCGATATCCGGGCGGCGCAGCAGCACGTCAGACGACAGGCCGACCGGGATATCTTCCACCAGCTTCACGGTACGCAGATCGCCCGGCACCGCCACATCCACCGGCTCGCCGACCAGCAGGCTGAGGGCGTTACGGTCCTGTTCCACCTGACGCAGATAGCGCAGACGGCTGGCGCGGGCGGTTTCGACCGAGGAGCGGGCCTGCGACACATCCAGCTGCGATCCGACCCCCAGCTGGAAGCTGCGTTCAATCAGTTGCAGCGACTGCTGGCGGCTTTGCAGGGTCTCTTCGGTCAGGGCCAGCAGCTTGCGGTCGCCGAGCAGGGTCAGGTAGGCGTTGGCGACTTCAGCGATCAGCGAAATCTGGGCGGCGGTGCGGGCTTCCTCGGTGGCGAGGTAGCTTTCCAGCGCCGCGCTTTCCAGACTCCGCACCCGCCCGAACAGATCCAGCTCGAACGAGGTCACCGCCAGATTGGCGGAGTACTTACGCGAAATCATATCCCGCGCCGGGGTCGCGGTGCTGGCGTTGCGCGGGGTCCGCTGGACGCTTTCCCCGGCGGTAGCGTTGACCTCCGGCAGGGTGTCGGCTTCCCGCACGCGGTAGGTGGCGCGGGCCACCTCCACGTTCAGGGCGGCCACCCGCAGGCTGCGGTTGGTTTCCAGCGCCTGCCGGATCAAACCTTGCAGGGTGGGATCGGTGAAAAACTGCTGCCACGGAATATCGGCCCACACCGGGGCATCGGCGGCAGTCGGCCCGACCCCGGCGAGGGTGGCACCGTTCTGCGGCAGGGCGGCCGGGACCGGCGCGGCCGGACGGTCATAGTCCGGGACGAGGGAGCAGCCCGCCAGCAGCAGGGCGGCGGCGGCCGTCATCAGCGGCATACGCAAAGAGGTCATGGTTGTCTCGCGGACAGGGGGCTGAAGGGAACGGACGGCCATCATTCAGCCTCCGCGACCAGATGCAGGCGCTTCGGCTTTTTGCCGAACCAGCGCTGCACCACGACGTAGAACACCGGCACAAAGAAAATGGCGAGGAAGGTGGAGGCGATCATCCCGCCCATCACGCCGATCCCGATGGCATTCTGCGCCCCGGATCCGGCACCGTTGGCAATCGCCAGCGGCATCACGCCGAGGATGAAGGCCAGCGAGGTCATCAGGATCGGCCGCAGACGCTGCTGGGCCGCCTCGATGATCGCGCCGCGCAGGGCCCGGCCGTTATCGTGCAGGTGTTTGGCAAATTCCACGATCAGGATGGCGTTTTTCGCCGCCAGACCGATGGTGGTCAGCAGACCGACCTGAAAATAGATGTCGTTGGTCAACCCGCGCACGGTGACGGCCGCGACCGCCCCCAGCACGCCCAGCGGCACCACCAGCATCACCGCGAACGGCACCGACCAGCTTTCATACAGGGCGGCAAGACACAGGAACACCACAAGGATCGACAGGGCATACAGGGCCGGGGCCTGTGATCCGGCCAGCCGTTCTTCATAGGACAGGCCGTTCCACGAGAAGCCGATCCCGGCGGGCAGTTTGGAGGCCAGCTCTTCCATCACCGCCATCGCCTCGCCGGAGCTGTGGCCGGGGGCCGGAGCGCCGTTGATGTTGCGCGACGGCACACCGTTGAAGCGTTCCAGCTGCGGCGACCCGTAGCTCCACGAGCCGGTGGCGAAGGTGGCGAACGGGATCATCTCGCCGGTCTTGTTGCGCACTTCCCAGCGGTTGAGGTCATCCGGGGTCATGCGGTACGGGGCGTCAGCCTGAAGGTAGACCTTCTTGACGCGGCCTTTGTCGATGAAGTCGTTGACGTAGGACGAGCCCCACGCCGCCGACAGCGTGCTGTTGATATCCGACAGCGACAGGCCGAGGGCCTGCGCCTTCTCGCGGTCCACCGACACCCGGTACTGCGGGGTGTCTTCCAGACCGTTGGGACGGACTGCCATCAGGGCCGGATTCTGTGCCGCCATGCCGAGAAGCTGGTTGCGCGCCGCCATCAGGGCCTGATGGCCGACACCGCCCCGGTCCTGCAACTGGAAGTCAAACCCGCTGGCATTGCCCAGTTCGATCACCGACGGCGGCACAAAGGCGAACACCATCGCTTCCTTGATCTGGGACAGCGCCCGCATGGCCCGCCCGGCAACCGCCTGCACCTTCTGCGACGGCTCCTTGCGCAGGGACCAGTCCTTCATGCGGACGAAGGCCATCCCGGCGTTCTGTCCCCGGCCGGAGAAGTTGAAGCCCGACAGGGTGAACACGCTGTCCACGGTGCCGGTTTCCTGCTCCAGGAAATACGTCTGCACCCGGGTCATCACCTCGGCGGTCTGTTCGCGGGTGGTGGAGGCCGGGGTGGCGACCTGCACGAACATGATGCCCTGATCCTCGTCCGGCAGGAAGGCGGTCGGCATCCGCACGAACAGGAAGCCCAGCAGCCCGACGAAGGCGACATAGATCAGCAGCATGCGCCCGGCGCGGTGGACCACATAGCGGACGGAGCTGACATAGGCGCTGCGGCTGCGGTTGAAGCCGCGGTTGAACAGGCCGAAGAATCCCTTGTCCGACCAGCCGTGGCCCTGATGGACCTGCTTCAGCATGGTGGCGCACAGGGCCGGGGTCAGGATCAGGGCCACCACCACCGACAGGGCCATCGCCGACACCAGCGTCAGCGAGAACTGGCGGTAAATTGCCCCGGTGGATCCGGTGAAGAACGCCATCGGCACGAACACCGCTGACAGCACCAGCGCGATGCCGATCAGGGCCCCGGTGATCTGCTCCATGGAGCGGCGGGTGGCTTCCTTCGGCGGCAGGCCGGTTTCCGACATCACGCGTTCGACGTTTTCCACCACCACGATGGCGTCATCGACCAGCAGGCCGATGGCCAGCACCATGGCGAACATGGTCAAGGTGTTGATGGTGAATCCGCAGGCCGCCAGCACGCCGAAAGTGCCGAGCAACACCACCGGCACGGCTATGGTCGGGATCAGCGTGGCGCGGAAGTTCTGGAGGAAGACGAACATCACCACAAACACCAGCACGATGGCTTCGGCCAGTGTTTTCACCACTTCTTCAATCGACAGGCGGACGAAGGGGGTGGTGTCATAGGGGTAGACGACCTCGACGCCTTCCGGGAAGAAGGCTTTCATCGCCTCGAATTCTTTCCGGACCAGATCGGCGGTGGTCAGGGCGTTGGCCCCGGTCGCCAGCTTGACGGCCAGCGCCCCGGCGGGCATGCCGTTGTAACGGGCGTCGATTTCATAACTTTCCGAGCCCAGCTCGAGGCGGGCGACATCGCGCAGGCGCACCTGCGAACCGTCGGCGTTGACGCGCAGCAGGATCGCCCCGAACTGGTCCACTGTCTGGAGGCGGCTCTGGGCCATGATGGTGGCGTTCAGGCGCTGACCGGGCAGGGCGGGCTGGCCGCCGAGCTGCCCGACGGAGACTTCCGCGTTTTCCGCCTTCACGGCGGCGACCACATCGGCGGTGGAGAGCTTGTAGCTGATCAGCCGGTCCGGGTTCAGCCAGATGCGCATGGCACGCTGGGAGCCGAACACGGTGACTTCACCGACGCCGGAGACGCGGCTGAGCTGATCCTGCACCTTGGAAACCAGAAGGTCGGCCAGATAGGCCTGATCATAGCGGCCGTCCTTGGACACCAGCGCCGCCACCACCAGAAAGTTCTTGGTCGCCTTGGCAACGCGCACACCCTGCGCCTGCACTTCCTGCGGCAGCAGCGGCATCGCCAGTTGCAGCTTGTTCTGCACCTGCACCTGCGCGATGTCGGGGTTGGCCTTGGACTCGAAGGTCAGGGTGATCGAGATGTTCCCCGCCGAGTCACTGGTCGAGGACATATAGCGCAGGTAATCGAGGCCGTTCATCTTCTGCTCGATCACCTGCGTCACGGTGTTTTCCACCGTCTGCGCCGAAGCGCCGGGGTAAGACGCACTGATCTGGATGGTCGGCGGCGCAATGCGCGGATACTGCTCGATCGGCAGCGCCAGAATGGACAGCGCCCCCGCCAGCATGATGACGATGGCGATCACCCATGCAAAGATCGGGCGATCAATGAAAAAGCGTGACATAGGGGTCCCCGCTTACTGCTGCTGCGCCGGGGCGGCAACGCGGACCGTCGCGCCGGGCTTGATTTTCTGGATACCGGCGGTGACCACCTTGTCCCCGGCGGTCAGGCCGCCGGTAACGATCCACGAGTCGCCTGCGGCCTGCGTGGTCTCCACCGGACGGGGGGCAACGGTGTTGTCGGCGTTGACCACCCACACCTGGGTGGCCCCGGCCGGGGTGCGGACCACCGCCTGCTGCGGAATCAGGAAGACGTTGTCACGCACACCCTGCTCGATGCGGGCGCGGACGAACAGGCCGGGGAACAGGTCGCGGTCCGGGTTGGGGAACACGGCGCGGACCTGCACCGATCCGGTGCTTTCATCAACGGTGACGTCGGAGAACTTCAGTTCGCCGGTATGGGCATAGGGCTTGGACACCCCATCCAGCAGCAGGGTCACCGGGGCGGCGTCCTTGCGCTGCACCGATCCGGCGGCGGCAGCCTGTTTCATCCGCATCAGATCGGCACTGGACTGGTTGAGGTCGACGTAAATCGGATCAAGCTGGGTGATCAGCGCCATCGAGGTGGTCTGATTGGCGGTCACCAGCGCCCCTTCGGTGACGGCGGATTTGCCGATGCGCCCGGCGATCGGGGCATAGACCTTGGTGTAGTCCAGATTGATACGGGCGGTGTCAATCGCCGCCTGTGCCACCTGAATCTGCGCCTTGGCCTGATCGAGGCTGGCGATCACGTCGTCATAATCCTGACGGGAAACCGCGTTGATCTTGACCAGTTCGGCGTAGCGGGCAGCCTTGGCCTCCACCGATTTCAGGCTGGCGCGGGCCTTGACCAGATCGGCCTGCGCACTCTGCACCACCGCCTGATAGGGGGCGGGGTCAATCTGATACAGCTGCTGACCGGCCTGAACGTCGCTGCCTTCCTCAAACAGGCGCTTCAGGACGATGCCGCTGACCTGCGGGCGCACTTCAGCGACGCGGAAAGCGGTGGTGCGGCCCGGCAGGTCGGTGGTGACCGGCACGTTGGACGGGGTGGCGGTGATTACCGCCACTTCCACCGGCGGCATCCCGCCACCGGGGGCGGCGGCCTGCTGCTTCGGGGCTTCGTCGCAGGCGGCCAAAATCAGGGCTGAGGCCAGGGCAAGGGGGATGGCAACCGGAAAGAGAGGGCGTTTGGCATGCATCGGGGTGTCAGCTCCGGTGGGGAGGCCCACGGGTGACTCGGGGGCCCGGGGCGAAAGTGCTGTACTGTACTGTACAGTTTGATACAATCGCAAGCGTGAGATGAACGCCGTCTGATTTTTTAGGAACCGACCGTGACTGAAATGCCGCAACCGCCCGAAAAACCGAGCCGGGGAGAAGCCCGGAGACAGGCTATTCTGGAGGCGGCGATGACCCTGTTTCTGGAGCAGGGATTTGAACGCACCAGTCTGTCGGATATTCTGCGTCATTCCAAGGGATCCCGCAGCACATTGTATGAGGCTTTTGGAAACAAGGAAGGGTTGTTGCGCGCCATGGTGCGGGAAGCCTGCCACCGGGTGTGGGATACCGTCGACCCGGGAGCTGATGGTGAAGACTGTCCGGGGGTGTCGGCGACCCGTGAGGATTTAACGGCGTTCGGGCTGCATTTCCTGCGCACGGTGATGAGTCCGGGGTCGATTGCCGTCTACCGGATCATGGCAGCGGAGGGCACCCGGTTCCCCGATATCGCCCGGCAGTTTTATGATGAAGGCCCGAAACTGCTGACGGACCGGTTGACCGCCGTGTTCCGGCGCGGGCAGGCGGAGGGCCTGCTGATGGACGGGGATGCCCGGCTGATGGCGCAGATTTTCATCGGCACCCTGTTCAGTGACTTTCACGTCCGCCGGACGCTGGGACTGGCCCCGGTGATTGAGGAACAGGAAATGGCCTACCGGGTCGGGGTTGCCGTTGATGTCTTCCTGACCGGCGCGGGCCGCAGGCGTGGGGGCTGACGCCAAAAAGGCCGGTGCCCCCCTCCGGCAGGGGGCAACCGGCCCTTTCAGAAACAGGTCAGAAACAGATCAGGCACAGGCCAGACCGTTTTCAACTGCAGAACCGGGGTCCGCTTTTGCTGAAAACGCTCCGGACTGTTGCCAGAGGACTGTTTACCGTTCGACTTCACGGTTCCAGCGGTCGTTCCATTCCGGACGCTTTTCGTTGATCACGTCCCAGTTGACCAGCGTGGCATTGGCCATGTTGGCCTGGAAGGTTTCCAGTTCTGCCTGCTTATCCGGGGTGGCCTTGGCCTGACGGTTGGACGGAATCTGGCTGCCGTACTGCATGGCGGCTTCCTGCGCCGGGACCGACAGCAGGAAGGCGGCCAGCTTCTGGGTCAGTTCCGGTTCGCTGTTGTTCTTGATCGCGCATTCGCCGACCATCAGCACCACGGAGCCTTCCTTCGGCTGGGCGTATTCAACATCGATGCCCTTTTCCTTCAGGGCGCCGACGCCGGTCGGGGTCAGCGGGAATAGGGCGGCTTCGCCGGTCTGCACCATTTCCGAGATCTTCGACGAGCTGGGGATGTATTCCAGCACGTTGGTGCCGACCTTGGTCTTCCAGTTCTTGAAGCCCGGCTCAACATCAGCCTCGCTGCCGCCCTGGGTACGGTTGAACATCAGGAAGGCGTGCAAGCCGAAGCTGGAGGACGGGGCAGACTGCACCACCAGCTTGCCCTTGAACTTCGGGTCGGTCATGTCCAGCCACGACGACGGCGGGGCCCACTTGTTTTCGGCGAACATCTTCTTGTTATAGGCCAGACCGACCATGCCCATGTTCACCCCGGCAGCCATGCCGCCCTTGATCTGGGCGACGGGATACAGCTGACGGTAGGAATCAGACGGCTGGAGGCGTTCGCACAGGTCCATGCCGATGGCGCGGAACATCAGGCCGTCATCGAGGAAGGCGATGTGCATCTGCGGCGCTTCCTTCTGCGCCTGCATCTTGGCGAGGATATCGGTGGAGGTGCCGGGCACCACCACGACCTTGACCCCGGTTTCCTTTTCAAACAGCGGGAACACCTTTTCGGTGTAGGTCTTTTCCATGGTGCCGCCGTTCATGCCGACGTACAGGGTCTTGTCAGCGGCAGTGGCGACGCTGGCCGACAGGGCCAGCAGGCTGGTGGCGGCGATCAGGGATTTCATCAGGGTCATCGTCACATATCCTTCCTGTTATCAGATTATGGTTAGACCGGTATGGTCATGCAGGGGAGGAAAAACGGTCGGGGCGGAACGCGTCGATCGGCGTCACGCTGCGGCCGGTGGTCACAAGGTCGGCAAGCACCGCGCCGACAGCGGGACCGATCTGGAATCCGGCCCCGGAGAATCCGCAGGCATGGAACAGACCGGGATGGATGCGGCTGGGCCCGATGATCGGGGCGTGATCGGGGGTTTCTGCTTCAACCCCGCTCCAGCTGCGGATGATGGTGCAGCCCTGAAGGGCCGGGAACAGACCGGTGCCCTGTGCCAGCAGCCGCAGGGCGGCCTGCCGTTCCGGGCGGGCAAAATCAGGCGGGGTGGTGGCGGAGCGGGCATCGGCCTTCGGGTGGGCAAAGCCGCGCCCGCCGCCGAAGACGAAGTTGCCGCGTTCCACCTGCCGCCCGTAGACGCCGCCGCCTTCCACCCCGATGCTGACCGTCAGGAACGGCGGCAGGGGTTCGGTCACGGCCATCAGGGGATGGATCACCGAAATCGGCAGCGGATCGCCGATTCCGGCGGCCAGTTCCCCGGCCCAGGCCCCGGCGCAGTTGATCAGAACCGGGGCTGAGGCGGTGATTTCGGCCTGTGCACTGGTGACGTGAAACCCTTCCGGGGTGATGCGGATGTCGCTGACCGGGGCCCGGTCCAGAATGGTGGCCCCGGCTGCCGCCGCGGCCCGTGAAAAGGCCGGGGAGACAAGGCGCGGATTGGCGTGGCCGTCTTCCGGACACAGGGACCCGCCGATGGCGCTGTCGCCGATCATCGGATACAGGCGGCGCAGGTCGGCGGTGTCCAGCAGTTGCAGGCCGAGGCCGAAGTTTTCCACCCGGGCGGCATAGGCTTCCAGAGAGGCCATATCGGCGGCGGAGCGGGCCAGCTTGAGATGCCCGGAGCGGACATATTCCCCGTCCTCGCCGATCAGGGACCGCAGGTTGGCCCACAGGGCGTGCGCCCGCTGTGCCAGCGGCAGGTGCTCCGGCGGGCGGCCCTGACGGCGGACCCCGCCGTAGTTGACGCCACTGGCCCGGCTGCCGGGGCGGTCGCGTTCCATCAGGATCACCGAGGCCCCGGCCTGACGCAGGAACAGGGCCGCGGATCCGCCGACGATCCCGCCGCCGACGATCACCACATCCGCGCGCAGATGGTGGGTCATGGGGTGTCCTCCCCGGAAACCGGCGCCGGAAGGGTGGCGGCGGGTAAGGGTTTGATCGGGGGCTGCGGGCGCAGCCGGGCAATGGCGGAAACCGGCCTGCCGGTTTCATGGGCCAGAACTTCAGCGGCGGCGACCCCGCACATCCGGCCCTGACAGCGGCCCATGCCGATCCGCGACAGCGCCTTCAGGCGGTTCAGTTCGGTCGGGGTGTCGGTCCGCACGGTCTGGCGCAGGGTGCCGACGGTGATTTCCTCGCAGCGGCACAGGGTCATGCTGTCCGGCAGGTCGTGCGCCCATCCGGCGGGAACCGGGAAGGCGGTCCACAGGGCGGAGCTGAAGCGGCGGAAGCGGGCCAGCCGTCTGTCCAGCGCGGTCACACGGGTGGGGTCAACCGGCAGGCCCCGGTCCTGCAACAGGGCCAGCGCGGCCCGCTCTCCGGCGGCTTCGGCGGCGTCGGCCCCGGCAATCCCGGCACCATCCCCGGCGACATAGACCCCGGCGACCGAGGTACGCCCGGCGTCATCCCGCTCCGGCAGCCAGACCCGGTGCAGATCGTTGAAGGCAAAGCGGCACCCGGCCAGATCGGCCAGCTGGGTTTCCGAGCGCAGACCATAGCCGAGGCCGATGCCGTCGCAGGCGGTTTCCCGGTCCCGGCCTTTGGCATCCCGCCAGTGCAGGGCGGCGACGGTCCCGTCGGGGCCGCTGATCTCGCGCAGGGTGACACCGCTGTGCAGCGGTACATCGTGCAGGCTCAGCCACGCGGTGTAATACAGGCCCTTCAGCAGGGTATCCGGGCAGGCGAGCAGGCCGGGCAGGGCGTGGATGCGGTTGACGAAGGGGGCGGTATCCAGCACGGCGGCAACCGTGGCCCCGGCCTTGGCATACTGATAGGCGATCAGATACAGCAGCGGGCCGGTTCCGGCGAAGACCACCCGCTTTCCGATGCCGCAGCCCTGTGCCTTCAGGGCAATCTGGGCCCCGCCGAGGGTGTAGACGCCGGGGCGGGTCCAGCCCGGCAGCGGCAGGATGCGGTCGGTGGCCCCGGTGGCAAGGATCAGGCTGTCATAGGGCAGGACGGTGCTGACCGGCTGGCCGCTGGCATCGCGGTTCATCAGGTCCAGTGCGCCGTGTTCGATGTTCCACACCAGCGTTTCGGTGTAGTGGTCGATCTGCCCGGCATAGGGGGCCAGCGCGGTATGGATGGCCCGGGCCTTGGCGGCCTCGAAGCCATACAGGGCTTCCGGCGGGCGGGTCAGACCGGCGGGGGGCTGGCGGTAAATCTGTCCGCCGGGGCGGGCAGCTTCATCCACCAGCACCGGGTTCAGCCCGGCGGCGGCGAGGGTGACGGCGGCGCGGACCCCGGCGGGACCGGCCCCGACGATCACCGGACGCAGGGAGGTGGTTGCGGCGGCAGTCATGAGGCCGCTCCCGTCATCACCGGGGGGACGGTGGCGGAGGTTGACAGGCTCATGCCCTCTTCCAGCAGGGTGGAACAGGCGCGCAGCCGTTCCACCGGCCCGGTCCCCCGGCGTACCTGAATCCAGCAGTCCTGACAGGCCCCCATCAGACAGAACCCGGCCCGGTTTTCCCCGGTGAATTCAGTCTGACGCAGGCGGTTGGCACAGGTCAGGATCGCGGTCAGCAGCGTGTCCCCGGACAGGGCCGTCTGCGGCTGGCCGTCCAGAAAAAAGTGCACAGGGGGGCGGGACTGCTCCGCGTAGCGGACGAGCAGGCTCATGACAGACCTTTCAGAAAGGGTCGCAGCAGGCAGGGAAGGGGGTGGTCAGCGTTGGCCGACCAGCACCCGGTCAAGCCCGTAGATACGATCCAGCAGCAGGGCGGTGGCGGCGGTCAGGCCGACGATCAGGGCCGAGACGGCGGCCATCATCGGGTCAATCGATTCCGTCGCGTACATGTACATTTTTACCGGCAGGGTGATGGTGGACGGCGCGGTGATGAAGATCGACATCGTCACTTCATCGAAGCTGTTGATAAAGCACAGCAGCCAGCCGCCGCTGACACCCGGCAGGATCATCGGCAGGGTGATCCGCCGGAACACGGTCAGCCGGCTGGCCCCCAGCGACAGCGCCGCATGTTCCACCGAGCGGTCATAACCGGTCATGGCGGCAATCAGCAGGCGCATGGCATAGGGGGTGATCACCACCACATGGGCCAGAGCCAGCCAGACAAAGCTGCCGGTGGCCCCGATGCGGGCGAACATCTGCAACAATGCCACACCCAGCACCAGATGCGGGATCACCAGCGGCGACAGGAACAGCCCTTCCAGCGCCTGACGGCCGGGGAAGTTGCCCCGGGTGATCGCCAGCGAGGCCGGGACCGCCAGACCGACCGCCAGAGAGGCGGAAACGGTGGCCAGCCACAGGCTGTTGATGAACGAGGTGACAAAGTCCGGGTGTTCAAACACCTTGCGGAACCAGCGCAGCGACCAGGTCCAGCCCGGCAGCGATAGGGTGTTTTCCGGGGTGAAGGCCACCAGACAGACGATCACCAGCGGGGCCAGCATGAACATGACCACCAGCGTGTTGAACAGGATGGCAAAGGATCCGTTACGGGGCATGGCGGCTTATCCCAGTCGGCGGCGATACTGGCGTTCCACCACCCGGTGGCAGGTCAGCATCACGATCAGGTTGGCAATCAGCAGAATGACGGCGATGGCGGCACCCATCGGCCAGTTCAGCTCGTGCAGGTACTGGTCATAGACGGTGGTGGCCACCATCTTCAGGCGGCGTCCGCCCAGCAGACCGGGGATGGCGAAGGAACTGGCAGCCAGACCGAAGACGATCAGCCCGCCGGACAGGATGCCCGGCATGATCTGCGGCAGCACCACCCGGACAATGGCGGTCAGGCGGGAGGCCCCGAAGGACAGGGCAGCCTGTTCCACCTGCGGATCCAGTTTCTGCAGGGCGGTCCACACCGGGATCACCATGAACGGCAGCATGACGTGGACCAGCGCGGTGATCACCGCCCCTTCGGTATACAGCATGCGGGTTTTGCCGATGCCGATCGCCTGAAACAGCATGTTCACCGGGCCTTCAATGCCCAGCAGCATCGACCAGCCGAAGGTGCGCACCACCACCGACACCAGCAGCGGCGTCAGCACGATCATCAGGAACACCGACCGCCACGGCGCGGCCATCCGCGACAGGATATAGGCCTCCGGCACGCCGATCACCACGCACAGCAGGGTGGTGATCAGCCCGATGCGCAGGGTGCGCAGGAAGATCTCAAGGTAATAGCCGTCGCTGACGATGGCGGCGTAATGGCTGAGGGTGAAACCGCCGGTGGCCCCACGGGCAGCGTCGTATTCATTGAACGACAGCATCAGGGTCAGGGACAGCGGCGTCAGCAGCATGACGGCGAACAGCAGCAGCGACGGCAGGGTCAGCCACGCCGCCGAGCGGGTCCGGGGAGAGGCGGTGTCGCTCATCGGCCGCCCTCCGGCAGGGTCCGCAGGATGGCATCATCCCAGTCCAGCGCCACGGCGGTGCCGGGGGGATGGGCCGGGCTGCCATCGTTGACCTGCACCACCACCATCGGCCCCAGCGGGCTTTCCAGATGGTACAGCCACTGACTGCCGAGGAAGAAACGGTCAACGATGGTGGCATCGGCGCGGCCCTGTCCGGCGGGCTTCAGCATCAGCTTTTCCGGGCGGACATGGCGTTGCGGGCCGCCGTCGGTGGCGGGGGGCAGCAGGTTGGTCTTGCCGACGAAGCGGGAAATAAACTCCGAGGCCGGATGTTCATACACCTCGTAAGGGGTGTCGATCTGGGTGATCCGGCCACTCTGCATCACCACCACCCGGTCGGAGACCGAGAAGGCCTCGGCCTGATCGTGGGTGACCATGATGGTGGTGGTCCCGACCTGCTGCTGGATGGTCCGCAGCTCGAACTGCATGGCCTCGCGCAGCTTGGCATCAAGGTTGGACAGCGGTTCGTCCAGCAGCAGCAGCGGCGGGCGGATGACGATGGCGCGGGCAAGGGCAACGCGCTGCCGCTGGCCGCCGGAGAGCTCGCGCGGGTACCGTCCGGCGTGGGCATCCAGATGCACCAGTGCCAGCGCCTGTTCCACCCGGCGGGCGCGTTCGGCACGCTCCACCTTCTGCATCTCAAGGCCGAAGGCGACGTTGTCGGCCACGGTCATATGCGGGAACAGCGCATAGCTCTGGAACACGATGCCGAGACCACGGCTGTTGGCCGGGGCGTGGGTGATGTCGCGGCCCTGCAGGCGGATCCGCCCGGCGGTGGCATCGACGAAACCGGCGATCATTTGCAGGGTGGTGGTCTTGCCGCAGCCCGACGGCCCCAGCAGTGAAATGAACTCACCCTGCTCGACGCTGAGGGACACGTCATCGACGGCCTTCACCGGACCGTAATGTTTGCTCAGGGCGTCCAGTTCAAGAAAGGGCACAGCTGGGTCTCCCGTTTTTCATTCCGCTATGCGGAAAGAAATTGCCTGTCTGTCCAAGGGGTGGACCGGGGCGGTAAGGGGGATCCGCACCCGGTCCGCAGGCCATTTCGGCCCGTTGGATCCAGAGTTTTCCGAACCGGGGGCAGCGTCAACGTCAGTTTTCGTATGGTTGAAAAAATTTTCAAAAAATTCCAACATACGGAATATCGAGAAATGGTATGACCTATTCCTTTGCCGGAGGAGAAAACGATGACCGAGCCCGCCGATGACCCCCGCCGCCCCGGTGCCGACGCGGGCAGCAAGACCAGTCTCCAGCGGGGGATCGCGATTCTGCGAGCTATCGCCGCCCATGGTGGTACCGGGGCGCGCCTGACCGATCTGGCGCGGGATCTGGGCATGACACCGCCGACCGTCCACCGGCTGCTGAAGGCACTGGTGGCGGAAGGGATGATTGACCACGACCCGCAGGGCAAACGGTACCGGCTGGGGCTGGATTTGTTCGTGCTGGCGGCGCAGGCCGGATCCTGCGGCACCCTGCGCGACATGGCCCGCCCGATCCTGCTGCGGCTGTCGGCCACCCTGCGGGAGACGGTGTTCCTGCTGGTGCGCAACGGTTTTGACGCCATCTGTCTCGACCGGGCGGAAGGGCCGTTTCCGATCCGCTCCTTCACCGGGGATATCGGCGGCCGGGTGATGCTGGGCATCGGGCAGGGCAGCCTGACCATTCTGGCCCACCTGCCGGAGGATGAGCAGCAGGAGGTGATCCGCTTCAATCTGCCGCGCATGCAGGGGATGGGTTTTCTGGATGAGGTCTATCTGCGGACGGCCATCGCCAAGGTGAAGGCGCAGGGCTATTCCAGCCAGCATTCCGGGTTGCTGCCGGGGATGTCGGGGGTGGCGGTGCCGGTGTTTGACCGGCAGGGGCGGGCGGTGGCGGCGCTGTCGATCGGCACCCCGACGGACCGGCTGACCGATGAGCGGCTGACCGTGGTGGTTGATATCCTGCGTCGCGAGGCCGCCGGGATCAGCCGCCAGCTTAACCCCTTCGATCCGGCGCTGTCGCGCTCCGGCGTTTCGGGCAGCATTGTGTAAATCCCGGGGGCAGCCGTGCAAAAAACACGGATCTCAACCGTCTGCCGCAGGATGACAGATCGGTGACAGTCTGCTTCCATAGGAAAGATCCCCAGACCCCCATTCCGGCATTCTGCTGTCGGGAGACCAACTGTGCCCCCTGTGACGACTCCCCTGATCCCCGCTGCCCTCCGGATGCAGGAGCTGCGGCATGCCCCCTGATGACCGTGAGACCGGTATTTCCCCGGCGGACAGCGGCCTGTCTGACCCGGTGATCCCGGCGGAGGCCGATGGTGCCCCGTCTGCCGTCCTGCCTGCGGTTGCGGACACCCTGCCGGAGTGGGATCCGCCCCCTCCGGCGGCGGTGACGCCATGGGGCCTGTTCCTGCTGTTTTCTTCGCTGGCGATGATTGGCTTCGGCGGAGTCCTGCCATGGGTGCACCGCAGTCTGGTGGAGCGCCGCCGGATCCTGACGCAGGCGGAGTTTGCCGAGATTTTCGCCTTTTCCCAGCTGCTGCCGGGGCCGACCATCTGCAATCTGGCGATCATCGTCGGCTACCGCCGTTGCGGGGCGCTGGGGGGGCTGGCGGCGGTTACCGGGATGGTGGTTCCTCCGGCGATCGGTGTGCTCGGGCTGGCGGTGCTGTATGACCGCTACGGCGGGACAGCGGTGGTGAGCGACGTGCTGCGGGGAATGTCGGTGGTGGCGGTGGCGTTGATCTGCTCGATGGCGGTCAAAATGGCGCGGGGGATGCCGCGCACCCTGCGGGCCGGGGCGTTTGCCGGAGCGATGTTTGCCGCCATTGCCCTGCTGAAGTGGCCGCTGGTGGCGGTGATGTTCGGGCTCGGCGGACTGGCGGTGCTGATCCAGAAGAAACCCGGTGGCGGAGAGGCGTGATGGACAGCCAGTGGAGTATTGCCGGGCAGATCCTGTTGCATTTCGCCCTGTTGTCGCTGATGGCGATTGGCGGCGGGGTGATTGCCCTGTCCCCGGAAATGATGCGCTTTATGACGGAGACCCACCAGTGGGTCAGCCATCAGGTGTTTGTCGAGGCGTTTACGCTGGCACAGGTGGCGCCGGGGCCGAACTTCCTGTTTGCCACCATCATCGGCTATCGCGCCGCCGGAGTGATCGGGGCGGTGGCGGCCACGGTGGCACTGGTCGGGCCACCGGCCCTGCTGGCGGTACTGGCGCTGCGCTATGGCAACCGGGTGGTTGGCCGCAGTCTGGGGACGCGGATCCGGCTGGCGGTGCTGCCGCTGTCGATCGGGATGATGGCGGCGACCTCGTGGTCGCTGACGCTGATGGCGGTGCAGACCATACCCCAGATCGGCCTGTTTGCGGCGGCGGTGGCGGTGCTGGTCTGGACCCGCCTCAACCCGCTGTGGCTGATTGCCGTGGGCGGAGTGCTGGGGGCGCTGAAGATCGTCTGAGCGTCAGGGGCTGAAAAAGGAAAGGGCCTGTCTGATCCACCCGACAGGCCCGTTGATGGGAATTGGAGGGTCGGTGGACAACCGTCTTCCCATCTGAGAATCAGCTTATCCCTTTTCTGTCGGGAATTGCAACGGGAAGAGGCTTTGTTGTTTTCATTACCCGCGTTTGCGACCGCCCCCGCGCCGGGCCTGTTTGGCGGCGCGGGCGGTGCCGGAGGCGGTGGACGCTGTCAGGCGGGGTTTATAGGTGACGTCGGGCATCTCCAGCTCGGCGGCTTCCAGACGGCGGATTTCGTCGCGCAGTCGGGCGGCTTCCTCGAATTCCAGATCGGCGGCGGCCTTGCGCATTTTCTTGTCGAGATCCTCGATCACGCTGCGCAGATTGTGGCCGACCAGTTCGGTGGCCCCGCTGACGCCGGTATCGACGGTCATGTAATCCTGTTCCGCCACATCGCCCAGCACATCGGCAATCCGCGACCGGACGCTTTCCGGGGTGATGCCGTTGGCGATGTTGTAAGCCTGCTGCTTTTCACGGCGGCGGGCGGTCTCGTCCAGCGCCTTTTTCAGGCTGTCGGTCATCTTGTCGGCATACAGGATCACCCGCCCTTCGACATTGCGGGCGGCGCGGCCGATTGTCTGGATCAGGGACCGGGTTGAGCGCAGGAAGCCTTCCTTGTCGGCATCGAGAATGGCGACAAGGGAACATTCCGGGATGTCCAGCCCTTCGCGCAGCAGGTTGATGCCGACCAGCACGTCAAAAGCGCCAAGCCGCAGGTCGCGGATGATTTCGATCCGTTCCAGCGTCTCGATGTCGGAATGCATGTAGCGCACCCGGACACCGTGCTCGTTCAGGTATTCGGTCAGGTCCTCGGCCATCCGCTTGGTCAGCACCGTCACCAAGGCCCGCTGTCCTTTGGCGGCAACCTGTTTGACCTCGCCCAGCAGGTCATCGACCTGATGCTCCACCGGGCGGATCACGCAGGTGGGATCAATCAGGCCGGTCGGGCGGATCACCTGTTCGGCAAAGACGCCGCCGGTCCGTTCCATTTCCCAGTCACCGGGGGTGGCGGAGACGAAGACGGTGGTGGGACGCATGGTGTCCCATTCCTCGAACTTCAGCGGGCGGTTGTCAACGCACGACGGCAGCCGGAAGCCGTAGTCGGCAAGGGTCATCTTGCGGTTGAAGTCACCCCGGAACATCCCGCCGACCTGCGGCACGGTGACGTGGCTTTCATCGACGATCAGGATGGCATCTTCCGGCAGGTATTCAAACAGGGTCGGCGGCGGCTCGCCGGGGCTGCGGCCGGTCAGCCAGCGGGAATAGTTCTCGATGCCCTTGCAGAAGCCGGTGGATTCCAGCATCTCCAGATCGAACAGGGTGCGCTCGCGCAGCCGCTGTTCTTCCAGCAGTTTGCCCTGCTCGATCAGCTCCGCCAGCCGGACCTTCAGTTCGTCCTTGATGCCCTTGATGGCCTGCGACAGCGCCGGGCGCGGCGTGACGTGGTGGCTGTTGGGGTAGAACGTCAGCTCGGTGAACGACAGCATCTTTTCCCCGGTCAGGGGATCGAATTCGGTCAGGGAGTCGATTTCGTCGCCGAACAGGTCAATGCGCCACGCCCGGTCTTCCTGGTGGGCGGGGAACACTTCGATCACGTCGCCCCGCACCCGGAACGCCCCGCGCTGGAAGGCGGCCTCGTTGCGGCGGTATTGCAGGTCCACCAGCTGCCGCAGGAAGGCATCACGGTCCAGCCGGTCGCCCTGCTTCACGGTCAGGCGCATGGCGGAATAGCTTTCCACCGAGCCAAGACCGTACAGGCAGGACACCGAGGCGACGATGATCACATCCCGCCGTTCCAGAATCGCCCGGGTGGCGGCATGGCGCATCCGGTCGATCTGTTCGTTAATGCTGGCGTCCTTCTCGATATAGGTGTCGGTCTTGGGGACGTAGGCTTCCGGCTGGTAGTAGTCGTAGTAGGAGACGAAATATTCCACCGCATTGTCGGGGAAGAAGGATTTCATCTCGGCATAGAGCTGGGCGGCGAGGGTCTTGTTGGGGGCCATCACCAGCGCCGGACGGCCGAGCGTCTCAATCACCTTGGCGGCGGTGAAGGTCTTGCCGGAGCCGGTGACCCCCAGCAGAACCTGATCGCGCTCCCCACTCCCGATTCCCTCCACCAGCGTGGCGATGGCCGTCGGCTGATCCCCCGCCGGGGTGTAGTCCGAGGCCAGCCTGAATTCCGCGCGCGGACCGGCGGGGGGCTTCTGGTACATCGGAAGCAGGACCGACATGGCAGGTTCCTCGGCAAGGAAAGGGATGACTGACCCTAAGGCGGACGGTATGCGTCCGGCAAGGGGCAGCATGGGAAAAGGGAGGGGGCTTTGATGGCCCTGTGCCGGAGCCCTGTGCCGGAACGGCAGCGGGGCCTTCAGGGCAAACCTGAAGGCCCCGCGCGATTCTTATCGGCAAGGAGAAACCGGATCCGGCTTATGCGTCGCCGGTATCGGCGTCTTCCATCTCCGCCGGGCTGGCGGTCATGGCTTCCTTGATCAGGCCGGCATTGGCGCGGATCGCATTTTCGATCTCGGCGGCCATGGTCGGGTTTTCCCGCAGGAAGGTCTTGGCGTTTTCACGGCCCTGACCGATGCGGGTGGAGTTGTAGGAGAACCACGAGCCGGACTTTTCGACGATCCCGGCCTTAACGCCAAGGTCGATCAGCTCGCCCATCTTGGAGACGCCTTCGCCATACATGATGTCGAAATCGACAACCTTGAACGGCGGGGCCACCTTGTTTTTCACCACCTTGACGCGGGTCTGGTTGCCGACCACTTCGTCCCGGTCCTTGATCTGGCCGACGCGGCGGATGTCCATCCGCACCGAGGCGTAGAACTTCAGCGCGTTGCCGCCGGTGGTGGTTTCCGGGCTGCCGAACATCACGCCGATCTTCATGCGGATCTGGTTGATGAAGATGATCAGGGTGTTGGAACGGGCGGTGGAGGCGGTCAGCTTGCGCAGGGCCTGACTCATCAGGCGGGCCTGAAGGCCGACGTGGCTGTCGCCCATCTCGCCTTCCAGTTCGGCGCGCGGCACCAGTGCGGCGACGGAGTCGATGATCAGCACATCAACCGCGCCGGACCGCACCAGCGTGTCGGCGATTTCCAGTGCCTGTTCCCCGGCGTCCGGCTGGGAGATCAGCAGTTCGTCGAGGTTGACGCCCAGCTTGCGGGCATAGGCCGGGTCAAGGGCATGTTCGGCGTCGACGAAGGCGCAGGTGCCGCCCTTGCGCTGGGCCTCGGCGATCACATGCAGGGCCAGCGTGGTCTTCCCGGAGCTTTCCGGGCCGTAGATCTCGACAATACGGCCCCGGGGCAGGCCGCCGATGCCAAGGGCAAGGTCCAGACCGAGCGAGCCGGTGCTGACGGCGTCGATGTCCACCGCATGTTCGCGCTGGCCGAGCCGCATGATGGAGCCTTTGCCGAAGGCGCGTTCAATCTGGCTGAGGGCAGCGTCCAGAGCTTTCTGCTTGTCCATGGTGTCCTTGTCAACGAGTCGTAAGGCGGTCTGGGTCATTCGATGCCCCCGTTATTCCATAGCTGGTGCGGACCTGCAACCGGCACAACAGTACATGATTTGTTCTTCTGCGCAAGAGGGGTTGGAACATAGGAAGAACAAACGCTGGGTCCGGTGGGCCGGATCGCTGATTGCCAGCGCCGGGGGCCTGTGGTCCAATCCGCGCCGCCTGAGGCTGGCCGGTATGCGCGGGGCCGGTCGCGGGGACTCCCCCCTCATACGCGCAGCCGGTGTGTGATGAAACCCAAAGATCTGGCGTCCTACGCTTTTCTCGCCCTCGCCTGGGGGTTGTCCTTTCTCGTCCTGCTGCGGGTGCTGAACACCTTCGGGCTGGCCGGGACCATTTCCTACCGTTCGCTGATCGCGGCGGTGACCCTGCTGCTGCTGTCGGCCGTCACCCGCCGCCGTCTGCGGTTTGGGGGCCGCTGGCTGCCGTTCGTGGTGGTCGGGGCCACCACCGTTGCCGGACAGCTGATCGGCCTGTCCTACGCCACCCCGATGATCGGGACGGCGATGACGGCGATTCTGGTGGCTTCGATTCCCCTGCTGTCGATGGTGATTGGCCGCATTGCCGGGATCGAGCGGATTTCCCCCAATGGGGTGGTCGGTCTGGTGTTGGGGGTGGCCGGGATCGTCATGCTGGTCGGCTTTCCGTCCCAGCCGGTGGACTCCACCTTTCTGCTCGGCTGCGCGGCGGCGATGTTCGGCTGTGTCTGTGCCGCCTGCGGCAGCCTGTATGCCAGCCGGTCGCTCAAGGGGACCGGCAGCTGGGAAGTCACCATCGGGGCGTTCCTGTCCGGTGGGGTGATGACCCTGCCGCTGGGTCTGATCTCGCCGCTGCCGCCGCAGATTATGGCGGTCGATATCGCCTATCTGCTGGTGCTGGGCTGCGTGATGAGCGCCATGACCTATGTGCTGTATTTCCGTCTGGTCTCGACCATCGGCCCGACCCGGGCCATCAGCGTGGAATTTGCGGTGACGGTGGTGGCGGTGCTGGTCGGGGCTTTGCATCTGGGCGAACAGTTGTCGTTGATGCAGGTGGCCGGTGCGGCGGTGATCGTATCCGGCTGCGCGTTGGTGCTGGGGCTGGTGCGGATTCCGGCCCGGCTGCTGCGATGGTGATGGGGAGTCAGGCTTCTGGCTGGTTTGATCCTGCCTCGCCACCCCCCTGCGCCAGCAGGGCCTTCACCCGGGCGGCCAGCTGGGTCAGGCTGAACGGTTTGGGCAGGAAGTGGAAATCGGTGGAATCAGCGATTTCCCCCCGTGCCGCTTCTTCAGAATACCCGGAAATCAGGATCACCTGTAGCCCGGGGCGGTCGGCCCGCACCGTGCGGGCCAGCGTCGCCCCGTCGATCCCCGGCATCACCATATCGGTGATCAGCAGGTCAATCGCCGGGTTTTCGGCCAGCAGATCCAGCGCCTGTTCCCCGGTGCGGGCTTCGGTCACAGTATAACCCTTGTTGCGCAGGGCGCGGGCGGCGAACACCCGGACCGGGTCTTCATCCTCCACCAGCAGAATAGTCCCGCCGCCGGTCAGGTCGGCGCTGTCCGCCGGGGGCGGGGCCGCCGACAGGGCCGGGTCATCAATGGCGCGCACCACCGGCTCGGTGGCGTCGGTCATGTCGTTCAGGCGCGGCAGGTAGATGGTGAAGGTGGTGCCGTCCCCGATCCGCGAGTCGACAAAGACGAACCCGCCGGTCTGGCGGATGATGCCATAGACGGTGGACAGGCCAAGGCCGGTCCCGGCCCCGACAGTCCCGGTTTTGGTGGAGAAGAACGGTTCAAAGATCCGGCCCAGATTTTCGCGCGGGATGCCGACACCGGTATCAATGGCGGTGATGACGGCATAGGGGCCGGGCGGAATGACCTCCGCCCCGCGTTCCAGCGGCGCTTCCAGCTGTTCCTGCCGGGTGGAGATGGTCAGGCAACCGCCGCCGGGCATGGCATCACGGGCATTGACGGCCAGATTGATGATCACCTGATCGAACTGCCCGGGATCCACCCGCACCTGCCCGACATCGCGGCCATGGCGCAGATCCAGCCGCACGCTTTCCCCCAGCAGGCGGCGCAGCAGGTGACTGAGTTCCGACAGGGCATCAGTGACGGTCAGGCGGCGTGGCTTCAGGGGTTGCTTGCGCGAGAAGGCCAGAAGCTGCCGCACCAGATTGGCGGCGCGGTTGGCATTCTGCTTCACCTGCATGATATCGGCGAAGGAAGGGTCTCCGGCACCGTGCCGTTGCAGCAGCAGGTCGCAGTACCCGATCATTGCGGTCAGCAGGTTGTTGAAGTCGTGGGCGACCCCCCCGGCCAGCTGCCCCATGGCCTGCATCTTCTGGGCCTGCGCGAACTGGGCCTCCAGATTGCGCTGGGCAGTGGTGTCGATCAGATAGGCCACCACCGCGTCGCCGCCCAGCAGGCTGAACCGCAGCATGGCGGCATTGTCGGGGTTGCCGGAAAAGCGGACTTCCCGCTGGGCGGCAGGGCCCTGTTCCAGCAGGGTCTTGTCAAACAGGGCCTGACCGTCAGCCCGGTCCTCTTCCGTCAGCAGATCCAGCAGGGTTCCGTCGATCACATCGGCGCGGCTTTTGCCGCACAGGCTCTCGAAGGTGGAATTGCAGTCGGTGATCACCCCGTCGGGGTCCAGCACACACAGGCCGACCGGAGCATTGTCAAACAGGCTGCGGTAGCGGTGATCCTCTTCGCCGCCGCTCAGGGACGGGGTCAGCGCCTCGCGCACCACCACACTGCGGGTCAGGGTTTCTCCGCCATCGTCATAGGTGGTCTGGAACACCAGTGCCGGAAACTGGCGGCCGTGGCTGTCGACAAAGTTCAGGTCTCCCCGCCATGCTCCTTCAATGTCGGGGACCTCGCCGTCATGCAGCAGGGCCGACAGCGGCTGACCGGTCAGGTCTTTCGGGGTGTAGCCCAGCCATTCGGAAAAGCGCTGGTTGACGCTGCGCAGGCGTCCGGCTGAGTCGGCGGAATAGACCCCGACCGGCAGCAGGTACAGGAATTCGGCGAGATCATCGCGTTCCTGCCGCAGAATGTCGTCAATGATCCGGCGGGCGGAAATGTCGGTGGCGGTCCACAGGCGGCCGGCGGGGGCTCCGGCCGGTTCCGCCGGGCGGGTTTCCACCAGCAGCCATTCGGCACCGCCGTCATCCTGCACCGGCAGTTCGACTTTTTCGGTGGTGCCGGAGTGGACGGCCGCCAGCAGCCGGGCGAGGGAATCGGCGGCGGTCTCCGGGGGCAGGCTGGTGCCGTCCTCCAGACCGGTGCCGAGGTCCGTCCCCAGATCGGTCGCCAGCGGCGAGGTGGTCTGGGTCAGCCGTTCCAGATAGGTCAGGGGGGAGGCATTGGGCCAGCGCTGGCGGGCGGCGGCATTGGCGGCCAGCACCGTTCCGTCACTGCCGGTGATGGCCCGGGCGGTGCCGTCCTGCTCGGTCAGGGCCAGCGCCAGCGCCGCCTTCTGGTGCAGGCTGCGCGCCCGCTGCCGGAAATACAGGGCGGCCCCCCCGGCGGCCACTGCCACGCCGGATCCGAAGGCCAGAGCCAGCGCCTGCGGCAGGGTCAGCGTAATTCCGTTCAGGGCGACGAGGCCGTCGGCAAACAACATGGGCAGGGGTCCTCGTCGGGCCGGAAGAAAAACGGAAACTGGCGGGGCATCGGGGGATGGATCAGCCGCCGTCAGGATCCGGCGGAGTTTCTTCCCAGCGGCGGGGTTTGGGGATCCGGCCACCGGATTTTTTCATCCGCATCACAAAGCCGATCACTTCGGCCACCGCCTTGTAATGATCGGGCGGAATTTCGCGGTCAAGCTCCACCGAGGCGTACAGGGCGCGGGCCAGCGGCGGGTTTTCGACAATCGGGATCTCGTGCTGTTCCGCCACTTCCCTGATCTTGCGGGCCAGACTGTCCACCCCTTTGGCGACCAGTTTGGGGGCGGCCATATCGTCCATGTCGTATTGCAGGGCGACGGCGTAGTGGGTCGGGTTGGTGACGATCACGCTGGCCTTGGGCACATTCTGCATCATGCGCTGACGGGATTTCTGAATGCGCAGGCTGCGGATCTTGGCCTTGATCTCCGGATTCCCTTCGGTCTCCTTGTGTTCGTCCTTCACTTCCTGCTTGGTCATTTTCAGCTGGCTGCGGTGCCGGTGGCGCTGCCACCACCAGTCCGCCGCCGCCACAGCGCCGAAACTGAGCAGGGTGCCGAACAACACCAGCAGGACCAGGTCGTACAGGTCACGCAGGGTCGAGCGGAAATCGAGCGCCGAATAAAGTTCCGGGTGCTTCAGTTTGGGGACGACCAGAAAACTCAGCACCACCCCGACCACCGCGATCTTGATGACACTTTTGGCCAGCTCCATCAGCTGATTCTTCGAGAAAACCCGCTTGAATCCGCTGATCGGGCTGATGTTGCTGAGCTTGGGTTCCAGCTTTTTCGGGGTGAAGATCAATCCTGCCTGCACGATCCCGCTCAGCAGGGCCATCACGTACAGCAGCCCGGCCAGCGGCAGCAGGAGAATGCCGACATCCAGCATCAACCGCACCAGAACCCCGCGGAAGCCGTCAACATCCAGCCGTATCAGGTGGATGTTCTGTAGGAACCCCTTCAGGAGGGATGTCATCTGACCCATGATCCACGGGGCCATTACCATGACGGAGGCCAGAATCCCGGCGATCATCAGCAGGCTTTTAATTTCCTGCGACATCGGAATCTGGCCGTCTTCCCGCGCCCGTTCCAGTTTTCGGTCAGACGGGTCTTCTGTCTTGGAGTCCTGATCCTCGTCCGCCATCGCGCTATCCGTATACGAAGGCGGTCAAGGTGCCCTCAAAGTAATGCAGGAATATCAGAATCAGCCCGGGCAGCGCCACCCACAACATCGCCAGCCCCAGCAGGATCTGCAACGGCATGGCGACAAAAAAGACGTTCATCTGCGGCGACAGGCGCGCCATCAGGCCAAGGGCGACCTGAAACACGATCCCCGCCACCACAAAGGGGGCAGACATCTGTAACCCGATGGCAAAGCTGCGGGCAAAGATATCGAGAAAACTGGTCAGGTGATCATCGGCAATCGGCATGCTGCCGACCGGAAACAGGGAGTAGGTGGCAATCAGTGCCTCGATCATCAGGTGATGCAGGTCCATCACGAACAGGCTGACCAGAATAACGTTGGACAGGGCACCGACCACCATCGCCCCCTGCTGTTCGGTGATCGGGTCAAACACCATGGCGTTCATCAGCCCGGTCATCTGGCCGATGTTGGTCCCGGCCAGATGCATGGCCCCCATCACCGCCTGGGTGATCAGGCCGAAGAATACCCCGTAGAAGGTTTCCAGAACGATCAGCATCACCAGAACCGACATCTGCTGTGGGGCTGCGGGCAGATTGGGGGACAGCAGCGGGGTGATCACCAGTGTGATTGCCACCGCCAGCAGCAGCCGGGACTTGACGTTGATGTAGTGGGCCGAGAATCCGGGCAGCAGCATGAACGCCGCGCTGAGGCGGACGAACACCAGCAGCACATGGAAGACGTTGAGGCTGAGGATTTCTGAAAGCATCGCATGCCGCCCTATGGCAGGCCGATAATCGTGTCCATGATCTGGCGGGTGAAGTCCGTCAGGTGGCGCAGCATGAACGGCAGCAGAAGGACAATGGAAGCAAAGGTGATCAGCATTTTCGGCACGAACACCAGCGTCGCTTCCTGAATCGAGGTCAGGGCCTGAAACAGCGAGACCGCCACCCCGATCACCAGCCCGATGATCAGGATCGGGGCGGAGATAATGATCATCACCATGATACTGTCGCGGGCGACGTCGAGGATCTGTGCTTCTTCCATCGGGGCCGTGTCTCGCATCAGGGGATAAAGGGGGCCGGACCATGGCTGCCCTGTTGTGATCCGCCTGTTCCGTCCGGTCAACCCGCTTTTTGGTACCTGCCGGGACAACCGGCGGTCAGGGATTGGGTGCGCTGGCCCCGTCGCCCCTTAGATCGGCATCTTCAGAATTTCCTGATAGGCGTTCAGCACCTTGTCGCGGATGGCGACCACGGTGTTCAGGGTGTTTTCGGCGTTGTTGACCGCCAGCACCACATCACGCATGTCGGCATCCCCGGCGATGCCCTTCAGGCTGATCTCTTCCGCGTTGCGCTGGACGGAGACCGCTTCCTTCAGGGAATCCTTGATCAGGTCACTGAAGCCGGTGCCGCCGCTCTGGGTGGTTCCCGCCAGCTTGGGCGAGGAGGAGGACTGCATCGACTCCGTCGCCGAAGCCGCCGCAGAGCGGTAGGCGTTGATGGCGCTGGAAACGTTAATGGCCATGGCGGCGGACTCCGTTAGACGTCAGGGCTGGCCTCAGCGCAGCATTTCAATGGTTTTGCTCATCAGGTCGCGTGAGGTGCTGATGACCTGAAGGTTGGCTTCGTAGGACCGCTGGGCTTCCCGCATGTCCATCATTTCGATCAGCGGGTTGACGTTCGGGGTCATCACATAGCCGCTTTCGTCGGCACCGGGGTGACCCGGCATGAATTTGCGGCCGAAATCGGTCATGTCGCGGGTGGTGCGGTCGGCGCGGACGGTTTTGGCGTCCAGTTCCCGGCTGAGCTGGTTGCGGAACACCACCAGCTTGCGCCGGTAGGGTTCCCCGCCCGGGGTCTTGGCGATCGAATCGGAGTTCGCCATGTTCTCGGAAATGACCCGGACGCGCTTGGCCTGCGCCTTCAGGCCGCTGGAAGCAATGCGTGTCGCCTTGGAAAGATCATCCATCGCTGCTGCGTCCTCGTTCCGTTACCCGCGGCTGCCCAGAGCCAGCTTGATCATCGACATGTTCTTACGGATCAGGTTCAGCGCCAGATCGTACTGTGACCGGCCCCGCGCCATCTTCTCCACCTGTTCTTCCAGCACCACCGGGTTCTGGTCGATTGAGGTTTCCCACGTCTTGCGGGTGGTATCCTCGCGGAACGGCCCGGCGTGGGGCAGGGTGGTGGTCTGGTGCCCGGCCTGCGTCAGGGTCGGGCGGACCGGGCGTTCGATGGCATCGGCGGCCATGCGGCTGAAGTTGACTTCCCGCAGGTCCTTGGCCCGGTAGTTCGGGGTGTCGGCGTTGGCGATATTCTCCGACAGCACCTTCTGGCGCTGTGCGATCCAGTCCATCTTGGTCTTCGCCATCTGAAACAGGGTCAGATTGCTCGTATCCATTGCGGTTGGGTCCTGTCGGTTGAAACGGCACGGGGTTGGGGGTGAAAAACCCTTGTGACACAACACTACTCTGCCAGAGTCGGCTTAAGGAAACGTAAAGCCTGCGCTGGCATCGGGGCTGCTGCCCTTAAGTATTCTTAAATCCACTCTCTGGCAAAGTTGAGAGGAAATAATTGCCGGGCCGGAGCGCGGAGTGGTGTCGTCATGAAAAAGCCGGGGGATACGCCAGCCGGTGGAACGCCGGGCCGGTCATCCGGTGGCAAGCCCGTCGAGGCGGTGCCACCCGGCGGGAAGGCGGTTGCTGTCGCGCCATCCGGCGGCAAGCCGGTTGCTGTCGCCCCACCCGGCGGTAAGCCGGTTGCTGTCGCCCCACCCGGCGGTAAGCCGGTTGCTGTCGCTATCGAGCACGATCCGGCGGCGGGCGGAGCACCGAAGGTGGTGGCCTCAGGCCGGGGCTTTGTGGCGGAGCAGATTCTGGAACTGGCCTTCGCCCACGGCATCAAGGTCCGTCAGGATGCCGATCTGGCGCAGATTCTGGCGGTGCTGGATCTGGACAGTGATATTCCGCCGGAGGCCTTTGCCGCCGTTGCGGAAATTCTGGTGTATGTTTACCGCGCCAATGCCGCCGCCCCGGCGGTGGATCCGGGCGGGCCGCTCAGCCCGCCGATCCTGTCCGGCAAGGACGCGCCATGATCCGGTCACAGTCCGGGGGTAGCATCGGAGGGGCCGGAGGGCTGCCGGGGCGGAAAGGGGGCCGCCTGAAACAGGGGATGGGCAACGTTTTAAGGCAGGGGGCTCAGCGCCGCCGGGTGCGGTATCACGGAGACGGTGTGAGATGAACGATATCCTGAAGAGGGGCCGTCCCCGCCCGCTGACGGGGGATGGCGGTACAGAACAGACTGTTGATGTATCCCTGTCCGACCTGCTGGGGCCGGACCCCGATGTGCCGGTGCCGCCGCCGACCACGGTGGCGCAGGTGCGGGTTGCCATGCGTGAGGTGGCGGCGGTGATCCTTCAGGCCCGCCGGGCCCTGAATGCCGACCGTATGCCGAATCTGCACGAGATGGATCAGGTGGTGCGCCGGGCCTGCCGGATTGCGCAGGATCTGCCGGTGGAATACCGGCACGAGGCCGCCAATGATCTGGAAACGGTCCTGTATGATCTGGATGTGCTGACAGTGGATCTGACCACCCGGTTCGGCGGGCTGGCCCTGCGCCCGGAGGCGTCGGATGCCTGCGCCCCGCCGGAGGTGCCTTTGGCCGACGATGGCCTGCTGGAAGCCTTTTCAGCCCCGGATCCGGCGTTACTGCTGCCGGTGACGGATGGCGGGGAGGGCCCGCCGCGCAGCACCGACCCCTACCGGCGGCAGCCCCTGCGCCGTCCGCCGGTGACCAGCGACGAGGTTTAAGGGCCGGGCCGGAGGCCGCTTTGACCGGTGATCCCCTGACGCGGTTGTGGCAAGGCTGCCTCGGCGGTTGCGGGGGGCGCGGCAACATGGCAAGTATGCGGGGCATGTCGTCGGGCTGTGGCCGTCAGGGGTTCCATGGAATTTGATACCTACATCCGCCTGTTTCTGTCGCTGTCGCTGGTTCTGGGGCTGATCTTCGGCACCGCTGCCCTGCTGCGGAAGCTCGGTGGCCGCCTGCTGACGGCACGCGGGCCACGGGGGGCGGCCCCCCGCCTGTCGGTACAGGAGGTCCTGCAACTGGATCCGCGCCGCAAGCTGCTGCTGGTCCGGCAGGATGATCAGGAACACCTGCTGCTGCTGGGCGGGGCGCACGATATCGTGGTTCATTCCGGCCGCCCGGTGCCGCGTTTTACTTTGCCGCCGGAGGATCAGGCACCGCCGGTGCGGATGGCTGATGCTCCGTCCGCCCCTTCTTCCGCTTCTCAGCCCGCGTCCGGAGCGACTGTCTGATGATCCGCACTCTGAGCCGCCGCCTGCTCCCCGCCGCCAGTCTGGCCAGCCTGTTTCTGCTGACGGCCTCGGCGGCCTCGGCGCAGCAGTTTTCCCTTGATCTCGGGCCGGGCGGCAGCGGGTCCACCACCTCGACCATCATTCAGCTGATCGTGCTGATGACGGTGCTGACGCTGGCACCGTCGTTCATTCTGATGGTCACCAGCTTCACCCGGCTGCTGATCGTGTTCTCGGTGCTGCGCAATGCGCTGGGCACCGGCACCACCCCGCCCAATCAGGTGGTGGTCAGTCTGGCGCTGTTCATGACCATCTTCATCATGCAGCCGACCATGGAAGCGTCGTGGAAGCAGGGGGTTGAGCCGCTGATCAACGAGCAGATCGGCGAAATGGAGGCCTTTGAGCGGGCGATGATGCCGTTCCGCATGTTCATGCTGGAACATACCCGCCCGAAGGATCTGCAACTGTTCATGGATATGGCCAAGCTGCCGGCGGTGGATGCCCCGGAGGAAACGCCGCTGCGGGCCCTGATTCCGGCCTTCATGATTTCCGAACTGCTGCGGGCCTTTGAGATCGGCTTCCTGATCTATCTGCCGTTCATCATCATCGACATGACCATCGCCAGCGTGCTGATGAGCATGGGGATGATGATGTTACCACCAATGATGCTGGCCTTGCCGTTCAAGCTGATTTTCTTTGTGCTGGTGGATGGCTGGCACCTGCTGGTCGGCTCGCTGGTGCAGAGTTACGGCATCATCCAGTAGCGGCGGCGGCGTTTCCGTCAGCCAGCGGCACCCGCCGCCGGATATAAACCGTGTTGAGCACCCGCGCCACCACGGTTCCGGCGGCGTCGGTGATGTCGATCTCAAAGGGGCGGATCAGCTTATCCTCCCGCGACAGATGGTCCCGCGCTTCGGCCAGAAGGCTGTCGGTCAGGGTGAAGCGGGCACGGACCACGCCGCGCCCGGGGGCAAGGTAGTCAATCGACGCGTTCTTGGTCCAGACCATATAGTCCCGTTCTCCCAGCACTTTCAGCAGCATCAGGCCGTACCACGGGTCGGTCATCGAAAACAGGCTGCCGCCGTAATGGGCACCGTTGATGTTGCGGTTGAACCAGCGCAGGGTCAGGCTGACCTCCACCTGCCGGAAGTCACCGCTGATATGATCGGCGCGGATCCCGGCGCACAGCAGCGGCGGCCACAGATTGATCAGACGGCGGAATGTGCTGGCCTTCATCGGATTTTCCGTAAAAGTAAAAAGGGTGACGTTTGCGTCATAGGGTGCCAGAGGCGGCGGTCTGGGGCAATCCTCTCCTTGATCCGCCGGGTGTCCTCCCGTATTGATCGGGCAGATCATTGACCTTCCGGCGGAGAGAACGGCATGGCGGACGGGCACGCGACCCCGGTTCTGGGGATTATCGGCGGCAGCGGCATCTATGGCATTGATGGCCTGACCAACACCGAATGGCGGACGGTGGAAAGCCCGTTCGGCGCGCCGTCGGATCAGCTGCTGTTCGGCGAACTGGACGGCCAGACGCTGGTGTTCCTGCCGCGCCATGGCCGGGGCCACCGCATTCCGCCGAGTGAACTGAACTACCGTGCCAACATTGATGCCCTGAAGCGGGCCGGGGTCACCGAAATCCTGTCGGTGTCGGCGGTGGGGTCGCTGAAGGAAGAGCTGCCGCCGGGCACTTTCGTGATCGTCGATCAGTTTATCGACCGCACATTTGCCCGCAGCAAAAGCTTTTTCACCACCGGCTGCGTCGCCCATGTGGCACTGGGCCACCCGGTGTGTTCCCGTCTGGGGGATGCCTGTGAGGCGGCGCTGAAGGAGCTGGCGATTCCGTATCAGCGCGGCGGCACCTATCTGGTGATGGAAGGGCCGCAGTTCTCGACGCAGGCGGAAAGCAAGCTGTACCGCTCGTGGGGCTGTGATGTGATCGGCATGACCAATATGCCGGAAGCCAAACTCGCCCGCGAGGCGGAGATGTGCTACGCCACCGTCGCCATGGTCACCGATTATGACTGCTGGCACCCGGATCATGACCACGTCACCGTCGATGCGGTGATCAAGGTGCTGCTGGAGAATGCCGACAAGGGGCGGGCGCTGGTCAAGGCGGTGGCCCCGAAGGTCCGCGACCGGGCGGCCCCCTGTGAAAAGGGCTGCCACACCGCGCTGGAGCACGCCATCATCACCGCCCCGGAGGCCCGGGATCCCGAGGTTCTGGCCCGTCTGCGCGCTGTCGCGGGCCGGGTTCTGGGGGGCTGACGGCGATGAAGGTGAACGGCACCCCGACCCGCACGATCTGGCTGGCCGCCGATGGGGCCTCGGTCTGCATCATCGATCAGACCAGACTGCCGCATGCGTTTGAGGTGATCACCCTGTCAAGCTGGCAGCAGGCGGCAACGGCGATCAAAGAGATGTGGGTCCGTGGCGCGCCGCTGATCGGGGCGACGGCGGCCTATGGTCTGGCGCTGGCGATGCAGACCGATGCTTCCGATTCCGGGCTGGAGCTGGCGGCGGCGGTGCTGCGCGGCACCCGGCCGACGGCGGTCAACCTGATGTGGGCGCTGGACCGCATGCTGGCGGTGCTGCGGCCGCTGCCGCAGGCACAGCGGCGGGCGGCGGCCTATGCCGAGGCGGCGGCGTTGTGCGATGAAGACGTGGCGATGAATTATGCCATCGGCGGCCACGGGCTGGAGGTGTTCCGCACGTTGTGGGACCAGCGGCGGGCGGCAGGGGCGGAGCGCCTGAACGTGCTGACCCACTGCAATGCCGGGTGGCTGGCGACCGTGGACTGGGGCACCGCTCTGGCACCGATCTACCGGTTCCATGATCTGGGGCTGCCGGTTCATGTCTGGGTGGATGAGACCCGGCCGCGCAATCAGGGGGCCAGCCTGACGGCGTGGGAACTGAACAGCCACGGCGTGCCGCATACGGTGATCCCCGATAACGTCGGCGGCCACCTGATGCAGCATGGCATGGTTGATGTCTGTATCGTCGGTACCGACCGTACCACCCGGCAAGGGGATGTCTGCAATAAGATCGGCACCTATCTGAAGGCGCTGGCGGCCCATGACACCGGGGTGCCGTTCTACGTGGCGCTGCCCGGCCCGACCATCGACTGGGCGCTGGCCGACGGGGTGGCGGAGATCCCCATCGAGGAACGTTCGGCGCTGGAGGTGACGCAGATGACCGGCCGCACCGCCGATGGCCGGGTGGAAACCGTGACCATCACCCCCGCTGGCAGCCCGGCGGGCAACTGGGGTTTTGATGTCACTCCGGCCCGTCTGGTGACCGGACTGATCACCGAACGCGGCGTCTGTCCGGCCAGCGAGGCCGGGCTGCGGGGCCTGTATCCTGAAGGTGTGTAATGGAAAATGAAGCGCATCTGCGGGCGGAGGTTATCAAGACCGCCCGCTCCCTGACCGATCTCGGCCTGAACAAGGGCACCGCCGGAAATGTCTCCGTGCGCTGTGACGACGGCTTTCTGGTGACGCCGTCTGGCATGCCGGCGGCGGCACTGGCCCCGCAGGATATTGTCTGGATCGGGTTTGATGGCCGGGTGGAAGGCACCCGGGCGCCATCGTCGGAATGGCGGTTCCACCACGATCTTCTGATCGGGCGGGATGATCTGGGGGCGGTGATTCACACCCATGCGCCGTTCTGTACCACGCTGGCGGTGATGGGGCGGGGGATCCCGGCTTTCCATTATATGATCGCGGTGGCGGGCGGCAGTGACATCCGCTGCGCCCCCTATGCCACCTTCGGCACCCCGGAGCTGTCGGCCGGGGCGGTGGAGGCCATGCACGGCCGCAAGGCCTGTCTGCTGGGGCAGCATGGGATGATTGCCGCCGGAGAGACGCTGACCAAAGCCCTGAAGCTGACGGTGGAGGTGGAGGAACTGGCGCAGGTCTACTGGCAGGCCTTGCAGATCGGGGAGCCGCCGGTGCTGCCGGAGGAGGAAATGCAGCGGGTTCTGGAGAAGTTTAAGACATATGGGACAGTCCAGCCTGCCCGGTAAAGGGTGCCTTTATTATTTTCATTTATGCATAATTATGCAGAATCCATTTTTATTTTAAGTAATTATTTTTTTGCAAAATGAGAAAATCTAGAGTTTTAACCCTCGTGGGGCCTTGATTCTCATTGTATGAGTACTTCTGTACTATTGAAAAAATACATATGCCTTGGCACGGTATTTCCACTAATGGTGTCAGGGCTGGCTGCGTCGGGGCAGGCGGTGACATCCCGTGATTGGGCACTCTGGGGGTAAGTCATGTCATTCACCAATCTCCGTATCCGGACAAAAATCTTATCGGTATTGATCGTTCTGGGCGTGATTGCCTTGGGTCTTGTGGCTCTTCTGGTGCAGGCCTTGAGGGAAGAGAATGCGATTTTCCGGCAGGTCATCGATGGGGAGATTGGTGAGCAGCTGTCGTTGACCCTGATGAACGCGCGCCTGTTGAGCCTCGGCGTCGTAACCTATCGTAGTATCGCGGAAACGGATGATGCCAAGCTGGCCGCAATCGCGAAAGACTTTGATCGGGAAAAAGACAATTTTCTTAATGCGTTAAATGATTATAAGTACGCCGCCCCTGACGAGGTTCAGAAAGCCCGTCAATTGGAGGAGGGTTACGGCAAGGTGCTGAAAGCTGCCCGGGATGTTTATGCGTTTGCCAGCAAGAACCAGAATATTGAAGCCAATGATATGGCATCGACGCAGTTCACCCCGGCAATGGAAGATTATCGTAAACAGCTGGTCGGGCTCCGGGAGCAGTCTGCCGACAATGTGAAGACCACTCTGGCAGAAGTTGAGCAGAAGATTTCCGGACGGATCACCCTGTCATCCGTTGTTGCGGGAGTGGGTGTGCTCGCGTCCGTCCTTGGTGGGCTCGTGATTGCAACCCGCTTTGTTTCTCGGCCTCTGGGGGCGCTTGGGAATGCAATGGACCGTCTTGCCGCTAACGATCTGGATGTACGGATTGAAGGGCTGGAGCGTCAGGACGAAGTCGGCGCTATGGCCCGCAGTGTCGAGGTGTTCAAGGCCAACGCCATCCGCACCCGGGAGATGGAGGCGGAGCAGGCGGCAGCGGCGCAGCGTGCCGAAGAGGATAAGCGCCGGATGATGCAGGCGATGGCCGACTCCTTTGAAACCAAGGTCAAGGGCGTGGTGCAGTCGGTTTCGGCGGCGGCAACCCAGATGCAGTCGAATGCCCAGTCGATGACCTCGGTCTCCGATGAGGCCAGCCGTCAGGGGGTGGATGCCTCTTCCGCCGCCGGTCAGGCCACCGCCAACGTGCAGACGGTGGCAGCGGCCTCGGAAGAGCTGTCGTCCTCCATCCTCGAAATTTCCCGTCAGGTGACGCAGGCGACGGATATCACCGGTCGGGCGGTCGAGCAGGCCGAAAAAACCGGTCATGTGGTGCAGGGCCTGTCGGGGGCGGTACAGAAGATCGGCGATGTGGTCGGCCTGATTTCCGATATCGCCAGCCAGACCAACCTGCTGGCGCTGAATGCCACCATCGAGGCGGCGCGGGCCGGGGATCTCGGCAAGGGCTTTGCCGTGGTGGCGAATGAGGTCAAAAGCCTTGCCACCCAGACTGCCCGCGCCACCAGCGAAATCACCACCCAGATCGGCATGGTGCAGTCGGCAACGCGGGAGGCGGTGGATGCGCTGGGCGATATCAGCAGCACCATCGTGCAGATGAACGAGATCTCCACCACCATCGCCAGTGCGGTGGAGGAACAGGGGGCGGCAACGCAGGAAATTGCCCGCAATGCCGAACAGGCGGCCACCGGAACCGAGCAGGTGACCACCAGCGTCAATGCCATCGCCCGTACCTCGCGGGAGGCCAACGAGATCGCCTCGCAGGTTCTCGATGCCTCGGCGGAACTGGCCCGGCAGTCGGCCTATCTGAGCAGCGAGGTCGATACCTTTATCGCCGAGATCCGCGCCGGATAACTGTTTTCGCAAAGTGTTTCGCATCCTGCGTCTCTCAATCAGCCCTGCCGGAAGATCTCCGGCAGGGCTTTTTGCATTCTGCGATGCAGATGGCCTCTCTTTATTGTAGAAGCGATAAAATCAATACTATTCAAGACATAAGATATTTGTATGCGGTGAATAATACGCACTATTGAGCGGATTGGATGACAGGATCACAGTAAATTCTCAAGGAGGCGCCCCCAGCAGAGGAAACCGGCGCCACGGTGCGTTCGCACCGGCTACAGACCAGTCGGAAGGGCAGGATCATGTCATTCACCAATCTCCGCATCAGCGCAAAAATTCTGTCAGTCCTCGCGCTTCTTGGAGTGATTGCCTTCGGGATCGCGCTGTTCCTGACCTCCCGCATTTCACAGGTGGATGACGATTACGGTGCCCTGATTGCGGGCAACGGCACCGGGCAGGTTGCTGTTGTGCGGGCCAACCGGGCGGTTACCCTGCTGGGCCAGCTGACCTACCGTGTGATCGCCGAAACCAGCGAGTCAGAGATGAAGCTGGTGAATGACCAGTTTGAACCGGCCCGTGATCGCTTTGCCGCCATGATGCAGGACGCAATCCGGACGATGCCGCAGCGGTCGGCGGAACTGAAAGCCCTGCAAGCGGACTACGATCGGGCTTATCGTGCGGCCCGTGACGTGGCGGCGCTGGCTCTGCAAAACAGAAATGAGGAAGCGACGAATCTGTCCCGGAATGATTTTGTTCCGCTGATGGAAACCTTGCAGAAGGCGATGGACCTTAAGGTTGACGAGGTGATCAAGGAAAGCACCGGGGATGCGGCAGCGCTCCGGTCCTCCGTTGGGGCCCTGCACTGGCAGAGTCTGATCATCAGCGCGGTTGCTATCCTGATGGCTCTTACGGTCGGTTTCCTTGTTGCCAGCCGTTTCATCTCCCGCCCGCTGGGAGGGCTGACCAACATCATGGACCGGCTGGCCAACGATGATTTCTCGGTGGCGGTGCAGGGGCTGGAGCGCAAGGACGAGGTCGGAGTGATGGCCCGCAGTGTCGAGGTGCTGAAAAGCAAGGCGATGCGGGCGCTGGAGCTGGAACGTGAGCAGGAAGTCCTGAAGGCGAAGGCGGAAGACGATAAGCGCCATCTGATGCACGGTCTGGCCGATGCCTTTGAAACCAAGGTGAAGGGTGTGGTGCAGTCGGTGTCGGCGGCGGCGACGCAGATGCAGTCGAATGCCCGGTCGATGACCTCAGTTTCCGATGAAGCCAACCGTCAGGGGGTGGATGCCTCCGCCGCCGCCGGTCAGGCCACCTCCAACGTGCAGACGGTGGCGGCGGCGTCGGAAGAACTGTCGTCCTCGATCCTCGAAATTTCCCGTCAGGTGACGCAGGCAACCAGCATCACCGGCCGGGCCGTCGAGCAGGCTGAGAAAACCGGTGGTGTCGTGCAGGGCCTGTCGGGGGCGGTGCAGAAAATCGGCGATGTGGTCGGCCTGATTTCCGACATTGCCAGCCAGACCAACCTGCTGGCCCTGAATGCCACTATCGAGGCAGCGCGGGCCGGGGATGCCGGGAAAGGGTTCGCGGTGGTGGCGAATGAAGTGAAAAGCCTTGCCACCCAGACCGCCCGCGCCACCAGTGAGATCACCAGCCAGATCGGTATGGTGCAGGCGGCGACACAGGAAGCCGTGGGGGCCCTTGGCGATATCAGCAGCACCATTGTGCAGATGAACGAAATTTCCACCACCATCGCCAGCGCGGTGGAGGAACAGGGGGCGGCAACGCAGGAAATTGCCCGCAATGCCGAACAGGCCGCTACCGGAACCGAGCAGGTCACCAACAGTGTCAATGTGATCGCCCGCACCTCGCGGGAGGCCAACGAGATCGCCTCGCAGGTTCTGGATGCGTCGGCGGAGCTGGCCCGCCAGTCGGCCTACCTCAGTCAGGAAGTGGATACCTTTATTGCCGAGATCCGGGCGGGTTGACCGGATCGACCGGTCGGGATGGGCAGGGGCCGTTCCCATGGGGCGGCCCCTTTTGCCGTCAGGCGTCAGGCGGGCGGCTGCGCAGCCGCTGGCGGATCTGTTGCAGGATCAGCCGCAGCCCTACGGCGCGCTCCTGATCCGTATCGTAGGTTGAGACCAGATCCGCATAAGCCTGCGCCTGTAGGGGGGCGACCTGTCCGGGGGTGGCGTCCTGCTGCTCTGCCTGAAGCAGAAGAGTAATTTCTTCCCCAATGTGGGCCAGCAGGGCCGGATTCAGGGGAAGGATACGGTCCTGCGGCAGGGGGGGATGGATTTTCCGTCTGACTGTCTGCCATGGTTCCGGTCAATAGCCAGTTGATATCAATACCCAGTTGGGCCAGCCGGGTCAGGACGTCGGCCTTGGGTGTTGTCTGGCCCCGTTCGTAATTTTCCCAGGACTTCCGGTCTTTCAGGCCGACATGTCTGGCCATTTCTGATGCGCTGAGCCCGGCTTGGTGGCGGATTCTCCGCAGGCGGATCTTCAGGCTGTCGGTCATGGCAGACTCCCTGCCGCAGGGAGTGCCGTATAAATGCGGACTCTATAAATGAGGTTAATCATTCCCATTTCCAATAGTAATGTGTGGAAAGGGGCGTTTTATTCTCTTTTTTGGGTAGACTGTGGGTAGAAAGTTGTTCATGATCTTGCTCGTTCTAGATCTGGTCAGGTCCCGAGGGGGGGATTGCTCTGGAAGTCTGGATCAGGGTACCTGAGCGGAGTTGGCCCGGGATAAGGGGGGCTTTCGCGGTTCTGAAAAGCTATCCCCGTGCCGATCTGCGTCGCGTGGCCATCGGGCGTTAGGTCCTGATGCAGGGCAGCCGACTGGGGAAAGGACCCCGAAGGGTGTCTCCTATTGTTTACCTGTGGTTGATAATCGTTTGCGTCCGGCGATATGGGTCAGTCCAACTCCGCATCATCTTCCATTGGGGCTGCCCCTTCAAGTCGGTGTTCCGGATCCACTGCGGACGGTGTTTACAGGACGGACGGGATGGATGCGCGGCCATTGCGCTAAAGGCCGCCAGAAAACAGGGATGGGGATATGTCATTCGTAAATGTGCGTATCAGTACAAAAATCGTCACGGTATTGTTTCTTCTGGGGGCGGTTGCGATTGGTCTTCTGGCCTCAATGATTGCGGCCCTGACCCGGACCGAGGCGACCTATAATGACCTGCTGACCGGGGAGGCAAAGGCAGAGGTTTACCTGACCCGGGCCAATGTGCAGGTTGTATCTTTGGGGATGATGGTCTTCCGGGGTATAGCGGAAACCGATCTGGCCAAGGTTGAGCAGATGCGGGCCGAATTTTTGGAGATGGAGAAGCCGTTTTATAAGCTTCTTGAGGACGCTGTGGCTGCCGTTCCGGATAAAAAGGCAGACATTGATGCGATTGCGGCCAGCTATCGGTCTGCTTACCAGATCGCAGGCCGGGTGTTTGAGCTGTCGTCCAGAAACGAGAACGTCGAAGCCAATGCCACTGCGGCGACCAGCTTTTATCCTGTTGCGGTCGACCTCCGTCAGAAGGTCATCAGCATACGGGATGCGGTGTCCAAGGCCTCTGCGCAGCGGTCTGGGCAGGTGTCTCAGGATGTCCGGGCAGAAACCTACCGGGGGGTGATCGGCGGCGGTCTGGCGGTATTGATCGGGGTACTGGGGGGGTATGCGCTCGCCCGGTACTACATCTCTTCGCCGCTGGTCCGTCTGTCCGCGACCATGGACCGTCTTGCCGCCGGTGATCTTGACGTTGCCGTCGAAGGCGAGGAGCGCCGGGATGAAGTGGGCGGCATGGCGCGCAGTCTGTCGGTCTTTAAGGCCAACGCCCTGCGGGCCCGGGCGATGGAGGCGGAGCAGGAAGCGGCCAGCCACCGGGCGGAGCAGGAAAAGCGGGCCCTGATGCACCGGATGGCGTATGACTTTGAAAACAAGGTCAAGGCAGTGGTGGAATCCGTCTCGGCTGCGGCGGTGCAGATGCAGGCCAATGCCGAGGCGATGAGCGGCAGCACGGCGGAAGTGACCCGGCAGGGTGGGGATGCCGCCAGTGCCGCGACGCAGGCCACCGGCAATGTGCAGACCGTGGCGGCAGCGTCGGAAGAGCTGTCGGCGTCGATCTCTGAAATCTCCCGGCAGGTGACGCAGGCCAGTGACGTCAGCGCGCAGGCGGTGGGGCAGGCGGAGGAGACCGGTCGGGTGATCGAGGGGCTGTCCAACGCCGTGCGGAAGATCGGTGATGTCGCGGGGTTGATCTCTGATATCGCCAGTCAGACCAATCTTCTGGCCCTGAATGCCACCATCGAGGCCGCCCGCGCCGGAGAGGCCGGAAAGGGCTTCGCCGTCGTTGCCAATGAAGTGAAAAGTCTGGCCACCCAGACCGCCCGGGCCACCGGGGAGATCACCGGTCAGATCAGTTCGGTGCAGCAGGCGACCCAAAGCGCGGTTGATGCGATTGCCTCGATCACCGCGACCATCGGCAACATCAGCGCCATTTCGACCACCATCGCCAGTGCGGTGGAAGAACAGAGTGCCGCCACCAGCGAAATCGCCCGCAATGCCGAACAGGCGGCGATCGGCACGGAGCGGGTGACGGCCAGTGTGTCGGTGATTGCCCGGTCGTCGCAGTCGGTGTCCGATGCGGCAGGACAGGTGCTGTCGGCGTCGTCGGATCTGGCCCGGCAGTCCTCCATTCTCAGTCGTGAAGTCGATACCTTTATCGCTGAGATCCGGGCCGGTTAAAAGTTCCTGATTTGTTCTTTTTTGTATGATAGGGTTCCGGGATGGAAGAAATCAAGCCATCCCGGACCGCCGATGTTCTGCGGGCGCAGCACCGTGGCACCGCCTCCAACCGCAGTGGGCGGTATGAGCGGGACAGCCGGGTGCTGGCCGACGATGGCTGGGGCAGTATCGTCGGCGGCTGGTGGTCAGAGGGCGAGGCCGTCAACCAGCCCCCTCTGGCCACCACTGTTCAGGTCGATACCAGTCGCAGCATTCTGGCCCGCAACGACAGCCCGGATATTCCCTTTGACCGGTCGGTGAACCCGTACCGGGGCTGTGAGCACGGCTGTTCCTATTGCTTTGCCCGCCCCAGTCATGCCTGGCTCGGCCTGTCGCCGGGGCTGGATTTTGAAACCCGGCTGTTTGCCAAGCCGGACGCCGCCCCTTTGCTGGAACAGGCCTTCCGGGCCAGAGGCTATCAGCCCGCCCCGCTGGGGTTGGGCACCAACACCGACCCCTGGCAGCCGGTGGAGCGGCAGCTGCGCATCACCCGGTCGGTGCTGGAGGTTCTGGACGCTTACAGCCACCCGGTGGCGATTGTCACCAAAGGGGCGATGATTGCCCGCGATGCCGATGTTCTCGGGCGGATGGCGGCACGGGGGCTGGTGTCAGTCAGCCTTTCCGTCACCACGCTGGACCGCGACCTGTCGCGGCGGCTGGAGCCCCGGGCCTCAACCCCGTCCGCCCGGCTGCGGGCAATCCGGGTTCTGGCTGATGCCGGGGTGCCGGTGCGGGTGAATGCTGCCCCGATGATCCCCGGCCTGAATGATCATGAACTGGATGCCATTCTGGCGGCCGGAAAGGAGGCCGGTGCGGAGAGTGCCGGGGCCATTCTGCTGCGCCTGCCGCAGGAGGTGCGGGAGCTGTTTGCCGAATGGCTGGAAACCCATGTGCCGGACCGGGCCGCGCGGGTGCTGTCGCTGATCCGGCAATGCCGGGACGGGGACCTGAATTCTGCCGCCTTCGGCGACCGGATGCGCGGGCAGGGGCCGGTGGCGGACCTGTTGTGGCAGCGGTTCCGGCTGGCGGCAAAGCGGGCCGGGCTGCGGATGTCTATTCCCACCCTGCGGACCGACCTGTTTGCCTGCCCGCCGCAGAAACTGCACCTGAAGGCCGGGGACCAGATGAGCCTGTTCTGATGGGCAAATAAACAACGGGACGCCAGATATCCGGCGTCCCGTTGTCTTTGCTCCAGACGGGCTTATTCGTCGTAGCTGGCCAGCGTGGCGACCGGCACATCAAGGCGGTCCCGGCCATGCAGGAAGTTCAGCTCGACAATGGCGGCAACGCCGACCACCTCGGCCCCGACCTTGCGGAACAGCTGCACGGCAGCATTGGCGGTGCCGCCGGTGGCCAGCAGGTCATCCAGCACCACCACGCGCTGGCCCGGTTCCACCGCGTCAGCCTGAATCTCAATGGAATCAGACCCGTATTCCAGATCGTAATCATACCGCACGGTGGCACCCGGCAGCTTGTTGCGCTTGCGCACCATCACAAAGCCGCAGCCCAGCTTCAGGGCCAGCGGGGCGGCGGTCAGGAAGCCGCGTGACTCGATTCCGGCCAGAACATCGGGGCGCCAGCCCCCGACCACCTTGGCCAGACGGCCCATGGTCACCTGCCACGCATCCGGATGACGCAGCAGGGTGGAGATGTCATAGAAGTTGATCCCCGGCTTGGGAAAATCGGGAATCGACCGGATATGTTCTTTGATGTCCATCGCGGAATCCTGAGGCGTCAGCAGGCTGAATAAAAAGGGGAAACGGCCCTGCCGTGCCCGATGGTCCGGGCGGCGCGGGGCCAGACCGGCGGATCGTACTGATTTGGGCGCGATTGGCAACAGACTTGCAACGCCACCGTCATGGCAGGCGATGCCAACTATACAGAAAGTGTTTTTCCAGTTACCTTTACAGGTGGCGGGACAGCATGTGTCCGGCCTATCGCGCACTGTCAAAAGAGTCAGGCCAGCCAATGGCGGATACGCAGCTTACAACGGAAGATGTGCGACGGCTTCTACAGGAACCGTCAGCGGGTGTGCGGGCGGAGACTGCCGGCAAGCTGGCCCGTCAGTTCGATGACCGCAACCTGTCGGAGACGGAGCGCCGCATCGCCGAAGATATCTTCCGGCTGATGGTCAAGGATGCCGAGGTCCGCGTGCGGGAAGCCCTGTCGGAGAACCTGAAGGGCAACCCGATGGTGCCCCACGATGTTGCCGTGGCGCTGGCCCGGGATGTCGGCAGCGTGGCCCTGCCGGTGCTGGAATTTTCTGATGTCCTGACCCCGGCGGACCTGATTGATATCGTCCGCATCAAGGATCCGGAGCGGCAGAAGGCGGTTGCCCGCCGCCGGGTGGTGCAGTCCGACGTGGCCGATGCACTGGTCGAGGACGGCGGGGCGGATGTTGCCGCGACGCTGGCCGCCAATCCGGGGGCTGATCTGCCGGAAACCACCATGCTGAAGATGGTGGAGAAATTCGGTGATGATGAACGGGTGCAGTCGCCGCTGGTCAACCGGTCCTATCTGCCGGTGACGGTGTCGGAACGTCTGGTCCACCGGGTGTCGGAAGCGCTGCGGGATCATCTGCTGCGCAATCATGAGCTGCCGTCCGATCTGGCGGCGGATCTGGTGCTGCAAAGCCGGGAACGCGCCACCATCACCCTGTCCAGTGAATCCTCGGAAGACGAGGTGGACCGTCTGGTCCGGCAGATGGCCGAGCATGACCGCCTGACCCCGTCGATTATCGTCCGGGCGATCTGCATGGGCGATCTGAAGTTCTTCGAATACTCCATGGCGCTGAAAAGCGGTGTGCCGATCGTCAATACCCGGGAACTGATCCACGACAGCGGTGTTCTGGGGCTGAAGGGCATTTATGAACGGGCCGGTCTGCCGATGACCATGTTCCCGGCGGTGCGGGCGGCGATTGATGTGGTGGCCGAAGCCGATTATGACGGTGAAAGCAATGACCGCGAACGCTATCAGCGCCGGGTTCTGGAACGGGTGCTGACCCAGTACGATGATCTGGGTGTGCAGTTTGAAAGCGCCGATCTGGAATATCTGCTGGGCAAGATGGATAAGCTGGCTCCGCTGGCGTAACCGGCGTGGCCCACAGTGTGATCCGGGAAGGGGGAGGTCTCAGGGCCTCCCCCTTTTTCCTGTCCGCTGCCTGCCATCCGCTGTGTCCGGGGCGGGGTGTTGACGGTGCGGCGGTGGCCGGGGTATAGAAAAACTGCTCTGGCGGAGCTGAATGGCACAGGCGAACGCGGCAGGTGACTGCATCAGGCAGGCCCTGAGGTGCCGGAAAACTACTTGCCCCGAATGCGGGACGGCCTCCCGTGGAGGGAGCAGTATGGTTTACCGCCTGATGTATCCGATCTTTTCTGATGTTATCTCAGCCGCCCTGCGGAGGGTCCGTCATGCAGGATGAAGCCCTCTTCCTGCCGGTGGCGGCAGCCTATGACCGCTGGTCTTCCTTCTATGACGCCTACGACAATCCAATGGTTTTTGGTGCCTCTCAGGTGGTGGACGATCTGTCTGCGACCGTTGGCGGCAAGGGGGTGGTGGAGTTCGGCTGCGGGACCGGCCGCAATCTGGCTCACCTGAAGCGGGGCGGGGCGAAGGACCTGATCGGCTGTGATCTGTCGCTGGGCATGCTGGAACAGGCCTGGGCCCGGGATCCGCACTTTCTCCTGTTCCGGCAGGATATGGCGCAGCCGGTGCCGCTGGCGGATCGCTGTGCGGATCTGGTGCTGTTCTGTCTGACGCTGGAGCATGTCGGCGATCTGACCGGCCCGCTGCGGGAAGCCCGGCGTCTCCTGCGGGAGGGTGGGGAGATCGTGATGATTGAAATCCATCCGTTCCTGTCCCTCAACACGGTCAGTGCCCATTTCCGTGACGGCGACAGCCTTGTGCGGATGCCGACCTTTGCGCATCAGTTTTCTGATTACATCGCCGCCTGTGCCGCCGCTGGCCTGACTTTGCGGGGGTGCCGCGAATGGCGGCCCTGTGATTTTCACGGGCCGGTCCCGGAGAAAGTGTTCAAGCGCGGGGCGGAAACCCCGCTGCTGGTCCAGCTGACGGCAGCCCCGGCAGGGACCCTGTAGGGCGCTTACCGGTCAAACCGGGTGGCCATCAGGATGGATGTCTGAGTGCGGTCAACCCCGGTGACCGCCCCGATGCGGTCGGTGACGGCATCCATGGCATCCATGGTTTCGGTCGTTACCTCGGCGATCATGTCAAACATGCCACTGATGGTGTGCAGGGCCCGGACTTCCAGAATCTGGCGGATGGCGTGGGCGACCCGGGCGGCGTGCTTGGGTTGCACGCTCAGCATCACATGGGCGCGGATCATCCGCTGCGAGAAGTCATCGGTCAGGCGGATGGTGTAGCCGCCGATCACCCCGGTTTCCTCCAGCCGCAGGATCCGGCTCTGCACCGTGCTGCGGGAAATGCCGAGGCGGCGGGCCAATGCGGCGGTCGGTTCCCGGGCATTGGCGCGCAGGGCATCCAGCAGGCGGCGGTCGAGGTCATCAAGCATTTCGCCAGAAACTCCGTCATTTTGATCTGTCTTACCGCGCACTATGGCAGAATGAGGCCTTCAGATCGACTGTTTTGCGTTTCAGAATGGGTCTTAACAGGCAGGGAGAACCATCCGGTGCCCCTGCTGACAGAACGCAAACAGGAGGTTCTCATGCGTGACATTCTGCTTCTCGGCGGTGGCAAAATCGGGGAAACCATTGTCGATCTGCTGACCGCGACCGGCGATTATGCCGTGACCATCGCTGACCAGAATGACGCCGCGCTGGCGCGCCTGCCGCAGCGCCCGAACATGAAGACGCTGGTGCTGAACGCTGCCGATACCGAGGCCCTGCGGGCGGCCATGAAGGGCCGTTTCGCCGTTCTCAGCGCCCTGCCGTACACCCTGACCATCGAAGTGGCCCGCGCCGCCCGTGACCTTGGCGTGCATTACCTCGACCTGACCGAAGACGTGGCCTCCACCCGTGCCGTCAAGCAGTTCGCGGTGGAAGGGACCTCGACCTTCATCCCGCAGTGCGGTCTGGCCCCGGGGTTCATCTCGGTGGTGGCGCATGATGTGGCCAGCCGCTATGACACCCTCGACAGCGTCAAGATGCGCGTCGGCGCGTTGCCGGTGTATCCGCACAACGCCCTGAAGTATAACCTGACCTGGAGCACCGACGGCCTGATCAACGAGTATCTGGAGCCGTGCGAAGCTGTGGTGGACGGTGAAAAGGTGCTGGTGCCGCCGCTGGAAGAGCTGGAACACCTGTCCCTCGACGGCGTGGAATACGAAGCCTTCAACACCTCCGGCGGTCTCGGCACCCTGTGCGATACCCTGTCGGGCAAGGTCCGTACCCTGAACTACCGCTCGATCCGCTACCCGGGTCACCGCGATATCATGAAGGTTCTGCTTCAGGACCTGCGTCTGGGCGAACGCCGTGATGTGCTGAAGGACATCATGGAACGGTCGATCCCGGCCACCCCGCAGGATGTGATCGTGATTTTCGTCACCGTCAGCGGTTACCGCAACGGCCGCCTGCTTCAGGAAAGCTATGCCAACAAGGTGTATGGCCGCATGGTCGGCGATACCTTCCGTTCCGGCATCCAGATCACCACTGCCGCCGGGATCTGCACCATGCTGGACCTGCTGCATGAAGGCAAGCTGCCGTCCCGTGGTTTCGTGAAGCAGGAAGATGTCGATCTCGCCACCTTCCTGTCCAACCGCTTCGGCAAGGTCTATGCCCAGAACGAAGGCGGTGCCGCCGCCGGGGTCGGGGCCGGATCGAAGGCGGCCTGATCGCCTGCCCGTCTCTGCGGAAAGGGGGTGTCCGGAAACGGACGCCCCCTTTTCCTTTATGGATACCGGGGGTAGAGTTCGGGATAAGAGGGCTTCCAAAGAAGCCGGGAGAGGAGTGTCCCATGGCGCGCGATATCCTGTATCTGCTGCATCCGGCCTTTGCGTCGGAAACGGGGGTCCGGCAGTTCTGCCCGGACTGCATGATTGTTGAAGGCCTTCTGGCGACGGTGCCGGGCCTGCGGGAGGGATTGGACATCCGCTATGTCGATTTCCCCCGCCCGCGTCAGGCGATTGTTGATTTTGTTGGCCCGGAGAAACAGGGGTGCCCGCTGCTGATCCGTGATACGCCGCAGGGCCGGACGGTGACCGAGGACATGACGGAGATCCTGACCTGTCTGGTGCATGCCCATGGCGTGCCGGCGGCCCGGGGCCGGGTGGTGCTGTGAGCCGCCGGTCCGGCCACCCGCCTAAAAAGGACCCGGCGGCCCCGAAAGGGTTCTGGGCGATCCTGCGCAGCCTGTCGCGGACGGTGTGGCTGGTCGGCTTTATCAGCCTGCTGAATGATGCCGCCAGCGATATGGTCTATCCGCTGGTGCCGCTGTATCTGGCGACGGTGCTGATGGCCGGGCCGTCGGCGCTGGGCCTGATTGAAGGGGTGGCGGATGCCACCTCCAGCCTGCTGAAGCTGGTGTCGGGGATCATCAATGACCGGACCCGCCGCAGCAAAGGGATGATCCTGCTGGGGTATACGCTGGCCGGGATGGCGCGGCCGCTGATGGTGCTGGCCACCGGCTGGGGCGGTATCATGGCCCTGCGCTTCATGGACCGGCTGGGCAAGGGCCTGCGCAGTTCGCCCCGCGATGCCCTTCTGGCGGCATCGGTCAGTGATGCCAACCGGGGGATTGCCTATGGCCTGCACCGGGCGATGGACAACACCGGGGCGGTGATCGGTCCGCTGGCGGCGGCGGGGCTGCTGGCCCTGAGTGTGCCGATCGAGACGATTTTTCTGCTGACCATCATTCCGGCGATGGCGGCCATTGCGCTGGCCGGATTCATCACCGAGCCGAAGGGCTATGCCCCGCCGCCCCGGGCGGCGGTCGATTGGTCCCTGTCGTCGATGCCCAAGCGGTTCCGGCGGTTTCTGGTGGTGCTGGGGGTGTTCACGCTGGGCAAATCCTCCACCATGTTCCTGCTGCTGCGGGCGTCGGAGCTGGGGGTGACGCAGGCACAGATTCCGCTGCTGTGGGCCGGGGTGTCGGCGGTGGCGGTGGTCTTCGGCACGCCGCTGTCTGCCCTGTCGGACCGGATCGGGCGGACTCCGGTGCTGATCGGCGGCTGGATCCTGTTTGTGGTGATCTATCTGGCCTTGGCCGTCAATGGCGATGGGCCGGTGCTGATTGCGCTGTTTCTGGGCTATGGTCTGTTTCTGGCTGCCAACGAAGGGGTCGAGCGGGCCTTTGTCGCCGATATGGCCCCGCCGGAGCGCAGGGGAACAGCGTTTGGCTGGTATAACCTGATCAGCAGCTTTGCCCTGTTGCCGGCCTCGTTTCTGTTCGGGGTTATTTACGAAGATCTGGGCCATGCCGCCGCATTCAGTCTGTCGGCAGGGTTGGGGCTGGTTTCGTTGCTGCTGTTCTGGCTGTGGGTGCTGCGGACCCGCGACTGAGCGGGCCGGGGCGTGGAAAAGAGGGGGAGGTCAGGAATGGCGGTGGAAAAGAGGCCGGTCCCGGCGGGGCTGTTGATTGAGGCGTTGATGCCGCGCTGGAATTTCCGTGACAGCTACCGGCGCGGCCTGACCGATCCGGGCCGGGGGCTGCCGCCGGTTCTGCTGGCCCAGCGGATTTTCAGCCGGACCCCGGGGTGGGTGGAACGGCTGATGGATCTGCGCAATGCGGTGGTGCGGCGGCTGGGCCTGAAAGATGTCGGGCGGCTGGGCCAGCCCCAGCCGGAGCGGGAAGCGGTGGCGCTGGGCGAACGGCTCGGCCCCTTCACCGTTTACGCCCAGTCTGAGACGGAGGTGGTGTTCGGCGAGAAGGACCGGCATCTGGATGTTTTCATCTCCGTCAGCCGTCGGTCCGAAGGGGCGGAGACGGTTGTGTATGTCACCACCAGCGTGGTGATCCACAACGTCCTCGGGCGGCTTTACATGCTGCTGGTCGGCCCGGCCCACCGGGTGATTGCCCCGGCAGTGCTGCGGGCCGCCCGGCTGTAATCCGGCCAGCCCTGTATCCGGTCAGACCGTCAGGGCCTCCAGCCCGAAGGCGCCGAGCAGCCGTTCGGCACCCACGGTCGGGGTCAGGGTGCCGTCCTGCACCGCCTGTTCCATCTGCGGGATCAGGGCGGCCACCTGCGGGTGGGTTTCAAAGGCGTGCAGCAGCCGTTCCTGCAACATTGCCCACATCCACGTCTTCTGCTGGCCGTGCCGCTTGGCGGTCAGTTCGCCGCTGGCGGTCAGGATCCGGCGGTGATCGCGGATCTTTTCCCACAGGGTGTCAAGGTTGCGGTTGTTCAGGCCGGACATCATCACCACCTGTGGCGTCCAGTTGCTGCTGGCCGGGGTCAGGATGTGCAGGGCATTCTCGTAATCCCGCTTGGCGGCCCGGGCTTTCAGGTCCTTCTCATCATCCACCTTGTTGACGGCGATCAGGTCGGCCAGCTCCAGGATGCCTTTCTTGATGCCCTGAAGTTCGTCCCCGGCGTTGGGCAGCATCAGGACCAGAAAGAAATCAACCATGTCGGCGACCATGGTTTCGGACTGACCGGTGCCGACCGTTTCCACCAGAACCACATCGTATCCGGCGGCCTCGCACACGATCATGGTTTCCCGGGTTGCCCGCGCCACCCCGCCAAGGTGGCCGGAGGTGGGGGAGGGGCGGATGAAGGCGCGTTCATCCGCCGCCAGCCGTGCCATGCGGGTTTTATCACCAAGAATGGACCCACCGCTGCGGGACGAGGTCGGATCGACCGCCAGCACCGCCACCTTCAGGCTTTCGGCGGTCAGGTTGCAGCCAAAGGTCTCGATGAAGGTGGATTTTCCGACGCCCGGCACCCCGGAAATGCCGATCCGGTGCGCTTTCCCGGCATGGGGCAGCAGCCGGGTCAGCACCTGCTGGGCCATCACCCGGTGGCGCTCCGCCCGGCTTTCGATCAGGGTGATTGCCCGGCCCATCATCGCCCGGTCCCCGGCAAGAACACCGGCTACGTAGTCATCGACGGTCGGCATGGCGATCGGCATGGCGGTTTCCTTACTGTGGCAAAAAGGGGAAAAAACCGGTCTTTTGGTATATAAGGTTATAGTATCGTTAACTGTGAAGACGGTAAGTGCGGGGTTTCCCCTGCGGCTTTACCGTACCGAAAGCCCGCCCCGAAATCCACGGAGGGCCCGTCTGTGTCTGTGACCCGTCGCCTGAGATCCGCACTGTATCTTGTGGTGACCGTCCTTGGCGTTGTCCTGTTTTCAGCGACAGGCCGGACGGCAGAGGTCTGGCATGTGCTGATGGATGACCGTTTTCCGCCGTATTCGTGGATGGATGGAGGTCACCCTGCCGGGTTGGATACCGAGATTGTCCATGCGGTGCTGACCCGGATCGGGGTAACCCCGGAGTACGAGGCGATGCCGTGGAACCGGGTTCTGAAACGGCTGGATCTGGGGGGCTACGATCTGGCCTTCCAGTTCGTCGAGACCCCGGAGCGGCGGGAAAAATACCTGCTGGTCGGGCCGTTCCGGATGGGCCGCACGGTGGTGATGGTCCGGCGGGGTCATCCCCTGCGGTTTGAGAGCATGGGGGATCTGACCGGCCTGCGGGTGGTGACGGTGCAGGGCTTCGCCTATACCGCCGATTTTGATGCCGCCACCGGCTTTACCCGGATCCCGGTGAATGACGTGACGCTGGGGGTGAAGATGCTCGCCGCCGGGCGGGCCGATGCGATGATCGGGGATATCTGGAGTCTGTCGGCAGCGGCGGACAGTCAGGGGCTGTCCGGGCAACTGCTGATTCTGCCCGACAGTCTCAGCGAAGTGGGGCGGCATGTGATCATCCCCAAAGGTAAGGCGGAGAAGGCGGCACGGTTTGCCGACGGGCTGGACCAGATCCGGGCCGACGGCACCCTTCAGGGCATCGTCAACCGCTGGCTGAATCCGGCGCTGGTGCAGTTGCCGCAGTGAATATCCACCCGCCGGGTCCGTCAGGGCCACGGCGGGTGGAGGGTGCGGTTACGCCGCTTCGGTATAGCCGAGCTGGGTGTTCAGTTTGGCCAGCAGATCCTGCGCCGCCACACTGATTTTGGTGCCGGGCGGGAAGATCGCCGCCGCACCGGCATCATACAGGGCATCGAAGTCCTGCGGCGGGATCACGCCGCCGACGACGATCAGGATATCCTCACGGCCCAGCTTCTTCAGCTCCTCGCGCAGTTCCGGCACCAGTGTCAGGTGACCGGCGGCCAGCGACGACGCGCCGATGACATGGACATCGTTTTCCACCGCCTGACGGGCGGTTTCCGCCGGGGTCTGGAACAGCGGCCCGATATCGACGTCGAAGCCCAGATCGGCAAAGGCCGTGGCAATCACCTTCTGGCCCCGGTCGTGCCCGTCCTGCCCCATCTTGGCAATCAGCACACGCGGACGGCGGCCATCGTTCTTCTCGAATTCGGTGACCAGCGCCCGGACCTTGTCGAAGCTGTCGTCCACGCCCTTGACCTCCTTGGAATAAACCCCGGAAATGGCGCGGATGGTCGCCTGATGGCGACCATAGACCTTTTCCAGCGCATCAGAGATTTCGCCGACGGTGCACTTGTTGCGGGCGGCATCCACCGCCAGCCCCAGCAGGTTGCCGTCGCCGGACGAGGCGGCATGGGTCAGCGCCGTCAGGCAGCTTTCCACCGTCTTCGGGTCGCGTTCGGCGCGCAGGCGTTGCAGTTTCTCGATCTGCCGGGCCCGCACCGCCGAGTTGTCGACCTTCAGCACGTCCAGCGCGTCTTCGTTTTCCAGCTGGAACTTGTTGACGCCGACCACGGTCTGCACCCCGGCATCAATCCGGGCCTGCGTGCGGGCGGCGGCTTCCTCGATCCGCATCTTGGGAATCCCGGCTTCGATGGCCTTGGCCATGCCGCCCTGTTCCTCGACCTCCTGAATGTGCTGCCACGCCAGATCGGCGAGGTCACGGGTCAGGCGTTCGACGTAATAGCTGCCGCCCCACGGGTCGATCACCCGGGTGGTGCCGCTTTCCTGTTGCAGGAACAGCTGGGTGTTACGGGCGATGCGGGCGGAGAAGTCGGTCGGCAGGGCCAGCGCCTCGTCCAGCGCATTGGTGTGCAGCGACTGGGTGTGGCCCTGCGTCGCCGCCATCGCTTCCACGCAGGTGCGGGTGACGTTGTTGAACACGTCCTGCGCTGTCAGCGACCAGCCGGAGGTCTGGCAGTGGGTGCGCAGGCTGAGCGACTTGTCGGACTTGGGGTTGAACTGGCGGATCAGCTTGGCCCAGATCATCCGGGCGGCACGCATCTTGGCCACTTCCATGTAGAAGTTCATGCCGATCGCCCAGAAGAACGACAGACGCGGCGCGAACTTGTCGATATCCAGCCCGGCGGCCATCCCGGCGCGGGCGTATTCCACCCCGTCGGCCAGCGTATAGGCCAGTTCCAGATCCGCTGTCGCCCCGGCTTCCTGCATGTGGTAGCCGGAGATGGAGATGGAGTTGAACTTCGGCATATTCTGCGAGGTGAACGCGAAGATGTCCGAGATGATCCGCATCGACGGCTGCGGCGGATAGATATAGGTGTTGCGGACCATGAACTCTTTCAGAATGTCATTCTGAATGGTCCCGGACAGCAGTTCGGGCTTCACGCCCTGTTCCTCGGCGGCGACGATGTACAGCGCCAGCACCGGCAGCACCGCACCGTTCATGGTCATCGACACACTCATCTGGTCGAGCGGAATACCGTCGAACAGGGTGCGCATGTCATAGATGCTGTCAATCGCCACCCCGGCCATGCCGACGTCCCCGGCAACGCGCGGATGGTCGGAATCATAGCCACGGTGGGTGGCAAGGTCGAAGGCCACCGACAGGCCCTTCTGACCGGCGGCAAGATTGCGGCGGTAGAAGGCGTTGGAATCTTCGGCGGTGGAGAACCCGGCGTACTGCCGCACGGTCCACGGCTGTTGCACATACATGGTCGGGTAGGGGCCACGCAGGAACGGGGCCACCCCGGGATAGGTCTGGAGGTGATCCAGACCGGCCAGATCGGCGGCGGTGTACAGCGGCTTCACCGCCAGCGTTTCCGGGGTCTGCCACAGCAGGGTATCGAGGTCGGCACCGCTTTCGGCGCGGGCCTGTGCCTGCCAGTCGGCCAGCGAGCCGCCCGCAGCCGCAGAGAACGGGATGGAGGAGAAATCAGGGATCCGGGTCATGGCTCAGTTCACTCCCAGATGGCGGTGGGCGGCGGTCAGGGTGGCAAGGGCATCGCAGCCCATGAAGATGTATTCGCTGGCTCCGGCGGCGTCATAGGCTGCCTTGGCCTCGGCAGCCGGGCGTCCGGCCACATACAGGCGGGTGGCCCCGGCGCCTTTCAGGGCGGCCAGCATGGCGGCGGCCCCGCCCTCATACTGGTCATCCGTTCCGCACAGACAGGCGATTTTCGCGCCGCTCAGGCGGAAGGCGGCGGCAGCGGCCTCCGGGCTGTCGAAGCCGTCGCTGCTGATCGCCTCGATCCCGCCCGCCTCAAAGAAGTTGCGGGCATAGGTGGCGCGGGCGGTATGCTGGGCGACCCCGCCCATGTTGGCCAGAAACACCGACGGACGGGTGCCGTTGATGGTCGCCACTTCGTCCGACGCATCGCGCAGGGCCTCGAAATCCTCGGCGAAGCGGTGGTTCGGCAGCGGGTCAATCCGCAGCGGCGTCCCGCCCAGCGCGGCGGTCAGGCCACCGAGGGTGCCGGTGCGGGCGGCGTTATAGAACTGATCGAGCGTGCTGAAGCCTGGGGTCCGGTCCACATGCTTCAGGCGGGCCGCCATCCCCCGGCGCAGTAGGACGCGGTCGGCGGGGGCGACATCCACCGGGGCTTCCGACAGGTTGGGGAACTCGTTGATGCCGGTCAGCTGATCCTTGCGGCGGGCGATATTGGCCCGGCGCTCATCCCAGGTTCTGGCCAGTGCGGCGGCAAGGGAACCATCCTGCAACACGGCGGCGATGCCCCCGGCCTTCTCGATGTTCTGGAACTCTTCCCACGCCCGTTCCGCCAGCTGGCGGGTCAGGGTTTCGACAAACCATGATCCCCCTGCCGGATCGACCACCTTCGCCAGATGGGATTCTTCCTGAAGGATGATCTGGATGTTGCGGGCAACACGGCGGCCGAACGCGGTCGGCAGGCCAAGGGCGGACTCATAGGAGGCGGCGGCGACACTGTCCGCCCCGCCAACCCCGGCGGCAAAGCTGGTGACGGTGACGCGCAGCAGGTTGACCCATGGATCGCGCTGGCTGAGGACCCGGCGCGCGGTTTCGGCGTGGATCACCATCTTTCCGGCGTCAGCAGCGGCACCGCAGGCGGCGGTGACCTGCGCCCACAGCAGACGGGCGGCGCGCAGCTTGGCAATGCCGCTGAAAAAGTCGGTGCCGACCGGCAGGGTGAAGCTGATCTGGCGGCAGGCGGTGTCAATGTCGATCCCGGCCTCGGTCATCGTCCGCAGATAGGCAACGCCGGTGGCCAGCATACAGCCCAGTTCCTGCGCCTCGGACGCCCCGGCATTGGACCACGGCTCGCCGGACACGCCGACGGCGGTGACCATCGGAAACTCTTCCGCCGTCCGGGCCGCCACGGCGGCCATGTCGTTCAGCGACTTTTCCAGCCCCTGCGGCAGCCAGCCGGTGGCGGCCAGCGTGCCGACCGGATCAATGTTATAGGCACCCCGCGCCAGATCGGCCCCGACCCCGCGCTTGGTCCAGACATCGGCCAGCATGGCGGCGGCGGCAACGGCCCCGGCTCCGGCTTTCAGCGCTACCGGACAGATATCCAGCAGCACCCCGGCCAGCGCGGTGTCGAGATCATCGGCGGTGGCAATCATGATACCGTCAACACCGGCCAGACCTTCGGCGGCGTCGGTGTCGGGGTCCAGACCGGCATGGGCGGCGGCATCAAGGCGCAGCACCACGGAAGAGACACCGCGTTCCAGATCTTCCAGCGCTTCCTTGGAAACCTGCCGCACGTCAGGATGGGTAAATTCCTGGCGGATATCCCACCCTGCCTGACGTTGCCCCAGGGCGTGGGTGCCCCGGGTGTAGGGTGCCTGACCGGGCAGCCCGGCCGCATCGGCGGTGGCCGCCGGGGCATCCTGCCCGTACAGGGGCTGAAGGGTGATGCCGTCATACAGGCGGGTGGTCAGCTTCCTGTCGAAATCCGCCCCTTTCAGGGCCTTTTCCACCACTTGCCGCCATGCGGATTCAGTCACCGGGGGAAAGTCCGGGGTCAGGGAAAAGGGTGTCTGGCTCATCTGGTCTTACGCTGCCTTCTTGTCGCTCCCTCTGCCGGGGTTTCCCCCGACCCCTCAGTTGTACCATATCGGCGGAAGGAGTGCGATGTGTGGGGGTATTCTGAATTTTGGGAATAAATGCGGCAAAGTATGTTTATGGCCGCATGTTTGACGATAAATATGTGTTATGAAGGATAAATTTTCAGGGCCTTTGCCTCATTCGCAAGTGCGAATGCGGGGGTGGAAAATTTTGCGAATAAGCGAATGCTGATTTTGACTAAAATCTTTTTGCCCTGTTTTCGACATGATGATGGCGCTATAGAAGGCGGGATTGCCCGGAGACCGATCCGCCGAGGAGTTTTGCTGCCCATGCCCGCCCGTACTGCTGCCCTGAAGCCGAGAACCGCCCGTCCGTCCCCCAAGAAGGATGTGCTGGTCGAGGTGGCGGAAGGCCTGTTTGACCGTTACGGCTTCCATGGCACCGGGATCGACCGTCTGGTGCAGGATTCCGGGGTCGCCCGCATGACCCTGTATAAACATTTTCCCACCAAGAATGCGTTGGTCCGTGCCGTGCTGGAACGGCGGGATGAGCGCTTCTGGGCCTATATCAATGACGGGGTGGCGGCGCGGGAGCAGGATGGCCCGGCGTGGCTGACCGTTTTTGATGTGCTGGGGAACTGGCTGGAAGCCGAAGGATCGCAGGGCAGCCTGCTGCTGCGGGCCTTGGCGGAGTTCTCCGGCCATGATGTGACGGTGGCCGGGGATGCCGCCTTCCGGTGCCGTGCCAGCGGAGCATGGTTCGAGGGACGGCTGGAGGCCGCCGGAATTGACCGGCCTGCTGAGCGGGGCTGGGATCTGGCCCTGCTGTTCGAGGGGGCGATGGCGATGACCCCGGTGGTCGGCGGTCAGGCTGCCGCCGGTCAGGCCCGGCATGCTGCTGCGGCACTGGCCGCAAGCTGGTAAAGGTCTGCGGTGTAGGGGCTTGGCCCCAAGGGCCGGAGTGACAGGAAAAAGGGATCCCCGATGACGTCTGAACAGTTCTCCGGTCCGCAGGATGCCTTTTTTACGGTGTTTCACGATCTGCCGCGTCAGGGGCCGGGCAGCGATGCGGTGACGCTGGCGATGATTGACCGCCTGCGCCCGTTGCTGCCCGCAGACCCCTATTGTGTTGATATGGGCTGTGGCAATGGCCGGTCCAGCCTGCTGCTGGCGGAGCATCTGGCCGCCCGGGTGGCAGCGGTGGATACCCATCAGCCGTTTCTGGATGAGCTGGCCGACACCGCCCGCCGCCGGGGGCTGGCCGAGCGTCTGGACATCCGCTGCCGGGATATGCTGGACGCCCGTCTGAAGCGCCGGACCCTTGATCTGGTGTGGTCGGAAGGGGCGGCCTATGTCGTCGGGCTGGAGGCGGCGCTGGAGCACTGGCGTCTGCTGCTGAAGCCGGGCGGGTATCTGGTGGTGTCAGACTGCATGTGGCTGCACCCGTCGCCGCCCCCGGCGGTGCGCCGGTTCTGGGAAGCGGCCTACCCTGATATGCGCACGGTGGCGGAAAGTCTGGCGGTGGCGGAACGGCTTGGCTATGCCTTCCTGCATGCCGAGACCTTGCCGGAATGCGGCTGGTGGCAGGATTATTATCTGCCGCTGGAGCGGCGGCTGGAAACTCTGGGGCCGATGGCGGAGCGCGATCCCGCGCTGGCCGGGGTGATGGCCGGGGTGCGGGATGAGATTGCCATGTACCGGGCGCATGCCGATGTTTACGGCTATGTTTTCATGGTTTTGCGCTGGCCGGGGGCCTCTGGATAAAATAATGATTTTTTGTGTTGACGGGTGGGTGGTCCCGGTCTATAAAGCGGCCCTCGCACGATGGCGGGTGTAGCTCAGTTGGTTAGAGCATCTGGTTGTGGTCCAGAGGGTCGTCGGTTCGAATCCGATCACTCGCCCCATCTTTGAAAAGGCCGGTACGTTGTACCGGCCTTTTCTTTTTGTCTGCGCAGATCTGATTTCCGTGCAGAAAAAAAAGCCCCGGTCCGAAGACGCGGGGCCATGGTCTGTCGGGTTAGCCGACCGGGATCACGTCAGCAGGGCGTAGATCATCCGCAGGCTGGTGATGAACAGGAAGAAGGCAAACACCTGCCGCAGCCGCGGGCCGTTCAGCACATGAGCCAGCCGGACGCCCCAGGGCGCGGCCAGAATGGTGGTCGGCAGGATCAGCAGCAGGCCGGGAAGGCTGATGAAGCCCAGCGACAGCGGCGGCCGCCCCGGGATATCCAGCCCGTTGATCAGAAAGCCGATGGTGCCGGGGATAGCAATCATCAGCCCGAGGGCGCTGGCGGTGCCGACCGCCCGGTGGATCGGGTAGGAGCAGGCCGACAGGATCGGCACGCTCAGGGTGCCGCCGCCGATCCCCATCAGCGCCGACAGGCCGCCGATCACCGCCCCCAGAGCCTGCCGGATCCAGCCGGTGGGCAGATGGTCGGCGACGGTCCAGCCCTCCCGCCGGAATGTCATGTTGGCAGCCACAGCCAGCGCCACCACTGCAAACACGGCGGTCAGCACCCAGCCCTTGGCCTGTGTGCCCCACAGGGTGGCGATTACCACCCCGGCAAACACGGACGGCACCCACGATTTCAACAGGGCATCATCAATGCTGCCTTTCCGGCGGTGGGCGCGGGAGGACGAGAGGGAGGTGGGAATGATGGTGGCCAGAGAGGTGCCGACCGCGACATGCATCCGCACGGCCTCATCCACACCAAGGCCGGTGAAGACGTGATACAGCACCGGAACAATCACGATGCCACCGCCGACCCCGAGCAGGCCGGACAGGATGCCGGCGGCAACGCCGGTGATCAGCAGGCCGGCTGCCAGCAGCAGCAGGTCGGGGGTCAGCAGGGACAGCAGATCCGCCATCGGGTGGGGCTCCCGTTGGAAACGTTGGGGGACAGGGGGCGACCACTGTGGGCAACCCGGTCCGGGGGCGCAAGGGGTGCAGTGCAAAAATAATGGCCCGGCGCAAGGCCGGGCCATCGGAAACAGGGGAGGGGAATGCAGTTATGACGGCAGCCGGAACAGATCTTTATACTGGTCCCGCAGCAGATTTTTCTGCACTTTGCCCATGGTGTTGCGCGGCAGCTCGTCGGTAAAGAACACCCGCTTCGGCACCTTATAATTGGCAAGGTGCTGTTTAAGGTGACCGAGGATGGCCTCCTCGCCCAGCCCGTTGGCCTTGGGCAGCAGCTTGACCACGGCAACGCCGACCTCGCCGAAATCGGGGTGCAGCACGCCGACGACGGCACTTTCATCAATGCCCGGCATGTCGTCGATCACGCCTTCGATTTCCTTCGGATAAACGTTGTAGCCGCCGGAGATGATCAGGTCCTTGGCGCGGCCGACGATGTGCAGGTAGCCTTCGGGGTCGATCTTGCCGACGTCACCGGTCTTGAACCAGCCATCGGCGGTGAATTCTTCCTTGGTCTTTTCCGGCATCCGCCAGTAGCCCAGCATGACGTTGTCGCCCTTGACCTGAATGGCCCCGACCGAGCCGGTCGGCAGGGCGGTGACGTCATCCTCGCCGACAACGCGGACGCTGACGCCGGGGAAGGGGAAGCCGACGGTGCCGGGGCGGCGCTCGGCGTCATAGGGGTTGCCGGTGTTCATCCCGGTTTCGGTCATGCCGTAGCGTTCCAGAATGGCGTGTCCGGTGCGGGAGGAGAACTGGGTGTGGGTTTCCGCCAGCAGCGGGGCGGAGCCGGAGGTGAACAGCCGCATCGTCGCGGTTGCCTCCCGCCCGAAATCCGGCTTCGACAGCAGGCGGGTATAGAAGGTCGGCACCCCCATGAACACGGTGGCCTGCGGCATCAGGCGGATCACCTCGTCGGCGTCGAACTTCGACAGCCAGATCATCCGGGCACCGGACATCAGCACGCAGTGGCAGGCGACGAACAGGCCGTGGGCATGGAAGATCGGCAGGGCATGCAGCAGCACATCCGTTCCACTGAACCGCCAGCTTTTCACCAGCGCCTCGGCATTGCTGGCAAGGTTACGGTGGGTCAGCATGGCACCTTTCGGCTTGCCGGTGGTGCCGGAGGTATACAGCATCGCCGCCAGATCATCGGGGTCGCAGGCGACAATCGGAAACTGCGGGCTGGCGTCGGCGGCGGCGTTGGGGAAGCTGCCGTCATTGCGGGTGCCAAGGGTGTAGACGTGCTCCACTCCGTGGCGGGTGGCAATGGCGCGGGTGCTGTCCTCGGCCTCCGGGCTGCACAGGATCAGCGCCGGTTCGGCATTGCTGACCAGATAGTCCACTTCGTCCGGCCGGTAGGCGGTGTTCATCGGCAGAAACACAAAGCCGCCGCGCAGGCAGGCGAGGTACACCAGCAGGGCTTCCGCAGACTTTTCGGTCTGCACCGCCACCCGGTCCCCCTTTTCCAGACCAAGGCTGCTCATGAAGTGGGCATAGCGGCCTGACCATTCGTGGGCCATGCCATAGGTGATGGTGCGACCGCCGGGGGCCTGCAACAGCACGGCGCTCTCAGACGGCGGGAAGTGGGCATACATCTTGGCGTAGAGCGAGGCGGTCATGGCGTTTCCTGTGTCCCTGTTTTTGTGCCGGCGAGGCCTTGTATACAATTGATGTCTATTTTGAATATTTATGGCGGAAAGCCAAGGAAAAAAGCACATCTTTCCGCAGCGGAAAGGACGCCTGAAAAAGCTGTTATCCGTCAAAGGATTGTCATGCGGTGATGCCCGGTGCCGCCGGGGTTGAAGGGGGTGCGGGGCTTGTATACTGTGCATGCGTCCTTTGGAATAAACCGGCGCGGCTGCCGGTCTTCCGTCCCCGGTTTCCTCCTGTCTGAGCGGAGTGCGCCAGCCATGTCCCCGACCGATCCGTCTGCCCCTTCCCTGTCCGGTTTCCCGGTATCCGACGGCGGGCTCCGTCTGAGCGTGCGGACGGAGGCATGGCCCATTGCCGGGGCGTTCACCATTTCCCGGGGGTCGAAGACGCAGGCGGATGTGGTGGTGGCGGAGGTGACGGACGGCACGGTTTCCGGCTGGGGCGAGTGTGTGCCTTATGCCCGCTATGGCGAAAGCGTCGCCGGGGTGATGGCCGAACTACAGGCGATGGCGGGGCCGCTGGCGGCTTCCGGCCTGACTCCGGAAGCCCTGTCGGAGCGGATGCCCGCCGGGGCCGCCCGCAATGCACTGGACTGTGCGCTGTGGGATTACCGGGCCAAGCTGGACGGGCAGCGGGTGATGGACCGGATCGGGATTGCCGATCCGCGCCCGGTGGTGACCGCCTATACGCTGGGCATTGATACCCCGGAGGTGATGGCGGCCAAAGCGGCGCGGGCTGCTGCGGACGGCCTGCCGCTGCTGAAGATCAAGGTCGGGGCCGATAATCCGCTGGACCGGCTGAAGGCGGTCCATGCCGCCGCGCCGCAGTGTCGGCTGATCGTTGATGCCAACGAAGGCTGGACGCTGGAGCAGCTGGCGGACCTGATGCCGCTGCTGCCCGGTCTGGGGGCGGTGCTGGTGGAGCAGCCGTTGCCCGCCGGGCAGGATGCCGGGCTGGAAGAGCTGGTGCGGGACGGGCGGATCACCGTTCCTGTCTGTGCCGACGAATCCCTGCATACGGCGGCAGATCTGCCGACCCTGCGCGGGCGGTATCAGGCCATCAATATCAAACTGGATAAGACCGGGGGCCTGACCGGGGCGCTGGCCCTGAAGGCGGCGGCGCTGGCACAGGGATTCCGGATTATGGTCGGCTGTATGGTCGGGACCTCCCTCGGGATGGCTCCGGCGATGCTGGTGGCGCAGGGCGTTGATTTCGTGGATCTGGACGGGCCGCTGCTGCTCAGCCGGGACCGGGTGCCGGGGTTGCAGTACAAGGGAACGGTGGTTTCGCCGCCAGTGCCGGAGCTGTGGGGATGATGACGGAAAGATTTTATAATAGTTCCAGCATCTTGCCGATGACGCTTTAATTCCGGGTTGAAATATCTGATGATGGCCGCTCGCGAGGGGGCTCGCACCGGCTTCTGAGGGGATCCACGTTTTGGGGCGATCCTCGGGACCGGGGTCTGTATGCGGGTCGTAAGGACCTTTCACCGGGGCCATTGCCGATGGCACCGACTTTTGCGGAAGGGGTTTGCAGTCACGCAGGTGACCCAAACTGAGGGGTGGCATGAGTCTGGGTTTGGCTGTTTCGCAGTTCTGGGCGCGGTTTGCTCCTGATATGACGCCCGATATGATCCATGGATTGATCGAGCCGTCAGTGCATTCGCCGCTGGTGCGCCGCCGTCGCGCCCAGCTGATCCTGTCACGGGTCCGCTGGGTGGCCGGTGTGTTTGCGGTATTGACCCCGCTGTGGATCGCCGTGGATGTCGTCACCTTCCCGCAGCCGCTGTGCTGGTATCTGGCCGCGCTGCGGCTGGGGGCCAGCCTGTGTTTTGGGGCTGTGGCACTGGGTTTCCGCCCGTCGGAGCGGATTGACAGCGCCCTGAAGGCGCTGGCGTCGCTGCTGGCGATTCCGGTGGTGTTCTTCCTGATCTCCGATCCGTTGCTGATGGGGTATACCTTTACGCCGTTACAGCTGGCGCTGGCGGCGGGCTATGCCTTTCTGCCCTTTGTCATGGTTGCCGGTCTGTCGGTGTTTCCCATCACCGCGCTGGAAGGGGCCCTGTTCTCCGCGCCGCTGATCCTCTCGATGGTCGGGGTGGTGATCACCGGGTATGAGCTGCTGCCGTTTTCCAGCTATCTCGGGGCGCTGTGGCTGCTGGGGTTGCTGGCGGTGGTGGCGACGCTGGCCGGGGTCAGCCAGCTGCACTTCATGATGGCGCTGGTGCAGCAGTCCAGCCATGACGGCCTGACGCGGGTATACACCCGGCGTGTGGGCGAGGAATTGCTGAGTGTTCAGTTCACCAATGCCGAGCGGGCCCGCGATCACCTGACACTGGTGTTTATCGACCTTGATGACTTCAAGAAGGTCAATGACGGATACGGCCACGAAGCCGGGGACCATACCCTGCGGGTGGCCGCCGATGCGATGAAGCGGATTCTGCGCCGGGGCGACATTGTGGTGCGCTGGGGCGGCGAAGAATTTCTGATCATCATGCCGGGCACAGATCTGACCGGGGCCCTGATCGGTATTGACCGCCTGCGGGAAACCGGCATCGGGGCCCGGCCGGACGGAACGCCGCAGACGGCTTCCATCGGGGTGGCCGAACGGATTCTCGATGCGATTTCCAACTGGGAAGATCTGGTGGAAGTGGCGGACCGGCGGATGTACATGGCCAAGAAGAACGGCAAGAACCGGGTGATCTGCGCTGACCGGCTGCCGGAGGCCGCCGATCAGCAGGTCGGCTGATCAGGCCGGAGGGTGGGGCATCAAAGAATGCCCCGCTGCCGCAGATCGGCGAGCTGTGTTTCACTCAGGTTCAGGACGGTGCGCAGCACGGCATCGGTATCAGCCCCCAGCGCCGGGCCAAGGTGATCAATCCGTCCCGGGGTTGCTGACAGGCGGGGCAGGGTGGCAGGCACGGCGACGCTGCCGAGAGTCTCCTGCGGGATCCGGACAATGGTTTCCCGTGCCGCGAAGTGCGGATCGGTAAAAATATCGGCGATGGAATTGATCGGCCCGCTCGGCACCTCGTGCCGCAGGCAGATTTCCAGAATGGCGTCCCGTGGGGCGCTGCGGGTCCAGGCCGCCACTTCCCCGTCAACAATCATTCTGTCCCGCAGACGGTCTGCGACCCGGCCGAACCGGCTGGCAAGGTCCGGGCGTTGCATGGCCTGACACAGGCGGGCGAACATCTTGTCGTTGGTGCAGGCAATCGCCATCCAGCGCCCGTCCCCGCATTCAAAATGCCCGTGCGGGCAGGCGTTCAGGGTCCCGGAGCCCTCCCGGTCGCGGACCGTTCCGGCATGGTCATAGGCCGGGGCCAGTTCGTCGAGCATGCGGAACACGCTTTCAAACAGCGCCACGTCGATATATTGCCCTTCCCCCGTGGCATCCCGGTGCCGCAGGGCCAACAGGATGCCGACCACCCCATATAGTCCGCTGATGTAATCGCCGAGGGAGGTCGAGCCGGGGGTAACCGGAACGCCGCCCGGCATGCCCGCCAGATAAGACAGGCCACCGACGGCATGGGCAATGCGGGCGAAGCCCGGGCGGTCGCGGTACGGGCCGGTCTGGCCATAGCCGGAGACCCGCAGCATCACCAGCCGGGGATTGACCGCATGCAGGGCCTGCCAGCCGAGGCCCCATTTCTCCAGCGTTCCGGGCCGGAAGTTTTCAATCACCACATCGCTGACAGCGGCCAGATCCCGGAACAGGGCGGCCCCTTCGGGGGCGCGGAGGTCAAGGGTCACCGACTTTTTGTTCCGCGCTTCCGAGAGCCAGGCGAGGGTGTCGCCGCAGGCGGTCGGGGTGCCGAACCGCCGCATCGGGTCGCCCTCGCCGGGCTGTTCGATCTTGATCACCTCAGCGCCGAACTCCGCCAGCAGTCCGGCGCTGTAGGGACCGGCGATGAAGGTTGCGGCATCCAGAACGCGCAGGCCGTCGAGCGGGCGGCGGGCAGAAGAGGAGGTCATCAGCGGGTCTCCGGTGGTGTGGGGGAGGGACGCGGCGGGCGGACCAGCCAGCAGCGGACCAGATCGGCGGCAAAGGCCGGGATTTCCCGCAGGGCGGACCGCCAGTATCCGGGGCGGCGCAGGCTGTCGGGGGGCGGAGGACAGGGAAGAAACCTGAACTTGAACCCGCTGTGGCGTCCGATGATCCGGAACGCCAGCCAGGCCCGGGGAAGATGATAGAGATCCGTCACCACAACAATGGGCTTTAAGGCGTTCTGCTTCGGGGGGGATCCCTGTTCAGTCCGGCTGGTCTGCGGGTGGTCGTAAGACCAATGCCGGTGATCATGCAGCAGAAGGTGGCAGGTATACAGGGCGTTCTCCCGGGTGGTGCGGGCCTGCGACTCGGTGATCAGGTCTGTTTCGGGGATACCCAGACGGCGGGCCTGGGCTGCCATCTCTGCCGCTTCAGTCCGCCCGGAGGGGGTTACCCCGCCGGTCATCAGGATTTTTCCAACGTTCCCGCGCTGATGCAGATGGCATCCAAAGCTGACGCGGCGCAGCAGCGCGGCCGATGCCGTGCCGTCCGGGTGCAGACGGGCGCCAAGAATTACGGCTATCGGGGCAACTTTTTGCCATTCCCTGTTTGAGATTGGTGGTCTGTCCATGCTACGGTGCGCCTCAGCCTGCAGAGTCCGATGCCCATGAAGAACATGGACATATCACGGATTTCCTTTCAAGATCAGGGCGCGGTCAGGACTACCGGGGGCAGGGAAATCCTGACGGTGGCGGGACGCGAGCGCAGAAGCATACAGGGCAGAAGTCGAAACGTTAAATGGCCGCCATCCTTACGGGTCTGACACTCTATCGCGAAAAAAGCACCGTCCGCCGCTTTGATGTGGCGGATGAGGGAGACAGCATTGTCTTTCAGGTTCGCTCCAACCGGATTTCGCTGTCCCTGAAATCGGGCCCGATTGACGAGACCGTTGTGGTGCGCGGGCAGAACATTCCGTCTACCCTGCGGGTTGCTTCGTTGGTAATCGAACAGTTCAACCGCAATCCGACACTGTTTTCGGATGAAACCACCACCCATCTGGAATGGGCCGAGATGTGGAAGCCCCGGGTTTCCAGCTACGAGAAGCAGTTTGCTTCGGAATCGTGGGTGTCCGTTCATTACGAAGGGGGACCGTCTTCACCACCAACCCGTCTCCGCAGATTGATGAGATGGAACGGATGGCGATGGGCGGCGAGATCAACGAGGATGTGATTCGCGCTGTCTGCACCAACTTTCATGGGTCGATGGAGGATATTGTTGTCCACCACGACAGTCAGACGGCAGTCGTATTCTCCCCCTTTAAGGAGTACCACCGTGCGGCGATTCTGGAACGCCGCAGTGGTAAGACCGGATCCTTCGCGGTGTCGGCCTTTCACCCCCCGAAGCCGGGCAAGCCGGTGCGGTATTCCGGTTTCATCAATTTCTGTGCTGATATCGTCGAAGCCCTGACCCTGAAGGTCTTCCTGGAGCGGATCCGGGTGATGGTGGAAGAGAACAAGGTCTACGGTTCGGCGATCACTCCGGCGCAGGTTGCCGGAGCGATGGGCCGCAAGCGCGACCTGATGCAGTTCGTGCAGTCCTATGAGCGGGCCAACCGGATTTCTTATCGCCCCGACCGGCCGGAGTTTTTCTGATCGGGTCCAGCGGTGGACTGGCAGGCGATATCCTCATTATGGCGACGACGGCGGAAGAAAACTCTTCCGCCGTTTTTGTTTTCGCGCATTGTTTTTATGCAGAGAGCAGGCCGCCTCAGGCGGGGGCTGTCGGGGCGCTGTGCCAAAAGGCTCTGTGGCCTTCGCGCGGGCGGCTTCAACCCTCTCTTTTTCTGGAAACCGCCACGCGTCACCACCCTGTTTTCACAGGGTGTGGGTTGGCTTTTTCAGCGGGGCTTGAGGCGTGCTTACTTTCCGGGTGTCCGGGACGACGGTTGGCCCGGTTTGCCAGCAGTGCCGTTGAGGCTGCCCGGCGGGGCAAGCGGGGGCAGGCGGCGCTTCATGACGGCCCGCTCGGATGCTTTCAGGGCGGCCGATGGCCCGGTGGCGGCTGTGCCGGAAGGCGTGCTGCCGGTGTTGCGGGCCGCTGCGGCTTCTCCGGCGGCGGCACGGTCAGCCTCCCGGAAGCGGCGGATTGCATCCAGTTCCGCAGCCCGCTCGCCGTTCCAGACGACCTCATGCAGGGTCTGCTCATCCCGGACCCCCTTCAGCCGTTGGGCACCGTGGCTGAACAGGCTGATGTCAGAGGCGCGGGAAACCTGCTCGTGGGTGGCCGGGCCAATCCAGATCTGGTCCATGCCCGCCGCGGCGCAGACGCGGGCCGCCACCTGTACGGTGGCCCCGAAGTAATCATTTTCCTCGATGATCGGCTCACCGGTGTTCATGCCGATCCGCAGGTGCAGGGGCTGCTTGGTCCATTTCTGGTTATGGGCTTTGACCGCGCGCTGGATCTGGATCGACGCCCGCACCGCATCAATGGCTTCATCGAAGCTGGCCATGATGCCATCGCCGGTGTGTTTGACTTCCTTGCCCCGGTTCTGGGACAGGGCATTCCGGACAATGGTGTTATGGGCGCGGATCACATCCTGTGCCGCAGCGTCGCCCATGGCGTGCGTCATGTCGGTGGAACCGATCATGTCGGTGAACAGGATCGTCACCATGCTGTTGGCGAGCTGGCGGGTCTGCGGGGTATTCCAGTCCTTCATGACCCCGCCAAGGGCATGGAAGGGGTCGGTGTCGCCGGTCAGGTGATGCTGCATGGCGATACGCCCGGCCTCGATCATCGCCTGATAGCGGGGTTCGGTGTTGTAGGTTTCCAGCCGCAGGATCAGGTGGCGGGCCTGTTCCGGCTTGCTGCCGACGACCTCGACGGCTTCCCGGACCAGAGCAGCCTGTTCGTCCTGCGACAGGGCGCGGGTGGTGGCAAGGGCGGCACAGGCCCCGGCGAGATACAGGTTCACCCCAAACTTATTGTATGCATCCAGAACCGGCTGGGTTGTCTTCAGGGCGGCAATCACTTCCCCGAGGAAGCGCATGATGGTGACCCGGGCCTGCTCATAAGCCTGCGACAGGCTCTGTTCGGCGGTAAAGGGTTCCGGTGCTTCCGCCGCTTCAAAGGCGGCAGCGGCTGCGTCTGCCGAAGCGGCAAGGGCGGCTTCCTGTGCGGCCTGCCGGTCGGCCTTGCGCTTTTCGGCCTCTTCCTTCAGGCGCTTCTGCTCCTTAAGGGCTTCTGCCACCTGCCGGGCCCGCTCTTTGTCGGGGTCGTGTTCTTCCTGCACCGTGGAGCCGGGCCACGGGGCCTCATCGGGGAGGATGGCATCCAGCGGGTCCTTCCGCTCTTCCGCCGGTTTGGGGTCGGTAGCGGCCTCGGGAGCCTGCGCAGTCTTGGGGGCAAAATCATCCGGGTGATAATCCTGCGCTCCGGCCGGGGCAACATCATGGTGATGCCCGGCGGTCCGGCGGCGAAACCCTTGCAGGGGAACGTAATTGGAGACCATCGGGACGACGCTGATCAGGAACAGGGTGACGAAGACCCCGAACAGCAGGGCGGATTGCGTCGAGCCACTCAACGGCAGTCCGGTGCGGGCCAGCTGGGTCAGGATCAGGGAACACACCCCGGTGCCGCAGATGGCGATGATCAGCGACAGGATCAGGACCATCAGCAGGCGGAACACAAAGTCCCCGGCCCCGGCCTTGTCGGTCTGGCCATGGCTATTGAGGATATCGCTTTCGGAGAAGGGGCTGAGGTCGCTGTCGCCAAAGCCGCCGGCACTGCCGCCCCGGCTCCCGGCGGCGCCTTTGCGCTGACCGCGCTTGCCGCTCTGTCCCGGCATTTCCGGCCGGGGTTTGATCTTGCCGGTGTACACGACCCGCTCTTCCGAGAAATTGTTCTCAGAGTAATAGGTGTCCCGCACCACCTTGACCGGTGCCTTGGCGTAATACTCGATATTTTTTGCCTCTTCGATTGCCCCGGCGCGGTCGTCGCTGGGGAAACGGCCCTGCAGAACCCAGCCCTGCTCGGTTTGTGCGTAGACCTCGAAGTTGACGGTTGTCGGCATGGCGGAGGGCGGATCACTTCTGTTGGGACAGGGGAAAGAGGCAGATAGGGTGTGATGGCAAGCCGAGTCCAGATCTTAACCCATTTTATCAGGGCTGACCTGTGATGAAGTGACAATCTTTCGTGAGATTGCGGTATCCGGCTGCCCTTGGTCTGCGAAGAAGGGGCTGGCTGGATCCCGACTTCCGGGAGCCGTAAAGCAGAACGCCCGGCGTAAGCCGGGCGTCTGGGAAAACCGAGATCGGATCGGGTCGATTAGACCTTGAGGCCGAACTTGGCAAACTTGTTGTTAAACTTAGCCAGCTGACCAGCGGTGTCGACCAGACGGTGAACGCCAGTCCAGGCCGGATGAGACTTCGGGTCGATATCCAGCCGGAGAGTGTCCGCCTTCATGGTCGAGCGGGTCTTAAACTCGGAACCATCCGTCATGATGACGGTGATTTCGTGGTATTCGGGATGGATATCCTTTTTCATAACCCAGCTCTCCAAAAAACGAGCCGCCTATATACGCGGCAGATTGTGACCATGCAAGGGGAAAGGCAGACAGAAGCGGCAAAAAGCGCCGCTGTCCACAGGATTCCGCTCAGCGCTGGTCAAGTTTCAGTTCAATCCGGCGGTTTCGGGCCAGAACGTCGGGTGACGATCCCATTTCCAGCGGCTGGAATTCGCCAAAGCCGGCGGCGGCCAGACGCGACGGATCGATTCCCTGCGAGATCAGATAGTTCACCACCGAGATGGCCCGGGCCGATGACAGGTCCCAGTTGGAACGGAACTGCGGAGTCGCGATCGGGCGGCTGTCGGTATGGCCATCAACCCGCAGGATCCAGTTCACATCCGCCGGGATGGTTTTGGCGATATCCAGCAGGGTGCGGGCCAGCCGCCCGAGCTGCTGCTGCCCGGCGGGCTGAAGGTCAGCCGAACCGGAGGGGAACAGGACCTCGGACTGGAACACAAAGCGGTCGCCTTCAATCCGCACGTCCTTACGGTCACCCAGAACGGAGCGCAGGCGGCCGAAAAACTCCGACCGGTACTTCTGCAATTCCTGCACCTTGGTGGCAAGGGCCCGGTTGAGCTGCTTGCCAAGATCGGAAATCTGCACTTCCTGGGTCTTGTTCGCCCGTTCCGCCGCATCGAGGGAGTCGGCAAGGCGGGCCATTTCCTGTTGCAGGGCGTCCAGCTGCTGGCGCAGCATGGCGGCCTGAGCCCGGGCCTGATCGGAAATGCGCTCCTGTTCCTGTAGTTTGCCTTTTCCGTCATCAAGGGACCGGTCTTTGTCGGAGATGGTCTTCTCGAGGGTGGCTTTCAGGGCCTGAAGGGCTTCGATATCCGCTGCCAGTTTGGCGGCTTCGGCGGTTTTCTGGGCACTCAGGTCCTCCAGCGCCTTGGCTTTGCTGGTCAGAACGGTCAGTTCGCCGCTCAGGCGCTCGGTTTCAGCGGTCAGTCCGGCGTTGGACTGCCGTTCCATCTTCAGCAGGTTGGCCATTTCCGACATCTGCGCGGTCAGGCGACCCAGTTCCGCTTCCTGCCCCGACAGAGCCCGGCCCATGAAGAACTGCGCCATGACAAACACCAGCAGCACGAACATCAGGATGATGATCAGGTTGCCGAGGGCATCGACAAAGCCCGGCCAGATATCAACGGTCTGACGGTTGCGGCGCAGCGCCATGGCGCACAGCCCTCCTGTTTCGGGTCCGGTCCGGATCAGGCCCGGCCGTCTTCGGCCAGTGCGGCGATGGTGCGGGCCAGAAGTTTGATTTCGCTGCGGATTTCTTTCACCGCATCATCCCGGCCCCGGCTGGCCTCGTCGACCAGACGGGTCAGGGCGACATCCATGTTGCGCAGGTGGGACCGGCTGGTGTCATCAATGCCGCCGCCGGACAGCGGGCGGCTGAGGGTTTCGGTCAGGCGGGCGATCAGGCCCTTCAGCTCCATCTGGCTTTCGGCCATCCGCAGCAGCACCTGCTGTTCCGCCCGCATCTGATCGGTCAGGGTGGACAGGCGGTCAACCAGATCGCGCTGATAGGTGACAGCGGTGCTGCGGGACTCTTCGCCGCGGGTCAGCACCCGCTGCAACTCGTCGATACTTTCGGCGGTCTGTTCCAGCAGGGCCTGAATGTAGGCCGGAACCGACTGTTCCCCATCACCGACCGATCCGCCGGAGGTCAGCCGGGTAATACCGGACAGCCATTCTTCCAGATCGTTGTAAAATGCGTTCTGGGCCTGCCCGAGCTGAAGGTCAAGGAAGCCGAGGATCAGCGATCCGCACAGGCCGAACAGCGAGGCGGAGAACGACGTTCCCATGCCGTGCAGCGGCTTTTCCAGTCCCTGCTTCAGCAGTTCGAACATCGCGGCGGTATCGCCCTGCGCCGACACTTCCAGCGACCCGATCACCTGCGAGATGGTGCCGACGGTTTCCAGCAGGCCCCAGAAGGTGCCGACCAGCCCGAGAAAGATGCACAGGCCGACAAAATAGCGGGACAGATCACGGGCTTCGTCGAGGCGGGCGGCGATCCCATCCAGCAGGGTCCGCATCGCCGGGGCCGACAGGGTAAACCGTCCGCCGCGCCCCTTATGCTCTTCCAGCATGGTTGCCATTGGCGACAGCAGGCGCAGGCGTCCGGCGGTGGCCGAGGTCATCGTCTGGTCTTTACGGAAACTTTCAGCCCACGCCACTTCCGGTGACAGCAGCAGGACCTGCCGGACATTCAGCAGGATACCGACCACCAGAACCCCGATGATCAGGCCGTTGAGGGCCGGATTGGACATGAAATAGGGGATGACACCGTTTGACAGCAGCCCGGCGACACCGACAACCGCAGCCAGAAACAGGCCCATGCGGAGCAGGAAGCGGGTGGGACGGGTCATACGCATCACTTCAGACCTCTCAGCGGCGTTACTCAACGGCAGCGTACAGATTCAGCAGGGCTGTGTCGGTTACGATCCGGCGAAAAGATCGACCCGGTCGGCACTGCCGCCCTGCGACTGGTCACCCAGCGCCCGCACATCAATCCGGTTGGAGGCAATGCCCTTGTCAATCAGATAGGTCCGGACCGCCAGCGCCCGGCTGAGCGAGGTACGCCGGGCTTTCGACGGATTGTCGCGGTCGCCGCTGGCATAGGCGAGAACCTGAACCGAGCCGCTGCTGCCCAGCTTGGCAAGGCTTGCGTCGAGGGCGGCGCGGGCATCAGCCGACAGATCCGTCTGGCTGCTGCTGAACGACAGGGTGGTCAGGGCGCTGCCGGACACGGCAGGGGCGGCAGGGCGGCTGACAGCGGCCGGAGCCGGGTCCGTCGCCGGGGCGGAAGCGGTCTGCTGCGGGGCGGGTTCGGCCGGAGCCGGGGTGGGGGGGCTTTCCGCGACAGGCGCGGGGGCCGGAGGCGGAGCGACCGCCGCCGGAGCCGAGGTGACCGGATCGCTGGCCGTCGGCGTGCTGCCGGTTTGCGTGCTGGCGGCTGGCGGCACCGGAACCAGTTCCGGCAGTTCCGTCAGTCCGGGGGGATGGGCCATGCCCGGCGGGGGTGTCAGGGTGACAACGCCATGGCCTTTCGGCGGCATCAGGCCGGGGTTAACCAGCATGCGGCTGTGGATGCCCCGGTTGGGGTCAGGCTGAAGCAGCATCCCGCGGGAGCCGGTGGCCGACGGGCTGGCGGCGGGTTGCCCCGGACGACCGAGCAGCAGGTCCGGCAGATTGCTGCCGCCGCCAAGGTCTTCCAGCGCGCCCATGTCGACCATCACCCCGGACGTGTCAGCGCTGTTATAGGCCCCGCGTGCCTCCGCCCGGTGCGGAGAGGCAACCGAAAGAGCCAAGGCCAGAACCAGCACACTGCTGCCGCTGCTCATCAACCGGGATACGTGACGCACGAGGCGGTCTCCCCTACTGCCCAGAAACCACAGAAAGAATCAAAAGGTTGTGCGACGGCGGAAACGTGCCGCGTCCACCGGTGAGGCAGACATACAACCGCCGACACTATACCATTCCCCGCCCGGTCAGCAAGCTGCATGGGATTGATCCGGGGGCAGAGGGCGGGGGGATGGCGCGAAAAACCCGGCAGGATGGATCCGGCCGGGTTTTCGGGGTCTGTGCCGATCCGGGGGATCAGCCTTCGGTACCGGAAGTGTCGGCTTTTGCCGCCTCAACCTTCGCGGCTTCGGGCTTGCGGTCCTTCAGCAGGGCCAGCAGGCCGTAGTGCAGCGGCTCGTTGGAGGCCAGCAGCGCCCCGGAGGCGACCGGATCGGCAATTTTGGCGTCAAGGGTGGACACATACCCGCCGGCTTCGCGCACCATCAGCACCCCGGCGGCGACGTCCCAGGCGTTCAGGTGGGTTTCCCAGTAGGCGTCATAGCGCCCGGCGGCGGTCCAGGCCAGGTCGAGGGCAGCCGCGCCCATGCGGCGGACCCCGGCGGTGGAGGCCATCACCTTCTGGAGCTGACGCAGGAACGCCGGATGCTCGCCACGGCCCTTGTGCGGAATGCCGGTGGCGACGACGCATTCGTCGATCTTGCGGCGGCCGGAGACGCGCATGCGGCGGTCGTTCCAGAAGGCGCCGCCGCCCTTTTCGGCGGTGAACAGATCATTGGTGATGGGATTGAAGATAATCCCGGCGACCATCTCTCCGGCCCGCTCCAGCCCGATGGAAATGGCGAAATGCGGAATGCCGTGCAGGAAGTTGGTGGTGCCGTCCAGCGGATCAATGATCCAGCGGTGTTCGGTGTCGCTGCCTTCGATCACGCCGCCTTCTTCCAGCAGAAAGCTGAAGCCGGGGCGGGCCTTTTCCAGTTCGCGGCGCAGGATCTTTTCAGCGCGCAGGTCGGCGGCGCTGACGAAATCACCGATGCTCTTCACGGAAACCTGAAGCTGTTCCAGTTCGCCGAAGTCACGGATCAGGCCCTTGGCGGCCTTCTCAGCGGCCATGACCATAACATTAAGGGTGGGAGAGCGCAGAGCCATAGCCGCACAACGTCCTTGCACAAGAGAGATTCACGATGGAGACCCGCAGGTGCCGGGGCACCGGAGAACGATGGCGGCCAGTATGCCGCATCAGGCCGGGGTCTGAAACAGGAAGGCGAGCAGTCCTGCCATGCGGAATGCTCGCCTTTCAAAACAGCGGTAAGAGCGATCAGCCCTTGAAACGTTCGACGTAGGCGCACTCTTCGGTGTTGACCACGATCTTGGTGCCGGCATCGATGTGCGGCGGGATCATGACGCGCATGCCGTTGTCCAGCATCCCCGGCTTGTAGGAGGAGGACGCGGTCTGCCCCTTCACCACCGGTTCGCATTCAGTCACGGTCAGCACGACGGTGGTCGGCAGCTTCACCGAAACCGGCTTGCCTTCGATCAGGTCGATCACCACTTCCATGCCGTCCTGCAGGAAGCCGCCCTTTTCACCGACGAGTTCAACGTTCAGCGGGAACTGGTCGAAGGTTTCCTTGTCCATGAAGTTGAAGCCCGACTCGTCCTGGAACAGGTAGGTGCAGTCGATCTGACGCACATCCAGCTTTTCCACGGTGTCGGCGGTGCGCCAGCGGGCGTTGGACTTGTTGCCGGTATCAACGTCGCGGATTTCAACGGTGATGAAGGCGCCGCCCTTGCCCGGCTGCACGATCTGGGTCTTCAGGACGCTCCAGCTCCGGCCTTCGTGCTCGATGACCATGCCGGGACGGATCAGGTTGGCGTTAATCTTCATGGCGTCGTTACTTCTGGAAATGTTCGGGGAATTCTGGCGCGCTTCTTAACAGGTCGTTGGCAGCTTGGCAACAGCATGTCTGGGCCGGTATAAACGGCGTATTATGACTGACTCCCGCGATACCGCCCCGTCTGCCGCCGCGTCCCTGCCCTCCACCCGCCGCTGGTGGAGCCGGGATGAATTGATCCGTAAACGTCCGTTCCTGCTGGAGCGGCAGCGCATTGTCGCGGAAATCCGCGCCTTTTTCACCCGGCAGGGCCTGCTGGAGGTGGAGACGCCGGTGTTGCAGCTGTCGCCGGGGCTGGAACCGCATCTGCGGGCTTTTTCCACCACGCTGGAAGAGCCGTTCGCCAGCCGCGACCGCACCGTTTTCCTGCACACCAGTCCTGAATTCGCCATGAAGAAACTTCTGGCAGGGGGACTCGGCCCGATGTTTCAGATGGCGCGGGTGTTCCGCAACGGCGAACGCTCGGAGCGGCATCACCCGGAGTTCACCATGCTGGAATGGTACCGGCCGGGCGCAACCTACCGCGACCTGATGGATGACTGCGACGGCCTGTTTGCCGCCGTCGGCCTCTCCGGCCCGTGTGAGCGCCTGACCGTGCAGGATGCCTTTCTGCGCTATGCCGGGATTGATGTGCTGGGCACCGTTGATGACCCGTATTCTCCGGCCCCGGATCCGACCCGCCTGAAGGCAGAGGCGGCCCGGATTGGCATCTATACCGGCGGGAACGACAGCTGGGATGATGCCTTCTTCCATATCTTTCTGGAAAAGATTGAGCCGCGTCTGGGCGAGGAACGCCCGGTGATCCTGCACGACTGGCCCGCCTCGATGGCGGCGCTGTCGCGGCGGTCAGCGGAGGATGTGCGGGTCTGCGAACGCTTCGAGATCTATCTGCGTGGGGTTGAACTGGCCAATGCCTTCGGCGAACTGACTGATCCGGTGGAGCAGCGGCGGCGCTTTGAACACGACATGGATCTGAAGGAGCGCCTCTACGGTCTCCGCTATCCGATTGACGACAGTTTCATCGAGGCTGTGGGCCAGTTGCCGGACTGTGCCGGGATTGCGCTGGGGGTTGACCGGCTGGTGATGGCGGTGACCGGTGCCACCCGCATTGAAGATGTGCTGTGGGCGGAAGTGGACTGACCGCTGCGGAGGTGGCTTTCCTGATGCCGGTCTGGTCCCGGTCGCGTGATCGGGCAAGGCCGATGTCAGCCGGGCGGAAGCAGGGGCTCATAGCGCCGGTCAGTGAGGGCGCGCAGGAACGCCACCAGTGCATCCACCCGTTTGTCATCCAGTGCCGGGCCGGATTCCAGTTCTTTGCGGGAAACGGTGGCGGGGAATTCCGGCGGGCCGAACGGTTTTCCGGTTTCCGGGTTGATCTTCCGCTGCGGGTTGCGGGTGTTGAAGGTGTTGTAGAACAGAATCACCGTCCGCAGATCCCGGAAGGCCCCGTTGTGCATATAGGGGGCGGTGACGGCGACATTGCGCAGGGTCGGCACCTTGACTTTGCCGGTCTGCGCCGCCGCGTCGGCAAGCTGCGGATGGTCGGCCAGTCCGCGGTCGGCCTCTTTCTTCTTATAGCCGAACAGGGTCCGGGCCTGCGGATCGGCAGGCACGCCGATGTTGTGGTACTGGTAATTGCTGAAGGTTTCCTCCGCCATACCCCCCTGCGGTTGCAGCTGGTGGCACTGGCGGCAGTTGGTGAACTGATTGGAGAAGAACAGGGTGCGGCCCAGTTCCTCCTGCGGGGTCAGGGTCAGTTCTCCGCGCAGGGCCCGGTCATAGCGGGAATCAAAGGCGGAAAACTCCTGCGTCCGCTCATAGGCCGCCAGCGCCCGGGTCATGGCGGCATAGGCCCCGTCGGCGGTGTCCAGCGTGCCGGGGCCGTACAGGGCCGGGAAGGCCGCCACATAGGCCGGGTTTTCCCGTAACCGGTCGCGGACGGCGGCTTTGTCCGGCATCCCCATTTCTTTGGGGTTCAACGGCGGCCCGCCTGCCTGATCTTCCAGCGTGGCGGCCCGGCCATCGTGGAACTGACCGCCGGAATAAACTCCCCCGGCGGACCGGCTGAACGGCGGGCTGAACCGGGCGTAGGCGGCGGTCGGGGTGTTGCGGTTGCCAAAGGATTTTCCATCATCCCCCAGTGATAACTTTCCGACGGCGGCGGTGGGGCGCGGGTCGGTGAACGCGGCGGCGGGGTCGTGGCAGGTGGCGCAGGCCTGAGTGCGGTTCTTCGACAGGGCGGTATCAAAGAACAGGGCCTCGCCGAGCGCCTCCGGTGTCGCGTAATCCGCTGCCCGGGCGATGGGGGACAGCGCGAACAGGGCGGTCAGGGCGGCGGCAGAGAAACAGGGCAGGGCGCGCATGGTCAGATCTCCCGGACAGGGTGGGCCTACCTTACCCGGTCTCGGATAGTCCTTCAATAATTATGGAAATGCGACGCAGTCGCGCAGTCAGCCTGCCCGTGTCAGGCGCAGCCATGCCGGAGGGCGGGTTGCCGTCTGCTGTTGCAGGGCCTCGGCATCGGCGCTGAACTCATCCGGAGCCAGACGGGCGGCCAGCGCCATCAGGGGAATCGCCCCCCGGCGGTCCCATTGCCCTTGGAACCCTTTGACCCCGGCGGCGGCCCGTTCCCGGTCAAACGGCACGGTGGTGGCGGCAAATTCTTCATGCGTCCGCTCCCCGCGAACATAGGGCAGAAGCCAGTGCAGGGCCATCCGCAGGCTGCCACTGCTGGGTTGGGTCCGGTTGAGCCAGATGTCTCCATGGGCCCGGGATGACAGGCAGGCCATGCACAGGGGATGCAGGGCATAGACGACATAATGCAGGGCGTCGCGCTGCCGGAAGTCGATCACTTCGCCATCCGCCGCAATCGCCCGGGCCAGATGCCGGTCCCGTAATGCGGGCAGGGCGGCGATCCGCTCCCGGCTGCCGGTGCCATAAGCGGCCAGCGTTGCCAGCTTCAGGCGATGGGCGTTCCAGTTGTTGCGGTCGCTGTCGCGGAGGGGGCGCTGGGTGCTGTCCTGCTGGGCCTGTCGGTAACCATCGGCAATCCGTGCCAGAAACTCTGAGAACTGCGGCAGCGGATGAAGTGGGCGGATCAGGTCCGCCGCCAGCATCAGGTCATCCAGACCTTCCTCATCAATCGGGTTGAAGCTGGGCTGATACACCTCGGCCCAGCTTTCCAGCAGGGCCACCGTCGCCTGAAGGTGATGACCGTTGCCGCCGATGGCGGCCGCCAGCCCCAGCGTCAGGGCGGCGGACCACTGCGTTTTCGCCTGAACGCCTGCGTCATAGGCCGGTTGTCCGGCATAGCCATGTTCGGTATGGACGAGCCGGGAAGGGGCCGGAGGGATTTGGGCCAGCCGGTCGGCCTGCGTCAGCACGGAGCGGGCGTCTGCTGTGGACAGGCCACGCAGAGCCCGCGTTGCGTCAGGGGACAACAGGGAAAAAGGCAGGTCGCCGGGAGCGGCAGGGGATTCCGGGCGGCACCCGGCCAGAGCCGTGGCGGCGGCAAGCCCCAGCAGGAGCCTGCGCCGGGTCAGGCCCGGAGCAGAGAGGTTACAGGGCATTCCGCAGCATCAGTTCCCGCGGGTGCGGGGACAGAAAGGTCTGGTCCGCCAGATAACTGACATTGAACTTGCGGACGTAATGCCGGATCAGGGTCAGCGGCACCAGCAACGGCACCAGTCCGTTCCGGTATTCGGTGATGGTGTCGGCCAGCTCCTGCCGGTCCGCGCTGTCGAGGTCGCGCCGGAAATATCCGGCCATGTGGTTCAGCACATTGGTCATCCGGCCCGGTGTCGCCAGCTTGGTCAGGGCGGCCATGTACTGGCTGCGGTAGCTGGCGGCAAGGGCGGTGCGGTCCTGCCCCTTGGCGGTGGCGACCAGCTGGCCGAGGGCGCGGTAGGCCTCCGGGCTGTGGGCCATCAGCGCCAGTTTTTCCCGGCTGTGGAAGGCGACCAGATCGCCGGTCCGCCAGTCAGCGCGGAACAGGTCCGTCACCCGGCGATAGGCGAACAGCCGTTCCACGAAGTTTTCCCGCAGCCGGGGATCATTCAGGCGGCCATCCTCTTCCATCGGCAGGTCCGGGAACGCGGCACGGATTCCGGCGGCAAACAGCCCGGATCCGGTCCGTTCCGGCGGGTGGCCGGGGCGGGGGTCGTAAATCCGCACCCGGAACAGGCCACAGCTGGGGCTGTCTTTCTTGAAGACGTAGCCACAGAGATCTTCCCCGGCAAGCAGGTGGGCGGTGCTGTCGGCAAAGGCGGTCATCGCCCCGGTGTGGTCGGTGGCGGTGCGGGTGCCCAGCAGGCGGATGGCGCCATCGTGCCGTTCCAGATGGATGGTTTCCCGGGGCGTTCCCAGGCCGATCCCCATCTCCGGGCAGACCGGAACGTAGCGGACATGCGGGCCGAGGCGGTCACAGAGGAAGCTGTCCCGCTTGTGGCCCCGGTCCCAGCGGACGTTCTGCCCGAGCAGGCAGGAAGACACTCCGACGGCCAGCGGGTGGGGGGCTTCAGGGGGCAGGGCGGCCATGGCGGGATCATTTGCAGTCATCTTTATATCCGCACAGGGGAATATAGATAAAATTTCTATTTGTCAGACAAATTTACAATAAAAAGGCATGGCCGGAAAGGAAGCCCTGTGGCACTCTGCCTGTTGGGCAGACAAGGAAGAGCACGGGGATTTGTATGCCTGAGTCTTCTCATATTCTCGTTGTTGAAGATACAAAATTCTTCTCTAATATCATCTGCAAAGCCGTCGCGGAGCGGGTTGGCGGCACCGCCGTGCCTGCCATGTCGCTGGCGGAAACCAAGGCGGCGGTCGCGGCCAGCGAAAAGCCGTTCATGCTGGCGCTGGTTGATCTGGTGCTGCCGGATGCCGAAAACGGCGAGGCGGTGCAGTGGCTGCTCAGCCAGTCCATTCCCTGTGTTGTCTTTACCGGCATTTATTCCGAGACCATGCGCGAGCAGCTGTTCGAGCAGGATATTATTGACTATGTGGTCAAGGATTCCGTCGCCAGCATCGATTACATGATGGATCTGGTGAAGCGGATCGAACGGAACCGCTCTACTACGGTGCTGGTGGTGGATGATTCCTCCACCGTGCGCAAATACGTCGGGGATCTGCTGCGCAGTTACCGCTTTCAGGTGCTGGAGGCGGTGGATGGCCGTGATGGTCTGCGGGTGCTGAGGGAAAATCCACAGGTCCGGCTGGTGATCACCGATTACCATATGCCGCAGATGGACGGCGTGGATATGGTGCGCGAGATGCGCCGCAGCCATGGCCGCGACCGGCTGGCGATCATCGGATTGTCCTCCGGCGGCGACAGCGCCCTGTCGGCCAAGTTCATCAAGTACGGGGCCAACGATTTCATCAACCGTCCGTTTCTGCGCGAAGAGTTCTTCTGCCGCATCACCCAGAACATGCGGGTGCTGGATATGGTCGATACCCTGACGGAGATGGCAACCAAGGATGCCCTGACCGGAATCCATAACCGCCGCTTTTTCTTCGAAGCCGGGCATACCCTGTATGCCAGCGCGGCGCGGGACCGCCTGACCCTGACCGTGGCGATGGTTGATGTCGATTTCTTCAAGCGGGTGAACGATACCTACGGCCACGATGCCGGGGATACGGTGCTGAAAGCGGTGGCGGCGGAACTGCGGGCCTCCTGCCGCCAGACCGATCTGGTGGCGCGGCTGGGCGGGGAGGAATTCGCCATTGCCGCCGTCAACATGGGGCAGGACGATATTGAGCCGTTCTTCAACCGCCTGCGGCAGGGATTGCAGGATATGGTGGTCGAACACGACGGGGTGCGGATCCCCATCACCGCCAGCTTCGGGGTGTTCTCCGGGCTGTGCGACAGTCTGGAAGAAATGTTGCGTCAGGCCGACATCGGCCTGTATGCCGCCAAGGAAAACGGCCGTAACCGGGTTGAGCTGGTTACGGCCGCGTCCACAGAGCCAGAGCGGGTCTCAGAACTCGAGGTCGTCTAACCCCAGCTCGGTCCGCAGGCTGGTCAGGCCACCCCGGTAGGCATAGGCGGCATAGCCGCGCTGCTGCATATGTTCCGCCATCACCGCCGACAGCACGCCCCGGTGACAGTACAGGATGTAAGTCCCATCCTTCGGGACCTCCTTATACAGCCGCTTCAGGTCTTCCACGGTGTAATGCAGGGCGCCGGGGGCGTGCCAGTGGCGGTAGAACTCCGGTGGCTGGCAGTCGATCAGCCGGGCGTCTTCCGGCAGGCTGTCGGCCCACAGGTAGGGGGTGCGCAGATCGGCGGCGGTGACGGTGTTGACATCAATGACCTTGCGGTCCCGGACCGCAGCGTCCACCAAAGCCGGATCCATCCCGACCTCGCCCTGAGCCACCCGCTCCACGGTGCTGGTGGTGGCCGGTTTGGTCGGGGTGATGCCGCAGTATTCGGGAACGTGTTCCGAAATGGGGGCGGTGCCGATGTACCGCGCCTGCGTCATGATGTCTTTCTTGTCCATGCCGATCAGCGGGCGCAGCACCGGCAGGCTGGCGGCGGCATCAATGGTGACCAGATTGGCCAGAGTCTGGGACGAAACCTGCCCCAGCGCCTCGCCGGTGACAATCGCCCCGGCGTGGATATCGGCAGCGACGCCTTCCGCCACCCGGTACATCAGGCGCTTCAGGGTGATCTGCCAGTAAGACTGCTTCTGATGGGTCCGGATATCGGCCAGCAGCGGCTGAAAATCCACCACATGAAAGCGCGGTTGCAAGCCGCCGCCCCACAGGGTGCACAGCACCTTCACCGCCTGAAGCACCATGCGTTCCGCCGAGGCCCCGGCCAGATTGCACAGCACGAAGTCCATCCGGGCCCCGCGCCGCATCATCTGCCACGAGGCGACCATGGAATCAAAGCCGCCGGACACCAGCGACACCACCTTGCCCTGAGTGCCCGCCGGCAGGCCGCCGGCCCCCTCAACCCGGTCGCAGAACAGGTAGGTGCCTTCCTCGGTGATATCGACGCGGACCAGAACCTCCGGGTGATCGAGATCGACGGTGGCTCCGGTCAGATCCTTCAGCATGCCGCCGCCGATGTACTGCACCTCGCGGGTGGAAATCACCCGGGGGCCGATGCGCTTGGCCAGCACGGCGAAGCGTTTGCCGCGGATGGCGTCGGCATACAGGCTGACCATGGCGGAGGTGATTGCCTCCATGGTGTTGTCCACCTGCGCATCAATCACCGAGAAGCTGCCGAGGCCGAACACTTTCGGCAGCAGGTCGCGGGTGCGGGCCCGCATCGCCTTCGGCACATCCAGCATCATGCGGCCATGGTAATGGCGCATGGTGTGCTCCACCCCTTCCCGGGTCAGGATGGTGCGCAGGTTGCGGCGCAGGGTTTCCTGAAACTGGCGGCGGACCTGCTGCGACTTCAGCAGGATTTCCGGCGACAGGCGCAGCAGAAAGCGGGTGGTCTCGGCGGGCAGGGCGATGGAAGACGGGGCGGAAGGCATCGCGGTCAGGGTCCGGTCTGGGCGGCACGCGGTGATGCGGCGTGCGGGGCTGAGGGGGCTGGGCCGCGCGGGGCGGATCGTGCTCCCTGCGGATGCCCGGGCGGCAGATGCGAAAAACCCCGGCTTGTGGGCCGGGGTTTTTGCTTTGGCTGGGGGACCTGGATTCGAACCAAGACTAGCAGAGTCAGAGTCAGCTGTTCTACCGTTAAACTATCCCCCATCAGGGTTCGCTACTTTGCTGTTTCCCTTCGACTTTTTGGTTTCGGCCTTGACCGTTTCCGCTTCGTCGTCGTTCGCTGCATCGTCGCGAGGCCGGTCTTATAGCGTGACTTTTCAGACCTGAAAAGACCTTTTTTCAAAAAAGATGAACTTTTTTTGAGAGGGGGATTTCAGGGGCCGGTTCTCTGCGGTTTTCCACGGTTTTGGGGCCGGGCCGGATCTGAGTGTTCTGTTACGGTCTCAGGCGGTGGTCGGGGCTTCCGTCGCGCTCTTGGAAAGGATACGATGAGTCCCTAGTTTATAAGGTCCGTGGCTCAGGCTGTTCTTCCCGGGGGCCGGGCTGCGGACAAGGGGCACCGGAAAATCCGGGAGCCCGCCGGAGATAAAGTCTGTGACGACAGAAACGGAGTAAAGGTGCAGGTGCAGGGAACACAGCGAGGCAAAGGGCGCTCCGGGTCCTCCCGGTCCGGGGCCGGAAAGACAGTTGACGGTAAATCCACCGTTGGCCTGCGGCCGGGTGCCTGCGGGGATGTCTATGCCGCTGTTGATCTTGGCACCAACAACTGCCGTATGCTGATTGCCCATCCGGACTCCGAAGGCTTCCGGGTCATTGATTCCTTTTCCCGCATCACCCGTCTGGGGGAGGGGCTGGCCGTTACCGGCAGCCTGTCGTCCACGGCGCAGACCCGTACCATTGATGCGCTGAAGCGTTGCGCCGATAAAATGGACCGCCGTGGGGTGACCGTGTCGCGCAACGTTGCGACCGAGGCCTGCCGCCGGGCGGTCAACGGTCCGGAATTCATCGTCCGTGCCCGCGAAGAAACCGGGATCTCGCTGGAATGTATCAGCGCTGATGAGGAAGCCCGGCTGGCGCTGGCGGGCTGTGCCAGCCTGCTGACCCGTGACCAGCCCTATGCGCTGGTGTTTGATATCGGCGGCGGATCGACCGAACTGCTGTGGGTCAAGCTGACCGATTCCCCTTATCCCTGTATCGAAGGCTTCGCCACCCTGCCGCTGGGCGTGGTGACTGTGGCCGAGGCCTGCGGTGGCGGCGATCTGTGCAGCCGCACCTATAAGGCGGTGATGGATCACGTTGCCTGCTGTCTGCGCCCGTTTGAGGAACGTCACCGGATCGGGGAATTCATCGCCCGGGGCGAGGCGCAGATGCTGGGCACCTCCGGCACCTGTACCACGCTGGGCGGCCTGCACCTTGGCCTCGGGCGCTACGACCGGTCGGCGGTGGATGGCATCTGTATCGAGTTTACGGATATCGCCCGCCTGACCAGATCTCTGGCGGCGATGAGTCACCGGCAGCGGGTGGAATCGCCCTGTATCGGCCCGCAGCGGGCTGATCTGGTGCTGGCGGGCTGTGCCATTCTGGATGCCATCTGTGCCTTGTGGCCGATGGGGCGGCTGACGGTGGCCGACCGGGGCTTGCGCGAAGGCATGCTTTTAGGGCTTATGGGCGATACCGACCTGCAAGGGCGGTCGCCCACCGTGTCGCGGCGTCCGTTCACGCCGGTTTTTCCCTCTTCACAACTGATCGCGATCTGAAGTTCATGGCGCAGAAGCCTACCCGTCCCGGCGCGTCCCGTCCGGGGTCCCGTTCCACAGGCCGCAGCGGCGGTGCTCCCGGTGGGGAGTCCAGCGCGCTGCCGACCGTGCGGATGAAGTCCGTTCACGTTAAATCGGCGAAGGGGCGGAAGCTGTCTTCCACCCTGTGGCTCCAGCGCCAGCTGAACGACCCCTATGTGGCCGAGGCCAAGGCCCGTGGTTATAAGTCGCGGGCGGCCTTCAAGCTGATTGAGCTGGACGAGAAGTTTGAATTCCTGAAGCCCGGCATCCGGGTGGTCGATCTGGGGGCCGCCCCCGGCGGCTGGACCCAGATTGCCGTGGACCGCACCAAGGCCGGTCAGCCCGGCGGCGGCACCGTGGTCGGGATTGATATTCTGGAATGGGGTCCGATTCCGGGGGCGCACTGCATTACCCTCGACTTTCTCGATCCCAAGGCCCCGGATCTGCTGAAGGATGCGCTGGGCGGCCGGGCTGATGTGGTGATGTCCGACATGGCGGCACCGACCACCGGCCACCCGCAGACCGACCACCTGCGCATCATCGCCCTGCTGGAAGTGGCGTGGGCCTTCGCCGAGGAAGTGCTGGCCCCCGGCGGCACCTTCATCTGCAAGGTGTTCAACGGTGGCGCGATCAACGAGCTGCTGACCGAGATCAAGAAGCGCTGCCCGTCGGTCAAGCACGTCAAGCCGCTGTCCAGCCGCAAGGAAAGCCCGGAGCTGTATCTGGTGGCGCAGGGGTTCCGCGCTGAATCCTGATCCGGTGGAACCGTCCTGACGGATAAACAGAAACGGCGCATCCGCACGGTGCGCCGTTTTTCGTGGCCGGGGAGAGCTGCGGTGGTCAGTCAGACAGCAGGCGCTCGCGGGCTTCATTTAGTTTGGCCGCCATCCAGTCCGATCCGCCCTTGTCCGGGTGGACCTGCCCCATCAGGCGGCGGTAGGCAGCCTGGACCTCGTCGGCTGTTGCCGTCTCCGGCAGACCCAGGACCCGCAGGGCCTCCGAGCGGTCCATGGTGCCGGGGCGCGGCGGCGACGGGGCCTGTCGCGTCTCTGTCTGTGCCTGCGGTTTCGGGCGGGGGCGCAGCATATCGCGGATGGTCCGTCCGGCCTGCCACATTTGCAGGCCGCGCATCACCCATGGGGCCATCGCCATCAGGGTGGCAAAGGCCAGCCCCAGCCGTCCGGTCAGGGCCAGAACGGCGACCAGCACCAGCAGCAGCGGGATCAGCCCGCCGCCAAGACGGCGCTTCAGGCTGCCGGAAGGCGACCGCATCAGCCAGTTGCCGACAAACATGATCCCGAAGATCAGGGCGGCCCCGGCCAGCAGGGAGAGGATCATCGCTCCGGTCCGGTCAGGCGGCGCCGGTCAGCTTGGCGTGCGCCTTGCCGATGGCGTCCAGCAGGGCGCGCAGCTCCTGCTTGGCGGCGACGTGGGACATGTTCATTTCCAGCTCCACCCCATCCTTGTTCAGATCGAGCAGGGTCAGGCCGGTCAGGAACAGTTCGCGGAAGATCACCCGTTCCCCCAGACCCTGAATGTGGACAAACCGCAGCCGGTCTGACAGTTCCGCCACCAGCCGTTCCATGTCCTGCTTGTTGCGGGCGGCCAGATGCGACAGGCGGTTGCGCAGCACCACCCAGGCAATCTGCCCGCCGTCGCGGACAGCGCGGCGCTTTTTCACCTCGAACACCATGGCGGCATAGTGGCTGTAACCTTTGATCTGCATGGTATCGGGGTCAACCCGGGCCAGCACGTCAAGGTCGATGAAGCTGTCGTTCAGGGGGGTGATCAGGGTATCGGCAAAGGAATGCCCGGCCCGCGACAGATAGGTGTCCGACCCCGGGGTGTCGATGACGATGGTGTCACAGCGGGTCTGAAGATCGCGGATGATCCCGCGCAGGATCTCCTCATCCCGGGGCTGATCGCCGGACGGCAGCAGGGGATAATGCTCCGGCATCGGCAGGGTGATGCCGTGCTTCTCGGCATAGGTTTTGCGGTTTTCGATATAGCGGGTCAGGGTGGCCTGCCGGGCGTCGAGGTCGATGGTCCCCACCCGGAGGCCGCCGCGCAGCAGGCTGACAATCAGATGCATGGAGACAGTGGACTTGCCGGATCCGCCTTTCTCGTTGCCGACGACGATCACATGCGCGGTGTTTTGACTCATCGGGACGGTTCCTGCCCTGTTATACCCAGTTTCTGTGGGGCGCTCCGCAGCCGGGGGCGTTCTGCCCCCGCGTTATGCCACGGTGCCCTTATGCCACAGCCTCCGCCCGCAACCAAACGGCAGTGTCATGAAACACTGCTCCCCCATTCGGCGGCGCCGGTTCAGCCGATACCAGTGTATTGATACCATTCCCATCGGCAAAGTCATCATTTGGCCATATACCTTCAACGACAACGGTTTGCCGTTGCAGGCCATCGAAGGCGCGGACCGCCACCACCACACTGCCGCGGCGGTTGCCGATCCGCACCCGGCCACCGTCGGTCAGGCCCAGATCCGCACAGACATCCGGGTGGATCAGGGCGGTCGGCTGGCGTTCCTGCTTCCGGCTGGTCGGGGTTTCGCTGAAGGTGGTGTTCAGGAAATTGCGCGACGGGGCGGCCACCAGCCGGAACGGATGATCGGCATCGGGCATGTCGATGATCGGCACAAAGTCCGGCAGTTTCGGCAATTGTGCATGCAGCGGGCCGTAGTTTTCCCACTGCGGGGCGAAATGGAATTTGCCGTCCGCATGCGGGAACCCGGAGCGGAACCGGGCCTCGTCGCCACTGCGGCCCCGGAATTCCCACCGCTTTTCGATCAGTTCGTCACCGCCGGACAGGCCGACGCTGCGGGCCATATGGTCCACATGGTCCCACGCACTCAGGGCGAAACCGGGGTGGTCGGCCCCCAGTCGGGCCGCCAGCGCACAGATCACTTCGTGATTGGACCGGCATTCCCCCGGGGCCGCCATCACCGGGCGGTGCGCCTGTAGGAACGGATGGCCCCCGGCAGCATAGATGTCGTCATGTTCCAGAAACATGGTGGCGGGCAGGACGATATCCGCGTAGCGGGCGGTTTCGGTCATGAACTGCTCATGCACGCACAGGAACAGGTCTTCCCGGGCCAGACCCTGCCGCACCAGCGCGGTGTGTGGGGCGACGGCGGCGGGGTTGGTGTTCTGCACGATCATCGCCATCACCGGCGGGCCATCGCCCAGATCGCGGCGGTCGCCGGTCAGGACCGGGCCGATCCGGCTCATATCCAGCACCCGCACCGACGGATCCACGGCATCAAGGCCCTGCACCAGCGTCCGGTCTACGCCGAAATCCCCGGACAGGGAATACTGGGCCCCGCCGCCGGGATGGTCCCACGCCCCGGTGACGGAGGGCAGGCAGGCGGCGGCATGCATGCTGACCGCGCCCAGCCGGTTGCGGGTGAAGCCGTAGCCCAGCCGCAGGAAGCTGCGTCTGGTGCTGCCGTACAGGGTGGCGAAGGCTTCAATCTGTTCCGCCGGGATGCCGGTGATGGCGGCGGCCCACTCCGGGGTCCGGGTTTGCAGGTGGGCTTCCAGCTCCGCCGGAACATCGGTGTGGCGGGCCATCCACGCCCGGTCGGCATGGCCGTCGCGGAACAGCACATGCATCACCGCACAGGCCAGTGCCGCATCGGTGCCCGGCATCGGCATCAGATGCAGGTCCGCCTTCTCGGCGGTGGCGGTGCGGTAGGGGTCCACCACCACCAACCTGGCATTCCGGCCTTTTTTGGCCTTCTGCACCCAGTTCATCACGTGGACCTGCGTGTGGACCGCGTTGGCCCCCCAGATGACGATCAGGTCAGAGTCCGCCATCTCCCGGGGGTCAGTGCCGGTGCCCTTGCCGACGGCGGCGGCCCAGCCGGGGCTGCTGGTGCCGACACAGATGGTGGAGTGCTGGCGGGAATAGCGCAGGCTGTGGCGCAGGCGTTCAATGCCATCGCGCTGCACCAGCCCCATGGTTCCGGCATAGAAGTACGGCCAGACCGCTTCGCTGCCGTGCTCCTCGGTGGCCTTGCGGAAGGCGGCGGCGACGGTATCCAGTGCCTCGTCCCACGAAATCGGGGTGAACTCACCGCTGCCCTTGCGGCCGGTCCGCTTCAGCGGGGTCATCAGTCGCCCGGGGTGATGGACCCGTTCCTCGTAACGCGCCACCTTGGCGCAGATCACGCCGTCGGTATAAGGCTGCGGCGCCCCGCGCAGGCGTCCGACCCGGTCTGGGGCGACCAGATCGACATCCAGCGCACAGACGCTGGGGCAGTCATGCGGGCAGACGGAGTGCCGGGTGGCGTAGAGCGGAGACTTCGACATGCTGGGGAGAGTCCGGGCAGGGAAGGGGCGGGGGACATAACTCCTAACCCGCCGCACCGGTCCCGGCAAGCAGGACCGAATTCTGCATTGCCGGGTACTGGCCAGACAGGCTACAACAAAAGGGGGAGCGGTTGACCGCCAGCATGCAAACATGGGCGTAAACCGCTGGATGGGGCGATGAGTCTGTCTGACGTGTAAGACCGATAGGTTAAAGTCATGCCTGATGCATCGGAACGGAGCGCGATGCTGTTCTCCTCGGAGACAGAGCGCCTGAATATTCTGCGGTTTCTGCAAATCCTGCATGCGAAGACCGATGATCTGAATGATCTGTCGCGCTGGAGCCGGGGTGGCCTGATGGGACGGCCGGGGGGCAGCCGCTACGCCGACTTCACCCGCTGCCGCGATGTTGCGGCGGAATGCTGGGCGTTTTCGATCGTGATCGAGCGGCGGATTGATCTGTACCACGGCCCCGGGCGGGACGGGCTGCAAACCCAGTTCGACCGGTTGACGGTGACGATCTGGTCCGTCCTGATGGAAACATCCCTGCGCTTTCTGGAGGCTTTGGCGGGAGAACCGCATCTGCCGTTGGGATCGCGGGAGATTTTTGTCCGCGAAATCAAAACCCTGTATGATTCCCGCAAATTTCTGGAAGACCCGCGCTTCACCGGTCTGGTTGACGGTGCCACCCATCGCCGTCAGGATCAGGCGGCGCGTATTCTGGAAGCGATTGTCGAGCGGGCCCCGGCCCTGCTTGAGTTTTCTCCAGCCTGACCGGGACGGTTCCCGCCGGGCAAGCGGCAGGGATGGAACCGATGGATCAGGTGGATGTGGTGGTGATCGGGGCCGGGGTTGTCGGTCTGGCTGTCGCGGCGATGCTGGCGCAGGCCGGGCGGGAGGTGGTGATCGTCGAGGCCGGTCCGGCGATCGGCACCGCCACCAGTGCCCGCAATTCCGAAGTGATTCATGCCGGGATCTATTATCCCGCAGGCAGCCTGAAGGCCCGGCTGTGTGTTGAGGGCCGGGCGGCCCTGTATGGCTGGTGTGCCGCCCGTGGTGTCACCGCCCGCAAGGTCGGCAAGCTGATCGTGGCCACCGACGCGGCGGAGGCGGAGGCGCTGGAGGCCCTGCGCCAGAAGGCCGCAGCCAACGGGGTGGCGCTGGAGCCGTTGACCGGGGCGCAGGCGATGGCGCTGGAACCGGCCCTGTCCTGCGTGGCGGCGTTGCGGTCACCGGAAACCGGAATTATTGACAGTCATGGTCTGATGCTCAGTTACCTCGGGGTGGCGGAGGAGCACGGGGCGATGCTGGCGCTGAACACCCCGGTGCTGTCCGGGGCGGCGGAGGACGGCGGGATCCGTCTGTGCTGCGGCGGGGCGGAGCCGATGACCCTGAAGGCCCGCACCGTGATCAACTGTGCCGGTCTGTGGGCGCAGCACGTGTCCCGCTCCATTGACGGGGTGAACCCGGCGTCGGTTCCGCCGCTGTCCCTCGCCAAAGGCAATTATTTTGATCTGACCACCGCCCCGCCGTTCCGTACGCTGGTCTATCCGGTGCCGGTCAACGGCGGGCTGGGGGTGCATTACACCGTCGATCTGGGCGGGCGCGGACGGTTTGGCCCGGATGTGGAATGGCTGGACCATGCGGATCCGGACGCCATCGACTATCAGGTGCAGCCGCAGCGGGGGGATGTGTTCTATGCGGCGGTCCGCCGGTACTGGCCGGGGTTGCCGGATGGGGCACTGGCTGCCGGCTATGCCGGGGTGCGGCCAAAACCGCATCCGGCCCGGGCGGCGGCGGAAGATTTCATCCTCCACTCCCCGTCACAGACCGGCGTAGACGGACTGTTTACCCTTTACGGCATAGAGTCGCCGGGATTAACGGCTTCCCTCGCACTGGGGCGTCTGGTGGCGGAAAACGTGGCGGCAGGCTGAAGACAAGCAATGAGGGTCAAGGTGGGCAAACGGGCACAGACGGGGAAAACAGGCTGGATGACCGCCCGGCGCGGAGGCCTGGCGGCGCTGATGGCTGTCATGCTGTCTGGCCCGGCACTGGCGCAGCAGCCTGCCCCGCGCGGGCCGGGGGCGGATCCCCTGCGCGGCAGCGCGGCGGCCCCGCTGGAAGTCCCCGATTACCGCAACGCCCTGCGCCAGACCGTCACCGCGCTGGGGGAATTTGCCCGCCACAAGAACCAGTATTTTTCCATCGTCTCCCGGGGCGGCCTCGGTCTGGTCGTCAAAGGGGAATACGAGGTCAAGCTGGAGGAGCTGAAGCGCCTGCGCACCCCGGATGGTCTGGCGGTTCCGGTGGAACCGGCGGGCACTGTCATGCGCCAGTATGCCAAGCTGATCGACGGCGTGATTCTGGACGGCCAGTTCTGTGTTGAAATCCCGACCGCCTCCGCCGCTTTTGTGCAGATGCTGCGCCAGACCGGCCTGACCATGCTGTCGGCGGATCATTGCGGCTCGGTGCAGACCCTGCCGGATGCCTACCGGGCCGCCCGGCGTCAGGGGATCATCCCGCATCTGGATGCCGGGCGGGGGCCGCTTCAGGACCTGTCTGCCGCCGTGCCGCTGAACGAGAGTTCCGAGAATGTGGTGACGCTGGCCGATGCCCGCAACTTCCTGCTGCTGGACAGCAACAGCGGCTATCCCAGCAAAAAGCACTGGCTGGACGCCCTGCAGGGCACCAACTTTGATATCCTCGCCATTGATCCGTTCTACCGGGATGTGGAACCGCTGACCCCGCAGGAAGTGCGGGCCCTGAAGTTCAAAAAGCTGGGGGCGCGGCGGCTGGTGCTGGCGCGGATGGATGTCACCCACGCCTTTGACACCAAATATTACTGGAAGAGTGACTGGCGGGCCGGATCGCCGCGCTGGCTGGAACTGCCGATTCTGTCGCAGCCGGGGGCGTTTGAGGTGCAGTACTGGAACACCGAGTGGCAGGCGATTCTGGGCAAGACCTTTGCCGGGATCATGGATCTGGGCTTTGACGGCGTGGTGCTGGAAGGGCTGGATGTCTACAAGTCCCGCGAAGCCGGGGCTCCGATCAAATAGGGCGTGTCAGTCAGTCTTTCCGGGATCCCGGACAAACAGCACAGGCCGGAGGAAGAAACCTCCGGCCTGTGGCGTTTTGAGGAACCGGGCTGTTTCAGGCCGGAACCGCCTGCTCCTGTAAAAGGACGGCGGCGTTGCCCAGCGTGGCGCGGTATTCCTGTTCCAGACGGGACACCAGCTCAGCCACCGTCGGCTGATCGTTGATGGCGGCAACGCCCTGTCCGGCCGACCAGATGGTCTTCCAGGCCTTGGCTTTGCTGTTCAGTTCGGTATGCAGGTCAATGTCCGGGCGTTCGGCCAGCCGGGCGGCGTCGATTCCGGCCTGTTCCAGACTCTGGCGCAGGAAGCTGGCCGGAATGCCGGAAATCGCCGGGGTATAGACGATGTCAGAGGCCCCGGCGCTGACCACCATATCCTTGTAGGCCTGCTGGGCGGCGCATTCCCGGGTGGCGATGAAGCGGGTGCCCATATAGGCCAGATCGGCCCCCAGCAGCCGGGCGGCGGCGATCTGGTCCCCGGTGGACAGGGTTCCGGCCAGCAGGATGGTGCCGGTGAATTCGGCGCGGATTTCCGCCAGCAGAGCGAAGGGGTTGAGGGTGCCGGCATGGCCACCGGCCCCGGCGCAGACGAGGATCAGCCCGTCCACCCCGGCGGCGATCGCCTTGCGGGCGTGCTTCAGGTTGGTGACATCATGGAACACCGCCCCGCCGTAGGAATGGACGGCATCGACCACATCCTTCACCGCGCCAAGGCTGGTGATCACCAGCGGCACCCGGTGGCGGACGATCACCTCCAGATCCGGCTGAACCCGGGGATTGGTCTTATGGACGATCAGGTTAACCCCAAACGGGGCATCCTGCGGGGTCAGGGCGGATTCGATGGTGTTCAGCCAGTCCTCGAAGCCTTCGGTGGTGCGCTGGTTCAGGGCCGGGAAGGTGCCGACAACCCCGGCCTTGCAGCAGGCAATGACCAGATCTGGGCCGGAGGCGAGAAACATCGGGGCGGCGACAACCGGCAGGCGCAGGCGGCCTTCAAAGGCTTTGGGCAACGGCATGGGACCCTCTTGGCATTTGGTTGCTGGAGTGTTTGTCTTGTAGGACGCTGTGGCGGTCCTCCCTGTTACACCGTACTTTACCCTATGCGGGATATGACCGCCAATCAGGATTTACGTATAGGTTAACATAATAACGAATGGTGAATTGGCGGCCGGGCTTCCTGCCGTCAACAACGCCTCATCCCCCCCTGAAACAGGAACCTGAGGAAACGTGAATGCTTGACCGGGTGGAAACCTGGGCTGCCGGACGGGCAGCCTTTCGCTGGGTAATCCCAGAGCGCTACAACATCGGGGTCGATATCTGTGACCGCCATGCCGCCGCCCGCCCACAGGCCCCGGCGGTGATCATTGAGGAGGCTGACGGCTCGGTCCGGGTTCATGATTTTGCCGGGCTGAAAGCGGATTCGGACCGTCTGGCCTCCGCCCTGCGGGGGAAAGGGATCCAGACCGGGGACCGGATCGGGATTTTCCTGCCGCAGTCCTATGAAACCGTGGTCAGCCACATCGCCGCCTACAAGCTGGGGGCGGTGGCGGTGCCGCTGTTCACCCTGTTCGGGCCGGAAGCGCTGTCGTACCGCCTGAACGACTGCGGGGCGGCGGCACTGATCACCGATGCTGCCAACCGCGACCGGGTGCTGGATCTGCGGGCCGACCTGCCGGGTCTGCGCAGCGTGCTGTGCGTTGGCGGCGGCGCCGGAACCACCGACTTCTGGGATGCGGTGGCGCTGGCCTCCGACGGGTTTGTGCCGGTTGAGACACTGGCCGATGACCCGGCGGTGATCATCTATACCTCCGGCACCACCGGCAAGCCGAAAGGGGCACTGCATGCCCACCGGGTGCTGTTGGGGCATCTGCCGGGGGTGGAGCTGCCGCATGAGTTCTTTCCGCAGCCCGATGACCTGTTCTGGACCCCGGCGGACTGGGCGTGGATCGGCGGACTGATTGACGTTCTGCTGCCCAGCCTGCACCACGGAATTCCGGTGCTGGCCCACCGGGCCCGCAAGTTTGACCCGGAAGAGGCCTTTGCGCTGATGGCCCGCCACAGGGTGCGCAATGTGTTTATGCCGCCGACCGCCCTGAAGCTGATGCGGCAGGTGGAAAACCCGCGCGGACGGTTTGACTACCGGCTGCGCTCCATCGGTTCCGGTGGGGAAACGCTGGGGGCGGAACTGATCGACTGGGCGCAGGAGACCTTCGGCCTGACCCTGAATGAATTTTACGGTCAGACGGAATGTAACCTGATTGTCGGCAACTGCGCCGCCATTGCCCCGGTGAAGCCGGGATCGATGGGGCAGCCGATTTTCGGGCATGATGTGGCGGTGATTGATGCCGGGGGCAGCCGCCTGCCTGCCGGGCAGACCGGCAGCATCGCGGTGCGGTCTCCGGATCCCGTGATGTTCCTGCGCTACTGGAACAATCCGCAGGCGACGGAGGAGAAATTCGTCACGGCGGCCGACGGCACCCGCTGGTTGCTGACCGGCGATCTGGGGCAGCAGGACAGTGACGGTTACCTGTGGTTCCTGGGCCGGGATGATGATGTCATCACCTCCGCCGGATACCGGATCGGCCCGGGGGAGATCGAGGACGCGTTGCTGAAGCATCCGGCGGTGGCGATGGCGGCGGCGGTCGGGGTGCCGGACCCGGTGCGGACCGAGATCGTCAAGGCCTTCGTGGTGCTGAAAGACGGCTGGCAGGGGGATGCGGCGCTGGCTGAGGACATTCAGATGTTCATCAAGACCCGGATGGCGGCCCATGCCTATCCCCGGGCGGTGGAGTTCATGGACAGCCTGCCGATGACCCCGACCGGCAAGATCCGCCGCAGGGATCTGCGCGAGCGGGAGAACGCCTCGGTGTAAAACCGGCTCTGTCGGCCCGGAACGGAACCGGGGGAGGCCATGATGGTCTCCCCCGGTTTTCTTACTTATTGGCGTAAGGATTCTTCGGCTTGCGGATGTAGATGCGGATCGGCACCCCATCCATGCCGAAGGTATCGCGCAGCCCGTTGACCAGATAGCGCATGTAGCTGTCCGGCAGTTCATCCGGCTTCGACGCGAAGATGGCAAATGTCGGCGGACGGGTCTTGACCTGCGTCATGTAGCGCAGGCGGATGCGGCGGCCCAGCTTGGACAGCGGGGTCGGGTGCCGCTCCGTCATCTCGTTCAGCCAGCGGTTCAGCTTGCTGGTGCCGACGCGGGTGTTCCAGATACGGTGGATGGCAAAGGTGTTTTCCAGCAGCCGGTCCAGCCCGTGGCCCTTCAGGCCGGAGATGGTGACGGTGGGAATCCCCCGCACCTGCGGCAGCGAGGTTTGCAGCCGGTCATTCAGCCGTTGCAGCGATTCGTTCCGGTTTTCGACGGCATCCCACTTGTTGACGGCAATCACCAGCGCCCGGCCTTCGTCGATCACCATGCGGGCAATGGTCAGGTCCTGCTTTTCCATCACCATGTTGGCGTCCAGCATCAGGACCACCACTTCCGCCATGCGGATGGAATTGAGGGTTTCCGAGACCATCATCTTTTCAAGACTGTCTTCGATGCGGGCGCGGCGACGCAGACCGGCGGTGTCAACCAGACGGATCCGGCGGCCGCGCCACTCCCAGTCCACTTCGATGGAGTCGCGGGTGATCCCGGCTTCCGGGCCGGTCAGCAGACGGTCTTCGCCCAGCAGGCGGTTGATCAGCGTTGACTTACCGGTGTTGGGGCGGCCGACGATCGCCAGCTGCAACGGGCGTTCCGGACGGCCCGGCTCTTCGTAGGGCGGGAACTCTTCGTCGTCCTCTTCGTCCTCGCCGGGGCCTTCCCAGTCGTCATCGTCATCCTCATCGGATCCCGCCTGCGGCACCGGACGGTCATCATCGGCACCGTCGCCGGTTTCCCGCACCACCGAGGCTCCGACCGGGGCGTCCTCCTCATCGTCGGGATAGGGTTCGAATTCCGGCTTTTCCTGCGGCTCTTCCTCGACCCCGGCGGCGCGGGCGAACGGCAGCAGGGCCTGAAACAGGTCCATCATCCCCTCGCCGTGCTCAGCGGAGATCGGTACCGGCTCCCCAAGGCCGAGGCCGTAGGATTCGAACAGGCCGGGGGCCCCGGCTTTGCCTTCGCACTTGTTGGCGCACAGGATCGTCGGGGTCGGATGGCGGCGCAGCACATCGGCGAAGTGGGCATCCAGCGGGGTGACCCCGGCGCGGGCGTCGATCAGGAACAGGGTGACGTCCGCCTCATCCAGCGCTGCTTCGGTCTGCTGACGCATCCGGCCTTCCAGCGAGTCATCCAGCGTGTCTTCCAGACCGGCGGTGTCGATTACGGTGAATTCCATGCCCGCCAGCACGGCCTTATGGGCCTTACGGTCGCGTGTCACGCCCGGCATGTCATGGACGATGGCCAGACGCCGCCCGACCAGACGGTTGAACAGCGTGGATTTGCCGACGTTGGGGCGGCCGATGATGGCGACGGTGAAACTCATGGGAGCGATACTCTGGAAAAAAGAACAAACCCCCCGGGCAGGGCGCGTCGGGAGGAACAGGCGGTCATAGGGTCAAACAGCACGGACGGACCCGGGGCCCGTCCGTGTCAACGCATCAGCGCAGGCAGACGATATCGCCGTTGTTGCTGAGGAAGTAAAGGGCTTTCCCGGCAATGGCGGGCGGCAGGGTGATGCCGTCAGGCATCTCCATGTGGCCAAGGACCTGACCGGAGTAGGGGTTGACGGACATGGCCTCGCCATGTGACCCGGTCAGGATCAGACGGTCGGAGGCCAGAACCGGGCCGGTCCACAGGATGCGGCCGGTCTTGTCGCTTTCGTTCTTCCACAGCGGCAGCGGGGTCACCCACAGAACCTTGCCGTTGCGGGCATCAACCGCGATCAGCTGGGCATCGACGGAGACCGCGAACAGATAATCCCCGGCCACCCACGGCTGCGACAGGCCGGACAGTTCCAGATCCCACGCCCGGTCCCCGGTGCGCATATCAATCGCGACCATCAGGCCGGAATGACCGATCACGAACAGGCGGTTGTTATCAATCACCGGGCGGGCGGCAATTGTGGCCAGCGTGCCGGTGGCATCGGTGCGGCGGGCGGCGATGATGCTGTCATTCCACAGCGGAGCGCCGGTATCAACGCGCAGGGCCACCACTTCGCCGGAGGAGAACGGGAATACCACCACGCCGTTATCAACCGCCGGTGCGGCGGCGGCCAGAACGGTGGTTCCTTCCTCGTTCCCGGCATAGGTCCACAGGATGCGGCCGTCATCGGCGGCCAGTGCCAGCCCTTTGTTGTCGAGAGTGGCGACAAAGACGCGGCCGCCGTTGATGGTCGGGGCCGCGCGGACCGGGGCGGTCACTTTCTGGCGCCACTGCTGTTTGCCGGTGGCGGCATCGAGGGCAATCACCTCGGCGTAGGCGGTGGTGACGAACACCCGGCCGTCATCGTAAGCGATGCCGCCGCCGATAATGGCGTTGTCATCTTCATCATCGGGGGCCAGATCGACCGACCACAGGGTGGATCCGCTGCGGGCATCCAGCGCCGTGGCACGGCCCTGCGCATCAACGGCGTAGACCCGGCCGTCACCGACCACCGGTTCGGCCATGATCGCGGTGCGCTTGCCGGTGCCGGTGCCGACGCCGGTGCTCCACTCTTTCTGCGGGGCCGGTCCGATGTCCATATGCTGCATCGAGTGGTGGCTGAAGCCCCCCGCCTGCGGCCAGCTGTCATTGGGTTCCGGTGCGGGCAGGCGGATTTCCACCGTGCTTTTTTCGGCCGGTTTCAGGGTGTTTTCGTGCTGAAGGACGGAAATCCGGGTGCCGGGCAGCGGCGGCTTGGTGGTGCCGCCGAACCACGTATCACCGCAGGCCGACAGAACGAGCGGAGCGGCAAGGGCCAGCACGGTCATCGGGAACCGGCGGGTCCGGAGGCGTGTCTCACCGGAAAAAGGCAGCACAGGACGGACCGTCATCATTCTACTCCACAGGCCACAGGCAGCGCTCTGCCCGGGGTTTTCAGCCTCAGGCGGCCACCGGCACGGATGCGGGGCCGCCTGCCGGTTTTATCCCTGCGCCGGTTCCGCGCCAAGGGCAGACAGCAGATTGCGGGCCCGCGTCTTGATGCCAGCCGGAGTGTTCTTATCGGCAAACAGGGCGTTCAGCTGGGCTTTGGCGTCGTCGGTCCGCTTATCCTGTAGGGCCAGCAGGGCCTTGGCCTCGGCGGCCAGATGGCGGAACGGGCTGGCCGGATCCAGCAGCGGGGTCAGGACGGAGTCCAGCGCCTTCACGTCGGCCCCCGGCAGGTCCATGCCATGCTGCACGGCGAGAATGCGGGCAAGATCGGCAAACACCCGGTCGGTTTTGCTGTCGGCATACAGGGCCTGATACACGGCGACGGCGTCGGCGGCCTTGCCCTGTTTCAGCAGCAGGGCAGCTTCCTGCAGGCGGGCGAGGTCACGGTGCCCGGTGGAGGCGGTTTTGGCCAGTGCGGACAGCGCCGGACCGGCATCTTCCCCGGCCTGTACGCGGGTCATCGCCTGTTCGTAGGCGCGGGCTTCGTCCGCCCGGACCGACCGCTGCCAGGCCTGCCAGCCTTCATGACCGGCGACGACCGCAACAATCAGCACGGCGGCGGCGATCACCCACGATCCATAGGCCTTCCACAGCTTGCTGAACTGTTCGTGCCGCAGGTCGTCATCAACCTCGCGGAACAGGGCATCTTGTTGGGGGTCGGGAATCCGGTCGGCCACGGTTTGGGGTCCTCGTCGGTAATGGGGTGTGGTCGGTATATTAGGGTGTCGTCTCAGAAAACACGGCCTCCGCCATGGTACCGTGGCAGAGACGGAGCCCACCATAGTGCGAGAGGGCGGGAGAGGCAACGTGAAGTGTATGCCGCCGCTGCCGGAACCGGGATCCCGTTGCCGGTGATTTCAGGGTTCTTTAACCATGCCGTGCGAAGTATGGTAAGATTATGGTCAGCCTGTAGAGGGTGCCGCTGTGTCTCTATCTGTCAGAGACATGCGGTTCTTAGGGGCAGAAAATGCCACGGAACAGTTCGGAGAGCGGGGACAATGCGGGACCGGCCGGAGCATCAGAAGAGAGTGGGGCGCATGCAGGCGGGCACCCCTGCTGACCGTCCGGCAGTGCGGGCGTCCCTGCTGTCTGCGGGGCTGCTGACCGCTGCGCTGGTTCTGTCCGGCTGTGCGTCGCATATTCCGCCGGGTGTGGCTGCCATTGATCCGGTGACGGTGATCGCCACCGATAAAACGGTGATTGACCATGTGGCCGGCTGGACAACCGGGGAAGACTGCTCCAGCGTCCGGGCCGAGAAGGGGGGGCACTGGTGTGTTCAGCCCTATGAGAATGATCCGGTCACCCAGCCACTGTATTGCTACCGCACCCTCGGCAATGTGTCGTGTTATGCCCAGCCGAGCAATCATCCGGCGGATAAGCTGATCGGATTGCAGGAAGGCGGTCGCCAGAGAACCTGGTGATCCCGGTCTTTCGGGGGATCCCAGCCCGATCTTTCGCAACGGCAGCCGCAGGGGCTGCCGTTTTGTTTTGGGGGGCTGAAGGGTCTTCCTTTCAGAGCCTCTGCTGAAAGAGGTTTCTTTTCGAAGAGCCGGAGCCTGCGGGTGGAGCCCGTGTGACCGGAAAAGGGGTCAGGCGTTTTGCGCTGCCGGGCCGCCCCGGCACAGGAACAGGGCCAGTTCGGCATCCTGATGCCGGGAATGGCTGATCAGCCAGCTGCCAAGGGTCTGACATAGCGGGTCCCCCCGCCCAAAAGTGCCACGGTGCAGGGATTCCAGCTCCATCTGGATCAGGGTCAGGAAGAAGCGGTGTGTCTGGCGATGTTCGTCGGTCTGCGAGAAGCCGGTGTCTTCCATCAGCTTCTCTTCATGGGCGAAATGCTCAGCCGCAGCCTCCCGCACATCGGTCAGGGCGGCAATCAGGCGGTCGGGCAGGCAGTCGGGCAGGGTGTCGGGGCTGTCTCCGTCACCGGAGGGAGGGGGCGACAGACTTTCCGCCGCCTGTTGCAGGCGTTGCAGGGCATGGTCGATCTGCTGATGATGGCCGATGAAGGTGCGTGACGTGCCCTGTTCCGCCGCTGTCTGCGCCGGGTCCTTTGCCGTTGTGGCGGGGGCTGGCTGATCTTTAGAGGGATGGGCTTTGGTCATGGGGGAATCCATAAGGATCGTCGGCATCGAAAGCATATGAAAGTTAGCCATGATCGCCGATCTTCGGTCAAAGCCCGGTCGCGGCGAAATGAATGATTTTTGATAAAATGGCTTAAAGCAACGGTTCTACTGTCTAAAAACTATGTCGGAGGAGACATATGCCGCCCGGATGCTTTGAGATGGGGCGGTAAAGCGGGCGATCTTTTGGAGTGCCTCCAGAGTGCAAGGGGTTGTGGTGGACTCTCCTCAGTCATTCCATTAAAAATTTACGGGTAATATCGGTGTCGGTTTTGCCGGAATGGGTCCGGGGCGTGCGGAAATTGCGATCCGTCACTGCAGGATCCGCAGGGCTGTCACAGAATGTTGAAGGGGAGCCGTGCGCCAAAGCCGAGGGGGCTTGAAGGGCGCAGGGCAGACAGACATCAAAGGAGAGTGCTGTCATGTCGGTTACCGGAAAAACACTGGGGATTGTTCTGATCGGTCTGGTCGGGCTGCTGGTTTATCTCGGCATTTATATCGGCTCGGTCTACGGGCTGGGGATTGCGCATTCCGTGATCTACTTCGGTCTGGCGATGACGGCGATCATGCTGCTGGTGACCACCGCGCTGGCCAGCGGTAAGGAAGAGTAAGGTTTCCCGGATGGCCCCCCGCACAAGGGGCCAGGATCGCGGGGCGCGTACCAAAGGGTGCGCGCCCCATTGTTTTTGGGGGGATGGAGGCTGTCCGGGGCGGTATTCGAGTCTTATCCGGGAATGGGGAATTTTTTCATATAAATCCTCTGATGAGAGTGTCTTTCTGCGGCCATTCATTTCTTTAAAGATAAATTAATTTATATATATCAGTGCAGTGTTTAATGAGGTGTCACGCGGGGTATGGTATGGTCTTAAGACTTAGTATCATGTAATATACCTATTCGCCGGTGCAATGGCTGCTGTTTGCGTTGCACTGATGCGTGTCCTTACCGTAAACTCCAAACCCAACAACACCTTCCATAGCGGGGGAGGTGGGCGCAAAGACGCTTGGGGGAAGTTGGGTGAGCGTGTACGGAGACTCCTCCGGGAGGCTGCTGTCAGACCTCCTGTTGAATGTCCTCCCCGATGGAATGATGATTCTGTCGGGGACCGTCATTGTTCAGGTCAATTCATCCGGCAGCGCTTTGCTCGGGATGCCGCAGGCTGATCTGATCGGTCAGGATGCCACGGTCCTCTTCAAAGATTTTCCCGATCTTCCGGTTGCTGAGGAAGACCAGCCCGGGGGATATGCCTCGGCAGCCCGTGTTGCGGTCGGGCCGCAGGCCGGGCAGACGGTCTGCCTTTCGCTGCGGGCACTGGATGGGCAGGGCGGTGACGCCGGTTCGCCGACGGGGCAGTGTATCGTGTCCCTGCGGGCGGCTTCTGCCCAGACGGAACAGCTGTCGGCCCAGTTGCGGGACTCGGAAGCCCAGTACCGCAGTATTTTTGAAAATGCGCAGGAAGGGATCTATCAGACCACCCCGGATGGCCGTTATCTGCGGGTCAATCCGGCACTGGCCCGGATTTACGGCTACAGTTCTCCTGACGCCCTGATGGCCGGACTGACGGACATCGCCAGCCAACTTTATGTTGATGCCGACCGGCGTACCGCTTTCCTCGGCCTGATGGACCGTGACGGAGTCGTCCATGACTTCGAGGCCCGGATCTTCCGGCAGGATGGGACGGTGATCTGGATCACGGAAAATGCCCGTTGTGTGCGGGATGCCAGCGGGCAGATCCGCTATTATGAGGGCACCGTCGAAGACATTTCGGAACGGCGGCAGCGGGAAGAGGAAATCCGGCTGCTGGCGCAGGTGTTTGACAGTACGGCGGAAGGAATTGCGGTTCTGGATACCGGGGGCCGGGTCTACGCGGTCAATCCGGCCTTCACCGCCGTGACCGGGCATGATCCCGCCGACCTCACCGGGCAGGTCCTGCCGCTGGTGGCCGATGGCCTGCATGAGCGCAGCTATCTGACCACCATTCTGGAGCGGGTGCGCGACTCCGGGACCTATAACGGCGAGATCTTCGCCGCCCGCCGGAACGGCGAGGTTTTTCCCGCCGAACTGTCGGTGGCCCCGGTGCGGCTGCCCGATGGGACCATCAGCCATTTTGTGCTGCATGTCGCCGATATCACCAGCCGTAAGAGTGATGAGGCCTACGTCCGGTTCCACGCCAACTACGATATGCTCACCCGGCTGCCCAACCGCCGTCTGGTGATAGAACGGCTGGAGCAGGCCCTTGAGAAGTGTCTGGCGGAAGGGCGGAAGGGCTGCGTCCTGTTCCTCGATCTCGACCGCTTCAAGGTGATCAACGATACCTACGGCCATGGTGTCGGGGATGAACTGTTGCGGATGGTCGCCAAGCGTCTGCGCCACTGCACCAAGCCGGATGATACCATCGGCCGTCTGGGCGGCGATGAATTCCTGATCCTGATGACGGATGTCGCGCAGGATCAGGACGGCATCGATATGGCCGACAAGGTTCTTTACAGCCTGTCGGAGCAGTTCTGCCTGCCGTCGATCGGGATTTCCTACTTCCCCGATCATGGCCGGACGGTCAGCGATATTCTGCGCACCGCCGATATCGCCATGTATCAGTCGAAGAAAAACGCGGTCCGCCGCTATACGGTCTACGACCCGTCGCTGTCGCAGTCGACCCCGGAGCTGCTGAGTCTGGAAAATGACCTGCGACTGGCCGCCGCCCGTGGCGAACTGGAGCTGTATTACCAGCCGAAGGTCTGCGCCCATTCCATGGATGTGCAGGGGGCGGAGGCGCTGGTGCGCTGGCGGCACCCGGTAATGGGAATGGTCAATCCGGCGGAATTTATCCCGATTGCCGAGGAAACCGGCCTGATCGTGCCGATCGGGCGCTGGGTCCTGCGCCGGGCCTGTCTGCAAATGGTCCGCTGGCTGCGCAACGGCATGGATATTCCCAGTGTCTCGGTCAACGTTTCGGTCCGGCAGTTTCAGGATCCGGCCTTTGTGGTCAGCGTGGCACAGATTCTGGAAGAGACCGGGCTGTCCCCGTCGCGGCTGGATCTGGAAATCACGGAAAGCGTGATGTCCGGCGATGTGACCCGGGCGGTGGCGATTCTGCACGAACTGAAGGATCTGGGTGTCACCCTGTCGATGGATGACTTCGGGACCGGCTATTCTTCGCTGAACTATCTGAAGACCTTCCCGATTGACACCCTGAAGATCGATCAGACCTTTGTCCGGGATGCCGCCCGCAACCCGAAGGATGCGGCGATTGTCACCACCATTGTCACGCTGGCCCAGAATCTGGGGTTCAGCGTGGTGGCGGAAGGGGTGGAAACCTCAGACCATGCCGCCCTGCTGCGGGACATGGGCTGTCATACCTTTCAGGGCTACTGGATTGCCAAGCCGCTGCCAGCCGCCGAGTTCGGCGGGTTCTGGCACGAGCGTCTGGTGCTGAAGGAACCGCAGAAGGTTTAACCGTCCTTGGCGGGCAGGCGGTTGACCAGACGGTCACTCAGCCAGCCGGGAAGGGCTGACAGCAGCCAGCCGATCAGCGCCATCTGCCACGGAAAGGCAATCCGCGCCCGGTTTTTCGCCAGCCGCCTGCGGATCAGTGCGGCCGCCTTGTCGGCGGGCATCAGGAAGGGCATCGGGAAGGTGTTGCGGTCGGTGATCCGGCTGACCACAAAGCCCGGCAGAATGGTTGTGACCCCAACTCCGTGCGGGGCGAGGGCACCGCGGAGGGCTTCCCCCCACGCCCGGACCGCCGCCTTACTGGCGCTGTAGGCGGCCGCCCCGGGCAGGCCGCGATACCCGGCAATGGAAGATACCAGCGCCAGCTGCCCGGCCCCCCGGTGTTTCATGCGCTCCAGAATGGGGTCAACGGTGTTGATCACCCCCATGACGTTGACCTCAAACACCCGGCGCGGATCAGCGGTGCTGTCGGCAATCCCGGCGTTGGCGATCACCAGATCCAGCGGTTGCAGGTCGTCAGCCGCCCGGAGCAGGACGGCCATGGCATCGACATCGGTGACATCGACAATCACGCTTTCAACAAGGGCACCCCGCTGGCGGCAGGCATCGGCAATGGCCTTGCAGCGGATCGGGTTCTGTCCGGTCAGCAGCAGCCGGATGCCCGGTTCGGCATAGGTCAGGGCCAGCGCCTCGCCAATGCCCGACGAGGCGCCGGTAATGCAGATATGGCGGGGGGCAGGCCGTTTGGGCATCAGGGGCTCCTGTCAGAAGAGGGAAATCGTCCGGTCAGCAGGTGGGAGGTGTGGCCCCCGGACCGAGAACGGCCAGCAGCAGGGGTTGCAGCGGTGGCAGGTCGTTCCGCACCGTGCGGTAGAGCAGGGCAGCATCCACTGAATGGTATTCATGGATCAGAATGTGGCGAATTTCCGCCAGTGCTGCCCAGGGAATCATCGGATGGGCGGCGGTGATGTCATCCGGCACCTTGTTGGCGGCCTCGCCGATGATTTCCAGATTGCGGGCGACGGCGTCGATGGTCCGGTGATCGGCGGTGAAGGCGGCCTCATTCATCCCGTCGGTGTAACGCAGGCAGCGGCACAGGGCTTCCAGCATGTCATCAATCCGCACCCGCCAGTCCTTATCCTTAAAAGACATGGATGGCCTCCTGAAGGATGCGGTCACGGATCCGGGGTTTGATGTTATCCGGGGTGATCAGATCGACCGGGCGGTCGAGCAGACTTTCCAGCCAGCCCTTCAGGGTGACGAATTCCAGCATCCCCTCCGGGCGGCCGGGGAGGAACTCGACCAGAAGATCGACGTCACTTTCGCGGCGGCTCTCGTTATGGGCGACGCTGCCGAACAGCGCCAGACTGCGCACCCCGAAGCGGGACTGAAGCTCCCGCGCGTGGTGGCGCAGCTGGTACAGCACGTCTTCCCGCCGGGCCGGGCGGTTGCGGCTGATGCGCTGGGCGTAATGCTTGACCTGACCGGCGCGGTCGCGGGGGACCAGAACGGTCAGGGAAACCATCTCCGGCCGGTCTCCGGGCCGGTGATCGGGAGAATGGTGGCTGTTGCCGCCACTCCGGTGCCGGGGGGCGGTGCTGTCGCTGTGGCTCTGGCGGCCGGGCTTGGCGGAATGTCTGGTCATGTCATGAGTTTAGCCGGATTTTCCGGGTCCGGCGCGGCTTTTTTGGCAGGCTGGCCTTTGCGGGCGGCGGGCGGTATAACTCGGTCCGATGGGGCAGCAGTGTCGCGCCTGCCCTGTCGGCATGACCAGCGTCCGACGGGACAGGAGATCCGACCGATGAAAACCATCGCCAGTATGACCGGTTTTGCCCGGGCCGGGGGGCAGCGCCCTGACCTTGGCCTGTCGTGGACGTGGGAAGCCCGCAGTGTGAACGGCAAGGGGCTGGATGTCCGCGTCCGCTGGCCGAACGGCTTTGATGCGCTGGAAGCCCCGGCGAAGGATCTGGTCGGCAAACGGCTGACCCGGGGCAGCGTGACCCTCAGCCTGCAAACCCGCACCGATGCCGGGGCCGGGGTCCCGCAGGTGCGGATCAATCAGGCCCTTCTGGCGCAACTGATGGATCTGGCGCGCGATCTGCCGCTGCATGTGCAGCCGCCGACCTTTGACGGTCTGTTGCAGGTCCGGGGCGTTCTGGAAACGCTGGAGTCGGCGGAGCCGGATGAGGAAACCCGCAAGGGGCTGGAAGCAGAAATGCTGACCAGTCTGGGGGAGGCGCTGACCGCGCTGGAGGCTGCCCGCCGCGATGAAGGCGGACGGCTGAACACCATCCTGCGCGCCCATCTGGCCACTATTGCTGATCTGATCGGCAAGGCGGCGCAGACCGCATCCGCCCGTCCGGAGGCGGTGCAGGACCGGCTGCGGGCGGCGCTGAACCAGTTGCTGGACGCAAAGGTGCCGGTCAGTGAAGACCGGCTGGCGCAGGAACTGGCCCTGATCGCCACCCGGCAGGATGTCCGGGAGGAACTGGACCGCCTGACCGCCCATGTCGCGCAGGCGACGGAGCTGCTGGACAGTGCCGGTCCGGTCGGGCGGCGCCTTGATTTCCTGTGTCAGGAATTTAACCGCGAGGCCAATACCCTGTGTTCGAAAGCGCAGGATACGGCGCTGACCCGGATCGGACTGGATCTGAAGACGGTGATCGATCAGTTGCGGGAACAGGTTCAGAATGTCGAGTGATCGGGGGGAGAGCGTGATGCAGGAGTCCGGGGTGCCGGTGCGGAGCCGGGGGGTGATGCTGGTGCTGTCGTCCCCGTCCGGGGCGGGGAAGTCGACGATTTCCCGCGCCCTGCTGGAACGGGACCCGCACCTGTCGATGTCGGTGTCGGTGACCACCCGGTCGCCGCGCCCGGGCGAGGTGGACGGCGTCCACTATTTCTTCCGGGGGATCCCGGAGGTGCAGGCAATGGTCGAACAGGGCGAAATGCTGGAGCATGCCCGGGTCTTCGACAACTATTACGGCACGCCGCGCCAGCCGGTGGAAGATGCCCTGCGGACCGGACGGGACGTGCTGTTTGACATCGACTGGCAGGGCACCCAGCAGCTGGCACAGAATGCCCGCGAGGATCTGGTCAGCGTCTTCATTCTGCCGCCGTCGCTGGAGGAACTGGAGCGCCGCCTGCGGGGGCGGGCGCAGGACCCGGAAGAGGTGGTGCGCAAGCGGATGTCGAAGGCCAGTGACGAGATGAGCCATTGGCCGGAATACGACTACGTCGTCATCAATGTCGATATCGAGGAGAGCATTCAGGCGGTGCAGGCGATCCTGCGGGCTGAACGGCTGAAACGGAACCGGCAGATGGGGCTGGCGCAGTTTGTCAACGGCATGCGGACAGATGGCTGAGGCCGGGCTGGCTGTGGTCTGTCCCGCGCCCGGAAAAACGCGTCCGGAATTTTTTATGTAAGCCCAGATGGAAAGACGGGGGCCGGATCATCCGGCCCCCTGTTTTCTGAAAATGTTCTGACGGTCTCTTTTTCTCCGATTGGCCGGAGACCCCTGAACCGGAAAGACCCCTGACCGCTTTCCTGATCAGGCCGTCGGATGCAGGGCTGCCGTATCGCTGGGGGAGCCGAAACGGCTGAGGAATTGCCGCGCCGCCACTTGCAGGGCCTTGGGGTCAGGATGCTCGGTCCCTTCATGGGACAGGGCCATGACCAGCCGGGCCAGACGGATGGTGTCGTTGGCTGAGGTGGCGCTCCAGCGGGCCGGGCCATCAAGGCGCTGGGCCAGTGCGGTGATGGTGGTGGAAGCGGCGATGATCCGCTTGTCATCCTGCGTCAGCGGCATCACCATGCCGTCGCGGGGGGCCAGCGTGGACTCCCGGATATCCATGACGCAGCGGGCCAGATACAGGCCGAGACGCCCCATCCGTTCCGCCAGCATCTGGTCGCGGGCGACTTCGACCTGTGCGATCAGCTCTTCCACCGACAGGCCGTCAACCGCTTTGGCCTTCACCGGGTTGGGAACGTCAAACAGCGGTTCCGGCTGCCCGCCGCCGGGGCGCGGGGTGCGGCGGCGGTCCGGCCCGACATAGGCCGAGGTGATGACAAACTTCTTCCGCTTCAGGGCCAGATGGATCAGGCGCTCCCGCACGTACTGCTGAGGCCAGTGATAGGGCAGGATATCATCCGCCCCGGAATCGACCATGGTTTCCAGAACCGGCGACTGCGGGTAGCGGGTGACCACATCCAGTGCCAGGAACGGGTTGCTGCCGATATCCCCGGTGCGGATGCCCCGGAACAGATCGGCGATCTGCGGCAGTGTCGCCGGGCTGACCAGTGCGTACAGCACGTCAGGGCTCTCACCATCGAGAATTTTCAGGAGATGAGCCCAGCTGTCCGGCATGATCGGTGCCGTAACGCCTTCAGCGGCCAGCGATGAGAGTAAAGCCTCCGCCACCAGCGGGTCCGGGCACCAGACGCAGACCGTCAGAAGAGACAGGTCTGCGGCGGCGTCAGCGTCAGCAGGCGCGACTGCTTCACTCGTGTTTACCGACGGCATCATCGTGCTCCTCGATTGCCATCAACGATATCGGCGGGGGACTCCTGCGTCCGTTCGGACAGTCATCCGCAATCCTGTGCGGACGCAGACTGTGGTCCTGCCCGCCTGATCCCTCCCCGGATCTTCTTTATGTGTACACCAGGTGGCGTAATGTTGCAGCGATTTGCGAATGCCTATCCCCAAAAAATCGCTGCTACCCTATAGATTTTACAAGAATTTGATCAAATTTGACGGGGATCTGGGCTGCTGTGGCCTGAGACGGGAGCAGGAGGCCCTTCTTGTGGTCCTGTGATGTGTGCGCTGCGGCAGGTCAGTCCGGCCGGCACAGACGGGCAAGGGTGCAGAACTGCTGGACTGTCAGTTCCTCGGCCCGGGCGGTCGGGGGAATCCCTGCGGCGGCGCACAGCGCTTCGGCATCCATCCCCTCCGGCAGCAGGGGGCCAAGGGCCTTCAGGCTGGCCCGCAGCATCTTCCGGCGCTGATTGAAGGCGGCGGCGGTCACCGCCTCCAGCGTCCTGAAATCGCAGGGGGCCAGCGGAGCGGAGCGGGGCGTCAGGCGGACAACGGTGGACGTTACCTTCGGCGGTGGCACAAAGGCACGGGGATTGACGTCAAACAGCGGTTCAACCGTGCACAGCCACTGGGTGATCACCGACAGACGGCCATAGTCTTTGGTGCGCGGGACGGCGGCCAGACGGTCTACAACCTCTTTTTGCAGCATCACCACGATACAGGCAAAGCTGTTGATCGAGGCCAGCCAGCGCAGGATCAGCGGGGTGGCAACGTTGTAGGGCAGGTTGGCGACAATCCGGCGCGGGGCATCGCCCAGAGTGGTCAGGTCCACTTCCAGCGCATCGGCCTGCACCACGGTCAGCCGCCCGGGATAGGCCGCCGCGATCTCGGCCTGAATCGGCAGCATCCGGGGATCGCGTTCAATGGCGATGACCTGACGGGCACCTTCTTCCAGCAGCGCCCGCGTCAATCCACCGGGGCCGGGGCCGATTTCGAAGGTGGTGCCGGTGCCAAGGTCGCCGCCGCCCCGGGCAATCCGTCCGGTCAGGTTGAGGTCAAACAGAAAGTTCTGCCCCAGACTCTTGCGGGCCTGTAGATCATGCTGGGCAATGACATCGCGCAGCGGCGGCAGAGGATGAACCGGATGATCCGGGAACGCGGACGGCATGGACGCAGGACCTTTCGTCGGGGCGACGGGCAGGGCAGGAAAAGGGGATAACGGCCCGGTCCGTCATCGGTGCCGGGGGCCGGTCACAGCGGAGTACCTGACTCAGCCGGTCGATGCAAGTGCGGTCACCCGATCCCGGGCACTGCAAAGACACGCGCCCGTTCCCGGGCACCGGCCATCAGTCCTGCCATCCGCAGGGCGGCCAGAAAGCTGGAGGGATTGGCGGAGCCGGTCCCGGCGAGAGCGTAGGCGGTGCCGTGATCCGGCGAGGTGCGGATGAACGGCAGGCCGAGCGTAACGTTGACGCCACCATGGAAATCAAGGGTCTTGATCGGGATCAGGGCCTGATCGTGGTACATGCACAGCGCGGCATCATAGGTGGCCCGGGCCTCGGCATGGAACAGGGTATCGGCCGGTAACGGGCCGGTGGCGGCGATGCCCATCGTCCGCAGCCGGTCAACGGCGGGGGCGACGACCGCCAGATCTTCGGTTCCCATCGCCCCGTTTTCCCCGGCATGCGGGTTCAGTCCGGCGATGGCCAGCCGGGGGGCCGGAAGGCCAAACTGGGTCCGCAGGGCGTCGGCGGTGATCCGGCCCCGTTCCACAATCAGGTCGGTGGTCAGGCTTTCCGGAACGCTGCGCAGGGACTGGTGGATGGTCACCGGGACCACCCGCAGCGCCGGGCAGGCCAGCATCATCACCGGCAGCGGATCCGGTTTCCCGTCCTCTGCGGCCAGATGTGCCAGAAATTCCGTATGGCCGGGGAAGGTGAAGCCCCCGTCCTGAAGGACTTTTTTATTGATCGGCTGGGTCACCACCGCCCCGGCGGCCCCGGACCGGCACAGGGTGACCGCCGTGCGGATTGAGGTCAGAACAGCTTCGGTGTGCCCCGGGTCCGGCTGGCCGGGCGATGCCGGAGACGGCAGACGGACCGGCAGAACCGGCAGGGCGGTCGGAAACTGTGCGGCGGCCTGCTCCGGGGTGCTGATTTCGACAACCGGCACCGGCAGGGTCAGGCGACGGGCGAGGGTGCGCAGACGGTCGGGATCATCTACGGCCATAAACACCGGCAGCGGCCCGTCTTCCCGACGCAGCCACGCCATCAGGGTCAGATCGCCGCCGATCCCGGCGGGATCCCCCATGGTGACGGCAAGGGGGGGCGTCGGGTGGTCGGCCATGTTAAATCCGGATATCAATCAGCGCCTTGCGGCGGAGGTCGCGCAGGGTGCGCTGGGCCAGACGGTCCAGCTTTTCGTTCTCAAGGCGACGTTCGATTTCTTCCCGGCTGGGCAGGCCATCGGCATCCTTCCGGGCGCAGACCATCACCACGACGGTGCCGGATGGCAGGTCAATCGCGGTGCTGAGGGTGTTTTCCTTCAGCTCCGCCACCACCGTGCCGACCGCCGGGGGCAGGTCTGCCGGTTTGACGGTGCCGATATCGCCGGAGTTCGGCAGGCGCAGCTGATCCGACAGTTTATTGATGTCATCGCAGCGTTTGGCGGTTTCCGCCGCCGTGGCGATGATGTCGTCGCGGCTTTCGGTCGGCATGGCCGCCGCGCCCCGGGCCGGGAAGAACAGCTGGCTGATCTGCACCGGTGTCACCGCCGGATCCAGCTTTTTGGTTTCCCGGACATCGCGCAGAAGGATGATGTGCAGGCTGCTGCCGCTGACCACCGGAGAACTGACGGTCCCCGGCCGCAGGGCATTGACGGCCTCTTCCAGCTCGGGGTCGAGTTCCCCCTTCGGAACCCAGCCGAGATCCCCACCGACGGCTGCGGTCGGGGCGCTGGAAAACTGCCGGGCCAGCGCGGTGAAGGCGGCGCCCTGCTTCATCTGTTCCCCCAGCCGTTCGGCGAGGGCCCGGGCCTGCTGTTCTTCCCCGGCATCGTTGAACGGCAGAACGATCTCGGCCAGCAGCCGCTGGGGCTTGCCCAGATTTTCCCGCAGGGTGGAGAGGACTGCTTCGATTTCCTCCTGCTCGACGGAAATCTGCCGCCGCAGGCCGGACTGCACCACCTTCAGCCAGGCGACATCCGCCCGCAGCTGCTTATCAAGCGTATCCGGGTTGACCCCTTTCTGGCGCATATTGGCGGCCAGAGAGCCGGGAGCCATCCGGTTGTTGGATTCAATCTGCTGGCGGGCGCTGTCGAGGTCGGCGTCGGAAACCGTGATGTTGCGGCGTTTGGCTTCCTGCAACTTCAGGCGTTCCTCGACCAGAATCTGGAGCACGCGCGGCATCAGGCGGCGGCGGGTATCGGGGTTATCCGGCAGGCTGGAGGCCGAGAGGAGAAGGTCCATCCGGTCCTCCAGATCCCGCACCGTGATGGCGTCGTCATTCACCACGGCGGCAATCCGCTGCACCTGCATCTGCTGTGCCTGCGCCGGGGATCCGGCGACGGTCAGCGATAGGGGAAGGACCGTCAACCCGGCCAGCAGAAGCGCGGCGGCGCGGTTGCGGCCGGAAAACTGCGGACAGGGCCGGTGGCGCATAGGCTGCATGGTGTCTGATCCCTTCACTACCGGCATGGTCACGGTCGCCATTCCTTAAAACTCCATGCTGCCGAGCGAGGTGCTGAAATCACCCAGTGTCTTCAGAGCAAAGCGCAGACCAATGTTCACGCTGCCCTCATAGTCACTGTCGTAAGTGTAGCTGCGGTTGGCAAAAAGAGACACGCCGAAGCATTCATCTTCATAGGCGACGGTGCCGCCGATATCAATCGGCCCGCCGTTTTCGGCCAGATCATACCGCCCGCTGAGCGAGCCGGACCAGTACTGCGACATCTGCGACCGCAGGGCGACGGTCACTTCCTGCCGCTTCTTCAGCACGGCGGAGGAGTCTTCCTGCCGGTCCAGCTCGATATAACTGGTGTAAACATTGAAGGAACGGGGTCCGATCCGCGAGCCGATTTCGCTGCGGTGCAGCTCCATCGTGTCCTTGTCGGCGCGGAAGCGGTACACGAAATCCAGATTGCGGTGCGGCTGGAACATCACGCGCCCGACCACGTCCGACAGGTCCCGCTCCAGCCCGGACCCGACCGGGAAGGCGGATTTCTCGGTGCCGCTCAGGCGGTAGGACTGGCCGACCATGCTGTTGACGGTGCCCATCCAGGTGTGGCGGGCCGTGTATTCCACACCATAGTTGACCCGGGTGCCGGATTCGACCCGGTCCCGGCCGCTGTAGCGGTTGATGGAAAACAGGTTGGTGTCGTCAAATTCGACGGCATAGCTGTCTTCATCCGGGATCTTCGTCGGGTTGCGGGCCCCCTGGGTACTGACGCCCTGCACGATCGGGCGGACCACCTCGCTCCAGCGGCCGCTCCGCCGTTCCAGCGGCAGACTCCAGGTCAGGGCCAGTTCCGGTGTCATCCGGCCGCTGGCCCCGGAATAGAGTTCCCCGGACCGGGTCTTGACGTCTTCCACCTGATAGGCGTCGCCGCTGAGGCCGACATCCAGACGGTAGACATCCCCCACCGGGCCGATATAGGGCAGGTGCCAGCCATAACGGGCGCTGGCGCGGCGGCTGCTGGCACCGGACATCCGGTTGACCGCCGCCGAGGTGATATCGACGGTGGTATAGGCGCCACGGGCCCCGGGTTCGCTGGTGTAGTTCCAGGTCGCGATCGGGGCGGCGATCGGCAGGTCGCCCCGGCTGGGGGTCAGGGTGCTCTGATTCTGGAAGTACAGGGCCTCGACGGCCCCGTAAGACCGGCGGCTGAACCCTTCAAGGTAGCCACGGCTGGTCAGATAGGTCTTGTTGCCGAAGCGGTAGCGGCGCATGTAGGTGCGGTCGGACGCGAGGTTAACATCGGCCCCGACGCGGAAGGTGTCATCCAGACTGGCGACGGCCTTGCTGCGGAAATGGTTGCGGATCCGGTCGCTCTTTTCCTGCACGATCGAGCCTTCCATGGTGATGGAGGCTTTTTCGCTGACGCCACGGTACTGCCCGCTGAGCACCGGGTTTTCGCTGGTGCTGGGCATGATTGCCAGCGTGGCGTCCTGCCGGTCATCAATCACAAAATAGTACGGAATGCTGACACCGACGCCGAGCTGCTTGTTGCTGCGGTAAAGCGGCGGCAGAAAGCCGGAGCGGCGTTTGACGGTCGGATCGGGGTGGGACAGATAGGGTGTGTAGGCGACAGGGACGCCGAACAGCTCGAACCACATGTCATTATAGGTGATCTCCCCCGCCTGCTGGTCGTGGACGACGCGGCTGGATTTGATCTGCCAGATGCGGGTGTCGCTGCCCGGGGTGGTCGAGCAGACATCGCAGGGGGAGTAGATGGCATTTTCCATCGTGGTGACGGAATTGCCCTTCTCGTTGGTCTTGCGGGTTGCTTTCTGGGCGGCGGCGCGGGAGCCGTCGGTCAGCAGGATTTTGACTTCCCGGGCGAAGCCTTCCTTCATGTCGCCGGTCAGTTCGGCGAAATCGGCGAAGGTGGTGGTCCCGTCCAGATCGGTCATGGTGACATTGCCGGTGGCGCTGGCCCGGTCGGCGGAGACCTGATAGTTGACGGTATCGGCCAGCAGGATCCGGCCCTGATACTGCACCTCGACGTTGCCGCGCGCGGTGACGGTATCAAGGTTTTTGTCATGGGACAGTTCATCGGCGGTGATGACGGCCCGGCCCTCCGTAGGCGGTGTTTCCCCTGCGGCGGCGGCCGGAACGCTGCCGGAAGACAGCGCGGTGGCCCCGGCCAGACCGGGCAGGCTGAGGCCGGCCACAGCCCCAAGGACCACAGAGGCGTACGACAGACCGCGTGCGGTCAACAGGCGGCGCGCCTGGCGCATCACTGGGGCTCCTGATCAGTCGGGCGGGCAGTCAGCCGCCGGGAGAGAGCGGAAAAATAATCCGGCCGCAGAAGGGCGAAAAGTGCCACCGGAATAGGCAGGAGCACAACAGCATAAATCAAGGGGATCATGGCGCTGGATTTGGCGGCGATGTTCCCGGCGCTGACGATCAGCGCCTCAATCGCCACCATCGTCACCACGGCGGCGATCAGCCGGGGCGCATTGCCCCGGCGGTTGAAGGATCCACCGAGAAGGATGGCCAGCGCCACCAGACAGAAGGTGATGGAACTGACGGGATTGACGAGGCGCTGATGCGCCTCCGCCCGGAACCGCATCACCTGCGGTTCCCCGATCGCCCCGTTGTCATCGCCGACGGTGGCGGAAAGCAGCTCCCGCAGGGACCGTTCAGACGCTTCGCGGCTGCGTTCCCCGGTGGTGCTGTTGCCGGTGTCGATGTCCATCGTATAGGTCTGGAAATGCAGCAGGGACAGATGGCCGGTATTCCGGTCCACTTCCTGACGGTTGCCGTTGACCAGAACCACCCGGGGGCCGTGCGGGCCGTCAACCAGTGCCCCACGTTCCGCCATCATGGTGGTCACGACCTTTTCCCGCCGCTCATCATTCAGCATGATGTTCAGCAGCTCGCCATCGGGGCTGCGGGACCGCACATACAGCGTCAGCCCCCGGCCGATCTGCGAGAAGGCCCCTTCCTGAATCAGCAGGCGGGACATGTCATTGCGGAAGGTCCACTGCATGTCCTTGAAGGCCCGGGCCGACGCCGGGCCAAGGTGCAGGGTGATGCTGTAGGTGAGGAGGGTGACGGTCGTTGCCAGAATCAGCGCCGCCCGGGACAGCATCACCGGGCCGATCCCGGCCGCCCGCAGCACCACCAGCTCCCGGTCCGCCGACAGGCGGTTGTAGGTGAACAGCACCACTCCGAACAGGGCAATCGGCATGATCACCACCAGAAAATTCGGCAGCAGCAGCCCGGTCAGGGTCAGGAAATTGGTGATCGACAGGCCCTGCGTCACGATCATCTCGACGAAGCGCAGCGACTGGGTCAGCCACAGAATCGATAAGAGGCCGGCTGTGACCAGTACGGTCCCGGCAGTCAGATGACGCAGAAGATAACGGGTCATTTTCAGCATTGCGGGCGCAGTATAGTGCGGGGCAAGGTCGGGAAACCAGCAGGAATTCTCACTTGAACCGCTTTCGTGATATCTTTGTTCCCATGGGCAGTTAAGACGCGGGGCGACCGGGAGAACCGGCAGGCGCAGGGAGAGCACAGATGGGAACCGTCCATGGGCCGGTGCAGGACAAAGCCTCCTCCGGACCTTCCTCCAAACCCTCCTCCAAACCCTCCTCTGGGGCCTCCTTTGGGGGCCATGGTCCTGCGCCCGGTCCGGCGGTATCAGGGCCGCCGCCGCCGGAGGGCGAAACTGTTCACGGCGGAGGTTCTTTACCGCCGGTGCCGCCGGGATCACTGCCACCGGACTGGAATCCTTATACCGGCCCCTATCACCACGATGACGGCCCCGGGGGATCCACCACCGGAAAAGGCAGGCATCCGGAGGGGGCGCATGCCGGTGATGGGCATCGGGACCATGGTGACGGTCACGGTCCCGACCATCACCATGGTCAGGGGCGCGGTTCGGATCACGGTCATAAGCCTCCTCAGGGGGTGGCCGTGGCCGGGCGGCGGGGGCTGCGCCAGCGCGTGCGGCGGCGTCTCCATCCGTTCCGGTCCGCCATCAAGGGGTTTGCGATCGGCCTGACATTGGGGCTGATCGGCTTGGGCGGGGCACTGGCAACCGGCATGCTGGATCCGCAGCCGATCCTTCAGGCCCTGAGCGGCGGGGAAGATCCGGCGGCGGGAGTTCAGGATGATGTCGGGCGGGAGGTGATCACCGCCTGTGCCGCTACGCTGGCCCGCACCGATTGCGGCTGTTTCTGGGGGCAGACCCGGGCGGTCTGGACCCGGGGCAACGTTTCCGAGGTGATGCAGGCCCTGACGGAACGCAACCGGTATGCCGGTCAGATCACGCGCCTGAAGCTCGACCGTCTGATCGGGGAAGATGCCAACCGGCAGGTGATGCAGGCCCTGATCCAGTGCCTGCAATGAGAGGGTTCTTTCTTCGGTCCGGACCGGGCTGCTGTTTCCGGGACTGAAACGTCTGCGGGCCACACCGGGGGGAAACCGGTGCGGCCCGCTGTCTCTATCGAGGGGAGGGGCGGGACGGAGAGGAGGAGACAGGGTCAGCAGCAGACCGGGGTCATCTGGTCGCTGGTAAAGGCAGACAGCGGCTTGCGGAAAGTGTCGAGCGCGCGGCGGATTCCCTGCTTTTCGCGGTTCACCAGCTCGCGGATCTTGCCTTCCAGCTTTTCCATTGCCCGCACTTCGATCTGACGGACGCGTTCGCGCGACAGGCCGTAGTGTTCGCCAAGGCTCTCCAGCGTTGCCGGATCATCCTGAAGGCGGCGGGCGGTGATGATCTGCTTTTCGCGGTCATTCAGCACCGCCATTGCGGTGTGGACCAGCGTGTGCGACCGGCTGCGTTCCTGTAGGGAGACGAAGGTCTCTTCCTGATTCGGGCTGTCATCCATCAGCAGGTCGATACGTTCGCTGTCGCCGTCCTCACCGATCAGGGCGTTGAGGGAGCTGTCACGGCCACTCAGGCGGGCATCCATCGCCAGCACGTCATCCTTGCGGACATTGAGAATGGCGGCAATGCGCGACGCCTGCTCGTCTTTCAGGGGGCCGTCCTCGTAGGCACCCAGCTGGGCCTTCAGCTTGCGCAGGTTATAGAAAATCCGCTTCTGGGTCGAAACGGTGCCGATCTTCACCAGCGACCACGAATTCAGGATGTATTCGTTGATCGAGGCACGGATCCACCACATGGCGTAGGTGGACAGCCGGAAGCCCCGGCTGGGTTCAAATTTCTGGACGGCCTTGATCAGGCCAAGGTTGCCTTCGGCAATAATGTCAGCCATCGGCAGGCCATAGCGGCGATACTGCATCGCCATTTTCACCACCAGCCGCAGGTGGCTGGTGATCATGCGGTCGGCAAGCCGTTCATCCCGGGTTTCGGCGTAGCGGGTGGCCAGATCCATTTCCTCTTCCGGGGTCAGCAGAGGGTAGCTGCGGATCCGGGCCAGATAGCCGGGCAGATTGCCATCCTGAGAGAAGGCGGGAAGGGCGGAGATAAAGCTCATCGGGACACCCTGTAAACCGGAGGGATAGGGGGAACAGCCGGGGAGTCTGGCTGCCGGTTTTGACGGTGCACACCGGGGCGGGCGAACCCCCGTCCCGGTGTGCGGGTGATATCAGGCGGCGTGCGACAGCGCCGGGGTTGTCCCCGGACGGGTGATCGCAATGTGGCGGGGCTTGGCGGCCTCCGGCACTTCACGCAGCAGGGTGATGGTCAGCAGGCCGTTTTCCAGCGCGGCACCGGTGACGCGCATGTGATCCGCCAGCTGGAAGCGGCGGACAAAATCGCGTTCGGCAATGCCACGGTGCAGGATCTGGCGGCTGGGCCGGGCGGGCGCGCCGGTATTATCCGCCACCGTGCTTTCAGGGGAGTCAGCAGCGGCAGTGGGTTCGGCGGGCTTGCGGCTGCCGCGGACGGTCAGCATCTCACCGGTGATTTCGATGTCGATGTCAGCTTCGGCGAACCCGGCCACGGCCAGAGTGATCGCATAGGCATCGTCACCATACTTTTCGATATTGTACGGCGGGTAAGCCGTGGACTGTTCACTGGCCTGCTGAAGCGCATTTTCAGCCAGACGGGCGAGACGGTCAAAGCCGACGCCGGCGCGGAACAGCGGGGAAAAATCAAACTGAGACATGGTACATCCTCCGAAAAGCGATGTCTGTGCCAGACCTGCCCGTTCATCAGGGCCAGGGCGGCAGGGTTGCACTCGGTTTCCGTGGACCTGTCCGGTTCCTTCCGGCACAGGGCCCGAAAACAACGAAACCCGCCTGAGGATCAGACGGGTGGCAACGCAATCGGGGACTGGGCAGAGCCGGATTTCCAACGGTCCATGCGGATCAGCCGCACCGGACTGTTTTCTCCATCAGGGCATCCCCGGTTGACGGGCGTGACTGACAGAGGCGAAAATCCAAACCCATGGTCCTCCGGTCGAGCTACCACGGTCACTCCGGATCATCCGGGGCTGTGCCCCACCATGGTCCGGTCCTGTTATCCCGTCCGGTCCGGCCCGCCCAACACTCTGGCGCGCAACCGTCTGTCCGGCTCGGGAGTAAACCCGCATCAGCGGCGTTCACGGTGAAAAGTATGGGGAGGGGCATGGCTGCCGTCAAGGGGGCGGTCAGCGGCTGGAACGGAAGGGGCACAGAAAGGCGTTACCGGTCGGTAACCTTCTTATACCTTCTTACGGGAGGGAAGCCGGATCCGGACGGAGTGCTTAAGGTTCTGTTCAGCCGGGGCTGTGCATAAGGGCGGAATGACCTGCCCGTGCGGTGGCAGACCCCTTTGATGATGGCGTGCCCCTTTCGGCTGGGGACAGAGAGACAGGGAGCAGGAGAAAAGATGGTTAAGGTATGGGATCTCCCGACCCGGGTGTTTCACTGGGTTCTGGTGCTGCTGTTTGCGGTGCTGTGGATTTCCGGCACGGTCGGCGGCGTTGATCTGCCCCTTCCCGGCGGAAAGACCCTGATGAACACCGACCTGCACATGCTGCTGGGGCAGGTGGTGCTGTCGTTGGTGCTGTATCGCGTGCTGTGGGGGCTGGTCGGGTCGTCCACGGCGCGGTTTTCCTCCTTTGTCCGGGGGCCGGGCGCGGTGATTGCCTATCTGAAGGCGGTCCGCTCCGGACAACATCCGCTGTTCACCGGGCACAATCCGGCCGGGGCGCTGATGATCCTTGGGGTGCTGACCGTCCTTCTGCTACAGGCGGGCACCGGTCTGTTCGCCAATGATGACATTCTCTCGGAAGGGCCGCTGGCCGCTGCGGTCGGCAAGGACCTGTCCGATACCCTGACCGGGGTACACGGGCTGATCGCTGATGCGCTGATCGCGCTGGTGGTGGTGCATATCTGCGCGGTGGTGGTCTATCGCCTGAAGGGCGAGAATCTGGTGAAGCCGATGGTGACCGGTTACAAGGACCGGTCCAGCCTGCCGCCGGGGGAACCGGCCCCGCGCATGGTGTCGCCGCTGCTGGCACTCGTGCTGCTGGCAGTTTCGGCCGGGGTGGTTTTCGGCGGGGTTCCGCATCTGGCAAAGCTGTTCGGCGGCTGATCCCTTCTTTGGCAAAATAGGGGGGATTGCTGTCATTGTTGACAGCCGGTCTGCCCGGCATACTGACGGCCTCCGGTGTTGATCCGGGGGCCGTTTCCGCTGTTGGGGCTGACGCTGATGGACACCCGTCCGCCAAATCCGCGCCGTGTGGCGTGTTTCATGTTTCCACAGGTGATGGCGCTGGATGTCACCGGGCCGATGCAGGTCTTTGCCAGCGCCAATGAGGTTGCCTCCCGGCAGGGGCTACCGCCGCTGTACCGGCTGGAGACGGTCGGGCCGCAGGCCGGGGCGGTGGAAACCTCCTCCGGGCTGCGGCTGGTGGCCGATTCCGGCATCGCGGAGTGGAACCCGTGCGGAGTCGATACCCTGCTGGTTGCCGGAGGCAATGGGGTGGATGCGATCCGTCAGGACCCGGACTGCCTCGGCTGGCTGCGGCGGGTGGAACCGCAGGTGCGGCGTCTGGGGTCGGTCTGTTCCGGGGCGTTGCTGCTGGCGGAAGCCGGGTTGCTGCACGGCCGGGCGGTGACGACCCACTGGTGCCGGGAACGGGACATCGGACGCTATGACGGTCTGCGGCTGGAGATTGACCGGCTGCATACCTATGATGCCTCCGGGAAAGCCGGGGACCCGCACGTCTTCACCTCGGCCGGGGTGACGGCGGGGATTGATCTGGCGCTGGCCCTGCTGGAAGCCGATGCCGGACCGGCGATGGCCTTGGCGGTGGCCCGCTATCTGGTGCTGTTTCTGCGCCGTCCGGGGGATCAGGCCCAGTTCTCGGCGCATCTGGGTCCGCCGGGAACCCGGTCCTCCAGTGCCGATGACAGAATTCTCACCCTGCTGGACTGGCTGCCGGAACATCTGGCCGAGTCCCTGACGCTGGACCGTCTGGCGGAGCGCTGCGGGATGACCGAGCGGACCTTTATCCGCCGGTTTCAGCAGGCCACCGGACAGCCGCCGGGCCGGTATGTGGAAAGCCTGCGGCTGGAAGCGGCGCGGGGATTGCTGCATACTGGATCCATTCCGGTGGCCGAGGTGGCCCGCCGCTGCGGCTATGACCACCCGGAAGCCCTGCGCCGGGCTTTCCAGAAAACCCTGAAACTCAGCCCGGCTGACTATGCCCGCCGTTTTGGCGGCCCGTCCGGATCTGCTGGTGTTCCGACACCCCTGTTTTGACTCCCCCGCTGTGAGACCTGCCATGCTGTTGTTATCAAATCCGACGATCCGCCTGCTGTTTGTGGCGCAGGTGCTGTACATGAGCTGTATCGTCATCGGCTTTACCCTGCTGTCCCTGATCGGGCTGCAATTATCCCCGGTGGCCGGGGCGGCAACGGCGCCGCTGGCCCTGATGCTGCTGGCAACCCTGCTGGTGGTTCAGCCGCTGTCCCGCTTCATGCAGCAGAAAGGCCGCCGGGCCGGTCTGCTGGCCGGGGCGGTCAGCGGTACCCTTGGGGCGCTGGTGATCTTCGCCGGAGTGATGCTGGCATCGTTCTGGCTGGTCTGTCTGGGGTCGGCGCTGATCGGGCCGTTTGCGGCATCGTCCAACTTCTTCCGCTTTACCGCGCAGGATGCGGTCGGGCTGGGCGATAAGGGCAAGGCAGCCTCCTACGTTTTGGGCGGCGGGGTGGTTGCCGCCCTGATCGCCCCGTCACTGGGCCTGTGGAGCCGCAACGCGCTGGTGGTGCCCTTTGCCGGGTCCTTCCTGATGATGGCGGCGCTGGGTCTGGCGGTGATCGTGATCCTGCTGTTTCTGAAGAATCCGGCGCAGGCGGCGGTGGCCACCCGTCAGCCCGGGCTGGCCGGAGCGCTGCTGAAGCGGCCGCTGGTGCGGGCGGCGGTGGCGATCACCGCCGCCGGGCATGGCATCATGGTGCTGGTGATGAACGCGACGCCGCTGGCGATGCAGTTCTGTTCCTTCGGGGTCGATGACACCGCCATGGTGATTCAGTGGCATGTGCTGGGAATGTTTCTGCCGGGGTTCCTGTCCGGCCCGCTGGTGGACCGTTTCGGCAGCCGCCGGGTGGCGCTGGCCGGGGTGGTCCTGTTGCTATCCAGTATGGCGCTGGCCCTGAGCGATGTCGCCTTCCTCAACTTTCTGGTGGCATCGGTGCTGCTGGGGGCGGGCTGGAACCTGATGATGGTGGCGGGGACCACCCTGCTGGGCGAAGGGCACACCCCGGAAGAACGCGGGGCGGCGCAGGGCCTGATGGAACTGGGGAATGGATCGGTCGGGGCCTTCGGGGCGCTGGCCTCCGGGGCCCTGATCGCCGGAACCGGCTGGAGTGCCGTCAATCTTGGTATCGTTCCGGTTCTGGCGGTGGCGATGCTGGTGCTGGCTTCTGCGTCTCTGCCCCGGCTGCGGACCGCTGAAGGGGACTGACAGGCGGATGATCTGCCGCCCATGACAAAACCCCCGCCGGAGCGCTCCGGCGGGGGTTTTATCTTTAACAGAGGGCTGACTGTCTTACGCCAGCAGGGCTTCAATGGCGTCCAGCGCGGCCTGCGCCTTATCGCCATCCGGGCCACCGGCCTGCGCCATGTCCGGACGGCCACCGCCGCCCTTGCCGCCAACGGCTTCCGAACCGGCGCGGACCAGATCGACGGCGTTGAAGCGGTCCTTCAGGTCAGCGGTGACGGCAATCACCAGATTGGCCTTTCCATCGATCACCGACACCAGCGCGATGACGGCGGAGCCGAGCTGCTTCACCAGTTCGTCAGCAATCGGCTTCAGGTCCCGGGCCGGAACGCCATCCAGCAGGCGCGGGGCATAGGTGATGCCATTGACGGTCTTTTCCGACGATCCGCCACCCGCCCCGCCGAGGGCCAGCTTCTTGCGGGCGTCTTCCAGATCCTTTTCCAGCCGGCGCTTCTCGTCCATCAGGGCGGTGATGCGGTCGGCCAGTTCCGACGGCTGGGCCTTCAGGGCATCGGTGGCGCGCAGCAGGTGGCTGTCGCGTTCGGCCACCCAGCTCAGCGCCCCGGCACCGGTGACGGCTTCGATACGGCGCACGCCGGAGGCGACGGCGCTTTCGGCGATGATTTTCAACAGGCCGATATCGCCGGTCCGGCGGACGTGGGTGCCGCCGCACAGTTCGGTGGAGAACCCGCCCATGGTGACAACCCGGACTTCATCGCCATACTTTTCACCGAACAGCGCCATCGCCCCGGCCTTGATCGCCGACTCCGGATCCATCAGCTTGGTGGCAACCTCGACGTTGGCGCGGATCTCGGCGTTGACCGCCACTTCGACCGCCGCCAGTTCCTCGGCGGTGATCGCCTTGGGGTGGGAGATGTCGAAGCGCAGGCGTTCGGCATCCACCAGCGAGCCCTTCTGGGTCACATGCTCGCCCAGCTTATGGCGCAGGGCGGCGTGCAGCAGGTGGGTGGCGGAGTGGTTGGCCCGCACGGCAGAGCGGTAGGCCCCATCAACGTTCAGGAAGGCCGCGGCCCCGACATGGATGCTGCCATCGGTGACGGTGCCGATGTGCACCACCAGATCGCCCAGCTTCTTCTGGGTGTCGGTGACGGTGACATGGCCCTTGCCGTCGGATACGGTGATCACGCCATGGTCGCCGGTCTGGCCGCCGGACTCGCCGTAGAACGGGGTCTGGTTGACGATGACGGCAACGGTCTGGCCCTTTTCGGCGGACTGCACCGGCTGCCCGTCAACCACCAGCGCCACCACCTGACCTTCAGCGGTCTCGGTGGAGTAACCGAGGAATTCGGTGGCACCGACCTGTTCGCGCAGCTCGAACCACACCTTTTCGGTGGCGGCTTCGCCCGATCCGGCCCACGACTTGCGGGCCTTGGCCCGGGCTTCTTCCATGGCGGCGTTGAAGCCATCGGTATCAACCGCATAGCCGTCACCGCGCAGGGCGTCCTGCGTCAGGTCCAGCGGGAAGCCGTAGGTGTCATACAGGGTGAAGGCGACCTCGCCCGGCAGGGTACCGCCGCTGACCAGCTTGGACTTTTCGCCGTCGAGCAGGCGCAGGCCGCGTTCCAGCATCTGCTTGAAGCGGGTTTCTTCCAGCTTCAGGGTTTCGGTAATCAGGGCCTGTGCCCGTTCCAGTTCCGGGAAGGCCTGCCCCATGCGGCGCACCAGTGCCGGAACCAGCTTGTACATCAGCGGGTCCTGACAGCCCATCATATGCGCATGGCGCATGGCGCGGCGCATGATGCGGCGCAGCACATAGCCACGGCCTTCGTTGGACGGCAGCACGCCGTCAGCGATCAGGAAACAGGTGGAACGCAGATGGTCGGCGATCACCCGGTGGCTGACCTTGTGCGGGCCGTTCGGATCGGTGCTGGCGGCATCGGCGATCGCTTCGATCAGGCCGCGCATCAGGTCGATGTCGTAGTTGTCGTGCTGGCCCTGAAGGACGGCGGCCAGACGTTCCAGCCCCATGCCGGTGTCAATCGACGGCTTGGGCAGGCTGATGCGGGTGTTGGCATCAACCTGTTCATACTGCATGAACACGAGGTTCCAGATTTCGATGAAGCGGTCGCCATCCTGCTCGGCGCTGCCGGGCGGGCCGCCCCACACCTTATCGCCGTGGTCGAAGAAGATTTCCGAGCACGGGCCGCAGGGGCCGGTTTCGCCCATCATCCAGAAGTTGTCGCTGGTCGGGATGCGGATGATGCGGTCATCGGACAGACCGGCCACCTTTTTCCAGATCCCGGCGGCGTCTTCGTCGCTGGAATGCACGGTGACCAGAAGCTTGTCCTTCGGCAGGCCGAATTCCTTGGTGATCAGGTTCCAGGCGAAGGCGATCGCGTCATCCTTGAAATAGTCGCCGAAGGAGAAGTTCCCCAGCATTTCAAAGAAGGTGTGGTGGCGGGCGGTGTAGCCGACGTTATCAAGGTCGTTATGCTTGCCCCCGGCGCGTACGCACTTCTGCGAGGTGGTGGCGCGGGAATAGGGGCGGTGTTCCTGCCCGGTGAAGACGTTTTTGAACTGCACCATCCCGGCGTTGGTGAACATCAGCGTCGGGTCGTTGCGGGGGACCAGCGGGCTGGAGTCAATCACCTCGTGACCATTCCGGGCGAAGTAATCCAGAAACGTGGTGCGAATATCGTTGGTCGTCTTCATGGCGGCACACTTTCACACGACAGGCGCTTCATACTACGGGCGCGAAAGCCCGCGGCGGCCTGTGCCGGGGCTGTTCCTTGAAAGAAATGAACCCCCGTTTTACGGGGGAAGATGCAGCCTGTCCAGCGATCCGTCTGTTTTCTTAGCGTTCTGCCGGGTGTTCTTTTGGTGGGGGAGCAGCCCCCGCTGTCTGGAGAATCCAGTTGCGGACGGCGGCGATGGCCGGGGTCCTGTCATGGCGCGGGGGCCACACCAGCCAGTAGGCATAATCGTTGGCAATCCTCCGGTCCGGGCAGGGCATCACCAGCCGCCCGGTCCGCAGGTCCTCCGCTGCCAGAAACAGCCGTCCGAGGGCGATCCCCTGTCCGTCGGCGGCGGCCTGAAGGGCGAGGGCTGAATCGCTCAGGTTCAGCCCGGTGGGTACCGGCAGGTCCGGGTATCCGGCGGCGGCAAACCAGCGGTTCCAATTGCCTTTCGGGGTGTCGTGCAGCAGGGGCAGGCGCAGCAGATCCGGCGGTGTGCAGGGGGTGGGCAGGGTCTGCCTCAGAACCGGACTGCACAGCGGGGTCAGGGTCTCAGTCGCCAGCAGGGCGGCGGTCAGGCCGGGCCAGCCGCCGGGGCCGGAGCGCAGGCCCAGATCAAACCGGGGATCCTTGCCATCCCACAGGTCAGCCGTGGTGGTCAGTTGCAGGTCAATGTCCGGATGCGCGGCCTGAAAGGCAGGCAGGCGCGGCAGCAGCCAGCGGGTGGCGAGGGAGGGCAGGGCGGTCAGCCGCACCGGCCCCTGTGCCGGACGACGGGCCTTGGTGCTGGCGGTGGCGATGCGGTCCAGCGCCGGGGTCAGCTCGGCGAGATAGGCGGCTCCGGCTGGGGTCAGGGCCAGCACCCGGCCCCGGCGCTCAAACAGCGGCTGCCCCAGCCAGTCTTCCAGCAGGCGCACCTGATGGCTGATGGCGGCCTGTGTCACCGCCAGTTCATCGGCGGCCCGGGTGAAGTGCAGGTGGCGGGCGGCGGCCTCAAAGGCACGCACCGCCCCCAGCGGTGGCAGACGGCGCATCAGCGGCTTCCATTAGCTGTGTTTATCCATTTCCTGAGATTAGATCATTTCCCCATCGCCGCAAACGCCGGTTAACTCCCCGGTCAGATAACCTTTTGAAGGAGAACAGGCGATGTCACCGGAAGTCTGGGCGGTGTTCTTGGGGTATGCGGTGCCAATGGTGATCAGCCCCGGACCGGGGAATACGGTGCTGGCCCTGTCCGGGGCCCGGTTCGGGGTGCGGGGCACCGGGGCGTTCTGGCTGGGGTTTGAGATCGGCAACATCCTGCTGTGCCTGCTCTATGGCCTCGGGTTTGGTGCCCTGCTGCTGCAATATCCGCAAAGCCATACGGTGATGCTGTGGGCTGGGGCGGCCTATGTGCTGTATCTGGCGTGGGGATTCCTGAAGTCAGCAGCCCCGGGGAAGAAAGCGCCGGAGGTGGAGCGGATGGGGGTGGGCAGCGGCATCATTTCCGTGCTGCTGAACGTCAAGATTCATTCGATGGTGGCGGTGATGTTCGCTCAGTTCCTGCGGCCGGACCGGGCGCTGGCCCCGCAGGTGGCCGCGCTGACCGTGGCGTTCCTGCTGGTCGGGATTGTCTGCCATTTTCCGTGGATTTACGGCGGGAAGGTGATCCTCGGGCGCTTCACCTCGGAGAAGGCCCTGCGGATTCAGGGCCTGCTCTTCGCGGGGCTGATGGTCGGGGTGGCCGTCTATATGGTGGCGGTCTGAAGGGCCCGTGCCCGCGTGGGCACGTAAGCCAAGCGGGCGGATGCCCGCGCCCGGCGTCTAAGGAGCCAGACAAACGGAGGCCCAGCCGGGCCGACTGGCCCATTGAGGGCCCGTGCCCGCGTGGGCACGTAAGCCAAGCGGGCGGATGCCCGCGCCCGGCGTCTGAGGGGCCAAACAAACAGTAAACTCAGGCGGTGGCGGCGGTGGCAATCACCGTGGCCACGTCTTCGGCCCGGGTGTCGAAGGCGGTGACCATCCGCACCGCCCCCGGCCCCAGATCCGGCCATGGGGCCACGATTACGCCAGCGGCGATCAGGGCGGCCCGCACCGTGTCCGGCAGCCGGACAAACACTTCGTTGATCTCGGTCGGCAGCAGCAGTTCCACCCCCGGGACCTCGGTCAGCCCGTCCGACAGCATCGCCGCCATGGCGTTGGCGTGAGCGGCATTGCGCAGCCACACCCCGTCTTGCAGATAGGCCGACAGCTGAATGCCGAGGAAACGGCTTTTGCTGAGCAGGTGCCCGGCGCGCTTGCGGTGGTACTGGAAGGCCTCGGCATGGTCCGGGTTGAAGAAGATCACCGCTTCCGCCGCCCAGGCCCCGTTCTTGGTGGCCCCGAAAGACAGGGCATCGACCCCCAGCCGCCAGGTCATGTCCGCCGGGGAGACGCCAAGGGCCATCACCGCATTGGCAAAGCGGGCCCCGTCCATATGCACCGCCATGCCGTGTTCCCGGGCGGCGCTGCACAGGTCCTCGATCTCTTCCGGATGGTAGAGGGTGCCGAGTTCGGTCGCCTGCGTCAGGGTCAGGGCCTTGGCCGGGGCACGGTGCACGCCCCGCGATCCGGCGGTGGCGGCAGCCTCGCGCACGGACTCCACGGTCAGCTTGGCGTCAGCCCCGGTCAGCGGCACCAGCTTGGCCCCGCCGGTCAGCAGGCCGGGGGCGGTGGCCTCGTCACTGTTCACGTGGGAGTCGGCGTGGCAGAGGATGGTGCCCCACGGCGGGCACAGGGTGGCCAGCGCCAGACAGTTGGCGGCGGTGCCGGTCAGCACCGGAAAGGCCACCAGATCCGGCTTTTCAAACAGTTCCCGCAGTTCGGCCTCGGTGGTCCGGGTCCATTCGTCATTGCCGTAGGACGGGGTGGTGCCGGTGCTGGCCTCCAGCAGGGCCTGCGCCACTTCCGGGCAGCAGCCGGCGACGTTGTCAGAGGCAAAGTTGAGCATGGGGAATCCTGTGTCGCTGTGGCGGGCCGGGGGGATCCGGTGCGCCATCATCAGCAGATTTGGCGGTGTCTGTGCAGCGTTTTCTTGTTCCGTATGACATTTTGCCGAAAAATTTCGGCAATCCGCCGGATGAAAAACGCTATTCGGGCAGATCGCCCGGTTACGGCTGGCGGAAGTGTCTGGCAGGCTTTTTTTCATAAGAACGCGGCCCGATAAAACAGGGAAACCGCAAGACAACAGGCTTCACATCAATATGCGAAACCGCTGATTAACAGCGGTTCTCCGGGAGACTTCAGCCATGCCACGCAATAGCGTTGCCTGCACGGCAACTTTCTTTCTTGACACCTCTTCGCCTGCCCCTTGAAACTGATCCCTTCGGGATGCCCCCTGATAGATCCGGGGCGGACTGACCGGAGCCCGTTCAACGGCGCTGATCCGGACCGGCCTTTTCCCGGCCGTTCGTGGGCGTCTGTCTACAGCCGCGGTTTTCAATGAGGTCCAGGTGACCAAAAACATGAACAGGGACGCCGGAGCAGGGGCAGGGGCCCCGGCACTGGAAGTCGAGGATATTCATAAGAAGTTCCATGGGCTGGAAGTGCTGAAGGGCATTTCCCTGACTGCTTATGACGGTGACGTGATTTCGATCATCGGCTCTTCGGGTTCGGGCAAGAGTACTTTCCTGCGCTGTATCAATTTCCTCGAAACCCCGGATGCCGGACGGATCCGGGTCGGCGGGGAACAGATCGAGGTGCGCCAGAAGCGCAACGGCACTTTGCAGACCAGTGACCGTCAGCTGGTGAAGCTGCGGCAGCGTCTGGGCTTCGTGTTCCAGAACTTCAACCTGTGGCCGCACATGACAATCCTTGAGAATGTCATCGAAGGCCCGGTGCAGGTGCGCGGCCTGTCGAAGAAAGAGGCGATTGAGAAGGCCGAGGCCCTGCTGGCCAAGGTCGGCATCGACAGCAAGCGGCACGCCTATCCGTCGCATCTGTCCGGCGGCCAGCAGCAGCGGGCGGCGATTGCCCGGGCGCTGGCGATGGACCCGCAGGTGATCCTGTTCGACGAGCCGACCTCCGCCCTTGACCCGGAGCTGGTGGCGGAAGTGCTGGGGGTGATGCGCGGTCTGGCCGAGGAAGGCCGGACCATGCTGATCGTCACCCACGAAATGGGCTTTGCCCGCGAGGTTTCCAACAAGGTGGTGTTCCTGCATCAGGGACGGGTTGAGGAACAGGGGCCGCCCGGCAAGGTGCTGGTCGATCCGGACTCGCCGCGCCTGCGACAGTTCCTGTCCAGCCATCTGCACTGACCTGCGGGCCGGGGTGTGCAGGGGGCCGGATCCCGGTGCCTGCTCTCTCCGGCCTGCCAACACGTTCCGGGGAGGGGGCAGGTGGCCTGTGGCCCTGTTCCCGCCCCCGGTTAACCCGGCCGTCTGAGCCGGAGCATCAAAGAAGGAGAGGTTTCCGTGGCCACTTTCAAGAAGTCCCTGCTGGCGGTTGCCGCCGTTGCTGCCCTGATGACCGGTGCCACCGCCGCGCAGGCCGCCCAGAAGATCAAGATTGCCACCGAGGGCGCTTTCCCTCCGTTCAGCGCCATGAGCAAGGAAGGCAAGGCGATCGGCTTTGACGTCGATATCGCCAATGCCCTGTGCGCCGAAATGAAGGTGGAATGCCAGATCGTCACTCAGGACTGGGACGGTATCATCCCCGGCCTGCTGGCGAAGAAGTACGATGCCATCGTGTCGTCGATGTCGATCACCGACGAACGTAAGAAGGCGGTTGATTTCACCGACCCGTACTATTCCAACAAGCTCCAGTTTGTGGCCAAGAAGGGTGTGGACTACACCCTGACCGCCGATGGCCTGAAGGGCAAGGCTGTGGGCGCCCAACGTGCCACCATTTCCTCCGAATGGATGGAAAAGAACATGCCGGGCATCGAGACCAAGCTGTACGGCACGCAGGAAGAAGCCTTCCTCGATCTGGCCGCCGGGCGCACCGACGTGGTGCTGAACGACGTCTATGTCACCTATGACTGGCTGCAAAGCGATGCCGGCAAGGCCTTCGAATACAAGGGCAAGGTCGTGTATGACGACGACAAGATCGGGATTGCCGTGCGCAAGAACGATGCCCTGCGCGAGAAGCTGAACGCGGCGATCAAGGCGATCCGTGCCAATGGCACCTATGCCAAGATCAACGCCAAGTACTTCCCGTTCGACATTTACTGAGTCCGGGGGGAACGGGGGCGGCTCCTGCCGGGGCCGCCCCCGTTTCTATTTGGACCGGTTCCTCACAGTCTCATAGATTTTCAGGCAGGTTAGGCGTGCTGCAAGGATTTGGACCGCAGTTGCTGGCCGGACTGGCGATCACCGTGCAGGTTGCACTGGTGGCGCTGGGGGTCGGATTGATCCTCGGCCTCAGCGGCGGGATCGCCAAGGTTTACGGAAACCGGGCGGTGCGCGGCGTGGCGGAGGTGTACACCACGATTTTCCGGGGATTGCCGGAGTTTCTGGTGGTGCTGATCGCCTTTTTCGGCGGATCGCTGATTCTGGCACAGTTTTCCGAGGATGCGGAGCTGAACGCCTTCACCGCCGGGTCTCTGGCGCTGGCCACCACTTTCGGGGCCTATGCGACGGAAGTGTTCCGGGGGGCGTTTCAGTCGATTCCGCCGGGGCAGATCGAGGCCGGGAAGGCGGTCGGCCTGTCAGGGATCAAGATCATGCGGCGGATTGTGCTGCCGCAGGTGTGGCGGCTGGCCCTGCCGGGGCTTGGCAACCTGTTCCTCAGCCTGCTGAAGGACACCGCGCTGGTGTCGGTGATCGGGGTTGATGACCTGATGCGCAAGGCCGATATCGCCCGCAGTGTCACCAAGGATTCCTTTACCATGTATGCGGCGGCGGCGGTGCTGTACCTGCTGCTGACCGCCGTGACGACGCTGACCCTGCACCTTCTGGAACGCCGGGCCAACCGTGGCATCCGGCGCACGGCGTAAGGGAGGGGGGACAGATTATGGATTTCAGTTTCGAACTGATTATTGCAAGCCTGCCGCAGCTTCTGACCGGGGTCGGGATGACCCTGCAACTGGTGGCGGTGGCGGTGGCGCTGGGCTTTTTCATTGCCGTTCCGGTGGCAATCCTGCGCACCAGCCGCAACCCGCTGGTGCAGGCCCTGCCGTTTTCCTACGTGTTCTTCTTCCGGGGGACGCCGCTGCTGGTGCAGATCTTCCTGATCTATTACGGGCTGGGCTCTTTCGAGGTGGTGCGCAATAGCCCGTTGTTGTGGCCGATCCTGCGGGAAGCCTACTGGTGTGCGCTGATCGCCTTTACTCTCAACACTGCCGCCTATTCCGCCGAAATCGTCCGGGGGGCGATCATGGCGGTGCCGTTCGGCGAGATTGAGGCGGCCAAGGCAATCGGCATGACCCGGGTGCAGGCGTTCCGGCGGATTATCCTGCCGCGCGCGTTCCGGATTGCCCTGCCAGCCTATGGCAACGAGATCATCTTTATGATCAAGGGGTCGGCGCTGGCCTCGACCATCACCCTGCTCGACCTGACCGGGATGGCGCGCAAGATTGTTGCCCGCACCTATAAGCCGGTGGAGGTGTTTCTGGCCGCCGGGATCCTGTATCTGATCATCGTGTACGGGGTGACATGGGTGCTGAAGCGGGTGGAGAAGCGGTTGTCGATTACGCCGCCGCGTCTGCCGGTGAAGGCGGAGGATGCCGGACCGGTGTGATACCGGACCCTTGCCTGCGGAATGATTGACCCGGAAATCCGGAGTGAGACACCCCGTGGTAAAAACCGCAGGGTGTTTCTGTCTGTCCGGTTGGCTTTTTGTGGGGAAGGCTGCGGTGAGGACAGTCCTGTCATGAAAAACCTTACCTTGTTTCAATTCTATGACGGGGGCTATGCTGCCCATCTTCCGACGTCCCCGCCATGGCATCTGGATCCCTGTCCATGAGAGTTCCCCGTTTCCAGCGTTACCTGCGTTTACAGTCGCGCAAGTGGCTGCAAAGGACTGTCTTCTGGGGAGGAGCCCTGACCGTGGGGCTGGTGGCGATCGGGTTTGCGTGGCTTGCTGATCTGGCGACCCATATCTTTCAGAATGTTGAAGCGGTCAGTCCTTTTTTGATGCTTCTGGCGACGCCGCTGACGCTGGCTGTCGGGGTCCTGCTGACCCAGCGGGTTTTTCCGGGGGCTGAGGGTAGCGGGATCCCGCAGACCATTGCTGCGCTGGAGATGATCGATCCGGAAGCCCGCAGCAAGGTTCTGTCGTTGCGAATTGCCATTGGCAAGATTTTCCTGACTGTGCTGGGACTCTGCGGTGGCGCATCCGTGGGGCGTGAAGGGCCGACTGTCCAGATTGGTGCGGCGATCCTGCATACGCTGGGCCAGAAGATGCATATGACCCGGATTGAAATGCAGCGGGGGCTGATTCTGGGGGGTGGGGCCGCCGGAGTTGCTGCTGCCTTCAACACGCCTTTGGCCGGGGTTGTGTTTGCGATTGAAGAGCTGAGTCGTTCCTTCGAGGCCCGGACCAATGGTCTGGTCCTGACAGCGGTCATTCTGGCTGGTGTGACCTCGATGGCCGTCCTTGGCAATTACCGTTATTTTGGGGTCACTTCGGTGGGGCTGGTACTGGGGCATGCCTGGGTGGCGGTTCTGGCCTGCGGGATTGTCGGTGGCTTGGCGGGTGGGATCTTCAGCCAAGGGCTGATTCTGGCGTCCCGTCGTGGCCTGCCGGGACGTCTGGGGGCCTTCCGGCGGGAGTCTCCGGTCCGCTTCGCGGCCCTGTGCGGCCTGCTGATTGCCATCATCGGGATCATTTCCGGGGGCGCAACCTATGGCACCGGGTACGAGCAGGCAAAGGGTTTCCTGACGGGCTCCGGGCTTTCCCCGACTTTTGCCGTGGAAAAGATGGCGGCAACGGTTCTGTCCTACCTCAGCGGAATCCCCGGGGGGATTTTTGCGCCTTCCCTGTCGATCGGGGCCGGTCTGGGGGCCTCGGTGGCACCGTGGCTGCCGTCGGCACCGGTTGAAGCTGTTGTCCTGCTGGGGATGGTTGGGTATTTCTCCGGCGTCGTTCAGGCACCGATTACGGCAGTGGTGATTGTGCTGGAGATGACGGACAACAGTGAAATGACCATTCCGCTGATGGCAACCGCCGTTATTGCCTATGCTGTTTCGAAGATTGTCTGCCCGGAGCCGTTCTACAAGGCGATGGCCCATGGTTTCCTGAACCGGGTGCAGGTTCCGAAAAAGACAGAAGGCGCTTCAGTCTGAACGGCTTTCAGTCTCTTCCAGCCGTCGTAGCTCGATGACGGCCTGAGAATTGAATTCCCGGCGATACAGGACGATGACCACGCCGGTTGAGACCAGGGCAAACAGCCATGGGTGGACCAGCCAGCCGAGGGCGCCAAGGGCGAAGAAATAGGCGCGGAGGCCTCGGTTGAAGTGATGGCCGGAACGGATGCTGAGGACTGCCGCCGCCTGCGAAATCGCCCGTGAGCGTTCGCTGTCCGCATGGGCCGAGGCAGGCAGGCAACCGACCGTGATGGAGCAGTAGTTGGCCAACCGGAAGGCCCAGGCGAACTTGAAGAAGGCGTAAATGAAGATCGCCAGAAGGAAGGCGATCTTGGCCTCCAGTGCCGCTTCACTGGCAGCCCCTGCCAGAGGCAGGCTGGACAGCGCGGTACGGACCTGTGCGGTCACCCCCATCATTGCCATCAGGCCGCCGATCACCAGAATGGTGGTGGAAGCGAAGAATCCAACGCCGGTGATCAGGTTGCCGAGAATAGCGGTATCAATCATGCGGAGGTCACGGTGCCCGGCTTCCCGCAGCCACAGGGTCCGCCGTCTGCTGATGGCGCTGGAGATGGTGCGGTGCCGGGCCGGTGTATGGTCCGTGTAGAGGGTGTAGCCAACCCACAGCACCAGAAACCACAGCAATGCCGCAGTGTCGTAGGGAGTCACCCAGTCCAGCCCCATCCGTCCCATCGGCTTACTCCCCGATCAGGGTGAAGAAGTCGTCTTCGGTCAGGACGGTCACGCCCAGATCCGCCGCTGTTTTCAGCTTTGATCCGGCACCGGGGCCCGCCACCACGTAATCGGTCTTGGCGGAGATTGATCCGGCGACCTTGGCCCCCAGATCCTGCGCCCGGGCCTTGGCCTCTGACCGGCCCATCCGTTCCAGCGTGCCGGTGAACACCACGGTTTTTCCGGCAATCGGCGATCCGGCGGTATCCCGGCGGACAAACGCCTCGATGGTCAGGGCCTCTGACAGCGCATCCACAACCGCCCGGTTGTGGGGTTCCCGGAAGAAGGCCAGCAGTTCTCCGGCAACCGCCGGGCCGATGGTTTCGATGTTGATCAGGTCCTTGAAGGGGCCATCGGCCTTCGGGTCCTCGCTGCCTTCGGTAATCGCATCAAGGGCGGTGCGCAGGGCGGGCAGGGTTTCGTAGTGCTGGGCCAGCAGGCGGGCGGTGGCCTGCCCGACCTGCGGAATGCCAAGGGCAAACAGGAACCGTTCCAGCGGAATGGTGCGGCGGGCCTCGATGGCCTCAAACAGCTTTTTGGTGCTGGCCGCGCCCCAGCCTTCGCGGTTTTTCAGCTTGGTCAGGCTGGCGGCATCGCGGGCCTGAAGGGTGAAAATATCCTGCGGGCTGCGGATCAGGTTGTCGGTGTAAAAGCTTTCAATGCGCTGGCCGCCGAAGCCTTCGATATCAAAGGCATTGCGGGAGACAAAATGCTTCAGCCGCTCCACCGCCTGCGCCGGGCAGACCAGCCCGCCGGAGCAGCGCCACGCCACTTCCCCCTCTTCGCGCACCGCTGCCGACCCGCACTCCGGACAGGCGTGGGGGAACAGGAAGGGTTCCGACCCCTCCGGACGGTGATCCAGCACCACCGAAACCACCTGCGGAATCACATCTCCGGCCCGCTGGATGGTCACGAGATCGCCGACCCGCACGCCAAGGCGGCCGATCTCGTCTTCGTTATGCAGGGTGGCGCGACTGACCACCACGCCGCCGACCGTCACCGGTTCCAGCACCGCCACCGGGGTCAGCACCCCGGTGCGGCCGACCTGAATTTCGATCGACTGAAGGCGGGTCTGCGCCTGTTCTGCCGGGAATTTATGGGCAATCGCCCAGCGGGGATTGTTGGAGCGGAAGCCAAGACGCCGTTGCAGATCAACGCTGTTGACCTTGTAGACCATGCCGTCAATGTCATAGGGCAGGTCAGCCCGGCGGCCGTAGATCTCGGTATAAAAGGCCATCACCTCGGCCTCGTTCCGGCACAGGCGGCGTTCCGGGTTGACGGCGAAGCCCCACTCTGCCAGTTGCTCCAGCCATCCGGCATGGGTTTCCGGCTCGTAACCGTCCAGCTCCCCCCACGCGTAGCAGAACATCCGCAGCGGGCGGCTGGCGGTGATTTTGGGGTCCAGTTGTCGCAGGGATCCGGCGGCGGCATTGCGGGGGTTGGCGAAGGTCTTGCCGCCGGTCTGGGCAAACCGGGCATTCATGGCGGCGAACTCATCGCGGCGGATGTAGACTTCGCCGCGCACCTCCAGCACCGCCGGAGGGGCCAGCGTGCGCAGCCGCTGCGGCAGTTCGCTCAGAGTGCGCAGATTGTCGGTGATGTCTTCCCCTTCCTGACCGTCGCCCCGGGTGGCGGCGCGGACAAACACCCCATGTTCATAGCGGGCGGAGAAGCTGAGGCCGTCAATCTTCAGTTCGGCCAGAACCGGCAAAGGCGCATCGCTTTCCATCTTCAGGAAGCGCCGGGCCTGCCCGAGAAAGTCGGTCACGTCCTCTTCGGAGAAGGCATTGCCCAGTGACAGCATCGGCACGCTGTGGCGGACTTTACCGAACCCCGCCGCCGGGGCGGCCCCGACGCTCTGGCTGGGGCTGTCCGCCGTCACCAGCGCCGGATGGGTGGCTTCCAGCGCCAGCAGCGCCCGTTTCAGGGCGTCGTAGTCGGCATCGGACAGCTCCGGGGTATCCTGTTGATGATACAGGACATCATGGCGGCGGATCTCTGCGGCCAGACGGGCATGCTCTTCGGCAGCCTGCTCCGGGGTCAGCAGGGTCGGATCAAGGGGGGCGGGAGTCACGGGGGCCTCTTTCCCAAAACAGACAACACAGGGGCGTAACAGGACGGCGGTCAGCCCATCAGGCTGGCAGCAGCGGCGCGGGCGTGGTCGGTGATCGACTCGCCGGACAGCATCCGGGCCACTTCCTCCAGCCGGTCTTCGTCCGACAGCGGGCTGACCGTGGTGACGGTCTGGCCATCGGTGACGGACTTGGCCACCTTCCAGTGGCGGCGGGCCTTGGCCGCCACCTGCGGGGAATGGGTGACCACCAGCACCTGCACGTCATCGGCCAGCCGGGCCAGCCGCTCCCCGACTGCGGCGGCGGTGGCCCCGCCGATACCGGCGTCCACTTCGTCAAACACCAGTGTCGGTACCGACGACACCCGGGCCAGCACCACCTTCAGGGCCAGCATGAAGCGCGCCAGTTCGCCGCCGGAGGCAATCTTGCCGAGCGGGCCGGGGGCAGCGCCGGGATTGGTCGCCACCTCGAACGCCACGCGGTCAAGGCCATCGGGGCCCCACTGGTCTTCCGGCAGATCGGCGATGGTGGTGACAAACCGGGCGCGGTCGAGCTTCAGCGGTGGCAGTTCTGCCGCCACCAGTCCATCGAGGCGGGTTGCGGCGGTCTGGCGGACGCGGGACATGGTGCGGGCCGCCTCAATATAGGTCAAGCGGGCCGCCTGCTCTTCCTTGGCGAGGCGGGCGAGATCGCTGCCGCCATCTTCCAGTGCGGCCAGACGGCGGCGGACGGTATCCAGCAAGGAGGGCAGATCGCCGACCTCGCACCCGTGCTTGCGGGCAACCGCGCGCAGGGCGAACAGGCGCTCCTCCACCTCTTCCAGACGACGGGGGTCGAGGTCGATGTCGGCGACGGTGCGTTCCAGCAGCTCGTGCGCTTCAGCGGCCTCGATGGCGGCGCGTTCAAGGGCGTCGATAATGGACGACACTGCCGGACCGGCCATCCCGGCAATGCGTTCCAGATGGCGCTGGGCGCTGCGCAGGGATGTGGCGATGTCGGCCCCGCCGGGGGTCAGGGAAGACAGGGCACCGTTCAGCCCTTCGGCCAGCTTTTCGCCGTTCATCAGGGTCTGGCGGCGTTCTGCCAGGTCTGCCTCTTCCCCCCGCTGCGGCTTGAGGGCGGAAAGTTCCTTCTCGGCGTGACGCAGGCTGTCTTCCTCGTCCCGCGCGGCCTTCATGTCCCGTTCGGCCATGTCGCGGGCGGCACGGGTCGCCTGCCACAGTTTCCAGGCGGCACGGCAGCCGGTCCGGCCCAGGGCCTGTCCGGCATAGGCGTCCAACACGCTGCGGTGGGTGGCGGGGTCCAGCAGGCCATGGGTATCAAACTGCCCGTGCACCTCGACCAGCGTATCGCCGATGCGCCGCAGCAGGCCGACGCTGGCTGACTGGTCATTGACCGAAGCGCGGGAACGGCCGTCCTTGGTGACGATGCGCCGCACGATCAGCGTATCTTCGTCAGCAAGGCCCTGTTCTTTCAGGATGTCGCGGGCGGGGTGGGCCTTAGGCAGATCAAATTCAGCGGTGACCGACAGCTGATCGGTACCGGTGCGGACCAGACCGGCATCGGCGCGGTCCCCCAAGGCCAGACCGAGACTGTCGAGGAGAATCGACTTCCCGGCACCGGTTTCCCCGGTTAGCACGCCCAGACCGTCGGCAAAGCTCAGGTCCAGCCGTTCAATCAGCACGACATCACGAATGGAAAGGCGAACCAGCATACCGTTTGCCTCGATGATCCGTTCCGGTGGGGGCGGAGAGAGTCTGGGAAAAGGCGGTCAGAACCACTTGGTGGCCTTGGACAGCCAGCTCTTGTTGTTTTCGCCGTTTCCTTCGCCGTTGTTGTTCGATTCCGGGTCGGTGACGCCGCGTTCGACCAGATCGTAGGCGTCGTCATACCAGTCGCTGCCCGGGTAGTTGTACCCCAGAACGGCGGCGCTTTTCTTGGCCTCAGCCGTCAGGCCCAGCAGCGTATAGGCTTCGGTCAGGCGGTAGAGGGCCTCGGGGACATGACTGGTGTGGTCAAATTTATCGACCACGGTGCGGAAGCGGTTGACCGCAGCCAGATACTGCTGCGCTTTCAGATAAAAACGACCGACTTCCATTTCCTTCCCGGCCAGATGGTCCTGCGTCAGGTCCAGCTTCAGGCGGGCGTCACGGGCATATTCGGTATTGGGGAAGCGGGTGACGACCTCCTCAAGGGCCTGTTGGGCCAGCTTGGTCATCTTCTGGTCGCGGCCGACATCGCTGATCTGCTCATAGAAGCACAGCGATTTCAGGTAATAGGCGTAGGGCGTATCCGGGCTGCCGGGGTGCAGCTGAATGAAACGGTCCAGCGCGATGATGGCATCATCGTATTTGCCTTCCTGATAATAGGCATAGGAGGCCATCAACTGGGCTTTGGTGGCCCATTTGGAATAGGGATGCTGACGCTCGACTTCATCGAACGCCTTGGCGGCGTCAATGTTTTCCCCGGCATTCATCAGGTCGACGGCCTGATTATACAGGTCGGTCACCGGCTTTTCGACATACTCCGGTTCCTTGTCGGCCCCGGAACAGGCGGCAAGGGTCCCTGCCACGGCAAGGGCGGCGAGGGGCGGCAGCAGGCGGCGCAAACTGAACTTGGGCATCGTCGGATCCGGAGTCGCCATCACGGGAAAACAGGGCACGGGAAAACAGGGCACAGGAAAACAGGACACGGGAAAACAAGGTGTCGGACTATATCACGGGCAGGGCCGCAAAGGGCAAGTGTCCGCGGAACGTATCATGAAAAAATGCGGCAATCCCGGTCGGATTACCGCATTTTTTCAAAAAGATCAGGCTCTCTGCCGGGCTGGATCAGAGTGCGGCGACCCGGGCGAGGGACGGCAGGCCCGCCGCCGGGACTTCTTCCGGCAGCATATCGACCACGGTCCACGCCGACGGATCGGCCAGCAGGGTCTTCACCAGCGTGGTGTTCAGGGCATGGCTGGAGCGCTTGCCGGTGTAGTGACCGATGATCGGCTTGCCAGCCAGCGCCAGATCGCCGATGGCGTCCAGCACCTTGTGACGGACGAATTCGTTGGCGTACCGCAGGCCGCCTTCATTCAGGATTTCGCCGCCGTTGACGACGATGGCGTTTTCCAGAGACCCGCCGAGGGCCAGACCGGCGTCGCGCATCTTGGCGATATCGTCGATCAGGCAGAAGGTGCGGGCGCGGGCGATTTCGGCGACGAAGGCCGAGGAGGACACCGAGAAGGTCATCGCCTGCTGGCCGATAGCGGCGGCGGCGAAATCAATCTCGAAGTCAATCCGGGTGGTGGTCGAAGGCATCAGGGTGGCTTCCGCCGCGCCGTTGCTGACGGTCACCGGCTTCAGGACCTTCAGGGCCTTGCGGGTGGCGGACTGGGTGACCAGACCGGCGCATTCAATCAGGAACACAAACGGGGCGGCGGATCCGTCCATGATCGGCAGTTCCGGGGCGTTCACCTCGACCACCACGTTGTCGACGCCCATGGCGACCAGCGCCGACATCAGGTGTTCAACGGTGCCGATCGACTGCTGCGGGTTCAGGCCGATGACGGTGCACAGACGGGAGTCCAGAACGTGAGTCGCCAGCGCCGGGATCTCGGCATTGCCACCGGCGATATCGGTGCGGCGGAACACCACCCCGGTGTTCTCCGCTGCCGGATGCAGGGTCATCGACACCTTTTTGCCGGTGTGGAGGCCAATGCCGGTGCAGGAGATCGCGTTCTTCAGGGTGGTCTGAGACATAGGAACCGGAGTGCTGGAGGGGGTGGAATACGACAGGGCGCGGACGGCGGCGAGAGAGGTCACCTCAGCAGCGGGGGCAGCGGTCAGTCCGTCAAAAGCCATGATCATCATCCTTAAACCCTTGCAGGCGCCGGGAGTATCCCGGAAACCCTGAGACCGGATCCTGCGGGATCCGACTGTTGCGCCGCGGCGGAAGGCCCGCTTTGACAGGCTAAGGTTTAGGGGATCGGCCGTCCCGGATCAAATCAATCATTGTTTCGGATTGTTACGGTGGCAGCCGGGAATAACAGGAAAAGCAGAATCATACGGGCATCTATTCGCCTGCATGATGAGGAGCGCAGAGGAAGAGGCTGATTAAAAAGGAAAAAAGGGAGAGCCGGTCTGGAGGCAAACCTCCGGCTCTCCCAGAAATTACAAGGGCTTACTCTACGCAGGGCAGGCGTTGTGGGGCGAACCCCGCATCATGCCTGCACGGGGACGGATCCGGCCGGTAGACAGCACACACAGCTGGCCGGAGTGGTCCCCTGTCCCGGCCCGGGGAAGGCCCCGGGCCGGGCAGGACGGTCAGTTGGCCTGACGGCGCAGGAAGGCCGGGATTTCCAGCTCGTCTTCGTCCTTGCGGGACATCGGCTGACGTTCCGGCTGCGGCGGGGCCACCGGTTCGGCATGGTAGGCCTGCTGGCGGTGATCCACCGGGGCCGCCTGCTGCATGCCATCATCGGCATGATCCCGGCTGGCCAGACGGGTCAGGCGGGAGAACAGGTTTCCCGCGCCCTGACGGGCAGCCGGAGCCGCCGCCGGGGCCGGACGGTCAGCGACCATCGGCTGATGCTGCGGTGCGTGCTGCACGGCGGCCTGACTGTTGCCCATCTGCGGCCCGCCCAGCTGCGCCCCGAGGGTCGGGTGCGACGGCTGCGCCATGGTGCGGGGTTCCGACGCAAAGGCACGCGGGGCCGGCATACCCATCGGATTTTGGCCCATCGGATTCTGGCCCATCGGGTTCTGGCTCATCGGCTGGCCGCCGGAGACATCACGGGTGGCGGCCGGAGCCGGGATGAACGACTCGCCGGCCCGCACCATCTGCGGGGCCTGCTGCGGGGCAGGCTGCTGCCAGGCCGGGGCTTCCGGGGCCCGCTGGGACGGCGGGGCGTAGAGGGCATCCAGATCCGAGCCCATCGGAGCCTGCATCTGCGGAGCCTGCTGCGGCGCGGCGTAGGCGGCGGGGGCCTGTTTCATCGGCTGCTGCGGGGCCGGGGCGGCGGGCTGCTGCTGATAGACCGGCTGCTGATAGGACGGCTGCGGGGCAGCGGCCTGCGGCATGGCGGGCGGAGCGGTGATGCCAACGCCGCGCGGGGCCGGGATCGGGGCATGGCGCGGGGCCTGCGCCTGCTGCGGGGCAGCCTGCTGCGGGCGCGGCACCGGCATCTGCACCGCCTGGGTCTGGATGCCGGTGGCAACCACCGACACGCGCATCTTGCCTTCCATTTCCGGATCGAAGCAGGACCCGAAGATGATGTGGGCTTCGCCTTCCACTTCGTCGCGGATGCGGTTGGCCGCTTCGTCCACTTCGAACAGGGTGACGTCCATGCCGCCGGTGATATTGATCAGAACGCCCTTGGCGCCCTTCATGCAGGTGTCTTCCAGCAGCGGGTTGCTGATGGCGGCCTCGGCGGCATCCAGCGCCCGGCGGTCGCCGGTGGCGGTGCCGGTGCCCATCATGGCGCGGCCCATGTCAGACATCACGGTGCGGACGTCGGCGAAGTCGAGGTTGATCAGGCCGGGCATGATCATCAGGTCGGTGATCGACCGCACGCCCTGATGCAGCACATCGTCCGCCATCTTGAAGGCATCGGCGAAGGTGGTCTTCTCGTTGGCGACTCGGAACAGGTTCTGGTTCGGGATGATGATCAGGGTGTCGACGTACTGCGACAGTTCCTCGATGCCCGATTCGGCGAGGCGCATGCGGTGTGCGCCTTCAAACTGAAACGGCTTGGTCACCACACCGACGGTCAGGATGCCCATTTCGCGGGCGACACGGGCGATCACCGGCGCGGCGCCGGTCCCGGTGCCACCGCCCATACCGGCGGTGATGAACACCATGTTGGCGCCCTGAATTTCCTTGGCGATGGTCTCGTAGGTTTCTTCGGCGGCGGCGCGGCCGATTTCCGGGCGGGCACCGGCGCCCAGGCCCTGGGTGGTATCGGCGCCCAGCTGGATGCGGCGGTTGGTGCGGGCCATGGAAAGGGCCTGCGCGTCGGTGTTGGCGACAACAAAATCAACACCCTGAAGGTTGTCGTTGATCATGTTGTTCACGGCGTTGCCGCCGGCGCCGCCGACACCGATGACGGTGATGCAAGGCTTCAGGGTCGGTTCTGCTGCCTGCGGAACGGACAGGTTGATCATGGTGTGCCTCCGGTTTCATCACTGCCCCGGGCGGGACAGAGGGGGGGATGTCTCAGTGTCTAGGGGTTGCCCTTGGTCGATACAGCGGCGCGCTGGCAATTCTTGCTCTGGCCGTTCTTGCTTTTGATCCGGTCCTGTTCCGGCCCGGTTTACTCTGTGTGTGTGTGTTGTAGAGAGATATCAGAAATTGTCCTTTAGCCAACTGAACATTCGTCCTAATGCCCCGCTTTTTCTGCGCGTTTCCTCGTCAAGCAGCTCTTCCTGAACAACCTGCCCAGGTTGTGCCACCTGATCCTGAATGGCATAGCGCAGCAACCCTGCGCAGGTCGCGAAGGCGGGGCCGCCCGCGCTTTCCGGCAGGCCCTTCAGGCGACGGGGCCGCCCGAGCCGGACCTGTTTATCGAGAATTTTTTCCGCGATTTCCCGCAGGCCCTGCAACTGACTGGCACCGCCGGTCAGAACCAGACGGCGGCCGGCGGCATGCAGCATCCCGGCGGCGGACAGACGGTCCCGCGCCAGTTCGAAGGTTTCCTCGATCCGGGGGCGGATGATGCGGATCAGTTCCGACCGTGGCACTTCCTGCGCCTCGATCTCCTCATCCTCACCAACCTGCGGCACCTTGATGATTTCGCGGCTGTCAGTGGCGGTGGCCAGCACCGTGCCCCACATGGTCTTAAGCCGCTCGGCGTGAATGGTCGGGGACGACAGACCTTTGGCCAGATCGTTGGTCACGTGGTTGCCGCCGATGGGGATAACGTCGGCAAACATCGGGTGCCCTTCGACAAAGACCGAAACGGATGTGGTCCCGCCGCCCATGTCCAGTACTGTAACTCCCATTTCTTTTTCGTCGTCGACCGTGCAGGCCAGCGCCGATGCGTGGGGTGATGCCACCTTTTCCACCACACTCAGGTGGCAGCGGTCGATCACCGTCAGAAGATTGCGCAGCGGCCCGTGGGCCGCCGCCACCATGTGGATCCGGACGCCCAGATGTTCCCCATACATGCCGCGCGGATCGATGATCCCGTCGCCGCCGTCGATGGAATACCCGGTGGACAGACAATGGATCAGTTCACGATCACCGCCTTCCGAGGCCAGAATATGACGACCATGATCCACAATTCGGCTTATATCTGTGTCGCGGATCACATTTCCGCCCACTTGGATCTCGGCATTCACATTTCTGCTGTGCAAATTCCCGCCGGTGACGTTCAGGTAGACGCTGTCCACCCGCAGGTTGGCCATCTGCTCGGCGGCATCGACGGCAGACCGAATCGATTCCTCCAGCTGGGTCATGTCAGACACCATGCCGTTGCGCATCCCGCGCGACCGGTGATGGCCGACCCCCTGCACGCGCAGGGTGCCGTCTTCATCGGGCTGGGCGATGAAGCAGGCAACCTTGGTCGTGCCGACATCAAGGGCGGTAATCGGGCCGGTCTTTTGCCTCGGTCGTGCCACGGTTTGGCGTCCTCCCTCTGCGTCAGGCGTCTCGCCCGCCGCTCATCGGCAGCGGTGCGGTTTTGGCGGCCGGGGCTTTGACCCCCGGTCCATTCTGGGCCGGAAGTTTAAAGTTTCCCTTACCCTTCGGGCCGGTTTCGTCCTCCGGATCGCGGGTGTTCCGCACGATCAGGCGGTCGGGAACCCGCATATCAATCATCACCAGATCCCGTTCCAGCAGGGACTGGGTTTTCTCCAGCATGGCCAGACGGTTGAAAGCACTTTCCATACCCACTTCCGGCAGTTTCACCTGAAGGCCGCTGCCGGCGTAGCCGTCCAGCCACAGGTCCCAGCGGCGGGACCCGACGCGGATGGCCGCCTTCACCCGGGCGGCCAGCGCCGGTTCGGTGGAAAACATCAGCAGCAGATCACTGGCGGCTTCCGGGGCCCCCTTGCCGCTGACCAGCGGCAGGGCCAGATGCTCGGCGCTGATTTCGCCCAGCACCATGCCCTGCGCGTCAATCAGCAGGTTATCGTCCCCGTTCTGCCAGATGGCGATCGGGGTGCGTTCAATCAGGGTGACGAACACCTGATCGGGCAGGCGGCGCTCCACGGTCGCGGCTTTGACGGTCGGCAGGCTTTCCAGCCGTTCCCGCGCTTCCTCCGGGCTGAACCCCAGCAGGGGGGCACCCTGCGGCAGGTCCAGCGCATCCAGCACGTCGACCGCCGGTGTGCGTTTGCGCCCGGCCACCGCGACCTGACGCAAACGGACACCGGCCATCGCCGAGTAATCGGTGACGGACATCGAGACCGACTGCCGTGTTTCCGCATAATAGGCCTGCGGCAGCCCGCTCAGCCACAGGCTGACCCCGGCGGCGCCGAGGACGGCAGCCGTCCCCAGAACCCCGAGGGCAGCCCGGACCAGCCGGTTCTGCAGAAAGCCTAGATGTCGCATTGGGCGGTCTCCACCATCCATGTGCACAGATCCGGGAAGGAAATACCGGCCAGCGCCGCCTGTTCCGGCACCAGCGAGGTGGCGGTCATCCCCGGCTGGGTGTTGGTTTCCAGAATCACCAGACGGGTGCCGTCATAGCGGAAGTCCGACCGCGACACGCCCCGGCAGCCAAGGGCCTGATGGGCCTTCACCGCCAGTTCCTGCACGGTCCGGTACACCGCTTCCGGCAGATCGGCAGGCAGGGTATGGGCCGAGCCGCCGGAGGCGTACTTCGCTTCATAATCGTAAAAACCGCGGTGGGTATTGATCTCCGTCACACCCAGCGCATGGCGGTCCATGACGGCGACGGTCAGTTCCCGCCCGGGGATGTATTCCTCCACCATCACCTGCGGGCCATAGGGCCAGTGACGGGCGAACGGGCGGTCGTTGTCGCCTTCGCGCACGATGGTCACCCCGACTGAGGAGCCTTCGTTATGCGGCTTCACCACGTAAGGCAGGGGCACCGGATCTCCGGCGATAAGGGTCTCGCGGGTGACCAGACGGTCCTGCGCCACGGTCAGCCCGGCGGTGGCAAACACCCGCTTGGCGGTCGGCTTGTCCATGGCCAGAGCGCTGGCCAGCAGGCCGGAGTGGGTGTAAGGCACCTCAAGGATGTTCAGCATCCCCTGAACGCAGCCGTCTTCACCGTACCGGCCGTGCAGGGCGTTGAACACCACGTCGGGCTTGGTGTGTTCCAGATGGTGCAGCAGGCTGCCGACATCGCGGGAGACGTCGATGGCCTGCACCGCGTATCCGGCGGCTTCCAGTGCCCGCACGGCATTGGCCCCGGAGTTCAGGGACACTTCCCGTTCCGCCGAAAAGCCGCCCATCAGCACCGTCACCTTGCGGTGGCGGCGCGTCCGCACCGCTTCGGCCACCGTGGCGATGGCGGCGGTATTCTGCGGCTGGGCAACCGAGGTTACGGTGATTTCGACGGCCATCAGACGTCTCCGGCGGAAGGGGGAGTGGCAGCCCGCAGGCCGATACGGCGGATTTCCCAGCGCAGTTCGACCCCGCTGGTCTCGCGGACCCGGCGGCGGACATCCTCGCCAAGATCCTCAAGGTCTGCGGCGGTGGCATCGCCGGTGTTGATCAGGAAGTTACAGTGCTTTTCCGAAACCTGCGCCCCGCCCCGGAGCAGGCCCCGGCATCCGGCCCGGTCAATCAGTTCCCACGCCTTGGCCCCGACCGGATTGGCGAAGGTGGATCCCCCGGTGCGGCTGCGCACCGGCTGGCTGTCTTCGCGGCTGGTGCGGATTTCGTCCATGCGGGCGCTGATGGCGGCGGTATCGGCCTTTTCGCCGCGCAGCACCGCGCCGGTGAACAGCCAGTCATGGGGGATGGCGCAGTGGCGGTAGGTCAGGCCCATCTGCTCCGCTGTCAGGCTGTGCAGGCGGCCGCTGCGGTCAACCGCTGTGGCGCTGACCAGCACATCGCGGATTTCCCGGCCATAGGCACCGGCGTTCATCCGCAGGGCCCCGCCGAGGGTGCCGGGAATGCCGCACAGGAATTCAAGGCCACCCAGACCGGCATCCCGCGCCGCCTGCGCAATGTTCACATCCAGCGCCGCCCCGCCGACATGCAGCAGGTTATCGCGGACCTCAATCCCGGCGAAGGCGCGGCCCAGCCGGACCACCACACCCGGGACGCCGCCATCCCGCACCAGCAGATTGGATCCGACACCGATCACCGTCACCGGCACGTCGTCCGGGGTTCCGGCCAGAAAGGCGGCGAGGTCGTCGGCATCTTCGGGCTTGAACAGCACTTCTGCCGGGCCGCCGACGCGGAACCACGTCACCTTGGCCAGCTCATAGCCTTCGCTGTAGCGGCCCCGCACGGCGGGAAGCCGGGCGAGAAGGCCGCCGCCGGGCGGCGAGGAAAGGGCGGCTGCGGTCATGCCGGGACTCCTTCCGCCGCCAGTGCATCCAGCTCGGCGGGCAGGGCGTGGGCCCAGGCGGTGATATTGCCTGCCCCAAGACAGACCACCAGATCGCCCGGACCGGCGAGGCCGCGGACCACTCCGGCCAAAGCCGCCTGACCCTCCAGCGGGGTGACGGAGCGGTGGCCGTGGTCGCGCAGGCCTTTGACAAGCGCATCGCGGTTCCGGCCTTCAATCGGGCTTTCCCCGGCGGCGTAGACATCGGCGACCACCACATGGTCGGCATCGTTGAAGCAGGTGCAGAACTCTTCAAACAGGTCGTTCAGGCGGCTGTAGCGGTGCGGCTGCACCACCGCCACCACCTTGCCCTTGCTGGCATGGCGGGCGGCACGCAGCACGGCGGCGATTTCCACCGGGTGGTGGCCGTAATCGTCAATCACGGTGACGCCGTTGCTTTCCCCGGTCTTGGTGAAGCGGCGCTTGACCCCGCCGAACCCGGCGAGGGCTTTGGCAATCACCGCATCGGAGAAGCCCATGGTCACGCCGATGGAGATCGTCGCCAGCGCGTTCTGGACGTTGTGTTCACCGAACATCGGCAGGCGCAGGCCTTCGATGGTGCGGTCCGGTTCGCCGTTGGCGCCACGGATGCGGGCATCAAAGCGGGCACCGTCAACGCCGATATCGACGTTGACGCCGCGCACATCGGCCTGCGGGCTGAAGCCGTAGGTGACGATCCGGCGGTCGGAAACCCGGGCGATCAGGGTCTGCACTTCCGGATGGTCGATGCACAGGGTGGCAAAGCCGTAGAACGGGATATTGGTGACGAAGGTATGGAAGGCATCACGCAGCTTATCGAAGCTGCCGTAATGGTCCATATGCTCCGGGTCGATGTTGGTGACCACGCAGATGGTGGCGGGCAGCTTGGTGAAGGTGCCGTCGGATTCGTCGGCTTCCACCACCATCCAGTCGCCGTCGCCAAGGCGGGCGTTGGTGCCATAGGCGTTGATGATGCCGCCGTTGATAACGGTCGGGTCGGTCTCCGCCGCATCGAACAGGGCGGCGATCAGGCTGGTGGTGGTGGTTTTGCCATGGGTGCCGCCGATGGCGACCGCCCACTTCAGGCGCATCAGCTCGGCCAGCATTTCGGCCCGGCGCACCACCGGGATCAGGCGGGCGCGGGCGGCCTCCACTTCCGGGTTGGTCGGCTTGACGGCGGAGGAGATCACCAGCACCCGGGCCTCGCCGATGTTTTCGGCGGCATGGCCGACGAACACCGGGATGCCCTTGGCCCGCAGGCGCTGGGCGTTGGCGTTGTCGGTCAGGTCCGATCCCTGCACCGAGTAGCCGAGATTGTGCAGGATTTCCGCGATGCCGGACATGCCGATGCCGCCGATCCCGACAAAGTGCAGGGTGCCGATATCCAGCGGAATGCTGCCGATGGTCTTGCCGGTGCGGGCGTCTACAGAGCGGTTCATGGCGTCACGGTGTCCTTATGGCAGCAGGGTTTCAACGGCATCAGCCAGATGGTCAGCGGCATCGGGCATCGACCACGCCCGGGCGGCGGCGGCGGCCCCGGCCAGTGTTTCCGGGGAGCCGAGCAGCCCCTTCAGCTTTTCCGCCAGCATGGTCGGGGACAGGTCCGGCTGCGGCACCACCCACGCCCCGCCCGCATCCTCCACCGCCTCGGCATTGGCGGTCTGGTGGTCGTCGGCGGCGTGCATATAGGGCACCAGCAATGACGGGCGCCCGGCGGTGGTGGCTTCGGCAACCGTCGAGGCCCCGGAGCGGGCAATCAGCAGATGGCAGGCGGCCAGACGGTCCGGCACGTCATGGAAAAACGGCTGAACTTCGGCAGTCATCCCGTGGCTGGTATAGCCATGGATGGCCCGCTCGACATCCTCCGGGCGGGCCTGCTGGGCAATCTTCACCCGCTGGCGCAGCTCTCCCGGCAGCAGGGCGAGGGCTTCCGGCACCACCGAGGAGAAAATCTGTGCCCCCTGACTGCCGCCCAGCACCAGCAGCGAGATACTGTCGCCGTTGACCGGCGGCGCATAGGGCGCGGTTGACAGGGCGCGGATTGACTCCCGCACCGGCATGCCGACCCGGCGCACCGGGCGGTTGTCCGGCAGGTGATCAACCTCTTCGTAGGCGGTGGCGATCAGGCTGACCCGGCGGGCGAACAGGCGGTTGGCCCGGCCCAGAACGGCGTTCTGCTCATGGATCACCGTCGGGATCTTCAGGTTGACCGCCGCCGCCACGGCAGGGACGGAGGCATAGCCGCCAAAGCCGACCACCGCCGCCGGGCGCAGCGCCTTCAGCAGTTTGCGGGCCTGAAGAACCCCGGCGGCCAGCGACAGCGCCCCCCGGGCCTTATCGGCAAGGCCCCGCCCCAGCATCTGCGCCGAGCTGACCCGCCAGGTTTCCAGACTGCCCAGCGTGCCGGAATAGGCGGTGCCCCGGCTGTCGGTGATGAAGCCAACCCGGAACCCGCGCGACAGCAGAACCTGTGCCAGTGCTTCCGCCGGGAAGACGTGGCCACCGGTACCGCCGGCCGTCAGCAGGATAAGGGGCGAAGGTGCGGACATTACGACGGACTCCCGGGGACACCACCAACATGACGGCGCGTCAGGGCCAGCATCATGCCGACCCCCAGCGCCAGACCCAGCATCGACGACCCGCCGTAGGACACAAACGGCATGGTCATGCCCTTGGTCGGCATCATGTGCAGGCTGGAGGCCATATTGACCAGCGCCTGCATGCCGAACTGCACGGTCAGTCCGCCGACGCCGATCATGACGAACAGGTTGTTTTCCTGCATGGCCCGGCTCATGGCCCGGCTCATGGCGCGGATCACCACAAAGGCGAACAGGCCGACCACCAGCAGGCACAGGATCAGGCCGAACTCTTCCCCGGCGACGGCGAAGATGAAATCGGTATGGCTGTCAGGCAGCAGTTCCTTCACCCGGCCCTCACCGGGGCCACGGCCAAGGAAGCCGCCGTCGCGGAAGGCCTGCATTGCCTTTTCAATCTGGTAGGTGTCGCCGCTTTCCGGATTCAGGAAGCGGTCAACACGGCTTTGTACGTGCGGCAGCAACATGTAGGCGCCAACCGCCCCGACCAGCGACAGGGCAAACAGCACCACCACCAGAATCAGCGGCAGTCCGGCCAGAAAGAACTGGACCCCCCACATGGCGGAAATCACCATGGTCTGCCCGAAGTCCGGCTGAATGATCAGCAGCCCGGCCGTCATGGCGTACAGCACCATACAGACCCGGAATCCCGGGAAATTGGGGTTCATCCGCCCTTCGGAGAACATCCACGCCGAGACCACGGCAAAGGCCGGTTTGACGAATTCCGACGGCTGAATCGACAGGCCGCCGATATACACCCAGCGGGTTGCCCCTTTGATCGCCGGACCGGTCAGCGGGGCGATCATCAGCAGCAGCAGGGCGGTCGCAAAGGCGACCAGTGCAACCCGGCGCACCCCCTGCGGTGACAGCAGCGAGACGATGAAGATCACGAACAGCGCCGGGGGCAGGAACACGAACTGACGCCGCACAAAATGCAGCGGATCGGCATTGATGCGCCCCGCCGCCGCCGGACCGGCGGCCATCAGCAGGATGATGCCGATGACGATCAGCAGCAGGATGGCGGTCAGCAGCATGCGGTCGACGGTCCACCACCAGCGGCCGACGATTGAGGTGTCTGTCCGTCCGAAGGTGATGTTTTTCATACATCGCCCTCCGCGTCATCGCCGTCGCTGTCATCCTCACCGTCGTCGGCCAGATCGTGGACGATCCGGGCGAACTCCTCGCCGCGGTGCTCAAAGCTGCGGAACTGGTCCCACGAGGCACAGGCCGGGGACAGCAAAACGGTGTCGCCGTGGTCGGCGATTTCGTCAGCAGTCTCGACGGCGGCCTGAAGGGTCCTGCTGAGGGTGAAGGGCACCTTGCCGCGCAGGGTGTCGGCAAACGCCTCCATCGCCTCGCCGATCAGGAAGGCGTGCTTGATGCGGGGGAAGAGCGGTTCAAGGCTGGCAATCCCGCCTTCCTTGGCCTGTCCCCCGGCGATCCACAGAATGTTGTCGTAGCAGGCCAGCGCCCGGGCGGCGGCATCGGCGTTGGTGGCCTTGCTGTCGTTGATGAAGGCGACACCCTCAATGGTGTCGATCAGCTGTTGGCGGTGGGCCAGCCCGGGGAAGCTGCGCAGGGCGGCGACGATGGTCTCCACCGGCACATTGCGGGCCCGGGCGGCGGCATAGGCGCAGGCGGCGTTCTGCCAGTTGTGGCTGCCGGGCAGGGTTTTCATGTCCTTCAGGTCGCAGATCTCGCGCGCCCGGCCATCGGTGGCATCGGTCAGGCGGCCGTCGATCACATAGATGCCTTTCGGCACCGGGCGGCCGATCCGCACCGGAATCACCGTGCCGAGACCGGCCCGCACCAGTGTGTCATAGACCTGCGCGCTCTCCACGTCATCGACGCCGATGATGGCGGTGGACGGCTGGCGCTGGTTCTCAAAAATCCGGGTTTTGGCGGCGACATAACCGTCCAGCCCGCCGTGACGGCCCAGATGGTCGGCGCTGATGTTCAGCCAGACCGCGACGGAGGCCTGAAGTGACGGCACCAGTTCCAGCTGGTAGCTCGACAGTTCCAGCACATAGGTTCCGGTGAAGTCCAGCGCCGGAAGATCCAGCGCCGGAATGCCCAGATTGCCACCGACGGCGGTCCGGTGTCCGGCGGTGTCCAGAATGTGATGGATCAGGGTGGTGGTGGTGGATTTGCCGTTGGTGCCGGTGATGGCGACGGTGAACGGATCAATCCGGCTTTCGCACAGCAGATCCACATCGCACACCAGCGGAATACCCATCGAACGCGCCAGATCGGCGGCCGGATGCGGCACCGGATGGGTGTGGGGGATGCCGGGGCTCCACACCACCTTCCTGACCAGACGCCAGTTCTCCCGGGTCGGCTCGGCGACGGTATACCCGGCTTTGGCGGCCTGCTCGCGGGCCTCCGGCTTGTCATCCCACACCAGCACCTTTGCCCCGCCAGCCGTCAGCGCACGCGCCGCCGACAGCCCGGATTTGCCGAGGCCGATGATGGCGAGGGTGTTCTGGAAATGACGGAGGACGGGGATCATGGCGGTTTCTCCGGGGGATTAACGCAGTTTCAGGGTCGACAGGCCGACAATCGCCAGAATGGTGGCGATGATCCAGAAGCGGATGACAATAGTCGGTTCCGCCCAGCCCTTTTTCTCAAAGTGATGGTGCAGCGGGGCCATGCGGAACACCCGCTTGCCGGTCAGCTTGAAGCTGGCCACCTGCACGATCACCGACACGGTTTCCAGCACGAACAGGCCGCCGGTGATCGCCAGCACGATCTCGTGCCGGGTCGCCACCGCCACCGCCCCGAGGGCACCGCCAAGGGCGAGCGAGCCGGTGTCGCCCATAAACACCATGGCCGGCGGGGCGTTGAACCACAGGAAGCCAAGACAGGCCCCGATCAGCGCCGCCAGAAAAACCGCCAGTTCCCCGGTGCCCGGAACGTAATGGATACCGAGATAATTCGAATAGACGGCGGAGCCGACAAAATAGGCAATCAGGGCAAACACCCCGGCGGCGATCATCACCGGCACGGTGGCCAGACCATCCAGTCCGTCGGTCAGGTTGACGGCGTTCGACGCCCCGACCATCACGAACATGCCGAACGGGATGTAGAACAGGCCGAGATGCAGCATCACGGTCTTGAAGAACGGGATGGACAGGCCATCGGCAATGGCCGGATCGGACAGCCGGACAATCCACGCGGTGGCAATCGCCCCGACCCCAAACTGCACCAGCAGCTTGACCTTGCCCGGCACACCCTTGGTGTTGCGCTTGGTCACCTTCAGCAGATCGTCCGCCATGCCCAGCAGGCCGTAGGACAGGGTGACCAGCAGCACCGCCCAGACGAAGCCGTTGCCCAGATCCGCCCACAGCAGGGTGGAGACCAGACAGCCGATCAGGATCATCATCCCGCCCATGGTCGGGGTGCCCTTCTTGGTCAGCAGGTGGCTCTCCGGCCCCTCGGCGCGGATCGGCTGCCCTTCCTTCTGCTTGCGCTTCAGCCAGCGGATAACCCCCGGCCCGATCAGGAAGGCGACCAGCAGTGCGGTCAGGATGGCCCCCCCGGCCCGGAAGGTCAGGTACCGGAACAGATTCAGCACGCTGAGGTCGCCGGAAAGCTGCGACAGGTAGTAGAGCATCGGGGGGAGGGGCCTTTCTTAATCTGATTAACGAACTTTTTACTGTAAGTGTGTGATTTACATCGTGACGATGGTTTACAGAGTCTTAGGGTAAACCCCGGTATCCCCCGCTCCGGTCGCCTTGGGGAAGGCGTTTGGGGGGATCCGGGATACGCCCTAACCGGTCTGGTGTGTGTGTGTGGATCCGGAACCGGTCAGAGTTTTGAGTGTGGTCACAATCGTAGCCATACGCATGCCAAGCGACCCTTTGACCATCACCACGTCGCCGTCGGAAAGGTGCGAACCGATCCATGCGGCGAGTGCGGAGCTGTCGGCGGCGTGCTCAGCACGGACCGCTGACGGCAACGCATTGTGCAGGTTGGTCATCAGGGGGCCAGCGGTATAGACCCGCTCGATCCCGGATGCCACAACTTCCTGCGCCAGACCGGCATGCAGGGCCGGGCCATCCGGCCCCAGTTCCCGCATATCGCCGAGAATGGCGATCCGGCGGCCTCCCGGGCCTGCGGTCTGTGCCCCAAGGGTGCGCAGGGCGGCGGTGACGGATGCCGGGTTGGCGTTATAGCTTTCATCAATCAGGGTAAAGACCCCGCCGGACGGCAGGGGATGGCTGCTGCGTGCGCCCCGGCCCTTCGGCGGCCCGACCTCGCGCATGGCCTGTGCCGCCTGCGTCAGATCCAGCCTGAGAGCCTCAATCAGGGCCATCACCGCCAGCGAGTTGCTGGCCCAGTGCTGACCGGCGGCACCGACCGTATACGGCACCGCGCGCCCGTCGATTCGGGCTGAGACGGTGGTGTGGTCGGCGGCGATGGTCACCGACTCCATCCGCACATCGGCCTCCGGATCGGCCCCGAAGGTGCGCACCGGCAGGCCAAGGGTCTGCGCCCGCTCTTTCAGACGGCTGAAATACTCATTATCGCGCGGCAGGATGGCAATACCGCCGGGCTGAACACCTTCCAGCATCTCGGCCTTGGCATCGGCGATTTCGGCGATGGAGTTGAAAAACTCCAGATGCGCCCCGGCAACCCAGGTGATGATGCCGTGATGGGGGCGGGCGATGGCGGTCAGGGCCCGCAGTTCCCCGGCGTGGTTCATCCCCATCTCGATGATGGCGTAACGGGCATCCTGCGGCATCCGGGCCAGCGTCAGCGGTACACCCCAGTGATTGTTGAAGCTGCCGACAGCGGCATGGGTCGGGGCAAAGGTGCCCAGCACATGGGCCAGCGCTTCCTTGGTGGAGGTTTTGCCGACGCTGCCGGTCACGCCGATCACGGTGCCGGTAAAACGGTCGCGTCCGGCCCGGCCAAGGGCGGTCAGGGCGTCCAGCGTATCGGCGCAGACAATCAGGCGGGCCGGGTCAACCCCGTCCGGGATCCGGTGGACCAACGCCCCGACCGCCCCGGCGGCAAGGGCGGCGGCGACATGGTCGTGGCCATCATGGCTGGGCCCGGCAAGGGCGATGAACAGATCCCCGACGGCAACCGTGCGGCTGTCAATCGACAGACCGTGGACGGCGATGTCGGACGGGCAGGTCCCGGAGACCGCGTCGGCAATGGTGCGGGTTGTCCACAGGCTCATTCCGGACCCTCCATCTGGTTCAGGGCATCGCGGGCGACCAGACGGTCGTCGAAGGGCAGGGTGACGGTGCCGACGATCTGGCCGTCTTCATGGCCTTTTCCGGCAATCACCAGCACATCCCCCTCCTGCAACATGTCTACGGCGGCAAAGATGGCGGCGCGGCGGTCCCCGATCTCAATGGCATCCGGGCATCCGGGGCGGGCGGCGGCGCGGATCGTCGCCGGATCCTCGCTGCGCGGGTTGTCATCGGTCAGGATCTGCACATCGGCGTAGCGGGCGGCGGCTTCGCCCATCAGCGGGCGCTTGCCGGGGTCGCGGTCACCGCCGCAGCCGAAGACGACGATCACCCGGCCGCTGGCATGCGGGCGCACGGCGGTCAGCACGTTGATCAGGCTGTCCGGGGTGTGGGAATAGTCAACATAGACCGAGGCCCCGTTACGGCGCTGCCCGGCCTTTTCGAGGCGTCCGGGCACGCCGGTCAGGTGGTTCAGGGCGTCCACCGCCGCCGCAGGGGCACCGCCGGTGGCCAGCACCAGCCCCAGCGCGGTCAGGGCGTTCATCGCCTGAAATTCACCGACCAGCGGCAGATCGACGGTGTGGGTGACCCCCATCACTTCCAGCGACAGGGTCTGTCCGCCGGTATGGATCGACCGGTCTGTCAGGCGCAGGGTGGTGCCGTTGCGTCCGAAGCTCCATACCCGGCGTCCGGCCTCTTCGGTCAGGCGCTTCAGGGTCGGAAATTCCGGAATATCCGCATTCAGGACGGCAATGCCCCCGGCTTTCAGCACCCGGGTGAACAGTCCGGCCTTGGCAGCGAAATAGGCCTCCACCGTTTTGTGGTAGTCTAGATGGTCGCGGGTCAGGTTGGTGAAGGCGGCGGCCTCCACCGGCACCGCATCCAGCCGGAACTGGTCCAGCCCGTGGCTGGACGCTTCCATACAGGTATAGGCGCAGCCCTGTCCGGCGGCTTCCGCCAGATAGCGATGCAGGGTGACGGGGTCGGGCGTGGTCAGGCCTTCATAGGTCTCGAAATCCGGGCCGGTCAGGCCAAGGGTGCCGATGCTGGCGGCCCGCTGGCCCAGCTGCCCCCAGATCTGCCGGAAGAAAACGGCGGTGGAGGTTTTGCCGTTGGTGCCGGTGACGGCGGCAATATGGGCGGGCATGGCGCTGTGGAAGGCGGCGGCCATCCATGCCAGCGCCAGACGCGGTTCCGCCGAACGGATCACCGGAACCGGCGCTTCTCCGTCCCAGTCGGCTTTGACCAGCAGGGCAGAGGCCCCGGCGGCAAGCGCGGCGGGGATATAGCTGTGACCATCCATCTTCACCCCGGGCAGGGCGGCAAACAGGGTGCCGGGGCGCACGGCCCGGGAGTCGGCGGTCAGGGCTGAAATGGCGGTCCCGGCATCCCCTGTCAGGATACCGGGAAAGGCCGGGGCGGTGATCAGATCAGCGAGGCGCATTGGTCTCTCCCGTTGGCCGGGGCGGAGCAGGCGGGCGGGGCTTGTTGTAAGAGGCCGGAACCACCGAGGCCACCGCCGCCGCAACGCGGGACGTCAGGCTGACCGACTGCGCACCGGCCCCGCCCTTGGGCAGGTCATCAACGCTGGTCGGCTGTACGCCGAGGATCGGCCCGATCTCGGCGATCAGCGCCCCGGCGGTCGGGGCGGCGTTCCAGCCGGAGGTGGCAAAGCCATAGGTGGACTTCAGCGGCTTCGGCTCATCCAGCGAGACGATCACCAGATACTTCGGGTCGCTGATCGGGAAGGCCCCGGCGAAGGTGGTCAGCAGGCGCTTGGTGTCATAGCCCCCGGCGGCGGCCTTATCGGCGGTGCCGGTCTTGCCGCCGACCTCATAGCCGGGCACATCGGCCTTGCGGGCGGTGCCGTCAGTCACCACCATCCGCATCAGCTTGCGGACCGTGGCCGAGGTTTCCTCGCGGATCACCCGCTTGCCATCCTGCACATTGCCGAGCAGCAGGGTCGGCTGGCGCAGCACGCCGCCGTTGACCATGGCGGACAGCCCCTTGGCCAGATGCACCGGGGTGACGGCAATGCCGTGACCGTAGGAAATCGTCATGGTGGCGATTTCCTTCCAGTTCTGCACCGGCGGCACCAGCGGGAAGCCGTTTTCCGGCACCTCGATCTTGGCGCTTTCCAGCAGCCCGATCTCGCCGAGGAACTTGCGCTGGGCGGTCGGCCCCATCTGCACCGCCATCCGCGCCGAGCCGATGTTGGACGATTTGATCAGGATTTCGCCGACGTTCAGGTTATAGCGCGCCGGGTGGTCGTCGTTGATGGTGAAGCGGGCAATCTTCAGCGGGCTGGTGGTGTCATAGACATCGGTGGCCCGGATCTGGCCGGATTCCAGCGCCATCGCGGTGTTGAACACCTTGAAGGTCGAGCCCATTTCGTACACGCCGAGCGTGGCGCGGTTGAAGCGGGTGTTGGGGTCGGAGTTGCCGAAGGATTCCGGGTCAAAGTCCGGCAGGGAGACCATCGAGATGATTTCCCCGGTCCGCACGTCCAGCACCAGCCCCATGGCCCCGATCGCCTGAAACGTCTCGACGGCCTTCATCAGGGTGCTGCGGACGGCAAACTGCACGCGGGCATCAATCGACAGCCGCAGCGGGTCGGGATTCTGCTTCAGGCGCTGGTCAAAACTCAGTTCCAGACCGCCGATCCCGTTGTTTTCCGGGTCGGTGGCACCCAGCACATGGCTGAGCAGGGGCCCTTGCAGATAGGCCCGCCGTTCGGAGTTCTCAAAGAACACCCCGGGCACGCCCTCGGCGTTGACGGCGGCCTGTTCCTTCGGGGTCAGGTTGCGGTCAAGATAAACGAACCGCTTGCCGGAACTGAGTTTGGTCAGAACGTCATGGCGGTTCAGGTGCGGCAGGGCGGAAACCAGTTTGTCCGCCCCTTCGGCGGGGTCAATCACCTTGGTGCTGTCAACATACAGGTTGACCGTCGGCAGGTTGGTGGCCAGCACCACGCCGTTGCGGTCAACGATATCGGCCCGCCGGGGCTTGACCTCGGTGGTGGCGGCGATCCGTTCGGCAATCGGGCGGTCTTCCGCCTTCAGGACCATCACATCAATCAGGCGGATGGCAACGGCGGCATAGGCCAGCACAAAAAGCCCGCCGGTGACAATCAGGCGGGCGCGGCCGGTTTCCAGCGATTTGTGGGCAGCCCCGGCCTGAACGGCCTTCTGGGATGCCTTGCTGTGGCTTGCCGTGGCCCCGGGCGTCCGCAGGGAGCGGATCTCCTCGCCGGGGTAGAAAAACGTATTCGGCTTACGGCGCAGGAAGGAGAACATCACTGATCCCCTTCCAGACTCGCCAGCTCCGCCTGCGGGTCAGCGGATGCGGACCGCGGACGGGGTTTCCCGGGGGCCGGGGTCTGGGGAGCACGGGCGACCATGGTCCCGGTTTTGCCGCGCATCGGCAGGTCGGCCAGCGCGACAATGGTGTCGGCATCCAGCGGTTCCATCGACAGCAGACGGCGGCTCTGCTCCGACAGCCGGACCGGCGTGTTCAGATAGGCCCATTCCGCCTCAAGGACGCGGATCGCCTCCCGGTCCTGCCGGGTGGCGCGGTTGACCTTGGCCAGCGTGTCTTCCAGCGTCTGGACCTGCATTTTCATCAGAAACATGGCGGTGCTGACCAGCAGCACCAGAATGCCCCATAGAATGGTCGTTCCACGGATCATGACGGCTCTCCCCGCCGGTGTCCGGCGTGTGCGGCAGCATGGATCAGGGAGTCAGTGCCCCGGGCCGGGGCCTCGGTGCGTTCCGCCACCCGCAGGCGGGATGACCGGGCGCGGGGGTTGCGCCGGCATTCCTCATCCCCCGGCCGGATCGCCTTTTTGGCGACCAGCCGGAAGGTGGCGGGGGGCAGGATTTTTTCTCCCGGCAGGGGCCGGGATTTCATTTCGGCGGTGCGATCGGCGAGGAAGGTTTTCACCTCCCGGTCTTCCAGTGAATGGAAAGACACCACCGCCAATCGTCCGCCGGGGCGCAACAACGCTTCTGCTCCGGTTAAGCCGCGTTGAAGTTCCCCGATCTCGTCGTTCACAAAAATCCGCAGGCCCTGAAAGGTCCGGGTGGCCGGATCAATTCCGTCATGGCTCTTCTTCGGCACCACCCGCCGCACGATCTCGGCCAGACGGCTGGTGGTCTCAATCGGGCCATTGACCCGGCGGTCTTCAGCAATGGCACGGGCAATGCGGCGGGACAGCCGTTCTTCCCCGTACTGGTAAATAATGTCGGCGAGGTCGCTTTCCTCGGTCTCGTTCACCACATCGGCGGCGCTGCGCCCGGCCTGTTCCATCCGCATGTCCAGCGGACCGGCTTTCATGAACGAGAAACCACGGGCGGCAGTGTCGATCTGCATCGACGACACGCCGACATCCAGCGTCACGCCATCCACCGGGCCCAGCCCGGCGGCGTCAATCAGGGCCTGCATGTCGCCGAAGCGGCCGGGCAGGAAGAACAGGCGGCCCGGAAACAGGGCGGACAGGGCTTCGGCACGCGGGCGGGCGTCGGGGTCGCGGTCGATGGCGATCACGCGGGTGTCGGCGGCAGCCTCCAGAATGGCACGGGTATAGCCACCGGCGCCGAAGGTGCCATCGACATAGGTCCCGCCGGGGGCGACGGCAAGGGCGTCAAGCACTTCGGTCAGAAGGACGGGAATGTGCGGGGCGTCGGTCATCAGGCACCCCCTTCCAGCTTCAGGGTCGGGCGCTGGGCGGAGGCCCGGCGCATGCTGTCGGCAAGGGCGGCGCGCTGGGCTTCGGGTTCCCAGATCTGAAAGGTGCGGCCACGGCCGACAAAGGCGGCACTGTCGGAGATGCCGGAGTGGGCGATGAAATCTTCGGGCAGCATGATCCGGCCTTCGGTATCGAAGGACAGCTGACGGGCGGCGGCGAAAATCAGTTGGGTCATGTCATCCTGCTCGACTGAGAACATATCGAGCCGGTCCAGACTCTCTGCCATTTTCTCCAGCCGTTCCATATCCATCCCCTCAAGGCAGGGATGGGTGAACGACGGGAAGCAGACGATCCCGGCAAACGACTGTGATGCAAGGGCCGCACGCCATTGGGCAGGGACGGAGACCCGTCCCTTGCGGTCAACCTTGTTCACGATGGTCGAAACGAAAAGCGCCATCGCTTTACCGTCTGCCTCTCGTCCTGAAAATGACGGATATGGACCCGCCGACTGCCCACTGCGGGGGGACAGATGCCCATCCGGTTTTTCGGCGCCCCGTGCTTCGCTGAAAAATCGGGTTTTGCTGGGTCTCTGTGGGTTCCCCTTGGTACACCATGGTATGTCATGGGATGGGATGGGAGTCAACGACGCCAGCCGGAGCGCTGATGGGAAAGCTGAGCAAATCCCGGCTCTTGGGGCGATTGCTTAAGGTTGTGGGAAGCCTGTGGGTTTCTCTGGCAAGTCATTGGTGCGGTGCCGAAAAGTATACTTATCCACAGGAGGGGATGGATTAAATGTTCTTTTTATGTTCTTAATCCTATAGGATTAATCCTGTGGATTTATTTTGGGATTCCGGGGCGGCTGAGTATTTTGAACAGAAAGTGAACATTATCACCTGCGGTCGAAAAGCACCGGCTCTGTCCCATACCGTCCCATCCGACTCCCCTCTGGCTGCCATCCGGGCCAGCCCGTGATTCGGGAGTCACCGGTCACAGGAAATTCATGGCATGGTCATGTCCCTGACATCCTTGACGGATTACAGTCGCCTACCCGTTTACTAGGAGTTTCTGATATGCGCGGTATGATGAAGGCGGCTGTGGTCGCCATGATGATTGCCGGAACCGGCACCCCCGCCAGCGCCGCTGATGCCTTTTCCTTCGTGGCGATCGGCGACATGCCCTATGGCAAGCCGGAGGAAGCCTATCCGCCGTATGAGCGGCTGATTGCGGCGATCAATGCCGCCAACCCGGATTTCACCGTCCATATCGGTGACATCAAAAGTGGATCGACGGTCTGTTCGGATGAGGAGTTCCGCAATCAGCTGGGATTTCTGAACAGCTTCAAAACCGCGCTGCTCTATACCCCCGGCGACAATGAATGGACGGACTGCCACCGCAAGAAGGCGGGCAGCATGGATCCGCTGGAGCGTCTGGACGCCCTGCGCCGTCTGTTCTTCACCAAGGCGGAGACGCTGGGCAAGGCTCCGCTGAAGGTGGAGCGGCAGGCCGATGTCTCCGCCCACAAGCAGATGGTCGAGAATGCCCGCTTCACCCATAAGGGGGTGATGGTGGTGACCGCCCATGTGGTCGGCAGCAACAACAATTTTGAAGTGCGCGACCCGGCGGCGGTGGCGGAGTTCTTTGCCCGCGATGCCGCCAATGTGGAGTGGATCCGCTCCAGTTTCGCTAAAGCCAAGGCGGAGAACGCCCGGGTGCTGGTGCTGGCCATGCAGGCCAATCCGCTGGACAGCGATGTGAATGGCGAGACCCCGGGTCATTCCGGTTTCAATCGGACTCTGGATGCTTTTGCGGAAGAGGCGGCGGCCTTTGGCAAGCCGGTCCTGTTCATCCACGGGGATACCCATTACTTCCGCATCGATCACCCGTTCAAGACCCGCGATAAGGATAAGAAGGTGCTCGACAACGTCACCCGTCTGGAAGTGTATGGGGAAAAGCAGGTCCACGCGGTGAAGGTCAGCATTGATCCGGACAGCGAGGATACCTTCAGCTTCCGGCCCCTGTACGTGAAGGGGCAGCGGGACTTTGTGAAGAACTGATCCATCCCCGCCGGGGCTGAGAGACGAAACGATAACGCCCGGAGGGATCTCCGGGCGTTATGGCTTTTCGGGCGGAAGGGCAGGGGTGGGACTGAGGCTCAGTCCAGCCCCTTTTCCGACCAGGTGATTTTCTTGCGGTAAATGGTCGAGGGGCTGATTTCCAGCAGCGCCGCTGCCTTGGGGATGTTGCCGCCGCACAGGTCAATGGCATGCTCAATGGCTTCTTTTTCAATCAGCCACAGGGGTTTCAGGTCGGCCGCACTGCCGAGCACCAGCGTCGCCACCTGTTCCCGGCTGCCATTCAGGGCCGGTTCCGCCGTCAGCGGGCGCGGGATCCCCTCGGCGGCGGCCTCGGACAGCAGGCCTGCCGGGGTGGAACGGGTGCCGGTCGACAGCACCGGCGGCAGCATCTCCAGCGTCAGTTCCGGTCCGTCGTTCAGGACCACGGCGCTGCGCAGCACGTTTTCCAGCTGGCGCACGTTGCCCGGCCAGTCGTAGCTGGCAATGGCGGCAGCGGCGCGGCGCTCCAGACGGCGGAAGCCCTTGCCTTCTTCCCCGGCGAGCTTGACCAGCAGGGCATCGGCGATTTCCAGCGCGTCGCCATCGCGTTCCCGCAGCGGCGGCAGGTGGATGGGAATGACATGCAGCCGGTAATACAGGTCTTCGCGGAAACGGCCTTCCTCGACCTCGCGCAGCGGGTCGCGGTTGGTGGCGCAGACGACGCGGATATCCACCTTCTGGGCACTGTCGGCCCCGACCTTCTGCACCATGCCGGTCTGGAGGAAGCGCAGCAGCTTGCCCTGAAGGTTAATGTCCATTTCCCCGATTTCGTCGAGGAACAGTGTGCCGCCGTCAGCGCGGGAGGCGGCACCGTCCCGGGTGCCGGTGGCCCCGGTGAAGGCCCCCTTCAGATGCCCGAACAGCTCGCTTTCCATCAGGTCCTTGGGGATGGCGGCGCAGTTGACGGCAACGAAGGGTTTGCCGGTGCGGGGACCGGCGCGGTGGATCGCCTCGGCGCACAGTTCCTTGCCGGTGCCGCTTTCCCCGGTGATGAACACCGTAGCCTTCGACGGGGCGGCGGCCTCGATGATCCGGTAGACCCCGCGCATGGAGGCCGAGGCCCCGATAAAGCCATAGAAAGTGTTGGTCCGCTCTTCCCGCAGGGTTTCGGTCAGTTCTTCCACCTGCCGGGACAGGCGCTGCTTTTCCACCACGTTGGCAATGGTGACCTGCAGGCGTTCCGGGGTGAACGGTTTGACCAGAAAGTCGGTGGCCCCGGCCTGAAGGGCCTCCACCGCCAGACGGACGGAAGCCTGTGAGGTGACCACCACCACCCCGACCGGCATCTGGGCGGAGCGGATCCGCCGCAGAATGTCCAGTCCGTTCATATCCGGCAGGTGTACGTCCAGCACCACCGCATCCGGGGTCAGGCGTTCCAGTGCGGCGACCGCCTCCTGCCCGGAGTGCACACAGTCAACCGTGTGCGCGGCCAGATCGAAAGCATACCGTTCTGCCATCAGCGGATCGTCTTCGACGATCAGTACCCGAGCTTTCATATCCGGCGCCTGCGTTGCTGCTGCCATAATTTCCACAAAGTAGCGCAGCCTTTTACCCGGCGCAACCGGATCACGGGGCGGTTACAAACTCTGCGGCCTTATAGCCCTGCGCGAACAGCAGGGCGGTCAGATCCCCGTGATTGACCTTGTGGGCCACACTTTCGCGGACCAGTGGTTTGGCGTGATAGGCCACGCCGAGGGAGGCCGCCTGTAGCATCGGCAGATCGTTGGCACCGTCGCCGACCGCGGCGGTCAGGGCCAGCGGCAGGTGGCGGGCTCCGGCCCCTTCCATCAGCAGGCGCAGCTTGGCATCCTTGCCAAGGATCGGCGTGGCGACCTCGCCGGTCAGATGGCCATCGGCGACAATCAGGGTGTTGGCGTGATGCTCGTGGAAGCCACAGGCAGCGGCGACACGGCCGGTAAAGAAGGTGAACCCGCCGGAGGCGAGGATGCAGTGGGCCCCGTTGGTGCGCATGGTCTGCACCAGCGTATGGGCACCGGGCATGAAGTGGATCTCTTCCCAGGTGCGTTCCAGTGCGTCGGCGGACAGGCCTTTCAGCATACCGACGCGTTCGCGCAGGGCCTCTTCAAAGTCCAGCTCGCCGCGCATGGCCCGCTCGGTGATGGCGGCGATTTTGTCTTTCAGTCCGGCGAAGGCGGCCAGATCGTCCAGCGTTTCGCCGGTGACCATGGTGGAGTCCATGTCGGCGATCAGCAGCTTTTTGCGGCGGTTCTCCACCGGCTGGAAGAACAGATCGACCCCGGCGTCGGCAAAATGGCGGCGGACCACGGCATCGGCGAAGTCAGCGGTGATGCCGGTGAACAGCAGGTCACAGGCGGTGTTCTCTGCCAGCCACTCCGGCGGGGAGACCGAGGCGTGGGCCTCGCGCAGGGCGTCGCGGGCGGTGGCGATATGCCCGGCGGTCAGGCCGCCCGGGGTGGCAACAAGGGTCAGCACTTTTTCCATGACGGACTCCGGGGCTCGGGCGGCGGGGGCAGATGTCACTTCGCGGTGGCTCAATCTGCTGCTTTGCGGCATCGTATACGGAACAACCGGCGGCAAAGGCAAGACCGGACGGACTCTGATGTGTGGAGAACAGGCGACGATGACGGGCACCCCCGACCCCGAGATGCTGCGGCAGGCTGTTGTCGTGGTGGCCGGACCGACGGCCAGCGGCAAGTCCGCCTGCGCGCTGGATCTGGCGACGGAGTTTGACGGCTGCGTCATTAATGCCGATTCCATGCAGGTGTATCAGGATCTGCACGTCATCACCGCCCGCCCGTCGGCGGCGGATATGGCCAAGGCCCCGCACAGCCTGTATGGCATGCTGCCGGGGCGGGAGGTCTGTTCCGCCATGCGCTGGGCGGAAATGGCGGCGGCGGAAATCGCCGTCTGCCGGATGGCCGGGCTGCTGCCGATCGTCTGTGGTGGCACCGGTCTGTATATCCGGGCGCTGATGGAAGGGATGTCGCCGATCCCGGAGATTCCGGAGGAAATCCGTCAGCGCAGCCGGTCAGAGATGGAGGAGATCGGCAACGCCGCTTTCCATGCCCGGCTGGCGGAGGTTGATCCGGTCACCGCCGACCGTCTGAACATCGGCGACACCCAGCGCCTGTGCCGGGCGTGGGAAGTGTGGGAGGCGACCGGCCGGTCGATCACCGACTGGCAGACCGAGCCGAACGTGCGGCTGATTGACGGCACCTTTTTCCCGATCCTGATCGCCCCGCCGCGCGAGGAGCTTTATGTCTCCTGCGATCGCCGCTTCGACCTGATGATGGACTACGGGGCGCTGGACGAAGTGCGGGCGCTGGACGGGCAGGGTCTGCCCGAAGATGCCCCGATTCTCAAGGCACTGGGCGTACCGGAGCTGCGGGGGCTGCTACACGGGCGGATGGACCGGGCCGAGGCCATCCGCGCGTCTAAACAGGCCACCAGAAACTTTGCCAAACGGCAGATGACATGGTTCCGTGGACAGCTTCGTTCGCGGGAAATCCTGCCTGCGCAATATTCAGAAAGTTCGAGATCGGAAATCTTTGCAAAAGTTCGTCACTTTTTGTTGACCGGCTGACCGCAACCCTCTAGGGTGCCGTTCTCCCCCGCGTTTCCGGCGGGGAAGGCGTCGTTCCGGCGCGGTTTTCCCACAGGTGGAAAGCCCCGGTTGCGGCGGGAGAAGACACTTTGAGAGGTTAAGGATTATGGCCCAGGAAACCATGTCGGGAGCAAAGATCGTCCTTAAAGCCCTGGTTGATCAGGGTGTGGACGTAATCTTCGGCTATCCGGGCGGTGCCGTCCTACCCATTTACGACGAGCTGTTCCAGCAGAACCAGATCAAGCATGTTCTGGTCCGGCACGAACAGGCGGCCGTTCATGCGGCGGAAGGGTATGCCCGGTCTACCGGTAAGGTGGGCGTGGTTCTGGTAACCTCCGGCCCCGGCGCCACCAATGCCGTCACCGGCCTGACCGATGCGCTGATGGATTCCATTCCGGTCGTCTGTCTGACCGGGCAGGTGCCGACCCACCTGATCGGCAATGACGCCTTTCAGGAAGCGGACACCACCGGCATCACCCGCCAGTGCACCAAGCATAACTATCTGGTGAAGAAGTCGGACGATCTGGCCCGCACCATGCACGAGGCCTTCTACGTCGCCACCACGGGCCGTCCCGGCCCGGTGGTGATTGACCTGCCGAAGGACATCCTGATGCTGCCCGCGCCGTATAATGCGACGGCGAAGGTCAAGCACAAGTCCTACAAGCCGCAGGTCAAGGGTGACCTGAAGAAGATCGAAGAGGCGGTGAAGCTGCTGGCCAACGCCAGGAAGCCGATCATTTACGGCGGCGGCGGCATCATCAACTCCGGCCCCGGTGCCAGCCAGCTGCTGACCAATTTTGCCCGCACCACCGGCTTCCCGGTGACTCTGACCCTGATGGGTCTGGGGGCCTATCCGGCGTCGGATCAGCAGTTCCTCGGCATGCTGGGGATGCACGGGACCTACGAGGCGAACATGGCGATGCATGACTGCGACGTCATGCTGTGCGTCGGTGCCCGTTTCGATGACCGTGTCACCGGCCTGCTGTCGGCCTTTGCGCCGAACTCGAAGAAGATCCACATCGATATCGACCCGTCCTCGATCAACAAGAACGTTGCGGTCGATCTGCCGATCATCGGCGATGTCGCCCACGTTCTGGAAGACATGCTGAAGATCTGGAAGTCCACGCAGGCCAAATCCGACGCCAGGGCGCTGGAAGTGTGGTGGAAGCAGATCAACGACTGGCGCAAGGTCAACTGTCTTGCCTTCGAGCAGGGCAGCGAGATCATCAAGCCGCAGTACGCGATCCGCCGCCTGTATGAACTGACCCGGGGCCGCGAAACCTACATCACCACCGAAGTCGGGCAGCACCAGATGTGGGCGGCCCAGCATTTCGGCTTCGATAAGCCGAACCAGTGGATGACCTCCGGCGGCCTTGGCACCATGGGCTACGGCTTCCCGTCGGCGATCGGCGTGCAGATGGCCCACCCGGATGCGCTGGTGGTCGATATCTCCGGCGAAGCCAGCTTCATGATGAACATGCAGGAACTGTCCACCGCCGTGCAGTACCGCCTGCCGGTCAAGGTGTTCATCCTGAACAACATGTACATGGGCATGGTCCGTCAGTGGCAGGAACTGCTGCACGGCAGCCGCTACTCCGAAAGCTATTCCGAAGCCCTGCCGGACTTCGTGAAGCTGGCGGAATCCTTCGGTGCTGTCGGCATCCGGGTCCAAAAGCCGGATGAACTGGACGGGGCCATCAAGGACATGATGGCGGTTGACCGTCCGGTGCTGATGGACATCCTCGTCGACCAGAAAGAAAACTGCTACCCGATGATTCCGTCGGGCAAGCCGCATAACCAGATGCTGCTGGGGCCGGTGGCCGCAGGGACCGAAGCCATTGCCGACGAAGGCAAAGTGCTGGTCTGAGCCACGCCTGACAGGGAGTAAACACCGTGCAAATGTCGACCGAAATCCAGTGTCATACCATTTCCGTTCTGGTGGACAACGAGTCCGGGGTTCTGGCCCGGGTGATCGGCCTGTTCTCCGGGCGTGGCTACAACATTGAAAGCCTGACGGTGTCGGAAGTGGACCCGCGGGAAAAGCTGTCGCGGATCACGCTGGTCACCTCCGGGACCGAGATGGTGATCGAGCAGATCAAGGCGCAGCTCAGCCGTCTGGTGCCGATTCACACGGTGCGCGATCTGACGGTGGAAGGCCCGCATGTCAGCCGCGAACTGGCGCTGATCAAGGTGGCGGGCATCGGCGAGAAGCGGGTGGAAGCCCTGCGCATCGCCGATATCTTCCGCGCCAATGTGGTGGATTCCACCAACGAGAGCTTTGTGTTCGAAATCGTCGGCAAGACCGACAAGCTCGACGCCTTCATCAAGCTGATGGAGCCGCTGGGGCTGATCGACGTCGCCCGGACCGGGGTTGCCGCGATTGCCCGTGGATCTGAAGGCCTCTGATTCCCCTGTTCTGTATCAACGGCGGCGGGGAGTGCGTTCCCGCCGCGTCATCTTCCAACTGACAGTTTGGTTTAAAAGGACAAAATCATGCGCGTTTACTACGATCGCGACGCCGACGTTAACCTGATCAAGACCAAGAAGGTCGTCGTTGTCGGCTACGGCTCGCAGGGCCACGCCCATGTGCTGAACCTGCGTGACTCCGGCGTCAAGGACGTCGCGGTTGCCCTGCGCGAAGGCTCCGCCACCCGCAAGAAGGCCGAAGGCGAAGGCCTGAAGGTCATGACCCCGGCCGAAGCCGCCGCCTGGGCTGACGTGGTCATGATCCTGACCCCGGACGAACTTCAGGCTGATCTGTATTACGCCGACCTGCACAAGAACATGAAGGAAGGCGCTGCCCTCGTCTTCGCCCATGGTCTGAACGTGCACTTCAACCTGATCGAGCCGCGCAAGGACCTCGACGTGTTCATGGTCGCCCCGAAGGGCCCGGGCCACACCGTGCGTTCCGAATACAAGCGTGGCGGTGGCGTGCCGTGTCTGGTCGCCGTGGCTCAGAACGCGTCCGGCAACGCTATGGAACTGGCCCTGTCCTACGCCTCCGCCATCGGCGGCGGCCGGTCCGGCATCATCGAAACCAACTTCCGTGAAGAGTGCGAAACCGACCTGTTCGGCGAACAGGCCGTGCTGTGCGGTGGCCTGACCGAGCTGATCAAGGCCGGTTACGAAACTCTGGTCGAAGCCGGTTACGCCCCGGAAATGGCTTACTTCGAGTGCCTGCACGAAGTGAAGCTGATCGTCGACCTGATGTACGAAGGCGGCATGGCCAACATGCGCTATTCGATCTCCAACACCGCTGAATACGGCGACTATGTCACCGGTCCGCGCATCATCACTTCCGAAACCAAGGCGGAAATGAAGCGCGTTCTGGATGACATCCAGTCCGGTCGCTTCGTGCGCGACTGGATGCTGGAATGCAAGGCCGGTCAGCCGTCCTTCAAGGCGACCCGCCGCCGCAATGCCGAGCATGGCATTGAGGAAGTCGGTGGCCGTCTGCGCGCGATGATGCCGTGGATCGGTGCCAACAAGCTGGTCGACAAGGACAAGAACTGATCCTGTCGCGTCTGGCGAGGTTTCTTCGCCAGTCTGATCAGATCGTGGCGGCAGAAATGCCGCCCTCCTGAGAAAAATACCCCGCAGTCCGCTGCGGGGTATTTTCTTTTTGCGGAAACAAATCTAAATAATCAACTTATGAGTGAATATCCATTGAGGGGATGCGCGGGTGTTCGATTAAGTGTAAACATACATCAGTGATGGGGGGATTCCGGCATCGCTGAAAACGTGTTCAGGAGGTTGTTGGGATGCGGGGTATGGTGTGGACCGGTTAAGAGCGGGTCTGATCGGGGTTTTTCTGTCGGTCTTCGCAGTCTGGCCTGCCGTTGCCGAAGATAATCGGCCAGCGCAGAGGGTGATCACCCTCTATGGCGGGGAAAAACAGGGGCCTGTTGTCTGCAATGGCTCCTCAGTCGGCCCGGGGATGTTGACGGAACGGGCGGTGGAGCTGTTCCGCCGGGCCGGGTATGCGGTGCGGATCGAGTGCACGGCCTGGAACCGGGCGCAGACCGTCGTCAAATCTGACCCTGATGGCGTTGTCCTGAACATGGCGCGGACGCCGGAGCGGGAGGGTGATTATATCTGGCTACTGAAAACCGGGGAACTTGATTACGGCATTGCAACCGCTGATCCGTCCCTCCGGACTCTGGAGGCTGCCTTGCAGAAAGGCATGGTTGCCGCCGTCCGCGGGACGCCCCGGGTCACGGAGTTACAGGCCATCGGCCCTGAACGGCACATCGTGCAGGTGAATGATCCGGAACAGGCGGCGCGCATGCTGACGTCCGGGCGTGTTGTGGCGTGGTATGACACTTCCACCCGGATTGAACGGTTCTGGCCGGACGGAAGCAATGCGTCCTCCCGGCCTTTCTTTGTGCCGACGCGCCGCATTGCCGGGTATCTGGCCGCAGGCTTTGCCCTGCGGGATGAGGGCCGGATCCGGGCCCAGCTGGAGCAGGCCTTTACGGCCATGAAAGCCGATGGCAGCTGGGCGGCGATCGGCCGACGCTATGCCGGACTGGCCCGGTAAGAGACGCAGGAGCAGTGCAGGCATGCGGCAGGAAAGGGGCGAAGGGATGCTGACAGGCACAACGGGATCCGGACCGGCACGCTGGCCTGCCTGCTGCCGGTGGATCCGGGGAGCGATGCTGTCTGTCATCCTTGCGGCCTTCCAGCCCGGCCTGTGCCATGCCGGAGATGACCCGTTGGCCCTCTATGGCGATGATCATCAGACTCCGTTTGTGTCGCGGGATGGTCAGCCGGGACTGTTCCGCGAGGCAACCGAGGAAATGCTGCGGCGGGCGGGGCTGCCCTACACGCTGACCCTGACACCGTGGCGGCGGGCGCAGGCCGAGGTGCTTGGCGGTGGTGGGGGGCTGATCATGAATCTGGCCCGGACACCGGCGCGGGAAACGGAGTATCGCTGGATGGTCAGGGTCCTGCCGACGGCCTATGTGCTTGCCGGGCTGGCGAAGGACTATCAAAGCCTGACCGAGGCCTTTGCCGATGGGCCGGTTGTCGTTCTGGCCGGAACGCCACGGGCGGACGAGGCCCTGAAAAGTGGCGGGCCTGACCGGGTGGTGCAGGTGAACGATCCCCAGCAGGCGGTCCGTCTTCTGCGCGGGGGCCGGGTGTCGGCATGGTACGAAATTGATCTGCGGATCCTGCATGCCTGGCGGTCTGCCGGTTTTGCCCCGGAGAGTCTGCGGATTGGCGCTCCGCAGCAGGTGACGGGCAGTTATCTGGCCGCCAATCCGGGTTTGCCTGATGCGGACCGGGTGGAGGCCCGGCTCCGGATGGCATTTGCATCCATGCAGGCGGATGGAAGCTGGCAACGGATTCTCGCCGCCTATATCGGCCCGGAGCGGGCGCAGGGGGTTGCTGCGGCGGCTTGGGCCGAATAGGGCAAGTCGTCCCCTGTCTGATCGGGGTCCGGTGGCTGTCGCTGCTTCGGCGATGCCGTGATCAGAGATGATGGAATCAAAAAAGAACCCCCGCGCGATCACTGCTGCTGTCAGTCCCTCCAGGCCCGGGTGGATGACGGCGGCTGCGATGGCAGCGGGGGTAAGGATAAGGCGGTTGCCCTGCGGGACTGACCGCGCTGTCTCGGGATGCGGGAGAGAGGACCGCATCACCGAAGGGTGATCCCGGGCCGGTCTGCGCCGGAACGGGGAAAGAAGGCCGGGGAGATCTGGGGAAACCCCCCGGAGGTAACAGGTATCAGGGAAGGAAGGTAGGAGAGGGATTTGAGTTGAGGAGAGAGGGATAAACACAAGGTCCGACGGCCACGCGGGGGCTGCTGACAAAGCGCTGATCCAACCCCGAGAGAGGGAAGGGCGGAGCGGCGCTGGCCTGCGTTGGCATCCGTTGCCGGAGGGGTGTTGCCGCCGGGAGGACCGGTCCGCAGCCACCCGCTGTGGCGTCGATGGAGTGGTTATACGGGCTCCTGATCTCGAACGCAAGTGCAAATGAGTTGCAATTGCGTTTTTCTGATTCCGCCTCGTGACCCCTTGGGCCGGGGGCAGCAAAAAACGGCGCTGCCGGTGAGGGCTGCGCCGTTTCAGGGGTTAGAATGTATGGGATGCCGGTGCTTCAGAGATCGCTGTAGACCGGGCGGTGCGGATGCTGGCCGGTCAGGGAGAACACTTCGACCCCATGCTGGGTACAGGCCTGCGTCAGCTTCGGCGAGGTCATTTCGTCGGTGAAGAAGGCGGTGATCTGCGAGAAGTGACCGATCCGCACCGGCGCAGACCGCGACAGCTTGGTCTTATCGGCAACCAGATAGGTTTTGCGGGCGTTTTCGATGATCGCCTGCGCCACCCGGACTTCCCGGTAATCATAATCGAGCAGGGCCCCGTCCTCGTCGATCGCCGAGGCCCCGATCACGGCGTAGTCCACTTTGAATTTTTTAACGAAGTCGGCGGTGGCTTCCCCGATCAGGCCGCCATCGGCCCGGCGCAGCAGGCCACCGGCGACAATCACCTCGCAGGACGGATTCTGGATCAGGGTGTTGGCGACGTTCAGGTTATTGGTGATCACCAGAAGGTTGCGGTGATTCAGCAGGGCCCGGGCCACCGCTTCGGTGGTGGTGCCGATGTTCATGAACAGCGAGGCGTTGTTGGGGATTTCGGCGGCACAGAGGCGGCCGATTTCGGTCTTTTCATCGGCGGCGATGATCCGCCGGGCCTCGTACCCGACGTTCTCGATTCCTGATGCCAGAACGGCACCGCCGTGGACCCGGGCCAACATGCCACGGTCGCACAGTTCGTTCAGGTCCCGGCGGATGGTCTGCGGGGTGACTTTGAACTGCTCAGCCAGTTCATCGACCAGAACCCGCCCGGCATCGCGGGCGGCGTCCATGATTTCCTGCTGACGGAAGGAAAGGGGCATGGCGCGGGTCTCTCTCCGGGGGTTCGTGCCGCACTTTTTTACTCTCTCAGCACGGATGGGGCGGGATCGGGCCTCATCCGGCTGCCGTGGCGGCGTTACCTTCGAAAGAATAATGGGGTATCAGCCACGGTCAAGTAGCGAGTCGAGCGAATGTTTCATTTTTATGACACTTTCGTGAATGTGCTGTTTTGGAAGTGCGCTGAAGTGCCTTGCGAATGTCGTTGAATTTTATGACAAGTTACTGATTTTAATTTGTTTATAAAAACATCCGATCCGGGTCATGTTCTTCCGCATGTGCTATATTTATGTGTGCATGTGCGAAATACGAACGTTCATGTTCTTAAAATTGAAAGATTCCGAAAATTTTCTTGACCGGAATGCGTCAATACCGCTCAATCTCATCCTCTGGCGAACCTCGCGCAGCAAACAGACGGGTCATCCGGGCCCGGCGGAACAAGACCGGTTGGTGGGAAGAATATGACGGATCAGGCGATCTACGATCTGGCAATCATCGGGGGCGGTATCAATGGCTGCGGCATTGCGCGCGATGCTGTTGGCCGGGGCCTTTCGGTGTATCTGTGTGAACAGGGCGATCTGGCGCAGGCGACCTCTTCCGCCAGCACCAAGCTGATCCATGGCGGCCTGCGCTATCTGGAATATTACGAATTCCGTCTGGTGCGCGAAGCCCTGATCGAGCGCGAGGTTCTGCTGAACGCCGCGCCGCACATCATCTGGCCGCTGCGCTTTGTGCTGCCGCATGTGAAGGGCCTGCGCCCGGCGTGGCTGCTGCGTCTGGGGCTGTTCCTCTATGACAATCTCGGCGGGCGCAAGCTGTTGCCGGGCACCCGGGGACTGGATCTGCGCCACGATGCCGCCGGGGCACCGCTGCGCGATGGGTACCGCAGGGGGTTTGAATATTCCGACTGCTGGGTGGAAGATGCCCGGCTGGTGGTGATGAACGCCATGGACGCCGTGGAGCGCGGCGCGGTGATTGAAACCCGCACCCGGTGCAGCGGGGCACAGCGGGAAGACGGCCTGTGGGTGGTGTCTGTCACCGATACCGACACCGGCCTGTCGAAGACGGTCCGGGCCCGGGCGATTGTCAATGCCGCCGGCCCATGGGTGGAAGATGTGCTGACCACCAAGGTCAAGGCCTCGGTTCCGGCGCGCATCCGCATGGTCCGGGGCAGTCATGTGGTCGTTCCGAAGATTTTTGAACATGACCGGGCCTATATCTTCCAGAATCCGGATGGCAGGATCATCTTCGCGATTCCCTATGAACAGGATTTCACCCTGATCGGCACCACCGATCACGATCACAAGGGTGATCCGGCGGCGGTGCACTGTACGGAGGACGAGGCCCAGTATCTGTGCGATGCGGCCTCGGAATACTTCCGGCGTCCGGTCCGGCGCGAGGATGTGGTGTGGACCTATTCCGGCGTCCGGCCGCTGTATGATGACGGGGCCTCCGCCGCGCAGGCCGCAACCCGGGATTATGTGCTGAAGCTGGAAGATGCCAACGGTGCCGCGCCGCTGCTGAGCATTTTCGGCGGCAAGATCACCACCTTCCGCAAGCTGGCGGAATCGGCGCTGGAAAAGCTGATCCCCTACTTCCCCGGTAAGCGCGGTCCGTGGACCGACAAGGCGGTGTTCCCCGGCGGTGATTTCTCGCCGACCGATGTGTGGACGCTGATCGCCGCCCTGAAGAAGGACTATCCGTTCCTTGATGATGTCTGGGCCCGCCGTCTGATCCGTGCCTATGGCACCCGTGCCCGCCAGCTGCTGGGCGATGCGGCCTCGGTCGCTGACATGGGCGAACAGTTCGGGGCCACCCTGACCGAGCGGGAAGTGGTATACCTGATGAAGAAGGAATGGGCGCGGGAAGCCGCTGATATCGTCTGGCGCCGGTCCAAGCTGGGCCTGCGGATGACGGCGGACCAGATTGCCCGTCTTGATCTGTGGATGCGGACCAACCGGGGGGTCGTCTCCCCGGCGGCGGAGTGAGGTGTGCTGGGACCGGCCGCATCAGGGCCGGTCAGGACTGAATGCGTTCTGCTGAAGAAACGTCCGCTACCAAATAAATCATAAGGAACAGGGGCCAATGACCCTTACGCTGGAGAACGTTACAAAAACGTCAGGGCGTGAGACTCACATCCATCCGGTGTCGATGACGCTGGAACGGGGCAGTCTCAACGTGCTGCTGGGGCCGACGCTGTCGGGCAAAACCACGCTGATGCGCCTGATGGCCGGTCTGGATAAACCGTCTTCCGGCCGGGTGCTGTGGGATGGCAAGGATGTCACCGGGGTGCGGGTGCAGGATCGCAATGTCGCGATGGTGTACCAGCAGTTTATCAACTATCCGGCCCTGAGTGTGTACGACAACATCGCCTCGCCGATGCGCCTGAAAAAGGTGGATGCCGCCACCATTGACCGCAAGGTCAAGGAAGCGGCGGGACTGATGAAGCTGGGCCACCTGCTGGACCGCAAGCCGCTGGAACTGTCCGGCGGCCAGCAGCAGCGCACCGCACTGGCGCGGGCGCTGGTCAAAGGGGCCGATCTGGTCCTGATGGACGAGCCGCTGGCGAACCTTGACTACAAGCTGCGCGAGGAACTGCGGGTCGAAATCCCGAAGATCTTCGAAGAATCCGGGGCGATTTTCGTTTACGCCACCACCGAACCGCATGAGGCGCTTTTGCTGGGCGGGAACACCGCCACCCTGTGGGAGGGCCGGGTCACCCAGTTCGGTCCGACGCCGGTGGTCTACCGCCAGCCGGGCACCATGACCACGGCGCGGGTGTTCTCCGATCCGCCGATGAATTTCATTGCCGTCGCCAAGGCGGGCAACCGCCTGCTGTTCGGGGAAGGGCAGAGCACCGCCGCCGCCGGATCTCTGGCGGCGCTGCCGGATGGCCGGTACACCGCCGGGTTCCGTCCCAACCACGTCCGCCTCAACCGTCCGGAGGGTGAGACCCTCAACTTCCGGGTCCGGGTCGCGGTGACCGAGATCACCGGGTCCGAAACCTTCGTGCATGCCGACCATGGGGAAGACCGCTGGGTTGCCCTGCGCCACGGCGTGCGCGATCTGGAAATCGGGTCGGCGATCGACGTGTTTGTCGAGCCGCAGCACGTTTACGTGTTCGGTACCGATGGTGCGCTGGTGGCTGCCGCCGCCTACGCCGCCGCAGCCTGAGGAGCGGAGAGACCCCGATGGCAAAGATTACCCTGTCCAATCTGGCGCATGCCTACCGCCCCAATCCGCAAAGCCGCAGTGATTTCGCGCTGAAGCAGATGGATCATGTGTGGGATGACGGTGGCGCCTATGCCCTGCTCGGCCCGTCGGGCTGCGGCAAGACCACCCTGCTGAACATCATTTCCGGCCTGTTGATCCCGTCGCAGGGCAAGGTGCTGTTCGGCGAGGTGGACGTCACCCGGCTGCCGACGGAACAGCGCAACATCGCGCAGGTGTTCCAGTTCCCGGTCGTTTACGACACCATGACGGTGTACGACAATCTGGCCTTCCCGCTGCGCAACCGGGGCACCGAGGCGCATCTGGTCGATGCCCGCGTCCGCGACATCGCCCGCATGCTCGGCATGACCGATGTGCTGGGCAAGAAGGCGCAGGGCCTGACCGCCGATGCCAAGCAGAAGATCTCGCTTGGCCGCGGCATGGTGCGCGAGGACGTCTCGGCGATCCTGTTCGACGAGCCGCTGACCGTGATCGACCCGCATATGAAGTGGGAACTGCGGACCCAGCTGAAGGCGCTGCACCGCGAGTTCGGCCACACCATGATCTACGTCACCCACGACCAGACGGAGGCGCTGACCTTCGCCGACAAGGTGGTGGTGATGTATGACGGCGAGGTGGTGCAGATGGGCACTCCGGCGGATCTGTTTGAACGCCCGGCCCATACCTTTGTCGGCTACTTCATCGGCTCGCCGGGCATGAACGTGCTTCCGGCGAAGATCGACGGGGCGTCGGCCTATATCGAAGGCTGCCAGATCCCGCTCAGCCGCCACTACAGCGGTCTGGAAACGGCGAAAACCGTCGAGATCGGCTGCCGTCCGGAATTCCTGACCCTGACCGACCGCCCCGATGGCCTGCCGGTGCAGGTGCGCCGGGTGGAGGACGTTGGCCGTCTGAAGATTGTCCGGGCTGATTTCTTTGGCCGCGAAGTGAATATCATTGCTCCGGAAGGGGCCAGCATCAGCGACCGCCAGAACCGGGTGGTGTTCGATCCGGCACGGATCAACGTCTATGCGGACAGCTGGATCGTTGAAGGGAAGGCGGCGTGATGGAAAAGACCTTTAACAACAAGGCCTGGTTCATGGTGCTGCCGGTGGTCCTGCTGGTGGCCTTCTCAGCGGTTGTTCCGCTGATGACTGTGGTCAATTATTCCGTGCAGGATACCTTCGGCAATAACCAGTTTTTCTGGGCCGGTCTGCAATGGTTTGAGGAAGTCCTGACCTCGGAACGTCTGCATGACGCGCTGATCCGTCAGTTCATTTTTTCCGCCGTGATTCTGGCGCTTGAAATCCCGCTGGGGATCGCGGTGTCGCTGTGCATCCCCAAGCGTGGGGTGTGGTCGTCGTTCTGTCTGGTGCTGATGGCCCTGCCGCTGCTGATTCCGTGGAACGTGGTCGGCACCATCTGGCAGATTTTCGGGCGCGTTGATATCGGCCTGCTGGGCGCGACCATGGCAGCGCTGGGGATTGATTACAACTACACCCAGAATGCCGCCCATGCGTGGATCACCATTGTGGTGATGGACGTGTGGCACTGGACCTCGCTGGTGGCGCTGCTGTGCTTCGCCGGTCTCCAGTCGATCCCCGATGCCTATTATCAGGCGGCCAAGATTGACGGGGCCGGACGCTGGAAGATCTTCCGCTATATCGAGCTGCCGAAGATGAACCGCGTGCTGCTGATTGCCGTGCTGCTGCGCTTCATGGACAGCTTCATGATCTATACCGAGCCGTTCGTGGTCACCGGTGGCGGCCCCGGCAACTCCACCACCCTGCTGTCGATCGACCTTGTAAAGATTGCGCTGGGGCAGTTTGACCTTGGTCCGGCAGCGGCGTTCTCGATCATCTACTTCCTGATCATCCTGCTGCTGTCGTGGGTGTTTTACACCGTGATGACCAACTATGGAAAAGGGGAGGGCCGCTGATGTCCACCGCCGTTCAGTCCGGTCCGTCCCGGATCAACGCCCGCACCGTCGGCATGACCCTGTACCTGCTGTTCCTGCTGGTGCCGATTTACTGGCTGCTGAATATGAGCCTGAAGACGAACGAGGAAATCCTCTCGACCTTCTCGCTGTGGCCGCAGCACCTGACCTTTGCCAACTACATGGTGATCTTTACCGATCCCAGCTGGTATTCCGGCTATATTAACTCGATGATCTATGTGGGCCTGAACACGGTGATTTCCATCGCCGTGGCCCTGCCCGCCGCCTATGCCTTCTCCCGGTACCGCTTTCTCGGGGACAGCCACCTGTTCTTCTGGCTGCTGACCAACCGTATGGCCCCTCCGGCGGTGTTCGCGCTGCCGTTCTTCCAGCTGTACAGCTCGGTCGGGCTGTTTGACACCCATATCGCGGTGGCGCTGGCCCACTGTCTGTTCAACGTGCCGCTGGCGGTGTGGATCCTGGAAGGGTTCATGTCCGGCGTGCCGAAGGAAATTGACGAGACCGCGTATATCGACGGCTATTCGTTCCCGAAGTTCTTCATCAGGATCTTCACGCCGCTGATCGCCAGCGGCATCGGGGTGGCCGCCTTCTTCTGCTTCATGTTCTCGTGGGTGGAACTGCTGCTGGCCCGGACCCTGACCTCGGTTGATGCCAAGCCGATTTCGGCGGCGATGACCCGCACGGTTTCGGCATCGGGCATGGACTGGGGCGTTCTGGCCGCCGCCGGGATCCTGACCATCGTACCGGGGGCGCTCGTGATCTACTTCGTGCGCAACTACATCGCCAAGGGCTTTGCCCTCGGCCGGGTCTGACGGTCTTCAGGAGGATATCAATATGGCTCTCGACTGGATGGCCTGGACCTGGCAGACCGCCGCGTTCTTCGGCTGCATCGGCATCACCCTTGTCGGCATGACCGTGTGGGGCATTGTCGCCCCGCAGGTGCCGCGGATGGGCATTCTGCGCTTTGAAACCACCCCCGGCGACCGGCTGTTCGTGTCGCTGCTGGGCAGTGCCTTCATTCATCTTGGCTGGCTCGGGCTGATCGGTGATCCGCTGTGGGCTGCCAGCATCGTTTCCGTCGCTTACGCCGCTGCGGTGTTCCGCTGGGTGTAAACGCCGGTCGCAGGACGGAGCGGGGGTCCCGAACCCCCCGCCCGTATCAGTCCAAAAGGAACTGAGACATTGAAAGTCATGGGAGGACTTGCATGAAATCGGGTACTAAGACCACGGTTGCCGCCATTGCGCTGCTGACCGGCCTGTCTGCCCCGGCCTTTGCCGGTGTGGAAGACGCCAAAAAGTGGATTGACAGCGAATTCCAGCCTTCGACCCTGTCGAAGGAAGCGCAGCTGAAGGAAATGGAGTGGTTCATTCAGGCTGCCGCTCCGTTCAAGGGCATGGAAATCAACGTGGTCTCGGAAACGCTGACCACCCATGAATACGAAGCCAAGACGCTGGCCAAGGCCTTCGCTGAAATCACCGGCATCAAGGTCCGCCATGACCTGATCGGCGAAGGCGACGTGGTCGAAAAGCTGCAAACCCAGATGCAGTCCGGCAAGAATATCTATGACGCCTATGTCAACGATTCCGACCTGATCGGCACCCACTACCGTTACAACCAGACCGTTGCCCTGTCCGACTTCATGAAGGCTGACGGCAAGGATGTGACCAACCCGGATCTGGACCTGAAGGACTTCATCGGTCTGTCCTTCACCACCGGTCCGGATGGCAAGATTTATCAGCTGCCGGACCAGCAGTTCGCCAACCTGTACTGGTTCCGGTACGACTGGTTCACCAATCCGGACATCAAGGCGAAGTTCAAGGCCAAGTACGGCTATGACCTCGGCGTTCCGGTCAACTGGTCGGCCTATGAGGATATCGCCGAGTTCTTCACCAACGACGTGAAGGAAATCAACGGCGAGAAAGTCTATGGCCACATGGACTACGGCAAGAAGGACCCGTCGCTGGGCTGGCGCTTCACCGATGCGTGGCTGTCGATGGCCGGTGCCGGCGATAAGGGCCTGCCGAACGGCAAGCCGGTTGATGAATGGGGTATCCGCGTTGCCGGGTGCCGTCCGGTCGGCTCCTCGGTCGAGCGTGGTGGCGACACCAACGGTCCGGCCGCCGTCTACTCCATCGTCAAGTACCTCGACTGGCTGAAGAAGTATGCTCCGCCGGCTGCGGCAGGCATGACCTTCTCGGAATCCGGTCCGGTTCCGGCGCAGGGCAACGTTGCGCAGCAGATCTTCTGGTACACCGCGTTCACCGCTGACATGGTGAAGGACGGCCTGCCGGTGGTGAACAAGGATGGCTCGCCGAAGTGGCGCATGGCCCCGTCGCCGCATGGCGCGTACTGGGAAGAAGGCCAGAAGCTGGGCTATCAGGACGCCGGTGCCTGGACCCTGCTGAAGTCCACCCCGGTTGACCGTGCCAAGGCGGCCTGGCTGTACGCTCAGTTCGTCAACGCCAAGACCGTGTCGCTGAAGAAGAGCCATGTCGGCCTGACCTTCGTGCGTGAAAGCGACATCTGGGACAAGTCCTTCACCGAACGCGCCCCGAAGCTGGGCGGCCTGATCGAGTTCTACCGGTCTCCGGCCCGCCTCCAGTGGACCCCGACCGGCACCAACGTGCCGGACTACCCGAAGCTGGCGCAGCTGTGGTGGCAGAACATCGGCGATGCTGCCTCGGGGGCCAAGACCCCGCAGCAGGCGATGGATGCCTTGGCGGAAGAACAGGATAAGGTTCTGGCCCGTCTCGAAAAGGCCGGGGTGCAGGGTGACTGCGGTCCGAAGCTGAACGAGAAGAAGGACAAGCAGTACTGGTTCGATCAGCCGGGCGCCCCGAAGGGCCCGCTGGCCAACGAAAAGCCGAAGGCTGAAACCGTTGACTACGACCAGCTGCTGAAGAGCTGGGCGGCTGTGAAGAAGAACTAATGGTTTTGCCCCCTGCCGGATGGCCCCGGCGGGGGGCAGATCTGCCCCGGAAGGGACGGCTGTTGCCGGACCCGGAGGGGGTGATACCGGGATAGGCAGGCGGCACCGGGTCATTCCGGTGCCGTGTTGCTGATCCCACCCCACCTGATGCGGGACCGGGGCCGGAGGCATCTGGCATCGTTTTTCGTGGACGGCGGTACCGGGGGCAGAGACGGGCGTTTCCTCCCCCGGCAGTCACTGAGCGGACTTGCCGCCGGATCGCTGCGGCGATCCGGCGGTTTTTTTAAGGAACTTGGGCGGATCGCTGCGGTGATCCGGCGGTTTTTTTAAGGAACTTGGGCGGATCGCTGCGGTGATCCGGCGGTTTTTTTAAGGAACTTGGGCGGATCGCTGCGGTGATCCGGCGG
>NZ_JACIIX010000002.1:336549-421207 GCF_014205675.1 Novispirillum itersonii
CGGTTTTTTTAAGGCACCCGGGCGGATCGCTGTGGTGATCCGGCGGTTTTTTAAGGCACCTGAGCGGATTACACCGGCGGGCCGGTTACTTTTATGAATTCAGGACCGGGCGGGGCGTGCGCTATGCTTCCGCCGGAAGGCCCGGAACGGGCAGCTTACAGGGGAAGGAAACGGCGCTATGACCACCTACGTTCTCTCGATTGATCAGGGCACCACCTCCAGCCGCGCCATCCTGTTCGATCAGGCGCTGCGGGTGGTTGCGGTCGGGCAGGAGGAGTTCGCCCAGCACTTCCCCAACTCCGGCTGGGTGGAGCATGATCCGGAAGATCTGTGGTCCTCCACCGCTGCGGTGTGCCGGTCGGCGCTGGAGCGGGCCGGGGCGCTGCCGGAACAGATTGCCGCCATCGGGGTGACCAACCAGCGGGAGACCACCGTGGTGTGGGACCGCGAGACCGGAAAGGCCATCTACAACGCCATTGTCTGGCAGGACCGCCGCACCGCCGATTTCTGTGCCCGCCTGAAGGCGGACGGCAACGAGCCGATGGTGACGGAAAAGACCGGCCTGCTGCTGGACCCCTATTTCTCCGGCACCAAAATCGCGTGGATCCTCGAGAACGTCGAGGGGGCCCGCGCCCGGGCCGAGGCCGGAAAGCTGATGTTCGGCACCGTTGACAGCTGGCTGATCTGGCGTATGACCGGCGGGGCGGTTCATGCCACTGACGCCACCAATGCCTCCCGCACCATGCTGTATGATATCCGGCGCGGCTGCTGGGATGAGGACCTGCTGAAGCTGCTGAACATCCCGGCGTCGATGCTGCCGGAGGTCAAGGACAGCGCCGCCGATTTCGGCGTCACCCGCCCGGATCTGTTCGGCGGCCGCAGCATTCCCATCCTCGGCAACGCCGGGGACCAGCAGGCGGCCACCGTCGGGCAGGCCTGCTTCAAGCCGGGGATGATGAAATCCACCTATGGCACCGGCTGTTTTGCCCTGCTCAACGTCGGGGAAACACCGGTGCGGTCGCAGAACCGTCTGCTGACCACCGTGGCGTATCAGCTGAAGGGCAAGCCGGCCTATGCGCTGGAAGGGTCAATCTTTGTCGCCGGGGCGGTGGTGCAGTGGCTGCGGGACGGGTTGCAGATCATCCGCTCGGCGGCGGAAACCCAGCCGCTGGCCGAACAGGCCGACCCGGCCCAGAGCGTCTACATGGTTCCGGCCTTCACCGGGCTTGGCACCCCGCATTGGGATGCCGATGCCCGGGGGGCGATTTATGGCCTGACCCGGGGCACCGGCCCGGCGGAACTGGCCCGGGCGGCGCTGGAAAGTGTCGGTTACCAGACCCGGGATCTGCTGGAGGCGATGAAGGGGGATTGGGCGGCAGCGGCGGCCAGCGCCGGGGAAACCGTGCTGCGCGTGGATGGCGGCATGACGGCGTCGGACTGGACCATGCAGTTTCTGGCCGACATTCTCGGGGCTCCGGTGGATCGCCCGCGGGTGCCGGAGACCACCGCCCTCGGGGCGGCGTGGCTGGCCGGGATGCAGGCCGGGGTCTATCCGGATCAGGACGGCTTCGCGGCGACGTGGGCGCTGGACCGCAGGTTCACCCCGGCGATGGAAGACGGGCTGCGGGCCCGCAAATACGCCGGATGGCAGGATGCGGTGCGCCGCACCCTGACCAGAGGCTGAAAAACAGAACAGGGGCTCCGTCTCAGGGGCCCCTGTTCCGGTTACGGTCCGCCGGTGGTGGTCAGCCGGTAAGGCAGTCCGGGCTGTTCAGGGCCGGTGGGGCCTCGCGCAGGGCCTGCCGCAGGCAGTCGGTGAAGGCGGCGGTCAGATGCGGCGACCGCTGCCGGGTTGGCAGCAGCACGGAATAGCGGTAGCGCACCTCGGTGGACACCGGGCGCAGCACAACGCCGTGCGGGGCATAGGTGTTGGCGGCGAAGGGCTCAAACAGGCCAATCCCGACCCCCTGTGCCACCATGGCGTAGGCCACCATCGAATGGGTGGTGGCAATCCGGCGGCGCGGACGGATTCCGTGTTCGCGGAACAGTTCGTCGGTACGGTTCCAGCTCAGCGGCCCCAGTGGCAGGATGCTGATGAAGTCCTGATCGTGGAAGTCGGCCAGATCAATCTGCTCTTTGGCGGTCAGCGGATGACCGGCGGGCAGGGCGGCGACGAAGGCGACCTCGGCGAGGGCAATCTGTTCCACACCGGGGGCGTTGCTCATTTCCTGCGACAGGGCCAGATCGGCCTGCCCGGACTGCACCACTTCCTGTGTGCTGGGCGGGTGCAGAATGTCGATGGTGACGTTGACATCCGGGTGGCTGGCCTGAAACAGCCGGATGGCTGCCGGAACCAGCGTCGCCGCCAGCACCGGCAGGGCGCAGATGGTCAGGGTTTCGCCCCGGGTTTCGCGGATGCGCTCGGCGGCGGCTTCCAGCTTCTGAAGGCCGACGAAGGCATGATCGACAGCGGCGTAGAACTGCAATCCTTCCTGCGTCGGCGACAGGCGGCCGCCGGTGCGGTGGAACAGTTTGAATTCAAGGCTGTCTTCCAGATCGGCCAGCAGGCGGCTGGCGGAGGGCTGGGTGATTTGCAGCAGGGAGGCCGCACCGGTGACCGATCCGGTCAGCATGGCGGCGCGGAAGGCTTCAATCTGGCGGAAACGCATGCCTGCGGTCGTGCCTTTCAAGGGGGGAGGAAAACGGGGAGGCTGCCCATCCGGCCTGACCGATAGGGCAGCAGCGTGACCGGCACTATAGCCGGTCTGCTCCGGGGGCTGTATGTGGCAAGCGTATACCCTGTTAGGGCCGCCGCATTATTCGGACAGATAGGGGGGGAGGGGGCACGGCCGCCCTATGATCCATACAATTCCGACGGAGGGCGGGCGGCCTGACTATTGCGGTTGTCGCCTGCGGATCAGGGTGTTACACGGGATGACAGCGGTTTTCCGCCGCGACTCCCCAATCCCGTTTACAGGAGCTGACCCGTGGATCAGGCTTCCCGCGCGATGATTGACCGTCTGATCGGGTTCGACACCGTTTCCCGGTCCAGCAATCTGCCGCTGATTAATGATGTGAAGGCCTATCTGGCCGGTTACGGCATCGAAAGCCACCTTGTCTACAACGCCGATCAGACCAAGGCGAACCTCTATGCCACCATCGGCCCGATGGTCGAGGGTGGGGTGGTTCTGTCCGGCCACACCGATGTGGTGCCGGTGGACGGTCAGCCGTGGGACACCGACCCCTTCACCGTGGTGGAGAAGGATGGCCGTCTGTATGGGCGGGGCACCTGCGACATGAAGGCTTTCTCCGCCGTGGCGCTGGCGCTGGTGCCGGAGATGCTGGCGGCGGGACTGAAGCGGCCGATCCATCTGGCCCTGAGCTATGACGAGGAAGTCGGCTGCCTTGGCGCACCGTCGATGATCGAACGGATCGTCGCCGAGCTGCCGAAGCCGGAAGCGGTGGTGGTCGGCGAGCCGACCGACATGAAGCCGATCCTCGGCCACAAGGGGGTGGTGGCCCTGCGCACCACCATCACCGGGCACGAGGCCCATTCCAGTCAGGTACACCGCGGTGTCTCGGCGGTGATGACGGCAGCGCGGCTGATCACCTTCATCGCTGACATGATGGCGGAGAACAGCGCGGCGGCGGATCCGGAAAACCCGTTCACCCCGCCCTATACCACCCTGCACTGCGGCGTGGTCAACGGTGGCACCGCCCTGAACATCATTTCCCGCGAGTGCACCTTCCTGTGGGATATCCGTCCGGTTCCGGGCGATGACTGGCGGCGCTACCTGACCCGTTTTGAAGAATACTGTGCGACGCTGACCCCGGCGATGCAGGCGATTGCCCCGCACACCGGCATTGTCACCGAGGTGCTGTCCGATACGCCGTCGATGTTCACCGAGGCGGACAGTCCGGCGGCGCTGCTGGCCTATAGCCTGAGCGGCCACAACACCGCCGGATTCGTTCCCTATGGTGCGGAGGCCGGTCAGTTCATTCAGGCCGGGCTGTCGACTGTGATGTGTGGGCCGGGATCGATCGATCAGGCGCATCAGCCCAATGAATTCATTGAGATTTCGCAGGTCACCGCCTGCGAGGCGTTCCTGCGCCGCCTGATCCGCCGTCAGGCAGCCTGATCCGACTCCTGTCCGGAGAGAGGGCGTAAACTACACCCCGATCCGTGGGGAATGCTGATGTGACCGAGACCCTCTTCCGCTGTCAGGGCGGGAGAGGGTTTTTCTTTATCGTGAAAAAACAATGCACTGAGAAATTAACTTCAAAAAAATGTATATTAAAAAATAAATTACACAAGAAAATCGCATCTAGCGTTGACGGTGGGAGATATTCACAGTACATATCTGTCTATGGGCAGGGATGACCCCGCCGAAAAGATAGAAATGGAGGCTGCCATGTCTCGCTCCCTTGGTCCGGTTCAGATCATCACCGCCGCGTCGTCGGATCCCGAGATGCTGACCGTGAAGGCCGCCCGGATGCTGGAAGGGGCTGGCGCCGTGGTGTTCGATGATCCGGCCCTTGGCCCGCTGGCCCGTCTGGCCGACGAGGCGGTGGTCCTTCAGGTCGCGCCGTGGGACGACATCCCCGGTCTGGTCGCCGCGCTGGCGCGGGAAGGGCTGACGGTGGTGCGGCTGGCGTCGCAGGCGGATGCGGCCGGGGTGGCCTGCGAAGCCGATGCCCTGCGTGCGGTCGGTATCCCGGTTGGCTCCGTCGTTGCCGGGGCACCGTGCGCGCCGCAGCCGCACCGGGCGCACAGCTGGCTGGATCTGGCGTTTCCGCCGCTGTTCGCCGCTGCTGTCTGACCGTCCTGACGTTTCCTGCGAAAAAATGCCGCCAAAAAACAGGGCGGACACCAGAGAGAGATCCCGATGAGCCGCCAGATTGTTTCCGCCAATCGCCTGACCGATGGGCTGGTGGTGTTCCGCACCGCCGCCGGGACGTGGTCCGAACGGGTTGAGGATGCCCGCGTCTACACCGCTGAAGATGCCGAGATTGAGGTTGCCGCTGCCTCCCGCGAGGCCACCGTGGTGGTCGGTGCCTATGCGGTGGATCTGGAAGAGCAGGGTTCTGCCCCGTCCCGCCTGCGGGAACGGATCCGCGCCACCGGGCCGACCATTGCCTATGGTCCTGCCGCCGTGATCACTCCCCGCCGCGCCGCAGGAGCCTGAGCATGTACCGCTACGACGAATTCGATCATCAGGTGGTCCGTGAACGCGTCGCGGAATTCAGCGATCAGGTCAGCCGCCGTCTGTCCGGCGACCTGTCGGAAGAACAGTTCCGCCCGCTGCGGCTGATGAACGGGGTGTACCTCCAGCTGCATGCCTATATGCTGCGCGTTGCCGTGCCCTATGGCGAGCTGACCTCGGGCAAGATGCGCAGGCTGGCCCATATCGCCCGGGTCTATGACCGGGGCTACGGCCACTTCACCACCCGCCAGAACATCCAGTTCAACTGGCCGAAGCTGTCGGATATTCCGGCGATCCTGAAGGAACTGGCCGAGGTCGAGATGCATGCCATCCAGACCAGCGGCAACTGCATCCGCAATGTCACCACCGATGCCTTTGCCGGGGTGGCGGCGGACGAGATCGAAGATCCGCGCCCGTGGGCGGAAGTGCTGCGCCAGTGGTCGACCTTCCACCCGGAATTCACCTATCTGCCGCGCAAGTTCAAGATTGCCATCAGCGGCGGGGCACAGGACCGTGCCGCCACCTTCTTCCACGACATCGGCATCCGGCTGGTGCGGGCGGAATCGGGGGATGCCGGGTTCCAGATTATCGTCGGTGGCGGCATGGGCCGGACCCCGCGCGTCGGCCGGGTGCTGAACGGGTTCGTCGCCAAGTCCGAGATCCTCAGCTACCTTGAAGCGATCCTGCGCGTTTACAACCTGCATGGCCGCCGTGACAACAAGTACAAGGCGCGGATCAAGATCCTCGTCGATGCGCTGACGCTGGAAGGCTTCCGGGCCGAGGTCGATGCCGAGTGGCAGCGGATCCGGGGCAGCGTGGTCGAGGTTCCGGCGGAAGAAGTGGAGCGCATCGGCGCTTACTTCGCCGATCCGGACTGGCAGGCGCTGGCCGACAACCCGCCGGAGCTGGCCGCCGCACGCTCCCGCAGCAGTGCCTTCAACGGCTGGGTGTCGGCCAACGTCATGGCGCACCGGGTGCCGGGCTATGCCGCCGTCACCGTGTCGCTGAAGCCGGTCGGTGGCATCCCCGGGGATGCCACCGCCGACCAGATGGACGCGCTGGCCGATTTCGCCGACCGCTACAGCCTTGGGGCGCTGCGGGTCAGCAAGGAACAGAACATTGTCCTGCCCTATGTCCGTCAGGATCAGCTGCATGCCCTGTGGCAGGCGCTGGTGGCGGAAGGGCTGGCCACCGCCAATAAGGGTCTGATTTCCGATATTATCGCCTGCCCGGGGCTGGATTACTGCGCGCTGGCCAATGCCCGCTCGATCCCGCTGGCGCAGATGATCTCGGAACGGTTCTCCGACATCGCCCGTCAGCATGACATCGGCGAGGTCACCCTGAACATCTCCGGCTGCATTAACGCCTGCGGCCATCACCATGTCGGCAACATCGGCATTCTCGGTGTCGATAAGCGGGGTGAGGAATCCTACCAGCTGGTGCTGGGCGGTGATGCCACCCAGACCGCCGCCATCGGCGACATCGCCGGGCCGGGGTTCACCGCCGAAGGGGTGGTGGATGCCATCGAAACCGTGATCGGGGTCTATCTGGCGCAGCGCCAGAACGGGGAACCGTTCATCGACACCTACCGCCGGATCGGTCTGACCCCGTTCAAGGAGGCGATCAATGCCGCTCGTTAAGCTGACCGCCGCCGGGATTGAGCCGGTTGACACCGTCTGGACCCGTCTGGGCACTGATGATGCCGTTCCCGCCGCCGGGGCCGTACTGGTGCCGCTGGCCCGCTGGCAGGCGGAGAAGGAGGCCCTGCTGGCCCGTGCCGATGCCGTCGGCGTCTGGCTGGCCGCCGGGGAAACCGCAGACAGCCTCAGCGCCGATCTTGACCGTCTGACCGTGGTGGCGCTGGATTTTCCAGCCTTCAGTGATGGCCGGGCTTATAGCACTGCCCGCCTGCTGCGCGACCGCTTCGGGTACCGGGGCGAGCTGCGGGCGATTGGTGATGTGCTGCTGGACCAGCTGATCCAGATGGTGCGCACCGGGTTTGATGCGCTGGATGTCAAGGCGCCGGTCAGCGGCGCGCCGGTGACGGTGGAAACCATTCAGGCCGCCCTCAGCCGGTATTCGCTGGTGTATCAGGTTGCCCATGATGCCCGCCCGCCGGTGTCGGCCCTGCGCCGCCGTCTGGCGGCAGGGGGGCAGGGATGAGTGCCGCCGCACAGGCTCTGACCGGCGTTGACGGGCTGGCGGCGGATCTGACCGGGGCCACCCCGCAGGAGATTATCGCCCGGGCCTATGCCGATTACGGGCAGGGGCTGGCGCTGGTGTCTTCCTTCGGGACGGAAAGCGCGGTCCTGCTGCACATGGCGGCGCAGATCGATCCGGCCTTTCCGGTGCTGTTCCTCAACACCGGCAAGCTGTTCGGCGAAACCCTGCGTTACCGTGATACACTGGTGGCACATCTGGGCCTGACCAATGTGCGGACCCTGAAGCCCGATGCCGCCCCGCTGGCGGTGGAAGATGCTGACGGTATGCTGTTCAGCCGCGATTACGACCGCTGCTGCTTCCTGCGCAAGGTGGAGCCGCTGGCGGCCGGACTGGCCGGATACGCGGCGTGGATCAACGGCCGCAAAGGGCACCATGGCTCCGGCCGGTCTGCCCTGCCGGTGGTGGAAGCCGATGGCGACCGGATCAAGTTTACCCCGCTGGCGCGCTGGACGGCGGAGGATGTGACGGCCTACTTCGGGGCCCACAGCCTGCCGCGCCACCCGCTGGAAGAGGACGGTTATCCGTCCGTCGGCTGCTACACCTGTACCAGCCGCGTCGCCACCGGGGGCGACATCCGCTCCGGCCGCTGGGCCGGAACCGGCAAGACCGAATGTGGAATTCATACCGTTTTGAGCAGTGCCATCCCGACCCCGAGCCAGACGCGCTCCCCGGTGGCAGTGCAGGACTGAGGATCAAGTGATGAACCATCTCGATGCCCTTGAAGCCGAAAGCATCTACATCTTCCGTGAAGCCTACGCGAAGATCGACAAGCTCGGCATGCTGTGGTCGCTGGGGAAAGACTCCAACGTCATGATCCGGCTGGCACAGAAGGCATTTCTCGGCCGCATCCCGTTCCCGGTCATTCACCTTGATACCGGTGCCGAATTCCCGGAAACCTATGCCTTCCGCGAGCGCTACCACAAGGAATGGAACCTCGACATGATCGCGGATGACTGCCCGCCGATCGAGGATGCCGATCCGGATCTGCCGCCCGCCAGCCGCTTTGCCAGCCGCAAGTCGCTGGGCCTGAAGCAGACCCTCAGCCGCTACGGCTTCACCGGCATCATCGCCGGGATCCGCCGGGATGAGCAGGCCACCCGCGCCAAGGAACGGGTGTTCAGCCCCCGCGCCGACGATGGTGCCTGGGATTTCCGCGATCAGCCCGCCGAATTCTGGGACCAGTACAACCTCGATCACCCGCAGGGGGCGCATCTGCGCGTTCACCCGCTGCTGCACTGGACCGAAGTGGATATCTGGCAGTACATCGAACGGGAAAACATCCCGGTGGTGCCGCTGTATTTTGCCCGTGACGGCAAGCGGTTCCGCTCGCTGGGCGAAGAGGGCATCACCTTCCCGATCGACAGCCACGCCACCACCATCCCGGAGATCATCGCCGAACTGATGGCGACCAAGGAGCCGGAGCGCGCCGGACGCGCCATGGACCATGACTCCGAAGACAGCTTCGAGCGCCTGCGCGCCGCCGGGTACATGTAAGACACGCGAACACGGGACATCAGCATTATGGCAGCTTCCGCGACCACCCCGGTCCGCGCCCCGTCGTCACGCGGGCAGGACTTTCCCATCGTCATCGTCGGCCACGTCGACCATGGCAAATCCACCCTGATCGGCCGTCTGCTCAACGACACCGACAGCCTGCCGAATGGCAAGGTTGAAGAACTGCGGGCCTCCTCCGTCCGCCGTGGCGTCGAGTTCGAATGGTCCTTCGTCATGGATGCCCTTCAGGTCGAACGCGATCAGGGCATCACCGTTGACACCACCCGCATCTGGTTCAAGACCCCGAAGCGGTCCTACGTCATCATCGACGCCCCGGGCCACAAGGAATTCCTGAAGAACATGGTGACCGGGGCCGCCAGCGCCCGTGCCGCCGTGCTGGTGGTTGACGTCGCCCGTGGGGTGTCGGAACAGACCCGCCGCCATGCCTATCTGCTCAACCTGCTCGGGGTGTCGCAGGTGGCGGTGGCGATGAACAAGATGGACCTCGTCGATTACGATCAGGCCCGCTACGATCTGGTCAAGGCGGAGCTGGAAGCCTACCTCGCCAGCATCGGGCTGACCGCCGCCGCCGTGGTGCCGGTGTCGGCGCAGAAGGGCGATAACCTCGCCGGGCGCAGCGCCGCCACCCCGTGGTACAAGGGCCCGACCGTGGTCGAGGCGCTGGATGCCTTCAAGGCTCCGGCCTCGGCCAAGGACCTGCCGCTGCGCCTGCCGGTGCAGGATGTGTTCAAGTTTGACGAACGCCGCGTGGTGGTGGGCCGGGTGGAAGCCGGGACCATTACTCTGGGCGATGAGCTGGTGTTCACCCCGGGGGGCCGCCGCGCCCGCGTTGCCTCTTTCGAGACCTGGGCTGGTCCGGGCACCCCCCGCATCGTGCCGCGTCAGGCCGAGGCCGGGGAACCGATCGCCATCACCCTTGATCAGGATATCTTCGTTGAGCGCGGTCAGGTGGCGGCGCTGGATGGCACCACGCCGTCGGAAGCAAAGCGCCTGCGGGTGCGGGTGTTCTGGCTGGGCCGCGAGCCGCTGAAGGTCGGCGTGCGCCTGAAGCTGAAGGTGGCAACCGGTGAATACCACGTCACCGTCGCCCGGGTGCTGTCGGTGATCGACGTGCACACCGTGTCGGAAGATAAGCTGGCTGATGTGGTGGAAGTCGGCGGCATCGGCGATGTGATCCTCGAAAGCCGCTCGCCGGTGGCCTTTGATACCGAAGCCGGTCTGCGCTCCACCCGTCGCGGTGTGTTGGTGCAGGATTACCGTCAGGTCGGCGGTGTCCTCATTCAGGGCGCCGATGAGGTGGAGAAGGAAACGGCGGAAAAGACCAGCGTGCTGGTGGCCCCGACCCACTCCGTCACCCGCCGGGAACGGGAAGTGGTTAACGGCCACAAGGCCGGGGTGCTGTGGCTGACCGGCCTGTCGGGGTCGGGAAAGTCAACGCTGGCGATGACCCTGCAACGCCGCCTGTTCGAGGCAGGCAAGCAGGTGACGGTGCTGGACGGCGACGCCCTGCGCACCGGCCTGAGCAAGGATCTCGACTTCTCGCCGGAAGGGCGGCGCGAGAACATCCGCCGTTCGGCGGAGGCGGCGAAGCTGCTGGCCGAGTCCGGTCATATCGTGATCGTCAGCCTGATTTCGCCGCTGGCGGCGGACCGTGACATGGCCCGTCAGACCATCGGCGAAGGCTTTGCCGAGGTCTATGTCAGCGCCACGCTGGATGTCTGCGAAGGCCGCGATGTGAAGGGCCTGTATGCCCGCGCCCGCGCCGGAGAGATCCCGGCCTTCACCGGGGTCTCCGCCCCGTATGAGGCCCCGGAAACGCCGGACCTGACGGTCGATACCGGGACCGAAAGCCCGGATCAGTCCCTTGACCGCCTGCTGACGCTGGTGTCGGACCGGTATCTGGTCTGATCCGGTCTGCCCCTGTCTGATCGGCAGAGTGTGTCTGTTGCGGCCACGCCCGGGCAACCGGGGGTGGCCGTGATGATTCTGGCCTATTGGTTCCTGTGGGGGCATTATCGCATTATAGTGGTGGAAACACTGATGAACCGGATCGGGGTGTATTATGGCCGCGCCCTCTGTCGAAGTCCCCGTTGACCGCTCCGTCGATCGGGCCGTTGACCGCATGTCGCCGGGATGGACCGGTCTGCGGCTGGATCTGGGGCAGGTGGCCCATACCGTCGCCCGGGCGCTGGACTATGTCGGGATTGATGACCGCAGCCATGGCCGCCGTGTCGGCCTGATGTGTGCCCGGGTTGCTGCCGAGCTGGGGTGGACCCCGGCCCAGCAGACCGAAGCCCTGATCACCGGCATGCTGCATGACTGCGGCGTTTCCTCCACCGATATGCACCGCAAGCTGACTGAATCCATGGAATGGTCGGGAGCGGAGGACCACTGTCTGAAGGGGCAGGATGCCCTGCGGCATTTTGCCCCGTTTGCCGGATATGCTCCGGCAATCCGCTGGCATCATACCCGCTGGGCCTCCCTGCCGCAGGCGTTGAGCAATGAAACCCGGATGATGACCAATCTGGTGTTCCTGTGTGACCGCATGGATGTGCAGATGGCGGTGTTTCAGGCCGATCATCCGCCGGTGGATCTGTTGCAGGCGCGGTTTGATCTGTTCGACAGCCTCCATGTTCATGCCGGTCTGCTGTTCGGGCCGGTGCCGCTGGCGGGATTGCAGCAGGCGATCCGGCGTGACAGTTTCTGGCTGGAGCTTCAGGACGATTTCCTCGACCGGGCGATCTTCGAGATTTTGAGTGTCCACGAACGCACCGTGGATGTCAGCTTTGACGACGTTCTGTCCCTTGGGGCGTTTCTGTCGCAGATCGTCGATGCCAAAAGCCCGTTCACCCGGCAGCACAGTCTGCGGGTGGCGGATCTGGTGGAGGCGATGGGGACCCTGCTGGGCTACGGTCCGCGCCGCCGGGAGCTGCTGCGGCTGGCCGGGCTGCTGCACGATATCGGCAAGCTGCGGACGCCGGATGAGATTCTGGAAAAAGGCGGACCGCTGTCGGTGACGGAGCGGGACTGTATGCGCCGCCACCCGATGGACAGTAAACTGATCCTGATTGACCTGTTTCCCGATACGCCGCTGGCCCGTTGGGTGTCGCACCATCACGAGAAGATCAACGGGCAGGGCTACCCCTATGGACTGTCCGGGGCCGAGCTGGACGAGGAAACCCGCCTGCTGACCCTGTGCGACATCTTTCAGGCCCTGTCGCAGAACCGCCCTTACCGCAACCGCCTGAAGGCTGATGAGATCATGCGGATCATGGTGGCGATGCGGGACAGTGGGGAGCTGGATCCGGATCTGTTCGCCCTGCTGGATGCCCACCGGGACCGGATGTACCGGATCGCCACCGCCGACAGCTGACAGGCTACAGGGTGTCCGCCTGATCGCGCATCCGTGCCGCCCAGTGCCGGGTGGCGTCCCGCTCCGCCGGGGCCATCCGGTCCAGCGTCCGGTAAGTCATGCCCAGACGCGGATTCCGCGACAGAGTGTCGGCATTGCGGGCATGAAAATCCCAGTACAGGCTGTTCAGCGGGCAGGCTCCCTCGCCGTGCCGCTTTTTGGGATCATAGGAACAGCCCCGGCAGTAATCGCCCTGCCGCTGGATGTAACTGGCTGATCCGCAATAAGGTTTGCTGCCGACCACACCGCCGTCGGCAAACTGGCTCATGCCCCGGGTGTTGGGCAGCTGTACCCATTCAAAGGCATCAATGTAGATGCCAAGATACCAGCCATCGACGGCGTCGGGGGCGCAGCCGTTCAGCAGGGTGTAAGATCCGGTCACCATCAGGCGCTGAATGTGATGGGCATAGGCGGTGCGCAGGGACTGGCCGATGGTCTGGCGCAGGCAGCGCATCCGGGTTTCCCCGGTCCAGAACCATCCGGGTAGGGGGCGGTCGGCGTTCAGGGCGTTCAGGCTGGCGTAGTCCGGCATCCGCGCCCAGTAGACCGCCCGCATGTACTCCCGCCATCCCAAAATCTGGCGGATAAAGCCTTCGGTTGCCGCCAGCGGTGCGGTTCCGGCCCGCCAGGCGGCAAGGGCTGCCTCGATCACCTCCGCCGGGTGCAGCATCTTGATGTTCAGGGCGAAGCTGAGGCCGGAGTGAAACAGGGTCGGACTTTCCAGACTGAGGGCATCCTGAAACTGCCCGAAATGGGGCAGGCCGTTCCGTATGAAGGCTTCCAGCATCTCCAGAGCCTGCCGCCGCCCCAGCGGCCAGGGGAAATTAGTCTCGGCCGGGGTCCCGAAGGTTTTGACGCCGGCCGCGGTGACCTCAGCCCACAGGGCGGACTGATCGGAGGAGAAGCTTGGCCACGGCGGTGCCGGGGGATATCCCGGCCAACGGTCGCGGTTCTCGGGGTCATAGTTCCACTGCCCGCCTTCCGGCTGGTTGTCTGCCGTCATCAGGATGCCGCTGCGCCGCCGCAGGCCCCGGTAAAAGGTTTCCAGCCGGGGGATGCTGCGGCTGAAGGTCTCGATGGCCTCGTCCCGGCTGATCAGGAAGTGGTGGGCGCTGACCGTTTCCGTCGTGATCCCCAAGGCCTGACACAGCGGCCCGACATCGTGGATGAAGTGCTGTTCGACCCGGTATTCATCGGCCTCGATCCGCTCAAAGCGGGTGACGAAAAACCGCCGGAACAGGATCGACAGGGTTCCGGCGAAGGTTCCGGCATTGTCGGGGTCGGACAGGGAGACGGTATGGATCCGGTGGCCGCCGCGCCGCAGGGCATCGGCAAACCGGCGCATGGAAGCAAGAACCGCCAGCACCTTCTGGGCGTGATGGCGGACGTAATCGGTCTCGCTGCGCAGCTCCATCAGCACATAGAGGACATCGGGGTCTTTCTGCCGGAACCACGGGTGATGGACGGACAGTTGATCCCCAAGGATCAGGCGCAGGCAGGTCATGATATCCCTTCCGGGGGCCGGAAAACGACGTTTCAGGATGGTACGGGGCAGGGGTGGATGCGGATCTGTCCACGGGTGGATCGGTGGAGGCGAACCGGAATGGACTTTCAGCTTTATGGTGCGGTGCAGCGACTCGTTTATGCGCAGGCCGGATGGGCGGGAGAGGGTGTATTTACAGATTTACACAACATTTACCGCTTCCGTAAATCAGTGTTGTCAATGTGGTTTTGTCGCCCGGATTGTCCGTGATCCGGCAGTAAAGGCCGGTCAGGGACGGAGTATGGCCTTATCAGCTTTAGAAAAAGTGCTGGTCTTTTTACACGGGAGGCGTACTGTTTGAGAGACATGGCAGCCATGCGGCTGCTGCATACTTAACAAGTCCAAAAATAAAAAGATCAACGTCGCCCCGGAGCGGGTCCGCTGCCGCAGGCCGGACCCAAAGACGAAATGGGAGGGTGCAAGTGAGTAAGAGCAGTTACGAACGGGTTCTGGCGAACCCCAAATTCCACGAGCTGTGCAGCAAGCGTTCCAGCTTTGGCTGGACCCTGTCGATTGCCATGCTGGTGGTCTATTACGCCTTCGTCGCCGTGATCGCCTTCGATCCGGCCCTGCTGGCCAAGCCGCTGTCGTCCAGCGGCGTGACGTCCGTCGGTATTCCGGTCGGTCTTGCCGTCATCATTTTCGCGTTCGTGATCACCGGTGTCTATGTGCGCCGGGCCAACAGCGAATTCGATGAGCTGAACCGCCAGATTGTCGAGGAGAGCAAATAATGCGGATGTCGCGTATTTCCGCCGCGCTGACCGGCCTTGCCGTCAGCGGTTTCTCGACCGCGGCGCTGGCTGCCGGTTCGATTGACGGGGCGGTGCAGAAGCAGGCCACCAACTGGACGGCCATCATCATGTTCGTGGCCTTCGTGCTGGCCACGCTGGGCATCACCTACTGGGCGGCCCGCCGCACCAAGTCCGCCAAGGACTTCTACGCCGCCGGCGGCGGCATCACCGGCTTCCAGAACGGTCTGGCCATCGCCGGTGACTATATGTCCGCCGCGTCGTTCCTCGGGATTGCCGGTCTGGTGTTCTCCGCCGGGTTCGACGGCCTGATCTACTCCATCGGCTTCCTCGTCGGCTGGCCGATCATCCTGTTCCTGATCGCGGAACGTCTGCGTAACCTCGGCAAGTTCACCTTCGCCGACGTTGCCTCCTTCCGCTTCCGCCAGACCCCGATCCGCTCCATGGCGGCCTCCGGGACCTTGGTCGTGGTCATCCTGTACCTGATTGCTCAGATGGTGGGTGCGGGCAAGCTGATCCAGCTGCTGTTCGGTCTGGATTACACCATCGCGGTGGTTCTGGTCGGTGTGCTGATGGTCGCCTACGTGATGTTCGGCGGGATGCTGGCCACCACCTGGGTGCAGATCATCAAGGCGGTGCTGCTGCTGTCCGGTGCAACCTTTATGGCCTTCATGGTGATGGTGAAGTTCGGCTTCTCCATGGAAGCCCTGTTCGCCAAGGCCACCGAAGTGTCGCCGAAAGGCATCAAACTGATGGCCCCGGGTGGTCTGGTGTCCGACCCGATCGACGCCATCTCCCTCGGCATGGCGCTGATGTTCGGGACCGCCGGTCTGCCGCACATTCTGATGCGCTTCTTCACCGTGTCCGATGCCAAGGAAGCCCGTAAGTCGGTCTTCTATGCCACCGGTTTCATCGGTTACTTCTACATCCTGACCTTCATCATCGGCTTCGGCGCGATTGTGCTGGTTCTGAACGTGCCGGAATTCATGGCGGCTGACGGCAAGGGCATCCTTGGCGGCACCAACATGGCGGCGATCCACCTGTCCAAGGCCGTCGGCGGTGACCTGTTCCTCGGCTTTATCTCTGCGGTTGCCTTCGCCACCATTCTGGCGGTGGTGTCGGGCCTTACCCTCTCCGGTGCGTCTGCTGTGTCCCACGACCTGTACGCCTCGGTGTTCCGTCAGGGCCATGCCAACGAAGCCGAAGAAATCCGTGTCTCGAAGCTGACCACCCTTGTCCTTGGCGTGATCGCCATCGTTCTGGGGATTGCCTTCGAAAATCAGAACATTGCCTTCATGGTCGGTCTGGCCTTCGCGATTGCCGCGTCCGCCAACTTCCCGGTCCTGTTCATGTCGATGTTCTGGAAGGGTCTGACCACCCGTGGTGCCTTCCTCGGCGGTTTCATCGGCCTGATCACCGCCTCGGTGCTGGTGGTCCTCGGCCCGCCGATCTGGAAGAGTGTCCTCGGTCACCCGGCTGCGATCTTCCCGTACTCCAACCCGGCGATCTTCTCCATGCCGCTCGCGTTCTTCTGCTGCTGGCTGTTCTCCAAGATGGACACCTCGGCTGACGCTGCGAAGGAGCAGGAAGCTTACGGTCCGCAGTATGTCCGGTCGCAGACTGGTATCGGTGCCGAAGGTGCTTCCGAGCATTGATCCGGCAGGCGGAGCGGGTAAAACCGCTCCGTTCCGGAGTATCCTGATCCCCCCGTCGGCCTTGATGGCTGGCGGGGGGTTTGTTTTAGGATTTCAGCCTGATCGACCGGAAGAGTCCGCAGGCTCTCAAACAGGGGGAAACAGAGTATGGCTGGAGATGCTTTTGATTTTTCCGTACCGCCCTTTGACCGGCTGACCGACGGCGAGCGCGCCAAGGTCCGCGCCGTGGCGGATATTGCCTACTATCGGCCACAGGAAAAGGTGATCGTTGCCGGGGAGCCGGTGGACTTTCTGTATGTGGTGATGAAGGGGCTGGTGGCGGAGCGTCAGGGGGACGAGGTGATCACCGTCCATGGCGCCGGGGACAGTTTCGGGGCGATGGCCCTGATCCACGGGGCAGAGGCCGCCGACTGCGAGGCGCAGGAAGAGACGCTGCTGCATCTGTTGCCGCGTCAGCTGATTCTCGACCTGTGCCGCGTCAATGGCCGCTTTGAGCGGTTTTTCACCCATTCCGTCAGCGAACGTCTGGCGGAGCGGGCCAATGTGGAAAGCGCCCGTGGCATGGCGGCGTTTATGGTCGCCCGGGTTCACGAGGCCTACCTGCACCCGCCGATCACCGTTCCGGCCAGCACTACCCTGCGCGATGCCGCCAGACTGATGAAGCACCACCGCGCCACCAGCCTGCTGGTGGAAAGCCCGGATGGCCGGATCGGCGTGCTGTCGGGGTCAGATCTGCGGGAAGCGGCGCTGATTGAGGAAAAGCCGCTGACAACCGAAGTCGGCGACTGCGCCAGTTTCGGCACCATCATGATTGATGCCGATGAATTCCTGTTCAATGCGCAGGTGCTGATGACCCGTCACAGCATCCGCCGCCTGCCGGTGGTGCGCGACGGGCACGTGATCGGCGTGCTGGAGCTGCTGGATCTGCTGTCTTACATGTCCAGTCATTCGCATCTCGTGGCCGTGCAGATTGACCGCGCCGGAACCCTGCCGGAACTGGCGCAGGCGGCGCAGGCGCTGGATCCGCTGCTGACCGGGCTGCATGGCTCCGGGGTGAAGATCCGCTATATCGCCGAGATGGTGTCCGATCTGTCCCGCAAGATGCAGCGCCGCCTGTATGGGTTTCTGGCCACGCCGGACCTGCAACAGCATTCCTGCCTGATGGTGATGGGGTCAGAAGGGCGCGGCGAACAGATCGCCAAGACCGATCAGGACAACGCCCTGATCCTCAGTGATGAGGTTGATCCGGACAGTCTGCGCAGCCTGTGTGATCAGTTCACCGAGGCGATGATCAGCTTCGGTTATCCCCGCTGTCCGGGGAATATGATGGTGTCAAACCCGGAATGGTGCCGGACGGAGAGCCAGTTCCGCGATGAGATTTTCCACTGGGTGATGACCCCGTCGGAACGATCCTTCCTGAACCTTGCCGCCTTTCTTGATAGCGAAGCGGTGGCGGGGGATCCGCTGCTGCTGCACCGGCTGCGGGCCTATCTGTTTGACCGCCTGACCGATAATGCCGGTTTTCTCGCCAACTTTGCCCGTCCGGCCCTGAGCTTTGACACCCCGATCGGCTTTTTCCATCAGCTGGTGCTGGAGCGGGGGGAGCGGAAAGGCACCATCGACATCAAAAAAGGCGGGATCTTTCCGGTGGTCCACGGTGTCCGGGCGCTGGCGCTGGAAAAACGCCTGCACACCCGCAACACCTTCGAGCGGATTGACGGTCTGGTCGGGGAGCGGCTGTTTGATACTGCTTTTGCCGCTGATCTGACGGAAGCGCTACAGTTCCTGATGGAAATGCGGCTGGCGGCCCGGGTGCAGCAGAACCGTCTGGATGCCAATGGCAGCGATAACTACGTGCAGGCGGCGCATCTGACCAAGCTTCAGCATGACGGGCTGCGGGATTCCCTGCGGATTGTCAAAACGTTCAAGCAGCTGGTGGCCCATCATTTCAAGCTTGGCAGTTTCTAAGCCGGAAGGAAGCACGCGATGCTGGCAACATTTCGGCAGGCTCTGGCCCGCCGCCGTCTGCGCAATCCGGATTATACGTTCCTGTTCGATCCGCCGCCGCCGGATGAGGCGGTCTGTTTTGACTGTGAGACCACCGGACTGGACCGGAAAGCGGACAGTATCGTCCAGATTGCGGCGGTGCGGATCAAAGGGCGGCGGGTGCTGACCAGTCAGCGCCTGAACCTGATGGTCCGTCCTCCGGCCGGAATGACGGCCGGGGTGATCAAGATCCATCATCTGCGGCAGCAGGATGTGGCCGATGGTCTGGAGCCATTGGAGGCGATGGACCGTTTTCTGCGCTTTGTCGGGTCCCGGCCACTGGTCGGATATTACCTGGAATTCGATGTGGCGATGGTTAACCGCCTGATCCGGCCATGGCTGGGGATCGGGCTGCCGCAGCGGCAGATTGAGGTATCCAGCCTGTACTACGATTACCGGACAAGCCGCGGCGGCGGGATCTATACCGGCAATGTCGATCTGCGCCTGAGTGCGATCATGGAGGATCTGAACTTACCGCGCCTGAAAGCCCATGATGCCTTCAATGATGCGGTGATGACGGCACTGGCTTACGTGAAGCTGAAGGCCCGGTAACAAAACCCCCGCCCGGCGGAGCGGGCGGGGGGCTGTGCAAAGGAGGGAGGTGTCGGGATCAGACGGCAAGGCCGGTGACGGTCACCGGGATGTTGCCCCGGGTCGCCTTGGAATAGGGGCAGACGTTATGCGCGGCGGCGGCCAGATCTTCGGCGACGTCGGCGGTGACGCCGCTGACGCGGGCGGTCAGGGCCACCTTCAGGCCATAACCGGCCCCGTCGTTACCGAAGGTGACATCGGCGGTGACACTGGCGCCGGTGAAGGAGACGCCCCGGGTGCGGGCGACCAGACGCAGGGCCCCTTCAAAGCAGGCGGCATATCCGGCGGCAAACAGCTGTTCCGGGTTGGTCCCGGGGCCGCTGTCACCGCCCATTTCCTTCGGCACCGACAGGGCAACGCTCAGGCGGTCATCGCTGCTTTTGGCGGAACCGGAGCGGCCGCCGGTGGCCGTGGCGGAGGTGCTATAAAGATCGGTGAAGGACATGGTCATCTCCTGTCAGGGTGGGCGCTGTTGCGCCGGGGTCGATGGCATTAATATTGTGCAAAACTAAATTTTTTACAATATAATTGTTTTATTGATGTTTTGGGGCTATGGTTTACAACGTGCCGCATTCTGCCCCTGCGGCGATGTGGAGTGTGCGGGAGATCCCGAAGATGATGACGCCAGACCCGGCGCTGTGCGCCAGCGACACCGACTTTCTGCGGCTTGATCAACAGGTCTGCTTTCCCCTGTATGCCGCCAGCAATGCCCTGACCCGGGCCTATCGCCCGGTTCTGGCGCCGCTGGATCTGACCTATCCGCAGTATCTGGTGATGCTGGTGCTGTGGGAGCGGGACGGGCTGTCGGTCGGAGAGCTGGGACAGCGCCTGCGCCTTGACAGCGGCACCCTGACCCCGCTGCTGAAGCGGATGGAGGCCGCCGGGCTGGTAAACCGCCAGCGGGCCGCCGATGATGAGCGCCGGGTGGAAATTGCTCTGACCGCACAGGGCAAGGCGCTGCGGGAACAGGCCAAGGCTGTTCCCCCGCAGATGCTGTGCGCCATGGGGCTGTCGCTGGAGGATCTGAAGATCCTGAAGGCCGGTCTGGAAACCCTGTTGGACCGGCTGGACCGGACGGCGGGGTGACGGCCGGATTATTCTGCGGCGTTGGCGGCGGCCTGTGTCGCCTGAAGCTGGGCCTGAACTTTCAGCTTATGGCCGATTTCGGCAATGGTCTGGATCGCGGGCAGCAGTTCCCGCCCCAGCGGGGTCAGGCTGTATTCCACCGAAGGCGGAGAGGTCGGCATCACCTGCCGGATCACCACGCCGCGCTCTTCCAGATCCCGCAGCCGGGCACTCAGCATTTTGGCCGAGATGGCCGGAATATCGTGCCGCAGTTCCGAGAAGCGGCGGGGGCCGCCACTGAGATACCAGATGATGTTCGGGGTCCAGGCTCCACCCAGCAGTGACATGCAATGGCTCAGGGGGCACATGTTCGGCGGGGCGGGGGCGTTGTTTTTGCGCAGCTTCAGGGCCATGGCGGGAACCTTCCATCGGGCGGCGGTCACAGGAAAAGGACGTTACCAGACGGAAACCGGAAAGTGAAGGTAACTTAATGTTATCTGATGACGAAAGGGAATGCCCGGTTTTAGGATCCATTCCGGACCAAGACCGGGAATGATCCCGGCTGACTTCAGGAGATGTCTGACGATGAAGCTCTATTATTCTCCCGGTGCCTGCTCGCTGGCCTCCCACATTGTGCTGCGTGAAGTCGGGGCTGCGGTGGAACTGGAGAAGGTGGCCCTTGCCACCCGCACCACCGAAAGCGGTGCTGACTTTGCCGCCATCAATCCGAAGGGGTATGTTCCGGCGTTGGTGCTGGACGATGGGGCCCTGCTGACCGAAGGCGTCGCGATCATGCAGTACGCGGCGGAGACCCATCCGCAGGCCGGTCTGGCCCCGAAGACGCCGCTGGAACGGGCCCGGGTGCAGGAAGCGCTGAACTATCTGGGCACCGAAGTCCATAAGTCCTTCAGCCCGCTGTTCAAGCCGTGGACCACGGAAGAGGGCAAGGTGCAGGCGCGGGACATGGTGCTGAAGCGTCTTGGTCTGATCGAAAGCCAGCTGGCTGATGGCCGGGCGTGGCTGCTGGGCGACGCGGTGTCGGTGGCGGATTTCTATCTGTTTGTCATCACCAACTGGGCGGCGCATGTGGCGGTGCCGCTGGACGGTTTCCCGCACCTGAACGCCCTGCGTGGCAAGATTGCGGCCCGCCCGGCCGTGCAGGCGGCGCTGAAGGCGGAAGGTCTGGCCTGAGGTCCGTTCCCTGTTTTGCGAGGACTGTGCGGCAGGGGAAGACCATCCCCTGCCGTTTTCCTGTGATGGCCCCCCTTTTTACGGATGGTCCCCCTTGACGGATGGCCCGGAACCCCGCAGTTGATCAGGGACTGCGTTATTCCCGGGCCGCTGGCCCCGTCATGGAAGAGGTGATGATGCTGCTGACCCTGAAACGGAGCCTGACTGCCTGTGCGGTTGCCCTGATGCTGGGCCTGTCCGGCACAGGGATGGAGGCACGGGCTGAAACCGCCCTGTCGTGCAGCGGGGAGCAGGCCAAGTGCGATGCCTCCTGCGCCGCCCGCTATACGTCCGATGCCGGAAAGGCAGGCTGTCAGGCCCGCTGCGCTTCGGCCCGGGCCGCCTGTGATGCCGGGGCCGGATACGATCAGGCCAAACCGTGGGTGAAGAAGAAGGTGCAGTCGGTCGGCGACTTTTTTCAGGGTCTGACGGAAGGCGGTGACAGCGGAACACCGTCGGAGCCGCCTCCGGCGAAACCGGCTCCGGCAAAGAACTGACGGTTAAGAACTGACGGTCTGCTTCCGCCTGCGGGATTGCCCGGCGAGACTCGATATAAGGCGGATCGTCGTGATCCGCCTTTTGTCGTATCGGGATGGAGGGTGTTGCGGGCAGATCCGGTTGTGTGTTTCCGGCAGGAAAAATGTGTGTTGGCCGAAACCTTAAGGGACCGGCGCAGTCGGAAACGATAGAGCTGATATTATACAAAATTATATTGTTGTTTTAAGTTTACCGATGTACCTCAGAAGGCGGAAAGAACCCGCCTGACGGGATTTCCTGATCAGGATCCGCCTTCGAAAATCCGGAGGTGTACCACCGGCGTCGGGGCCGGTGCGGGAGAGACAGAAATACAGAGGGGGCATCGATGATCACAGGCCAGAATGCGACAGATTTGATGACCGGCACCGCTCCGGTTTCCGCCGATGTGGCACAGCGGCTGGAACAGGGATTCCGGCTGATGACGGAAGGGCGCTATCTCTCCGTTCCGGAGGGAAGCCATCCGCTGGAACGGATGATGTATGACATGGCGCTGGCGGTCCATCAGCGGGCGAAGAGCGAACTGATCCGCACCGTCAGCATGTCGGTCAATGTCAATGAAAGCGTGACCGCCACTGCCGAGATGAAGCGGGCGGTGGAGGATGTGCGCCACCGCACCCATTCCATTGCGGCGGCGGTGGATGAGATGACCACCGGAGTGACCGAGATTTCGCGCTTTACCGGCGATGTGGCGCGGGAAGCGGAGGAAAGCCATTACGCGGCGGAAGAGGCCCGGCGCACCGGCCGTGGCGCGGTGCAGGCGGTGGCGGAAATCACCGATGTGGTCAACGATGCCTCGCGGCAGGTGGACCGTCTGCATGAGGCGTCCGACCAGATCGGTGTGATCGTCCAGCAGATTGAGGCGATCGCCCGCCAGACCAACCTGCTGGCCCTGAATGCCACTATCGAGGCGGCGCGGGCCGGAGAGGCCGGAAAAGGTTTCGCCGTGGTGGCGTCGGAGGTCAAAACGCTGGCGCAGCAGACGGCGCGGGCGACGGTGGATATCCGCACCCGGATTGCGGCGTTGCAGGAAGGCATGACGGAGATCATGCACACCATGCATGCCGGGGCTGAGGCGGTCGGGCGGGGGCAGGAGGTGATCGCCGCCGCCGGAACCGGCATGGATACCGTACTGTCGCATGTCGAGCGGGTCAGCCTGCGGATTGCTGAAATCGCCGCGATTCTGGATCAGCAGCGGGCGGCCTCGGCGGAAATCTCCGGCGGGGTCACCGCCATCGCCCAGATGACGGCGGCCAATGTGCAGGCCATCGAGAATATCCTGACCGTTTCGGATGACACCGATACCCTGATCCGGCTGGCGGTGGCCTCGCTGTCGGAAACCGAGATTGAGGACTTCACCATCCATGTCGCCAAGTCGGATCATATGATCTGGCGGAAGCGGCTGGCGGAAATGGTGGCCGGGCGGGAGAAGCTGGATCCGAAGGAGCTGGCGGACCATACCTCCTGCCGTCTGGGGCGTTGGTATACCGCGGTCAAGGATGCCGGACTGACCGGTCACCCCGCCTTCCGGCGGCTGGAAGAGCCGCACCGCGAGGTCCATGCCGCCGGAATCGAGGCGGCACGCCGCTATGCCGCCGGGGATGTCGATGGCGCACTGGAACAGATCGCGCTGGTTGCCGAGGCCTCGAAAGGGGTGATGGCGGCGCTGGATGACCTGTGCCGCCGCCAGCACTGACGGAGAAAGCCGGATCCGGTGGCAAATCCGCTGCCGGACTGCGGTTTTCGTTTGCCCCCGGCAGGGGGAATGGAGTACACAGCGTTACCGCCGGTCCGGGCATCCCCCGTGACCGGCGGAGTCGTGTTCGGCCTCCTCCGTTCTGATCCGTTCCTGCCGGTCTGTCCGGTGCGGATCTTCGGCGGGGAGGGCGTCGGAAGTGGCTCCGTCCGGCAGAGATGCCTGTTTCGTCCACCGCGTCAGCCCGTCCGCCGGGTTGGCCGCACCGCAGTTCAGGGAAACCCCACCCGGATGTCCGATACCGTCAGCAAGGCATTGTTGCCCGCAGGTCTGCGCGATTTTCTTCCGCCGGATGCTGCGCTGGAAGCCCATGTTGTCTCCGGTCTGATGGCGGATTTCGGTGCCCATGGATACGAACGCGTCAAGCCGCCGCTGATCGAATTTGAAGAGAACCTGCTCGACGGGGCCGGGGCCGCCACGTCGAAGGATACCTTCCGGGTGATGGATCCGGTGTCGCAGCGGATGATGGGGCTGCGGGCCGATATGACCATTCAGGTCGCCCGTATCGCCACCACCCGTCTGGCCAAGGCCCCGCGCCCGCTGCGCCTGTGCTATTCCGGGCAGGTGCTGCGGGTGAAGGGCACCCAGCTGACCCCGGAACGCCAGTTCACGCAGGCCGGTCTGGAACTGATCGGGTCTGACTCTCCGGCCGCTGATGCCGAGGTGATCGCTCTGGCCGCCGGGGCGCTGGCGGCGCTGGGCGTGCAGGGCGTGAGTGTTGATCTCAACCTGCCGACGCTGGTGCCGGTGCTGTGTGATGAACTGGAACTGTCGCCGGAAACCCAGCTGCGTCTGCGGGCGGCGCTGGACCAGAAGGATGCCGCCGCCGTCCGTGAAATGGGCGATCCGGTGCAGGATCTGTTCGGCGAGCTGATCCGCTGCTCCGGCGAGGTCGATACGGTGATGGAACGCCTTGGCCGTCTTGATCTGCCGCAGGCCGCCGCGCAGCGCCGGGACCGCCTGAAGGATGTGGTGGCGCTGGTGCGCCGCCTGATGCCGGGGCTGTCCCTGACCGTTGATGCGGTTGAAAACCGTGGCTTTGAATATCATACCGGCATCAGTTTCTCGATCTTTGCGCCGGGTGCGCGCGGAGAACTGGCCCGGGGTGGCCGCTACCGCGCCGGAACTGCCAAGGAAAAGGCGGTCGGCTGTACGGTGTATGTGGATACGGTGATGGGGGTGATTGCCCCGCCTGCCGACCGCCCGCGCCTGCTGTTGCCCTATGGCGACCGCGCGCAGGCGGCGGCGTGGCAGTCCAAGGGCTGGATTACCGTCGCCATGCTGGAAGACGGCATCGCCGACCCGGAGGCGGAAGCCCGCCGCCAGCGCTGCACCCATTATGTGTCCAACGGACAGGTGCGGACCGTCGGCTGATGCCCGGCGGTCTGGCCTGACCAGACAGGTTTTCCGGCTGCGGCCGGACCTTCCCGACCGGAACAAGACCGGTCCTTTCACCCCGACCGGAACAGACCGGTCCTTTCACAGTGTCAAGGTAGGGATCAAGCCCATGACCAATGTGGTTGTCATCGGTTCTCAGTGGGGCGATGAAGGCAAAGGCAAGGTTGTCGACTGGCTCGCCTCGCGGGCGGATGTTGTGGTGCGCTTTCAGGGCGGCCACAACGCCGGTCATACGCTGGTGGTCGACGGCGTTTCCTACAAGCTCAGTCTGCTGCCGTCCGGCGTGGTGCGCGGCACCCCGTCGATCATCGGCAACGGCGTGGTGGTGGATCCGTGGGCGCTGCTGCGCGAGATCGACAACATTGCCAAGCAGGGCGTGAAGATCACCCCTGACGTGCTGATGCTGGCGGAAAACGCTGCCCTGATTCTGCCGCTGCACGGCAACCTTGACCGCGCCCGCGAGGCGGCGGCCGGGGCCGGGAAGATCGGCACCACCGGCCGTGGCATCGGCCCGGCTTACGAAGACAAGGTGGGCCGCCGCGCCATCCGCGTCTGCGATCTGGCCGATGAAGCGGCGCTGGGCGCCAAGATTGACCGCCTGCTGGCCCACCACAATCCGCTGCTGCGCGGTCTGGGCGAGCCGGAACTGGACCCGGCCCAGATTCTGGCGGAGCTGAAGGAGATTGCTCCGCAGATCCTGCCGTATGCCCGCCCGGTGTGGCGTGTGCTGTCGGACTACCGCAAGGCTGGCAAGCGTATCCTGTTTGAAGGTGCTCAGGGTTCGCTGCTCGACGTCGATCACGGCACCTATCCGTTCGTCACCTCCTCTAACACCCTTGGCGGTCAGGCGGCTGTCGGCTCCGGCATGGGGCCGGGCGGCATCGGCTACGTGCTGGGCATTACCAAGGCCTACACCACCCGGGTCGGTGAAGGCCCGTTCCCGACCGAGCTGTTTGATGCGGTCGGCGAACGTCTGGGCACCCGGGGCCATGAGTTCGGCACTGTCACCGGCCGCAAGCGCCGCTGCGGCTGGTTCGACGCCGTGCTGGTCCGTCAGGCGGTCAAGACCGGTGGCATTGACGGCATCGCCCTGACCAAGCTGGACGTGCTGGACGGCTTTGAAAAGCTGAAGGTCTGCGTCGGCTATCGCATTGACGGTAAGGAAATCGACTACCTTCCGGCCTCGATGAGCGCGCAGGCCAAGGTGGAGCCGATCTACGAAGTGCTGGAAGGCTGGAGCGAAAGCACCGAAGGCGCCCGCAGCTTTGCCGATCTGCCGGCGACAGCGGTTAAGTACGTCCGCCGCATCGAGGAGCTGATCGAGGCCCCGGTGGCCCTGCTGTCGACCAGCCCGGAACGGGAAGACACCATTCTGGTCCGCGACCCGTTCACCGACTGAGCGGCGGGCGAAGCGGCTGTATGATGGACAACAGGCTGGAAGCATCTGCTTCCGGCCTGTTGTCATTATGGCCCCCCCCTGAGAAGTATCCCTGAAAAGTATGGGGGCAGGGTGCAGCTAAATTCAGGGATTGCCCGTTTTTTCAGAGTTTTGTAATCGTTTTTTGCGTATCCTTCCCCGGTCCTGTTGACCCTGACGTTTATAGTCCTGCTGACAGAAAAGGCTCCCCCCGGGCATGTCGAATGAGGCTCCGATCACGGCTGGCGGCGCGGTTATCCTGCGTGAGCGGTTCGAAATTGATCCGGCCAAGCCGATCAATGACCTGAGCATGCCTCAGGCCCTGGCCTTTGCCTGCGTTGACAAGCGCGGGGCCGGGCGGTCTCTGTATGCCCTGATCTGCCGCCACGATCTGCCGATCCGGATGGGGGCGATGCGGGCGATGAAAGGCGTACAGGCAGCCGGTGTGCTGACGCTGGTGGAATATGGCATCATCGACTGGCCGCTGGTTGGCCGCAAGGTGATGGCTGTGGTCTACGAACGGCCCGGCGGCCCGAAGGTGCTGCCGAAGCCCGGCGGAAAGTTTGAGCCGGTCGCGGAAATCCTGTTCCCGAAAAAAGTTCTGCGGCCGCTGTTCAATGCCCTGAACGAAATGTCACAGCGTGGGGTGATCCACCGCGCCATCCGGCTGGACAACCTGTATTGGTCTGATCCCGGCAAGGATCATGTGGTGCTGGGCGATTACACCACCTCGCCGCCGGGGTACGACAATCCGGCCCTGTATGAACCGCTGGAACTGGCGATGGCCAATCCGGAGGGGCGGGGTCAGACCAGTGTGAAGGATGACCTGTATGCCCTTGGCATGGTCTCCATCGGCCTGCTCAATGGCCGGGATTTTCCGGTACAGGGCCAGTCGGCGCCGGAAGTGGTGGCGTCGAAGCTGGCCCAGTCAACTTACGCCAACTATGCCACCGAAAGCCGGGTTCCGCTCAACCTGCTGGAACTGCTGCGCGGCCTGCTGTGTGATGACACCCGCGACCGCTGGAAGCTGGAAGACCTTGATCTGTGGCTGAACGGGCGGCGGGTGACCCCGATTCAGCCCAAACCGGCGAAACGGTCGCAGCGGGCTTTCAAGTTTGAAGGCAAGGACTATTTCTCGGTGCGGGAACTGGCCAACGCCATGTCCCGCCACTGGGATGCCGCTATTCCGGTGGTGATGGATGGCCGGGTGGAAATCTGGCTGCGCCGGGGGCTGGAAGATAACGAGCTGGCCGATGTGGTCGCCTCGGTGATCCGGGTGGCGCAGGCGACGGGGGATCAGCGGCAGGTCGGCGATCTGGCGCTGGCCCGGGTTCTGCTGGTGCTGGACCCACGGGCCCCGATCCGCTACCGCGAGGTGCGGGTGACGCTGGATGGCTTCGGGACGGCACTGGCCACCGCATCGATGCAGAAGAAGGCGCTGCGGCCCTATGCCGAGATTCTGGCCCGGGATATGGCCAAGCACTGGGTTGGGGCGCAGGGGTATCATAATACCGAGCTTGCGCACTACGAGTCCCAGTTCAAGGATCTGGCGGGCAACCTCTCAACCCCGATGATGGGGTGGGGTATCGAGCGCTGCCTGTACGAGCTGAACGAAACCCTGCATTGCCAGAGCCCGCTGATCGAGGCGGAGTTCGTCTCCGATATCCGGGAGCTTCTTCCGGCCCTTGATCGGGCGGCGCAGAAACTGGACCCCAAGACCAAACCGGTGGACCGCCATATCGCCGCCTATATCGGGGTCAAATGGCAGCGGGATACCAAGGTTCAGTTCCGCACCATGGCGGAGCAGGATCCGATCCGCGCCACGCTGGGGATGGTCAGCCTGCTGGCGGTGTTGCAGTGGCGTCTTGGTCCCCCGGCCCTGCACGGCCTGTGTGGCTGGGTCGGCGGGCAGCTCGGCCCGTTGATCAACAGCTATAACAGCCGCGAAAAGCGGAAGGAGCTGGAGAAGGAGATCCCCAAGCTGGTCCGCAAGGGCAGCCTGCCGGATCTCTATAATCTGCTCGATAATCAGGAAGAACGCCTGAAGGATGCCGAGGGGTTCGCCTGGGCGCGGGCCGAATATGCCGCTGCCGAACAGCAGCTGAAGGCGGCGGAGCAGGGGCGGACGGTGATTGACGGGCGGGCAGCGTTGCAGGGCCAGCAGGCGGCGGCGGTGATGGCAACCTGTATTGCCCTGCTGACGGTGACGGTGCTGCTGTTCATGAAGGTCTGGTGAGGATAATGGCGAAAGCTGCAACCAAGGCACTGGGATCTAAAGGCAAGTCAGCCGGGGGCAAGAAGCCGTCGCTGCTGCGCAACGTCGGCCTTCTGATTGCCGTGGTCCCCCTGATTTTTGTGTTCATGCCGACGGTGATCTTTCTCGGAATTACGATGATCCCGACGCTGGTGGCCCTGATGGTCGATAAATCCGGGCGACGGTATGGAGGTATTGCTGTCGGGGCGCTGAATTTCTCCGGGGTTCTGCCCTATCTGCTGGATCTGTGGCTGAAGGACCATTCGGTCCCCCATGCCCTGACGCTGCTGGCCAATGTCTTTAACCTGATGGTGATTCTGGGCGCCTCCGCCTTTGGCTGGATGCTGTACATCGTGACCCCGCTGCTGGTGTCCGGGGCGATGAGCTTTTCGTCCTCCAACCGGACTTCCAACCTGAAAACCAAGCAGCAGGAGCTGCTGGCGCATTGGGGACCGGATGTCGCCAAGGCTGATGACGGTGCGGACATGATGAAGAAGCGCCGCCGCCCCGGCGCCGATGATGACGAGGACTGAAGACATCCCTCCACTCTGTGGGGGTGAAGAAAAAAGCCGCTGTCCAACCGGACGGCGGCTTCTTTTCTGTCAGGAGGGGCAGAAGGGGCAGGGCCTCACCCGGCCGGTGTGCGGGCCCGTTCCCGCTGGCGCAGCAGAACGTAGGCAACAGCGACGGCAACTGTCACCGTAACGAACAGCAGGCCGATGATGTTCACCACCGGCGTCAGGCCAAACCGCATCCGTGATCCGATTTCGGTCACCAGTGTGTGGCTGGCCCCGATGGAAAAGACGGTGGTGTTGTAGTTTTCGATCGATTGCAGGAAAGCAATCACGGCGGCGGACAGCATGGCCGGGCGCAGGAACGGCAGGGTGATCCGCCGGAACACCTGCATGTGGGTGGCCCCGAGATCCAGCGCCGCCTCTTCCAGCGAGGTATCCTGCCGTTGCAGGCGGGCCATGAACATCAGCATGCAGTAGGCGGCGATGAAGGTGCTCTGGGCCATCACCGTCAGGCCAAGCCCACCCCCGACATCGACCTGACGCCAGAAAATCAGGGTGGAAATGCCGAGGATGATCCCCGGTGTCAGCACCGGTGACACCAGCACCCCATAGAGCAGGCTGCCGCTGCGGGCATCCAGCCGCGACAGCAGCAGCGCCCCGGAAAGGCCCAGCGGCAGCGACAGCAGGATCACCCCGGTGGCGACCACCACGGAATTGACGATCCCCTGTAGGATCCGCTGATCCTCGGCCAGTTCGGAGAACCAGCGCAGCGAAAAGCCCTGCCACTGCGTCACTGATGGCGGGCTGTAGCTGTTAAACCCCGCCGCCACCATCAGGATGAGCGGCAGGAACAGGTAGGCGAAGAACAGGGCCATGTAGACGGACAGGACCACACGGCTGGCGGAGACAGAAGAAGAGGGGGCCGTGCTGCTCATTTGGCGATATCCCGGATGCCGACCTTAAAGACCTTCATCATCAGGATGATGAAGGCCACGCACACCAGCAGCAGGGTGAAGGCATAGGCCGCCCCCTGATTCCAGTAGAAGCTGTCGTAGAATTTGGAATAGATCAGCTGCGAGAACCACGGCTGGGCGGTGCCGCGTGTCATGATATGCGGCACGGAGAACGACCCGGCGGACAGCATAAAGGTCATGATGCTGCCGACGGCGATCCCCGGCTTGGCATGGGGCAGCACCACCCGGCTGTGGATTTTCCATGTCGAGGCCCCAAGGTCGCGGGCGGCTTCGATCTGGTTGGTGTCCAGTGTTTCAATGGTGTTGTAGATCGGGAACACCATGAACAGCACGTAGGCATAGACCATCGCCACGAACACCCCGGCCCCGCTGTCGAGGAAGCGCACCGGTTCCGGCAGGCCGAACCACAGCAGCACGCTGTTGGCGACCCCCTGATAGTCGAGGATCATCAGCCACGCGAACACCCGCAGCAGCTCGTTGATGGCATAGGGAATCACCAGACCCAGCAGGATCAGCGCCGCCCGCTCCGGTTTTGCCAGTTTGGCGGCGGCATAGGCCACCGGATAGCACACCGCGAAGGCAATCAGCGTCACCATCAGCGAAGCGCCGATGGTCTTGACGAAGATCTCGGCGTGATAGCCGCTCATTTCGGTGTAATTGCTGATGGTATAGACCTTGACCGGGGCGGTGTCCTGCCCCTGTAGGGTGGTCAGCTCCTGCTCCATGGCGCTGACGGAGCGGGCCAGTTTTTCCCGCTCTGCCATCTTGTCCGGATCGGTGGTGCCCTCCAGAGCCCCCAGATCATACTGGGCAAGGCTGAGGGCGTTGTTCAGCTCCTCAATCCGCATTCCGGCGGTGACGGCGGAATCCGGCTGCTCCATGCGCCACAGGCTTTGCTCGATCATGAAGAGCTGGGGGCCGACGATCATCGCCAGCGTCCACACCGCCACCCCCAGCAGGATGATGGTGCCCAGCAGCGGGCCGTAACTGCGGTAAACAGCGTTCATCGGCGGGCCTCACTCGTCACGGGCCAGCGCCCCGGCGGGCAGGGCAAGGGCATCTTCGGGGGCAATCCGCAGCCAGTGATCGGTGCCGGTTTCGGCAGCGTGGCGGCTGTCGTTGGTGATGTGGGCGCTGAACGGCGTGCCCTGACAGTCGAAGAACAGGTTGATGAACGGGCCTTCCAGATCGCGGCGCAGGAAGGTGCCGCGCAGGGCCAGACCGGCGCCGTCCGGCGTATCCTGCAGGCGGGTGCGTTCCGGGCGGATGAAGACGATGGTCTTGTCTCCGGCCGCCAGTCCGGGGCCGCTGCGGGCGGTCAGGGTGCCGAAGCGGGTGGAGACGGTGGCGAAGCCGCCGCTGATGCTGTCAACGGTGCCGGTCAGGCGGTTGCTTTCGCCGACGAAACTGGCGACAAAACTGGTGGCCGGGTTGTCGTAGATGTCATCGCCGCGCCCGACCTGTTCGACCACCCCGGAGCGCATCACCGCCACCCGGTCCGACATGGTCAGGGCTTCCCCCTGATCATGGGTGATGTACAGGAAGGTGACGCCGGTCTTGCGCTGGATCTCTTTCAGCTCCGTCCGCATGTGCTGGCGCAGCTTCAGGTCAAGGGCGGACAGCGGTTCATCAAGCAGCAGCACCGCCGGTTCCACCGCCAGTGCCCGGGCGATGGCAACGCGCTGGCGCTGTCCGCCGGACAGGGCGGTCGGCAGTTTGTCGCCCTGCCCATCCAGCGCCACAAGGGCAAGCAGTTCCTCGGCCTTTTCCCGGCGGTCACGTCTGGAGACGCCGCGTACCTCCAGACCGAAGGCGACGTTTTCCCACACCGGCATCAGCGGAAACAGGGCAAGGTTCTGAAAAATCAGCGCGGTCGGGCGGCGGTTGGGGCCAAGGGCGGTGACATCGGCGTCACCGATGCGGATGGTGCCGCCGGTCGGGCTCATGAAGCCGGAAATCATCCGCAGCAGGGTGGTCTTGCCACAGCCGGACGGCCCGAGGATGGAAAAGAACTCCCCGGCCTGAATGGTCAGGGTGGTGGGCTGCACGGCGGTGAAATCACCGAACCGCATCGAGACGGAGTCAAGAGAGACGCTTTTACCGCGCATACGCATCCTGCCGCAGTCGGGGCCTGCCGGGAAACGGGGCCGGGTGAACGGAAAACCGGAAAAAAGGAAACGGGCGCAGGGGTTTCCACCCGCTGCGCCCGCTGATCAGCCTCAGGCGTTGGTCAGCTTTTCAACGTATTCCTGACGGACCTTGGAGAAGTACGGCGGCTGCGGCGGCCAGAACACCAGCTTCTCGGTCGAGTCACCGGTATAGGCCGCCTTCTGGAATTCACGCGCCACGTCGCTGATGTGGGCCTCGGCCCCCTTCACGGCAGAATTATAGCCGGTGACATTGGCGATGTAGCCGCCGACTTTCGGGTTCAGCAGGTGGTTGATGAAGGCATAGGCCTGTTCGACGTTCTGCGAGCCGGACGGAATGCCGACGGTGTCGATCCAGCCGATCCCGCCTTCCTTCGGCATCAGGAACTTCCACTTCTTGTCGAGCTTATACAGCTCCAGACCGGTCGAATCCCACACCTGACCGATGGTGCAGCCAGCGTCAGTGAAAGCGGTGCGGGCCTGAGTGCCATCGTTCCAGAAGGCACCGACGTTCTTCTTGTGGGCGGCGGCAAACTTCAGGCAGCCATCCATCACCCGGCGCATTTCCGCCTCGGACTTGTAGATATCCAGCGAGCGGTTGCTCTTCACCTCGCCGATGGCGTCAAGGTAGATGGCAATGCCGATCAGCACCGACTTCTGGCGCATCGCGACCTTCTTGGTCAGGTCGCCGTTCCACATGTGGGCGTAGGACAGCTCGCCGTACTTGCCCGGGAACTTGGTGGAGTCAAGGGCGATGGCTTCGGTGCCCCAGATGTGCGGAATCAGGTAGCGCTTGCCCTTGCTGACCCCGCCGGAGGTGATGGAACCGCGCCACAGACCGGCGTCGATGGCATCGACCTTGATCTTCTTTTCGTCCAGCGCCAGCAGCAGATTGCCGTTGTCGTAGTTGGTACGGGTGTCGATGGACGGGAACACCACGTCGAAACCCTTGCCGCCGGAGGCCCGCAGCTTGTTTTCCAGCTCGTCGTTGGCACCGTAGGTGGCCAGCGTCGTCTTGATGCCGGTGGCTTTTTCAAACTCAGCGATCACGCTTTCCAGCTTGTAATCGCCCCAGCTGTAGACGGTGAGGGAGCCGGAGGAGGCGCGGGCATTGCGCACATAGGCCGGGGCCGCGGCCAGAACGGCACCGGCGGCGGCACCCTTCAGGACGGTGCGGCGATTCAGGCCACCGGTCAGCAGGGTCTTCAGATCAGCCATGATTGTTCCCCAAATTTCATAAATGCAGAGTTGTCAGATCAACATGAAAGAGGTACTCGCAAAACGAAGGGCGCAGTGTAAAAGGGATCTGCGTCAGTTTGGTGACGGGCGGATGAAAGTTTCATGCCGCTGTACAATCAGCGAATGATGATTGCATACGTCTGCACCTGTTCAAAGTGGAGTTTAGCGGTATGGCCGGACGAGACAGCGGTTTCCCGAAAGTGGTTCTGGTGGTGCTGGACGGTCTGGGGGCCGAGACCGCTTTTGCCGAATTTGGCTGGCTGGAAGCCCTGACGGTCAGCGGTCGCGCCGCCCGCTGGACCATGACCTGTTGCCTGCCCAGCCTGTCGCGGCCGCTGTACCACACGGTTCTCAGCGGTCTGCCGCCGCTGGCACATGGCATCGTCAGCAACGAGATCAATGTTCCGGCGCGGGAGGAAACCGTGTTCACCGTTGCCCGGGCCAACGGGCGGAAAACGGCGGCCTCCGCTTCGCACTGGTTCGCCGAGCTATACCACGCCAATCCTTACGTTCCGGCAGAGCACCGGGAGGTGGATGACCCGCAGGCGGTGATCCAGCACGGGCGCTATTACAGCACCTTCGACTGCCCGGATGAGGAAGTGTTTCACGCCGCCGGATCCCTGATCCGCCGTCATGCCCCGGATTTCCTGCTGCTGCACGCCCCGGCCTGCGACACCATCGGGCACCGCTTCGGCGGGCAGTCAGCGGAATACCGCCGCACCGCCTCGATGGCCGGGGATCTGATTGCCCGCTATGGTACTGACTGGCTGGAGCAGGGCTACCGGCTGGTGGTGACGGCGGACCATGGGATGGATGACATCGGCTGGCACGGCGGCACCCGCCCGGCAGCCCGTCAGGTGCCGTTCTATGTGGTCGGGGCCCGGGTCAGCGGGGCGCAGACCGCACCGGCGGATCAGCTGTCGGTGGCGCCGACGGTGCTGTCGCTGCTCGGCCTGCCGGTTCCGGCCGGAATGACCGGCGTGGTGCTGGGGTAAGGTTTTACAGGGTTCCTGTCCGCAGCGCCTGTGCCCAGTCGGGGCGGTTGTTGCGGTCGGCCTGCCGGGCGGCGGGCTCGAAATCATAGGGCAGGCGGATCTGCTCCACCTGCCAACCGTCCGCTGTGCCGGTGATCAGCGCATAGCGTGCCTCCGGGCTGCCGGTGGCAACCCGATGCGGGATTGGATGGTCGTCGGTGTAGGCAGGCAGGCCAACGCTGCCGGGGTTGACGATCAGTGGCCCACCCGGCAGCGGCACCGTCCGGGCGATGTGGGTATGGCCGCACAGCACAAGTCCTGCCGTCACCTGTCCCAGACGCTCCCGGATCTCGGTTTCCGTCGCGGGCCGCAGTTTATCCGGGATGGTGGCGTCCACGGTTTCCAGCCAATAGGTCAGGTCGCTGTCCGGGGTGCCATGGCACAGCAGCACCTCCGGCGTCAGCCAGTGGCTGGCGGGCAGGCCGCTCAGCCAGTCCCGGCTTTCCGCACTCATGCAGGCGTGGGCGTAGCAGTCTGACGGACCGCGCCGGACCGGATCAAAGTCCAGAAGCTGCCGTTCATGGTTTCCGGCAATCTGGATCCAGTCCGTCTGCTGCCGCAGCAGGGCAGCGGTCTCTTCCGGCCACAGCGGGCCGGAGAGATGATCGCCAAGGGTGATCATCTGCACGCCCTGCCGTCCGGTGCGGCGTTCCACATCGGCCAGCACCGCCTGAAGGGCGGGCAGGTTGCCATGGATGTCGGACAGAACGGCAAGGCGTGTCATCGGTGGTGGTCCTTACTTGGTTTTCCAGCCAGCGCGGGCGAAAGCATCAGCCAGAGAGCCCATGTCCTGCTTCTGCGGTTTGGCGGCGGCAGGTTTGGGGGCCATAGCGGGCTTCCCGGTGCCTGTGGCACGGTCTGCGCCGGTACGGCCTGCGCCTGTTGTCTTCTCGCGGCCTACGCCGCTGGGGGCGGCAGACCGTGGCCGGTCTTCCTTCGGGCCGGGCTCGTCGCTCATGCGGCGGGTCAGGGCGATGCGGTTGCGCTTCAGGTCCACTTCCAGAACCTTCACCTTCACCACATCCCCGGCCTTCACCACATCGCGCGGATCCTTCACGAAGCCGTCGGCAAGGGCGGAAATGTGGATCAGCCCGTCCTGATGGACGCCGATATCAACAAAGGCCCCGAAATTGGCGACGTTGGTCACGGTGCCTTCCAGCACCATGCCCGGCTTCAGGTCGCTGACCTTTTCCACCCCTTCCATGAAGGTGGCGGTCTTGAATTCGGGGCGCGGATCGCGGCCCGGCTTTTCCAGTTCCTTCAGAATATCGGCCACCGTCGGCACCCCGAAGGTGTCATCGGTGAACTGTTCCGGCCGCAGGGGGCGCAGGATGGCGACATTGCCGATCAGGCCGTCGATATTGGTGTTGGCGGCCTTCAGGATCCGCTGCACCACCGGATAGGCTTCCGGGTGGACCGAGGAGGTATCCAGCGGCTGAGTACCGTTGCGGATGCGCAGAAACCCGGCGCACTGCTCGAAGGTCTTCGGGCCGACACCGCTGACATTCAGCAGGTCCTTGCGGCTGGAGAACGGGCCGTTGGCATCGCGGTGCGAGACGATGTTTTCCGCCAGACGCTCCGACAGCCCGGCCACCCGCGACAGCAGCGGGGCCGAGGCGGTGTTGAGGTCAACGCCGACAGCGTTCACCGCGTCTTCCACCACGCCATCCAGCGCCCGGGCCAGCTTGGTCTGCGACACATCGTGCTGATACTGGCCGACGCCGATGCTCTTCGGCTCGATCTTCACCAGTTCGGCCAGCGGATCCTGAAGACGGCGGCCGATGGACGCCGCCCCGCGCAGGGAAACATCCACCCCCGGCAGTTCCTTGGAGGCATAGGCCGAGGCGGAATAGACCGAGGCCCCGGCTTCGTTGACCACCACCTTGGTCAGGCGGTAATCCGGCAGCTTGCGGATCAGCTCCATCGCCAGCCGTTCGGTTTCCCGGCCTGCGGTGCCGTTGCCGATTGCCACCAGCTCCACCTTATGCTTCATGGTCAGGGCACCCAGCACCGCCAGTGCCGCATCCCACTGCCGCTGCGGCTCGTGCGGATAGATGGTGGCGGTTTCCACCAGCTTACCGGTGGCATCCACCACCGCCACCTTGACGCCGGTGCGGAAACCCGGATCAAGGCCCAGCGTCGGGCGCATCCCGGCCGGGGCCAGCAGCAGCAGGTCCTTCAGGTTGGCGGCGAACACGCGGATCGCCTCTTCCTCGGCGGCGTCGCGCAGGCGGCCCATCAGGTCCATTTCAATATGGCCGGACAGCTTGACCTTCCACGTCCAGCGCACCACCTCGACCAGCCACTTGTCGGCGGCGCGGCCCTTGTCGATGATGCCGGTGAAGGCGGCAATCTTCCGTTCGGCCGGGCCGGGATCACGCGGGTTTTCCGGGTCGTTGCGGTGGACCAGTGCCAGACGCAGCACCCCTTCGTCGCGGCCCCGGAACATCGCCAGCGCCCGGTGACTCGGCGCCTTCTGGATCGGTTCCCGGTGGTCGAAGTAATCGGCGAACTTTGATCCTGTCTCCTGCTTGCCGTCGATCACGGCGGAGGTCAGGAAGCCATCGGTCCACATCATGTCACGCAGCCCGCCGACCAGTTCGGCATTTTCGGCAAAGCGTTCGATCAGGATATGCTTGGCCCCTTCCAGCGCGGCGGCGGCATCGGTGATCCCGGCCTCTTCGTTCAGGAAGCGGGCGGCCTCCGTCTGCGGGTCCAGCGTCGGGTCGGCATACAGGGCGTCGGCCAGCGGCTCCAGCCCCGCCTCGCGGGCGATCATCGCCTTGGTGCGGCGCTTGGGCTTGTAGGGCAGATAGATGTCTTCCAGCCGGGTCTTGGTATCGGCGGTGATGATCTGCTTCCGCAGCTCATCGGTCATCTTGCCCTGCTCTTCGATGCTTTTCAGCACCGTCTGGCGGCGGTCTTCCAGTTCCCGCAGGTACACCAGCCGTTCTTCCAGCGTGCGCAGCTGCGCATCATCCAGCCCGCCGGTCACTTCCTTACGGTAGCGGGCGATGAAGGGCACCGTCGAGCCGGAATCCAGAAGCTCGACGGCGGCATTCACCTGTGCTTCGCGGCATGACAGTTCCTGGGCAATCTGGGCAGCAATCGACAGCATTTAACGGATGACTCCCGTTTCAAAAACACAAAGGGGCCCCGGAAAGGGCGCCCGCCCCTGACCCTATCGCGTTTTCAGGGGAGGTGGCAACCATGGCGAGGCCATAGACAACTGCGCGCTCTGTCTGTGCGGGCGATCAAGTAAAAATCTTATCTATATGTAATAAAACATTATCTGGAGCGCGGTTTCTGGATCCGGTAGCGCTGCGGATGGGGACAACGGGGCGATAGACGGAGGAACAGGGCGGTCACGCGCCCTGTTTAATTGCGCATGATCCTGTGGAATATTCGCGTTCAGACGCGCCTGATCCTTCTGGTGTCCATTCTCTGCGGCGTCATCGCCGGTGTCGGGGTGGCCGGGGTCTGGGGCGGATCCACCGCCCGGCAGGCTTTGGACAGCATCCGGCGGGACCGGGTGGCCCCGATCGAGCTGCTGAAGCAGATCGGGCAGGATTATCAGCGGCTGGTCGATCAGGTGAACCGCTTTGATGCCGGGCAGGTCTCAGCGGCCGAGGCCGAGGCCACCATCGCCGCGCTACGCGCGCAGACCGGTAGCGGCTGGCAGCAGGTCCGACCCTTTTTCCGGTCGCCTGAGGAGATCCGGGCCGCCGACGACTACGAGGCGCTGGTCTTCACCGCCGCCCAGAAGGTCGACTGGCTGGTGCAGGCGATCCAGAGCGGCGATGCCGAGATGGTCAACCGCTTCAACCGCGATTACCTCTACCCGACGGTCAGCGAGCTGACAGCGGCGTTGGATGGGCTGGAACGGCAGCATCTGGAGGCAATGAAGGCGTCCTACGATGCCTATGGCGCGACCTATGCGCTGGTTCTGGCGCTGGTGATCGGCGGCGGTGTCGCCGGGTGTCTGATCGGGGCCGGGGTTGGCTTTGCGGTGATCCGCTCAGTGGAGCGCCCGTTGCAGCGGCTGGAACAGACCGTCAGTGGTCTGGCGGGCGGTGATCTGGAAACCCCGGCGGCGGTGGTCGGACGCGGGAATGAATTTGTGCCGCTGGCGCAGGGGCTGGAGGAATGGCGTCAGGCGATGCGTCAGGCCCGGGCGTTGCAGGCGGCGGAGCAGGAGGCGCAGGCCCGGCAACAGCAGCGCCAGCAGGCGCTGGAGGTGGCGATTGACGGCTTTGACCAGTCGATTGCCGATGTGGCGGAAGCGCTGCGGCTGGCGGTCGGCAGCATGCGCACCTCGGCTGACGGTCTGGTCCGGAATGCCGGACAGGCGCAGGCCCGCACCAATGACGCGGCGGAGCAGATTGAACAGGCGGTCGGCAGCCTTGAGACCATTTCCGCCGCCAGCACGGAGTTGAGCGCCTCCATCGCCGAGGTGTCCCGGCAGGCCCATGAGACGGCGGAACTGGCTGACGATGCGGTGGGCGATGTCGGCGATGTCCGCCAGCGGGTTGCCCAGTTGGCCGAGGTGACCGGCAAAATCGGCGCGACCGTCACCCTGATCGGTGATATTGCCGCCCGCACCAATCTGCTGGCCCTGAATGCCACCATCGAAGCCGCCCGGGCCGGAGCACTGGGCAAAGGCTTTGCCGTGGTGGCGGGCGAGGTGAAAGGGTTGGCCGGGCAGACGGCGGCGGCAACAGAGGACATCACCGGTCTGATTGCGGCCATTCAGGTGGAAACCTCGGCGGTGGTCGGGGCGATTGAGGCGGTCAGCAGCCGCATTGCCCGGATTAGTGAACACGCCCACGCCACCGCCGGGGCGGCGGAACAGCAGGACAGCGCGACGGCGGAGATTTCCCGCTCGGTGGTGGCGGCGTCGGAGCGGACCCGCGAGGTCAGCGACCGGGTCCGCGATGTGTCGATGGCCGCCGATGAGACCGGGACCATGGCCCAGCAGGTGTTTTCCGCTGCGGACAGTCTGGTGCAGCGCCGCCGGGTGCTGGATGAGGCGGTCAGCAGCTTCCTTGTCACCGTCCGGGAGGATACCCCGCAGGCGGCCTGAGGACAGGACGCCTGAAGACACTGATGGCGGGCGTCCGGTGCGGGGTCAGGTCACCCGCACCACCCCCATCATGCCGCTGGCCTGATGCTCGATGATATGACAGTGCATCATCCAGTCGCCGGGGTTGTCGGCCACCACCGCCACCACCGCCCGTTCCTTGGGGCCGAGCAGCACGGTATCGCCGATCTGTCCGATCCGCAGCCCGTCGCGGGTGGAGGAGACCATCTGCACCGCCAGCCCGTGCAGGTGGATCGGGTGTGGATGCGGGGTGTAGTTGGTCAGTTCCAGCAGATAGGTGCGGTTGCGCTCCAGCGTCGCCAGCGGGGTGCCGTCGCCGCAGATGGCGGCTTTGGCCTCGGCGAAGCTCTGGCCCGGCAGCATCGGCAACTCCGGCGTCGGGCCGGTGACTCCATAGGCCTCCACCCACGCCCGGCGGTTGATCGACCACAGTGCCGGTTTGGCGGTGCTGCTTTTTTCCCCGTCCTCAACCCCGGCCCCGAAGTCAAAGCGCAGGCTTTCGGCGGTTTTCAGGTCCGGCCTGCTCACCGGATTGGCGGGCAGGGGGTTCCGTTGCGGCAGCCGCCGTTTCCGCGATGGGCCCTCGGCGGTCAGGGTCACCACCGTCCACGGGCTGCTGCTGGAGGTGTTGCTGAAGCTGACGCGGTCTCCGGCCCGCTCCGGCATCCGCACCAGCAGGTCGCAGCGCATGCCGGGGCCGATGCTTTCGCGGTCCAGTGTCTCCGGCTTTGCCAGCGGATGGCCGTCGATGGCGATCACCTGTACCGCCGCACCTTTGGGCAGGTCATCGGCAACAATCCGCAGGATGCGGGTGACATCAGCATTGCACAGCCGCAGGCGCACCAGCCCTCCGGCGGGGGCGGTCAGAACCGGGGCTTCCTGCCCGGAGGCGGTGTGCAGCGGGCCGAAGGTGCCCGCCCGCCCGGATTCCCGTTCATCGACCAGATCCAGCCACGCCCCGTCGCTGCCGATCCGCCAGTCGCGCAGCAACAGCGGGATATCGGCGTCAAAGCCGGGGTCCTGGGCTTCCTCGACGATCAGCAGGGCGGACAGGCCGCGCGAAAGTTGGGTCAGGCTGTTCAGGTGCGGGTGCAGCCAGAAGGTTCCGGCATCCGGCGGGGTGAAGGTATAGGTGAAGCTGTCACCGGGGTTGACCGGGTTCTGGGTCAGGAACGGCACCCCGTCCATCGCCACCGGCAGCCGCAGCCCGTGCCAGTGCACGGTGGTCGGTTCCGGCAGGTGGTTGGTGAACACCGCCGTGAACGGCTGCCCCTGTCTGGCCCGCAGGATCATCGGTTGGGGGGCGGTGCCCGGGGCGGCGGCTCCGTCGGCCCGGTAGCTCCACAGGGTTTCGGTCCGTCCGGGGCGGAAGCTGTGGGGCAGGGGCTGTGCCGAGAATGCGGCGCTGACCCCGGCGGCCCGGGCGACCCGGCCGCCGAGCAACGGCGGAAAAGCGGCGGAAACCGTGGCGGCGGTAGAAACGGCAACGCCACCGCGCAGCAGGGTGCGGCGGCTGATACAGGGATGTCCGGTCATGGCGAAAACCATTTTTCTTTTGCTGGCTTTACCTTACGGCCCTGCGAGTGATTTTGCAAATAATTTGCATTGACCCTGCCGGACGGCGGCGTTACCACACAAAGGCGCCGCGCCGGATCAGATCCCGGATCTTTGCGCCGGTACGGCCCCTTACCATACGCAACCTTACGCTCTGAAGCGGGGAGAAGCAGGATGAAAGCGCTGTTGGCGGCAACGTCGGTTCTGGCCATGGTGGTTGGCGCATCCCTTCCGGTGCAGGCGGCAGCGCCGTCGAACAAGGAAGTGGTTGCCACCTATGTCACCATCGCCCATGCCAAGTTTCAGGATACGGTGATTGCCGCCAAGGCCCTGAAGACGGCGGTTGACGCGATGATCGCCAACCCGACCCCGGAAACCCTTTCCAAGGCCCGGGACGCATGGAAGGCCGCCCGCGTGCCGTACATGCAGACCGAAGTCTACCGCTTCGGCAACCCGATCGTTGATGACTGGGAAGGCAAGGTCAATTCCTGGCCGCTGGACGAAGGCCTGATCGACTATGTCGACACCGCCAAATATGGCGAGGAGTCGGACGAAAACCCGTATTTCCGGGCCAATGTGATCGCCAACAAGTCGGTCAAGCTGGGTGGCAAGACCATCAACGCCAGCAAGATCGACAGGAAGCTGCTGGGCAAGACCCTGCATGGCATCGACGAGATCGAGGCGAACGTCGCCACCGGCTATCACGCCATTGAATTCCTGCTGTGGGGGCAGGACCTGAACGGCACCGGCCCGGGTGCCGGGGACCGCAAGGTCACCGACTTTGACCCCAAGGCCTGCACCAACGGCAACTGCGAGCGCCGGATCCAGTACCTGAAGACCGCCGTTGATCTGCTGATTGACGACCTGTCGGAAATGGAAAAGGCGTGGTCGGCCAAGGGTGCCGCCGGCAAGGCCCTGACCAAGGGCAAGCCGGAAAAGGCGCTGGTGGCGATGCTGACCGGCATGGGCAGCCTGTCTTACGGCGAACTGGCCGGGGAACGCATGAAGCTGGGCCTGATGCTGCATGACCCGGAAGAAGAGCAGGACTGCTTCTCTGACAACACCCATAACTCCCACTACTACGATGCCGTCGGCATCCGCAGCGTCTTCACCGGCAGCTATACCCGCCTTGACGGCAGCGTCATCAGCGGTCCGGCCCTGAAGGACATCGTTCCGGCCGCCGAAGGGCAGGAACTGGCGGCGGCGCTGGATGCCTCGGTGGCCAAGATGCAGGTTCTGGTGGACCGCGCCAACGGCGGCGAGGCCTATGACCAGATGATCGGTGAAGGCAATGCCGCCGGGAACGCGGCAGTGCAGGCGGCGATTGATGCCCTGCTGGCCCAGACCAAGGTGATCGAACGCACCACCAAGGTGATGGGGCTGGAAAAGATTGCCTTTGAAGGCTCTGACAGCCTCGATAACCCGTCGGCGGTCGGTAAGTAATTCCGCCTGATCTGTTGCTGTTGTGCCCGCGGGGGCCGGAAGAGTCTTCCGGCCCCCGTTGGTCCTTCCGGTTGCCTCTGTCTGGAATTGCTATGAAATACGCGGTTCTGCCGTTGCTTCTGTGTTCGGTCCTCGGTCTGTCCACCCCGGCGGGGGCGGTGGAGCCTGTGGCCTTTACCCCGGGGGAGGACCGTCCGGCGGGGGACCTGACCCATCATCAGCTCCGGGACAGAAAGGCCTTCACCCGCCCGGCAGCGACCCTGACGGCAGACCAGATGATGCGGTTCCGGCTGGGGGACAGTTTCTTCCGGCGCCTGTGGGTGTCGGCCCCGGCGTCAACACAGGCGGCGGACGGGCTGGGGCCGCTGTTCAATTCCCGCTCCTGCCAGCGCTGCCACGTCGGCGACGGGCGCGGCCATCTGCCGGATGGCACCATGGGGTCCGAAGCTTTCTTCCTGCGGCTGTCGGTGCCGCCGCGCACGGAGGACGAACGGCAGGTCCTTGCCTCCGGGCGGCAGGCGGTGATCCCCGATCCGGTTTACGGAACCCAGCTTCAGACCTCTTCGGTGCAGGGCCACCCGGCGGAGGGGAAGGTGGAGATTGACTGGACCGAGCAGCGGGTCCGTCTGGCGGATGGGGACTGGGTTCCGCTGCGCCAGCCGCACTACCGGATCACCGGCCTTGCCTATGGGCCGTTGGATCCGCAGGTCATGGTTTCCCCCCGCGTTGCCCCGCCGATGATCGGCCTTGGCCTGCTGGAGGCGGTGCCGGAGGCCGATCTTCTGGCCCATGAGGATCCGGATGACCGCGATGGCGACGGGATCTCCGGCCGGGCCAACCGGGTGTGGGATGTGGCCGCCGGAGCGGTGCGGATCGGGCGCTTTGGCTGGAAAGCCGGGCAGCCGACGCTGGACCAGCAGAACCAGAGCGCCTTCAACGGTGATATCGGCCTGTCGACCCCGCTGTTCCCCAAAGCCTCCGGGGACTGTACGGCGGCGCAGGCGGACTGCCTGACCGCCCCCAGCGGCAACAGCCCGCAGTATGAAAACCTTGAGGCCCCGCACGCCGTCACCGATCTGGTGCTGTTTTACACCCGCACCCTGTCCGGCCCGGCCCGGGACCGGGCTGCCGCCACAGATCCGCAGGTGCTGCGCGGTAAGGCGCTGTTCACCGCCACCGGCTGTGCCGCCTGCCACACCCCGCAGCAGCGCACCGCCCGCGCCGGGGGGGATGCCGGGGTTGATCCGGTGGTGGCCGGGCAGACGATCTGGCCTTATACCGACCTTCTGCTGCACGACATGGGCGATGGGTTGGCCGATGGCCGCCCGGAAGGGCAGGCGAATGGCCGGGAGTGGCGGACGCCGCCGCTGTGGGGGCTGGGGCTGACCGGGGTGGTCAGCCCGCGGGCCGGATATCTGCATGATGGCCGGGCCCGCACGGTTCTGGAAGCCATCCTGTGGCATGGTGGCGAGGCCGCTGCCGCCCGCGACCGGGTACAGGCCCTGCCGACGGCGGACCGCGAGGCCCTGCTGGCTTTTCTGAAATCCCTGTGATGATTCCTGTCTGCCGTGGTTGAATCCTGTTCCTGCCACGGTGCGCTGAAGCCGGAGAGAGAGACAAGATGGGACGCAAGTCTTCCCCTTTTATGACCGTCATGGCCGGGGTCGCCGTTGCGGCTGGCCTGTCCGTTTCCCCGGCTCTGGCCGGGAAGGATACCGAGAACCCACGGGTGGTCTCTGATGCCGATATGATGGCGCTGGTGGTGGCTCAGATCGATCATCAGATCATCCCCGGCTATCAGGCGTTTTCCGTCGCGGCGGCGACACTGGCGCAGGAGGCGGGAAAGGCCTGCGCTGACAGCACCCTGTCCGGGGCGGAGATCCCGGCAGTACGGGGGGCGCATGCGGCGGCCTTCACCGCCTGGCAGCGGGTGCAGCACCTGCGGCTGGGGCCGGTGATGGAGCAGGACCGGTTTCACCGCATTGAATACTGGCCGGATCCCAAGGGGCTGGGCGGCAAGCATCTGAAGGCCCTGCTGACTGAGGCCGATCCGCCCGCCCTGAAAGAGGTTGAGCCTGGTCGGGGTTTCCGGGGTGGCAGCATTGCCGTGCAGGGGTTCCCGGCACTGGAACGTCTGCTGTGGGATGATGCTGCCGACGGAACGCCGCAGCGCCGCTGTCAGGTGGTGACGGCGATTGCCGATACCGTGAAAACGATGGCGGCTGACACGCTGGACGGCTGGACCCGTCCGGACGGATTCCGGCAGCAGATGCTGGCGGCGGAAACCGGGACCCCGGCGTTCCGTGCCCCAGTGGAGGCCCTGAAGGCCCTGCATGGCAGCCTGAGTACCGGGTTGCAGGTGATGGCCGACCTGAAGCTGTCCGGGCCGTTGGGCAGCGGGCCGGACAAGGCCCGCGCCGAGAAGGGCGAGGCGTGGCGGGCGGACCTGACCCTTGCTGCCCTGCGCGCCAATGCCGAGGCGGCGCGGACCGCCTATTACGGCAGCAGCGCCGGGGAACTGAGCCTGCGCACGCTGGTGCGCCGCCACCCGGACGGCGAGGATGTGGATGTGTCAGTCAGCTATGGCCTGACCGAAGCCCTGCGCCTGCTGGAGACTCTGAAGGGGGACTGGCGGGGAACGCTGGGGAGTGCCGAGGGTTACCGGACCCTGCAACTGGTGCGCGGCAACCTTCAGACGGCGCTGGTGTCGGTCCAGACGGATGTGAATGGCATTCTCGGGCTGGGGATCGGCTTCAACGCGCTGGACGGGGACTGACCGATGCTGTCGCGGCGGGGACTCCTGAAAGGGCTGATGGCAACCGGGGTGGCTCTGGCGGTGCCGGGGCGGGGGCATGCAGCGGCGGAGGGCGACGATTGGCCGCTGCTGCTCAGCTCCGCCCGTGGGACGGATGGCCGTGATTATGCGGTCGGCTGGCACCCGGAGGGGGGAATCCTGTGGCGGCAGGCACTTCCGGCCCGGGCGCATGGCCCGGCCCTGTCGCCGGACCGGCGGACCGCCGCCTTCCCCGGACGCCGTCCCGGCAGCACGGTGCTGCTGGTCGATCCGGAGGATGGCCGGACTCTGGCGCTGTGGCAGGCCCCGCAGGGGCGCAGCTTTCAGGGCCATGCCGCCTTCACCGCCGATGGGCGGTTGCTGTACACCACCGAAGTCCGGGCCGATGACCGTCTGGAAGACGGGGAAACCGGGGTGTTGGGGGTGTGGGAGGTTGCCTCGGGCCAACGTCTGGGCGAGGTGCCGACCCATGGCATTGAACCGCATGAAATCCGCCTGATGGCCGATGGCCGGACGCTGGTGGTGGCCAACGGTGGGATTCTCACCAGCCCGGATACCCGGCGGATGAAGTTGAATCTCGGGGCGATGGATACCTCCCTCGTCTATCTCGACGGCGCTGATGGCCGCCTGCTGGAGCAGGTGCGTCCGCCGGAAACGCTGCAACGGGTCAGCCTGCGCCATCTGGCGGAAACCCCGGACGGGGCGGTGCTGGTGGCCGGGCAGTATCAGGGCAATCCGGCGGATGCGGTGCCCCTGCTGGCCCGGCATCAGCGCGGCCGGGAACTGGACTGGCTGCCGGTGGCTGCCGAAACGGTGGCTGCGCTGCGGCAGTACTGCGGCAGTATCGTTGCCACGGCGGACGGGGGATTCGTTGTTACCAGCCCTCCGGGTGGGCTGGCCCTGCACGGTCTGCATAACGGTGGGGTGGAACAGATCCGGCGTCCCGATGTCTGTGGTCTGGCCGTTGACGGGAGGCGGGTGGTGCTGACCACCGGCTATGGTGACGTGCTCCGGCTTTCTGCGGAGGGGCAGGTGGAGCTTCTGGCGCGGGAAACCGTGCAATGGGACAACCATGCGCTTTTTGCATGACGGGGTCGTAAAACCGGGCCGCAATGGCACTTGTTGCAGGCTGTCTGGGCCGATAGGCTGGAACCTCTTCAGAAACCGGAGCGTTCCCGGCTCAGAGGACGACCGTTTAACGGGTGTGAACGCTCTCCCTGCTTGAATCAGGAGTTGTGTCTGCGCCGGGCCGGAGTCTGCCGGGCCGGACCACGCTCTTACCGGAGAGGATCCCCCGATGCCGCTGCCAGCCTTGCCCACCCGCGCCGATCTGACCGGATGGGTGGTAACCGTTGTGGCATCAACCGTGGCGGCGCTGGGGTTTGATCTTCTGGCCCTGCCGGCGGCCTGGGTCTCCGGACCGATGCTGGCGACGGCGGCGCTGGCCCTGTGCGGGGTGCGGGTGGTGATGCCGCAGCAGCTGCGGCAGCCGGTCCTGCTGCTGCTGGGCATTGCCATGGGGGCTGCGGTGACGCCTGCGGTGGTGGCGGAATTGCCGCGCTGGCCGTGGACCCTGCTGGGGGTGATTCTGACCCTGCCGCTGGTGATGACCGCCCTGATGGGATACTACCGCAAGCTGAGCGGCGCTGACCGGATCACCGCTTTTATGGCCTCGGTCCCCGGCAGCCTTGGGTTTGTTCTGGCGCTGGCGATTGAGGTTAAGGCTGATGTGCGGCAGGTGGCGCTGGTCCATGCTATCCGCCTGTTCCTGCTGGTGCTGATTCTGCCGGTGGTGGTGACCATGGGCGGGGCGATGGCCACTGTTGCTCCCGCCGCCGCCCGGCTGTCGCATGATCCGGGGCAGATTGCCGTACTGATCGGGGCATCGTTGGCACTGGGTGGCGTGCTGCATCTGTGCCGGATGCCGTCGTCGCTGATGGTGGGCGGGATGATCGGCAGTGCGGTGCTGCATGGAACCGGCCTCAGCCATGCCACTCTGCCGCAGCCGGTTCTGTCCGGCTGCCTGCTGGTGCTGGGGGCGATGATCGGCACCCGCTTCGCCGGGACCCCTCCGCGTCAGCTGTTGCAGATGTTGCCGACGGCGGTCGGCGGCACCCTGATCGCGGCGGTTCTGGCCACCGGGCTGGCGGCGCTGGTCGGCTGGCTGACCGGTTTTGGCTTCGGGCAGATGGTGATGGCCTATGCCCCCGGCGGGCTGGAAGCGATGGTGTTTGTGGCAATGGCGCTGGGCTACGATCCAGCCTTTGTCGGCGGGCATCACCTGTTTCGCGTGCTGTTCACCGCTTTTGCCCTGCCGCTGGTGGTGCGTGTGATGTTTCCTGAATTGCGGACCGGAAAAAAGACCGCCCGGACGGAAGATCCGCCGGGCGGCTGAAGGTGCGTATAGTCTCAGAAAAGAACACAGATAAAGAACACACATAAACAGGGCGTCAGACGGGGAACACGCTGACGTCCGGGCCTGCCCGGTTCCGTTCGCACGGATCCGGGCAGGACTACCGGCCACAGAGGACAGCCGGTAACTGGGGCGCGGAGAAAACCTTAACCGCGGAACAGGTCGGGCAGGGCAGCCAGCGTGTGGCCGCGTTCCAGCAGGGCGGCGCGGATGGCGCGGGCCGAAGCCACCGCTTCCGGGCCGTCTCCATGCAGACAGATGGAGTGGAAGGCGCAGGGCAGAACCGTGCCGCTGGTGGTGACGATGCCGCCGGCCTCCACCAGTTTCAGCACATGGGCGACGCACTCTTCCGGGTGATGCAGCACCGATCCCGGCAGCTTGCGCGGGGTCAGCTGACCGTCTTCCTGATAGGTCCGGTCGGCGAACACTTCCAGCGCCACCGTCAGCCCGTCATCAACCCCGGCGGCGGCCAGCGGCGACAGCGCCGGGGCCAGCAGGATCAGCGACGGATCAAAGCGTTTGATCGACCGGCTGATCACCTCCGACAGGGTGCGGTCGGCACAGGCCATGTTGCTGAGAGCGCCATGGACCTTCACATGCGTCATCCGGTGCCCGGCAGCGGCGGCAACCCCGGACAGGGCGGCCATCTGATAGAGCAGGACAGCTTCCAGCTCCGCCGGGGGCAGGGTCATCGGGCGGCGGCCGAAGCCCTGAAGATCCGGGAAACCGGGATGGGCACCGATGCTGACGCCCCGGTCACGGGCCAGTTCGACGGTGCGCAGCATCACCAGCGGATCCCCGGCATGGAAGCCGCAGGCGACATTGGCGCTGTTGACGATTTCCAGCAGGGCGGGATCATCGCCCATGGCCCAGGGACCAAAACTTTCCCCAAGGTCAGCGTTCAGATTGATCTGCATGACGGAGTCCTTCCTTAAAAAGGGAAACAGGCCGCGCCTTATTCATCATAAAGGTGGCCGGGGAAATGGTCGGCCAGCCTCATATCGACCATCCCGTCGACCAGATTGGTGCTGTACAGGGCGTCCAGATCAATCTCGCCGGGGCGGCGTTCCGGGGCAATGGTGGCAATGGCGGCATCCAGCCGGGTCCGCAGGGCCCGGGCGGCGCGTTCTGCCTCCTCCACCGTCACCAGCGTGAAGGTGATACTGTCGCCCGGCACCCGGTTGGCCAGACGCGGCAGGTCAGCGCTGATCACCGTCGCAATCTTCGGGTAGCCGCCGGTGGTCTGGGCATCGGCCATCAGGATGATTGGCAGGCCGGAACCGGGAACCTGCATCGCCCCCGGGGCAATCCCGTCGGAAATGATGTCGCTGCCCTTGGCCGGGTCGTGCTTCAGCGGCGTACCTTCCAGACGGAACCCCATGCGGTCGGCCTCGCGGCTGACGGTAAAGGGGGTGGAGGTCAGGGTCTGATAGGCTTCGGCGGTGAAATACTCTTCCTGCGGCCCGGCAACCACCCGGATCGGCCCGTCACCAAGGTCAAACCCTTCCGGCAGGGACAGGGACTGGCGCGGCAGTTCTTCCGTCAGCGGCAGCAGCGGCAGGGCGTCCCCGGCCTGAAGCGGGCGGCCATTGAAACCGCCGAACCCGGCCTTGATCTGGGTGGAACGGCTGCCGAGCACCTCCGGCACCGCCACCCCGCCATCAACGGCGATCACACCGACTCCGCCCCGCTCCGGGGCCGCCAGTTTCAGGGTTTCGCCGTCCGACAGCGTAAAGGCGGTCCATGGCCGGACCTCGCGACGGTTTTCCGGGTCGTCCGCAGCCAGAATATGGCCGCAGAGGGTGCCGGACAGGGCAATCCGCACCGGTCCGCCGCTGGCCCGCAGGGTTGGGCAGGTCAGCCGGACCTCGATCACCGCCACCGTTTCCGGGTTGCCCAGCAGGGCATTGGTCAGGATCAGGGCGGTGCGGTCAAGGCATCCCGCTACCGGGACGCCAAGGGCCCGGCTGCGGATGGCGCCGCCATCCTGAATCAGCGACAGGGCACCGGGACTGACAATCTGAAGGGACCGGCTCATGGGGTGTCTCCCGCCTGACGGAACTGGGTCAGGTCAAGGGTTCCGGCCGCAGCGGCGGCGGCGAAACGGTCGTAGTCTTCCCGCCCGACGGCGCGGAACCGGACACGGTCCCCGGCGGACAGCAGGGCCGGGGCGGCGCGGGTGCTGTCAAACAGCGGCACCGGGCAACGGCCGAGCAGATGCCAGCCGCCGGGGCTTTCCCACGGATAGATGGCCGTCATGCCAAGGGCAATCGACACCGATCCGGCGGGCACGCGGGTGCGCGGACTGGTCCGGCGCGGCAGGCGCAGCGAGGCGTCAATGTCACCCATGAACGGGAAGCCGGGCAGGAAACCGATACAATAGACGGAATAGACCGGGGCCAGATGGCGCTCGATCACCTGATCCGGGCGCAGACCGGTGCGGGTCGCCACATCTTCCAGATCGGGGGCAAAATCACCATCATGGCAGACCGGCAGGCTCCACAGGGTGCCGGTCAGGCTGGCGACCGGCTCCGTGCGCTCCAGCAGGGCGAGAACGGTCTTCAACACCGTTGCCCGGTCGGACAGCAGCGGGTCATGATGAACGGTCACGGACCGGAACGCCGCCGCAACTTCGGTGACGCCGGGCAGCTGGCCTTCGGCAATCGCGGCGTTGAGAACGGAGGTGGCGGTGTGGACCCGGCGGGCGGCGTCTTCCCCGACGGCAGGTGCCAGATCCAGGGTAAAAGCCGTATCGGCAAGGGGACGGATAGCCTCGATTTCCACCGGCATGACTCCCTGTTCAGTATCGCAGTGGTGTGGTGAGGAATGACGGAGCGAGAGCAGTTTTCTTTACTGAATCCGTGGTTTACCGGCATTCTTGCGGCCGTGGAAACCTGTCCGGACTGATCGGTTATAGGCTCTGTTTCCTGCAAGCGTTCTAACAAAAACGTTGACAAGTTGTCAACGTAATGATGACATCTTTTCGTCACTTGCGCACACAATCCAACTTTCAAAATTTAAACACAGGGAGCACCCGTGATGCTGCAACTGCGTGGAATCCTGCTGTCTGCCGGTCTGGCTGTCAGCCTGTCCGTTCCGGCTCTGGCCGCTGATAAGTGGGACATGCCGACCCCTTATCCGGATTCGACTTTCCATACCGCCAATATCCGTGAATTCGCCAAGGATGTGGAACAGGCCACCGGCGGCAAGCTGGTGATCAACGTTCACTCCGCCGGGTCGCTGATCAAGCATCCGGAAATCAAGAATGCCGTCCGCAGCGGTCAGGCGCAGGCCGGGGAATTCTTCCTCTCCACGCTGGGCAATGAAAACCCGATCTTCGAAGCCGATGCGGTGCCGTTCCTCGCCACCAGCTACACGCAGGCCAACAGCCTGTGGCAGGCCTCGCGCCCGATGATCGAGAAGGAACTCGGCAAGCAGCGCCTGAAGGTGCTGTACGCCGTGGCGTGGCCGCCGCAGGGCCTGTACACCAAGACCGAAGTCAAGGTTCCGGGGGATTTCAAGGGCATGAAAATGCGCTCGAACAACCCGATGACCGAACGTCTCGCCACCCTGCTGGGCGGCGTGCCGACTCAGGTGCAGGTGCCGGATATTCCGCAGGCCTTCGCCACCGGTCAGGTGGAAGCGATGATCACCTCGCCGTCCACCGGCGTCGGCTCCAAAGCGTGGGACTTCGTGAAGAACTATTATGATGTGGCGGCGTGGGTGCCGAAGAACATCGTGGTGGTCAATGCCAAGGCCTTTGATGCCCTGCCGGCTGATGTGCAGAAGGCGGTGACCGATGCCGCTGCCCGTGCCGAAAAGCGCGGCTGGGACATGAGCCTCGCCGAAGCCTCCTCGATGACCGCCGAGCTTGAGAAGAACGGCATGGCGGTCCGCGAAGCCTCGCCGGAAGTGACCGCGGCGCTGTTGCAGGCCGGTGACAAGCTGGTGAAGGAATGGAGCGCCATGGCCGGTGCCGATGGTGAAGCCATCCTGAAGGCCTACAAGAAGTAAGGTCTGCGATCCGGGCGGAGCGGTGATTTTGGGCATCTCTCCGCCCGTTTTGTATCTACCTCATGCCGGAGGGCTTTCCCCCATGCGCCGGACTCTGGACGGTCTTTATGCAGGAAGCGGGCTGGTTGCCGCCCTGTGCCTGTGTGTCATCTTTGGTCTGATTCTGTTGCAGGTCATCGCCAACTGTATTGATTTTATTGCCAAGCTGACCACCGGGACCGCCTATGGCCTGTCGATTCCCGGGTATACCGATTTCAGCGGCTTCTTTCTGGTCGGGGCCTCGTTCCTCGCTCTGGCCTCCACCTTCCGGGCCGGTGGACATATCCGCGTCTCGCTGATCCTTCAGGCTTTGCCGTTGTGGCTGCGCCGCTGGGCCAATGTGCTGTGCGCGGTGATTGCGGTCGGGTTGACCCTGTTCACCACCTGGCATGCATGGGAGCTGGTGCGCGACAGTCTGGAATTCGGCGACGTCTCCGGCGGGATGATCCCGGTGAAGCTGTGGATTCCGCAGGCGGTGATGGCGCTGGGGACCACCATTCTCGGGGTTGCCGTGGTGGATTCCCTGATTGCCGGTCTGCTGGGCACGGCGGATCCGGCCCTTGATTCCCTCGAAGGAGGTGAATGAGATGTCGGAAATGCTTCTTGCCGCGATCATCTCTCTGGTCGCCCTGTTTGGGTTCCTCGGTCTGGGGACGTGGGTGGCGTTTTCGCTGCTGGGTGTCGGGGCCGTCTGTATGGCGCTGTTCTCCAACGCGCCGCTGGGCACCAGTCTGGCCTCTACCCTGTGGGGCGGGGCCAACCAGTGGTCTCTGGCCTCGCTGCCGCTGTTCCTGTGGATGGGGGAAATCCTGTTCCGGTCCCGCCTGTCCAGCGACATGTTCGCCGGTCTGGCCCCGTGGATGACCCGCCTGCCGGGGCGTCTGCTGCATGTCAACGTGTTCGGCTGCGGCATCTTTGCCGCGGTGTCCGGTTCCTCCGCTGCCACCGCCGCCACCATTGGCAAGATCTCCCTGCCGGAACTGCTGAAGCGCGGCTACCCGGAAAACATGGTGCTGGGGACTCTGGCCGGGTCGGCCACCCTTGGCCTGCTGATTCCGCCGTCGATCATCATGATCGTCTACGGTGTCGCCACCGACCAGTCGATTGCCCGTCTGTTCATGGCCGGGGTGATCCCCGGGCTGCTGCTGCTGGCCCTGTTCGTCGGCTATGTGGTGGTGTGGTCGCTGATCAACCGTCACCGCCTGCCGCAGGAAGATGCGGTGCCGGTGACCTGGGCCGACCGCATTCTGGCGATCAAGCGGCTGGGGCCGGTGTTCATCCTGATCGGCGGGGTGATCGGGTCGATCTACAGCGGGATTGCCTCGCCGACCGATGCCGCCGCCGTCGGGGTTGCCATCGCGCTGGTTCTGGCCCGGGTCTCCGGGGATCTCAACTGGAAGACCTTCAAGGCGGGCCTGACCGGTGCCACCCAGATGTCGTGCATGATTGCCTTCATTCTGGCCGGTGCCAACTTCCTGACCACCGCCATGGGTTACACCGGTATTCCCGCCGGACTGGCGCAGTGGGTGGCCGAGCTGCATCTGTCCCCCTATGCCCTGCTGGCGGCCCTGACCGTTCTGTTCATCATCCTCGGCTGCTTCCTTGACGGGATTTCGATGGTGGTGCTGACCACCTCGGTGATCCTGCCGATGGTGCTGGCCGCCGGAATTGATCCGATCTGGTTTGGCATCTATCTGGTGTTCGTGGTGGAAATGGCCCAGATCACGCCGCCGGTCGGCTTCAACCTGTTCGTCATCCAGTCCCTGACCAACCGCAACATCTTTACGATCGCGATGGCGACCCTGCCGTTCTTCCTGATCATGGCGGGGGCGCTTGTGCTGATTACCATTATCCCCGACATTGCCCTGTGGCTGCCTAACCAGATGTAACTGTCTGGCGCGCAACCATTGCGCTGTCCGTGTGGCGGTGCTGTAATCGGGGCCAGATCTGACAGGAGAGACCCGTGACCGGCACCGCCGACACTCCCGATCCCAAGCCTGAGGCCAAACCGGCCCGCAAACCCCGTGCTTCCGCCAAGTCGAAAGCCACGGCTGAAGGGGATGCTGCACGCCCCCGGCGCAAACTGCTGGATGAAGTGGCGCGGATCGCCTCGGCGATGCCGGCCACCATGATTGTCTCGTCGGAGCATCTGGCCTCGGACGAAGCCTGGCAACTGTCGGAATACGAATACGGGCTGATCGTGGCGTTCAACGCCTTCAGCCGCTGGATGACCCGTTGCAAGGCGGCGGTCGGGTATCCCGACTTCAGTCCGCTGGACGTGCTGGTTCTGCACAACGTCAACCACCGTAAACGCGCCAAGCGTCTGGCTGACATCTGTTTTGTGCTGAACATTGAAGACCAGCACACCGTCAATTATTCGATGAAAAAGCTGCTGAAGGCCGAGCTGGTCGAAGGGGAACGGAAGGGCAAGGAACGCTTCTACCGCACCACCGAGAAAGGCCAGCAGGTCTGCAAGGCCTACCGTGACCTGCGGGAGCGCTGTCTGGTCGAGGCGATCCGCTCGCTGGAAAGCGATGGCGAGGATCTGCGCCGGATGGCGACGATGCTGCGCGGTCTGTCCGGCTTTTACGATCAGGCGGCACGGTCGGTGTCCTCGGTCTGAGTGCAGGGGCCGGGGGCGGCATGTTCCGCAAATACATCTATCTGATGGCGCTGGCGCGGGAACGGCATTTTGGCCGGGCGGCGGCGGCGTGCAACGTTTCGCAACCAACGCTGTCCAATGCCATCCGCCAGCTGGAGGCCGATCTTCAGGTCCCGATTGTTGAACGGGGCCAGAAATTTCAGGGCTTTACCCCGGAAGGGCTGAAGGTGCTGGAACATGCCCGCCGTATTCTCGCCGAGCGGGACAGCCTGTTGCAGGATCTGGGGGCGTTGCAGCAGGGGATCAGCGGCACCCTGCGGCTGGGGGTGATCCCGACCGCGCTGCCCGCCATCGGCCATGTCATCGGCCCCTTTGCCGAACGGTATCCGGATGTGCGGATTTCGGTGGTGTCGCTGAGTTCGCGGGAAATCCAACGCGGGCTGGACGAATTCGAAATCGATGTCGGCGTCACCTATCTCGATAACGAGCCGCTGTCGCATGTGCGGATGGTGCCGCTGTATTCCGAGCGGTACTTCCTGCTGACCCGCCGCCGCGACTGGGATGGTCGCAGCGGCGTGAGCTGGGCCGAGGCGGCGCAGGTGCCGCTGTGCCTGCTGACCCCGGACATGCAGAACCGCCGGATTGCCGAAGGGGCCTTCCGCATGGCCGGATGCACGGTGACGCCGACGCTGGAAACCAATTCGCTGATGAATCTGTTCGTCAACGTCCGCCATGGCCGCTGGTCCAGCGTGGTGCCGGGGCAACTGTTGACCCTGACCCCTGCGGATGAGGGGTTGGTGGCGCTGCCGTTGATCACCCCGGATATCACCTATGTGGTCGGGCTGGTCTATGCTGACCGCGACCCGCCGCTGCCGATGGCCAAGGCGCTGGCCGCCTCCGCCACGGAGAATAAACTGTCCACACGCATTGCCGAATACACCCGGAACCGTCTGCGGACCACGGGTGTCATAGGTTTTTAAAATTACCTGACCGGTCAGATTGGGCATTGGAACCCTTTCTGGAGGGTGCTCTGATAGATTTTTGCTATCGCAGTATTGGCAAAAAAAATTTGCAGACGGACCCCGCCGGACCGCAGCATGCGGTAACAACCGGCGTTGCCTGCGGGGTGGGTGCCCCGTCCGCCGCCGGATCAAGAGAGAAGAAAAGAAAATGGGAGGAGTCATGACTGACCCCCGGCACTCTGGCACAGAGGCGGGCGGCAACGCCCCGTTGTCTGCCAGCATTCCCATGGCGGGCGGCTCCAGCCGCCTGTTGGACGCGCCTTTGGCGGGCGGCTCCAGCCGCCCGTGGGATGCGGCGCTGGCCCAGCAGATCATCGACGGTTTCGCCGGGCAGCGCGGGGCGCTGCTGCCGATGCTGCATGCCCTTCAGGGCTGCTTTGGCTGTATCGACGATGCAGCCCTGCCGCTGCTGGCCCGCAGCCTGAACCTGTCGCGGGCCGATGTGCATGGGGTGGTTACGTTCTATCATGACTTCCGCCGCAGCCGTCCCGGCCGCCATATCCTGAAGGTCTGCCGGGCGGAAGCCTGTCAGGCGATGGGGGCGGATGCGCTGATTGCCCATATCAAGGATCACCTCAGCGTTGATTTCCACGAAACCACGGCAGACGGCGCTTTCTCGCTGGAGGCAGTCTACTGCCTTGGCAACTGTGCCCTGTCTCCGGCGCTGATACTGGATGAAAAACTGGTGGGGCGGGTGACCCCGGCCCGGTTTGACGCTCTGGTGGCGGGGGTGCGGTCATGACGGAGATGATCACGGTCTATGTACCCTGCGATGCCGCCGCGCTGTCGGTCGGTGCCGATGAGGTTGCCGCCGCCATTGTGGCGGAAGCTGCCCGCCGCCATCAGGCGGTGACGGTGGTGCGCAATGGCAGCCGGGGCATGCTGTGGCTGGAACCGCTGGTGGAAGTGGCCACCGCACAGGGCCGGGTCGCCTATGGGCCGGTGGCCCCGGAGCAGGTGCCGGAGCTGTTCGAGGCCGGGTTCCTGACCGGTGGTGCCCATCCGCTGGGCCATGGCCTGACGGAGCAGATTCCGTTTTTCCATCACCAGCAGCGCCTGACCTTTGCCCGCTGTGGCCTGACCGATCCGCTGTCGGTGGAAGACTACCGGGCCCATGGCGGCTTCGCCGGGCTGGAGCGGGCACTGACCATGGCCCCGGCGGACATCTGTACCGAAGTGGCGGACTCCGGCCTGCGCGGACGCGGCGGTGCCGGATTCCCGACCGGGATCAAATGGCGCACCGTTCTCGATGCGAAGGCGGACGAGAAGTTTATCTGCTGCAACGCCGATGAAGGCGACAGCGGCACCTTCGCCGACCGGATGATCATGGAAGGGGATCCGTTCTGCCTGATCGAGGGCATGACGATTGCTGCCCTCGCCGTCGGGGCGACGCAGGGCTACATCTATGTGCGGTCGGAATATCCGCATGCGATTGCCACCCTGCGGCGGGCGATTGATCTGGCCTATGAACAGAACTGGCTGGGGGCTGCCCTGCATGGCTCCGGCCATCGTTTCGATCTCGAAGTGAGAACCGGGGCCGGTGCCTACATCTGTGGCGAGGAAACGGCGATGCTGGAAAGCATCGAGGGCAAGCGCGGCATGGTCCGCGCCAAGCCGCCGCTTCCGGCGCTGGAAGGGCTGTTCGGCAAGCCGACCGTGGTCAATAACGTGCTGTCGCTGTGCTCGGTGCCGGTGATCATGGCCAAAGGGGCGGCGTTCTACCGGGACTTCGGGGTCGGTCGGTCGCGTGGGACCCAGCCGTTCCAGCTGGGCGGTAACATCCGCCACGGTGGTCTGTTTGAAACCGCGTTCGGGATCACCCTGCACGATCTGGTCTATCGTTTCGGGGGCGGTACGGCCTCCGGCCGTCCGGTGCGGGCGGTGCAGGTCGGCGGGCCGCTGGGGGCCTATCTGCCGGAACATCTGTTCCACCTGCCGAAGGATTATGAAGCCTTCGCGGCGGAAGAGGCGATGGTCGGCCATGGCGGCATCGTGGTGTTCGATGACAGCGTCGATATGGCGAAACAGGCCCGGTTCGCCATGGAGTTCTGCGCCATTGAAAGCTGCGGCAAATGCACGCCGTGCCGCATCGGCTCCACCCGTGGGGTGGAAGTGATTGACCGCATCATCGCCGGAGACCGCCGGGACGAAAACCTGACCCTGCTGGAAGACCTGTGCATGGTGATGACTGAAGGATCGCTGTGCGCCATGGGCGGGCTGACGCCGCTGCCGGTGCGCTCCGCCCTGAAGCATTTCCCCGAAGATTTTGACCGCCCGGCCAGCGCCCCGGCGCAGGCAGCCGAATAAGCGAGGAGGGCAGATCATGACCCTGATCAAAGAACAGGATTACGGTACTCCGGCCTCCGGCAGCGACAGGATGGTCAGCCTGCGGATTGATGGCCGCACCGTCTCCGCCCGCGAAGGCACCTCGATCATGCGGGCGGCGGCTGAGGCGGGGATTTCCATTCCCCGCCTGTGCGCCACGGACAGCCAGCATGCCTATGGCTCCTGCCGCCTGTGTCTGGTGCAGGTGGAAGGGCGGCGGGGCACCCCGGCCTCCTGCACCACACCGGTGGCGGAGGGGATGGACGTGCTGACCCAGACCCCGCGTCTGGCCGCCCTGCGCAAGGGGGTGATGGAGCTTTACATCTCTGACCACCCGCTGGACTGTCTGACCTGTTCCTCCAACGGCGACTGCGAATTGCAGGACATGGCCGGGAAGGTCGGCCTGCGGGAGGTCCGCTACGGTTTTGACGGCGCCAACCACCTGACGGCGCAGAAAGACGACAGCAACCCGTATTTCACCTTTGATCCGGCCAAGTGTATTGTCTGCTCCCGCTGCGTCCGCGCCTGTCAGGAAACACAGGGCACCTTCGCCCTGACCCTTGATGGCCGGGGCTTTGCCTCGAAGATCGCTGCCGGGATGGATGAAGGGTTTCTGGCGTCAGACTGTGTGTCCTGCGGGGCCTGCGTACAGGCCTGCCCGACCGCGACGCTGATGGAAAAGGCGGTGATCGACCACGGGCAGCCGGAACACAGCGTGCTGACCACCTGCGCCTACTGTGGGGTCGGCTGCTCCTTCAAGGCCGAAATGCAGGGCGAAACCGTGGTGCGGATGGTGCCGTGGAAGGACGGCGGGGCCAACGAAGGGCATTCCTGCGTCAAGGGGCGCTTCGCCTGGGGTTATGCCACCCACAGCGATCGGGTGACCAGCCCGATGATCCGCGACACCATCCACGAACCGTGGCGGAAAGTGTCGTGGGAAGAGGCGATCGGCTTTGCCGCCACCCGCCTGAAGGCGATTCAGGCCAGATACGGTAAGAATGCCATCGGGGGGATCACCTCCTCCCGCTGTACCAACGAAGAAGTGTTCGTGGTGCAGAAGATGATCCGCGCCGCCTTCGGCAACAACAATGTCGATACCTGTGCCCGGGTCTGTCATTCGCCCACCGGCTATGGCCTGAAGCAGACCTTCGGCACCTCGGCGGGAACGCAGGATTTCCGCAGCGTCGATCAGTCTGATGTGCTGCTGGTGATCGGGGCCAACCCGACCGATGCCCATCCGGTGTTCGGTTCGCGCATGAAAAAGCGCATCCGGGCCGGGGCCAAGGTGATTGTGGTCGATCCGCGCCGCACCGACCTGGTGGAAAGCCCGCATATCCGCGCCGAACATCACCTGCAACTGCGCCCCGGCACCAATGTGGCGATTGTCAACGCGCTGGCGCATGTGATCGTCACCGAAGGGCTGGTCAACCGCGCCTTCGTCGAGGAGCGCTGTGACCTGACGGAATTCGCCCGCTGGGAAGCCTTCATTTCCGATCCGCGTCACAGCCCGGAAGCGGTGGAGGCGATCACCGGCGTTCCGGCGGCGGAGGTGCGCGGGGCGGCCCGCCTGTACGCCACCGGCGGCAATGCGGCGATCTATTACGGGCTGGGCGTGACCGAACACAGTCAGGGCTCGACCATGGTGATGGGCATGGCCAATCTGGCGATGGTCACCGGCAATATCGGCCGCGACGGTGTCGGGGTTAACCCGCTGCGCGGTCAGAACAACGTGCAGGGCTCCTGCGATATGGGGTCATTCCCGCACGAGTTCTCCGGCTACCGTCATGTCTCTGATGATACCGTGCGTGCTCTGTTTGAAGTGGTGTGGGGCACGGCGCTGGATCCGGAACCGGGCCTGCGCATCCCCAACATGTTTGACGCCTCCATCGGCGGGTCCTTCCGCGGCCTGTACGTGCATGGCGAGGACATCGCCCAGTCAGACCCCAACACCAATCATGTGGCGGCGGCGCTGGAGGCGATGGAGTGTGTGATCGTGCAGGACCTGTTCCTGAACGAAACCGCCAACTATGCCCATGTATTCCTGCCCGGCACCTCGTTCCTTGAAAAAGACGGCACCTTCACCAACGCGGAACGCCGCATTAACCGGGTGCGTCCGGCGATGCGCAGCCAGACCGGCAAGCATGAGTGGGAAGTGACCTGTGATCTGGCGGCGGCGATGGGCTATCCGATGCGCTATGACAGCGCTGCCGAGATCATGGACGAGATTGCCCGCCTGACCCCGACCTTCAAGGGGGTCAGCTTCGACCGGCTGGACCGCGAGGGCAGCCTTCAGTGGCCGGTGAATGACGCCGCCCCCAACGGCACGCCGCTGATGCATGTCGATGGGTTCGTGCGTGGCAAGGGCCGGTTCATGCTGACCGACTATGTGGCGACCGAGGAACGGGCCTCCCGCTTCTTCCCGCTGCTGCTGACCACCGGACGGATCCTGTCGCAGTACAACGTCGGCACCCAGACCCGCCGCACCGGCAACGTCGCGTGGCACCCGGAAGACATTCTGGAGATCCATCCGCATGACGCCGAGGAACGCGGCATCCGCGACGGTGATCTGGTGTCGCTGGCCAGCCGCAAGGGGGCAACCGGGCTGCGGGCGATGATCTCTGACCGCATGCCGCAGGGGGTGGTTTACACCACCTTCCACCATCCGGTGACCGGGGCCAATGTGGTGACCACGGAAAACTCCGACTGGGCCACCAACTGTCCGGAATACAAGGTGACGGCCGTGCAGGTCACTCTGTCGAACCAGACTCCGCAGGTGACGGCGGCGGAATGACCCGGTCATGAAGGACGGCATCATGGATCAGCCGGACGCAGTGCCGGGATCGGTGCGGGTCAGCGGGCTGCGCAGCCAGCCTGCCGCCCCGGTCCCGGTGGCGGTTGACTGGCTGGTGCCGGAAGAGGTGCCGGTGGCGGTGACCGTCAACGGCTCCACGCTGGCGGTGATGATGGCGACCCCGGCGGATCTGGAAGACTTTGCGGTCGGCTTTGCGCTGGCGGAAGGGGTGCTGAGCGATCCGGCGGCGGTGGAAGACATTGCCGTGCAGGAGGACTGTAACGGGCTGGTGGTTCACCTGTCGGTGACCCCGGCGGCGGTGCAGGAAGAGGCCATCCGGGGCCGGACCCTCGCCGGGCGGTCCGGCTGTGGCCTGTGCGGGGTGGACAGTCTGGACGGGGCCGTCCGCTGGCCCGGGCAGCGGGTGACCCCGCTGACGGTGACGGCGGACGCGGTGCAGAAGGCCCTGATGGCCCTGCCGGACCATCAGCCGCAGAACCGGCTGAACCGGTCGGTCCATGCGGCGGCGTGGTGTGCCCCGGACGGGACCGTGGTCCTTGCACGGGAAGATGTGGGACGGCATAACGCGCTGGATAAAGTGATCGGGGCCATGGCCCGGGCCGGGCGGGATCCGGCGGCAGGGTTTGTGGTGATGACCAGCCGGTGCAGTTTCGAGCTGGTGCAGAAAGCCGCCACTGCCGGGATTCCGGTGCTGGCGACCCTGTCGGCGCCGACGGCGCTGGCGCTGCGGCTGGCGGAGGCGGCGGGCCTGACGGTGCTGGCCGCCCACCGCGACGGTGGCGTGGTCCGCTTCAGCGGTGGTCAGGCGGGACAGGATGAACAGAGCGGTCCGGCAGGGATGCCGACCGGCAGGGATGGCAGGGGATAGAGAGAACAATGGACAGCGCGGATCTGGTGCGGATGGCCAATCAGATTGCCGGTTACTTCCGGGCATACCCGGAAGATGAGGCGGTCGCGGAAATCACGCAGCATATCAGGAGTTTCTGGGATCCCCGTATGCGGCAGGGTCTCGATGCCCTGATTGCCGCCGGGGGGGCGGAGCTGGATCCGCTGGTCTGCAAGGCCTTCCCGCCCCGGCCGGTTTCCGGCTGAGGGTATTTCCCATCATCAACAGTCAAGATCCGGGGCAACTAACCCGGACATCGTAGGACAGGACGGCAGGGCCGGACCAACCGGCTGCCTCCCCGGGAGGATTCATGAACATCTTTGAAGGCCTGAAAAAGGAACAGATCGTCGCCGGTGACGATTACAACCGGTGGCTGGTTCCGCCCGCCTCCATCGCTATCCACCTGTGTATCGGGTCGGTGTATGCGTGGAGCATCTTCAATCCGCCGCTGACCCGGGAGTTCGGGGTGGTGGCGAGTTCCTCAGCCGACTGGTCGCTGGGGCAGGTGGTGTGGATCTTCTCCACCGCCATTGTCTTTCTGGGGCTGTCGGCGGCGATCGGCGGCAAGTGGCTGGAAAAGGTCGGCCCGCGCATGGTCGGCACCGTGGCGGCGCTGTGCTGGGGCGGCGGCATCCTGCTCGGCGGGTTGGGGATTTATCTGCACCTGCTGTGGCTGGTCTATCTGGGGTATGGGGTGATCGGTGGCTGCGGGCTTGGCCTTGGCTATGTCTCGCCGGTGTCAACGCTGATCCGCTGGTTCCCTGACCGGCGCGGCATGGCCACCGGTATGGCGATCATGGGCTTCGGCGGCGGGGCGATGATCGGTGCCCCGCTGAAGGAATGGCTGCTGAAGCTGTATTACGAAGCGCCGGTCTATCTGGGCAAGGCCACCGATGTGGCCCTGACCACCGATGGCGGCAAGCGCTTTGCTCAGGTTGGCGGAGCCCTGAAGGAAGTGGTGGTGGTGACCGCCAAGGAAGCCGCCAAGCTGACGGTGCCCGGGCAGGAAGGCGTCTATGTGGTCGGGACCGGCTCCACCGGCGCGGCGGCGACCTTCTTTACCCTCGGGATCCTCTACCTGATCGTGATGGTGGCGGCGGCGTTCTCCTACCGGGTGCCGCGTGAAGGCTGGCTGCCGAAGGGCTGGACCCCGCCGAAGGCCGACACCAGCGCCAAGAAGATGATCTCCACCCGTCATGTGCATATCGATCAGGCCCTGAAGACCCCGCAGTTCTATTTCCTGTGGGTGGTGCTGTGTGCCAACGTCACCGCCGGGATCGGCGTGCTGGGCGTGGCCAAGACCATGATGACGGAAATCTTCGGCTCGACCCTGCCGATGATCGTCAACGGCGGTTTCGCCGCGACCTATGTGCTGATGATCTCGGTGTTCAACATGGTCGGGCGGTTCTTCTGGGCGTCCAGCTCCGACTTTCTGGGCCGCAAGAACACCTACTTCATCTTCTTCGGTCTGGGAATCCTGCTGTACTGCTCGGTGCCGTTTGCGGCGCAGCAGGTCAGCGCCCATCCGGCGGTGATGTGGCTGGTGATGTTCTACGGTGCCACCATGATCATCTTCACCATGTACGGCGGCGGCTTTGCCACCATTCCGGCCTATCTGGCCGATATCTTCGGCACCAAGTTTGTCGGGGGCATCCATGGCCGCCTGCTGACCGCATGGTCCACCGCCGGGGTGCTGGGTCCGCTGGTGCTGACCGAACTGCGCGAAGCCTCGCTGGTGTCGGAACTGAAGGTGCTGGCCGGGAAGGTTGATCCGGCGAAGTTCCAGTCCACCTTCGGGGCCGGTGTGGACAAGCTGGAAGAGCTGATCCGGGCCAAGACCGTCACGATTTCCCGCCTGATGGAAATTGCCCCGGCGGGCACGGTGGACCCCACCCCCAGCCTGTACAACACCACCATGTACGCCATGGCCGGTCTGCTGGTGGTCGGGTTGATCGCCAACCTGATGGTCAAACCGGTGCATGAGAAGCACCATATGCCGCACGACGAATTTGCCGACGGTATGTCGCAGTAAAGAAGAAGGGGGCCGATGAGGCCCCCTTTTTTCATCAGAACATATCGCTGGCCGCCGGGCGCTGCGGGGCGGGGGACAGGCTGTTCAGCGCCCGTTCCAGCCCGTCTCCGGCGCGGTCAAGCTGTTCATCGCTGACACAGTAGGGCGGCAGCAGGTAAACGCTGTTGCCCAGCGGGCGGATCAGCAGGTTATCACGGGTAAAGCTTTCCCGCAGGGCCGGGGCGACGGAGGAGGTATAGCCGCCGTCGCCGGTCTCCACGTCAAAGGCGGCGATGGTGCCGGTGACGCGGAAGCGGCGGACCAACGGGTGTCCGGCCAGCCGTGCCGCCAGATGGGTCCGGTGATGGGCCTCGATCCGGGCGCGGGCGGCGGTGCAGGCCGGATCCAGCAGCAGGTCGAGGGAGGCCAGAGCCGCCGCGCAGCCCAGCGGATTGGCGGTGAAGGAATGGCCGTGCAGGAAGGCCCGGTCCAGCCGTTCATCGCGGAAGGCGTCATAAACCGCTTCGGTGGTGACGGTGGCGGCCATCGGCAGGAAGCCGCCGCTCAGGCCCTTCGACAGGCAGATGAAATCCGGGGTCACTGCGGCTTTCAGGCAGGCAAACAGGTCGCCCATCCGGCCAAAACCGGTCATCACCTCATCGAAGATCACCAGAATGCCATGGGCGCGCAGGCGCTCCACCACTCCGCGCAGGAACTGCGGGCGGTGCATCCGCATGCCGCAGGCCCCCTGCACCAGCGGTTCGATGATGGCCGCCAGTGTCTGGGCCCCATGTTGGGCAAGGTGGGCGTCAAGGGCGGACAGGGCTTCCGCCTCCCGCTGGCCGATTGCCTCGTCGTCGATCCATGTTGCTGCCACCGGCAGCACATCGACGGGGAACAGCATTTCCTTCCACGCCTCGAAAAAGCGCGAGGACACCCCGGCGGACATCGCCCCGACGGTGTCGCCGTGATAGCCGCCGTCGAAAGCCAGATAGCGGGTGCGCTGGTGTTCCCCCCGGTTGCGGGCATATTGCAGGGCCATCTTCATCGACACTTCAACGGCGGTGGAGCCGTTGTCGGAGAAGAACACCTTGGTCAGCGCATCCGGCAGCAGGCCGCACAGGCGGCTGGCCAGTGTCACCGCCGGTTCATGGGTGAACCCGGCGAAGATCACCTGTTCCAGCGTTTCCGCCTGCCGGGCGATGGCGGCGGCGATGGCCGGGTGGGCATGGCCATGCAGGTTGACCCACCATGAAGAAATCAGGTCGAGGATCTCCCGCCCGTCCGCCGTGGTCAGCACCGCTCCCTTGCCGGAAACCACCGGTACCGGCTCCGGCGCGGTCATCGCCTGGGTGAACGGGTGCCAGACATGGGCGGCGTCGGTGCGGATCAGGTCAGCAGGGGTCATGGTCGGGGGAGTCCTCAGGGGGCCGGATGTCAGACGGCCCGCCGTCCTTCCCCGTGGCGGAGAGAAAACGGCGGGCCGGAAGGGAGGGGCAGCTTAGTGCTTTCTCAGCCGGTTGACCATGGTCCGGCGCGGGGCGACCTCCTGCGGGTCGAAGGCCTCGCGGGTCAGTTCGTCCCGCAGCGGCTGGCCGGTTGCCAGTGCCGAGCCCAGCCACGCCATGGCCGGGCAGGTCTGGATGCCATAGCCGCCCTGACCGGCAAACCAGAAGAACCCTTTGGTGCCGGGGTCAAAACCGACCACCGGGCTACGGTCGGGGGCAAAGGTGCGCAGCCCGGCCCACGAGCGGTCAACGCGGGTGACTTCCAGCGTCACCGCCTGTTCAAAGCGGTACAGGCCTTCGGCCAGATCCATGTCATCGACATAGGCGTCATGCGGATCCATCGGCACTTCATCGACCGGGGAGACCAGCAGCTTTCCGGCATCGGGCTTGAAGTAGAACCGTTCCATCACGTCGTTGATCATCTGCCAGTGATCAAAGCCGCCCTCCGCCGGGCCGGGCAGAATGGCCCCGGTGCGGCGCAGCGGCTGGAGCCCGATCGGCGCCAGACCGGCCATTTTCGCGATGTCATCGGCCCAGGCCCCGGCGGCGTTGATCACCAGCGGGGCGACAAAGGTGCCCGCCTTGGTTTCCACCGTCCACAGGCCGTCGGCCCCCCGCGACAGGGCAGTGACACCGGCGTTGCAGCGCACCTCGCTGCCTGCCCGGGTCAGGCGGCGCAGCCAGCACTGATGCAGGCGGGCGACGTCGATATCCTCGGAATCCGGTTCTTCCAGCACATAGGCGGCGGCTTCCGGGCGCAGGATCGGCACCCGCTTCAGAGCCTCTTCGGTGGTGTGGGGGATCAGGTGCGGCGAGGCGGCGTGCAGGGCATCAACCGCCGCCTTGTCCTCGGCCCGCCCGATGTAGAGGTTGCCGCGCGGGCTGAGGAAGCCCTCGTCGGAAAACTCCGCCGGCGGCTGGCGCAGAAAGGCCAGACTGGCGCGGTTGAGCTTGCAGATGGTGGCATTGCCGTAGGAGGCGATGAAAATCGCCGCCGAGCGGCCGGTGGTGTGATAGCCGGGCATGTCCTCGGCCTCCAGCACCACCACCTTGCGGTCCTGCGCCAGTTCCGCCCCGATGGAGGCTCCGGCAATTCCGGCCCCGATGACAACAGCATCCACATGCGACAGAGCGGTCACGATCCAAACCCCTGCTCAAGTTCCGGTTGGGATGGGATAATTGTATCCAATCCAGCCGCCGACCTTACAGTCTATAAGGGTCTGTGCATAGAGGGGGATGGCGGTATGGCAGCCATGAAACGGGCGGGGGAAGAGGCGGTGATTTGTCATAGAGACAGGCGGCGAGGTGTTGTAATGTGCCGCCAATCCCGATTCTTACCCCCAGCCGTACGGATCCTCCATGACCGATCGCATCCTCATTGTAGATTTCGGCTCTCAGGTCACTCAGCTTATCGCCCGCCGGGTGCGTGAGACTGGCGTGTACTGCGAAATCCACCCGTTCAACCGGGTGACTGTTGACAGCATCCGCGCCTTCGATCCGAAGGGCGTGATCCTGTCCGGCGGTCCGGCCTCGGTGACCGGAACCGACACCCCGCGCGCGCCGCAGGGCCTGTTCGGGATGGGGCTGCCGGTTCTGGGGATCTGCTACGGCCAGCAGACCATGATGGCCCAGCTGGGCGGCAAGGTTGAAGGCTCCGATCACCGCGAGTTCGGCCGCGCCTATGTCGAGGTTTCCGATGCCTGCGCCCTGTTTGAAGGCACCTGGAGCCCCGGCGCCCGCGAACAGGTGTGGATGAGCCATGGCGACCGCGTCACCGCGCTGGCCCCGGGCTTCCGCGTCGTCGCCACCTCTGAAGGCGCGCCGTTCGCCGCCGTGGCCGATGATGAACGCGGCTTCTATGGCGTGCAGTTCCACCCTGAAGTGGTGCACACCCCGCATGGGGCCCAGCTGCTGCGCACCTTTGTGCGGACCATCTGCGGCTGTTCCGGCGACTGGACCATGGCGTCCTTCCGCGAAACCGAAATTGCCAAGATCCGCGCTCAGGTCGGCTCCGGCCGGGTGATCTGTGGCCTGTCCGGCGGCGTTGACAGCTCGGTGGTGGCGGCGATCATCCACGAAGCCATCGGCGATCAGCTGACCTGCGTGTACGTCGATCACGGCCTGATGCGTCTGGGTGAGTCGGAGCAGGTGGTGCGGGTGTTCCGCGACCAGTTCAACATCAATCTGGTGCATGTCGATGCCTCCGATCTGTTCCTGGGCCTGCTGGCCGGGAAGACCGATCCGGAAGAGAAGCGCAAGATCATCGGCAAGACCTTCATCGACGTGTTCGAGGCGGAAGCCAGGAAGATCGGCGGTGCTGAGTTTCTGGCGCAGGGGACCCTGTACCCCGACGTGATTGAATCGGTGTCCTTCACCGGCGGCCCCAGCGTCACCATCAAGTCGCACCACAATGTGGGCGGCCTGCCGGACCGCATGAACATGAAGCTGGTGGAACCGCTGCGCGAGCTGTTCAAGGACGAAGTCCGGGCGCTGGGCCGCGAACTGGGCCTGCCGGAAGAAATGGTCGGCCGCCATCCGTTCCCGGGGCCGGGTCTGGCGATCCGCATTCCGGGGCAGGAAATCACCCGCGAAAAGCTGGATATCCTGCGCAAGGCCGATGCGATCTATCTGGAAGAAATCCGTAACGCTGGCCTGTATGACGTTATCTGGCAGGCTTTTGCCGTGCTGCTGCCGGTGCGCACCGTCGGCGTGATGGGCGATGGCCGGACCTATGATTACGCGCTGGCGATCCGGGCGGTGACCTCCACCGACGGGATGACCGCCGACTATTATCACTTCGACCATGACTTCCTGTCCCGCCTGTCCAGCCGCGTGATCAACGAGGTGAAGGGCGTCAACCGCGTGGTGTACGACATCACCAGCAAGCCGCCGGGCACGATTGAGTGGGAATGATTTCTGCTCATCCGTGAAGAAATCTTCCGGTTGATGAGGACGTCTCTTCTGCCTTTGGGAGGACTTCGCGGTGCTGCGGGCCTGTCCCTATTGCCGCAGGATCCGAAAACACCGTCAGGAAATTCCTGGCGGTGTTTTTCGTTGTAAACAGAGAGGGCTCTCGTGCCGATCTCTGTCGGGCTTGAAAAGAGGGACGCATTGACGGAAATAGGATCGCCCTATGATTGATTAATCTAAAAAGTGTATTTTCTTTCAAAAGCAATTATAGGATTATAATTTCTGTGGGGGCTCACGTCCTTCCGTAAAATTCCTGACGACGGTTTTATCCACTGATGATCGATTTTCCCGTAAATCCGGCCCCTTGCCCCCTTCAGGTGCCCGGTGTGGTCTTGCGTCCGTGCCGGGCGGAGGACAGCCGGTTTCTGTTGCGGCTGTACGGGCAGACCCGCGAGGCCGAGCTGGCGGCCATGAACTGGCCGGAGGAGATGCGCAAAAGCTTCTGTCTCCAGCAGTTTACCGCCCAGCATACCGACTGGACGACGCGTCTTGCCGGGGCCCATTTCCTGCTTCTGGTCAGCCGGGGGCAGCCGGTCGGGCGCCTGTACGTTCATGTGGGGGAAGAGGATATCCGGCTGATCGAGGTTGCCGTTCTCGCCGCCCGGCAGGGGCAGGGGATCGGGTCGGCCATTTTACAGGCATTACAGGTGCTGGCGGCAGAGCGTTCGGTTCCGCTCCGGCTTGCGGTCCTGCACCGCAATCCCCGGGCGCAGGCCCTGTATCAGCGGATGGGGTTCCGCCCCGAAGGGCAGACGGCGGACCGTCTGCAAATGGTCTGGCAGCCGCAGGGCTGACCGGGGCGGGGTTATCCCCGCCGTTTCCGCTGATCGGCCCGTGACCACAGATGGACCCCCAGCCCGGCCAGTGCCAGTGCAGCCCCGACCAGACCGGTTGAGGACCACCCGTAACCGGCCTTGATCGCCAGCCCCCCCAGCCATGGCCCGAGGGCATTGGCGGCGTTGAAGGCGGAATGGTTCAGGGCGGCGGCCATGGTCTGGGCATCCCCGGCGACTTCCATCAGCCGGGTTTGCAGGGCGGCGGCGAGGGCAACCATGGTACCGACCAGCAGAATGGTCAGGGGGCCGAGGACCGGATGCCCGGCGGTGACGGAATAGGCTGCCATCAGGCAGCCGCCCCAGATCAGAACCACAAAAATGGTACGTTCCAGCGCCCGGTCGGCAAAGCGGGATCCGGCCAGATTGCCGGTGATCATCCCGACCCCGAACAGCGCAAGGATCAGCGGGATCATGCTTTCCGGAAGCCCGGCCAGTTCGGTCATCGTCGGTTTGACGTAGCTGAAGATGGAAAACAGCCCGCCGGACCCGATGGCACCGATGCCCAGAGTCAGCAGAACCTGTTTCCGGCGCAGGGCTCCCAGTTCCCGCAGCGGGCTGGCGGTCCGGCTGGCCGGAATGAACGGCACCCAGCGCCAGACCAGAAAAGCGGTCAGGCCGCCGATGACCCCGACAATGGCGAAGGCGATGCGCCAGCTGAAGGCCTGCCCGATGGCGGCAACGGCAGGAACCCCGATCAGGGTGGCGACGGTCAGCCCCATCAGAACCATTGCCACCGCCTGTGTCCGTTTCTCGCGGGGGACCAGACCGGCGGCGACAAGGGCGGCGACCCCGAAATAGGTGCCATGCGGCAGGCCGGTGATAAACCGGGCTGTCATCATCGATGTCATGGCCGGAGCGATGGCGCTGACCAGATTGCCGACCCCGAAAAACAGCATCAGGGCAATCAGCAGGCGGCGGCGCGGCCAGCGCGCCCCGAGCACGGCCAGCAGCGGCGCCCCGATCACCACGCCAAGGGCATAGATACTGACCAGATGCCCGGCATCGGGAATGGAAACTCCCAGATCCGCCGCCGCATCCGGCAGAAGCCCCATGATGACGAATTCCCCGGTGCCGATGGCAAAACCGCCGACACTCAGGGCCAGAAGGGCTTTACGGACAGCGGACGGGGGCGGGCTGGACGGGGCAGAATGGACATCTCTGTCAATTCCGGAAGCGGAGTGCATGGGGGAGTCCTTGAAACGTGAACCGCAGTTTGACCTTAAACCGGTCCCGATCCCGCAGGGGGTGCGGGGAGGACCGCATACATAAGCTGCTCCGCCTCCGGACGGAACGGTTGAAAGGGACTGGCTGCATTCCCTTTTTTGCAGGTCCTTTTGCAGGGGTAGAGGGGTGGTGAACAGGAGTGGTCCCGTCATTTCCTGCAAAACTGGATCTTTTGGCAGTCCGGATTTTCCGTCACTGTAGCCGTCGCTGTACCGGTGAAATTGCTTTTTGGAGTCTGTGCTGATGTCTGCTGTATCCGATCCGGCCTCTCTCGCGGACTGGTCGCCGCGCCCGCGCCCAGAGCGGGTGGTTCTCGAAGGGCGCTATGTGCGTCTGGAGCCGCTGGAGGCTGACCGCCATACCGATGATCTGTATGAGCAGTCGGCTGTTGCCGATGCCGGGGCCCGTTTCGCCTGGCTGTTTGAACAGCCCCCGACTGACCGTACTTCCTTCCGGTCGTGGGTGGAGACGGTTTCCCGCAGTGAAGATCCCCTGTTCTTTGCGGTGATCGACAAGGCCACCGGCAAAGTGGCTGGGCGTCAGGCCCTGATGCGGATTGATCCGGCGCATGGGGTGATTGAGATCGGCAGTATCTACTGGGGGCCGCTGGTTTCCCGCCGTCCGGCGGCGACGGAGGCTTTGTTCCTGTTTGCCGATTACGCCTTCCGCGATCTGGGCTACCGCCGGTTTGAATGGAAGTGCAACAACAGCAATGAGCCTTCCAAACGGGCGGCGCTGCGGTTCGGGTTCACCTACGAAGGGCTGTTCCGTCAGCATATGGTGGCCAAGGGCCAGAACCGCGATACCGCCTGGTTCTCGATCCTTGACGGTGAATGGCCGGCCCTGCGTCAGGCCTACCTCAACTGGCTGTCGCCCGAAAATTTCGATGCGGATGGACAGCAGCGCCAGCCCTTGGCGGCGTTCCGTTAACGGGCGGTCATATTTTGTCTTCTTATCGGCCGGTTGCCGTCAGCCGCGCGGCCCGAACATCCGGCGGCGGGAGGTGTCCCGCCGTCGCAGCAGAAGTCCGAATCCGGTCAGGATCAGGCCGAGAGCAAAGACCGCGCCCAGAATGGCGATAGCCTGCATGTCGGCATTAAATCCGCAGGTTCCATCCCCGATGACCTGAGGGGAGGGAACCGGGGGCGGGCACAGGGCTGTGGCAATCCGGTCCTCGATGTCTGTTGTCATCACGGCTGCCAGCAGGGCGATCACAGCGGCGATCAACAGCAGTCCGGTCCGGTACAAAAACATCTCTGTCCACCTCCGCCTCTTCCTGCCGCCCGTGGCAGTCCGTGCCCGTATCTATGTGGCAGGCTAATCTTCAACTGTGGCGGCAATTGGGCCGGAATGGTGCGCCCGGTGACCCGGTTCCATGAACAGAATGGCTCATTGTTGCGCCCTGCGGGCTCCGCTAGTCTGACTATCAGGGGGACCTGATGTATGCGTCCAGACCATCACAGGGTGGGGACGCGCACCTGTCGTGAGTTTAACCGGCCATTACCGCCGGGCAGGAGAACCGCAGTATGAGATCTCCCGGAACCACAGCGGCCACCGCGTCTGATGTGCTGGGATCTCCCCAATGGCTGGAGGCCCTGTACACATCCGCGCCCTTTGCCATCATCACCTGGGATGACCGCTTTCAGGTGATCGGCTGGAATGCGCAGGCGGAACGTATTTTTGGGTACACCGCCGCTGAAATGCTGGGGGAGGGGGCGGACCGCCTGTTGACGCCGGCCTCTGTGGCCAAGGTGGTGCCCCGCGTTTACCGCATTCTGCGCGATGGTGCGGCGTTTACCTCGGAGAATGAGAATTTGACCCGCAGCGGGCGGGTCATCATCTGCCGCTGGCACGTTACCCCCCTGCGGGATAAGGGGGGGCGGATCTGCGGCGTGGCCTCGTTCTGCGAGGATATCACCGCGCAGCGGGAAGCCGAACTGGCTCTGGCCCGGTCCTCGGAACGGAACCGCCTGCTGATGAATGCGATGCAGTACATTCACCGCCACCCGACGATCACCCTGGGGGCGCTGACACAGGCCTGCCGGTCGTTGACCGAGATTGCCGTCACCGCACTGGAAGTCGACCGGGCGGCCATCTGGCTGATGGATGAAACGTGCACCAATCTTCAGTCGGTTGATATCTATGAGCCGCACGGGACCGGGCATTTTACCGAAGACCCCCTGCGGATTGCCGATTTTCCTGAATACTTCGAGCGGATCGGGCGGGGACGGCTGTTTGTGGTCGGGGATGTCGCCGCCGATGAACGGCTGGCCGGGCTGCGGCAGCATCTGTTCCGCGGGCAGTCCTATACATCGCAGATGGGGGTCCCGGTCTTCTCGGAAGGGCAGTGCATTGGCGTGATGGTGGTCTCGACGCTGGAAGCCAAGCCGGAGTGGAGCAGTCAGGAGCAGATGTTCGGGGCCTATGTCGGCGATGTGCTGAGCGGCCTGTGGCACAACGACCGGCGTCTGGCGGCGGAGGCCTCGCTGCGGGCGCTGAATGAGTCCCTCGAACAGCAGGTTCTGGAACGGACAGAGGAACTGGAACGGCAGCGGGCGGTGCTGGATGTGGTGGTCACCAACATGACGCAGGGGGTGACGTATATCGACAGTGATTTCAAAGTGGTGTTCCAGAATCAGCCGTACAGCGACATGTTCGCGGTGCCGGAGCATCTGCGCCGCCCGGGAGTTCCGGTCGAGGCGCTGGTCCGGGACATGGCGGAAACCGGCCAGTATGGGGATGTTGAGGTGGAGGCCGAGATCGTGCATCGGATGCAGAGCCTCCAGACTCTCGAACCACGCTGTTTCCTGCACCGCTCCCCCTGTGGCCGCATTGTGGAGACCCGGCGCAATCCGTTGCCGCCGGACATTGGCGGGGTTCTGACCACCTACACTGATATGACGGAGATCATCCATACGCAGGAGCGTCTGGAAGCGGAGAAAACCCGGCTGGAACAGGTGACGCAGGAGTTACAGCTGTATTTTGCCCTGCTGGATGCCACCTTTAACAACATTTCGCAGGGGATTTCCGTCTTTGATGCCGATTTGCGCCTGCGGATGTGTAACCGGCGGTTTGTCGAATTTCTGGGCTTCCCCGAGGAGCTGATCCGGCCGGGGACCTCTCTGGCAGAGTTTTTCCGGTTCAATGCCGAACGCGGGGAATATGGCCCCGGTGATGTCGGGGAGCAGGTCGCGGAACGGATGGCGCTGGCGGCCCGGATGGAACCGCATCACTTCGTCCGCAACCGTCCGGATGGGGGGATCCTTGAAGTGGACGGGCGTCCTCTGCCCCCGGGGATCGGCGGTTTTGTGACCACCTATACCGATGTGACGGAAATCCAGCGGTCGCGGGCGGAACTGGAAGCGGCAAAGAACAAGGCGGAGAAGGCCAGCCGGGCCTTGCAGAGCAGTCTGGATGACCTGCGGCGGACGCAGGCCGATCTGGTGGAGTCTGAGAAGATGGCCTCTCTCGGCAGTCTGGTGGCCGGGATTGCCCATGAGATCAATACCCCGGTCGGGATTGCGGTCACCGCGACATCGCTGATGCAGGATCATCTGAACACCCTACAGGCCGCCTATGAAGGCGGGGCGCTGGAGGAAAGCCTCTTTGAGACGTTCCTGCGTAACGGGGTGCAGACGGTTGACATGGTCAGCGTCAACCTCCGGCGGGCGTCGGAGCTGATTTCCAGTTTCAAGCGGGTGGCGGTTGACCAGAGCAACGGCGAAATCCGCCCGATCCTGCTGCGCGAATACGTTGAGACCGTTCTGTTCAGTCTTCAGCCGCGTCTGCGGCGGACGCAGGTGCGGACCGTGGTGGATATTCCGGAGACCGTCATGGTCCGCACCGTGCCGGGGGCTGTCTCGCAGGTTCTGTCCAATCTGCTGATGAATGCCATCATTCATGGCTTCGACGACGGAGAGGCCGCCGGAACAATCCGTATCACCGCCCGGTCGTTGCCACAGGGCCGGGTGGAAATGGTGGTGGAGGATGATGGTGTCGGCGTGCCTGAAGAAAATCTCCGCCGGATCATGGAACCCTTCTTCACCACCCGGCGGGGGAATGGCGGGACCGGTCTGGGGCTGCACATTGTCTACAATCTGGTGACCAGCGTGCTTCGGGGCACCATCAACTACAGCAGTGCGCCGGGGCAGGGGCTGACGGTGGTGATCCGCATCCCGTCCCTGCTGTCGGCCTAAAAACCATCTGGCTAAAAACCATCCCCGGAAAGGGGGCCGTCTCAAAAGCAAAGGGGGGAGGAAGAATGGCCGGGAAAAAACTGATGTTCGGTCCGGGGCCACGTCGGGTCGCCGGGCTTCCTCCGGCGGCGGCGGCCGCTCTTTCGGAAGGGACGGCCCGGCAGGCCCTGTCAGGAGATCCGCCATGGACGGTGCTGATCGTTGATGATGAGCCGGAGGTCCACCGCATTACCGAGCTGGCGCTGTCGGGGTTCCATTTTGCCGGACGGGGGCTGGAGTTCCTGAATGCCCAGTCGGCGGAACAGGCCAGACTGTTCCTGACGGAACACGACAGCATTGCCGTGGTGCTGCTGGATGTGGTGATGGAAAGCGAGCACGCCGGGCTGGAGCTGGTGCGCTGGATCCGCGAGGATCTGGGCAACAGCCAGATCCGTATCGTGCTGCGCACCGGTCAGCCGGGGCAGGCCCCGGAGCGCGATGTCATCGCGTCCTACGATATCAACGACTATAAGGAAAAAACGGAACTGACCGCCCGTAAGCTGACAACGCTGATGTTTGCCTGCCTCCGGGCCTGGCGGGATATCAACGCGCTGGAGGCCAACCGGCGGGGGCTCAACCTGATCATTCAGTCCAGTCAGGACCTGTTCCGCCAACAGTCGATGGAGCGGTTTACGCTGGGGGCGCTGGAGCAGCTGGGGGCTCTGCTGCAAAGCAACCGGGGGGCTTTTTTCGGAACCCTGGACGGGGTGGCGCTGCATGGGACCGGCAGCGGGCGTGGCCTGAGCACCATTGCCGGGATCGGGCGTTTCAAGGATGCCGGGGATATTGATCTGGAACGGGTCCTGCCTCCGGCACTCTACCGCCTGCTGGATGGGTCACCGGTGGTGGAAGGGGTGCTGCATCACGAGACCTCGGTGATGTGTGTGTTCCGCAGCTATTCGGGATCGGTCAATGTTCTGTACCTCGATGGTCTGGAACGCCCGAAGGATGTCGATACCAATCTGGTTCAGGTCTTCAGCCGTAACATCGCGATTGCCTTTGATAATCTGGAGATGGTCAACACCATCGACGCCACCCAGCGCGAACTGTTGCAAAGGTTGGGCGAAGCGGTGGAAAGCCGGTCGCAGGAAACCGGTAACCATGTGCGCCGCGTTGCGGAACTGAGCTGGATTCTGGCCCGGGCGGTGGGCATGGATGCCCGGGAGGCGGACGTAATCCGGCAGGCCTCTCCGCTGCATGATGTCGGGAAAATCGGGATTCCCGACGACATTCTTCACAAGCCGGGCAAGCTGACCCCGGAGGAATGGGAGCAGATGAAATCCCATGTCGAGATCGGGGAGAGACTGCTGACCGGATCCGATCTTCAGGTGATCCGCTGTGCCGCCAGCATCGCCGGAAACCATCATGAACGCTGGGATGGACTGGGGTATCCCCGTGGGTTGAAAGGCGGGGAGATCCCGCTGGATGCCCGCATCACCTCCATTGCCGATGTCTTTGATGCTCTGTCCAGTGCCCGGTGCTATAAACCGGCGTGGCCGCGCGAGGATGTTCTGGCCTATTTTCAGGCGCAGCGGGGCCAGCAGTTTGATCCGGTCCTGGTCGATCTGCTCTTTGCAAACATCAGCGCTATCGAGGACCTGTATCAGCGTCTGGGGGATGATGTCTGACGGGCTGTCTTTCTGCCTGCCGGTGCTGTAAGGATCGCTATGGATCGCACGGCCGGTGATGGAAAGAATGGATATGTCTGAGGGGATGTCCCTGCTGACGTTGGTGGTGTTCGGGCTGGTTTATCTGGGGATGGCGGTTGGCCGTATTCCGGGGCTGCTGGTGGACCGCACCGGAATTGCCGTTCTTGGGGCTATCATTCTGATGGCCGCCGGGGTGATGGATGGTCCGGCGGCGCTCAGGGCCGTTGATTTCTCCGCCCTGCTGGTGTTGGCCGGGCTGATGGTTGTCTCGGCACAGGCCGGAGAGGCCGGGGTCTATGAGTGGTGTGCGGCCCGGCTGGCGGTATCCCCTTTGGCCCCCTGCCGCCTTCTGGGGGTGGTGGTTTTTGTCTCCGGCGGGCTGTCGGCGCTGGTCACCAATGACGTGGTTGTGTTTGCGGTCACGCCGCTGCTGTGTGCGGGATTGCTGCGGCGTGGGCTTGATCCCCGGCCGTTTGTGCTGGCACTGGCGCTGGCCGCCAATGCCGGATCGGCACTGACCCCGATCGGCAACCCCCAGAACATTCTGATTGCGCAGGCGGGGGCTTTGCCCTTCTGGCCCTTTGTTCTGTTCTGTCTGCCGGTGGCCGTCGCATCCCTGCTGCTGATCTGGGCGGGAATGGCGGTGTTCTGGCGCGGGCGTTGGGTGTTGCCGTCCGGCCCGGCTGCGGGATCTGCCGTAGCGGCGATCCCCCTGAACCGGCATGGCCTGATCAAAACCGCCGGGGCGGCGGTGGCCCTGCTGGTGATGCTGTCGTTGCCGGTGCCGCAGGCGCTGGGGGTGACGGTGGTGGCCGGGGCGCTGTTGATCAGCCGCCGTCTGGCCACCCGCCGCACCCTGCTGTTGGTGGACTGGCCGTTGCTGATCCTGTTTGCCGCGCTGTTTATTGTCACCCATGCCGCACAGATGACCGGGGTGCCGTCGCAGGTGCTGGCGGCGCTGGGCGAAGCCGGGTTGTCTCTGCGGGATCCATGGGTTCTGTCTGCGGTCGCGCTGATCGGATCCAATACGATCGGCAATGTTCCGGCCGATATGTTGGTGCTGTCGTTGCTGCCGGACCGGGATCCACTGTTCCTGCATGGGTTGGCCCTGCTGTCGACACTGGCCGGAAATCTGCTGATCACCGGCAGCATGGCCAACATTATTGCGGTTGAGGCAGCGGCCCGTCAGGGGATCCGGATCGGGTTCCTGACCCACGCCCGCAGTGGTGTGCCCCTGACCCTGCTGACCCTTCTGCTGGCGGCGGGGCAGCTGGCCCTGATGGGAATGAAACCATAAGCGGTTTGGCAACTCCTTGTGGTTCTTGCATTTTGTGACCTGCCCCTTCATCTTGAAAGGGAAGGAACCGTGATGTTCCGACCGGAAATGTCCTATGGAGGGGCCAATGACCGACCAAAACAGGCGCTACTCTCCTTTCCCGACCTCAGCCGAGGACCGCCGCACCCACGAAGAGCGGCAGGCCCGTAAAACCACGCCGCAGACGGAGTCTGACAGCTACCGTCTGGCCTTTGCCGATGTCGATTTTCTGACCACCCGTGATCTGCGTCCGGTGCGTCTACAGCTGGAAATGCTGAAGCCGGAAATCCTGCTTCAGGATGAAGGGGTGGTTTCGACGGTTGTGGTGTTCGGCAGTGCCCGGATTCCGGAACCGGACGTCGCCCGGCAGCGGCTGGAAGAGGCCCGGGCCACGGCGGCCGCCACTCCCGCGGATGCGGCGGCACAGCGGGCCGTGACCATTGCGGAACGGATCGTTGAAAACAGCCGCCATTACACGGTGGCCCGTGATTTTGCCCGCAAGGTGTCGGAGCACAGTCAGGTGCCGGGGCATCGCCGTTATGTCGTCTGTACCGGCGGTGGACCGGGGATTATGGAGGCGGCCAACCGTGGGGCGTCTGACGTTGGGGCTGACAGCATCGGGCTGTCGATCGTGCTGCCGCATGAGCAGTTCCCCAACGCCTACATCACTCCGAAGTTGAGCTTCAATTTCCACTATTTCGCCGTCCGCAAGATGCATTTCCTGATCCGGGCGGAGGCTCTGGCCTGCTTCCCCGGTGGCTTTGGCACCATGGACGAGCTGTTTGAGGCCCTGACTCTGATCCAGACCGGGAAGATCCAGCGGATTCCGGTGCTGCTGTTCGGAAAGGACTGGTGGCAAAAGGTGATCAACTTTGAGGCGTTGGTGGAGGAGGGAACCATTTCCCCCGAGGATCTGGACATCTTCCACTTCGTCGAGACGGCCGAGGAAGGGTGGAAGATCATCACTGATTTCTACAACACCCACCCGCATCCCAACCGCTGGGCTGAACCGGGGATGGGGCCATAAGTCGTATAAGGCAGAATTAGCAGGGGCCCGCCGGAAGGGCGGGCCCCTTTGCTGTGTCGGGAAAGACGGTCTGCCTCCGGGAGGGCGGGTTTTTTCCCCTGTACCGCTGATACCTGCGGTGACGTCCTCAGACGGTCAGCTCAGATCAATCTGGCCGATGGTCTTGGTAATGGTGGCGGCAAGACCGCGCAGGATGCGGTCGCCGGTGACGCCGCCATCCCCTTCCATCCGGTCGCCGATGATCAGGCGCAGGGCATCAACATGCACGCGCAGAACCGGCCAATGGCTGGGGCGGGGGGCATTCTGGACCGCTTCGATAAAGCGGCACAGATATTTGCCAACCGCAGTCATCAGCATATAATTGAAGCTGCCGCCCTGTCCCTTGATGTCATGGACGATGGTGAACAGATCGGCGAGCAGGGGCTTGGCATCGTCCCCGGTGCAGTTTTCAATCTGCTCCAGCAGGGCCTGAGCCCGGCGCAGGTCGTCTTCCACCCACTCCAGATAGGACGGTGCCAGATTGGCGATGATCTGTTCGGCCTTTTCCAGCAGTTCGGGATTCACGCCGTCCGCCGAGATGCGGACCTTGTCGCGCAGATTGGTCGGCGGGTGAATGACTTCGACCTTGGTCGGCGGTTTGATAATGGTGGCTGCCACCGGTTCCTGATTATCCATATCTCAGCTCCGTCCAATTCTTGGTGCGCCGGGCACATTCTTGCCCGGGTCAATACACTGTAAACGGCCCGGAATCTTCAGAAGACAATCGGTACATATACGGATATGTGGCCGGTTCTCTTCCAAACGTCAGGCAGCATACATGTGATCCGAGCATTCCACACCCATGGTGAAAATGCACCAAATTCCTTGGGTACTTCGCCACCGGATCCCCTGCGGTACAGCCGGGTATGGCTGAAACAGAGAGGAGAGAGAGCGGGAGCCGGTTTTGGAAGGAAGAAAGAGTGTGTCGGTACAGACAGAAGTCCGGCGTCGGTGATGGCCATTGCCCGGAGGGATCAACCCCCGAGCAGGGCTTCCACTTCGGCCTGCCTCAGGCCGCCGCCGGTTTCCGGCTGGGGGACGGCCTGTAGGTGGGCCTTCCGGCGTTCCGGTCCCTTCCAGTCAATCTGGCGGCGACGGCGTTCCGGGCCGAAATAGAGGCCGGCACGGATGAAGGGCCGGGGTTTATCGATAATCGATTTGATGCGGGAGTACAGGTCCTTGGTCGAGATCGGCTTGGCCAGAAACTCATGGACCCCGGCATCGCGGGCTTCAATCACCCGGTGCATTTCGGTATGGCCGGTCAGCATGATGATCGGCACGAACGGATTGGGGCTGTCCTTGCCGGTGCGGACCAGACGCACAAAGTCCAGCCCGTCCAGTGGGGACATGTTCCAGTCACAGATGATGATATCAGCGGGGAAATGGCGCAGTTCTTTGAAGGCGTCCGCTCCGTCAGCGGCTTCGTGGACGTTTTTCGATCCCAGCGCATGCAGAATGGTTTTCACCAGCGCACGCATATGCTTGTTGTCGTCCACAACCAGAAAATTCAGACGCTCGAGATTATAACCGCTCATTGCCGTCCTGTTCTGATGGGCTGTTCCGGTCCGGACACTGCGGGCCGCCTCTCTGCCGTCACACGCTCTCCACCCCCCGTGGAAAGGCCCGGCCATGCAGCCGGGGCGGTATCAGGCAGCGGTTGTCAGTCCGCTTCTGGCCGTCGGGTCCCATCTTAAAGCCCCAACACAGAGAAACACTATATCTCAGAGTGGCTGTTTTCAGAAAGAGGTTTAAAGCCACCCCGGTGACCACACGCGGCGGTGGAAGTTCCGGTCTGGTTATGCCTTGCGGCGGCGGTCCGGCCCCTTCAGGGGCACCTGACGGCGGCGGCGGTCCGGGCCAAAGTAAGATCCTGAGCGGACAAACGGGCGCGGGGACAGCAGGGTCGCCTGTAGGCGGGTTTGCAGGGTCTTGGCAGAAATCGGTTTGGCGATGAATTCATGGACCCCGGCATCACGGGCTTCCAGAACAAGGCGGAGTTCGGTATGTCCCGACAGCATCAGGATTGGCAGATGCGGGTTCGGGCTGTCAGGGCTGGTGCGGACAACGCGGGTGAAGTCCAGCCCGTCCATGGGAGCCATATGCCAGTCAACAAGGGCGATATCCGCCGGAAAATGGCCAAGAGCCTTCAGCGCATCCGCCCCGTCGGCGGCTTCCTCAATCATCCGGCAGCCCATGGAGGCGAGAACGCTGACCAGCAGGCGGCGGAAGTGGGGGTTGTCGTCAACAACCAGAACGCGGATGGACTGAAGACTGAACTCGTTCATCGGACGGATCCTGACAGGCAGCCGCAGGGAAGGGGGAGCCCGGAATTCGGTGCGGCGGGAAAGTATGGCTTATCTTAATGGTTTGCCCGGCGGACGGCAATCGACAGGGCGGCTTTACGGCAGCAGCCCCATCAGTTTCCACCACGCGTAGGTTAAGGGCCAGACCAGTACCACCGTCAGGATCAACAGGGCCAGCGTATAGCGGGCAGCAGGTTGTATCCGGACACCGCCAAGCTGCATCGCCAGAATCAGGGGCGGGACCTGATAGGGCAGGACGATGCTGGAATAGCCGACGGCCTGCGTCATCAGGGTCATGGTCAGTGTCGTGCCGCTGGCCTCGGCCATCGCCTGTGCCATGGGGGTCATGATGGCCGGGGTGCCGGGCACGGTCGCCCCCACGGCAACCGCCGTGGTGAGAAGCACCTGTGACAGCCAGGACAGAACCGGGTGGTCGGCAGACAGGGGCATGATGGTCAACAGGCTGTCGCCCAGGCGGTTCCCCAGCCCTGAGCTGGCAAGCACCGCGCCCAGTCCCATCAGTCCGGCGATATAGTACAGGGATCCGTGGCTCATTTTTTCATTGAAGGCCGCCATCGGTACCAGCGGGCGGGGCGGCAGCAGGCAGGCCGCTCCGCCGGCAAGGGAAATCCACGCCGGGCTGATGCCGTGCCAGCGATCGGTCAGCCACAGCAGCAGGGTTACCGCCAATAGCAGGGACAGGCGCTTTTCTTCGGCGCTCATCGGGCCGGGAGCCGCTTCCTGCGCCTGCCGGGGCGGATCTTCGGCAAACATCTTCCAGGTTACGCCGACAATCAGCAGGCATTTCAGAATGCCAAGGGTGGGGAAGGCGGCGATCAGCCAGGAAAAATAGTCGAAACTCAGGCCGTACAGGCGTTCTGCGGCCCCGGTCATCACGTTATTCGGCACAACGGCGGGCAAAATGCCGACGGCGGGCCCCAGACCCATCATTCCGGTCATCAGGGCCATGCCGGTGCGGCCCCGGCTGTCCGGGGCATAGCCAAGGCGGTCCGCCAGCCCCATCACCACCGGCAGCATCAGCATGACCCGCCCCATACTGGACGGCATGATAAAAGCGAGAAGCATCCCGATTCCGGCAATGCCCCAGCACAGGGCCAGCCAGCTGGTTCCGACCCGGCCGACCAGCGCGTGGGCCATCCGTTCCCCCAGCCCACTGCGCTTGACGGCCATTCCCATCAACAGCCCGCCGAACACCAGCCAGAAGGCTTTGGAGGTGAAGCCAGAGAAAATCTCTTCTGCCGGGGCCACTTTCAGAAGGATTGCGGCGGCAAAGAAGAGGATAGCCGTTGCCGCCTCGGGGATCGCCCCGGTCGCCCACAGAGTCAATCCGCCGAGCACGACGGCGGCGGCATGCCACTCCGTTGCGGCCCCTGCCGGAAAAGCATGCGGCCACAGGGCAACAAAGACGGAGCCCAAAAGGGCAAGGGCCGTAAAAACGGAAACAGGCTTAAGCGGGGAGGCAGGCATGACGGAACGCTCCGGGGGCGAGAGACCGCAGACACAGTACGGAAATGGCGGGGGTGGTCAATTCCTCTGTCTGGCCCGGCTCTCAGATGACCTGCTGAGGGAGTCCCACCCTGAAGCCTTTCCGTTACGGAAGTTCTGGACTTGCCTTTACGTTTACGTAAACTATAGCCAATGATCTTGACCCGGATCGGTGCCGGGGTGACGCACTTCAGGAGAGACCTGTCATGAAGATGGCTGCCGGAGCCCCCGCCACATCTGACCGCCATGCGGCTGCGCTGGAGCGGGAGTTCAGCATTTCCGAGCTGGCTGCCGAATTTGGTGTAACGGCCCGGGCGATCCGTTTCTATGAGGATAAGGGATTGGTCTCGCCGCGCCGGGATGGCCAGCGCCGCCTCTACAGTCCACGGGACCGGGTGCGGCTGATCCTGATTCTGCGGGGCAAGCGGCTTGGGTTTTCTTTGCGCGAGATTCAGGAAATTCTGGATCTTTATGATGCGGAACCGGGGGAAGCCGGGCAGCTGCGCCATCTGCTGGGCAAGGTGCAGGAGCGGCGGATCAGTCTGGCCCGCCAACGGGAAGACATCGACAGCATTCTGCATGAGATCGACCGGCTGGAGCAGCAATGCCTTGACCGTCTGGAGGCGCAGGGGGAGTGATCGGGGTTTCTGTCCGCAGAGGACAGACTCTTTGAGTCCGGTAAATAAGGTGCTTCCAAATTCTCAAATTGGAGATATATTCTCCCGTATGGGAATTTGGAGACCGTGCTGTGATTGCTTCTGAACCAACCGACGCCCCGTCTCTGGAAGCCCGCCTGACGGCCCGGCTCGCGCACCTCCGGCTGGAACATGGATTTTCTCTGGATCAGCTGGCGGAGAAAAGCGGAATCAGCCGGGCAACGCTGTCCCGGCTGGAGCGTGGGGAAACCAGCCCGACTGCCGGAATGCTCGGGGCCCTGTGCGCGGTGTTCCAGACGCCTCTATCCCGGTTGATTGCCGCCGTTGAGGATGAAGGAAGCTCGTTGGTCCGTGCGGCGGATCAGGCGGTCTGGGCTGACCCGGAAACCGGATTCATCCGCCGTATGATCTCGCCGCCGGCACGGATGTTTCTGGGGGAAATGATTGAAGGCCGCCTGCCTTCAGGGGCGGATATCCGCTATGACCGTTCCCCTCTTCTCGGCCTTGAACATCATCTCTGGCTTCTCAGTGGCTCCCTGTCGCTGGAGGTGGATGGAAGCCGCTACAGTCTCTCGGAAGGGGATTGTCTGCGCTACCGGCTGTTTGGCGCATCCCGGTTTTATAATCCGGGGGACTGCGATGCCTGCTATGTGCTGACGATGATCCGCCCCTGATTAGGGCACCGACTTCAAGGATGATGATCATGATGTCTTCAGTCTCGCCGGACCGCCCGGCGGAACCCTTTGTGCTGGCGTCTCTGACCGCTGATCAGGTCCGGGCTTCTCTGGAGGCGTTGGTGGACCTGTTGGCAGACTGTGTGGAGGGTGGAGCCAGCATCGGGTTTCTCCGTCCGGCGGAACCGGATCGTTTACGCCGGTACTGGCAAGGCGTTGCCGATGCAGTGGCGGCCGGGGAACGGGCGGTGCTGACCCTGCACAGGCAGGGGCTGCTTGTCGGCAGTGTTCAGCTGGGGTTGGCAATGCCACAGAACGGTGGCCATCGTGCGGATCTGGGCAAGCTTTTGGTCCATCGCCGGGCCCGGGGGCAGGGCGCATCCCGGTTTTTGATGCGGGCCGCAGAAGCAGAAGCCCGACGTCGGGGGCGAACCCTGATTGTTCTGGATACGGAAGCCGGGAGTCTCGCGGAAGGGATTTATCGTCGCCTCGGTTATCAGGAGAGTGGGCGAATTCCGGATTTTGCGGTCACTCCTGACGGGGTTCTGCATCCGACGGTGATTTTTCACAAGCAACTGTCTGCCGTGACGGTACGGTCTGCCAGCCCTGAGGCACCGGAGGCCGTAGCCTTGATGAATCGGCTGTCTGCGTATCTGGCTGAAACCTTCGGGGCGGATGGTCGGGCGGGCTTTGCCGCATGGGCGGAGTGGGAAGACCGCAAAGTCTTTGCCATGGCTGAATGTGCCGGGCAGGCCGTTGGCTGTGGTGCCCTGTTGCCCCGCCCGGAGGATCCGGCCTGTGCAGAGATCAAGCGCATGTTCGCAGATCCCGAGTATCCGGGAACCGGTGCGTTGGTCTTGCAGTATTTACTGGATCAGGCCAGAGCCTTGGGCTTCGGGAAAGTTTGTCTGGAAACGCGCTGGGCCAATCAACGGGCCATAGCGTTTTATCAGCGGCACGGCTTTCGTCCCGGCCCGGCCTTTTCTCCTTATCAGGGGCGACCGGAGTGTGCCTGTCTGGAGCTGTCTCTGGTGTAGCAGATCCGCTAAGCCCCGCAAAAAGAGTCATTTTCCTGAAAATAGTGTTTGACGGTTGCGTTGTGCAGACCTATAAAGCGCCTCCCGACGACGCGGGCCGCAGCGAAGAGCTGGTGGGAAGCTGAGTTGGAAGTCACCATGGTGGCGCCGCTGTTAGACAAG